>CAVSKQ010000001.1:0-142687 GCA_963728615.1 uncultured Gammaproteobacteria bacterium
GGCGAACACGCGCAGATCGTAGCCACGGACGCGCGACTGAAGGCCCAGAACAGCGGCGTCAGCCCGCCGTCCCCGGCGTCAGGGACCGTAGCGGCCGACATGCTCGACACGAACGGCGATGTGACGGGCCGACGGCATGAAATAGCGCGCACGTCCACGGCCGCGTCGGCAAAGAGCAGGCCGCCGAACGCCGGCTCGAGCCCAGGCGCAGGCGTGGCCCGAGGAGCGGTCCGGTCGGACCCGGAGACGGCCGTATCGTGGACAAACGCGGCCGTCGCTCCTCGACGACAAACATCGGGCGGCCCGCGGTGGTCTCGTCCAGCGTGCGGCTCAGCGTCTTCTGTTCGGATCGCGTCAATCACGCGCGTGATCGTCTGCCGTTGGAAGCCGGTGCGCCCGCGCCGACGCCGAGCTCGAGTCGCTGCGAGCGGTTCATGTTGATACTGCGCCGTGAGCCGCCCCACATGGTGCGTGTACCCGGAGGTGCTCCGTCTCCGGGTAACGAGCTCCGACTCGCGCTCAATGGCGCGCCGCGCCCCGAGGAACCGCGGAGGGACGAAGCCGCCGGCCAGGCCCCAGTTCCACCGGCCCATGCGGTTCATGTAGGCCACCTGCAGCGCGAGATCGTCGATGTCGGTGCCGAGGCGCCCGGAGAATTGGACCTGTCGGTCGCGGAGCATGTCCGCGAACGCCACACCGAAGCAGCCGCGAATCAGGCCGCCAAAGCCGGCGCCCGCGCCGCCCCGAAAACGGCGGCGCGATCGACTCGATCCGAAGACGGTCGTCATAACCGCGGCGACGCGAGACGTCGCCGTAGGGAAGCCCGAAGCGCGCGACCCACAGCAGTCCCGCAACGTGCCCGACCGCTGGCGCGCGGGACCGTTCAGCCGTGTCCTCGACCGGACCCCGCAACGGCGCTTGATCTCGAGCTCAATGTCGTAGCGGCCGCCGCGATACACGCTGAAGGCGAGCGTGCCCGCAGCGCGGCCACAGCCAGCGCCGGACTCGTGGACGTAATCCCGCTGATACCACCGGCAACGTCGGTTACCCGGCGAAGCGCCCGGAGGCGAGGTCAGCCGGTACACGTTGCTGACACCGTCGCGATCGCTGACGAAGAACAGCGCGTCGCCATCCGGGGACCACTGCGGGCTGACCTCTTGGCCGCGACTACGTCCTCGGCGCCCCGGATCACGCCGGTCCGAGATCGAGCAGGCCGATCCGAAGCGCGCCGAACTCAGGTCTTCGAGAATGCGTGTGAAGCGATCCGTGCCGAACGCGATCGGCGGCCGTCTGGCGACCAGGCCGGATGGAGGTCCGCGAACGCGTCGGCGGTCAGCTGATCGAGCGCCCCGTCTCGAGCGTGTAGACGAACAGATCGGAGAGTCCGCCCTTCAGCGCCGGAAGACGATACGCGTGCCGTCGGGCGACCAGCTCGGGTTGTAACTCGCCAACGTCGGCGAGCTCGAATCTCGGTCCGGTCATCGGGTCGCGCGACGTCCAGGATGACGAGCACCGGCTTGCCGCTGCTCAGCGCGGCCATCGCGAAGCGCCGCCCGCGAGATCCCACGCGCCGGACGAATGGATGTCCTGCAGGCTGTCGAAGTGCGGGTCGGCGGCCGTGCTGACAATCTTGCGAATGACTGGCCGGTGGCCGCGTCCGCCATGAACAGGTCGAGCGACAACCGATCGCGCTCGGACACGAACATGACTAGCGGCCGTCGGGACTCAGGGCCGGCCCGAGGTGCACGCGGGCACCGTCGCGCGGCGACGGCAATGCGACGGCGGACACCCCGCTGTCCCGATCGCCGGCTTCGGTCAATCGACTCGTGCCAGCTGCGATCAACGCCTCGGCGTCGGCCGCGTCGCCTGCTCGAGTCGCTTACGGCCACGCTTTTCGACCGCAGCGCCCGTCCGAACACTCGTCGCCGAAGCGGCGCCAGGTACGACCAGAACGCGTGGCCGAAGCGGTACGGCGAGTACCGCGGCTCGTCGAGCTGCTCCATCGTGGGCAGCCGTTCGTGGTGGCTGCATCGCGAACCCACATGCGTCTGCGCATCCGGCGGCCCAGCGACAGGTCCTCGGCCATGCCTTCGATGAACCACCGGGAAGGCGAACGCGTCCGCCCGGCGCGTTTGGCGATGTCGATCTGGAACGCATGCGCGATCTCGTGTCCGAGCACGTGATCGGTTTCGCCGAGGCCGGTGCGCGAACGGCATCGCGATGCGCGACTTGTTCCGTCGGTGAGCCCGCCAGTCCCCCGCCAGAGTCCCGCGGGCGTCACGTTCGTCTGCGGAAAGTGGTGGCTGGCGTAGAGAACCAGCGGCTGCCGTGCGAGTGAACGTGTGCCGAGCATGCGCGAGACGCGCGTACCAGCGTTCCGCCAGCCGCGCCGCATGCCGGCCGCGGCCCTTCCTCGGCGTAGTAGTAGATGTCGAAATGCTCGGTCTGGAGCACGCGGAAATCGAAGCGGTCGTAGTCGACCTTGTTCCGGCCGAAGTACTGCGCCTCGTGACCGCGGACGACAGGATCGCAACAAGACAGACGATGACCGCCGCGCACCGAAACATGGGCGCCCCTTGCAGCTGGAGTGGGAGACCGCACTCTAACACGAAAGGCGGGGGGAGTTCGAACGCGACTCGTCACCGCTCATACGCCACGACAGCGTCGTCGCGCCGTCCCTTAACCCCCGGCGACGTCCACTCGGAATACGCTGTCATGCCGCTCACCGCGAGACGCATCCCTGCGCCCACGTCGATATCGCCAAGCGGGCGGGCCCTGTAGCGCCTCGCCGTTCGCGCGACATCCGCGTACGGCCCCGGCAGCCGCGACGGGCCCGACGACCGGCCGCGGTACTGTCTTCGACCGAGGTGTCGACCAGGTGCCGACCGAGGCGGTCCACGCGGAGCTGACCCCGTCGAGCAGGATGCCCCCGCAGCATCGTCTGGCGGCCATGCCGGTGTCGCCAGCCGGCACACGTCGAGCGGCGTCCGGCGCGACGCCAGATGACCGGCGGCCGAGCCCAGCATCGCAAAACCGCGCCGATTTCCCGTGGAACGCACACGAATGCTCCTGAGGCGACCGCGAAACCTGATCCGCCGACCATATATCGGTCGCCAATCCCAGCATCACTAGGTCGTCGGCCTCGCAACGCAGTTCGCATGCCGATACGTCCCCGGCGCTTTTCGCCACCGATCGACGCCGGCCGTTGCGGTCCATCGATGCGACGCTCGCCCACGCGCCGACCTCGATTAAAGCCGTCCGCGCTCAGCCGGGGCTGGTGGCGATCTTGAAGGCTGCGCTCGGCCGACGCACGAACACCCATCAGGCCTCCCCACGGCGCGGCGATCCAGCGTCGTCTCGACGCCTTCGCGATCGGGCCAGAATCGCCACCCCACTGACAGCCTCTCGCCCCGCCCGTCAACGCCCCGTTGTAAAGCACAGCTCTCTCGTCGCTGCTGCACGCAGACCGGTCGCGGAAGAGAAAGCCATCCCAACGGCCACGTCGGACGCTCGACGATCCCCGCGCGCAGCTCCGCGGCCCACCGGGTAGCGGTCTGTAGTCAGACGACTCGACGGTGCCAACGGCAGGGCAAGCCGCCGCGCGCACGCGCGAATGCGTCGGCGTCACGACGCTGCCCACCTCGACACCGAGCGCCGCGCTCGACGACACGATGCCGAGTGCGTAAGACCGTCCACACGCACGAGATCGAGACGCACTGTCCAGCGCGGTTCCCCGTGCCCAGGGCACCGAGAGAGTTATTTGCACGAACCGGCTCGTCGCCAGCAGCTTGACGTGTACTCTCCGGCGTCCCCGGCGGTTCATGGCCGCGGACGCAAATTTCGGCTTCCGGCCATCGCTGCTGGAGCACGCGAATGCCGCGAGCTCACGCGCCGCAGCCGGACAGTCGATCGCGCCCGCAGGATCCGCTCCGCCGCGTCCAGTTGCCCTGTTCTCCGCGAGCGCGCCACATGTTTCGTCGCCTCGTCGCACGACGTCGCCGCCGCCGTCACCGCGGTCATGCCAGGCCGGGCAGGCAGGGGGGCATCGGTCAGCGACTTCTACGATTTTCCCAGCCGGACGATTTCGAAAAGTGGCTAAACCACGACCGCCATCCACCGCGCCGCCGCACGCCACTTGCGGTCGAACGTCTCCCGGCGACATGACGACGCATGGGTGTCTGCGCGGGTCGAGCGAGGATGACTTCTGGCGCGGGTGCCAGGCGACGTATGACGACGTAGTGAAATGTGCGCGGGACGGTCTTCGATGAGCGTCAGCACCGGACGTCCGCGAGACAACTCCGCGAAAACGATCATGTCATTCCCGGCCTTCCCACGGCCCGCCACCCGCGCCCCTGGAGCTCCGTCGATCAGCCTCCGTGCGAATACGCGGCGCTCCGATCCACGAGGTGCGCGAACGTTTCGGCGTCGAAGCCCGTCGCCCCAGTAGCGCAGCACCATCGCGGCGGCGGCGCCGCCGCATAACGGTTCGGACTGTGAGATGAACGGAACGTCGAGCAGCGACAGCCGTCTCGGTGCCTTCGCCCCTGGGCGGAGAGCAGCGCGGGCGGCGCCGCAACCAGCGCGGCGCAGCACCAGGCGAAGGCCCGCATCGGCCGTCAGTCGACGGCGACGATGATGAGGATCAGGACGAGCAGCGCGATGATGATAGAGCGTCGTCGAGATGGTGACCCGCGACTGCCCACCAGCGAGAGCCTCCTCGGCCTGACGCGCCTGCGCGGACAGCTGAGGACATCTGGGACGGATTCAGCGTTGTCACCGCCGACTCGACACGGCGCATGTCGATGCCCGCCTCACCCGCGATGTTCTGCACCTCGGGGCGGGCCATGAACCGCGACACGGTCTCCCGATTGGCCTCGCTGGTTGCAACATGCGCTTGGATTGCCGCGTCGAGCACAGCGGCAGGCGCGACGTGAGACGACTAAGTCTCAACCCGCGGAACCGCGGCAAGCAGGGCGAATACGGTCAGAGCAATCGAAGCGAGCATGCGCATGGGGAAGCGTGCCTCCTGGCCGGCCATTGTACCGAAAACGTGCTATGGATGAGATCCGTCTGTCACGCACATTGCATCGTTGTGCAATTGAGGGAGTCACCGTGAACCGACCCATCTCGACGAAAGCGCACGGAACGATCGACTACGCCTGGGCGACGGCGGCCTGCACGCTGCCACGACTCATCGAGGACGCACCCGCGACCGCGCGACTCGTACGCAACGCGGGAGCAGTGGCGGGCCTGACCGCGATGATGACCAATTACGAGGCCGGCGTGGTGCGCGTGATGCCGATGCGGGGTCATCTCGCGCTCGACTTCATCATGTGCACGGCGCTGCTGATGTCACCGCTCTACCTGCCGCGGCTAGAACGGCGTCGCGCAGCCATGCCCGTGATACTCGGGGTGATCGGTCTCGTCACCGGGCTGCTCACCGAAACCGAGTCGCCGCTCGAGCGCTCGACGGAGTTCACGCCGTCGCGTGAATTATCCGAGGCGGTCGCCGATCCCGACATCGCGCGCGCGCCCCATCTGCGAGCTCACCTCGAATAGGGCTCGACGCGGAACTGGCGGGCGTCCTCGTCCAGTTGCACACGATAGAGCTCATCGAATCCCTCGCCGGCTCTGGGCGGCTCCAGCTGCTTGTTGATGGCGAATATCGCCAGGCCGGGACCCGCGCCGGTCCGTCGCGCGCGCGATTCCGCCGCAGGGCCTCGGCGGCTTCCGTTGGAAAGTAGTAACCGGCCACGGTGGCCCCATGGCTGCGGGCCAATGCGATCAGCGGTGCCCGCACCGCGACGCTGGCGTTCGTGTTGTCCACGACAACCGACTGACCTGAGTCGAACGCTGCGGCCATCAGTGCGTCTGCCGGTCAATCGTCCTGCGTGTCTTCGGCATCAGGTCCTTGCTGATGTGGGTGTGAGTCCCGGCGAAGCGCTCGCGATAGAACGTGCTCTTCCCCGATGCCGGAATTCCAATCAGGATGACGCATTCCATTTACAAATGGCCGGTTTTCGATTGAGTATCGCAGACCTGTGACATTCCCTGATTCCGAGCTCCTGGAGCGATGGCTCTCGGCACTGGAGACGAGACATCTCGCCGATCTTCGATTTGCCGAAGTCACACGAGCGCTTCGAGCGCTGTCGTCGGCGTATGTCCAGCGGCGCGGCGCGGCGGTTCGGACGGCGCTCGACAGCGCAGGTAAGCGCGCAGCCTTCTCCCTTTTCTATGCGCCACTGCATCTGCTCACGGTGCATGCGATCGTGCGCGCACTGTCCGCCTCCGCGCAAGCGCCGCGGGTCATCGTCGATCTCGGCTGTGGAACCGGTGCCGCCTCCGCCGGGTGGGCGCTGGCAGGCGGCGGCCCGCTGGTCCGCGGGATCGACCGCCATCCGTGGGCCGTAGCCGAAGCGAACTGGACCTACGCGCAACTCGGCGTGCGCGGACGTGCACGACAAGGCGACGTGTCGCGCCTGCCGCCGCTCGACTCCCGGGATGCGGTGGTCGCCGCATACGTTCTCAACGAACTGTCGGCTGACGTCCGCGGGCGCGTCGAGACGCGACTCGTCGAGTCGGCCGCTCGTGGCGTGCGACTGCTCGTCATCGAGCCGATGGCCCGTCGTGTCACGCCATGGTGGGACGAAGCAGCCGAGCGATTCTCGCGAGCGGGCGGCCGATTGGACGAATGGCGCATACCGATTGAGCTTCCGACTCGACTGCAGCTGTTGGACCGGGCTGCTGGACTTGATCACCACGAGCTCACGGCGCGATCGCTCTATTGTCCGGGCGCGGGTGGCTAGGCGACCGCTGGGAGAAGTGCGGGGTTCAGACGCCGGTCGGCCGTCCCGCGCAGCGCGAGGAAGCCGCGCCGTCGTGCGTCGTTCTGGCGTCCGATAGCGACGCCGCGACATCACGGGGCGAGATCGTCAACGTGCTGGGCGGGACGACGATCACGGGCTAGCGCTGCGTCTGCGACCGACCCAGCCCCTCGTTGATGCGCTGCGCCTCTTCGAGATGGTGCCGCGCGGCAGGCAGCGTCGCCGCCGCCCACTGATTGAGGCTCGCCTCAACCGGGTTATCGCTGCCCTCGGGCTCGACCGCTCCCTTGTTGTCGCCAATCCGGTCCTCGCTAGCGCGAGTCTGCAGATGATCGATGACGTCCTGGTGGCTGTCGATCATCGCTTCCATGTACTCGCGGTCGAAGTCGGCGCCCCGTAGATTCGACAGCCGGCCGACGAGATCGCGGTGCTCCTCGTTCAAGTCGCTCGGCGCCTGAATCGAGTGCTGCTGGGCCACCTGCATCAGTTCCTGGTTGGCCTTGCTGTGGTCGCTGACCATCATTGCCGCGAACTTCTTGACCTCGTTGCTCGTGGCGCGTTGTTCGGCCAACTTGCCGAGCTCGACTTCTGCGCTGTTTGCGGAAGCCGACGCTTCGACGAATTCACGATCGCCGTCGCTCACGCCGGTGGTCCCGATCGTCGAATCATTGTTCGTGGTCGTCTCATTACGGTTCTCGGTGTTGCACGCGAGCGTGAACACAGCCGCACACACGACGGCCATGGTTCCTACGACTTTCTTCATGTTCTCCTCCTCAGATGAGCTGCGCGGGCCATGCCTCTTCGACGAGAACACGTGCAATCGGTAGGACGTGAACGGGAGGCCGACGCCGACGCGCATACCCCGGCCGTGGCCCTGACCTTGCGTAGACCCGTACCGAGGATGAGATGCGAACAATGACAGGCCGATTACTGTTCGGCCGAGCTCTGACGGGCATCGTGATCGTCACCGTCGTGGTGGCCGCCGGATGCGGAGGGAGGACGGCCTTCCCCTGGTGCATGCGCCAGGACAGGGGCTGGGTCTGCGTCGGATCGAACATTTTCTTGCCACGCAATATGCCATTGGACAGCCGGGCTGTCCCTAGTTTCATGCTGGCATTCGCCCCGCAAACGGCAATTCCGCCGCGTCTGCGATCGGCGACCTCGGTCTTGTCGGTGTCCGGCTGACATGCCCCGGATTATCAGTCGAGGTAGCGTTCGATCTTCCGGAACAGGTCCACCCGATCGACCAGGTCGGTCATCCAGTCGAGCCGGTCGGTTTCGAGCCTCAGCACCGGGGACAGGTCATATCGCTGGAACCAGTCCTCGTACAGGCGGTTGAGCCGCCGGAGGTAGGGCACCGGAATGTCCTGTTCCAGGCCCGGCCGCGCAGGCGGATGCGCTTCCTGAGCGTGCGCACCGGGCAGGAGAGCTGGATCATGAGGTCCGGGGGCCGTAGCGCCTTGCCGATCGAGCTGTAGAGTGCCGTGTAGGTCCGGAAATCGCGGGCGTCGATGTAGCGCTGCCGGTAGAGGTTCCTGGCGAAGATCTCGGCGTCCTCGTAGATCGTGCGGTCCTGCACCACCGTGCCGGGGTCGTCCTGCAGCTCGAGCTGCAGGCGGAACTTGTGCGCGAGGAAGTAAAGCTGGGACCGGTAGGCCCAGGTCTTCATGTCCCGGTAGAAATCGGCGAGGTAGGGATTCTTGTCGTTCGGCTCGAAGAACGGCTTGATGTCGTAGCGCCGGCAGAGGAAGCGCGTCAGCTCGGTCTTGCCGGCGCCGATGTTGCCGGCGATCGCGATGAAGCGCTTGCCTGGCATCAGTGGATCCGGTGCTCGCCGCGCTCGCCGGGCTCGAGGCCGCGGAAAACGACCGCGCCGTCGGTGGCGTCCCACAAAAAAGGCTCATCGGTATAGGGATTGCGCAGCGGTGACGCTGCAAGGGCCGCAGGAATATCGCCGCCATCAATCTGCGCCACGTGCAGTTCGATCGCTGCCAGCGCTGCGCGACGCACGCCTTCGAGGTCGCCGACGCGGCGGGCATAGGATCCGAAGTCTGCCGTTCCTATGCCGGCGACCATGCGCCCGAGAAAGTTGTAGAGGGATCTGGGCGGAAGAGATTCGTTGGCCGCGGTCCTGGAAAGCTCCGTGACACGATCTGTCGCCTCCCCCAGATTGGCGAACGACACGCCTTCTAGAAATTGAATGGAGCGCGCGTAGTGCTCGGAGTAGACGTTGATCGTGTCCTGAGGCTGGAACATCGGGTCGACGAGCGCCGAGGAGGCTCTCGACGAGATCGAATCGTCCATTACGAACCCGGCTGCGGATTCGCGAGTCGCAGCGTCGTGGAATATGTCCGACATTAATTGCCACTCGCCCACGATGCAGCGTTCCATGGACCGTTCCGACTCGGTGATGGGCGCCTGCCATTCCACAGGCAGGGCGGCGGCGAGGTTCTCCGGCGGAAAGGACGCGAGAATCGTCGCGCCGACCTTGAAGTGCCGAAGGATTGCCGCGCTGGCAATCATCTTGCTGATGAGTGTGTCGGACGATTCGAGAACCCGGCGCCAGAATCGCAGGTCCTCGCCAAGCACTTCCTTGACCGCTCCCGCGTCGCGCTCTCCAGCGCGAGTCATCGCTTGGAGAAGCAGGAGCTTCTGTCCATCCATGACAGGCGCGTAGCGAGGCATCGCTGCAGGCAAATCGGTCGAGATAAACTCGCGCCAGCCCTCACGGTTCAACAGTGCCCTGTAGCGCGTTAACAGCCAATCTTCCGCGCCGACGCGCCCTTTGAATGCCTTGCTGGCCGCCTCGAGCGTATCGTTGCACCCCGGACCTCGAGGCCCGCAAGCCTCGAGATACTCGCGAATCGCCGGATCGCGATCGGCACCGTAGTGCCGTGGTTCGCCCAGCGGATCTCGACTCAAGTCCAAGGAAGTGTCGCCCTCAGCCTTTCGTAGCCAGTCGACGCGCCTGAAACCCATCGCCATCGGATCCTCGTCGGGTCCGACGTCGAAACCCATCATGTAGACGAACCCATTGTCTTCATCGCGCACGTCCGTGCGGCTGCGGTAAAAATCCGCCATTTGAAGTGCCGCCGCTGAAGGCTCGGCGTCGCGCCAGTTGACCGCAAGGGCCACGAGATACAGGAGGACGCTCAGTCCAAAGAGACCGCCCGCAACCCATGGCAGGATCACGAGAATCTTGCGAAGCATCACCGATTCCTGGCGGCCGGATTCCAGGCGCGCGGGCGGCTAGATCCAGTAGACGAAAATGAAGAGCCCGAGCCAGACGACGTCCACGAAGTGCCAGTACCAGGCGACCGCCTCGAAGGCGAAATGCTGGCGCGGCGTGAAGTGGCCCGCCATGGCGCGCAGCCAGATCACCGTCAGCATGATGGCGCCGACCAGCACGTGCAGGCCGTGGAAGCCCGTCAGCATGAAGAAGGTGGAGCCGTAGATCCCGGTGCCGAGCTGCAGGCCAAGCTCGTCCCAGGCGTGGCCGTACTCCATCACCTGCACGCCGAGGAAGATGAAGCCGAGCAGGAAGGTCAGCGCGAGGAAAACCTTGAGGATCCCGCGGTGCCCGCTCTTGAGCGCGTGATGGGCGATCGTGATCGTGAGGCCCGAGGTCAGCAGGAGCGCGGTGTTGATCGCCGGCAGGCCGAAGGCCGGGATGATCTCGTAGCTGCCGTCGTCGCGCGGGCCCAGGTGTCCCGGGCCGCTGCTCGGCCAGCCGGCATCGAAGTTGGGCCACAGCAGGCTCGTTACCGCTTTTGAGCCTTCGCCGCCAAGCCACGGAATCGACAGCTGCCGCGCGTAGAACAGCGCGCCGAAGAACGCGGCGAAGAACATGACCTCGGAGAAGATGAACCACATCATCCCCATGCGGAACGAGCGGTCGACTTGTTCGTTATATAAGCCGGCCTGGTTCTCGCGGATCACCGCGCCGAACCACAGGAAGAACAGGGTGAACAGGAGTAGGAAGCCGAGCCCCAGCACCCAGGAGCCCGCCGCGGCGCCGTTCAGCGCCGCCGCGGCGCCCCCCATCAGGACGAAGAGCGCGACCGAGCCGAAGAACGGAAGCCTGCTTCCGTGCGGGATGTAGTACTGGCTCTCGTCGTGGGCATGCCCGCCTTGCGCCATCTCGATCTCCTAGCTCCGCCCGTTCGCCTGGCCGATGTCGTAGAAAGCATACGAGAGCGTAAGGCGGTCGATCCCGGCCGGCAGCTCGCGGTCGACCACGAATCGGACGGCCATCTCGCGCTCCTCGCCCGCCGCGAACTGCTGCGGCGTGAAGCAGAAGCACTCGGTCTTGACGAAGTAGCGCGCGGCGCGCATCGGCGCGACGCTCGGCACGGCCTGGCCGGTCGTCGCGCCCGCGGCGAGGCTGCGCGCACGGTAATGCGTCTCATAGAGGCGGCCGGGCTGCACCTCCAGCGTCGCGTCGACCGGCTCGAAGGTCCAGCCGCCGGCCGGCACGGATGCCGTGAACTCGACGATCACCGTCCGGTTCGTGACCGGCGACTGCACGTCCGTCGTGCCCGCGCGCGAGAGCTGCTGTCGGCTGCCGATCCCGGTGATCTCGCAGACCACGTCGTAAAGCGGCACGAGCGCGAACCCGAACGCGAAGCTGCCGGCTGCCATCAGCGAGAGCCGCGCCGCGAGCCCGCGGTTTCGCTTGCGGCCCTCGTCGTTCACCCGCCGCGCTCCAGCAGCCGCAGCACGATGTAGGTCAGGTACACCGCGACAGCGACGGCGCCGAGCGTCAGCGCGAGCCGGACATTGGCGGACGGCCGGCTCAACGGATCTCCGGCGCTTTCTCGAAGGTGTGATACGGCGCCGGCGACGGCACGGTCCACTCGAGTCCGTGCTGGTACTCCCAGACGCCCGCGGTCGCGCGCTCGCCGCCGCGCACGCACTTGACGATCAGCCACACGAACAGCAGTTGCGAGAGGCCGAAGCCGAACGCGCCGATCGAGGAGACCATGTTCCAGTCGGCGAACTGCGCGGCGTAGTCGGGGATGCGGCGCGGCATGCCGGCGAGGCCGAGGAAATGCTGCGGGAAGAACAGCACATTCACGAAGATTGCGGACAGCCAGAAGTGCAGCCTGGCTAGGCGCATGTCGTACATGTGGCCGGTCCACTTCGGCAGCCAGTAGTAGACCGCCGCCATTAGCGCGAACACCGAGCCGGGCACGAGGACGTAGTGGAAGTGCGCCACCACGAAATAGGTGTCGTGGTACTGGAAATCGACTGGCACGATGGCGAGCATCAGCCCCGAGAACCCCCCGATCGTGAACAGGAAGAGAAAGGCGAGCGCGAACAGCATCGGCGGCTCGAAGGTAATGGATCCCCGCCACAGGGTCGCCGTCCAGTTGAAGATCTTCACGCCGGTCGGGACTGCGATCAGCATCGTCGCCAGCATGAAGAACATCTGGCCCGCGAGCGGCATGCCGACCGTGAACATATGGTGCGCCCAGACGATGAACGACAGGAACGCGATCGAGGCGATCGCGTAGACCATCGCCTCGTAGCCGAAGATCGGCTTGCGCGAGAACGTCGAGATGACCTCGGACACGATCCCGAACGCCGGCAGGATCATGATGTAGACCTCCGGGTGCCCGAAGAACCAGAACACGTGCTGGTACAGCACCGGATCGCCGCCGCCCGCCGCGTTGAAGAAGCTGGTCTGGAAGAAATAGTCGGTGAGCAGCATCGTCACGGCGCCCGCGAACACCGGCATCACCGCGATCAGCAGGTAGGCGGTGATAAGCCAGGACCAGGTGAAGAGCGGCATCTTGAGCAGCGTCATGCCCGGTGCCCGCATGTTGACGATCGTGACGATCACGTTGATGGCGCCCATGATCGACGAGGCCCCCATCAGGTGGATCGCGAAGATCGCAAGCGGGAAGGCCTGGCCGGTCTGCAGCGAGAGCGGCGGGTAGAGCGTCCAGCCCGAGGCCGGCGCGCCGCCCGGCATCAGGAATGTGGACAGGAGCAGCAGGGCCCCGGCCACGAGCAGCCAGAAGCTGAACAGGTTCATGCGCGGCAGCGCCATGTCGGGCGCGCCGATCTGCAGCGGGACCATCCAGTTCGCGAGGCCGACTGTCGCCGGCATCACCGCGCCGAAGATCATCACCAGCGCGTGCATGGTCGTCATCTGGTTGAACACGACCGGGTTCAGGAGCTGCAGGCCTGGCTGGAACAGCTCGGCGCGGACCATGAACGCCAACCCGCCGCCGACGAAGAACATCAGCAGCGAGAACACGAGATACAGCGTGCCGATGTCCTTGTGGTTCGTCGTGGTCAGCCAGCGCACGATGCCTCTCGGGGGACCGTGCGCATGGTCGTCGTGGTGGCCTGCGTGTGCCATCTCGTTCACTCCGTGGCGGCGACGCTTGCCGCGCCCCCTTGTTTCTTTCTCGAGAGCCAGGCCGCGAATTCGGCCTCGGGCTTCGCTTCGACGACGACCGGCATGAAAGCGTGGTCGGCCCCGCACAGCTCCGCGCACTGGCCGCGGTAGATGCCCGGCTTGTCGGCGTCCACCGAGATCCACATCTCGTTGATGAAGCCGGGGATCGCGTCGCGCTTCATGCCGAAGTCCGGCACCCACCAGGCGTGGATCACGTCGTTCGCGGTCAGCAGTAGGCGCACCTTGACGCCGGTCGGGATCACGAGCGGGTTGTCGACCTCGAGCAGGTAGTTCTCGACACTCCGTGGGTCGATGCCGGAACCCTTCTGCCGCGCGAAGTCGCTGGTGCGCGCCAGCCGGCTGTAGAAGGACACGTCCGTGCCGAGGTACTCGTATTGCCAGTACCACTGGTGGCCGGTGACCTTGACCGTGAGGCCGGAGCCGGAGGTGTCCTCGATCTTGACCAGCTTCTCGACCGACGGGATCGCCATCGCGATCAGGATGATGACCGGGACGATCGTCCAGGTGGCCTCGAGCCGAGCGTTGTGCAGGAGCTTATGGTCCGCGACGGCTCCCTTCGACTTCCGGAAACGGATCATGGCCAAGATCATCGCGCCGAAGGTGACGACGGCGATGGCTGTGCAGATCCAGAACATGATCATGTGCACGTCGTAGATCTCGCGCGAGAGCTCGGATACGCCCTTCGGCAGGTTGATCAGGTCCCAGTCGGCCCGGGCGGGCAGGGCGAGCATCGCTGCCCCGCCCGCGGCCACGGACCGCTTCATGAACCGATTGGCGATGGTCAACGGAGCTCCCGGATGTGGCCTGGGTATGCCGGCACACGGCCCGCGCATCCTAAGGGTTGCCGGAAAGGGCCGCAACCCGGATTTTTCCTTTCATTCCAGTGGGATGCGAAGCATGCGGGACGCTGCGGCAAGGTGCATCGCCGCGGTCGCGACGTCGGGTTTGTCCATCCAGGGAACGATGCCGAGGCAGGGCGCCGCGATGCGCGCGCGCAGTGTCTCGATATTGGCACTCGCGCGCGCGAACGCCGGGTCGACGTGGTTGCCGACCCAGCCGGCGAGCGTGAGGCCGCGGGCGGCGACCGCCTCCGCAGTCAGCAGCGCGTGATTCAGGCAGCCGAGGCGAAGGCCGACGACGAGGATCACGTCCATGCCGAGCAGGCCCGGCAGCTCCGCGATGCTCCGGGTCGCGTCGAGCGGCACGAGAAAGCCGCCGGCACCTTCAGCGAGCACTACCTCGGCACGCTCGCGAAGCTTGGCGTGCGCGGCCACGATTCGCGCGGTGTCGATCGTGATGCCCGCTTCGGCCGCCGCGATGTGCGGCGCGATGGCAGGCTCGAAGAGCCAGGGGTTCACGTGCGCATAGGGATTGCGCGTGCTCGATTCGGCCTGCAGCAGCAGCGCGTCCTCGTTCGCCGGGCCCTCGGGCGCGGGGATTGCACCTGCCGCGACCGGCTTCATGCCGGCCACGCGAATGCCGGATTCGCGCAGGCTCCGCAGCAGCGCCGCTGTCGTCAGTGTCTTGCCGACGGCTGTATCGGTGCCCGTGACAAAGAAGCTTCGCCGCGTGTCGATGCGCCCTGCTCCAGCTTGTCGTTGGCGAATTGCCAGTTGACCAGGTGCGTCAGGTACGCCGCGAGGTAGTCGACACGGCGATTCTGGTAATCGGGATAGTACGCGTGTTCCCAGACGTCGACCGTGAGCAGCGGGATCTGCGGAGAGATGAGCGGCGTGTCCGCATTCGCGGTCGTCGTGATGCGGAGCCTGTCGCCGTCCAGCACCAGCCAGGCCCAGCCGCTCCCGAAATGCGTGCTCGCGGACTTGATGAACTCCTGGCAGAACGCCTGGTGACTCCCGAACGCCTCGCGGACGAGGCGGGCAACTGCGCCGCGCGGCTTGCCGCCGCCCTGTGCGCGCATGGAATTCCAGTAGAACTCGTGGTTCCACGCCTGCGCCGAAGCGTTGAACAGCGCGCGGTCGGGGTTTGCGGCACTGAACAGGACGACCCGCTCCAGCGTCGCGGATTCGAGCGGCGTGCCTTGAACCAGCTGGCGCGCCTTCTCGACGTAGGCGGCGTGATGGCGGCCGTGATGGAGCGACAGCGCCAGGCGGGAGATGTGGGGCTCGAGGGCGCCAAGGGCGTAGGGAAGCGGGGGGAGCGTCAGGCTCATGGCATCTCCTTCTGGTGTACTTGAAGGCTGGACGCCGGCCATCGATTTGACAAGCGACGAAAACACTACGGTAATATCGATTGCATCGATGGATACGGAACTCGCCCGCACATTCTTGGCGGTGATCTCCGCTGGCAATTTCGTCGCCGCCGCGCAACGGTTGCACGTCACCCAGTCGACCGTCAGCACCCGAATCAAGCGGCTGGAGGAGCTTCTCCGCGCCGAGCTGTTCGTCCGTAATAAGGCGGGCACGACGCTCACCGCTGCGGGCGCCCGGTTCCAGCGTCACGCGGCGTTGCTGACGCGAACGGTGGAGCAGGCGCGACAGGAAACCGGCGTCGCCAGCGGATTCAGGGCGACGCTCACTGTCGGCGGTCGCATCGGCCTGTGGGAAGACTTGCTCGCGCGCTGGCTGCCGATTTATGGCGGGCTCGCTCCGGACGTCGCCGTGCGCGCGCTGGTCGGATTCGAGGACGACCTCATGCAGGCATTGATCGAGGGCCGCGCCGACCTCGGCGTCATGTATTCACCGCAGGCGCGGCCGGGCCTGCGCGTCGAGCCGATCCTCGAGGAGCGGCTGGTCATGGTGTCGACGCGCGCCGATCCGGAACCGGAACCGGGCCGCGACTACGTTTACGTCGACTGGGGACCGGAGTTCTACGCGCAGCACAGCCTGGCATTTCCGGGATTCAGCGGCGCGCAGCTCACGGTGAACGTCGGCTGGCTAGGGCTCATGCACCTGCAGCGCGCGGGCGGTAGCGGATACTTTCCGGCACGGCTGCTGCATGAGCACGAAGCGGCCGGCCGGATGCACCGCGTGCCGGGCGCGCCGGAGTTTCGATTGACGGCCTACCTGTGTTCGCCGGCGAAGACCGAGTCGCCGTCGCTGGCGCTTGCCGTCGACACGATTCGGCGTGTCGCGAACGAGTCACACTGACCGGGGACAGGTTACATCGAGTAACTCGATACCAAGGACGAATATTCATCGCTTGTCGAATGACCCACCGGGGTCCATGGTCACCGTGAAGAAGAAAGAAAGATGAAACCACACGGAGTACGCCATGAAATTTACGACGCAGACGAAGCCCGCTGACAAAGCGGAAGCCAATCCCGCCAATCCCCTCTGGGTCATCACGGTGATGCTCGCCGCCTTTGCCGCCGGCGCCGCCGCCATCATCGCGCTCGGCTGAAATGTTGCCGATGCCGCAGATCGACCTCGCGCTGAAGCGGATCTATGACGCGCCGGCGGCCACGGACGGCAAGCGGCTGCTGGTCGACCGCGCCTGGCCGCGCGGGGTCAGCAAGGAGCGCGCGGCGCTCGACGGCTGGCTCCGCGAACTGGCGCCAAGCACCGCCCTGCGCAAATGGTACGGGCATGACCCGGCGCGCTGGACCGAGTTCCGCAAGCGCTATCGCGCGGAATTACGGTCGCAGCGGCCGGCAATGGAAACGCTGCGGCGCCTTGCCACCGGGAATCGGGTGACCTTGTTGTACGCCACCCGGGATACGTCGCACAGCAATGCAGCCGTGCTCAAGGAACTCGTGGCTGACGGGTGAGCATACCGCCGCCGCGCCCAGAGACAGAGAAGGAGATCACCATGAAACAGACAGAACGACCCCGTCCACTCACATTGGACCGTCCGCCGCCGCTGAACGGCTTCCGGAACATCGCAGTGGCCGTCGCGATCGGCGTCGCATTTGCCGCGGCGGTCTATCTCGCGATCGGCTGACACGTAGCAGTTTCCTCCGATGGACATTCTTCCCCGGATGACGCCGGACCTCGCCGCAATTCGCACGAAGCTGGCTCCGCAAATTCATGACGCCTTTACGGCATTCAGCGGGCAAGTGTTCGCCGACGGCGCGCTGCCGGCGAAAGCGAAGCAGCTGCTCGCCGTCGGCATCGCGCACGCCACGCAGTGTCCTTACTGTATCCGCGGGCACACCAAGGCAGCGCTGCGGCACGGAGCGACATCCGAGGAGATCATGGAAGCCATCTGGGTAGCGGCCGAGATGCGCGCCGGAGGTGCCTATGCCCATTCGGTCGTCGCGCTCGATGCGATCGAGAAGACCAACGGGCGTCCCAGTACCTAGTTCACTGGCCCGGACCGTCCAAGGCTGGCTGGGTCACGCGCCGGCGGATTTCGGCGGGCGATGATCGCATCGACCCGCTTGCGCAGCTCGGGCAACAGCCGACGCTCGAACCCGGGATGCCGCTGCAACCAGGGCGTGTTCCGCGGGGAGGGGTGTGGCAACGGGATGAACGCGGGAAGGTAGTCGCGCCAGGCGTCCACGGTGGCGGCCAGCGACGGCTTGCGGCGGCGGCCCAGGAAGTGGCGCTGGGCATGCTGCCCGACCAACAGGGTCAGCTCGATCATCGGCAACCTTTCGAGGAGCGCGTTGAGCCACAACCGCGCGCATTCGCGTCGCGGTGGCAGGTCGCCGCCCTTGCCGCGGCCCGGGTAGCAGTAGCCCATGGGGATGATCGCGATGCGCGACTCGTCGTAAAAAACTTCCTCGCCGACGCCCATCCAGGCGCGCAGGCGTGCGCCGCTCGGATCGTCCCAGGGAATCCCGGTCCTGTGGACGCGCGCGCCCGGCGCCTGGCCGACGACGAGGATCCGCGCCGAGGCAGCCGCGCGCAGGACGGGGCGCGCACCCAGCGGCAGCTCGCCTTCGCAGGCGCGGCAGGCGCGCACGGCCGCAAGCAGCGATTCGAGCGTAGTATGTTTTTCCTGATACAAGGCCGCGCATCATGACAAGCGATCCGCTGAACGTCACGGCAAGTCTCGCGATCGGACCTGAATCGGCTTCCTTCGTGAGCCTCGCAAAGCTCGCCGAGCGCACCGGCGCGGACGTCGCGCGGCTCCCGCACACCGTCAAGATCCTGCTCGAGAACATCGCACGCCGGGCCGGGAGCCGGGATGTCTCGGAAGCGGACGTCGTCGCGCTCGCGAAATGGCCGGAGGGTGAGGCGGCGTCCATCGCCTTCATGCCTGCGCGCGTGCTGATGCAGGACTTCACGGGCGTACCGGCAGTCGTGGACCTCGCGGCGCTCAGGAGCGCGATCGCGCGCACCGGCGGCGATCCCGGGCGAGTCAATCCCTTCATTCCGGTGGACCTCGTCATCGACCACTCGGTCCAGGTCGACCGTTTCGGCAGCGCCGGCGCCTATGCCGCCAACCTGGAGTGGGAGTACCGCCGCAACCGCGAGCGCTACGCGCTGCTCAACTGGGCGCAGCAGGCGTTCGAAGGCTTCCGGGTGGTGCCTCCCGGCATGGGCATCTGCCACCAGGTCAACCTCGAGCATCTCGGGCAGGTCGTCAAGCTTCGCGACGGATGGCTCTTTCCCGACACGCTGGTGGGGACCGACTCGCACACGCCGATGATCAACGGCCTCGGCGTGCTGGGTTGGGGCGTCGGCGGGATCGAAGCCGAGGCCGCAATGCTCGGCCAGCCGATGTTCCTGCCGAAACCGATCGTACTCGGGGTCAGGACGCGCGGCGCGCTGCCGGTCGGCACGACGGCCACCGACCTCGTCCTGATGCTGACCCAGATGCTGAGGACGCACGGCGTCGTCGGCAAGTTCGTGGAGTTCTTCGGGCCGGGGCTCAGCGCCCTCGGCATCGCCGATCGCGCGACGCTGGCGAACATGTCGCCGGAATTCGGCGCCACCTCGACGCTCTTCCCGGTGGACGCGAATACGCTGAAGTACCTGCAGCTGACGGGCCGCGGCGCCATCGTCGAACGGGTGGAGCGTTACACGCGCGAGCAAGGGCTGTTCCGGACGGACGCCGACCCCGAGCCTCGCTTCAGCGAGGTGCTCGACCTCGACCTGTCGAAAGTCGAGCCGAGCCTCGCCGGTCCCCGGCGCCCGCAGGACCGCGTGCCGCTGGCCGGAGTCCGGAAGTCCTTCGAAGCCGCATTCGAGGGTGCCGAACAGCCGGTGGAGAGCAAGGTCATTTCACGGCTGGTCGGCGAGGGCGGCAATCCTGCAGGCCATGTCCTCGAATCCCCGCCAGAGAGCCTGGAACAGCCGGACGCCGCCGCAGCGGTGACGCACGGGTCCGTCGTCATCGCCGCGATCACGAGCTGCACCAACACCTCAAATCCTTCCGTGATGATTGCGGCGGGGCTGCTCGCCCGCAACGCAGTGAAGGCAGGCCTGCAGCGCAAGCCCTGGGTCAAGACGTCGCTGGCGCCGGGCTCGCGCGTGGTGACCCAGTATCTCGACAAGGCCGGCCTCACGCCGTACCTCGAAACGCTCGGCTTCAACCTCGTGGGCTACGGCTGCACGACCTGCATCGGCAACTCCGGGCCGCTGCCTGCCGAGATCGCCGAGGTGGTGACGGGCCGCAATCTCGCCGTCGTCGCGGTGCTTTCGGGCAACCGGAATTTCGAGGGACGCATCCACCCGCAGGTGAAGGCGAGCTACCTGGCCTCGCCGCCGCTGTGCGTCGCGTATGCGCTCGCCGGAACCGTGCTTTCCGACTTGACTTCGGACTCGCTTGGGCGCGGCCGCGACGGCAAGCCCGTCTATCTCGAGGATGTGTGGCCCTCCGCGGAGGAAGTCCAGGCGCTGGTCGCCGCGTCGGTGTCGCCGGAGCAGTTCGACCTCGAGTACGGGCGAATCTTCGCGGGCGACGACATGTGGAAGAGCATGCCGGCCCCGACCGGCACCCTGTTCGCATGGGACGGCGATTCGACCTACGTGCGCGAGCCCCCGTATTTCATCGACATCGCCGGCGTTCCCGCGCCGCCGTCGGACATCGCGGCAGCACGGGCGCTCGCGGTGTTCGGCGATTCGATCACGACCGACCACATTTCCCCGGCGGGCTCCATCACCGCCGACTCTCCCGCAGGCAGCTACCTGATGGGTCATGACGTGCCGCTGCCCGAGTTCAACAGCTTCGGGTCACGGCGCGGCAACCACGAAGTGATGATGCGCGGCACCTTCGGCAACATTCGTTTGCGGAACCACATGGTCCCCGGCGTGGAAGGCACCTGGACGATCCACGTGCCGAGCGGCGAGCGGATGAGCATCTACGACGCTGCGATGCGATACCAGGAGGAGGGAACTCCACTCATCGTGATCGCGGGCAAGGAATACGGCGCCGGCAGCTCGCGCGACTGGGCCGCCAAGGGTCCGGTGTTGCTGGGCGTCAAGGCGGCCATCGCCGAGAGCTACGAGCGCATTCACCGCAGCAACCTCGTCTGCATGGGCATCCTCCCACTGCAATTCGACGCGGGCGCATCGCCGCAATCCCTGGGCCTCACCGGCTTCGAGACGTATGACATCAGCGGCATCGGCGCCGGGATCACGCCGCGGCAGAAGGCCCGCGTCGGCGTGACGCGGCAGGACGGCTCTCGCGTGCAGTTCGAGGCGACGGTGAGGATCGACGCCCCGGCCGAGGTGGAATACTTCCGCCACGGCGGCATCCTGGAGATGGTCCTGCGCCAGCTACTCGAGGACGCGAAGCAGGCGAGGAGCGAGCCATGCGCGCAGGCCTGATCGGACTCGGCCGCATGGGCGGTGGCATGGCGCGACGCCTCGCGCGTAGCGGCATTCCCGTGCGCGGCTTCAGCCGTGGCGTCACGGCGAGCGGGCAGTTTGCGCAGGACGGCGATGTCGAGGTCTCGAACCGCCTCGAAGACATGATTGCCGCACTCGAGAATCCGCGCGTCGTGTGGCTGATGGTACCGGCAGGCGCCGCGACGGAAGAAAACGTCCGCGGGCTGGCGCAGCGCCTCGAGCCCGGCGACATCGTCGTCGACGGCGCGAACTCGCATTATCGTGATTCCCAGCGACGTGGCCTGTTGCTGGCCGAACGGAAGATCGGGTTCGTCGACACCGGCGTGTCAGGAGGCATCTGGGGACTCGAGCAAGGCTACGGCCTGATGCTCGGCGGCGCGCGCGAGCATGTGGACGCCATCCGTCCCCTGATCCACGCGCTGGCGCCCGCGCCCGACCGCGGCTGGGTCCACTGCGGGCCCTCCGGCGCCGGCCATTTCGCGAAGATGGTCCACAACGGCATCGAGTACGGGTTGATGCAGGCGTATGCCGAGGGTTTCGCGCTGCTCGCCGCGCGCCAGGATCTGGGGCTGCCACTGGGCGAGATCGCGCGGGCCTGGTGCCACGGCACGGTAATCCGCTCCTGGCTGCTCGAACTGACTGCCGGCGTGCTGAAGGATGAGGACTCCCTGAACGCGGTGGCCGCCCGGGTCGCCGATTCCGGCGAGGGACGCTGGACCGCGCAGGAAGCCATCGAGCTCGGCATACCGGTTCCGGTCATCAACGCCGCGTTGATGGCCCGCTTTTCCTCGCAGGATGCCGGCGACTTCGGCGCGCGCCTCCTGGCGCGGGTGCGCCACGCGTTCGGCGGCCACGAGTTGCCGCCGGCCTGAGTCAGGGCGCGGGCGCCGCCGCGAGGTCCGTGAAACAGACGGCGCGATCGCGCCGCACGAGGCTCGCCGGAATCGCGACGTCCCCGTCGAACAGGCGGGTGAGCACGGCGCGGCGCGAGGCGCCGACGGCGAACCAGACGATGGAGCGCGCCTCGGCGAGCGCCGGAAGCGTCAGGGTCAGTCGTCGATAGCCTTCGTGGCGGCGGCTTGCCGCGACGAGCCGCTTCGTCTCCTCGAGCGGCGAATCGCCCGCGAACAGCGAGGCTGTGTGGCCATCCGTGCCGATGCCGAGATGCACGACGTCGAGGCGGGGAGGCTGTCCGGCCCACTCGACGACTGTCCTGGCGTAAGCGTCGGCGGCCGCATCCGGCGCTTCGGTCTCGACCGGCATCGGATGCCGGTTTTCGGGCGGCACGTGGCGGGCGAGCGTGCCGGCGAGAAACCGCTTCCAGTTCCGCGCCTCGTCATCGAACGGAGCAATGCGTTCGTCGACCTGAAAGACATGAACGGATTCCCACTCCACCGCCTGCACGGTGAGGTGATCGAGCATGCCCCAGGGAGAGCGGCCCCCGCTGATGGCGAGCGAAGCGCGACCGCGATCGCGCACCGCCGCGTCCAGTTGCCCGGCGATGAACTCCGCCGCGGCGCGCTCGGCCACGGGGATGCTCTCGCAGGCGATCCATTCCACTGGCCTAGCAACCCGGGCCGGGGTCATGCCAGCCATCCGCGGAGGCCGCGAGCGCGTCGGCTTCCGCGGGCCCCCAGCTCCCTTGTGCATAGGACTTCGGCGCGGCGCCGCCGCCTGCCGGATCCGCGACAACGCCGTCCACGACTCGCCACGCCGCCTCGATCGCGTCCTGCCGGGCGAAGAGGGTGGGGTCGCCGCGCAGCGCATCGCCGATCAGGCGTTCGTAGGCGCTCATCTCGCCGGCCTCGTCGTCGCACATTACGAGCTCGCTCGCGCGGCCGCGCATCCCGGCGCCGGGCTCCTTGGTGTGCACGCCCAATGCGATTGACACTCGGTGCGGGCCGAGCCCGAATCGCACGTGGTTAGGGGCCTCCGCAGCTGCATCGAACAAGGGATGAACCGGCGCGCGCAGGCGCACCAGGACCTGCGTCGCGGTGACGGGCAGACGCTTGCCCGCGCGGATGAAGAAGGGCACGCCCGCCCATCGCGGCGATTCGATCTCGAGTCGCAGCGCAGCAAAGGTCTCGACGACCGAATCGGGGGCGACATCCGGCTCGCTCCGATAGCCGGCATACTGGCCGCGGACGAGGCTCAATGCGTCGAGCGGTCGCACGGTCTGCAGGAGTGCCACTTTCTCGTCGCGTATCGCCTCGCTCGCGTACCGCGCCGGCGGCTCCATCGCCAGCAGGCTCACCACCTGCAGCAGGTGGTTCTGCACCACGTCGCGGACCGCGCCGAGCTCCTCGTACAGGCGGCCGCGACTTTCGATGCCGAAGGCCTCCGCCATCGTGAGCTGGACGCTCGCCACGTGGTCGCGGTTCCACAGCGGCTCCAGGAACGCGTTCGCGAAGCGGAAGTAAAGGATGTTCTGCACCGGCTCCTTGCCGAGAAAATGGTCGATGCGGAAGATGCGCGACTCGTCGAACACCTGCGCCAGGCGGCGATTGAGGGCCTGCGCCGACCGCAGGTCGCGGCCCAGCGGCTTCTCCACGACGACGCGGGCGCCGCGTGCGCTGCCCGAGGCGCCGATCGCGGCCACCACTTCCCCGAACAGGCTCGGCGGAATCGCGAGATAGTGCAGCGGCGCCCGCGCGTCCCCGAGGGTGTCGCGCAGCCGTAGGAAGGTGCCCGGATCGCGGTAATCGCCGCCGATGAAGCGCAGGCGTCCACACAGGTCCGCCAGCGCCGCTTCGTCGACCGATTCCACGTGCGCGCGCACGCTCTCCGAGACCCGGTCCTGGATGCGCGCGAGATTCCATTGCTCGCGGGCCAGCCCGAGCACGGGCCCGGCCAGCCGTTCACGGCGGTCCAGCTCGTAGATGGCCGGGATGATCTTCTTGAACGCGAGGTCGCCGGTGATCCCGAAGACCACCAGGGCGTCCGACTCGGGATGCCGCGGCTCAGCCACGCGGCGTGAACCGGAAGCGGCAGACGTGGCCGCCGCGCGCCATGCATTCGGTGAGCTCGGCCTTGCTGTCGCTGAAGCCCGAGAGCAGGGCGAGGTCGAACTGGCAGACCTCCGGATTCTTCATCGCCAGCTCGTGGAAAATGCAGTTGTCCGCCTCGATGGTCGGCAAGCCGCCGACGTCCGGCCCGGTGCGGGCGTCGTAGCCGAGCCCGTCCATCACCCCGGAAAGCTTTTCGATCTTCTTCCTGCGGCCGGGCGGGGCGGGCGAAGCCTGGCGCAACTGCGCGACGACGGCGGATGCGAGCCGTGCGAGCCGCAGGCGCAGCCCCGCGGTGCCGTGCTCCTTTGTCATCGCCTCGATCAGGAGCTGTGCGAACCAGGAATAGCGACGCGGGAAGGTTTCCCTGCCCTGGGCCGTCAGCACGAAGAGATTCTGCGGGCGGCCGCCGCTCGGGCGCGCGCCGCCGGCCGCCACGAGGCCGTCCCGCATCAGCAGCGCGAGGTGCTGGCGCACGGCGGTACGCGTCACGCCCGCGGCGCGCGCAAGCTCGTCGATGCTCGCGCCCGTCTTGTGCCGCAGCAGGTGCCGCAGCAGGCGCTTGCGCGTCTCGCCGAATGGCTCGGTCAGGGGCGCCGTGGCGTGCATTCGAGGTCTCCGGTTACTTTTGGCATATTAGTATTCGTTTAATGCCGTTGTCGAGCTATAAGAAATGCGTGACGAAACCACCAGGAGACCGAAGATGAAACGACACGCATCATTCCTCCTCGCCGCGGCCCTGGCGGCAGGGCTGCCCGCAGCGGCGCTTGCCGCGACGCCTGCAACGCCCGCCCCGGCAGCGTCCACCATCGCGGTGAAGCTCGCCGACGCGCGCGCCGCGCAGCGCGACCTGTGGATCAGCCACGTGTTCTGGGTGCGCAACGTCGTCGACGCGACCTTCGACGGAGACGCCGCAGCCACGAAGGCGGCCGAGGCGCAGGTCGTGGCGAATGCCAAGGCGATCGCCGGCTCGGTCGAGCCGTTCTATGGCAAGTCCGCCTCGGAAAAGCTGTTCACGCTGCTCGCCGGCCACTGGGGCGCGATCAAGGGCTATCTCGACGCCACGCATGCGGGTGACGGTACAGGGGCCGAAGCCTCGTTCACGGACCTCCTGAAGAACGCCGACGAGATTGCCGTGTTCCTCGGCGGCGCCAACCCGAACCTGCCCGTCGACGTGCTGAAGGGCCTCCTGGCCGCGCACGGCTCGCATCACGTGCAGCAGATCAAGGAGTTCAAGGCGAAGCAGTTCGACGCCGAGGCGAAGACCTGGGCCGCGATGACGGGCCACATGTACGTGATCGCCGACGCGCTCGCGGACGGCATCGCGAAGCAGTTCCCGGACAAGTTCCGCTGAGGATCCGTAGATGAACGCAGCCCTGAAACCGCCCCTGCTGCCGGACATCCAGTCACGTGCCGATGACCGCGCACTCGCCATCGAGGCGGTCGGCATCCGGCAGTTCAGGTACCCGGTGACGATCCAGGCGGGCGGGATCGGGCAGCCGACCATCGCGACGTTCTCCATGTCAGTCGCGCTCCCCGCACCCGCCCGCGGAACGCACATGTCGCGCTTTGTCGAGCTGCTCGAGGCGCGATCGGCAGCGCTGGAAGCCGCCGGCTTCCGGTCGCTCGTGAGCGAGATGCTGGCCAGGCTCGGTGCCGCGAGCGGCGCGATCGAGATGCGCTTCCCGCTGTTCCTCGCCAAGCGCGCGCCCGTTTCAGGCAGCGAGAGCCTGGTCGATTACGAGGCTTGCTGGCGCGGGACGGTGGCGCCCGGCGGGGGCTACGGCTTTGCGATGAAGGTCGCCGTGCCGGTAACGAGCCTCTGTCCCTGCTCGAAGGAGATATCGAAGTACGGGGCGCACAACCAGCGCTCGGTCATCAGCATCGATGCCGAGATCGACGGCGCAGTGGAGATGGAGGAGCTGATCAAGATCGCCGAGCGCTCGGCCTCCTGTGAGGTTTACGGACTCCTGAAGCGCGCCGACGAGAAGTTCGTGACCGAACGCGCCTACGAGAACCCGAAGTTCGCGGAGGACCTGGTCCGCGACGCGGCGCTCGAGCTGAATCGCGATGCTCGCGTGGTGCGTTATACGGTCGAGGCCGAGAACTTCGAGTCCATCCACAATCATTCGGCCTATGCCCGCATCACCGGGCCGGCCGCGGGGGCCGCGTGAAAGCGGTTGGGACCCGTCTCCTCGGGAGCGAGGCGATCGCGGAGGGCACGAGGGCTTTTCACTTCGCGCGCCCGGACGGATTCACGTTCAAGGCGGGACAGGCGATCGACGTGTCGCTCGAAGGTGCTGCCGGCGCGACGGACGTGAATCGCCACACCTTCTCGATCGCGAGCGCGCCGTTCGAGGACCGCCTGACGGTTGCGACGCGCATGCGCGACAGCGATTTCAAGCGTGCGCTCGCCGCTCTGCCGGCCGGCGCCGCCGCGGGCATCGAAGGTCCGTCGGGATCGCTGACGCTGCACGGCGACGCGTCCCGCCCGGCCGTCTTCATCGCCGGCGGCATCGGGATCACGCCTTTCATGAGCATTCTTCGGCAGGCAGCGCGGGACCGGCCGGCGCGCCGGCTACTGCTCATGTACGCGAACCACCGTCCCGAGGACGCGGCCTGGCTGGAAGAGCTGCAGGCGCTGGAGCGCGGCTGGCCGGATTTCCGCGTGCTGCCTGTCATGACTGCGATGAACCGCTCGTCGCAATCCTGGTCGGGCCTCGCCGGCCGCATCGACGCGGACATGCTGAAGTCGGCCGGCGCGGGCCTCTCGCGGCCCGTCTACTACGCCGCGGGCGCGCCGGGCATGGTCGCCGCGATGCGCAAGGCGTTGAACGAGGCCGGCATCGATGACGACGACATCCGCAGTGAGGATTTCCACGGCTACTGAGCAGCCGGCCCGTCGGGACGGTTCGATCAGGTCGCGCCGATCGCCTGCCTTCCAGCGTTCGCCGCGAGCCGTGTCTCTGTCGTTGCCAGTTGGGTCTGGTATCGTGGATCGTCGCGTAACAGGTCGAGGTCCGGGTCCGTCTTGACATATGGCAGGAAAGTGTCGCTGATCGTCTCGAATACCGGGCCGAGCATGTCGAGCGCGGCTTCCTTGTCCTTCAGATAGACACTCAATGCACACGCGAAGTTGTAACGCATGTTGAAGTTGCTGGGATCGATCAGCAGGGCACGCTCCATCCGCGCTTTGGCGCGTTCGCCCTCGCCTAATGCGGCAAGGGAGTAAGCGCTGTCACCCGCCACCATGGAGTTGTTCGGGTCATGAACCAGCATGGCCTCGGCCCGATCGAGAGCCCGCTGTGCGGAGCGACGCATCCCTTCGACATCGCCCAGGGCCGCATAACTGCTAATCAGCATGGAAGCGGAATTGAGGTCCGACTCCACCAGATTCGCTGCCTTTTCGTAGTAGCGGATCGCATCCTCGTGCCGGTGCAACTGGTAGTTCAGGCGGCCGGCTGAGCGATTGACCTCGTAGGACTCGGGATCCAGCTCGAGCGCGGTAGCAACCGCGGCTGCTGCAGCATCCGGATGGCCTTCTGACAACAATATATGGGCCTTGATCGCGTGGGCCTCGGCCAATTTGGGATCGATGGCGAGCGCGCGTTCCGCGGCCGCCCTGCCATCGCCTGCACCGGCGCCCGTTGCTTGACGCAATTTTTCGTGGCCAATTGCCTTTAGCGCCCAGGCCTGAGCATAGTTCGGGTCGATCTCCGTGGCGCGCGCACAAAGGCGAACGATGGCCTCTGCGGTACGAGGATCGTATTCCTGGCTGGCGATGTAGGTTTGTCGCGCCATCAGGTAAAGATTGTGGGCGTCGACATTGCTGGTGCCGCGCCGCTCGATGGCCTTCTTCTCCTCCGGCAGCAGGCGCAGCCTCAGGGCCTTGACGATCGCCTCGGAAATCTCGTCCTGCAGCGCGAAGATGTCGCTGGAATCGCGGTCGTAGCGGTCGGCCCAGACGTGGCTGTTGGTCTCGCCGTCCACCAGCTGTGCGTTGATCCGGATGCGGCCGCCGGCCTTGCGCACGCTCCCCTCGAGCACGTGGCTGACCTTGAGCTCGCGCGCGACCTTCAGGATGTCGACGTTCTTTTCCTTGTACATGAAGGCGCTGTTGCGCGCGATGATCCCGAGTGCCGAGACCTTGCTGAGGTCGGTGATGATGTCCTCCGTGATGCCGTCGCTGAAGTACTCCTGCTCGGGATCGCCGCTCATGTTGACGAAGGGCAGCACGCAGATCGTGTAGCGCCGGGAATCCCTCGCGGGTGCCGCCGATGCGGGCAAACTTCCCGGCTGCGCGGGTCGCGACGCCTGTGAGCGCGCAATGAGGGCGCCCAGCGCACGCAGGAATTCCTGTGCCTGCGGACTTGCCGCATTATCGGCCCAGCCATCGAGGTCCGTCGTGTGGATCGCGCGGACATCCATGGGCAGGCGCGCCTGGTCGAATCGCACCGGTACGAGGACGCCGCGCTCGGCGGCTTCGCGCGCCTCGCCCCGCACCCAGCGCGACACCACCGAAGCGGGCGTCCAGACCACCAGCACGGCCCCGGCCGCGGCGATTTCGGCTTCGATCTGGTCATCGAACTGCTGGCCAGGCGCGATCTCCGGATCCCACCAGACCGACCACCCCTTCGCTTCGATCGCGGCTACCAGCGGTGCGACGCGCGCCTTGTCGCTGCGCGCGTAGGAAACAAACACGTCAGCCATGCGAATGAGTCCTGAGTCTGGTCGAACGGCGCGATGCGAAGGCGGCCAAGCATACACGCGGGACGAACCACCGAGTAGCCAACGGTCAGCGGTCGAGCGGTCCCCGGCGGCCGATGTGGCTGACCGGGAAGACAAACTCGCCATCGCGCGTGGCGCGCTCGAGCGCGCCCCAGGCCTGGCCGAACACCGCCTCGAAGCTCGCCGGCAGGACCCCGTCCGCGCGGAACGGCTCGTAGGCTTCCGTCATCGCCGCGATCAGGCCGCGACCGGTGAGCCCGCGCGGCCGCGCGCTCGCCGCGTTCTGCGAGCCGGTTGCCTTGAGGTCGCGCATCAGGGCGCCGACATCCCGATAGGTGAGCGTGTAGCGGGAAACATCGAGCACCGGCTCAGCGAAGCCCGCGCGCACGAGCCCGTCGCCCAGGTCGTGCATGTCGGTAAACGGATGGACGTGCGCCGCACCGTCCGCCGCGCGCCAGGCAGCCCGCAGTTCCCCGAGCGTGTCCGGGCCAAGGGTCGTGAATGTGAAAAGGCCTCGGGGCTTCAGGATGCGCGCGGTTTCCTCGAACACCGCGTCGACGTCCTCGCACCAGGGCAGCAGCAGGTTGCTGAAGACGAGATCGACGCTCGCGTCCGGCAATGGGACGGCCTCGGCCTCGGCGCAGAGCCATTCGATGCGCGCAGCCGGCGCGAGCCGGCGCGCCTCGGCCAGCATGCGCGGCGCCGCATCGAGCGCGACGACGCGCGCGCCTGGCCAGCGCGCCGCGAGCGCCGCGGCGCCTTGTCCCGTGCCGCAGCCGAGGTCGAGCACGCACTCCGGGACGAAGGCGATCCACCCCAGGCGCGCGATCATCGCCTCGCGCAGGTGACCCGCGAGCACGGCCGCGGCGTCATAGCCCGCGCTTGCGCGATCGTGGTTGCGGCGAATGGCGGCGCGATCGAGGTACGGCGGCGCCGGGCGCGGTCGCTGCGCGCCGCTCATTTCGGCACGAGGATGTCCGCGAGACAGGCCACGAGCCCCTCCACCTCGGAATCCCGGTGCGCCGCCGAGAGCGCGACACGCAGCCGCGAAGCGCCCGCCGGCACCGTGGGCGGGCGGATCGCGGCGACGAAATAGCCGCGCTCGAGCAGCCGGCGGCTCGCCTCGACCGCGTCGTCCGCGCCGCCGAGCAACACGGGCTGGATCGGCGTTTCGGAGGGTCCGAGCGGCAGGCCCGCCTCGGCGGCGAGCCTGCGGAAGCGCTGCGCGAGCGCGAGCACGCGCACGCGCCGCCAGGATTCGGCGGCCGCGACCTCGAGGGCGGCGAGCGTCGCCGCCGCGACCGCGACCGGCAGCGCCGTCGTATAAATGTAGGTGCGGGCGCGCTGGACGAGGGTCTCGACCAGGTCCGCATCCCCCGCGACGAAGGCGCCGAAGCCGCCGAAGGCCTTGCCGAGCGTGCCGACGAGGGCCGGCACGTCGCGTGGCGTGAGGCCGAAGTGCTCGAGCGTGCCGCCTCCGCCGGTGCCGAGCACGCCGAGGCCGTGGGCATCGTCGACGGCGAGCAGGGCGCCGTGCCGTCGGCAGGCGCCGGCGAGCGCAGGCAGCGGCGCGAGGTCGCCGTCCATGCTGAATACGCCGTCCGTCAGCACGAGCGCGGGACCGGGAGCGCGCGCGGCGAGCGCCCCTTCGAGCGCGCCGGCATCGCCGTGCGGATACCAGTCGAGATTCGCGCGGGCGATCCGCCCGGCGTCGATCAGCGAGGCGTGATTGAGCGCGTCGCCGAAGACGAGGCCGCCTTTCGGCACGAGCGCCGTCGCGAGCCCGAGGTTCGCCATGTAGCCGGTCGAGAAGAGGAGCGCACGCTCGCGGCCGGTGAACGCGGCGAGCGCCTCCTCGAGCGCGTCATGCCCATGCTGGTGACCCGTGATCAGATGCGAGGCGCGCGCGCCGACGCCGTGCTCGCGCGCGGCGTCGATCAGCGCCGCCGTCACGCGCGGATGCGCGGCGAGGCCGAGGTAGTCGTTGCTGCAGAAGTCGACGCAAGGCCTGCCGTCGAGCTCGATCCGTGCGGTGTCGTGCGCGAGGCGGCGGACGCTGCGGCGCTGGCGGCGGAGGCCGCGCTCCTCGAGGTCCGCGAGCACGGCCCCGAATCCCGGGCAGGGCGGCCACGCCTTCAGCTTCCGGAGGCGGCCGGCTCGGGCCGGATGCCGAGACGGCCGAACAGGACGTGATCGCTCGCGGTGTCCGGGTTGCCGGTCGTCAGCAGCTTCTCGCCGTAGAAGATCGAGTTCGCGCCGGCGAGGAAGCAGAGCGCCTGCATCTCGTCGCTCATCGCGGCGCGGCCCGCGGACAGCCGCACGTGCGAGCGCGGCATCAGGATGCGCGCGAGCGCGACGATGCGCACGAACTCGATGGGATCGAGCGCGGCCGTCCCGGCCAGCGGCGTGCCCTCGACCTGCACGAGGTTGTTGATGGGCACGCTCTCCGGGTGCGGGTCGAGCGTCGCGAGCGTGTGCAGGAAGGCGACGCGGTCATCCGCGCTCTCGCCCATGCCGAGGATGCCGCCGCAGCACACGTGGATGCCGGCGTCGCGCACGGCCGCGAGCGTGTCGAGGCGATCCTGGTAGGTGCGCGTCGTGATGACCTCGCCGTAGAACGCCTCGGACGTGTCGAGGTTGTGGTTGTAGTAGTCGAGCCCGGCCTGCTTGAGGCGTCCGGCTTGCTGCGGCGTCAGCATGCCGAGCGTGGCGCAGGTCTCGAGCCCGAGCGCGGCGACGCCCTCGACCATCGCCGCGACTTTCTCGAGGTCGCGGTCCTTCGGGCTCCGCCATGCGGCGCCCATGCAGAAGCGCGTCGCACCGGACTCGCGCGCGGCGCGCGCGCGCTCGACGACGTCCGCCGGTTCCATCAGCGCTTCGCGCTCGAGTCCCGTGTCGTAACGGACGCTCTGCGGGCAGTAGGCGCAGTCTTCCGGGCAGGCGCCGGTCTTGATCGAGAGCAGCGTCGAGACCTGCACGGCGTTCGGGTCGAAATGCCGGCGGTGGACTCCTTGCGCGCGGTGCATCAGGTCGGCGAAGGGCAGGCGATGGAGCGCGCGCACTTCCTCGAGCGTCCAGGTGCTGCGGATCGCCTCGCTCGCGTGACCGTTGCCGTCCATTGCATTGCTCCCCGTTCCGGCCGCAAAACCGCCGCATGCCGAACGCGCGGCGGGCGCACGTTGTCGCCGTGGCGCAGTATTCGAACGCCCTGAAAGCCTGTCAACCAACCCTGCTTAGCCAGGTTTACGGCGCGTCCAAGTCGCTGATTCATGGACTCTTTCCGGCGACGTGCCTGCTGTGCCTGGATCCCGGGCCAGCGGCCTGCGCTCGACCTGTGCCGCGCCTGCGAGGACGACCTGCCGGTGAATTCCGGCGCCTGCCCCGGGTGCGCGATGCCGCGTCCGGACCCCGACCCGGGAAGCGGCCTGCGAAAACTGCGCCTCGCGCAGGCCTGCCTTCGATGCCGCATTCGTGCCATATCGCTACGAATTCCCGCTGGTCGAGCTGATCCACCGCCTCAAGTACGGCCGGCAGGTTGCGATCGCGCGCATCCTCGGCACGGTGCTCGCGCATCGGCTCTGCGAGCGCGGCAGGCCCGCGGTCGATGCGATCGTGCCCGTGCCGCTGCATGCGGCGCGCGAGGCACGCCGCGGCTACAACCAGGCGGGCGAGATCGCGCGATTCGCCGGAGAGATCGTCGGGATTCCGGTGCTCGATCGCGTGGCGCTGCGCCTGCGCGCGACCGAGGAGCAGGCGGCGCTTCCCGCAAGCGTGCGCCGGGTCAACGTGAGCGGCGCGTTCGAGGCGCTCGCGGGCTGCGTTGCCGGCCGCCGTCGCGATCGTCGACGACGTGATGACGACGGGCGCGACCGCGGATGCGCTCGCCCAGGCGCTGAAGCGCGCCGGGTGCCGGCGCGTGGAGGCCTGGGCGGTATCGCGCGCCTAGACGCGCAGGGTTCCGGGCCGCGCCTACTGCGTCCTGAACGGCGGACGGGGCACGGCCGGACAGGTGGACGGATCGATGCCTTCCGCGGTTCCGCTGCGCACGAACTCTTCGTACAGGCTGCCGATGCAGTCGCTCCACTCGGTGTGCCCCTGGCCGCGCGACACGACTTCGATGCGATTCGCGAAGCCCGGTGCGACGCGGCCGGTGAACCAGAGGGGCGATGCGGCATCCATGTCTCCCGATACGAACATCGCAGGCGCCGGCGATTGGACCGCGTCGCGATACCCCTTGGGCAACAACGCCCTGGGCCAGTGTTCGCAGGCCGCCTGCTGCTGGCGCACGCGATAGTCTCCGAGAAACGTGCCGTCGGACGCGGCCGCAATCTCGCCCTCGAACAGGAACGCGACGTCCTCCGCGCAGGTGATGGAGAAGAAGAGCCCGAATCCATACGCGGCATCGACCTCCCGGGCCTGCGCGAGGATCCCGTCGACGACGGGTGTCCAGTTTCCGGCGTGCGCCTGGTGAATGAGCCATGGTAGTTGTGCGGCGGTGCTGGGGCGGTAGAGCCGGCTTCGCAGCCACTCGACATAGCGCCCCCGCCCGAGCGGCGCGACGGTCGACGAGCCGGGGACGGCGACCCGGACAGCGCCGCCGTCCAGCGCCTTCAAGGTTTCGTCGAATTCCTCCCGCAGGCGTGGAAAGGCCGCATGGCATGCGCCTTCGGCGGCACAGGCATCGAGCGTCGCCTCGAACATCGCCTGCGACGCTTTCGCCATCGTGAGCGGCGTGACGACATCGATGGGTACGACGCTTCCCATGTACGTCGTGCGGACGCTGTCCGGGTAGGCGCGCACGACTACTTGAGCCGCGCGGGTTCCGTAGGATCCCGCGAAAAGGTTGAGCCGGCCGTAGCCCAGCGCCCGGCGAACGGCCTCGAGGTCGCGGGCGAAATGCAGATAGGTGTACTGCGTGAGGTCTGCGCCTTGCGCGAGTTCTCGCGCGCACGCGTCGACGGCGGCGGGCGGCATCAGGTCGCGGAGATTCTTGCCGGCGTCACCGGGGTCGTGCAGGCGGCAGCGGAGCGCTGCGGATTTGCCGGTACCGCGCTGATCGACCAGCAGGAGGTCACGTTCGCGGCGCAGGCCACGGAGCCGTTCCGCCATCACGCCGGCAGCACTCAGGGCGTCCTCTCCCGGTCCGCCCATCAGCGGCACGATCGGGTCCGGCAACGCGCGGGTACCGGTCGCCGGCAGTACGGCGAACGCAATCGTGAGTTTCCGGCCCTGCGGCAGCTCCGGGTTTTCCGGCACCTGCATCTCGCCGCAGCGGGCAGGTGTGTCGAGCTCGGGCAGCGCGCAGGGCACCAGGTCCACTTGCGGCGCGGGCGCGGCGCCGCAGGCGAGCATCGCGACCAGCGCGGAAATCGCCCGCATCCATGCAGTCGCGGTCATGAGCCGCTCAGCCTCCCGTCCGATAGAGATAGTCGAGCGCGAGCCCGACGAATACGACGAGCCCGACATAGTGGTTGTTGTTGAATGCCTGGAAGCAGGCTTTCGGCTCCCGGCGCCGGATCAGCCACAGCTCGTACAGGAAGAGGATCGCCGCCGCGGCGAGCCCGCCGCGGTACCAGTCGCCGCGGCCGGCCTCGTTGCCGGCGAGCCAGAGCGCGAACAGGGTCATCGCCATCATCACCGCGACGATGACGCGGTCCGCCTCGCCGAAGAGGATCGCGGTCGACTTCACGCCGATGCGCTCGTCGTCCTCGCGGTCCACCATCGCGTACATCGTGTCGTAGACTGCGGCCCAGAGCACGACCGCGGTGAGCAGCAGCCAGGCGATCTTCGGCACTTCGCCGGTGAGCGCCGCGAAAGCCATCGGGATCGACCAGCCGAATGCGACGCCGAGGTAGAACTGCGGCACGTGCACGATGCGCTTGAGCCAGGGGTAGGTCATGGCGAGCACGGCGCCCGCGACGGCGAAGAGCTGCGCGTAGGGATCGAGCTGCACGGCGAGCCAGACGGCGACGAGGCCGAGCGAGACGAACAGGAACAGCGCCTCGGCCGGCGCCACGCGCCCGGCGGCGAGCGGGCGGTCCCGGGTGCGCGCGACCCTCGGGTCGAAGTCACGATCGGCATAGTCGTTGATCACGCAGCCGGCCGAGCGCGTCACGACGACGCCGGCAATGAATATGAACAAGATCCGCGGGTCGGGCCGGCCGTTGCCTGCAATCCAGAGTCCCCACAGCGCGGGCCAGAGCAGGAGCCAGATCCCGATCGGCTTGTGCAGGCGCATGAGGAGCGCGTACTCACGGAGCGTCCGGCCGACGGCGCGGCAGGCATCGCGCAGCGGCCGCGGCTTCCACTCGGGCTTGTAGTCGCTCATGCCTGCGCTTCGGGCAGGAAGACCTCCTGCACCAGCAGGCGGGCGCCCGCGATCGCAAACAACGAGCGGCGCGCCCAGAGCGAGGCTGGCGGATCGGTGCGCTCGCGCAGCGCGCGATGATAGAGGCGGTCGCCGGCGACGAGGCGGGTGAATTCGAGCGGGCCGCGCTCGAGCCCGGGCACCGCGGCGAGGCGCTCGCCGAGGGCCGCGCTGCCGAGCGTGGAAAGCCAGCCGTGGCGAACCAGTGTCGACTGAGGGATCAGCGTCTGCGCGAACACCCAGGGCCGCCCGTCGCAGGTGAGCTCGATCTCGCGCACGTAGGCCGTGAGGCCTGCGGCCCGGAGCATCGCGGCGTCGCTCTCGGCGATCGGCGCTTCCGCAAGTGCGATGACCGAAAGCCCCGGCTGGCCGTCGCAGCAGGCGCGCAGGCGGTCGGTCAGGAGGCCCGGTTCCGAGAGCCACGCAGCGGCAGCCGGCGGCGCCGCGGGCCGGCATTCGTCGAGGCGGGCCGTCCAGCGGGGGGCGCGCCGCGCATCGGCCTGCTTCGCGGGTTGTCCGTTCATACCTTGCCGTACCGCGTTCCCGCGCCGATCCAGCGGCGCTCGAGTGGCGCCATGTTATCCGCATGCGCGCGCATCATCACGTCCGCCGCCGCCTGCACCCGCGGCAGCAGGTCGGCATCGCGCACGAGGTCCGCGACCTTGAGCTGCAATAGCCCCGCCTGGCGCGTGCCGAGGAGTTCGCCGGGGCCGCGCAGCTCGAGATCGCGACGCGCGATCTCGAATCCGTCGTTGCTGCCGCGCAGCGCCGCGAGCCGCTCCTTTGCAAGCGGCGACAGCGGCGGATGCCAGAGCAGGACGCAGGTCGACGCCTCGCGCCCGCGCCCGACGCGGCCGCGCAGCTGGTGCAGCTGCGCAAGCCCCATGCGCTCGGCATTCTCGATCACCATCAGGCTCGCGTTCGGCACGTCGACGCCGACCTCGATCACCGTCGTCGCGACGAGGAGGCCGATTCGTCCCGCCTTGAACTCGGCCATCGCCTTCTCGCGCGCGGCGGGCGGCATGCGGCCGTGCACGATGCCGACGGCGACGTCGGGCAGCGCCTCGGCGAGGGCCGCGGCCGCGTCCTCGGCGGCCTGCGCCTCGAGCAGCTCCGACTCCTGGATGAGCGGGCAGACCCAGTAGGCCTGCCGGCCGGCGAGGCAGGCGCCGCGGATGCGCTGAACGACTTCCTCGCGGCGCGATTCGGGCATCGCGACCGTCGTCACCGGCGTGCGCCCGGGCGGCAGCTCGTCGATGACCGAGACGTCGAGGTCCGCGTAGGCAGTCATCGCAAGCGTCCGTGGAATCGGCGTCGCCGTCATGATGAGCTGGTGCGGGAAGCGGCCCGCGCCTCCCTTCTCGCGCAGGCGCATGCGCTGTTGCACGCCGAAGCGGTGCTGCTCGTCGACGATCACGAGCGCGAGCCGCGCGAACCCGACGCCTTCCTGGAACAGCGCATGCGTGCCGATGGCGAAGCCACGGCGTCCCGCCGCGAGGTCGTCGAGCGCCGCGCGCCGCGCGCGCGCCGGCATCCGCCCGGTGAGCAGCAGGGCCTCGAGCCCGAGCGGCGCCAGCCAGCGCGCGAAGTTCTGCGCGTGCTGCTCGGCGAGCAGTTCCGTCGGCGCCATCAGCGCTGCCTGGAAGCCTGCTTCGACGACGTCGGCGGCCGCGAGCGCGGCGACGATCGTCTTGCCGGAGCCGACGTCGCCCTGCACGAGGCGCATCATCGGGTGCGGCACCGCGAGGTCGGCCCGAACCTCCCGGAGGACCCGCTGTTGCGCGGCGGTCAGCGCATAGCCGGTTCCGGCCAGCAGGGCCCCGGCGAGCGCGCCGTCCGCGCGAACGGCAATGGCCGGGTCACGGCGGATCGCCGCGCGAAGCTGCCGCAGCGACAGTTGCTGCGCGAGCAGCTCCTCGAAGGCGAGGCGCCGCTGCGCCGGGTGGCGGCCGGCGGCGAGCACGTCGAGCCGCGCGTCCGGCGGCGGGCGATGCACGTACGACAGCGCCTCGTGCAGGCCTGGAAGCCCGAGGTCGCGCACGATCTCCGGCGGGCAGGAGATCCGGCAGTTCGCCGTCGCCCATCGCGGCGAGCGCCTGCGCGGTGAGGTTACGCAGGCGCCCCTGCTGCACGCCCTCGGTCACGGGATAGATCGGCGTCAGGACGTCCTCGGTCGCCTGCGTGTCGGGGGCGGCCGCGTCCCTGTACTCGGGGTGCACGATCTCGGGCCCGTGCTTTCCGCGGCGCACTTCGCCGAAGCACTTCAGGCGCGCGCCGCGCACGAGTTGTTGCTGCTGCGCGGCGCTGAAGTGGAAGAACCGCAGCGTGAGGAAACCCGTGCCGTCGGCGAGGCGCACCAGCAGCGAGCGGCGGCCGCGGAACACCACTTCGGCTAGCTCGATCGCGCCCTCGACCGCCGCGCGCATGCCGGGACGGAGCGACCCGATGGGCACGATGTGCGTGCGATCCTCGTAGCGGGTCGGCAGCCAGAAGAGCAGGTCGGCGACGCTCCCGATGCCGAGCTTCGCGAGCCGCTTCGCGAGCGCGGGACCGACGCCCTTGAGCGCGGTGACCGGGCGGCGCTCGAGGGTCACGGGGTCGCGAGAGGCTCGCGGCTGGCGTACAGGAAGCGCGCGTACCCGATCTCGCTCGCGTTCTTGACCAGCTCGACATTGGCCCAGGCGACCACGTCGCCAAACGGACGGTCCCTGAACGGCCAGCGCGCCTGGGCGGGAGAGCGAAGGTCCGGCTCGGAAAGTCCCGCGATCGCAGCGCGCCACTCCCCGTGCAGCCGGTCGAGCACTCGCCGTACCGAATCCGCGCTGCCGGGCCAGGCGACTTTCCCGCGCTCCAGCGTTCCCGGGCCAAAAGAATGGTCGAGCACCATCGACCACCAGAAGACCATGTGCCAGGTGACCCAGGCGATGCTCGGCGGCCCGATGTCGTAGCCCTCGCGCTCGGGCCAGTCTGCACGCCACTGTCCGTCCGCGCGCTGCGTCACGTGCAGACCGCGCATCGAAGGCCGCCACAGGCATTCCTCGGTGGTGAGCCCGTCCAGGTGGAAGCGGGCGAGTTTCCAGGCCGTGTCGAGTTGCCGCAGCAGGTAGCCGTGGGCGTCGGCGTGCAATGGCGGTGGCGCAGTCATGGGCGTGGCAACCGCGATCCTCAAGGCACGAGGATGCAGTCGACCTCGATCGCCGCGCCGCGCGGGAGTGCGGCGGCTCCGATGGTGACGCGCGCGGGATAAGGCTCGCTGAAGAACTCCTGCATGATCCCGTTGACGGTCGCGAAGTCGCCGAAGTCCGCGAGGTAGATGGTCACGCGGACAGCCGCGGCGAGGCTCGAGCCTGCCGCCTCGGCGACTGCCGCGAGGTTCGCGAAGACGCGCCGCGCCTGCGACTCGATACCGCCGGCGACGAGTTCGCCGCTTACCGGGTCGAGTCCAACCTGGCCCGAGAGGTACACGGTGCCGCTGGCGGCGACCGCTTGCGAGTAGGGGCCGATCGCCTTCGGCGCCTTCGGCGTGTGGATCGTCTTGCGCGTCATGTGTGCCATCCGCGACCGGGAAGGCCGACATTCTAGGGCGTTTTTCAGCCCGGCACCTTTTTCGGCCGCTGTGTCGGCTACCTGACAGAGCGCTGCCCCGCTCAGGTTCACGATCACTCCCGGATCAGAAGCAACCGATCCGAGGAGGATCACCATGAAGAGCAACCAGTACCGCCGCCACTCGATCGCCGCCGCCCTCGCGGCCACGTTCGTCACCACTGTGCTCGTGTCCTCGCTGGTGGAATCGTTCGAGCCGGGGCAGCTGCTCCAGCTCGAAGGTGACACCGCCCGCGAAACCGTCATCGCCCTGGATCGCCGCCCGGCGACGGACGCGACCGACTGGACCTGAGACATGTGTGCTTACGGCGCCCGGCTGCCGATGGCCGGGCGTCGATTTTCAGGGAGAGCCCGATGATCTGCACCTCGTCGACGCGCCTCGAACGCTGCCTCGCATGGCTCGCTCCGGTGCGGCCCGGCGAGGGGCGCGTCGTCGCGATCCTGTTCCTGCAGGCCTTCGCATTGATGCTCGCCTACTACCTGGTGCGCCCGGTGCGCGAGGCGCTGATCCTGACCCAGGGCGGGGCGGAGTTCAGGAGCTACGCGGTCGCCGTGCAGGCGCTGCTGCTCGTGATCATCATTCCCGCATACGGCGCCTGGGTCCGGCGCATCGAGGCGAGGCGCATCTATCTGCTCGTCAACGCGTTCTTCGTCAGTCACCTGCTGCTCTTCTGCCTCGCGAGCCTCGCCGGCTGGCGGATCGGGTTCGCCTTCTTCGTGTGGGGAAGCCTGTTCAGCGTCATGGCCGTGACGCAGTTCTGGGCTTTCGCGACTGACCTTTTCAGCGTCAACTCCGGCGAGCGGCTGTTCGGGCTGATCGCAGTCGGCGTCTCGGCCGGCGCCTTCGCCGGCGCGCAGCTCGCCACCGCGCTGTTCGACGCCATCGGCCCGCACGGACTCATGCTCGCGTCCGCGGCCTCGTTGTCGATTGCCGTCGCGCTTGCCACCCGCGCCCGTGCCGCGATCCCCGACGAGTCGCGGAGCGGCGAGCGGGGCGTGCCCGCCGCAGGTCACTGGCTCGGCGGCTTCGCCGTGATCGCGCGCAGCCGCTACCTGGTCGCGATCGCCGCGCTCGTCGTCCTGCTCAACTGGATCACGTCGGCCGGTGACTTCGTGCTCACGAGCTGGCTGGTCGACATCGCTGGACGCGAGGCGCCGGGCGCCGAGTCGGGTTACATCGGGCGGTTCATGGGCCGCTACTGCGCGACCGTGACGCTGGTCGGCTTCCTGGTGCAGCTCCTGCTGGTGTCGCGCATCATCCAGTTCGCCGGCCTCGCGCGCGCGCTGCTGGTGACGCCGGTCGCCTTCGTCGCGGGCTACCTGGTGGTCGGCATCGTGCCCGCATTCCTGCTGCTGCAGTCCGTGCTCGTGGTCCAGCGCAGCTTCGACTACTCGCTTCTCAACACGACCCGGAATGCCCTGCTGCTGCCCATGGGCCGCGACGCGAAGTACCAGGCAAAGACGGCCATCGACACTTTCTTCTTCCGCGCCGGCGACCTGCTCGCGACCGGCTCCGTCTTCCTCGGCACGTGGCTCCTCGAGGACGCACGTGCGCAGCTCGTCTGGCTCATCGTCGTGCTGAGCCTCACGATGATGATGGTCGCCTGGCTGGTCGGGCGCGAGTACGCGCGGCGCGAACGCGCGCCAGCGACGCCAGCGGACGATGGAGGCCTCGGCAGCGGCGGCCGTCGAACCGTCGCGGGCGCCGTGCTCGTCCGATAGCCGGCGCGCATGAGGCGTATCATGCCCGCGTCACGACGAGGCGGGCAGCGGATGACGACACGGGCGGGCAAAATGATGCTGCAGGGCAGTCCCCTGTTCCGGGGCCTGCCGCCGGCGACGTTCGAGCGCATGGCCGCGCTCGCGACACAGCGCAGCTACCGCCGCGGCGAAATCGTCTTCAGCGCCGGAGATCCAGGCGACTCGCTGATTGGCGTGGTGAGCGGGCGGATTCGCATCAGCGCCGGCAACGCCGACGGGCGTGCGATCTTCCTGAACATCATGGAACCGGGCGAAACTTTCGGCGAGATCGCGTTGCTCGACGGCGGGACGCGCACCGCGACCGCGACGGCGATCGACGCCGCCGAGCTGGTCTCGATCCGGCGCGCGCCGTTCTTCGAGCTGCTCGAGCGGGAGCCGAAAGCGACGCTCGAGCTGCTGCGCCTGTGCGGCAAGCGGCTGCGCTGGACGAGCGGCCTGCTCGAGGACTCGGCTTTCCTCGACGCGCCCGCGCGGCTCGCGAAGACGGTGCTGTCGCTCGGCGAGCTGCACGGAGAGGATTCCGCCGCCGGGCGCGTGGTGCGGATCTCGCAGGAGGAGCTCGCGAGCTTCCTCGGCGTCTCGCGACAGGCGGTCAACGAGCAGTTGCAGGGCTGGAAGGCGAAGGGCTGGGTCGCCCTGGGCCGCGGCACCGTCACGGTGAGCGACGCCGCGGCGCTCCGGACTCTCGTTTCAGGGCGATAGGGCTTTTCCTCGAGTCAGCCTTGCTGAGGCCGCATCTTGTTGGCCCGCGACTTTACGATGAGATACGCGACGGCGGCTCCAAGGCCCGCGCCGAGGATTGCTGCCGCCAGCGGGTCAAGCGACATATCTTTTTTCTTATCGATGATGACGATCGGATCTTCTTCAGCTGCCATGCCGATCCTGGCCGTGTACAGAAACTCCTGGTCCTTGAAGTCATCGCAGATTCGAAACTCCTGCGAGTCTTCGCCCTTGAGCACCACGACCGGCAGTACAACCTTGTCTTTCCCGTTGCTCTCACACAGTGGCAGCGGATGTTCCTTCTTCTGACTAATTGTCAGATCGGCCACATCCGACGCATTCTTGTAAACCAGCTTGCCGCTTCTCGGGATCTTGTAGCTCGACATCGTCTGCTCGTCGCGGACGTCGACTACGATCGTCAGGTCAGCCATGGTCAGCCCTCCCCCGTTATCAGATGTTTTTTCGAATCGCTTCCAGCTCCGGAGCCGCCTTCAGGAACACCTCGGGATAGCCCAGCGCCCGTGCGCGTTGCGCGTGGCTCACGGCGCCGGCCCGGTTGCCCAAGCCGAGCTCTGCGAGCGCGACGTAGTAATGCACTTCGTTGGTGTTGTCCCCTTCGGCCAGGGCGGCCTCCATGCACTGCCGGGCGCGGTGCCCGTCACTGAGCCGGCTCGAATAATACGCCGCCTGAGCCTGGTTGACGGCATGCTTGGGGTTGATCGCGAGCTCTCCCTCAACGAGCTGCATAGCGCTGCTGTACGCTTGACGGGCATCGTCCGGACGCCCGTCGAAGAGCAGGGCGTCCGCCAGATTGCCCCACAGGCGATGATCCCCCGGTGCCAGTTCCGTCGCCTTGCGGAACATGTCGGCCGCCTCGCGGTAGCGGCCGCTGTAATAGTGGACCGTCCCCGTGTTCGAGTAGCTGGAGCGTCGCGGCTCGATGGCCAGCGAGCGCGAGAAAGCCCCCGCCGCCTCGTCGAAGTCGCCCTGGTACAGGTAGGCGGCCCCCAGGTTGTTGAAGGCGTTGGGATCGTCAGGCTGGAGAACCGTGGCCCGCTCGTACGGTACAACGGCCTCGGCAGGTCGGCCATGCGCGAACAGGAAGTTGCCGTAGGCGATTTGCGTCGCCGCGTAACGTGGTTGAACCGCAATCGCTCGCCGCAAGACCTGCTCGGCTTCGACGGGCTTGTCGCCCGCGGCAAGGGCTTCAGCGAGTCCTATCAGGGCGTCCGGCGACTCGGGCACGATCGCCAGCGCCCGGCGATACGCGGCTTCCGCCTCCAGAGCGTCGCCGGTCACGAGCCGCAAGTCTCCGACGGCTTCGTAAACCTCGTGAGCCGTGCTGTCGAGGGCGCGCGCGCGCGTGCAGGCCTCTTCGGCGGCGGTCACGTACGCGGGTATCCTTTCGACGACGTACCGTTCGACGCGGACCTTGCAGAGTCCGGCTTGTGCACGGGCAAAGCCCGGCTCATCAGCGAGCGCGCGCTGGAAGAGCCGTTCCGCGTCATCCAGCGAACGCGCGTTGCGGGGATTGCGCAGATTCGCGAGGCCCTGCAGGTAGATGTCGTATGAACCGTCGCCGCCCGCACGCGGCGGCGCCGGCCCAGCGCCGGCCTCGATGTCCAGCACCAGCTCGAGCGCCGTGAGGACCTGGCGTGCGATGTCGTTCTCGATCGCCAACAAGTCGGCGGACGTCTCGAAGGAATTCGACCACCGGTTGGAGGCGCTGGCGCGCTCGATGAGCGCGGCGTTCACCCGAACCCGTTCGCCCAGCCGCCTGACACTGCCCTCGACCACGTAGCTGACGCCGAGCGCGTCAGCGACCTGCAGCGCGTCGACCGCCTTGCCACGGAACGAAAAAGCGGAGCTGCGCGGCGAGACGCGCAGGCCCGGAATCTTCGCGAGCCGATGCTGCAACTCCTCTGCGAGGCCCTCGCCGAGGTAGTCGTTCGCGGGGTCGCCAGTCATGTTCGTGAACGCAAGCACCGCGATGGCGTTGCGCGGCGGAGCCTCATCACCTGAAGCGAAGAACGTGCCGAGTGTCTTGCCGGTCGCAGGGACGGGAATGTCGCGCCAGAAAAGCCCGAGTGCGGCGACCGCGGCGAACGCCGCCACGGTCGCCGCGACACGAACTCCATGGCGCGACGTGAAGTGCAGAAACGCGTCGCGCGCGCGACCGGCGAGTCCTTGCGCCACAGGGAGGACCTCGAAAGTCCGAACCGGCTCCTCGATGTTCTTGACCCGGCGCGTGCCGGCGTCAACGTAGCGGGCCGGAAGCTTGAGGTGCACCTGGTCGTAGACCGTGCCCGAGATCAGCACGCCGCCCGGCTTTGCGAGCGCCTGCAGCCGCGCAGCGACATTGACCGCGTCGCCGGCTACGCCGTCGTCCTTGTCGATGACGTCGCCGAGGTTGACGCCGATGCGCAGGCGCATCTGCTTTCCTGGCGCAGTCCCGGTGTTCTCGCGGGCGATGGCGTCCTGGATGGCGCGCGCGCACTCGACGGCGTGCACGGCGCTCGTGAACTCGGCCATCAGGCTGTCGCCTACGCTGCCGAAGACGCGGCCGTCGAACTCGCACACCAGCGTGTCGAAGTGAGTGCGCCGGATTGCGAGCGCGGCGAGCGTGCCGGCCTCGTCGGCGGCCATCAGCCGGCTGTAGTCGACCACGTCGGCCGCCAAAATGGCGGCTATCTTGCGGCTGTCCCGGACCATGGGCGCCTCGCTGATCGGCGGGCAGTATAGCGCCGCCGCCGCGGGCGGCGGCTCAGGCGAGGCTGCGCTCGACCTTCATGACGTCAGGCATGCCGCGGATGGCGCGGATCAGCCGCGCGAGGTGGGCGCGGTCGCGGACCTGGACCTCGAACAGGATGGTCGAATGGTCGCCCTGCGACGAGTCCACGTTGACGTGGCTGATGTTGCTCTGCTCGGCGGCGATGCGGGTCGCGATCTCGGCGAGGATGCCCATGCGGTTCGTCACGTCGACCAGCAGGCCCGCGCTGAACAGGTGCTGCGGCGGATGGTCCTTCTGCCAGACCGCGGGAATCCACTTGTCTTCCTGCTTGCCGAATGCCGCGACGTTCGCGCAGTTGTCGCGGTGGACGACGACGCCGCGGCCGCTCGAGAGGTAGGCGACGATCGCGTCGTAGGGTATCGGGAAGCAGCAGCGCGCGTAGCTGACGACGAGGCCTTCGGTGCCCGCGATGGTGAGCGGCTGCGAGACCACGGCATCCGGGCGGGTGTCGTCGTCCGGCAGCACGCGGCGCGCGACGAGGCGGGCGAGGCGCTCGCCGAGCCCGATCTTCTCGAGCAGCTCCTGGCCGTCCTTCAGCGCGAGCGAGCGCGCGACTTCGTCGAGGCGGCCGGCGGGCAGCTTCTTGAGCGTCAGCTCGAATTCCTCGAGCGCCTGGTTCAGCATGCGCCCGCCGAGTTCGGCGGCCTCGCCGCGCTTCAGGTTCTTGAGGTACTGGCGGATTGCGGAGCGCGCCTTCGCGGTCACCACGAAACTCGCCCAGGCGGGATTCGGCTGCGCGCCCTTGGCGGTGATGACCTCCACGGTCTGGCCGTTGCGGAGCACGGTGCGCAGCGGCACGAGGCGGCGGTCGACCTTGGCGGCGACGCAGCGCTGGCCGACGCCGGTGTGCACCGCGTAGGCGAAGTCCACGCAGCTCGCTCCGCGCGGCAGGCGCATGATGTCGCCCTTCGGCGTGAACACGTAGACCTTGTCGGGGAACAGGTCGACCTTGACGCTCTCGACGAGCTCCTCGGCCGAGCCCTCGTGCAGGTCCATGACGTTCTGCAGCCATTCGCGCGCGCGCGCCTGCTGTGACTCGCCTTCCTTCTCACCGGACTTGTACTGCCAGTGCGCGGCGATGCCGGCCTCCGCCAGGCGGTGCATGTCCTCGGTGCGGATCTGCACCTCGATCGGCGTGCCGTTCGGGCCGAACAGCGAGGTGTGCAGCGACTGGTAGCCGTTCACGCGCGGGATCGCGATGTAGTCCTTGAAGCGCCCGGGCATCGGGCGGTACAGCCCGTGCACGAGGCCGAGCGTGCGATAGCACTCGTCGACGCTGCCCACGATGATGCGGATGCCGAACATGTCGACGACCTGCGACAGCGACTGGTGCTTGCGCCGCATCTTCACGTAGACGCTGTACAAGTGCTTCTCGCGCGCCTCGACGCGGCCGTTGACGCCGGCGCCGGAGAGCGACTTGTGCACCGACTTCACGATCTTCGGCAGGAACTCCCGCTGGTTGCCGCGCGCGCGCTTGAGCTCGCGCTCGATGATGCGGTAGCGCTGGGGGTAGAGCGTGTGGAAGCCGAGCTCCTCGAGCTCGAGCTTGATGGAATGGATGCCGAGGCGGTTGGCGATCGGCGCGTAGATGTCGAGCGTCTCGCGCGCGACCGCGCGGCGCTTCTCGGGTGGCATCGACGCGAGCGTGCGCATGTTGTGCGTGCGGTCGGCGAGCTTGACCATGATGACGCGGATGTCGCGCACCATCGCCAGCATCATCTTGCGGAAGCTCTCGGCCTGCGCTTCCTTCCGGCTCTTGAACTGGACCTGGTCCAGCTTGGTGACGCCGTCGACGATTTCGGCGACTTCCTTGCCGAACTTCTGCTCGACCTCGGCCATCGAGGACGGCGTGTCCTCGACCACGTCGTGCAGGATGGCGGCGGCGATGGTGGCGCCGTCGAGGTGCAGGTCGGCGAGGATGTCCGCGACCGCGACCGGGTGGGTGATGAAAGCCTCGCCGGACTTGCGCTTCTGGCCCTTGTGCGCGGTCTGCGCGTACTCGAAAGCCTCCCGCACCCGCTCGACCTGGTCGGGCGGGAGGTAGGCCTCGATCTTGGACGTGAGCTGGCCGATCCCGGGAGCGCGTCTTCCGCCCGGCAGCAATCCGAGGATGGAAGACGCGTAATTCATCCGGGCGGGCTCTTCGCGGTCAGTCCCCCAGGCCGAGCTGCGGGGCGCGGAAGTCGACGCCGAGGTCGAGCGGATTTTCAGGAATGATTTCCTGCTCCGGCTCGGGATCCGGCTCGGAGAGCAGGTCGACGGTGACCTTGCCCTCCGCGATTTCGCGCAGCGCCACCACCGTGGGCTTGTCGTTCTCCCAGTCGACCCGGGCTTCGGCGCCATTCACGAGCCTGCGCGAGCGCTTGGCGGCAAGGAGCACGAGGTCGAACAGGTTGTCGACCGTGGTCAGGCAGTCTTCGACGGTGATGCGGGCCATGGAAAAGACCGTAATTTCAGGGAGATGAACCCGAAATACTACCACAAGCGGGGACTGTCCCCTCCTGACGAAACGCCGCCTTACTTGCTGACCCGGCGGCTCTTGCGGCTGCGGCGCTCGTTTGCGACGCGGGGCCCCTGGCTGAAGGCGTCCAGGTCCGTCGCCCGCCGGCTGTCGGTGCGCCGGTCGTCGTGGTGGTTATAGGTGCACTGGCAGGTATCCGGCCGGGTGCAGCCGGGCAGGGGCAGCAGGGGGGCCTCCCGGGACAGCCAGCGGCGATTCTTTCCGGAAATCGCGGCGTTGCATGCGCCGGTGCCCGGCTTGACCGAAACGGCGTGCCAGCGGCGGTCGTTCGACTTGGTGTCCTTTCCTGCCATGCCGTGCCTCGTCCAGAGGGCGCCATGCTAGCTTCCCAGGAGCTCCCGGGCGAGGGTCTCGAGCTCCGGTCGCCCGGCCCGGCTATCCTCGCCGCGGCCGTCGAAGATGGCCTCGAGGCCGGCGAGCGCGGCATCGAAGTCGCGGTTGACGATCACGTAGTCGAAGTCCCGCCAGTGCGACATCTCGACTGCCGATTCCGTCAGGCGGCGCTCGATCGCCTCGCCACTGTCGCTGCCGCGCTTGCGCAGCCGCGCCTCGAGCTCCGCGCGCGAAGGCGGCAGGATGAATACCTGGACCGCGTCAGGCAGGTGCTCGCGCACTTGCCTTGCGCCCTGCCAGTCGATCTCGAGCACGAGGTCGCTACCCCCGGCGAGCGCCGCCTCGACGACGGACTTGCGCGTGCCGTAGAGGTTGCCGAACACGTTCGCGTGCTCGATGAATTCACCCGCCGCCACGAGCCGCTCGAAGCCCTCGCGGTCGATGAAGTGGTAGTCCTTGCCGTCATGCTCACCCGGCCGGGGCTTGCGCGTCGTGCAGGATACCGAGAACTTCAGGTCCGGGCGCCGGCGCATCAGCGCGTGCAGGAGGCTGGTCTTGCCCGCGCCCGAAGGTGCCGCGATCACGTAGAGGCGTCCGCGCTTCATCAGCGGTAGCGGCGGCCCAGCCAGTCGTCGGGCTTGAGGAAGGCGGCGGACTCCTCGCGCAGCCACTGCCGGAGCGCCAGCACCATGGGCATCTCCGCGTAGGCGGGTGGGCAGACGAACCAGTAACGGAAGCGCGACGGCACGATCGTCTTGCTGGCGAGCACGAGGTTGCCGTTGTCGAGGTCGTTGGCCGCGATCGACCAGCGCGCCGGCGCGTAGCCGAGGCCCTCGATCACCGCCGAGAGCACGCTCACCGAGTCGTCGATGATGGTGGGACCCGCAGGCCAGGGCGTCGGCGCGGCGCTCTTCTCGAAGCGCGACCAGGGCTCGTCGCGCGCCTGCAGCATCGGGATGCCCTCGTACGACTCGCGGTCGTCGAGTGAGCCGAACTTCTTGAACAGCTTGGGCGACGCGACGACCACCAGCCATTCGTCCATGAGGTGGTCGTACTCGAGGCCCGGCGTGACGGCCTCGCCGAGGCGCACCGCGGCATGGTAGTCGCTGCGCGCGAAGTCCACGGCTTCGCGCGACGTGTGCCAGTCGACGCGCAGCTGTGGGAACCGCTCGTGCAGGCCGTGCAGGCGCGGCGTGATCCACTTCTGCAGCAGCGACGACAGCGTGCTGACGTTGACGATGCCACTCGCGCGCACCATCCGCGTCTCGCGCAGCACCGCGACCAGCGAATCGAGCCCCGACTGCACGCCCGGCAGCAGTTTCGCGCCCTCCGGCGTGAGCTCGACCTTGCGGCCGCTGCGGCGCAGCACCGGTATCTGCAGGTATTCCTCGAGCGCCTTGATCTGCTGGGAAACCGCGGCCGGCGTCACGTTCAGCGCGTCCGCGGCCTCGGAAAACGACAGCCGCGTCGCCACGGCTTCGAACACCCGAAGCGCGTTGAGAGGCAGTCGTCCATAGGCGGATGCGGGCACGAAGTTTCCCTTAACCGGGCTTGAGTTAATGCGTTTGTTCGCGGACGCCGGGGGCTGCAAAGTCTAGCCCGAACACGGGATGAAAGGGCGTCGGGCCCGATCCCCGCCAACAAAGGAGTCAAGGCAATGAACGGTCGCTTGCAGGGTTTTTTGAGCTTCCTGGACTTGCTGGCCGAAGGCCAGCGCCGCCAGGCCGAAGTCGTCACGGGGCGCCGGTTCGAGGCCCCGGCCGGGATTGCACCGGCTTTCACGGGCAACGTCGTCAAGTTTCCCTTAACCGGGCATCAGAAACCGGGTTCGACCCGGCACTGAATGTCGATTTGAATACGCCTCGAACGACAGACACACGAAAGAGACAAGGAGCCAACTATGAACGCCTATTCGACAGTCCGTAACACGAGCTTTGCCACGATCGTCGTGGCCGCCCTTGCCGGCATCGTCAGCAACGCGCTGGCGGTCAACCAGAGGATCGTCTACGAGCGCGACGTGCCTGCAGCGGTCGTGGTCCTGCCAGAGGTTGAAGTCACCGCCACGCGGCTCGAGTGGTGAGCGCCGCCCACGGGTGCCGGGCCACAGGTTCGCAGTCATTGCAGGTTGATCGTGCCGCTGCCTTCCTCCCCTCCAGCGCGCGAGACGATGACTGCGAACCTGTGGCCCGGCGCCTCATTACAATGGGCGCATGTTCCCGATCCGCGATGACAACCCGCACTTCTCGACCCCGTACGCCACTTACGGGCTGATCGCGCTCAACGTCCTCGCCTGGGTGCTGCTGCAGGGACTCGGCAGCGAGCCCGCGCTGTCGTCTTCCGTCTGCCGGCTCGGCCTGATACCGGCCGACGTGCTCGGCACCGTGCCGCCCGGCACCAGCTTCCCGGTCTCGGCGGACGCGTCCTGCGTGCTCCAGGGAGGCGGTTCCTGGCACACCGTGCTGACTTCGATGTTCCTGCACGGCGGCTGGATGCACCTGATCGGGAACATGTGGTTCCTCTGGATCTTCGGCAACAACGTCGAGGACGCGATGGGGCGCCTGCGCTTCGTCGTGTTCTACCTGCTGTGCGGCGTCGCGGCCGCAGGCCTGCAGGCGGCCTTCGACCCGGATTCCATCATCCCGATGGTCGGCGCCTCGGGCGCCATCGGCGGCGTGATGGGCGCGTACGTCTTCATGTACCCCAAGGTGCACGTGCACCTGTTCGTGTTCCTCGGGTTCTACGCCACGACGATCGCCGTGCCGGCCTATTTCATGCTCGGCTACTGGTTCCTGCTGCAGCTCGTGAGCGGGTACGTCGCGATCGGCGCGCAGGGCGGCGGCGTCGCGTTCTGGGCGCACGTCGGCGGTTTCGCGGCCGGCGCCCTGCTCAGCCTCGTGTTCCGGAACCGCGAGATGCTTGCGCGGCATCCGTACTACGGGTGGAGTCAGCGGTCGTCGCCGACGCAGAACTGGCACAAAGTGCGGCGCTGAGTCGCATAGCGACCGTTTGATCAGCTCGACGAGTGTCGCCGCGATATCGTGAACATGCCGATGAGGCGAGACACTACGAGAGCGATGAACATGACGCCGGCGAACGACTCGAGCATGACAATTGCGCGTGCCATCGGCGTCACCGGAATGATGTCGCTCAGCCCGACGCTCGAGAGCACCGCGACGCTCAGGTAAAGCAGCTCCATCCAGGAGCGCGCCGCCGTCGCGCTGGACGCGCTGGCGAAGCTCCCCGGGAAAACCGCCTCGCATACCACGTAGGCATACGCGAACGCCCAGGCCAGCAACGTAAACGTCGCGCCTGCTGCGAAGAGCTCGTCGGTCGTCGCCACCCAGTCCTGGAGCATGTACGCCGTGAGGCTGCCTGCGGCGTAGAAATAGAAGAGCGACTCCAGCGCGGCCGACCACAGCAGGAGTTCTGGCCGTGACGAGACGGCGGCGATCACGGCCAGCACCACGACGGGCGCCGCAAGCAGCAGGCCGAGCCAGGTGAGCCATGGGCCCCGGCGGACAACCCATAGCGCCGCGCCGAGGACGACCAGGCCGAACGCCCCGAAGAGCGCCCGGCCGCCGGGCGATGTCTCCATCAACGGGTACAGAAGGAAGCCGAGGAGCTGGACTGCCAGCAGGCCGGCGGACGGGTTGCGGCGCAGAGTGCGCAGGCTATTCCACATTCTGGACCTGTTCCCGCATCTGCTCGATCAGGACTTTCAGCTCGACCGCCTGGCGCGTCGTTTCGACGTCCTGCGACTTCGACGAGAGCGTGTTCGCCTCGCGGTTGAACTCCTGCATCAGGAAGTCGAGCTTGCGGCCGACGGCATCCCCGGATGCGATCGTCGCGGTGAGCTCGTCAACGTGGCTGCCGAGCCGATCGAGCTCCTCGGCGACGTCCATCTTCTGCAGGAGCAGCGCGACTTCCTGCTCGAGGCGCTCCGGGTTCACCTCGGCCCGGAGTGTGGCGAGGCGCTCGCCCAGCTTCGCGCGTATGCGGGCCTGCACTTCGGGCAGGCGCGCGCCGATCACGCCGATGATCGCGGTGACCTGCGCTGCGCGTGATCGAAGCATCTCCGCGATCCGCTCGCCCTCGCTTGCGCGCGAGGTGCGTGAATGCCGCGAGCGTCTCGGTGAGCAGGCCGGTCGCCAGCGCGACGAGCCCGGCGGCATCGCGCTCGGCCTCCTTCACGATCCCCGGCCAGCGCAGCAGGTCGACGGCGTCGATGCGCCCCGCGCCGCCGAGGCGCCGGCGGACGGCGTCGGCGCGGTCGATGAGCGCGTCCAGCAAGTCGGTGTCGAGCGCGAGCTCGCGGCCTGCGTCGGGGCCGGGCCTGACATAAAACGACGCATCGACCTTGCCGCGGCGGGCCGCCGTGCCGATGGCGCGGCGAAACTCGGCTTCCGAGGCGCGCAGCTCCTCGGGCAGGCGCAGGCCGACCTCGAGGTAACGGTGATTGACGCTGCGGATCTCCCAGGCGAGAAGCCCCGCGGGCGTCGAGCGCTCCGCGCGCGCGAAGCCGGTCATGCTCTTCAGCATCGGTGGGTCGTCCCCGGGTGTCGTGCAGGCCGCTGATGTAAGCTTCACCGCAGTTTAACAGGGGCGGCGGCCAGTGGACCGCCGGGGAGCGCGTGGCGATCGAGTGCGCCGAGGTCAGCCTGACCGGTGACCGCGAGGACAACCAGGACCGCGCTGCGGTCGCGACCGGCGAAGGCGCAGTGCTGCTCGTCGTGATGGACGGCATGGGCGGGCACGCCTACGGCGCGCGCGCGGCGGAAGTCGCCTGCAAGGTGATACTCGACCTGTTCCGCGCGGAGTCCAAGCCGCTTTTCGATCCGCTCGGTTTCCTGCACCTCGCGCTCGGCCGCGCGCATTCGGCCGTCGTCGCGATCGGCACCAGGCTCGCGGTGGACGTGCGCCCGCGCGCGACCTGCGCGGTTTGCCTGGTGCAGCGGCAGGAAGCGTACTGGGCCCACGTCGGTGACAGCCGCGTCTATCACCTGCGCGCCGGGTCGGTGGTCTCCCGCACGCGCGACCACAGCCACGTCGAGCAGCTCCTGCGCGAGGGGGCGATCCGCGAGGAAGAAGTGCCGGGCCATCCCATGCGCAATTTCGTCGAGTGCTGCCTGGGCGGAGAGTCCATGCTCCCGGAGATGACGCTCTCGCGCCGCCAGCCGCTCGAGGACGGCGACGTGCTCATGGTCTGCACGGACGGCGTCTGGTCGAATCTCAAGGACACGGAGATCGCCGCCTTGCTGAAGCCGCACGGCAAGGCCAACGGCGGTTATCGCCCGGCGCTCGAAAAGCTGGTCGAGCAGGCAGTGGCGGCGTCGGCGCCGCACAGCGACAATGCCTCGGCCGCCAGCCTCGTCTGGCATCACTGAACCGGATCCGGAGTTCCTCATGCGACCAGGCGGCCGCGCGGCCGACGAACTGCGACCGGTGCGCTTCACGCGCCGCTATACCACGCACGCAGAAGGCTCGGTCCTCTGCGAGTTCGGTGGCACGCGCGTGCTGTGCACGGCGAGCGTCGAGAACGGCGTGCCGCCGTTCCTCCGGGGCAGCGGCAAGGGCTGGCTCACGGCCGAGTACGGCATGCTGCCGCGGGCGACGCACACGCGCAGCGCCCGCGAAGCGGCGCGCGGCAAGCAGGGTGGCCGCACGCAGGAGATCCAGCGCCTGATCGGCCGGTCGCTGCGCGCCTGCATCGACCTCGGCGCGCTCGGCGAGCGCACCGTCACGATCGACTGCGACGTGCTGCAGGCGGACGGCAGCACGCGCACGGCGGCGATCACGGGCGGCTACGTCGCGCTCGCGGACGCGATCGACACGCTCATTTCGAAGAAGCAGCTCGCCGCGAATCCGCTGCACGGGCAGGTCGCCGCGACCTCGGTCGGCATCGTGAAGGGCGAGGCGATCCTCGACCTCGAGTACGCCGAGGACATCGATGCCGAGACCGACATGAACGTCGTGATGAACTCCGGCGGCGCCTTCATCGAGGTGCAGGGCACGGCAGAAGGCCATGCCTTCCGCCGCGAGGAGCTCGACGCGATGCTGAACCTTGCCGCCTCGGGCACGGCGCAGCTCTTCGGCCTGCAGCTGCAGGCGCGCGAGTTGAAGGGGACGTTCACCTTTAGAGGCCGATGAGCATGAATCAGCGAGGCGGTGGCCGCTAAAGGTGAACGTCCCCTTCAACTCCCGCCGCGTCGTGATCGCGACCGGCAATCCCGGGAAGCTGCGCGAGATGCTCGCGATCCTCGGCACCCACGGCCTCGACCTCGTGCCGCAGTCGGCACTCGGCATCGAGCCGCCCGTCGAGGACGGCGACAGTTTCGTGGCGAACGCGCTGATCAAGGCGCGCCATGCGGCGGCGGCCTCCGGCCTGCCGGCCATCGCGGACGATTCCGGCCTCGAGGTCGACGCCCTCGGCGGCCGGCCGGGCATCCACACCGCGCGCTACGCAGGGCCGATCGTCGATGACGCGGCCAACATCGACAAGCTGCTCGCGGAGCTCGCCGGGGTGCCGGCCGGGCGTCGTGGCGCGCGGTATCGCTGTGGAATGGTATTCCTGCGGGACGCCGGTGATTCCGCGCCGGTGGTGGCCGAGGGCGCATGGGAAGGCTCCATTGGATTTGCGCGCCGCGGGTCGGGCGGCTTTGGCTACGACCCGGTCTTCGTCGTCGGGGGTGGCACGATCACCGCGGCCGAGATGCCAGAGGCGGAGAAGAACCGCGTGAGCCATCGCGGGAAGGCGTTGGGGGAGCTGGCACAGCGCATGTACGAGGCAGGGTGGTAGGAAACGGAGGGGACGCGCACCTTCATATTCGCGAAAGTGCGCGTCCCCTTCGCGAATATGAAGGTGCGCGTCCCCTTCAACGGACCGTCTTGATGAGGTCGCCGGGCTTCGGCTCGCCGTCCGGGTAGAGGTCGTTGAAGAGCCGCAGCTGCTGCAGCGGGTACTTCTTGATCGGGCTCTCCTTCGCGAGAGCCTCCATGGTCGTGCCGTCAGACGCGCGCATCACGCGCAGGCGGTCGGGCTCTGCGAGCCGGAACTCGTTCGGAGCGCATGCGCCGGAACGTGTTGGCGGTCGAGAGGAAGAACGGATCGCCCGCCGGCGCCTCGAGTCCCGAGCGGCTCGCGCCCTTGAAGACCCACATCAGGTTCCCGTAGTAGATGATTACGTAACGCACGCTCGTCGACTGGCCGTACGGCGACGGGTCGCCGCGCACGATGGCGGTCCAGGCCTTGAGCCCGTTGATGTCCAGCGACTCGGGGCGCGAGAGCCGCTTGTTCGCGAGCCCGCGCATCGCGAAGTCGCGCGGGTCCGTGAGGTCCGCGGGCGGCGCCTGCGTGCGGATCTCGAGGAAATGCTCCTTCTTCGGCGCGACCGCCAGGATCTTGTCCGGCTGGTTCACGACCTGCCAGCCGCGCGGAAACGCGAGCGTAAAGTGCATGTCGGAGTGGTAGAAGCGGTTCTCGCGCACCATGCCCTGGCGCGCGCTCGAGCCGACCGGCAGGCCGTCGATCGCCTGCAGGTAACCTTCCCGATTGTTGGTGCCGCCGGCCGCCGTGGCCGAGGACCGGCCGGCGGACGCGACCGCCTCCTGCAGGCGCGTGTCGTTGTCCGGGTGCGAGGAGAACACGCCGTGGTAGAGGCGCGGCTCGCGGCCCTCGAGCCGCGCGCGTTCGCGCTCGAACGTGTCCTGCGCCTTCAACGTCGCGATCACGCGGATCATCGCCTCCGGGTCGTATCCCGACTTGGCGAGGTAACTTGCGCCGAGGCGGTCGGCCTCGAGCTCCGCTTCGCGGCCGTAGCCGCTGATGATCGCCTGGCCAGCCATGTTGGTGAGGTCGGCGAGGGCGGGCATGCCGGTGAAGATCGCGGTTGCGGCACTCGCGAGACCCGAGATCATGCCCTTGCGGTTCTGTTTCTTCAGGTGTTCCGCGGTGATGTGGCCGATCTCGTGGCCGAGCACGGCCGCGAGGTCCGCCTCGTTCTGGAAGTACGGCAGGATGCCGCGCGAGATGTAGACATAGCCGCCCATGGTCGCGAAGGCGTTGACGTCGTCGGTGTCGACGATCGTGAAGTGCCATTCGAGCTCGGGCATCTCGCTCACCGCAGCGAGCTTCTCGCCGACCCGCTGCACGTATTCCTGCAGCTCGATCTCGCTGTGCACGCCCATCTGCTGCGTGAAGGCGACGTGCATCTGCTTGGCGGTGCGGACCTCCTTGCTTTCCTTCTTTGGCTTGTCTTCGTCCTTGGCGGCATGGGCGGGACCTCCCGCGGCGAACCCGAGGGCGAGGCAGGCCGCGAGGCAGGCGAGTTTGCCGGTCAATGGACGCATGGCGATCTCCGCTTCCGGCCCCAAGGGTACCGGTCCCGGATTAGACGCGGGGGATGCCGGAAAGTTGACGGCCGCCCGGCGACCGGACGGATTACTTCAGGCCGTACTTCTTGCGGAAGCGGTCGACGCGGCCGCCCGAGTCCACGATCTTCTGCTTGCCCGTGTAGAACGGGTGGCAGTTCGAGCAGACCTCGACCTCGAGGTTGGACCCGAGCGTCGAGCGCGTCTTGAAGGAATTGCCGCAGCTGCAGGTTACCGTGATGTCGGTATAGGTCGGGTGAATGCCTTCTTTCATAGCGGTATCCCGTTGCGGTGCTGCGTGGGGCCGCGAAGTCTAAGGGCGAAGACCGCCACATTCAAGGCGGCCCGGGACCCGAATATGCGCAGTACCTAAGTTGCGGGATTTGCTGAATATTTTTCTTATCCACAAAATATGTGGATAACTCTGTGGATTGCGACGCTCACTGGAACCGCTTTTTCGACCATTCCCGCATTAATGACGATTTGGTCAAATTTTGAACAGGGGATTTTCCCATGTCTGCTCAATGGGTTACACCGTGGGAGTTAACGCACCTCGCTAACAAAGTCACGAAAGTCCCTATCCGGCACGAAGCGGGAAGGCGCTGTGTACAACTCGCCTGACCCCCTGCGGCTCGTTTCGTCGGGCAGGAAGCCGGCCAGGAGGTCGTTCAGGAAACGCAGGCCGAGGTTCGTCGCCCGATAGCCGCCGTCTTCCGGTTGTACGAGGTTCTTCGCGGCGTACTCAGCGAGCTTGCCGGTCACCATCGCTGCCGGGAGGCCTGTCGTCCGCTCGAAATCGGCGATCCGGAATCCCTCGACCAGCCGCAGCCCGTTCAGCATGAACTCGAAGGGCAGCTCGGCCGCCGGCACCGCGCGCCGGATCGCGCCGAGCCTGCCGCCGCCCGCAAGGTAGGCGCGGGGCGAGCGCGGTTTTTCGGTACGCATGACGGCGCCGCCGACCGTCGCCTTGCCGTGCGCGCCGGCGCCGATGCCGAGATAGTCGCCGAAGCGCCAGTAATTGAGGTTGTGCCGGCACTGTCGCCCCGGCCGTGCGTAGGCGGAGACCTCGTACTGTGCGAAGCCCGCGGCCGCGAGCGCGCGCATCGCCGTCCTGCTGCATGGCGAAGGCGAGATCGTCGTCGGGCAGCGGCGGCGGGCGGCTGTGGAAGACGGTTCCCGGCTCGAGCGTCAGCTGGTAGCGGGAAAGGTGCGCGGGGCTGAGCGCGAGCGCAGCCTCGAGGTCGGCAAGCGCGCCCTCTCGCGTCTGGTCGGGGAGCGCGTACATCAGGTCGAGGTTGAAGTTGTGAAGGCCCGCGGCGTCGAGCTCCGACACTGCGGCGTGGATTTCGCCGGGACCGTGGATCCGCCCGAGTGCCGCGAGTGCAGCGGCATCGAAGGACTGCGCGCCGAGCGAGACGCGGTTGACGCCGGCCCGGGCGTAGCCCGCGAACCGGCCGTGCTCGATCGTCCCGGGGTTCGCCTCCATCGTGATCTCGGCGTCCGCACGGAACGCGAGCCGCGCAGCGAGGCCGTCGATCAGCGACGCAATCGCGCCGACGCCGAAGAGCGAGGGCGTGCCGCCGCCGAGAAAAACGCTCGCGACCTCCCGGCCTGCGGCGAGGTCGAGGTCGCGGTCGAGATCGGCGAGAAGCGCCGCGACATATTCCGTCTCCGGAATGTTTTCCGGGCGCACGTGCGAGTTGAAATCGCAGTACGGGCACTTGCGCACGCACCAGGGCAGGTGCACGTAGATCGCGATCGTATCGCTCATGCAGGCATTCTATGAAACCGGGCCGTCAGCCTTGATTCCTGCAGTGCAGCATGACAGTCTGCGACGCGGGAAAACGATGCCAGGCAAAAAATACCAGCTCACCGACGTCGCGACCGGCCGCACCAGCGAGCTTGCCGCCTTTTCCGGGTCCGTAGGGCCGGACGTGCTCGACATCAGCACGCTCCAGAAGGACCACGGCCTCTTCACCTACGATCCGGGCTTCATGGCGACGGCGGCGGCCTCGAGCGCCATCACCTACATCGACGGCGACGCCGGCGTCCTGCTCTACCGCGGCTACCCGATCGAGCAGCTCGCCGAGCACAGCAGCTTCCTCGAGGTTTCCTACCTGCTGCAGAAGGGCGAGCTGCCGAGCGCGAAGGAGCTGGCAACCTTCACGCACTCGATCTCGCGCCACACGATGCTGAACGAGTGGATCCTGCGCCTGTACCGCGGCTTCCACCACGACGCGCACCCGATGGCGATGGTGGCGACCATCGTCGCGTCGCTTGCCGCCTTCTACCACGACTCGACAGACATCACGGACGACCGCCATCGCGAGATCTTCACGCACCGCATGATCGCGAAGCTGCCGACCATCGCGGCCGCGGCCTACAAGCACGCGCTCGGGCAGCCCTTCATCTACCCGCGCAACGACCTCGACTACACGGCGAACATGCTGCACATGTTCTTCGCCGTGCCCTGCGAGCCCTACGAGCTCGACTCGCTCCACTCGAAGGCGCTCGACCTGCTGTTCATCCTGCACGCGGACCACGAGCAGAATGCGAGCACCTCGACGGTCCGGCTCGCGGGCAGCACGGGCTGCAATCCGTACACCGCGATGTCCGCGGGCGTGTCCGCGCTCTGGGGGCCGGCGCACGGCGGCGCGAACGAGGCGGTCGTCGACATGCTCGAGAAGATCGGCGACGCGTCCCACGTGCCGGATTTCCTCGCGAAGGTGAAGGACAGCAAGGGTGGCGTGCGGCTCATGGGCTTCGGCCACCGCGTGTACAAGAACTTCGACCCGCGCGCGACGATCATCCGCGAGATGTGCCACAAGGTGCTCGGCAAGCTCGGGCAGACCGACAACCCGCTGTTCGAGCTCGCGCTCCGGCTCGAGGAAGTCGCGCTCAAGGACGAGTACTTCGTCAGCCGGAAGCTGTACCCGAACGTGGACTTCTACTCGGGCATCATCTATCGCGCACTGGGCATCCCGCGCGAGATGTTCACCGTGATGTTCGCCATCGCGCGCACCGCGGGCTGGGTCGCGCACTGGTCGGAGATGATCGCCGACCCCGAGATGAAGATCGCGCGCCCGCGCCAGCTCTACACGGGCGCCACGCGGCGCGACTACGTGCCCGTGAAGAAGCGTTGAAGAGCGCTCCGAAGGGGACGCGCACCTTCATATTCGCGAAAGGGACGGACCTTTTCACATGAGTTGCCATCAACGAATATGAAGGTGCGCGTCCCCTCCTGCCTGCAGCAATCCCTGAACCTCGTCTAGCGTCGCACGGCGCATCGGCCGGCCGTCGACCGGGCCGGGCGGGGCCTGACGGATGCCGTCCTTGGGAAAGATCGTGGCATCCACCTCGTGGCTGCCCGCCGTGAATCGCACGGCGGGGTAGGCCTCGACCCCGTCGCGCTGCGTGCGATAGCGCCGTTCCGCAAATTCGTGGCGGATGCCGCGGTCGATCAGGCGCACGGCGACGTTCTCCGGCGTGTCGGCAAAGAGGTGCAGGGTGATGTCGTTGTGCGCCGTGGCGGTTCCGGAAAGCAGGGGACCGACGAGCCGCGGCTCGAACTCCTCGAGGAGCCGCATCGCCTCCACGGCGACCACGCGCATCTCGGCCAGCTCGCTCGCGTGCTGCTCGGCCCCGAACAGGCGCTGGTGCTCCGCGAGCGCGTCCTCGATCTCGGTGTTCTTGGGCAACACGGCGAGGTCGGTGACGCCGAAGCGCTCGGCGGCCTTGCGCTTGGCGACGCCGTAGTCGCCGTGCCCGTGCTCGATCATGAGCCGCGCGGCCTCGCGTGCGATGGCCTGGCGCATCATGTCGCCGCGGACGGATCGCCTGGCCATTGGGAGGCTCCTAGAAAATCGGTTCTTCGTACCGCTGCGGCGGCGGCTCGCCCGGCGCGTCGCCCTCGCCTGCGAGGCCCGCCGGCAGGTGTTCGGCGAGGAAATACTCGAACTCGGTCGGCGACTCCTCGCCGAGCACCGTCGGGTCGCCCGAGATGCGCGCGGTCACGACGCCGTCGGGCATCGGCAGCGCGTGCTGGCGGACGCCGTCGAGCGCCTCGCGCATGAAGTAGATCCACATCGGCAGCGCCGTGCGCGAACCTTCCTCGTCGCGGCCGAGCGGGCGCTCCTGGTCGAAGCCGACCCAGGCAGTCGCCACGAGGTCCGGCGTGAAGCCGGAGAACCAGGCGTCGCGGCCGTCGTTGGTGGTGCCGGTTTTGCCGGCGATGTCTTCGCGGCCGAGGGCGCGGGCGCGCTGGCCCGTGCCGCGGCGGATCACGTCCTTGAGCAGGTCGGTGATGATCCAGGCGTTGGCTTCCGAGATCGCGCGCGGCGCGGCCACTTCGGGATCCGGCGCCGGCAGGCTGCCGCCGACGTCGGAGGCGCGCACGACGCCGAAGGGATTGTCGCCCGGCACGACGACGGGCGGGTCGCCGAGGAACGGCGCAGGCGTCGCCGCGCAGCCGGTGCAGGCGACGGGCGCGTCGGTCTCCTCCAGCACCGCGCCGTCTGCGGCGAGGATGCGGTCGATGACGTGCGGCTTCACCAGCGAGCCGCCGTTCGCGAACACTGCGAAACCGTCCGCCATCTCGAGCGGCGTCAGCTGCGCGGTGCCGAGCGCGGCGGTCAGGTCAGCCGGGATGTGCTCTTTCGGCAGGCCGAAACGCTGCACGTATTCGCGCGCGAAGCCGACGCCGATCTGCCGCATCACGCGGATGGTCACGAGGTTGCGCGAGCGCGCGAGCGCGTCGCGAAGCCGCGTCGGGCCATAGAACCGGCCCGAGTCGTTGCGCGGACGCCAGTCTTCCTGCACCACGGCCTCACCCGCGGTGGCGGGGTCGACGCCGAGGCCGATGCCGACCTCGGGATCCGGCGCCTCGTAGACGATCGGCGCGTCGAGCACGACGGAGGCGGGCGTCAAGCCGGCCTCCAGCGCCGCCGAGTAGATGAAGGGCTTGAACCCGGACCCCGGCTGGCGCCGCGCCTGGACGACGCGGTTGTATTTCGAGGCGTCGTAGTCGAAGCCGCCCGACAGCGCCACGATCGAGCCGTCGTGAGGGTCGAGCGCGACGAAGGCGCCCTGGACCTCCGGGATCTGCGCGAGCAACGCCTGGCCCTCGTCCGTCGGGAGTACGTAGACGACGTCGCCGATCTTCAGCACGTCGCGCGGCGACTTCGGGGTGACCTCGTCGGTGCGCGCCCAGCGGATGCCTTCCATGCCGAGCCGGTAACGCATGCCGCTCCTCGCCAGGACCGTCGCGTCCTCGGCGGCAGTGCGCACGACGATCGCGGGTATCAGGCCGCCGATCACCGGAACATCCTCGATCAGGCCCGCCAGCGCCGCGTCGTCCTGGTCCGTCACCTCGACGTGCCCGGCCGGGCCGCGCCAGCCGTGGCGGCGGTCGTACTCGAGCACCGCGCTCCTGAGCGCCACGTCCGCGGCGCGCTGCAGGCGGCTGTCCACGGTGGTGACGACCTGGAAGCCCTCGGAGTAGATGCGCTCGCCGTACTTCTCGAACAGCACCTGCCGAACCATCTCGCCGACGTAGGGCGCATCGACCTGGACACGCGGACCGTGGTGTCCGCGCGCGACCGGCTTGTCCATCGCAGCCTGCCAGGCTGCCTCGTCGAGGTAACCGAGCTCGCGCATTCGGCGCAGCACGTAAGTCCGGCGCTCGTTCGCCTGCTCGACGCTCGCGACCGGGTTCTGGCGCGAGGGCGCCTGCAGGATGCCGGCGAGGAGCGCCGCTTCCGCCGCGTCGACCTCGCCGAGCCACTTGCCGTAGTAGGTCTCGGCCGCGGCGGCGAAGCCATAGGAACGCTGCCCGAGGAACTGCGTGTTCACGAACAGCGTGAAGATCTCTTCCTTCGAAAGCTCGTTCTCGAGCGAGAGCGCGAGGAAGACTTCGCGCAGCTTGCGCCGCAACTGCTTCTCTTTCGTGATGAGCGTGGTGCGCACGAGCTGCTGGGTCAGCGTACTGCCGCCCTGCGAGGCCTCCATCGTCGTCGCGGCGACGACCAGGGCGCGCGCGATGCCCTGCCAGTCGACGCCCGGGTGCTCGAAGAAGCGGTCGTCCTCAGCGGCGAGCACCGCCTGCACGACGACCGGCGGAATCTGCTCCCAGGTCACGGGCACGCGCCGCTGCTCGCCGATCTGCGCGAGCAGCTTGCCGTCGCGGCTGAACACGCGCAGCGGAACCTGCAGGCGGACGTCGCGCAGGACGGCGACGTCGGGCAACGTCGGCTTCAGGTAGTAATAGGTCGCGAGGAATGCAAGCCCGACCAGGCCTGCGATCGAAACGATGACTGTGGCTGCGATGCGCAGCCGTCGGTTCAGGGGCGTGACCACCGTGATCGATTATGCATAGTAATGTCGGCTACTGCCGGGGCCGGGGTCGCGTCCCCGCGACGCCGGGACCGTGACGCCAGACACGGTCGGGCATCCCTTTCGAGTGCAGCATCCGTGACGGACCGGATCCGGAGGCCCGTGGGCGCGAAAGGCCGGTTCCAGTGGTCGGGGCAGGGGGCGCAACCCCCGGCAAGCCCGTCGATGCTCGAGTTCGGGTTCGAATGCGGGCGATTTGCGAGTCGGGTCACGTTCAATTTGACAGTTGCTTGCTATATAGTTGGCCGCTAACTTGACCCAGAATAGCGATTGGCCGCGTAATAGCCTGACCTGAAAAGGAAATTTCTGTGCTCAAGCTGCCTAAAATCTCGCTCGGACGGAGCTACTCGCCGCTGATCGGCCTGGATATCACGACGTCCTCGATCAAGCTGATCGAGCTGTCGATGTCGGGAGGGCAGTACCGGGTAGAGGCCTACGCGGCCGAGCCGACCCCGCACAACGCCATCAACGAAAAGGCGATCGTCGACGCGGCAGCGGTCGGCGACGCGATCCGTCGGGCGGTCAAGCGCTCCGGCGTGCGCTCCAAGGAATGCGCCGTCGCGATCTCCGGCGACGCGGCCATCACCAAGGCCGTGCAGATGCCGAAGAACCTGTCCGACGCCGACCTCGAGCAGCAGATCGAGATGCAGGCGGACCAGTACATCCCGTTCCCGATGGAGGAAGTCAGCTACGACTTCCAGGTGCTCGGCCCGTCGGAGAAGGACCCGGACATGCGCGACGTGCTGCTCGTCGCCTCGCGCTCCGAGAACGTCGAGCAGCGGGTCGCGGCGGTGAACGCCTCCGGGCTCGTCGCCAAGCTGGTGGACGTCGAGGCCTTCGCGCTCGAGAACGCCTGCAAGCTGCTCACGCACCAGATGCCGGACGGCGGCATCGACCGCACCATCGCCGTCGTCGATTTCGGCGCGAGCACCACGACCTTCAGCGTGCTCAAGAACCTCGTCGTCGTGTACACGCGCGACTTCGCCTTCGGCGGCCAGCAGCTGACCGAAGAGATCATGCGCACCTACGGCCTCTCGATGGAGGAAGCCGGGCGCGCCAAGAAGGAAGGCGGCCTGCCCTCGAACTACCAGCCGGAGGTGCTCGACCCCTTCATCGACGACATGACTCAGCAGGTCAGCCGCTCGCTCCAGTTCTACCTGGCGTCGGGCAGCGGCCGCAGCCAGCCGGAGCAGATCCTCATCTGTGGCGGCTGCGCGAACATCCCGGGCGTCGCGGACGTGATTGCGAGCCGCGTCGGCATCCCGGCCGAGCGTGGCGATCCGCTCGGGCAGATGAAGATCGCCTCGAAGGCCAAGGCACTGGGAGTGACTCGGGACGCGACGGCGCTGCTGCTCGCGTGTGGTCTGGCACTGCGGAGTTTCGACGAAGATGCCAAGTATTAACCTGTTGCCCTGGCGGCAAGAACTCCGCCAGCGGCGTCGGAAAGAGTTCCTGGTCGGGATCGTCGGCGCGGTCGTACTCGCCGGCATCGTCACGCTGATCGCGCACCTGACGGTCAGCTCGATGATCGACGCCCAGAACCGGCGCAACGAGCTGCTGAAGGCGGAGATCGCCGAGCTCGACAAGGCGATCGAGCAGATCCTGGCGCTCGAGGACCAGAAGGCGCGGATGATCTCGCGCATGGAAGTCATCGACACGCTCCAGGCGAGCCGCCCGGAGGTCGTGAAGCTGTTCGACCAGATCGTCTCGACGCTGCCCGAGGGCGTCTACCTGACGTCGGTCAAGCAGAGCGGCAAGAAGATCGAGTTCAACGGCGTCGCGCAGTCGAGCACGCGCGTGTCCGCCATGATGCGCAACATCGACTCCTCCGAGACGCTGTCGACGCCGGAGCTCAAGGTCATCCAGACCGGCAGCAATGCCAGCCCGGGTGCGCAGTTCACGCTGTTCGCCTCGCAGCGCTCGGCCGCGGCCGACGCCGAGGCGACCGCGAAACGGACCGCGCGCGCGGCGGAGGCAGGTAAATGAGCTTCGTCGAACAGCTGCAGCAGCTCGACTTCAAGGACATCGGCCGCTGGCCGTTCCTGTTCCGCGCGCTCGGCGTGCTGCTCGTGCTCGTCTTCGTGACCGGCCTGCTCGTGTGGTACTTCGTCTGGGGCGACAACGGCAACCGGCCCGAGCTCCTTAAGGCCCGTGCCGAGCAGCAGTCGCTGTGGTCGACCTTCGACCAGAAGCAGCGCAAGGCCGCGAACCTCGAGGCGTACCGCCAGCAGCTGGCGGAGATCGAGCGCACCTTCGGCGCCATGCTGCGCCAGCTGCCGGGCCGGACCGAGGTGCCCTCGCTCCTCGTCGACATCTCGCAGACCGGCCTTGCGGCCGGCCTCCAGGAACGGCTGTTCCAGCCCGGCTCGGAGACCCAGAAGGACTTCTACGCCGAGCTGCCGATCAAGATCCAGCTCACCGGCGGCTACCACGAGTTCGGCCTGTTCGTGTCCGGGATCGCGGCGTTGCCGCGCATCGTGACGCTGCACGACATCGAGATCACGCGCGGCGCCAACCGCAGCTCGTCGTCCCGCCGCGGTGCCCCCGCGCCGACGGACTCGCTGACGCTCAACCTGACCGCAAAGACGTATCGCTACCTCGACGAGGACGAGACGGCCGCGACTGCCGCCGACGACGAGGATGCAAAAGGCAAGAAGGGCAAGACGCGGCGCGAGCGTGAACAGGAAAAGAAGACATGAGCCAGGAACGCATGCGCAAGCTCGTCACCGCAGGCTCCATCGCAGCCGCGCTCGGCCTCGCCGGCTGCGGCGACGGCCTCGACGGCCTGCGCTCCGAGATCGAGAAGGCCAAGGAGCGCCCGGGCGGCCGCATCCAGCCCCTGCCGGAAGTGCGCCCCTACGTGAGCCACGAATACCAGATGGCGGACCGCCGCTCGCCGTTCCTGCAGAGCCTGGCGGGAGAGAGCCCGAGCGGCCCGCGGCCCGACGTGCAGCGCGCGCGCGAGTACCTCGAACAATTCCCGCTCGACACGCTGAAGATGGTCGGCACGCTGCGACTCGGCGGCGGGAACTACGGGCTCGTCCAGACCAAGGACGGGCTGATCCATCGCGTGCTTCCGGGCAACCACCTCGGCCAGAACGACGGCCGGGTGATGGCCGTGAACGACGCGCGGATCACCCTGGTCGAGATCGTTCCTGACGGACTTGGCGGATACCTCGAGCGCCCCGCGGCGCTGGCCCTTGCCGACTGATTTCTGGGAGAAAGTCTGATGGCTGGCAACAACACGGTGTGGAACATGGACACGGCGCGCGGCATCGCGCGGCGGGTGTGCGGCGCGATGGCCGTACTCGCCGTCGCGGCCTGGTCGCAGCTCGCCGTGGCACAGGGCACGGCGCGGCTGACCGCGGTCGAGGTGCTGCCGATGCAGGGTTCCACCCTGCAGGTCAGGCTGCGCACCGACGGCACGGCGCCCCAGCCGCTGACTTTCACGATCGACAAGCCCGCGCGGCTCTCGGTCGACCTGCCTGACGTCGGGCTCGCCCTCGAGAACCGGCGCATCGACGTCGGCGCGGGCGGCGTCGACACGATCGTCGCGGCCGAAGCCACCGGCCGCACGCGCGTCGTGTTCAACCTCGATTCCCTGGTCGCCTATACGGCCGTCGCCGAAGGCGACAGCGTGCTGGTGACGATCGGCGGTGCCGCGGGCGCGCAGGCGTCCGCTGCCGCCGCACCGGCCGCCGCCGCGGCCCCGGCATCCGGGCGCGCGATCACGGGCGTGGACTTCCGCCGCTCGCCCGAGGGCGCCGGCCGCGTCGTGGTCCAGCTCTCGGATCCGACGACCCCGGCGAGCCTCAAGCAGGAAGGCAATCGCGTGATCGTCGACTTCACCGGCGTGTCGCTCGGCGAAGAACTCATGAAGCGCTACGACGTCGTCGACTTCGCGACGCCCGTGACGAATTTCGACGCGACCCGTTTCGGCAATGGCGCGCGCCTCGTCGTGACGGCGACCGGCGACTTCGAGCAGCTCGCCTACCAGACCGACAACCAGTACGTGGTCGAGGTCCGCCAGCGCCCGCGCGCGACGGCGGCGGTCGCGGACAAGGACAAGGTCTACACGGGCGAGCGCCTGACGCTCAACTTCCAGGACATCGACGTGCGCCCGGTACTGCAGCTCCTGGCCGACACCAGCGGGCAGAACATCGTGGTGTCCGACTCGGTCAAGGGCCGCGTGACGCTGCGCCTGCAGAACGTCCCCTGGGACCAGGCGCTCGACATCGTCCTGAAGACCAAGGGTCTCGACATGCGCCGCAAGGGCAACGTGATCCTGGTGGCGCCGCAAGCCGAATTGGCGGCCCAGGAGAAAGCCGAGCTCGAGGCGCAGAAGGACGTCCAGGAGCTGGCGCCGCTTCGCACCGAGTTCCTCACGGTCAACTACGCCAAGGCGTCCGAGATCGCGCGGCTCGTCAAGTCGACGGGCGGTGGCTCGATGCTCTCCGAGCGCGGCAACGTCACGGTCGACGAGCGCACCAACACGCTCCTGGTCCAGGACACGGCGGACAACCTCACGGCGATCCGCTCCATGGTCGCGACGCTCGACATCCCGGTCCGCCAGGTGCTGATCGAGTCGCGCATCGTGATCGTCGCCGACGACTTCAGCCGTGACCTCGGTGTGCGTGCCGGGTTCACCCGCGTCTCCGACGACATCAAGGACCTGATGGCGGTCAGCGGCAGCGCACAGGCGACGGACTCGATCATGGGCTCGGCCCTCGACAACCTCGCGGGAACCGGCCAGCCGTTCCCCGTCGAGGTGCCGTTCGGCCCGGCGTTCGAGCGCTACAACGTGAACATGCCGGTCGCGAACCCCGCGGGCCGCATCGCGCTGTCGATCCTCGACTTCGACGACTTCCTGATCGACCTCGAGCTGTCGGCCGCCCAGAACGAGGGCCGCGGCGAGATCAAGTCGACCCCGCGCGTCATCACGGCCAACCAGCGCGAGGCGATCATCGAGCAGGGCGTCGAGATCCCGTACCAGGAGTCGGCCTCCTCGGGTGCGACGACGACGCAGTTCAAGAAGGCGGTGCTGTCGCTCAAGGTAACGCCGCAGATCACGCCGGACGACCGCGTGATCCTCGACCTCATCGTCACCAAGGACAGCGTCGGCCAGCTCGTGCCGAGCGCGACCGGCGGCTTCGTGCCCTCGATCGACACGCGCAACATCCAGACCCAGGTGCTCGTGAAGGACGGCCAGACGGTCGTGCTGGGCGGCATCATGGAGACGGAGCGCCGCGACTCGGTCAAGAAGGTCCCGGGCCTCGGCGACGTGCCGGTGGTCGGCAACCTGTTCAAGACCAAGAGCAAGATCAACAACCGCGACGAGTTGCTGATCTTCGTGACACCGAAGATCCTGCGCGAGGGTTCCACGATCGAGTGATCGTGGCGGCAGGTAGCCCATCCCAACGGCCGCCTCCGGGCGGCCGTTTTCTTTGGAGGGGACGGTCACCTTTAACTAAGTGCTTGATTCCCCCTGTCGCGTCGGGTATTTGATGAATGCCTAGTTTATCGGGGAATCAAGCACTTAGTTAAAGGTGACCGTCCCCTTCGCATGAAACGTAGTGTCTTTCTGATCGGCCCAATGGGTTCCGGCAAGACCGCGGTCGGCCGTGCCCTGGCCCGCCGGCTCGGGCTGCCGTTCGCCGACAGCGATGCCGAAGTCGAGTGGCGCACGGGCGTCGACATCGCCTACATATTCGAGCGCGAGGGCGAGGAGGGTTTCCGCATACGCGAGCGCGAAGTGATCGACACGCTGACCGCGACCGCGGGCATCGTCCTCGCAACCGGCGGCGGCGCGGTGCTCCTGCCCGAGAACCGCGAGCGGCTCGCCGCACGAGGCACGGTCGTCTTCCTGGACACCACGATCGAGCAGCAGCTCGAGCGCACGCGCAAGAGCCGCCATCGGCCGCTGCTGGCAGGCAACGACCGGCGTGCGAAGCTCGAGGAGCTCGCGCTCCTGCGCGGCCCGCTCTACCGCTCCATCGCAGCCATCACCATCCACACCGACGGACGTCCGCCTGTCGCGGTCGCGGGCGAGATCGCGCGCGCGCTGGGGGACGCCTGACATGGAGCGCCTCGAGGTCAAGCTCGGCAGGCGCGCGTACCCGATCCTCGTCGGTCCGGGCCTGCTCGGTTCGCGGGAACTGCTCGCGCGGCATGCGGGCGCCGCGAAGATCCTCGTCGTGACCGACGAAGTCGTGGGGCCGCTGTGGCTGCCAAGGCTCGAGGAGGGCCTCTCGGGGCGCGACTACTCGGTCTGCGTCCTGCCCGGCGGGGAGCAGCAGAAGACCCTCGGGAACGTCGCGACGCTCATCGACGCGCTGGTCGGCGCCCGCATCAACCGCGACGGCGCGGTGCTCGCCCTCGGCGGCGGCGTGATCGGGGACATCGCGGGCTTTGCCGCAGCTTCCTACCAGCGGGGCATCGCGATCGTGCAGTTGCCGACGACGCTGCTCGCCCAGGTGGATTCTGCCGTCGGCGGCAAGACCGGAGTCAACCATCCGGGCGGCAAGAACCTGATCGGCGCCTTCCACCAGCCGGCCGCGGTCATCACCGACACCGACACGCTGACTACGTTGCCGGAGCGGGAGCTGCGCGCCGGGTTCGCGGAAATCGTCAAGGCGGCGCTCGTCGCGGACGCCGCGTTCTTCGGCTGGCTGGAGGCGAATGGCGCGCGCGTGCTCGCGCGCGAGGGCGCGGCGCTCGCCGAGGCGATCCGGCGCGCCTGCGAGATCAAGGCGGCGATCGTTGCCGCGGACGAGCGCGAGCAGGGGCAGCGGGCGCTCCTGAACCTCGGCCACACGTTCGGCCATGCGATCGAGGCGGGCGCGGGCTATGGCGACGTCCTGCACGGCGAGGCGGTCGCGGCCGGGATCGTGCTCGCCGCCGAGCTGTCCGCACGCATCGGCCGCATCCCGGCGAGCGAAGCCCGGCGCGTCCGGGCGCTCCTCGCCGCTGCCGGCCTTCCGGTCGACCCGCCGCAGCTCGGCCGTGCGCGCATGCTCGAACTGATGGCCATGGACAAGAAGGTGAAAGGCGGCCAGATCCGCCTCGTGCTGCTCGACGGCATCGGCCGCGCGTCTGTTTGTGCGGACTACCCGCGCGAGGCGCTCGAGGCCTTGCTCGAGGAGCGGGTGGGCGCATGAGGCGCGGGCTCGACCCCGACGCGGGACTCGCGCCGTGGGCGGCGCTCGAGCGAAGCTCGCGTGGCCGCCGGCACCCGGAGCCACCCGCCGACTACCGCGGCGAATTCCAGCGCGACCGCGACCGCATCATCCATTCGAACGCCTTCCGCCGCCTCGTCTACAAGACGCAGGTCTTCATCAACCATGAAGGCGACATGTACCGCACGCGGCTCACGCACTCGATCGAGGTCGCGCAAATCGGCCGGTCGGTCGCGGTCGCGCTCTCGCTCTCCGAGCCGCTGACCGAGGCCATCTGCCTCGCGCACGACCTCGGCCACACGCCATTCGGGCACGCCGGCCAGGACGTGCTCAACGACTGCATGCGCGAGTACGGGGGCTTCGAGCACAACCTGCAGTCGCTGCGCGTCGTCGACGAGCTCGAGGAGCGCTACGCCGGGTTCGACGGCCTCAACCTCACGTTCGAGGCGCGCGAGGGGATCCTCAAGCACTGCTCGCTCGCGAATGCGCGCCTGCTCGGCGAGCTCGGCCAGCGCTTCATCGAGCGCCGCCAGCCGGGCCTCGAGGCGCAGATCGCAGACCTCGCCGACGCCATCGCCTACAACAACCACGACGTCGACGACGGCCTGCGCTCCGGCCTGGTGACGCTCGAAGAGCTGCGCGGCGTCGCCCTGTTCGCGCGCCAGCAGGACGCCGTGCTCGCGAGCCACGGCGAGCTGCCGGGCCGCCGCCTCGTCCACGAGGTGATCCGGCGCATGATCCACGAGGTCGTGAGCGACCTGATCGAGGAGTCCGCGCGGCGGCTCGCGGCGGCGCAGCCCGCCGGCATCGAGGCCGTGCGGGCGCATCCGGGGCCCTTGATCGGCTTTTCCGAGGCACGCGACCGCGAGCACCGCGAGATGAAGAAGTTCCTGCGCAGCCGGCTCTACCGGCACGAGAAGATGCAGGCGGCGCGCGTCGGCGCGGGCCAGGTGCTCGAGGAGCTCTTCGAGGGCTTCATGGGCGACGTCGCCCGCATGCCGCCCGAGCACCGGGACGCGGCGCTCGCGCTGGAGGCGCAATCGGGCCGCGCCGGCCGCGCGCGCGCGGTCGCCGACTACATCGCCGGCATGACGGATCGCTACGCCTTCCAGGAACACGCGCGGCTGCTGGCATAATCGCGCTCCGGAGAACTGCATGACCCGAGCTGCCATCCCGGCGCGCGAGCGCCTGATCTTCGCCATGGACGTGCCGACCGTCTACGCGGCGCGCGAGCTCTCGGCCCGGCTCGGCGACTCCGTGTCGTTCTACAAGCTCGGCCTCGAGTTGTTCATGTCGGGGGACGCCTTCGGGCTCCTGGACGCCCTGGTCGGGCGCGGCAAGAAGATCTTCCTCGACCTCAAGCTCTTCGACGTGCCGGCGACCGTCGCCGGCGCGGTGCGGAACCTGAAGGGCCGCGGCGTGACCTTTGCGACCGTGCACGGCAACCAGGCGATCATGGAAGCGGCGGCCGCTGCCGCGGACGGCTTCGGCATCCTCGCGGTCACGGTGCTGACGAGCCTCGACCGCAGCGATCTCGACGACCTGGGCTTCCAGTGCGACGTGGAGGCGCTCGTGCTCTCCCGCGCCCGCCGCGCGCTCGCCGCCGGCTGCGCGGGCGTCGTGTCCTCGGGGCTCGAGGCGAAGCTGCTGCGCGCCGGCGTGGACGACCGGCTGATCGTGGTGACGCCGGGCATCCGGCCGGTCGAGAATCGCCCGGTGGACGACCAGAAGCGGGTGGTCAGCGTCGCCGACGCCTTTGAGAACGGGGCCGACTACATCGTCGTCGGCCGGCCGATTCGCGACGCCGCCGACCCGCGCGCGGCGGCGGAGTCGATCCAGGACACGATCGCCGGCCTGTACCCGGGCTGACGCCGCTTTGAAGGCACTGCAGAACGACCGCCTGCTGCGCGCGCTTGCGCGCGAGCCTGTCGACCGCACGCCCGTGTGGATCATGCGACAGGCGGGGCGCTACCTGCCGGAGTACCGCGCGACACGTGCAAAGGCGGGAAGCTTCCTCGCCCTGGCGACGAACCCGGAACTCGCCTGCGAGGTCACGCTGCAGCCGCTTGCGCGCTTTCCGCTCGATGCCGCGATCCTCTTCTCCGACATCCTGATGATCCCGAGGGCAATGGGCGTCGGGCTTGCGTTCGAGGAAGGCGAGGGCCCGCGAATCGAGCGCCCGGTGCGCAGCGCCGCCGACGTGGACGCGCTGCCCCTGCCCGACGTCGGGGCCGAGCTGAGGTTCGTCTTCGACGCCGTCTCGCTGATCCGCCGCGAGCTCGACGGGCGCGTGCCGCTCATCGGCTTCGCCGGCTCGCCCTGGACCGTTGCGACCTACATGATCGAGGGCGGAGGCAGCCGGGAGTTCGCGCGCGCGAAAGCGCTCATCGACGGCGACCCGAAGGCGCTGCACCGACTGCTCGGGAAGCTCGCGCGCACCACGACCGACTACCTGAACGCGCAGGTCGCCGCGGGCGCCGATGCGGTCATGGTCTTCGACACCTGGGGCGGGGCGCTGTCGACACCGGCGTACTTCGAGTTCTCGCTCGCGTACATGGAAAGCATCGTGGCCGGCCTCATCCGCGAGCGCGACGGCCGCCGCATTCCTGTGATCCTGTTCACGAAGGGCGGCGGCGCCTGGCTCGAGCGAATGGCGGCGACCGGGGCGGATGCGCTCGGCATCGACTGGACGACGGAGCTGTCCGCGGCGCGCGCGGCGACGTCGGACCGCGTCGCGTTGCAGGGCAATCTCGACCCGAAGCTGCTGCTGTCGCCGCCCGCCGAGATCCGCGCGGGCGTCGCGCACGTTCTCGGGAGTTACGGCCGCGGACACGGGCACGTCTTCAACCTCGGCCACGGCGTCACGCCGGACGTCGACCCGGAGCACGTGGCGGCGATGGTCGCGGCGGTGCAGGAGCTGTCGCCGGCGTATCACCGCTGAGCGCAGCCGAACGCCGGTGTCAGGTCTCGACCTGGCTCGTGGCGACCGTCTTGCCGCAATTCGCCATCATTTCCGCAAACTTCGGCAGTCCTCGCAACGAGTCGAAGGACGGATCGTGCCGGATCCACGTGCAGTTCCCAACGGGGGATAGCGGCACGCGCGCGAGGAAGGCCAGCGCCGTTTCCTGTTCGCCGAGCAGCGCATAGGAGCAGGCGGCGTTCAGGTTCACGTACGGTTCGTCGGGTTCCAGCGCGACCGCGCGGCCGGTCCACCGACGGGCCTCCGCAGAGCGCCCGAGTCCCGGCAGGAGGCAGCCGCCGAGAGACAGTGAACGCACGTCATCCGGCCGCCGCCGCAGCATGCGCTCGGCCGATTCGATGCTCGCCATCGCCATGCGACGCGCATCGCGGCGCAAACCTAGGCGGGCCAGCGACTGTTCCCCGAGCGCCGACGCCTGGCAATCCGTGACATTCGCGGCGGCCGCCTTCTCGTACTTCTCAATCGCGCGGTCGTGGTCCGCATTCTCGGCAAGGACACGGCCATGGTGATACCAGGCCTGGAAAAGGCCGGGATCCAGGTTCTCGGCGAACGCGAACGCGGCGTCCGCTTCGGCGTAGTCGCGGCGCATCACCGCAACGTGCGCCCGCGCGAGCTGCGCTTCAGCCGTGATCGGCCTGCGCTCGAGCGCTTCGCGCGCGGCCCGGATGGCGCCGTTCCAGTGCCGGTCGAGCCGCTCCGCGTGCAGGTACTGCAGGGAATGGCTGGCGGCGATCCCGGCCCAGGCGCGGTAGTCATCCGGATCCATCGCGAGCGCGGCACGGAACATCTCCATCGCGTAGCGCTGGTTGCGCAACCCGAAGCGACGGAGGTAGCCGTTGCCGCGCCTGACGAGCCGTTCCGCCGACACCGCCTCGACCCGGGTGGAGACTCGCATGCGAAGGCGGCCGGTCGCACGCGCGCCGGCTTCCGCTCGACCGAACTCGCAGGGGCCGATGAAGCGGTAGCCCTCGGCCCAGCGCGTCTCGACGTAGCGGACGGCGCCCGACGGATCGTCGAGCGCCTTTCGCACCGTGCTCATGCAGCGCGTTAGCGCGCCATCGTAGACATCGCGGCCGTCCCAGAACTGCTCGAGCAGCTCGGCTCGCGGAACCAGGCGGTCGCGGTTCGCGACGAGGTGGAGCAGCACCTGGAACGGCCGGTTGGCGAGGTGCACGAACTCGCCGCCACGGCGGCGCAGTCGGCGCAGCCCGACCTCGATCTCGAAGTCGCCGATGACGATCCGACCCGCCATAGACCGACTAGTCTACGCCGCCGCGGGCGAGGGCAGGATCGCCGCGAAGCGGGGGTGGTGACGCACGGGGTCGATGCAAGGGTCGTGCGCGATCCAGTTGTAGTTGCCGGCCGCGGAAATGGTGACGCGCCGCAAGAAACGCAGGGCGCGCTCGTAGTCTCCGAGCGCGATGTAGACGCACGCAGCATTGAAGTTGACGAAGGGCTCGAGCGGTTCCAGCGCGACCGCCCGTTCGGTCCACCCCTGCGCGTCGGCCTTGCGGCCGAGCGACGGCAGGACGCAGGCGACGAGCGACAGCGCCCGGACGTCGTCGGGCTGCCGTCGCAGCACATCCTCCGCGGCGCGCACGCAGGCCACCGCCACCCGATGCGCGTCGTCGTGCAGGCCGATGCGCTGGAAGGATTGCTCGGCGAGCGCTAGCGCCTGGTAGTCCGCGGGATCCGCCTGCGCGGCGAGCAGGTAGTGGTCGAGCGCGCCCTCATGGTCGCCCTGCTCGGCGTGCCCGCGCCCGTGGTAATACCAGCTGCGAAACTGCAGGGGTGCGAGCGCCTCGGCCTCGCGGAAGGCCTGGTAGGCCTGGGCGTAGTCGTCGCGCATGACGGCGACCTGGGCGCGCGCGTGCTGTACGTCGGCGGACATGGGATCGAGTTCGAGGGCGGTCTGCAGCGCGGCGTTCGCCGCGGCGCGATGCACGGCGGACGGCTCCGCGTGCAGGCAGAGCAAGGCGTGCGCGGCCGCAACGCCGCCGTGGGCGCGCGCGTCCTCCGGGTCCACGTCGCTCGCGAGGCGGAACATCTCGAGCGCATAGCGATAGCTGCGATGACCCGAGCGGTCGAGGTAGGCATTGCCGCGCGCCACGAGGCGGCCGGCGACCTCCGGGCTCCGGGACTCCGAGAAGGCCGGGCGATGCCGCGCGCCGTTGGCCCGTTGGGACACCGGTGCCGGCGCCCGCGTCCACAACCGATCGTCCTCCCCGGTAAAGGGCCCGATGAAGCGGTAGCCCTCGGCCCAGCGGGTCTCGACATAGCGTGCGGCACTGCCGCAGTCGTCGAGCGCCTTGCGCACCGTGCTCATGCAGCGCGTGAGAGCGCCGTCGTAGACGTCGCGGCCGTCCCAGAATTCGTCCAGCAGCTCGGCTCTCGGAACCAGCCGGTCGCGGTTCGCGACGAGGTGGAGCAACACTTGGAACGGCCGGTTGGCGAGATGGATCTGCGCGCCACCGCAGCGCCGGAACCTCCGGGTCGCCGGCTCGAGCTCGAACTCGCCGATCACGAGCCGCGGCTGCATGGGGCGGAGAGTCTGCCACAGGGGCGGACGGGAAGGGGCCCGGGGAGCCTCATTTCCGCCTTAATTCAGCTTTTCGTCCGGATTCCGGCCGCCCGGCCGGGCGAGCATGCCTGCGTGGCCATGGCGGCCACTGCGGGCGGCCAGGGCCGCCAGGAGTGCGACATGCCGAGCTACCTCTTAATCGAGTCCAGGGATCCGTTCTCGACCGGGGCCGTGCTCGGCCACGTCGAGCTCGCGGTGGCGCTTCGCCGCGCCGGGTCGGAGGTCGCGCTCTTTCTCGTGCAGAACGGCGTACTGCCCGCCCGCGCCGGCGCGGACGGCGATGCCCTGCACGAAGCGCTCGCGGCCGGCGTCGAGGTGCTGGCGGACGATTTCTCGCTGCGCGAGCGCGGCATTTCCGACGACGACGTATTCCGGGGAATCCGCCCGGCGCCGATCGACACTGTCGTCGCACGCCTCGCCGAAGACTGGAAAGTCCTGTTCCTCTGATCCGGAGCCCAACATGAAGAAAGCCCTGACCATCGCCATCATGGACGCGCCGTTCGAGAACTCACGGACGGTCACCGCGTTCCGGCTGGTCCAGGCCGCGCTCGACGCCGGGCACGACGTGAACGTCTTCGCCTACGAAGGCGCGGTAGGGCTCTCGTTCTCGAGGCAGGCGCCGCACGCCAACGCGGTCCATGGCCATGACGCCGCCGAGGAAAACCATCCGTTGCCGCGTGTGTGGATCGAGGCGCTGCTGCGCCTCGCTGCGCGGCGGGGGCGGAAACTCGACTGGGTCAACTGCGGCCTCTGCGTCGACGAGCGAGGCGTGAACGAGGCGATCGAGGGCGTGCGCCGGGGCTCGCCCGCCGACTTCTGGAAGATGTCGGTCGAGTCCGGCAACACGCTCACGATCGGCACGCGTTGAAGGAGACGAACGTGAAGACCCTGCAGGTGATCGAGACGGCCTACCGCGCGACGGTGGAGGAACAGGACGACACGATCGTGTGGATGACGCACGCCATGGCAGGCGCCGGCGGCCAGTTCGGCCTGCTTCTGGCGGGCAATGCGGTGTGCTACGCGGCCCGGGGGCAGCCTGCACCTGCGCTCGAGCTCGGCGACTGGCGGCAGAGCCACGCCCGCGACCTCAGCGCGGACGTCGCAGCGCTGGCCGCGAAGGGCACTCCGCTCTACGCCGTCGAGGAGGACCTCGAGGAGCGCGGACTGCTGGACGCGGCGTTGGTCGACTCGTTGCAGGTGATCGCGCGGGCGAACCTGCCGCAGTTGTTCGACGAGTACCTGCGGGTATGGAAGTGGTGAGCCAGGAGGAAGCCGACATGAAAACCCGTTCACCCCAGTCGAAGCTTCGCCCGTGGCTCGCGGCCACCGCCCTGACGCTGGCAGTCGCTAACCCTGCTTTCGCCCGGGGTGATCCGGACTACGAGGTGTGGATCGTCGACCAGTCCGATTCACGCGGTCAGAAGCACGGCGGCACGCTTTACGTCTTTCAGGGCGCGCAGTTCGCGGGCGCCCGGACGCCGGCCGCCGATGCGGCAGAGGCGATCGATCTTGGCGGCGCCTCCTCGGCGCTCTGTCGCGAGCGCACTGGCGCCGATCCCGTCAGGCCGCACATGGTGCTTTTCAACAGCAGCTTCACGCATGCGGTCGTCGCCTTCGTCGCGAGCGGCCACGTCCTCGTGCTGGACGCCGCGACCCGCGAGCCCGTCGACTGCATGCGCACGACGGAATCGCCGACCGGCCGCCAGGCGCACGCCGCGTTCCCCGCGCCGGACGGCTCGTACGTCCTGGTCGCGAACCAGAACGGCAAACGACTCGAGCGGATCGACTCGGATTTCACGGCCGGGCGCTTCGCCCACAACCCGGCCGCGACGCTCGATCTCGCAACCTGCACAACGCCCGCCGGGAAACCGTGCGAGGCGGCCGAACTGCGCCCGGACAACGCGCCGATCTGTCCCGTGCTCACGGAGGCCGGCGACCTCGCGTTCGTGACGCTGCGCGGCGGCGGCATGCTGGTCGTAGACCCGCGCCCGACGCCGATGCGGATCGTGGCGGAGTACGACATGCATACGCTCCACGGCAACGGCTGCGGCGGCCTGCAACTCGGCGACGGCCTGTACGTGAATTCGGGCGGGCGGCCCGGTCCCATGGAGCACCTGCACCAGTACGGATTCGACGTGTACCGCTTCCGCCTGGGCCAGTTCCGCGCCGGCCGGGGGTCGACCGTCAACGAGCCGGCGCCGAAGGTGGTGTACCAGGTGGACGGCGCGCACGATTCGCACGGCATGGTGCTGGTCGGCGACCGCGGCCGCTATCTTTGGGTGTTCGACAGGCACGCGGACACAGCCGAGGTGTTCGCGACCGCGACCGATGGCCACGCCGGGACCATTGCGCTGAACGGCTCGTTGACCGAAAACGCGGCGCCGGACCTGAGCGACGTTGCGCCGGCGGGAGATCTCGTCTTCGTCGCGCTGCGCGGGCCGACCCCGCTCTCCGGCGATCCGCACAACGCTCGCGGCGCTACGCCGGGGCTCGGAATCATCCGGGTGACGGACAACGGACGCAATGGCGTGCTTGCTGGCATCGTGCGCTTCACGAACGTCGGGCCCGACGGGGTCGAGCGCGCGGACCCGCACGGCCTGCGCGTGCGACGGTTGCCCTAGGCCGCGCCGAGCTCGTCCCGCAGCGTGCGGCGCAGGATCTTGCCGACGTTGGTCTTTGGCAGCTCGGTCCGGAAGTAGACGTGCTTGGGGACCTTGTAGGGCGTCAGCTCGCGCTTGCACCACGCGACGACGTCATCGGCGGTGAGTGCCGCGTCCTTCTTCACGATGAAGAGTGCCACGACCTCGCCCGACCTGTCGTCCGGCTGGGCGACGGCCGCCACCTCCAGCACGCCCGGCATCTGCGCGACCACGCCCTCGACCTCGTTCGGGTACACGTTGAAGCCCGACACCAGGATCATGTCCTTCTTCCGGTCCTCGATGTACGTGCGGCCGCGCTCGTCCATGCGGCCGACGTCGCCGGTGCGCAGCCACCCGTCCGGCAGCATGACCTTCGCCGTCTCCTCGGGCCGTTGCCAGTAGCCGCGCATCACCTGCGGGCCGCGGATGCAGATCTCGCCGACCGAGCCGACCGGGAGCGCGTGGCCGTCGTCGTCGCGGATCGAGATCTCGGTGGAGGGAATGGGATAGCCGATCGAGCCGGTGAAGTCGGTCGAGCGCGGCAGGTTCGCGGTGCCGACGGGCGAGGTCTCGGTGAGTCCCCAGCCCTGGCAGATGTGCCGGCCGGTGACCTGGCGCCAGCGCTCGGAGACCGCCGCCTGCACGGCCATGCCGCCGCCGAGCGCGACCTTGAGCGAGCTGAAGTCGAGATCCTTGAACCCGGGCGTGTGGAGGAGCGCATTGAACAGCGTGTTGACGCCGGTGATGAACGTGAACTTCACCTTCGACAGTTCCCTGACGAAGCCCGGCATGTCGCGCGGGTTCGTGATCAGCACGTTGTTGCCGCCCACCCGAGTGAACACTAGCATGTTCGTCGTCAGCGCGAAGATGTGGTAGAGCGGCAGCGCCGTGATGACGGCGGGGTTCCTGAATTCCAGGAGCTCGGGCATGTAGGCGACGACCTGCAGCGTGTTCGCGACCATGTTCCGGTGCGTGAGCACGGCGCCCTTGGACACGCCGGTCGTGCCGCCCGTGTACTGCAGGAAGGCCACGTCCTCCCCGGATACTTCCACGGGATCGAGCCTGAGCGAGGCGGCTTTCGCGAGCAGGTCGTTGAAGCGCACCGCGCCCGGCAGCGAGAACGCCGGCACCATCTTCCTGACCTTGCGGATCACGAAGTTCGTGATCGCAGCCTTCGGGAAGCCGAGCATGTCGCCGATGCCGGTCACGACCACCTTGCGCACCCGCGTGCGCGCGATCACCTGCTCGAGCGTCGCCGCCGCATTCTCGAAGATGACGATCACGGTCGCGCCCGAGTCCACGAGCTGGTGCTCGAGCTCGCGCGCCGTGTACAGCGGGTTGACGTTGACGACGACGCAGCCCGCGCGGTGCGCGCCCATGATCGCGATCGGGTACTGCAGGAGGTTCGGCATCATGATCGCGACGCGATCGCCCCGGGCCAGGCCCGCTTCTTTCTGCAGCCAGGCGCCAAACCGGCGCGAATGCTCGTCGAGCTGCGCGTAGGAGAGCGAGCGGCCCATGTTGGCGTAGGCGGTCGCGTCCGCGAAGCGCCCGAGTGCGTCCTCGTACAGGTGCTTCAGCGAAGGGATTGCGTCCGGGTCGATATCCGCGGGCACGTCGGGCGGATAGTCGCGAAGCCATATCCGGCCGTCGACCGGATTCGAATCATTCATTGCTGCATCGCAAAATCAGGCACGGCAACCCCCGGACACCGTCCGGATTTGACGCGCCTTCTACTCGCGGCGCAAGAGCGGCGTGAGCTGGTTCCAGACGTTGTCGAGGAGCAGCGGCTGCGCCTTCGCATTCGGGTGTATGCCGTCCGGCAGGAAATAGGCGAGGTTGAGCGCGAGCTCCGGGCTCATGAGCGCGGCGGAGCCGATCTGGTAGCGCGCCTTCAGGTCGTCATAGATCTTCTGGTACGAGCTCGTGTACTTGGGCCCGTAGTTCGTCGGCATGCTCACGGTCAGGAGCAGCACGTCGGCGCCCGCCGCCCGGCTCTTGGTGATCAGGAGCCCGAGGTTCGTCTCGACGCGCGAAACCGGCAATCCGCGAAGGCCGTCGTTGCCGCCGAGTTCGAGGATCACGATGCCGGGGTCGTGCGTCGCAAGCGCGCGGTCGAGGCGCGCGAGACCGCCATCGGTCGTCTCGCCGGTCACGCTGGCATTGACGACACGGTGCCCGTAACCTTCCTTCTTCAGCCGCTGCTGAAGCAGGGAAACCCAGCCCTGGCCGGGTGCGAGCCCGTACCCGGCGGACAGCGAGTCGCCGAGCACGAGGATCACCGGCGGTTTCGCCGCGTGCGCGGGCAGCGCGGCGGCCAGGATGAGGGCAAGAGCCAGTACGCGAAGCATGAATCGAAAGACCGTTCTCGAAGCCAGGAGTTTGCGCAAGGAGGTTACCAGTCCCGAGGGAATGCTGACCATCCTCGACGCCGTCAGCCTCGCCGTCGGCGCGGGCGAGACGGTCGCTGTCGTCGGCGCCTCGGGCGCCGGAAAGTCCACGCTGCTTGCGTTGCTCGCCGGCCTCGACGAGCCGACCGCGGGCTCCGTCTGGCTCGAAGGCACGGAACTGTCCGCGCTCGACGAGGACGGCCGCGCGGCGGCGCGCGCGCGCCACGTCGGCTTCGTGTTCCAGTCCTTCCACCTCGTGCCGTCGCTGACTGCGCTCGAGAACGTGATGCTGCCGCTCGAGCTCGCCGGCCGGTCCGACGCGCGCGCGGCGGCGCGGGCGGCGCTCACCCAGGTCGGGCTCGCGCCGCGCCTCGGCCACTACCCGCGCCAGCTCTCGGGCGGCGAGCAGCAGCGCGTCGCGATCGCCCGCGCCTTCGTGACGCGCCCGTCGGTGCTGTTCGCCGACGAGCCGACCGGAAACCTCGACGCCAGGACCGGCCATCGCGTGATGGATCTGCTGTTCGACCTCAACGCGGCGAACGGCACGACGCTCGTGCTGGTGACGCACGACCGCGAGATCGCGGCGCGCTGCGGACGCGTGATCGAGCTGGACGCCGGGCGACAGGTCGGCGCCGGCGTGAACTCCTGATGCGCGCCCTGCGCTTCGCGCTGCTCGCACTGTCGCGCGACTGGCGCTCGGGCGAGCTCGCGGTGCTCCTGGCCGCGCTCCTCGTCGCGGTCACGGCGCTGACCGGCGTCGGCTTCTTCACCGACCGCATCGGCCAGGCGGTGGACCAGCGCGCCGCGGAGGTTCTCGCGGCGGACCTCAGGTTGCGGTCGTCCGGAACCGATCTCGACCGAGTACGAGGCGCTCGCCGCCGGATCGCGGCATCGCCACCGCCCGCGTCGTCTCGTTCCCGAGCGTCGTGTTCTTCGGCGCGGAATCCGCGCTCACCGCGGTGCGGGCGGTAGGACCGGGTTATCCGCTGCGCGGCAGGCTGAAGATCGCGGACGCGCCGTTCGCACCGGCGCGCGAGACCGACGCGCTTCCGGGCCGCGGCGAGGCCTGGCTCGACTCGCGCCTGCTGGCGCGCATCGGGGCGAAGGTCGGCGACCGCGTCAGCATCGGCGCGAGCGGTTTCACGGTGACGCGCGTGCTCGACTACCGGCCTGACCAGGGCTCGGCATTCGTGGACCTCGCGCCCTCGCTCCTGATCCCGCTCGAGGACCTCGCTGCCACCGGGCTGCTCGGGCCGGGCAGCCGCGCGACCTTCTCGCTGCTCTTTGCCGGCCGGCCCGCGGAGATCCGCAATTTCCGCGCGCTGCTCCGGGAACGCAAGGCCAAGGGCGAGCGCCTGGTCGGCGTGTCCGAGGAGAGCCCGCAGATCCAGGCCTCGACCCGGCGCGCCGGGCGGTTCCTCAATTTGTCCGCGATGATCACGGTGCTGCTGGCGGCCGTGGCGGTCGCCATGGCCGCGCGGCGCTACTCGCAGCGCCACCTCGACAGCGTCGCGCTGATGAAGTGCATGGGCGCGCCGCAGCGGCTCGTGCTCGCCGTCACCGTCATCGAGCTCGCGCTGGTCGCGCTGGTCGCAGCGGTCATCGGCGCTGCGCTCGGCTTCCTCGCGCAGGAGCTGCTCACGCGCCTGGTGGGCGACCTGGTGCGCGCCGACCTGCCGCCGCCGACGCTCGCGCCCGCGATCATGGGCGGCGTGACCGCGCTCGCGATCCTGGTCGGCTTCGCGCTGCCGCCGATGCTGCAGCTGAAGCGCGTCCCGCCCGCGCGCGTGCTGCGCCGGAACCTGGAGCCGCCGCCGCTGCGGTACTCGGTCGTCGTACGGCCTCGCGGTGGCGGCGCTCGTCGGCGTGCTGTACTGGCTGGTGCGCGACGCGAAGCCTCGTCGGCGTGCTCGCGGCGCGGCATCGCCGTGACGCTCGCGGTGCTCTACGGCGCCGGCTTCCTGCTGGTGCGGCTCGCGGGCCGCCTGCGCGGCGCGGTCGGCGTCGCCTGGCGCTACGGCGTCGCGAACCTCGCCCGGCGCGGGCGCGAGAGCGTGGTGCAGGTGGTCGCATTCGGCCTCGGGCTGATGGTGCTGCTGCTGCTCGCCGTCGTGCGCGGCGACCTCCTCAAGGACTGGCGCGCGAGCCTGCCCGCGGACACGCCGAACTTCTTCATGATCAACATCCCGGCGGCCGAGACCGCCGAATTCGCGCGGTTCGTCGCGGGACCGCGGCCTGCCGGCGCCGCAGCTCTTCCCGATGATCCGCGCGCGCATGACGGCCATCAACGGCCGGCCGATCGAGGAGATCGAGCCGGCAACGGACCGCGGCGAGGGCTTCGCCGAGCGCGAGCAGAACCTGTCCTGGGCGGAGCGTCCGCAGGTGGACAACCGCATCGTGGCGGGTCGCTGGTGGGACGAAGTCCGACCGCGGCAAGCACTATGTCTCGGTCGCGACCGAATACCAGGAGGAACTCGGGCTCGAGCTCGGCGACCGGCTCGCCTTCGACGTCGCGGGCGAGACGGTGGAAGCCGAGATCCTGAGCTTCCGCGAGGTGGAATGGGACAGCTTCCGGCCGAACTTCTTCCTGGTGTTCCCGCCCTGGACGCTCGACGGGCTCGCCGGCACCTGGCTCACGAGCATGAAGCTGGACCCCGGGCAGCGTTCGATGCTGGTCGACCTGGTGCGGCGCTTTCCGTCGGTGTCGGTATTCGACATCGACGCCATCCTCGCCCAGGTGCGCGAGGTCATCGACCGCGCCTCGCTCGCCGTCCAGTACGTGTTCCTGTTCACGCTCGCGGCCGGCATCACCGTGCTGCTCGCCGCGATCCAGGCGACGCGCGACGAGCGCCGCTACGAGAGCGCGATGCTGCGCACGCTGGGTGCGCGCCGGCGTGTCGTGCTCGCTGGCGTCGCCTCCGAGTTCACCGCGCTCGGCATGCTGGCGGGCGTGCTGGCGGCGATCGGCGCGACGCTCGCGGGCTGGCTGCTCGCGACGCGAGGTGTTCGACCTGCGCTACACGATCGATCCCTGGGTCTGGGTCATCGGGCTCGCCGCCGGCGCGGTGATCGTCGGCGGGGCGGGCACGCTCGCGGCGCGCGGCGTCGTCAATCACCCGCCGATCAGCGTGCTGCGCGAGGGCTAGCGCGCGGCGAGCCGCGCTTCCGCGAAGCGCTCGAGCTTGCCGCCGCGCGCGTAGCCCTCGACCCGCAGCAGGTAGGCACCCGCCGGCAGCAGGGACGTGTTGAACGACAGCCGCAGGTCCTGGTTCGAGTCGCGCACCAGCTGGTCCGCGTGCAGGAGAAGCGTGCCGTCCTCGCGCAGCAGGCTCACGCGAAAGCGCACATGGCGGCCCGAGCGCGCGTTCATGCGCAGGTCGATGCGCTCGGGAAAGTCGCGGCCGCCCACCGCAATGCTGCCCGGCGCGCGCAGGTCGATGCGCACCGTCCGGTTCGAGGAGGGCGCCTGCAGGAACCCGGCCTCGGCTTGCTTCTGCAACATCTCCATGCGGTCCTCGGCAACACCCCAGCGCCACGCGACCCAGGCGAGTGCGACGGCAAGCAGGAGCATGCCGGCCCCGATGCCGATCGCGAGGCGATGCGGCCTGATCCGCTCGATCCAGGGCGAAATTTCGGTGTGCATTGACCCGCCTCCCGGGGCGCCTGCGTTTATTCTATGCATACACCGCCCAAGGAGGGCCCTGCATGTCGCTGCCTGCCGCTCGTTTCAGCCTGCTCACGGCCGGAGTCCTGCTCGCGCTCGGCGCCGCCGCGGCCGAGCCCGAGACTTCGCTCACGGTTTACAGCTCCGCGCAGCCCGGCGGCATTCCTGCCGAGTGGTACCGGCCGCTGCCCGGCATGGGCACGCCGATGGCGAACCAGCTGCCCGGCTTCGCGCTGGTGCGCGTCGACCGGGAACTTTCGATCCCGCGCGGGCGCGGCACCATCCAGTTCGCGGACGTCGCGGCGCTGATCGACCCGACGACCGTGCAGTTCCTCTCGCTCACGGATCCCGAAGGCACCAAGGTGCTGGAGCAGAACTTCCAGTTCGACCTCGTGAGCCAGGACAAGCTGCTCTCGCGCTACATCGACAGGAACGTCAGCGTCGAGCAGCAGAGCGGCGACGGCGTGAAGCTCATCGACGGCACGCTGGTCTCGTCGAACGACGGGCTCGTGATCCGCGGCGCCGACGGCCAGATCCATGCGCTGCGCGAATGGAGCAACATCCGCTTCGGCGAGCTGCCCGGCGGGCTGATCACGCGGCCGACGCTGGAGTGGAACGTCGTTTCGGGGAAGGGTGGCGCGCAGAAGGCGCGCGTGTCCTACCAGACGGGCGGCATCACCTGGTGGGCGGACTACAACCTGGTCTTCACCGAAGGCGCGGACGCGAACTCGGGCTTCGTCGACATCGGCGCCTGGGTGAGCCTCCTCAACCAGTCGGGCGCGCGCTACCAGGACGCGAAGCTCAAGCTGATCGCGGGCGATGTGAACCGCGTCCAGGCATCGCCGGAGGCCCTGCGGTCGAAGGCGTACGAGATGGCGCAGATGGACGCAGCGGCGCCGCCGGGGTTCGAGGAAAAATCCTTCTTCGAGTACCACCTCTACACGCTGGGCCGGCCGGCCACGATCCCGAACAACTCGACCAAGCAGATCGAGCTGTTCGACGCGGCGACGCGCGTGCCGGCCCGGAAGAAGCTGGTCTACTACGGCGGCGACTTCGGCGGCTTCTACGGCGCGCCGATGCTGGAGCGCGAGCTGGGGCCGTCGTCGAACACCGAAGTGGATGTCTGGCTCACGTTTCGACAACGACAAGGCCTCGGGCATGGGCATGCCGCTGCCCGCGGGCCGCATCCGCGTTTCGCAGCAGGACAAGGCGGACGGCAGCCTCGAGTTCATCGGCGAGGACGCGATCAAGCACACGCCGAAGGACGAGGACGTGCGGGTGAAGCTCGGCACGGCCTTCGACGTGGTCGGCGAGCGGCGGCAGACGGACTTCGTGGTGAACACGAAGGGCCGCGTCATGGAAGAGGCGTTCGAGATCAAGGTCCGCAACCACAAGGAACAGGCCGTGGAGGTGGTCGTGCGCGAAAACCTCTACCGCTGGAGCCAGTGGTCGCTGATCGAGCAGTCGCAACCGTCCGACAAGAAGGACGCGCGCACGATCGAGTTCCCGGTCAAGGTCGCCGCCGATGGCGAGGCGGCGGTGACCTACCGCGTTCGCTACAGCTGGTAAACGGTGAACGTCCCCTCCATCAGCCGATGAGTGACGGCGGCTCCGACGGCGAGTCGCTCGCCGACGCCCGCGTCGATCACGCAGTTCTGGCCGAAGGTGACGCCCTTCAGCGCGTAGTCGTGACGGTAGGTGCCGAGCGTGCGCAGCGGTTCCTGGTGGGGGTCGCGCGCGCCGCTTTGCTGGTCCGTCGTCGTGATGGGGCAGCGCGTGCAGTGCTTGACGCCGCGCAGCACCACCGGCCCGAAGCAGAAGCGCGTCATCGCGTCCTCGCATGCGCGGTCACGCCCTCGATGACCACGTTCGGCCGGAAGCGCGCCATCGGGATCGCCTCCGGCAGCCGGCGATTGAGCTCGGCGAGCGATTCGCGCGAGATCATGAGCACGGGGTAGGCGTCCGCAAAGGTCACCGGGTGCGGCCCCGGGCCCGCGTACTCGGCGCTCGCAAGCCGCGGCACGGACGGATCGATGCGCACGAGCCGGAGCGGCTCGCCGAGGGTGGCGGCGAGCCAGTCGGCCGCGTCGTCGCCGGCATCGACGGCGGCGCAGGCGTCTTTCCAGACCACGACGCGGCGGGACGCGCCGCCGTGGTCGAGCGGGATCACCAGCGGATCGATGCCGCCGCTCGCGAGGCGCAGCTGCCCGCCGGCAATCGCCACGGCGACGCGGGCGAGCGCCGGATGCGAGCGCTGCGTGATGAACCTGCCGTCGGCGGCGGTGACGATCATCCAGCGCCGGTCCCACTCCGGCCCCGCCTCCGTGACGCGGAACGCGTCGACGTCGATCCCGCGGCAGGATTTCACCGGGTAGACATGCAGGCTCGCGACGCGCGCCATGGCGGTATCAGCCTTTCGGGATCTTCAGCGTGAAGTCGTAGCTGCCGTAGTGCAGGTAGTTCGCCCAGTCCGCGGACGGCAGGTCACGCACCGCGGCGCGCGCCACGTTGAGCGCGGCGCCGATCGACTCGCCCCGGGCCAGGTCGCGGTAGAGCGCGTCGGCAAACGCGGCAGCCGCTTCGTCCGCCACCGGCCACCAGGTGCCGATGAAGTTCGCGACGCCGCCGCGCAGGAACGCTTCCGCGAAGCCGACGCTGCGGTCGAGCTGCCGCAGCGGGTTCACCGTCGCGCGCAGGCGGCCGGACTCGCAGGCGTTGAAGAAGACGAGCGCGGGCACGGAGTCCATCGCGGCGAGGTCCGCGCCGGAGAGCACGCGGCCGCCGGCGCAGAGGATGCCGCTCGACGCCGGCGCCGCGGGGTCGAACCAGGCGTGCCCGGCAAAGTGGATGGCGTCGTAGTCGCCCGAGCGGAACTCGGCGAGCAGGCGCGCGCGCGTCGCGTCGGCGCCGCGGATCGCCGTGATGCCGGCGCCCTCGACCCGCGTGAGCATCGCGGCCACGCGCTCGCCTTCCTCGACGGCGCCGGGCAGGTCGCCGGTCGGGTTGACGACGAGCAGCACGTTGAATTCCTTCGCGCGGCGGCGCTGCTCGCGCCACTTGGCGACCGACATTCCTTCCGCGGCATAGCGGCGCGAGAGGCCCATGGCACCTGCCGGCGCCCAGCCCCCGAACGACAGCACTTCCCAGGGCCAGTGCCCGCTCGCGCGTGTCGTGCACGACGACGATCGGCGCGGACTTGACCGAGGGCAGCGCCTCCGCGATCTCCGGCGGCAGCAGGAGCGCCGCGAGGCGCTCGCCGAACTCGGCGAGGTCGCCGGTGGACATGCCGGGCACGAGGCGGGAGTGTTCGCGCTCCAGCAGCCGATGATCGAGCCGGCGGCTGGCGACGAGCGCCGTCGCCTTCGGCGCCGGGCCGAGCAGGGCTACGCGCAGCGTCGCCGCCGATTCCTGCACGAAGAGCCAGGCGAGCGGCGTCGCAACCGGTTTCGGCGGACGCGCGGCCTTGCGGGCGGGCTTGCGCTCGCGCGCGAGCTTGAGCAGCGGTGCCGCGGGATGCAGGCGCAACAGGTCCTCGGCGACGCTCCGCGCCTCGGCGATGCGTTTCGCGTCGCGGGAGACGATCGTGATGCGCTTGACGCGCTGGTCGGGCTCGAGGTCGGCGAGCGCCGTCAGCACGCCCTCGAGCTGCGCGCGCGCCGCGTCCGCAGGCCCGGTGCCCGAGGTCGTGCCCCAGAGCACCATGGCGAAGTTCTCGATGCCCGCGAGCGCGAGCGTGCGCGTGACGTTCGCCGCCGCGAGGCGCTGCACGTCGGGGCCATAGCGGGCGAAGTGTCCGAGTCCCGCGAACACGACGAGCTGCGGCACGAGGCCGCTGCGCCCGACCGGCAGCACGAACACTTCGCCGGCGGCCGAACTGATCGCCCGCCGCCGCGCGAGGTCGCTGATCGCGCCGTTCAGCATCCGGTCGATGTCCTGCGCGGCGCCGGCCGGCTCGACGTTCGCGAAGGCGCCGAGGACGACCGCGGCGGCCTTGCTCTGCGTGATGCTGCCTTCCATGAACGAGAGCTCGACAGGCTTCGCCGCCGCGTCCCGCTTCGGCGCAGCGGCCGCCGTGGACGGCAGGGTGACGCCGACGAACTCGTGCAGGAACTCGCGCTGCTCGCGCTCGGAGAGGTCGCCCCAGGCGATCTTCGGCTCGGGCGGAGCGCGCAGGTCCTCCTGCCAGAGCGTCGGCACGCCGCGATGGCGCGGCAGTACCTGCGGCAGCGCGGTCGTCGTGCCGGCGCGCGCGAGGTCCGCGACCGCGCGCCCGACGTCGGCGTTGCCCGGCAGCGAGCCGTGGCTTTCCTCCGCGTACCAGGTCGGAAGGCCCGGCCATTGCGCGAGGGCGAGCGGCACGGTGCCGTCGCCCGCGGGCCCGCGGCCGAACGACAGCTTGCGGCCCGAACGGCGAAGGCCAAGCACGGTGTCCTGGCCAAAGCCCGCGATCAGCCGGAAGCGCTCGTCGGGGGGCGGCAGCCGCTTGATCGCGTCGTGCGCGGCGTCGAGCAGGCCGGACTCGGGCTTCGGCCCTTCGGGCCACTGGCCGGGATCGAAGGGATCGAAGTCCTTGCACAGGCTCGCCGCGGGCAGCAACTCGCAGAGCCCGGGGAATGTCACGATGAGTTCTCGCGCCAGGTCCTCGGCGCTGTGCTTGAGGTCGAGCATCGCCACGCGACGGATCAGCGGGTAGGTACCACGCAGCGCTTGAATCGAAACAAAAGTGCCCTTGTTGGGCGCGCCGAGCTGGATGACGCGCGCGATGCGCTCGCCGCCCTTGTGCGCCAGCGCCGCGCGCGCGACGAGCCCGCCCTGGCTGTGTCCCACGATGACGACGTCCTGGCGGCGCTCGCGCAGCAGGCGGTCGGCGAGTTCGCGGCCGTTCCACAGCGTGTCGCGGCGCCAGTCGTAGGGATGGAACACCGCGTCGAACCCGGCGATGCGCAGCACGAGGCGCAGCCGCTCGTAGGCGAACCTGAGGACGCCGACCGCCCAGTAGCGGTTGCCGCCGGGCAGGGCGAGCTTCAGGAGCTGGCCCTGCGCGATCTCGACCGGGTCGAACCAGGTGACGTCGGCGCCGCCGTTCTTGCGCAGGCGCCCGATGCTCGAGCCCATGATGCCCGGGAGGATCAGCAGGCGCGGGCCGCCGCGCATCCCGGCCGCGCGGCGCGCCAGGCGGGAAAGCTCCTGTTCCATCTCGAGGTACGCGGGCATCGCGCGATTCTAAGGGCGGTCGCCTTTCGATGCCGGATTTGTCGCGCACTAGGCGAATGCCCCTTTTGTAGAATCGCGTGGACACGTTTGCGAAAGATCGCCTGCCGCCCAGGGACCAGTGGCCGCGGCTGCATTTCGATCTCCCGGAACTCGCCTATCCCGACCGGCTGAACTGCGCGACGGTGCTGCTCGACGACGCCGTCGCCGAAGGCCACGGCGAACGGCCGGCGATCCTCGCCGAGGCCGGCACCATCACCTACCGCGAGCTGCTCGCGCGGGCGAACCGCATCGCGAACGTCCTGGCGGACGCCGGCGTCGTGCCGGGCAACCGGGTGCTGCTGCGCGGCTACAACGGTCCCGAGCTCTTCGCGGCCTGGCTCGCCGTCATGAAGGCGGGCGCGATCGCGGTCACCACCATGCCGATGCTGCGCGCGCCGGAACTGACCTCGATCATCGGCAAGGCAAAGCCGGGTTTCGCGCTGTGCGACCAGCGCCTCGCCGGCGAGCTCACCGCGGCCGCCGCGCAGGGCGGCGTCGGGACTGTCATCACCTGGGGAGCCGGCGACCTCGAGGCACGCATGGCCGCGGCCTCCGACCGTTTCGCGAACGCCGACACGGCCGCGGACGACGTCTGCCTGCTTGCCTTCACCTCCGGCACCACCGGCCAGCCCAAGGCCTGCATGCACTTCCACCGAGACGTCCTCGCGATGGCAGACGTCGTCGCGAGGCATTTGCTGCAGACGGGGCCCGGCGACGTCTATGCCGGCAGTCCGCCGCTCGGATTCACCTTCGGCCTCGGCGCGCTGCTGGTGTTTCCGCTGCGCTTCCGCGCCGCGACCGTGCCGATCGAGCAGCCGGCGCCCGCGGCGGTGCTCGCGGCGATCGAGCGGCACCGCGTCACCTGCTTCTTCACGGCGCCGTTTGCCTATCGCGCGCTCGCCGGAGAGCTCGCAGGCCGCGACCTCAGCTCGCTGAAGCGCTGCGTGTCGGCCGGCGAGTACCTGCCGAAGTCGGTGTCGGACTTGTGGTTCGAGAAGACGGGCATCCGGATCATCGACGGCATCGGTGCGACCGAGATGATCCACATCTTCATCTCGGCGGCAGGCCCGGACATCCGGCCCGGCTCGACCGGCAAGGCCCTTCCGGGATACCGCGCCTGCCTGCTCGACGAGGATGGCGAGGTCATGCTGCCCGGCGCCACCGGCCGGCTCGCGGTGACCGGCCCGACCGGCTGCCGGTACCTCGACGACGAGCGCCAGCGCGACTACGTGCAGAACGGGTGGAACGTCACCGGCGACCTGTATCGCCTCGACGAGGACGGCTATTTCTGGTTCGTGGCGCGTGCCGACGACATGATCGTCTCGGCCGGCTACAACATCGCGGGGCCCGAGGTGGAATGGGCCCTGCTCGCGCACCCGGCGATCCGCGAGTGCGCCGTCATCGGCGCAGCCGACGCGGAACGCGGGATGATCGTGAAGGCCTGCGTCGTCCTGGCTGCGGGGCGGGCAGGGGACATCGCGCTGGTGAAGGAACTCCAGGACTTCGTGAAGCGGCGCATCGCCCCCTACAAGTACCCCCGGGTCATCGAATTCCTCGACGCCCTGCCCAAGACCGCGACCGGCAAGCTCTCCCGCAAGGCCCTGCGCACGCCCTGAAAGGGACGCGCACCTTCATATTCGTGAAAGTGCGCGTCCCTTTCGCCGGAAGTACTTGACATCTAAAATATTGAGGCCTGTAATAGCCCAGTGAAGCGCATCGTCTGCCTCGGCGGGGGCCCCGCAGGGCTCTACGCCGCCATCCTGTTCCGCAAGGCCCTGCCGCGCGCGCGGGTCGAGGTCTACGAGCGCAACAGCCCGGACGACACCTTCGGCTGGGGCGTGGTGTTCTCGGACCGCACCATGGAGGGCTTCGCCGCCGCGGACGCGCCCTCGCACGCGTCTATCACCGGCGGGTTCCACCACTGGGACGACATCGACGTCCACTACCGGGGCACGGTCACGACCACCGGCGGCCACGGCTTCTGCGGCATCGAGCGCAAGCGCCTGCTCGGCATCCTCCAGGAACGCGGCGCCGAACTCGGCGTCGCGCACCATTTCCGGCACGAAGTCGAGGATGACGCAGCAGTTCGCGGACGCCGACCTCGTGGTCGCGGCCGACGGCGTCAACAGCGCGACCCGCAGGCGCCACGCCGCGGTGTTCGAGCCGGACATCGACACCCGCGAGTGCCGCTACATCTGGCTCGGCACGACGAAGCCGTTCCCGGCGTTCACCTTCGCCTTCGAGGAAACGGAGCACGGCTGGTTCCAGGTCCACGCCTACCAGTTCAGCAAGACGCTCTCGACCGTGATCGTCGAGACGCGCGAGGAGACCTGGCGCGCGCACGGCCTCGACGCGGCGAACCACGAGCAGTCGATCGCCTTCTGCGAGAAGCTGTTCGCAGAAGTACCTCGACGGCCACCGGCTCATGAGCAACGCCGCGCACCTGCGCGGCTCGGCCTGGCTCAACTTCCAGCGCGTGCTGTGCAAGCGCTGGCATCACGGCAACCGCGTGCTGATCGGCGACGCCGCTCACACCGCGCACTTCTCCATCGGGTCCGGCACCAAGCTCGCGATGGAGGACGCGATCGCGCTGGTCGCGCGCACGGCCGGGGCAGCGGACGTTCCCGCGGCGCTGGCCGCCTACCAGGACGAGCGCGAGACCGAGGCGCTGCGCCTGCAGAGCGCCGCGCGCAACCGGATGCGCTGGTTCGAGGACGTGGCGCGCTACACGAGGCTCGAGCCCTGGCAGTTCACCTACAGCCTGCTGACCGGCAGCCAGCGCATCGGCCATGCGAACCTGAAGCTGCGCGACCCGGCGTTCGTGGCGGACGTCGAGGCGCGGCTCGCAAGGCGTGCGGGCGCCGACGTCGCCGCGGCCGCCGATGTTCCTGCCGCTCGAGATCCGCGGCATGCGGCTCGACAACCGCGTCGTGGTCTCGCCGATGGCGCAGTACTCGGCCGAGGACGGCATGCCCGGCGACTGGCACCTCGTGCATCTCGGCTCGCGCGCGACGGGCGGGGCGGGGCTGGTCTTCACCGAGATGACCTGCGTGTCGCCCGAAGGGCGAATCTCGCCGGGCTGCACCGGGCTGTGGAACGAGGCGCAACGCGACGCGTGGCGGCGCATCGCAGATTTCGTGCACGCCAACAGCCGCGCGAAGCTCTGCATGCAACTCGGGCACTCCGGCCGCAAGGGCTCGACCCAGCTTGGCTGGCAGGACGAGGACCGCCCGCTGCCGGCCGGAAACTGGGAGACGCTCGCGCCCTCGCCGATGCCCTACCTCGACGGCGTCAGCGCGAGGCCGCGCGAGATGACGCGCGCCGACATGGATCTCGTGCTCGGCGAATTCGTGAGAAGCGCGCGCTACGCGCACGAGGCCGGCTTCGACATGCTCGAAGTGCACATGGCCCACGGCTACCTGCTCGCGAGCTTCCTCTCGCCGCTCACCAACCGGCGCACGGACAACTACGGCGGCGACATCGGCAACCGCCTGCGCTATCCACTCGAGGTCCTCGCCGCGGTGCGCGCGGCCTGGCCGGACCGGCCGCTCTCGGTGCGGGTGTCCTCGAGCGACTGGGCGCCGGGCGGCCTGACCGAGGACGAGCTTCTCTCGGTCGGCCGCGCGATGAAGTCGGCGGGCGCGGACATGCTCGACCTGTCGAGCGGGCAGACCGTGCCCTGGCAGAAGCCGGTGTACGGGCGCATGTGGCAGACGCCGTTCTCCGACCTGGTGCGGAACGTGGTCGGCATCCCGACCATCGCCGTGGGCAACATCTTCGAGGCCGACCACGCCAACACCATCATCGCCTCCGGCCGCGCCGACCTCTGCGCACTTGCGCGGCCGCACCTCGCGGACCCGGCCTGGACGCTGCGCGCCGCCGCGGAGCAGCATTGGGACGGCCAGTGGTGGCCGCCGCAGTACCGGTCGGCGCGACGCCAGCTCGAGCGCAACCTCGAACGCGCGGCCCAGGCCGCCGGTCCGATCTAGGAGTCCGGGATGAACCAGCCACTCACAGGACGTCACGCGCTCGTCACCGGCGGTGGCCGCGGCATCGGCGCCGCGATCGCGCAGGCGCTCGCCACGGCCGGCGCGCGCGTGACGCTCCTCGCGCGCACCGCGGGCGAGGTCGGGGCTATGGCGAAATCCCTGCCGGGTGGAGCCCGCGCGGTGACGGCCGACGTGACCGACAGGGGCCAGGTCGAGCGCGCGTTCCGGGAAGCGCGAGAGGCATCGGGAGAAGTCTCGATCCTCGTCAACAACGCGGGGCTCGCCAGGAGCCGCGCGGTCGCGAAGAGCGACGAGGCCTTCTGGCGCATGATGATCGACGTCAACCTGACGGGTGCCTGGCACTGCACGCGCGAGGCGATCCCCGCGATGCTCGAGGCGAGCTGGGGCCGCATCGTCAACGTGTCCAGCACGGCGGGCCTGCGCGGCTATGCCTATTGCACGGCTTACTGCGCGGCCAAGCACGGCCTCATCGGCATGACGCGCGCGCTCGCGCTCGAGGTGGCGAGGACCGGGATCACGGTCAACGCCGTCTGCCCGGGCTTCACGGACACCGGCGTCGTGCGCGACGCGGTGCGCGCCATCAGCGAGCAGTCCGCGCGCAGCGAGTCGGAAGCGCGGCAGACGCTGATATCGTTCAATCCGCAGCAGCGCTTCGTCGAGCCCGGGGAAGTCGCGAACGCCGTCCTGTGGCTATGCAGCCCGGGCAGCGAGAGCATGAATGGGCAGAGCCTCGCCATCGCCGGCGGGGAGGTGACCTGATGAATCGTCCCACGATGGACGTGGAGTCCCGCGCGGACCGCGCCGACCACACGGCGATCCGGCTGTGGCTGCGTATGCTCGCGACAAACCGGCTGGTTGAGACACGCACGCGCCGCTTGCTGCAGGAACGTCATGCGACGACGCTGCCCCGTTTCGACCTCATGGCCCAGCTCGAGCGGGCGCCGAAGGGACTCAAGATGGGAGAGCTGTCGCGGCGCATGATGGTGACCGGCGGCAACGTCACCGGCATCACCGACATGCTCGAGGCGGAGGGCCTCGTCGAGCGCGTCGCGGATCCCGCGGACCGTCGCGCGACCCTCGTGCGGCTGACGGCTGCGGGACGGCGCAGCTTCGCGGCCATGGCCCAGGAACACGAAGGCTGGATCGTCGAATCGTTCAAGGAACTGACGGGCCGCGAGATGGCGACGATGGCGTCCCTGCTCGCGCGGCTCAAGACGCATGTCCGTTCACTCGAGGAGCGGGACGCATGAAGACCGAGATCCCGGACCTGGCCGGCTACACTGCGAAGCACTTCCTGTGGCGCGTCGAGAACCGCGTCGCGCACCTGACGCTCAACCGTCCGGAGAGGAAGAACCCGCTCACCTTCGAGTCCTACGCGGAGCTCCGTGACCTCTTCCGCCTGCTGCACGACGGCGGCGGCGTGCGGGCGGTCGTGATCGACGGCGCCGGCGGGAACTTCTGCTCCGGCGGCGACGTGAGCGAGATCATCGGGCCGCTCACGAAGATGGACGAGAAGGGCCTGCTCGAGTTCACGCGCATGACCGGGGACCTGGTGCGCGCGATGCGCGCCTGCCCGCAGCCGATCATTGCCGCGATCGACGGCATCTGCGCCGGCGCCGGAGCCATGATCGCGCTCGCCTCGGACTTCCGCTACGCGACGCCCGCGGCGAAGACCGCGTTCCTGTTCGTGCGCGTGGGGCTCGCCGGCTGCGACATGGGCGCCTGCGCGCTGCTGCCACGGCTCATCGGGCAGGGCCGCGCGGCCGAGCTGCTCTACACGGGGCGCGCCTTCGACGCGGCCGAAGGCGAGCGGACCGGGTTCTTCAACGGCGTTCACGCCGCCGGCGAGCTGCTGCCCGTGGCGATGAAGCTCGCCGGCGAGCTCGCGGCCGGGCCGACGCTCGCGCACGCGCTGACCAAGAAGATGCTGCACCTCGAATGGAACATGGGTGTCAACGAGGCGATCGAAGCGGAGGGCCGCGCCCAGGCGGGCCTCATGAAGACGCACGACTTCCGCCGCGCATTCGAGGCGTTCTCGGCGAAGAAGAAGCCGGTCTTCGAGGGGGACTGATGGACCGTCACGGCGAACGATTGCAGTGGCCGTTTTTCGGCGACGAGCATCGCCGGCTCGCGGCGGAGGCGGAGGACTGGGCCGGCACGAACCTCGGCGACGCAAAGCACCCGCAGGCCCGTGCCGCGGTGGACGCGCGCTGCCGCGAGCTCGTCGCCACGCTCGGCAAGGCGGGATTCCTGAAGCATTGCCTGCGCGCCGCGGACGGAGGTGTCGCGACCGAGTTCGACGCGCGCTCGATCTGCGTGCTGCGGGAGGCCTTCGCGTACCGCGACGGGCTGGCCGACTTCGCGTTCGCGATGCAGGGCCTCGGCAGCGCGCCCGTCTCGCTCGCCGGCAGCGCGGAGATGCGCTCGCTGTGGCTGCCGCGGGTCGCGGCCGGAACGTCGATCGCGGCATTTGCGTTGTCCGAGCCCGCGGCGGGCTCGGACGTCGCCGCCATGGAGACCACCGCGAGCCTCGATGGCCCGCAGTACGTGCTGAACGGGCAGAAGACGTGGATCAGCAACGGCGGCATCGCCGACTTCTACGTGGTGTTCGCGCGCACCGCGCCCGGCAGCCGCCGGCCCGACGGCAGCGTCTCCGCCGAGGGCATCAGCGCCTTCCTGGTGAAGCCGGGCGACTCCGGCTTCGCGGTGGCCGAGCGCATCGACGCGATGGCGCCGCACCCGCTCGGGCGCCTCGTCTTCGAGGACTGCCGGATTCCGGCGGCGCGCCTCATCGGCACGGAGGGGGAGGGCTTCAAGATCGCGATGCGCACGCTCGACGTGTTCCGCACCTCGGTGGCCGCCGCGGCCTGTGGATTCGCGCGCCGCGCGCTCGACGAGGCGCTGGCACACACGCGCGCGCGCGGCATGTTCGGGCGCCGGCTCGCGGACTTCCAGCTGACCCAGGCGGCGCTCGCGGAAATGGCGACCGCGCTCGACGGGGCGATGCTGCTCACCTGCCGCGCCGCATGGCTGCGCGACACCGGCCGCGCGTTCACCGCGGCGGCTGCGATGGCGAAGCTGACCGCGACGGAGAGCGCGCAGGCCATCATCGACCGCGCGCTGCAGATGTTCGGCGGCCGCGGCGTCGTGAGCGGCGAGCTCGTCGAGCGGCTCTACCGCGAGATCCGGGCGCTGCGCATCTACGAAGGGGCCAGCGAGGTGCAGAAGCTCATCGTCGCCCGGGAGCTGCTGAAATGAGCCGCGAGATCCTGCAGCCGCCGGGATGGGCGCGGCCGCGCGGCTACGCGAACGGCGTCGCGGCCGGGGGACGGCAGGTCTTCGTCTCCGGGCAGATCGGCTGGGATGCGGAGCAGCGCTTCGTCAGCGACGACTTTGCGTTGCAGACCCGGCAGGCGCTCTCGAACGTCATCGACGTGCTGGCCTGTGCCGGCGCCGGTCCCGGGCACGTCGTGCGGCTCACGTGGTACGTGACGAGCCGCGACGAGTACAACGGCGCCCTGGCGGCAATCGGCACGATCTACCGCGAGCTCTTTGGCAGGAACTTTCCGGCGATGTCCGTCGTCGTGGTCGCCGGGCTCCTCGAGCCGCGCGCAAAGGTCGAGATCGAGGCCACCGCCGTCGTTTGAAGGGGACGTTCACGCCCGCCAGGCGTCGCTCGAATACTCCATGTATTGCGCCGTCGCCTCTGCGGTTTCGACGCCGTAGTAGCGCGACACCACGTGCAGCGCGAGGTCGATGCCCGACGTGAGCCCGCCGGCCGTCGCGATGCGGCCGCTGTCGACGAAGCGCAGGCCGCGCCGCAGCTCGACCTCCGGAAACTCCTTGGCGAAGCTCTCGAAGAAGTCGTGGTGAGTGGTCGCCGGGATGCCCTTCAGCAGGCCCGCCCGCGCGAGCTGAAACGCGCCGGTGCAGACCGACATCGTGACGTCCGTGCCCGCGCTCGCCTGCTTGAGCCACTCGCGCGACTCCGCCGTGGAACGGTGGGCCGGGACCACGATGACGTTGGGCTGGGGCGCATCCTGGATCGTGTAGTGCGGCTGGACCTTGAGGCCGCCCGTCATCTCCAGCAGGCCGTCCTCCGGCGCTACCGTGTAGAGCTCGAAAGGGGCGTCGTCACCCTCTGGCGTCGAGGCGTCCTGGAACACTTCCCACGGCCCCATGGTATCGATCACGTTTGCGTGGTGTCCGAGCATGAAAGCGACCCGCACGCGCTTGCGCTTCGGCAGCGGTGCCGGGCCGTCGCCGGAGACGGCGAGGCCGGTCCCGCCGTGAAGGAGCGCGACCGAGGCCGCGAGCGTCGTTCCGATGAACTGGCGTCTGTGCATGACGAGTCTCCTGGCAAATTCCCGCGGCTGGAGCCGCCATCCTCGCGCCAGGCCAGATGGCAGCATGGACACGGAGGCATCAATTCCTGCCAATCGGTCCCCCGACCCGCCGCCGCCGCGCTAACGTCGCAGCCATGACCACGAGCCGCCGCCCGAAAACGCCCTCCCGCCCCCATCGCGTCGTGATGCTGGGATTTCCGCAGGCGCAGGTGCTGGACATCACCGGCCCGCTCGAGGTGTTCGCGCGCACCGCGCGCTGGCTCGCCGAGCATCGGGGCGCGCGCATCCCCGCTTACGTCACCGAACTCGTCGCCGCGCGTGCCGGCCCGGTTGCGATGTCGAACGGCCTCGAGATCGTTGCCACGCGCCGCTACGCGGACGTGCGCGACGCGGACACGCTGCTCGTCGCGGGCGGCATCGGCTGGGAGGCAGCCGTGGAGGATCGCCAGATGCTCGACTGGCTGGTGGCGCAGGCGAAGCGCGTCGCGCGGCTCGGTTCCATCTGCAACGGCGCGATGCTGCTCGCGGCGGCGGGGCTGCTCGACGGCCGGCCGGCGACGACCCACTGGGCGTACCTCGACCGGCTCGCGGCGCTCGCGCCCAGGGCGCGCGTCGATCGCGACGCTCTCTACGTGCAGACGGGGAACATCTATACGTCGGCGGGCGTCACCGCCGGCATGGACCTCGCGCTCGCGCTCGTCGAGCAGGATCACGGCAAGGCGGTGGCACTCGCCGTCGCGCAGGAACTCGTGCTGTTCCTCAAGCGGCCGGGCGGCCAGTCCCAGTTCAGCCGTCACCTCGCGGCGCAGAAGCGCGACGACCTCTTCGGCGAGCTGGAACTCTGGATGCTCGAGAACCCGCGTGCCGACCTGTCGGTCGAGAGCCTCGCGCGGCGCATGAGCATGAGCCCGCGGCATTTCGCGCGGCAGTTCCGGGCGCGGCTCGGCACGAGCCCGGGCAGCTACGTGCGACGGCTGCGCGTCGAGCAGGCGAGGCGCCGGATCGAGGAGGGCGCCTCGCGGCTCAAGCAGGTCGCACGCGACTGTGGATTCCCCGACGAGCAGGCGCTTCGGCGCAACTTCCAGGAACTCGTCGGCATCACGCCCGCGGAGTACCGCGCGCGGTTCTGAGCGCGCCCTCGCCGAGAGGTCTGCTACCGTGAGACCGCGGCGCGACGCCGCAGGGAGGGCATCGGCATGGACACATCCTCGGCGGCCGGCACGTTGCTCGGCGTCGGCATCGGCGTCCTGGTCCTGTACCTCGTTTACTTGCTCATCGGCGGCCTGATCGTCGGCTTGCTCGCGCGCCTCGTGCTGCCTGGGCCGGACCCGATGAGCTGGCTGGCGACGATGGGGTATGGCATCGCGGGTTCGTTCATCGGCGGGATCGTCGGCCGGATGCTGGGTCTCGGAAATATCGGCCTGCTGCTCGGCATCGCGTGCGCTGCCGGGCTCATCTGGTACTTCCGCCGCCGCGGCAAGCCGGCCGCGAGCGGAACGCCGCCGGCTCCGCCGCCACCCGCGCACTGACGGCTCGCGCGGCGCCGGGCAGGCGCACTAGGTCACGCCCAGCGCCTCGAGCATGCGGCGCACCGCGGACAGCTGCGCGCCGCCCTTCGCCGCGTAGTCGATGCCGGAATAGCCCCACCAGTCCCAGCAGCCACGCGGGTTGAGCGGGCGCAAGGTGCTTTCGGCCACCTGCGGGTAGAGCACGACGATGCGGTTCGCGTCGGCCCAGCGCTCATAGCCCGCCTGCTTCGGAAACGTACGGCCGATTGCGCCGACGCCTTGCCCGCATCCATGGAATGCGACGTGAATGCGGCACGGCATGCCTGCTGCACAGTCCTTGGGCACGAAGAGGAAACCCGTGTCCGCCATCGAGGCGAGCCGGCCGCCTCCGACGTAGCGGGCCTGCCCGAACTCGCGCAGCATGCCGGTGACGCTGCCCGACGGCGCGGCGAGCCCGTCGTACAGGTGATTCAGCATCATGCCCGCCGCGTCGTAGCCGCAAGCCAGGATCCACGGCGAATCGCCGGCATCGCAGGCTTTGCCCTCCGCGATCGTGGGGAAGCCGTGGCCCGCGGGAACCTGCGTTTCGTAGCGGACGCGCTCGAGCGGCACGAACGCCTTGTAGAAGCGCAGCAGCGAGTCCGACACCGCCGCCCCCACGACGCCGTCCTTCGCACCGTGGAAGATCCAGATGCGGTCCGCGGCGAGGCCGGACGGGTCGTCGACCGCGCCGAGCGCCGCGCTCGCGCGCAGCGCCGCGACGAGCGGTGCGACGTCCGGGCCGCCGGTCTCTCCCGCGAGGCAGTCCCTCAGCGCGCGCGTGACGACTCCCTGCGCGCAGAGCCAGGGACCCGCTGCGACGATACCGGCGCCGGCGACGTCGTCCGAGTACGCGACCTGGTATTGCGTCGCCATGTAGCCGCCGGAGGACACGCCGGACACCGTGAGGCTGCCCGGCACGATGTTGAGCCGCGGCAGCGCATCGCCGGCGGGCCGCGGCGAGCAGGCGACGAGGGCGGCGATTGCGATGACGGCGACTGCGAGCGCGCGCATGGCGGCGGACGATAGCACCCGCCGCGCGTGGCGGGCGGGCACGAATGCGGCGGGCCGCGCGCGATTCAGCCGGTGCGCGCGACGATGTCGCAGACCGCCCCGATCGCAGCCAGGCGCGAGGTGGAGCGCCGCCAGGCGGCGCCGATCACGCGGTTCGGCGCGGGCGGGGCGAACGGCCGCACGGTGAGGCCGCGCGCGGAGGCGAACGGGCCCTCCGCCGCAAGCCGGGGCAGGAGCGTGAGACCGAGGCCCGCCGCGACCATCTGCCGCAGGGTCTCGAGGCTGGTGGCGCGGAAGTCCTGCTCCTCCGTGCCGGCGCGCTCGCAAACCTCGAGTGCCTGGTCGCGCAGGCAATGGCCTTCGTCGAGCAGCAGGAGCTTCTCGCCCGAGAGGTCCGAGGCCTTCACGCGCTTCTTCGCAGCCAGCCGGTGACCCTCGGGCAGGGCGACCAGGAAAGCCTCCGCGAACAGCGAGCGCGTGACGAGGCCCTTAGTGTCCGCGGGCAGCGCGAGGATCGCGAGGTCGAGCTCGCCCGCGACCGTGCGCTCGACGAGCGGCGCAGTCTGGTACTCGTGCAGCAGCAGCTGCAGCTTCGGCAGCGCCTTCGTGATGCGGGGCGCGACGCGCGGCAGCAGGTAGGGGCCGAGCGTCGGGATCAGCCCGACCTTGAGCGGGCCGGCGAGCGGGTCCTGGCCGGCGCGGGCGAGGGCGCGGATGTCGTCGGCCTCGCGCAGCATGCGACGGGCGTGCTGGACCACCGACTCGCCGGCGGGGGTCAGCGCGACGCGCCGCGGGCGACGCTCGATGAGCGGCACGCCGAGCGATTCCTCGAGCTTCCTGAGCTGCGCCGAGAGGGTCGGCTGGGACACGTGGCAGCGCGCCGCGGCCCGGCCGAAGTGGCGGGTCTCCGCGAGCGCCACCAGGTACTCGAGGTCACGCAATGTCATAGATACAGACTATCATAGGTATCGTAACAATCGATTATACAAATGGAACGGCGGGCGGCATCCTGTGCCACATCCTGAGAGGGACAACCAGAGGCAAGGAGTTTCAAATGCTCGGTATTGGCAGGAAGTTTCCCGAATTCAAGCTGACGGGCGTCGTCAGCAACGACATGCAGAAGGCGTTCCAGGACGTGACGAACGAGACCTACGCCGGCAAGTGGCTGGTCGTCTTCTTCTGGCCGAAGGACTTCACCTTCGTGTGCCCGACGGAGATCGCCGGCTTCGGCAAGCTGAACCGCGAGTTCACCGACCGCGACGCGCAGCTGCTCGGCGTCAGCACCGATTCGGAGTTCGTGCACCTCGCCTGGCGCAAGTCGCACGAGGACCTGAAAGGCCTGCCGTTCCCGATGCTGTCGGACATCAAGCGCGAGCTTTCGACGGCGCTCGGCATCCTGGACCCGGAAGCGGGCGTCGCCCAGCGCGCCACCTTCATCGTGGATCCCGAAGGCGTGGTGCGCTTCGTGTACGTGACCGACCTCAACGTCGGCCGCAGCCCCGAGGAAGTGCTGCGGGTGCTGGACGGCCTGCAGACCGACGAGCTGTGCCCCTGCAACTGGCAGAAGGGTGAAGACACCCTGAAGGCGGCCTGACCATGGACGCGCTCAAGGACCGCATCCCCGACTACGCGAAGGACCTGCGGCTCAACCTGTCCTCGGTGTTGACGCCGCAGGGCGCGCCGGGACTCACGGAGCCCCAGCTGTGGATGACGGCGCTCGCCTCGGCGATCGCCTCCCGCAACGCCGAGCTCGCGCGCGCGATCGAGGACGCCACCTCGGAGAAGCTGACGCCAGCGCAGGCCGAGGCAGCGCGCGCCGCGGCAGCGATCATGGGCATGAACAACGTGTACTACCGGTTCCTCCACCTCGTGGAGGACGACGAGTACGCGAAGCTTCCGGCGAAGCTGCGCATGAACGTGATCGGCAATCCAGGCATCGCGAAGGCGGACTTCGAGCTCATCTCGCTCGCGGTGTCGGCGGTCAATGGCTGCGGCAAGTGCGTCACCGCGCACGAGAAGGTCCTGCGCCAGCACGAGGTCGGCCGCGAGGCCGTGCAGTCGGCGGTCCGGATCGCGTCCGTGATCCATGCCGTCGCGGGCGTCATCGATTACGAGAACGCGCGGGCAGCCTGATCCCCCCCGAGGGCTGATTCCGCGGCTTCTCCCCGCATTCTTGCGCCGGCCTCATGGCCGGCGCAGGATGCGGCTCTCATCGACCGGGAGGGCCCTCCATGAACTGGAAGATCGTCTTCATCGGCGGCATCGCCTATTACGTCGCGATGTTCGTCGTCTCGTTCGCGACCGGCTACCTGATCCATTCGCCGGACGGCGTGCTGTTCGAGACCTACCGGGAGACAGCCGCGTTCTGGCGGCCGGAGCTCAACGCGGACCCGCCGGACATGGGCGCCCTGATGCCGATGTGGATCGCTACCGGGCTCCTCGGCGCACTCGTCGCCGCCGGCATCTACTCGGTCGTGCGATCGTCGCTGGCCGGCGCCGCCTGGCAGCGCGGACTCAAGTTCGGCGTGATCGCGGCGCTCTTCGCGCTCATCAGCGCCCTCGGCTACCGCGGCGTGTTCAACCTGCCTGACAACATCTGGCACTGGTGGATCGTCGACGCCACGATCCTGCACCTGGTCGGTGCGACCGTGCTCGGCATCGTCGCGCAGAAAGTCGCGCCCGCGCCCGCCTGAGACGCACGCGATGTACCTCTGGCTGAAGCTCGTCCACGTCCTCGCCGTGATCCTGTTCATCGGCAACATCGTGACCGGCCTGTTCTGGCACAAGCACGCGCTGCGCACGAACGACGCGCGCCTCGTCGCGCACGCGATGGACGGCGTACTGCGCAGCGACCGGCTGTTCACCATGCCCGGCGTGCTGGTCATCATCGCGAGCGGCGTGTTCGCGGCTTTGCAGGCCGGCTTCCCGCTGCTGCGCACCGGCTGGATCCTGTGGTCGATCGTGCTGTTCGGGATTTCCGGCCTCGTGTTCGGCGTCCGGCTCACGCCGCTGCAGCGGCGGATGCGCGACCTCGCGCAAGCCGGCGCGGCGAGCGGGGACTTCGACCGCGTGGCCTACGAGCGGCTGTCGAGGCAGTGGGACTTCTGGGGCGCGGTGGCGACGCTCGCGCCGATCGGCGCGCTCGCGCTGATGGTGCTCAAGCCGGCTTTCTGAGCGCGGCTAGCGAAGCGCGCGCAACTCCGCGAGCGTCGTCTGGCGGAGTCCGTCCAGCGCGCTGTCGATACGGCTGAACGCCGCCTCGTCCTCGATCAGGCCGGCCGAATCCGCCTCCCAGACCGCCTGCAACCGGGCGGCGTCGCGGGAGACCGCCGGCGGCATCAGCGCCGCCAGGTCGGTCATGGTCAGGACGTCCGCCCAGCCCATGCGCGGGTCGCCGCGCGCGTCGCCCTGTGCGTAGTGCGCATAGAAGATGACCTGCTGCAGCGAACCGATCTCGCCGAGCAGCTCGATGCCGGCAACCCGGACGTTCCGGTTGTGTTCCGTTCGCTCATTGCGCCAGGTGTTGTATCCGAGCGCGGACAGGGCGACGACGAGGCTCGTGATCGCCACCAGGTTGTCGCGAATCTGCCTGCCGATGACATTCATGGCGGCGCGGACGCCCGTCGCCATACGATCGTCTGGTTGTTCGCGGGCATCGGGTGATCGGCCTTCAGCTCGAAACCCGCGCGGCGGGCGAGCGCGTCCACGTCGTCGAAATTACGTATGCCGGATTGCGGGTCCCGGGCATGCAGCATGCGATCAAAGGATTCATTGGACGGCGACGTGTAGGTGCCAGCGTACCGAAACGGCCCGTAGATCGCGAGCACGGCATCCGGCTTCGCCACCGCCGGCAGGCCGGCAAACAAGGCCTGCACCTGCGGCCAGTGCATGATGTGCAGCGTGTTCGCGGTGAAGATGCCGTCCACCTTGCGCACGTCCCAGAGTGGTGCGGTCACGTCGATCTCGACCGGCGCCCGCAGGTTCGACGGACCTTCGTTGAAGACGCGTTTGCGCAGCGCAGGCATGGCGTCGGGCAGCTCCGAGGGCTGCCAGACCAGGTGCGGCAGGGCGAGCGCGAAGTGGACTGCGTGCTGGCCGGTGCCGCTGCCGATCTCGAGCACGTGCGTGCAGCCGGCGAACGCCTCCTCGAGGACCGCGAGGATCGGACCCTTGTTGCGTTCGCTGGCGTCGGAGGGCGGAAGCATCACATCAAGGCCAGTGCCCACGCGAGCGACAGCAGCGCGAGCGCCGCCACGCCCGCGGCCCATTGAATCCCGGCACGCCCGGGCGGCGGCATCGGCAGCCGCGCGCAGAGTGCGCCGAGCGCCGCGCCGACGGCGAAGCCCGCGAGGTGGGCGAGGATGTCGGTGTTCTCGCCGCCGGTGCCGGTGAAGGCGAGCAGCGCAAGACCCGCGAGCAGGGGCGAGGCATTGCGCATCCATGGCGTCCAGTCGCGCATGTGGCGGCGCCACCCATAGGACGCGATGAGCCCGAGCGCCGTGAACACGGCGGTCGAGGCGCCGAGCAGGTAGTGCTGCGGCGGGTGCAGCAGCGCATCGATGCCGTATGCGAGCCCCGCGCCGGCGAGGATCAGGAGCCAGGCGACGCCCGGCCCGAACAGCCGCGCCGCCGGGTAGCCGAAGAGCGCGCCGAACACGAGGTTCGACATCAGGTGCGGCAGGTCCGCGTGCAGCGTGAGCGCCGTCAGCACGCGCCACCATTCGCCGCGCGCGAGGAAGCCCGCATCGAGCGCGCCGTGGGTCACCCAGTTCCTGTCCATTGCATACGAGACCACTGCGAGCGTCACCACGACCTGCACGAGGGCATAGGCGAAGACGCCGTACAGCGCATGCGGATGGCGCGGCCAGACGACGGGCGGCTGCGCGGGGCGGCGGTTCTCGCGCAGGTACGCCTGGAGCTCACGGGCGGCGCGTGCGTGGTGTTCGGGCTGGACCCAGAGGCTCGCACCGGTTGCCGTCGTGCGCCGCTCGTAGGGGATGCCGACGGCGTCGAGGAGGAACGCACAGATCGGCGCTGTCCTGGGTGGCCATCTCGGGTGTCAGCGGGATCAGGATCGGCGGAAACAAGGCGAGGGGAACCGTTCGGCTGCTGAGGGAGTCTTTCAGGATGATGCCGGATCTGGCGGTATCAACTAGAGTGAGCACTATGTACGCTGAAAGACGCGACCGCGGCACGTCTCCGGACGAGAACCTGGGCCGCTGGATCATCGGGGGCGTCGTCGTCCTCGCCCTGGCGGCCGGGGCCTGGTTCTGGCTGAAGCGCGGGTCGGAGGCGCCCGAGGCGCCCGCCGCCCCGCCGCCCGTCGCTGCGGAGCCCGCGATCAAGAACCCGATCGTCGCGCCGGACGACATCGACCCGAACCTCTCCGCGACCGAGCAGGTCGCGACCCTCATCGGCACGCCGCGCTTCGAGGCCCACTTCGTGCCGGACGAATTCGTGAAGAAGCTGGTCGCGACTGTCGACAGCCTCGCGCGCGCCGACGTCGCCGCCCGCATGAACCCGGCGAAGGGGCCGGCGGGCAAGTTCGTGACCGCAGGCGAGGGCGATGCCGTCGTGCTCGGCGCCGCCAACTTCGCGCGTTACGCGCCCTGGATCGAGCTGGTCGACACGCTCGACGCCAACGCGGCCGCCGCGCTCTACAAGCGCCTCTATCCGCAGTTCCAGTCGGCCTACGAGAATCTCGGCAATCCCGACGGATATTTCAACGACCGCGTGGTCGAGGTGGTCGACCACCTGCTGTCGGCGCCCGAGGCGCCGGCGACGATCCCGCTCGTCCGCCCGAACGTGTACTACGAGTTCGCGGATCCCGCGCTCGAGGGCCAGTCCGCGGGCCGCAAGCTGCTGCTGCGCATGGGCCCCGGCAACGCCGCGCGCGTGCAGGCGAAGCTGCGCGAGATCCGCCCGCTCATCGCGACGCAGCCCAAGCCGCCCTAACCGGCCGGCTCGTCCCGCTCGAGGATGGCCTGCTCGATCGAGAGCAGGAGCATCGCCTCGCGCCCGGTCTTGCGCGGACGGGCCTGCAGCCAGCACACGGCGCCCGTCCCGAGATCCCAGCTCGCCTCGCGTCCCTCGACCAGCCTTGCAGCCGCCTCGCCGAGGGTCGGCTGGTGGCCGACGGCCAGCACGGGCCGCCCGCTTCTCGGCCAGCCAGCCGCGTCGAGCAGCGCGGCGACGTCGCAGCTCGGGGGCGATCCGCTCGACGGTCTCGAACGAACGGCCGAGGGCGCGCGCGGTTTCCTGCGCGCGGCGCGCCGGCGAGACGATCACGCGCAGGTCGCCGGGCAGGCGCGGCGCGAGGAAGCGCGCCATCCGCTCGGCCTGGCGCCGGCCACGCTCGGTGAGCGGCCGCGCGGCGTCGGGCTCGCCGGCTGCGGCTTCGGCGTGGCGCCAGAGAATGAGCTCCAAGTCAGGACATCCTGCGCACGAGGAACTGCCTTCCGACGGTTTCCCACTGCCGCGCCTCGGACTCGAGCGCCGCGGCCGTGAGCGCGTTGCGCGCGAGCCAGGACTTCGGCAGCTCGAGCGAAAAACGCGAGTCGCCCGCCAGGACGCGAAACGCAGGGAGCCGGACGCCCGTGCGCCGGCGCAGCAGCGTCGAGGCGAGGCGCAGCGCAAACACGAGGTTGCAGTCGCCGTTCTCCATGCCGTCCGCCTGCAGCTTCTCGAGCTTGCCTCGGTGGGCGAGGACGATGCGCGCGAGCCGCTGCTGCTCGACGCGCGAGAAGCCCGGCATGTCGGCATTCGACAGCACGTAGGCCGAGTGCTTGTGGTACTGCGAGTGCGCGATCGACAGCCCGACTTCGGCGAGTCGCGCGGCCCAGGCGAGAAGCTTGCGGTCCGGGTCGTCGTCGCTGGCGGGCTTGCCCAACAGCTGGTCATGTATGCGCAGCGCGAGCTCCGCAACGCGCGCGGCCTGGGCGGCGTCCACGTGGTAGCGGCGCATGAACTCGCGACTGACGCCTCGCGCATGTCGTGGTGCATGACGCGGCCGAGCAGGTCGTAGAGCACGCCGTGGCGCAGCGCCGCCTCGGAAACGATCATCGCGTCGATGTCGAGCTCGTCGAACACCGCGTACATGATGGCGAAGCCGCCGGGCAGCACCGCCGCGCGCGCCGTCTTGAGTCCCGGGATCCGGTCGGGGTCGGCGCGGCCGGCGTCGATCAGCAGGTCCCATAGCCGGTCGAGACCCTCGCGCGTGATGCCGTGGTCCGCGAACCGGTTCCCGGCGAGTATCGCCTCGAGGCTGCGCGCGCTGCCGGAGGAGCCGACCGCCTCGCGCCAGCCCGCGCGCCGGTAGCGCTGCGCGACGACGGCGAGCTCCTGGCGCGCCTCCAGCACGGCGGCCTTCAGGCTCTTCTTGTCGATGCGCCCGTCCGGGAAATGCCTGAGGCTCGAGCTGACGCAGCCCATGTAGAGGCTCTCCATCAGCTTCGGCTTCAGGCCCTGGCCGACGATCAGCTCGGTCGAGCCGCCGCCGATGTCCACGACCAGGCGCTTGTCCTCGGTGGGCGGCAGCGCGCGCGAGACGCCGAGATAGATGAGTCGCGCCTCCTCGCGGCCGGCGATGACCTCGATCGGGAAGCCGAGCGTCTCGCGCGCCTCGCGCAGGAATGCGGGCGCGTTCTTCGCGACCCTGAGTGCGTTGGTGCCGACGGCGCGCACGGCGTCGCGCGGGAGCCCCCGCAGGCGCTCCCGGAACCGGGCGAGCACCTCGAGCGCGCGCGCCTGGCTCGCGCGGTCGAGGCGCTTGTCGGCGGTGAGCCCGGCGCCGAGCTGGGTCTGCTCGCGCAGCGTGTCGAGCGGGTAGATCTGGCCGTCGACGATGCGCGCCGACCAGGAGATGGAAGCTGTTGGATCCGAGGTCGACCGCGGCGAGTGTTTCGTGGCGCGCCATTCGCCGGGCACGGTAACACCCGCCCGCGCGGCGCGTAAACTGGGCCGTCATCGGAAATGTAACGTCGGGAACGCGATGCTCATGCGCCGCATGACCGCCAAAACCGCCGGCCCGCGTGCCGCTCCTCAACCGCGAGCTCGGCATCCTCGCATTCAACCGCCGCGTGCTGGCGCAGGCGGCGGACGATTCGCGTGCCGCTGCTCGAGCGGCTGCGCTTCCTGACGATCGTCTCCTCGAACCTCGACGAGTTCTTCGAGATCCGCGTGGCCGGCATCAAGGAGCAGATCAAGCTCGGGATCACCGACCCGGGTCCGGACGGGCTGACGCCGAAGGACACGCTCGCGATCGTGACGCGCGAGGCGCGCGCGCTGGTGAACGCAGCAGTTCGACCTGCTGAACGACGCGCTGCTGCCGCAGCTCGCCGCCAAGCGGCATCCAGTTCCTCCGCCGCGGCACCTGGAACGACGCGCAGCGTGCCTGGGTGCACGACTACTTCACGCGCGAGGTGCTGCCGGTGCTGACGCCGATCGGCCTCGATCCCGCGCACCCGTTCCCGCGCGTCTTCAACAAGAGCCTGAACCTCATCGTCGAGCTCGAGGGCCGCGACGCCTTCGGGCGCGGTTCGCGCGTGGCGATCGTGCAGGCGCCGCGGATCCTGCCGCGCGCGATCCGCCTGCCGCCCGCGATCGCCGACGGCGAGTACTCGTTCGTGTACCTGACGTCCGTGCTGCACGCGCACGTGGACGAGCTGTTCGCCGGCATGACGGTGAAGGGCGCCTACCAGTTCCGCGTGACGCGCAATTCCGACCTGTTCGTCGACGAGGAGGAGATCAAGAACCTGCGCATCGCGCTGCAGGGCGAGCTGATGCAGCGGCACTTCGGCGACGCCGTGCGCCTCGAGGTGGTGGAGGAGATCTCGCCCGCGATGATCGACTTCCTGCTGCAGCAGTTCCAGCTCGACGAGCAGGACCTCTACCACACGGACGGCCCGGTGAACCTCTATCGCCTGCGCGAGGTGCTGACCGAGATCGACCGGCCCGGACCTCAAGTACCCGGCGTTCTCGCCGTCGGTGCCGGCCGCGCTGGAGGCGGGCGACGACGACCTGTTCGAGACGATCGCGCGGCAGGACGTCCTGCTGCACCACCCGTACCAGTCGTTCGCGCCGGTGCTCGACTTCATCCGCTCGAGCGCCCTCGACCCGCGCGTGGTCGCGATCAAGCAGACGGTGTACCGCACGGGCGCCGTGTCGGAGCTGATGCAGATCCTGATCGACGCGGCGCGGGCGGGCAAGGAGGTGACGGTCGTCGTCGAGCTGCTCGCGCGGTTCGACGAGGAGGCGAACCTCAACTGGGCTGCGCAGCTCGAGGCCGTCGGCGCGCACGTCGTGTACGGCGTGGTCGGCCACAAGACGCACGCGAAGATGGCGCTGATCGTGCGCCGCGAGCCGGGTCCCGAAGGCGCGGTCCTGAAGCGCTACGCGCACCTCGGCACGGGCAACTACCACTCGTCGACGGCGCGCCAGTACACGGACTTCGGGCTCCTGACCGCGAACGAGGGCATCTGCAGCGACGTGAACGAGGTATTCAAGCAGCTGACCGGCCTCGGGCGCGCGAGCCGGCTCAAGCACGTCTGGCAATCGCCGTTCACGCTGCACAAGCGTGTGGTGGAGGCGATCCGGAACGAAGCGCGCATCGCGATCGAAGGCCGCCAGGCGCGGATCGTCGCCAAGATGAACGCGCTGCTCGAGCCCGGGATCATCGACGAGCTGTACGCAGCGTCGAAGGCGGGCGTGAAGGTGGATCTCATCGTGCGCGGCGTCTGCGCGCTGAAGCCCGGCGTCGCGGGGCTCTCGGAGAACATCCGCGTACGCTCGATCGTCGGCCGCTTCCTCGAGCACACGCGCGTGTTCTGGTTCCGGAACGACGGCGCCGACGACGTGTGGCTGTCTTCCGCCGACTGGATGGACCGGAACTTCTTCCGCCGCATCGAGCTCGCCTTCCCGGTGCTGGACGAGCGGCTCCGGCGCCGCGTCATCAAGGAGGGCCTCAAGCCCTGCCTCGAGGACAACTGCCAGAGCTGGATCATGGACGGGGACGGCGGCTACCTGCGCCAGCAGCCGAAGGCCGGGAAGCGCTACTCGGCGCAGGAAGAGCTGCTGGCGCTGCTGTCGACGTAGGAGGGGACGTTCACTTTTAGCGAAGGGGACGCGCACCTTCATATTCGCGAAGGTGCGCGTCCCCTTCGCTAAAAGTGAACGTCCCCTCCGGTGCCACTACGGCAAGGTTTTCCAGATTCCTTCGCGGCGCGGGTCGGCGGCGCCGGTCGGCGCTGCCGTCGGCACGAATGACGAGGCCCTGCAGCCCCGACTCCTCGCCGCGGCCGGACTTGACGACGACGCCGCGCGCCGCGAGCGCCTCGGCGATGCCCGGCGCGAGCTTCGCGACCTCGCCGTAGTATTCGTCGCCGCGCGCGATCACGTTCGGCAGGTCGATGGCCTGCTGCAGCGGCAGCTTCCAGGCGAGCAGGCCCACGAGTGCCTTGGCGTTGTAGGCGAGGATGGACGAGCCGCCCGGCGAGCCGAGCGCGGCGACGGGACGCCGCGTGGCGTCGAGCACGATCACCGGCGCCATCGAGGAGCGGGGCCGCTTGCCGCCTGCGACCGCGTTCGCGACCGGCGCGCCGTCGGCGACCGGCCGGAACGAAAAATCCGAAAGCTGGTTGTTCAGCATGAAGCCGCCGACCGCGCGGCCCGACCCGAACAGCGATTCGACCGTGGTGGTCATCGAGACGATGTTGCCTTCGCGATCCACCACCACGAAATGGGATGTGCCGCTGGCTTCGATTGTTGCATCGGTGCCGCGTTGGATCGGCGCGGGGACGCCGGCGGCAGGTGCGGAGCCTGGTGCGGCGCCGATCAACGCCGCTCGACGCCCGATATAGCTGGCGTCGAGCAGTCCCTCAACCGGCACCGGAACGAACGCCGGATCCGCGACCCACTTGTCCCGGTCGGCGTACATGAGCCGGCTCGCCATCGCGAACAGGTACCAGGATTCGGGATCCGCCGGGCCGCGCGTTGCGATGTCCGTACGCTCGAGGATGCCGAGCATCCCGAGCAGCACGATGCCGGACGAAGGCGGCGGCGGCACGCACACCAGGTACACGAGGTACGGCCCGCACACGGGATCGGCGACGCGCGGCTGGTAGGCGTCGAAATCGGCAGCGGCGAGCGTGCCGGCGCGCGGCTCCGCATGCGTGCGCGCGATGATCGCGTCGGAGAGCGGCGGCTCGAGCAGCGTCCGCGGGCCCTGCTTCGCGATCCGCCCGAGCGTGTCCGCGTACGCCGGGTTACGGTATGGATCGCCGGCCTGCAGCGGCGTGCCGTCGGCACGCGAGAAGATCGCGCGCACGTCCGGTTCCTTGGCCTGCGCGGAGTCGCTGTTGACGAACCGTGCCAGGCGCTTCGGCACCGGCACGCCGTCCCGCGCCGCGCGGATGGCGGGCTCGAAGAGCTTCTCCCAGGGCAGCGCGCCGTGGCGCGCGTGCACTGCGCCGAGCATCGCGATGGCGCCGGGCACGCCGGTCGAGCGGCCCGAGAGCACCGCCTCGCGGTACGGGAGCGGCTCGCCCGCCGCGTCGAGGAACATGCCAGGCGTCGCGCCGGCGGGTGCCGCCTCGCGACCGTCGAAGGCCGTGATCCGCCCGGTCGAGGCGTCGTAGAAGAGCATGAAGCCGCCGCCCCCGATGCCGGAGCTCTGCGGCTCGACCAGGCCCAGCATCGCCTGGATCGCAACGGCCGCGTCGGCGGCGCTGCCGCCCGCGGCGAGGATCTCGATTCCCGCATCGACGGCGTGCGGATTGGCCGCCGCGACGCCGGACGTGGCATGCGCCGCCTCTGGCGCGGACGCACTTGCGGCGGCCGCAGGCGCCGGCGCAGCGGTGTCCGGTGCGTGAAGAGGCGTGCAGGCGGCGAGCAGCCACGCCGCCATGAATCCGAATCGACGCATGCGCGTCATTCAGCCACGTTTCGCGCGTTTCGCCAACCCGCGTCGCGTGCCGCGGCCTCGGCTGCGGCATCCAGCGGCTCGCCGTCGATCGACGCATCGACCGCCTGCAGCACGGGCAGAGGCATCGCGGCGGCCGTGCGCAGCTCGCCGTCCACCACAGGCGTGGCCGCGAGCACCTCGAGCGTCCAGCCCTCTCCGCGGCGGCAGGCAAGCCCGGCGACGGAGGCCTCGCGTTGCAAATGGAAAGTCCGGCAGTAGTCGCCGTCGCGGTCGCGAAAGCTGATGCCGACGTGCACGCCGCGGTTTCCGCCCGCGGTCGCAATCTGCGTCGTCAAGGCCGCATCGAGTGCGCCGCGCGCGACGAGCGCTCCGTCACGTTCGGCATATGGCACGGTCGGCTCACGCGCGAGGAAGAAGCCGACGAACAAACCGACGGCGAGCGACGCTGCGGCCGCGGCCCAGGCCGGCAGGCGCCACTGGCCGGCACGCGTGCTGCGCTCCTCGCGCCGCGTCGCGAGTTCGGTGACAGGCGCGGGCGCGTCCGCGGTCCCTGTTGCGAGGGCCGCGAGGCGTTCCGGCACCGGCTCTTCGAGCACGTGTCCATAGGCGCCGCGAACGCGCTCGGCCATCGCGCGATGGCGGTCGACGGCGCGTGCGAGCGCGGGATCGCGCGACATGGCGTCTTCGATCGCGCCACGCGTGACGGGATCGAGCTCGCCATCGGCATAAGCCATCAGCATCTCGTCAGTGAACCTCATGACGATCCCCCGCTGTCGCCGAGCAGCGCCTGCAATGCCTCGCGTCCGCGCGCGAGCCGGCTCGTCAACGTACCGATCGGGACGCCGAGCGATTCGGCTGCATCCCGGTACGAAAGCCCCTCGATCAGCACCAGCGCGACCGCCAGGCGCTGCTCTTCCGGCAGGCGGGACATCGCCGCTTCCACCGACAGCGCGATCTCGCGCGACGCCGCCGACGTGTCGCCCACGGCGAAGCCCGCCTCCTCGGGTGCGTGCACCCGCTCGCGCCGGCGGCGCGCGCGCACTTCGTCGATCCAGGCGTTCTTCATGATGCCGAACATCCAGCTGTCGAGCCGCGACCCGGGGCGCCATTGCGCCGCGCGGACGAGCGCTTTTTCAACCGCCACCTGCACGAGGTCGTCCGCGTCCGTGACATTGCGCGTGATCACCCGCGCGAAGCGCCGCAGCCGCGGCAGCAGGCCGGCGAGCTCCGCGCGAACCGCGTCGTCGGGCGATGTCGTGCTCATGCACTCCTACGTCCGGCGAGGGCCGTTTCTTCCCGCGGGAAGAAACGGAAAGCGTGAAGCGTTTACGGACAGGGGCCCGGACGCCGGATGCTAGCATCTCCGGGCAGCGGGCCGGCCGAGGAGCGCGCATGAACCGGCTGTTCAGGATCGTCGGAGTCGCCGTCGCGGCAGGTGCCGCGGCGGCCGCCATCGCGCAGGTCAGCCTGCCGGGCGTGCCATTGCCGCGGCTGCCGCCCGTCACCGACCCCGTTGCGGGAACGCTGCGCACCGCGACCTCGACGCTGACCGAGGCGCGCAAGCTGCGCGTCCGGGAATTGCTGCGCAGCGAGCGGGCGACCGTCGAAGCGGATCCAGACGGCCAGCCCATTCTGCGACGGCAAGTGGGCGCGCTGTCGCCGACGGCCGAAGCGGTCGATCGCGCCCGTGCCGCGGGCTTCAGCGTGCTGCGCACCGACTCGCTCGAGGGGCTCGGTTTGACGCTCGTCGTGCTGCAGGCGCCTGAAGGCGTCTCGACGCGCCGCGCACTGAAGAAGCTGCGCGAGCTCGACCCGGAGGGACAATACGACTTCAATCATGTCTACATGGGCTCGGGCGCGCAGACGGAAACCGCGGGCGGTCTTACACCGCCGCAGGCAGAGACGTTCCCGCCCGCAGGCGGCCAGCGCATCGGATTGATCGACAGCGGCGTCGACGGCGCGCATCCCGTGCTGTCGGCCGCGACGATCGTGCGTCATGGCTGCGACGGCGCGATTTTTCCTGCACCGCACGGCACGGCGGTCGCTTCGCTCCTCGTCGGCCGGGGCGAAGGCTTTGAGAGCGTGATCCCGGGCGCGACCCTGTATGCGTCCGACATCTTCTGCGGCCACGGGGGCGGCTCGCTCTCGCTGCTCGCCGTCGAGCTCGACTGGATGGCGCGCGAAAAGATCTCTGTCGTGAACATCAGCCTCGTCGGCGCGAAGAGCATCCTGCTCACGGGCCTCGTGCGCGCCATGACACAGCGCGGCTTCCTGCTCGTAGCCGCCGTCGGCAACGACGGGCCGACCGCGCCGCCGCTCTATCCGGCTGCGTATCCGGACGTCGTCGGCGTCACAGGCGTCGACGGCAAGCATCGCGTGCTGCCCGAGGCCTGTCGCGGCGAGCAGGTGGATTTCGCTGCGGCCGGTGCAGACTTCCGGGCCGCCGCGGCGGGGGGCGGTTTCGAGGCGATGCGTGGGACGTCGTTCGCGACCCCGATCGTGGCGGGTCTGCTGGCCCGTTCCCTTCAGGCGCCCGATCCCGTCGGCGCGCGCGAGGCGCTCGCCGCACTCGAATCCTCCGCCCTCGATATCGGAAACAACGGCACCGATCCGTCTTATGGTAAAGGCCTGGTCGGCGTGGAATTGCAGCCCGGCCTCCGGGATTAAACCGCCCGGCCCGGACGTACTTGCTACTGAGGACCGCGGATGGGCCGCGGGGTCACAGGAGCAAGACCATGAAATATCGCAACTTTTTGACAAGCGCCGCCGTGGCCGCCGTTCTGGCCGCGAGCGGGATCGCCCATGCCCAAATGCTGGGCGGGGGCGCGACGGGTGGCCTCGGCGGCTCGATTTCGGGCGGCCTCGGCACCGTCGGCGCGGCCGGCAGCGGAACGCTGGGCGGCACGATCCGCGGAGGCACCGACACGCTCGGCGGTACGCGCGAGATCGGATCGCGGGCGGCGGACCGCGTGAGGGACACCGCGGCGGCTGCCACGGACGCCGCCTCCGCGACGGCCGATGCGACAGCCCAAGGGACCGGCGCGCTCGATCTCCCTGAGGATAGCCTCGCCGTTGAAGAGCCGGCCAATGCGCCCAGGCGCGGCGGCAAGCGCGACGGAAACCGCGAAGCGCAGCCTGAAAGCGCGCTCGGCGGCATGATGGGCGCCGCTGGCAGCGCCTCCGACGCCAGTGCGGCGCTCTCGGGGAAGGGCTCGGGCGATGCGAAGGCGCGGCGCGAGCAGCCCGCGGAGCGCGAGCCGAAGCAGGCCGCGAAACCGGCCGCGAAGCCGCAGCCCCAGCCGCAGCCGCAGGCGAAGGCCAACGGCAAGGCCGACGCGAATGGTGGCCTCGCGGCCTCCAGCGACGGCAAGGCCTCGGCCAATGCCGGAGCCTCGGCCGATGCCAACGCGGGCATCGAATAGCGCTGAGCCAGGCGACAACCAGGCGGCGGGAGAGCAATCTCCCGCCGCTTCTTCGCGCTTGCCTCACGGGAACTCGGGGAGTGTAATCTGGAAGCGTGGACACGCCGTAGGAGGACCCTGCCCATGCACGACGAGCTGACCACGTTGCCCGGGATCGGCCCCGGCATTGCCGCCGATCTCAGGCACCTGGGAATCCACTCGATCAGAGACCTCGCCGACTCGAATCCAGAACAACTCTTCCAGCGACTCCAGAAAATCACCGGACACGAACAGGAACCCTGCCTCCTGTACACGTTCCGCTGCGCGGCTTATGCCGCGCGCACGCCGGAGCCGAAGCCCGAGCTCCTGAAGTGGTGGAACTGGAAAGACCGACGCGTCGACGAATGACCCGCTGAATCAAGGGGGGACGTTTACCAAATGTGAACGTCCCTTCGGCCCAATCCTTCGCAAGTCGAAGGATCGGCCCATGACTGGCGTCTAATGTGCAGATGGCCGAGCTCGTTCACCTCGACCGGGCAGTGGCCCGCCGCATCCTGGGCGGGGACGAAGCCGCGTTTCGCGACCTGTTCGATCGCTACTTTCCGCGCCTGTACCGCTTTGCGCTGGCGCGGGTCCCGGGAGACCCGGACACCGCCCGCGACATCGTGCAGCAGACGTTCTGCCGGGCGATCGAGCGGCTGGACACGTACCGCGGCGAAGCGACGCTCTACACGTGGTTCTGCCAGATCTGCCGTAACGTGGTCACGGACCACTACCGGCGCAACAGCCGCAGCCGCGTGGTGCTGCTGGAAGACCTGCCGGACGCGCGCGCGATCCTGGAGTCGTTCGCCGCTCCCGAGGCCGACGAGCCGGAGACCGGTGCGATGCGGGCGCAGGTGCATCGCATCGTCGAGGCCACGCTCGACGCGCTGCCGGGCCATTACGGCGAAGCCCTCGAGTGGAAGTACATCGACGGCCTGAGCGTGCGCGAAATTGCGCAGCGCCTGTCGCTCGGCGAAAAGGCCGCCGAGTCGCTGCTCACGCGCGCGCGGGAGTCTTTCCGCGAGGCGATCGCGGGGATCATCTGAGGGAGTCATGAAACCGGACATCGACATCGTCGAAATGCTGATCAGGAGCGCCGGCCGCCGCACCGAGCCGCCGGCGGACGCCTATGAGCAGGTCTTCGCCGCCGCCCACGCGAGCTTTCGCGCCAAGGTCCACGGTCGCCGGCGCGCATGGACCCTATGGGCCGGCGCCGCCGCGGCACTCGTGGTCGCGGTCGCCCTGGTGGTGCGCTGGGCGCCGCCCGGCGTGCCGCACGGCGAGCTTGCGCAGGTCGTCACGCATCGTGGGCGAGGTGGAGCTGGCAACGCCCGACGGCTGGCAGCCGCTGACCGACCCGCGCTCCCGCCTGGCCGCGGGTTCCCGCGTGCGGACAAAGGCAGCGGGCCGACTGGCGCTCACGCTCGGAGGCGGCGAATCGCTGCGCCTCGCCGCGCAAACCGAGGTGATGCTCGATGCGCCCGGGCGGCTGTACGTACAGGCGGGAACCATCTACGTCGACAGCGGCGAGCGGCCGTCACCGAGCCGTATCGAGGTCGTGACGCCGGCCGGCACGGCGCGTGACCTCGGCACCCAGTTCGAGCTGCACATCGAGGGCGCTGCCCTGCGCCTGCGCGTGCGCGAGGGCCTCGTGATGCTCGACCGTGGCGGGCGTTCGTTGACCGGGCGGGCGGGCGAGCAGCTCACGATCGACGGGCTCGGCGGCGTCACGCGCGCGTCGATTTCCCCGACGGACCCGGCCTGGCACTGGGCGGAAGCCGTCGCCTCGATGCCCGACATGGACGGCAAGCCGGCCTCGGCGCTGATCGCGTGGGTGGCGCGCGAAACCGGGCGGCGGCTGCAGTACGAATCCCCGTTCGTCGAGCAGCGCGCGGCGGCCGTGATCCTGCACGGCGAGATCCGGCACCTGGCCCCGCTGGAGGCACTCGAGGCCATGCTGGCAACCACCGACCTCGATGGTCGAGCTGAGTGGCGATACCATGGAGATCCGGTCCCGAACGGTCGAAGCGCGCTGATCGTGAGAAATCTTGCGTTCCTGCTGGTCCCGCTCGCGGCGGCCGCGGAGGCTGCGGACTATCGCGGGGCGCAGGTCGAGGCCGTGCTCGAGAGCCTGCGCTCGGGCGGGGTCGAGATCCTCTACAGCAGCGACCTCGTGAAACCCTGGATGCGGGTGGAGCAGGAGCCGCGCGCGACCGAGCCGCGCGCGCTCCTGGCGGAGATACTGTCGCGCCACGGCATCGCCGTCGCCGACGGGCCCGGCGACTCGCTCATGCTGGTGCGCGAGCGAGCCGCGCGCGCCGCGACATGCCGCACCCGGGTCGCCGCGCAGCCCCGCGCCGGCCCCGATCGAGGCGGTCGTCGTCAGCGCGAGCCATTACCGGTTCGGCGACGAGCCCTCGCCGCCGCCGGTCGTGCTGGGCTCGGCCGAACTGGAATCGCTGCCGGATATCGGGGAGGACCCGGTTCGGGCCATCGCGCGGCTGCCGGGCGTGGCAGGCCAGGACTTCACGAGCCGCTACCACCTGCGCGGCGGCACGGACGGCGGAGACGCTCTTCCGGTACGACGACCTGCGGCTCTACAACCCGTACCACCTGAAGGATTTCTTCGGCGTCTTCAGCAGCATCGACCCGGCGATCGTCAGCGACATCCGCATGTACACCGGCGGCTTCCCGGTCGCATTCGGCGACCGCAGCAGCGGCGTGGTGGACATCGCCCCGCGGATCACGGGGCGCGGGTTCCAGGGCGAGGCGGTCGCCTCGTTGTTCAGCGTCGGCGCCTCGTTCGACGGCGCCGCCGGCGACGGTGCGACGGACTGGGCGTTCGCGGCGCGTCGCGGCAACATGGACGTCTTCTTCGACCTCGTCGACTCGACGCTCGGCGAGCCCGAGTACCACGACCTGTACGGACGCGTGGGCCGCCGGTTCAACGACTGGCTCGCGGTGTCGGCGAGCGCGCTCGCGTTCAACGACGAGATCCTCGCCTTCGACAGCGACCAGGAAGAAGAGGCGGTCGCGGAGTACCGCGACGAGTACTACTGGATCCGCGCCGACCTCGGCGCTCCGGACGGCCTCGGCGGGCGCGTCCTCGCGGCACACACGCGGCTCGGAGAGCGAGCGCACGGGCAGCGCGGACCTGCCCGGCGTCGGCAGCGGCACGCTTGCCGACGAGCGGCGAATTCACGATCGATTCCATCCAGGCGGACGGCTGGTGGCGTGCCGGCGCGCGCTCGCTGCTGCAGGCGGGGTTCGAGTGGCGCGACCAGGAAGGCCGGTACGACTACGCGGACGAGGCCGAGTTCGAGCTCCTGTTCCTGACGCCGGGCGCGCCTCTGGCGCCGTCCCGGGCGCGCGACATTCACCTGCGGCCTTCCGGCCGGCAGGCGGGTGCCTACGTGAACTGGCGATTCGAGCCCGTCGCCGCGATCGCGACCGATGTCGGGATCCGCTGGGACCGCGAGACGCTGTCGGACCGGGATGGATCGCAGTGGAGCCCGCGCGCCGTGCTCATGTGGCAGCCGACGCGAGGACACGCGACTGCGCCTGGGCTGGGGCCGCTATTACCAGGCGCAGTCCGTCAACGAACTGCAGGTGTCCGACGGGCAGGTTTCGAGTACCAGCCGGCGCAGCGCGCGACGCACCTGGTGGCGAGCATCGAGCACGACCTGACGGACGCGATGACCCTGCGCGCGGAGTTCTACCGAAAGGACTACGACGATCCGATCGCGCGCTACGAGAACCTGCTGAACACGCTCGTGGTGCTCCCCGAACTGAAGCCGGACCGCATCCTGATCGCGCCGGAGGAGTCGCTCGCCGAAGGCGCCGAGGTTTCGCTGCGGTACGAGATGGATGCATTCTCGGGCTGGGTCGCGTACACGCACTCGCGCGTGCTCGATCGCTTCGCCGGCGAGTGGTTCCACCGAAGCTGGGACCAGCGCGACTACTCGAGCGGCGGGCTCAGCTGGCACGGCGATCGATGGGAGGCGTCCTTGCCGGCGCCTGGCACCGCGGCTGGCCGACTACCGCCGTCGAGCTCGCGACGCTCGAGCCTTTTCCGCTGGTGGCCGCTGGAAAGCGGAACGCGGATAACTTGTCAAACTACGCGCGCGTCGATTTTCGCGTCGCGCGTCGCTTCGACCTCGGCGCGGCGGGCGAGCTCACGGCTTTCCTCGAGGTCAGCAACGTCGCCAAGCGCAACAACGACTGCTGCGTCGAGTACGAGCTGGAAGACGAGAACGACGCGGGTGAGGAAGTGGACACTTTCCTCGACGTCGAGCGCCGCCCCTCGCTGCCGCTGATTCCCTCGCTCGGCGTGCTCTGGAAATTCTGAACTCCGCGGTCAGGCGGACCGTCAGGGCAGAGGTTCCTCGCCCAGAGCGGGATCAACTGCCGGCTCCGGAGCAGGCGCCGGCGGCGGGCTGTCCGAGTTCCAGGTATCGCGGATCATCAGCCACTTGCCGTCGGTCTGGCGCTGCATGACGGCGAGGTACTTTCCGCTGTCGACCACGGCACCCGAGGCGTCCTTCACCACGAACGACCCGGAGTGATAGCCGAGGTCGCCGGACGCGGCGGCCTTGTCGTCGTCGTTGAGCTCGAGCGTCACGCCGGCCGCCTGTATCGCGGCGCTTTCCTTCTCGACCAGCGCGCGGATCGCGTCATGGCCGACCGCGCGCGGGTTGCCGGGCGCGAGTACCTCCGCGTCGGGCGCGTACTGCGCAAGCATCGTCTCGGCGTCGCCGGTATTGAACGCAGGGATGAACTTGCGGACGTCTTCCTTCGCCTGCTTCTCGAAAGCCGCGCTGTCGGTCGCCTTCTGGCAACCGGCGAGCGCGATCAAACCCGCCGCGAGGATGGCGGCCGACTTCAGGATGCTCACGTAATGGTCCCCCTGTGAATTCGATGCGTTCTTGGCCGCCGCCCCCGGCGGTCGGGTAGCATCCTACTCCTGCGGAGGCTGCCCATGCGCGACCTGACCCAAGGCCCGATTCCCGGGCACCTCGTCGCCATGGCCGCGCCCATCGCGGCCGGCATGCTGGCCCAGACCCTCTACTTCCTGATCGACCTGTATTTCGTCGCGCAGCTCGGCGACGCGGCGCTCGCGGGCGTCGGCGCGGCGGGCATCGCGATGTTCGTCGTGATGGCGCTGACGCAGACACTCGGCGTCGGCACGATGGCGCTCATCTCGCAGGCCGTCGGGCGCAAGGACCCGGCCGACGCCGACCTCGTCTTCAACCAGGCGATGTCGCTTGCATTGCTCTGCACCGTGGCGACGCTGGCCGGCGGCTACGCCCTCGCGGGCTGGTACATGCGCATCGTCGGCGCGGATGAAGCGACGATCGAGGCGGGCATCACCTACCTCGCCTGGTTCCTGCCGGGACTCGCGCTGCAGTACGTGAACATGGTGATGATCTCGGGCCTGCGCGGCACCGGCGTCGTGCAGCCGACGATGATCGTGCAGATCGTGACGGTGATCCTGAACGCGATCCTCGCGCCGATCCTGATTGCCGGCTGGCTCACCGGGCGGCCGCTCGGCGTCGCCGGAGCGGGCCTCGCAAGCACCCTCGCGGTCGCGGCGGGCACGCTCATGCTCGCGCTCTATTTCGGGAAGCTCGAGAAGTACATCCACATCCGGCCCGCGGGCTGGCGCCCGCAGTGGCCCGTCTGGGGCCGCATGGTCAACATCGGCCTGCCCGCGGGCGGCGAGTTCGGGTTCATGTTCCTGTACATGGCGGTGATCTATTGGGTGATCCGCGACTTCGGCGCGGCGGCCCAGGGCGGCTTCGGCCTCGGCATGCGGCTCATGCAGGCGATCTTCCTGCCGGCAATGGCGATCGCCTTCGCGACGGGGCCGATTGCGGGACAGAACTACGGCGCGAAGCACTTCGGCCGCGTGCGCGACACCTTCGGCAGCGCTGCGGCGATGAGCATCGTACTCATGCTCGTCGTGATGCTGTGCGCCCAATGGCGCCCGGAGTGGCTGGTGGGAGGATTCACGGACGAACCGGCCGTGATCGAGGTCGCCTCGCGTTTCCTGCAGATCGTCTCCTTCAATTTCGTGGCGTCGGGGCTCATCTTCACCTGTTCCGGCATCTTCCAGGGCCTCGGCCACACCTGGCCGGCGCTGGCCGCGACCGCATCGCGCGTGGTCACCTTCATGATTCCCGCGATCTGGCTCTCGGCGCAGCCGGGCTACGAGATCGACCAGGTCTGGTACGCGTCCGTCGCGAGCGTGTGGGTGCAGGTGGCGATCAGCTTCGTGCTGCTGCGGCGGACGATGAAGGCGCGGCTTCGCTAGGGCAGGGCACTCCTTGACTTCGTCGTCACAGGAAGCCGTAGACGAGGCTCGTGGTGAAGATCTGGTCGCTGTTCCGGGTGCCGGGGAGCACGTCGCTGTTGCGGCGGATGGTGTAGTCGAGGCCGAACGCGAAGCGGGAGTTGATCTTGATCTCGAATCCGAGCTGGTTCTGCATGAAAGTGTTGTCCTTGCCGCTTTCGACGAGGAAGCGGTCGTAGATGCGCGTCGTCGGCGTGAGCAGATGCTCGAAGTTCATGGCCCCGCGCAGGATCGCATCTTCCTCGATCACGTCGGTGACGCGGATCTCGGCGCGGCGTGCGCCGGCGCCGAGTTGGGCCTCGAGCTTCGTCGCGGCCGTCATGACGAAGCGGTAGCCGTAGCCGGCCGCGCCCGTCCCCTGGTAGGCGTAGTCCGTGAAGCTGTCGTTCTCGTAGCGCACCGTACCGAACGAGAACGCGCGCTCCGTGAAGTTGTAGTTCGTCTCTGCGCGCAGCTCCCAGCGGTCCGCCGACGTCACGTCGTCGGTGACGGTGTGCAGGATCGAGCCCCCGAACTTGTAGGTCCACTGGTCGAGCACGTTGCTGACGTCGACGACCGCCGTGAGCGTCTCGGTCTCGCTGTTGCCGCGCGTGACCACGCCGCCGAGCTTGCCTGTGCCGCTCCAGTCGGCCGACGCCGCGCCCGCGAAGAGGGCGAGCAACGGAATGCCCGCAGCGATGCCTGCTGCCTTCATGTGGACCTCCCTGTCCAGTAGATGATCAGGAGGGGACAGTGTACGTCCAGCGGTCGATCGCGTTCTCGACGTCGATGTTGAGGTTTACCGTCTCGGTCTCGGTATTGCCGCGCGCGAGCACGCCGCCGAAAGTGCCCTTGCCGCTCCAGTCGGCTGCCGCCGTGCCGGACGCGAGGCCGCCGAATACCAGGACCGCCACCAACCCTGTGCCTCGCATGACCGCTCCAGTCCTACAAAAAAGGCCGCGTATTCTAGCCTTTCAACGCGATTTCGACACGCTTGTTGCGCTTGCCTTCGTTGCGGATGCGCAGCACCCGTATGCCGCCGATCTCGGCGACGTTGGCGACGTGCGTGCCGCCGCAGGGCTGCAGGTCGATGTCCGGAATGCGCAGCAGCCGGATGCGCCCGGCACCGCGCGGCGGCTGCACGCTCATCGTCTTGACGAGATCGGGGCGCGCGTCGAGCTCCTCGTCCGTGATCCACACGGTCTCGGTGGCGACGCCGCGGGCAATCAGCTCGTTGGTGCCGCCGGTGATTCGGTCAGCGTCGAGAAGCGCGATGTCGATGTCGAAGTCGAGCCGAGCCTTGTCGGGTGCGATGTTGCCGCCAGTCACCGGCGCGATGACGACGCAGGACATGACGTGCAGCGCGGTGTGAAGCCGCATCAGCGCATAGCGGCGGTCCCAGTCGATCTCGAGGCCGACCGCCTCGCCGGCCTGCGGCAGCGCGGCGCCCGGCGCAAGAATGTGCGCGACCGTCCCGGGCTCGGCGCCCTTGCGCGTGTCGGTGACCGCGATGCGCTCGCCGTTGTCGCGGATCACGAAACCGGTGTCGCCCGGCTGGCCGCCGCCGAGCGGATAGAAGATCGTGCGGTCGAGCGTGACGGAGCCGTCGTTGACCGCGACGACGCGCGCAGTCGCGGTCTTCAGGTAGGCATCGTCTCTGAACAGCAGTTCGGTCATCGGAGGGGACGCGCACCTTCATATTCGTGAAGGTGCGCGTCCCCTCCGAATGTATCAAGGATCGGGAACGAACGCCCGCGGGAACGGATCCGGCTCGCGGCCGGCGAAGCGCCAGGGCGGCGGAATGACGCCGCGGGCGACGAGGTTCTTCCGCGAGTCGTAGTAGATGCGGATGATCTCGTCCGGCGACTCGCTCGCGCGCTCGAAGGACGTGTACACCGCGCCGGAATCGATCCGCCGCCCGTGGCCGGTGCCGAGCCGCGATTCCTCGCGATCGGGTGCGGATTGCCGGTTCGAGGCCTTGGCCTCCGCGGCGTCGGCACGCGCCACGTATTCGTGCTCCATCGGCATGGGGCGCGAGACCTCGCGAAACAGGGCGACGCCGATCACGCCGACGTTGTCCGGACGGCCGGTGCGCGCCGCATACGAGTCGGGCAGGTCGGTGAAATAGAACGCCGCGACGTCGTCCATGCTCTTGCGCCAGCCGTCGATTTCGAGGAACCCCCAGGGGTCGAGCACGTAGCCGCTCTGCCACGGCGACGCCGTGCGCCCGGTGATGACGTTGACGCCGTCCACGGAAGTGACCGCGAGCACGCGGCAATCGTCGCGGTTGCGCAGGCGGATCTCGTATTCGCGCCCGGGCTCACCGGCGACGTGACGCTCGCCGTCGTGCCAGTACACGGGCAGGACCCGGCCGGACCGGCGATCGCGGATCTCGACGTCGACAGCCATGCCGGCCAGGGCCGGGACTGGCAGGCACAGGGCCAGGAGAGTGACGGCGCGAAAGGCATTGAAGTTCATGTCGGCTCCCGAACTGAAAGGCTGCGTACTCAAACGCCGACTGGAGTTCAGAGCGGGTTTGTATATACAATCGTGCATACAGTTCAACGGAAGAACAATCGCAGGAGCGGCCAACATGCAGAAGGGATATTTCACGAGGTTCAGCCGCCCCGGCCAGGTCGATTCCCTCGCGCCGGGCGTCGTCCCGCGGGCCGAAGCCGCCGCCGCAGCAGCCTCGAACGTCGCCAGGATCGTAACGGGCATTGCCCGCAAGGGGCTTCCCCAGCCGAGCCGGAAAGCGGCGATATCGCTGCGCGTGGATCCGGAGGTCCTGGACTGGTTCAAGACCCAGGGCCCTGGCTACCAGACCCGCATCAACGGCGTGCTGCGGGCGTACATGGAAGCCTCCCGGCAGGACTAGTCATTGCAATTCGTTTGGGTTCAGTACGCCCCATCGTGTAAGCCGCAGCAGCTCCGCCTGCAGTTCCGGCAGCACTGCGCGGCCCCGCTCCGACCCGAACAGGTTGTCGAGTTCGTACGGATCGGCCTTCAGGTCGTAAAGCTCGTCCATCCCGGTCAACTCGAGATAGTCGATGTACTTGTACCGATCCGTGCGGACGGCGCGGTAGCCCATGTTGCGGATGCGCGGGAACACGGTGTCGCTGTAGCACTCGATCAGGAGCGACGTCCGCCACGAAGGCCGTTCGCCGCGCAGGTCGGGCGCAGGGCCTTGTGCGCCAGGAACAAGAGAAATGGTTCTTGCCCGGACGTCCGTATGAACCTGATCGCGTGATCCGTCAGCAGGTCGGTGACGTAGCCGGATTCCCGCGCCCGCGTGCCGTTGACGTTGAACTGCGGGTCCAGCGCTTCGCCCTGGCCGCGCAACGCGACCCAATGCGAGAATCCCGGCCGCGGGCTGTCGTCATTGCCCATGTGCCACTTGCCGAGAAACGCGGTTCGGTAGCCGGCCTGCTGCAGCGGGATCGCGAACGTGCGCAGCCCGTGGCTCGCGGCGTCGCGCGCGGTGTTGTCGGTGATGCCGTGCGAGTGGGCGTACTGGCCGGTCAGGATGCTGGCACGGCTCGGCGAGCACAGGGGGTCGCCGCAAAGGCATTGAGGAATTGCACGCCGCCGCGCGCGAGGCTGTCGATCGCGGGCGTCTCGGCGAACGGATGGCCCGCGATCGCGAGGTCGTCCCAGCGCAGGTCGTCGACCCGGATGATCACGAAGTTGGGGCGCGCCATGGCCGGCGACGCTGATTGGGGGGAGGCCGGAGCACCGGCGAGACCCGCTCCCAGCCAGCCGATTGCCCGCAGGGCGAACATCACGAATTTCAATCGGCGGCCCCGGGCGTGGAACATGCGCGGATGATGTAGGATGCATATAAGCATCCGCAAGGAGTGTGCCGGCCATGCCGAAACCAGCCAGTCAAAAGACTCCGCGCCGCGGACCGCTGCAACAGCGCGCCGAGATCACGACCGGCTCGCGCGCTTTCCCGAGAATGAAGCCGGAGTCCGTGCCGCGCACCGGCTGGGTGCGCGAGATCCGCACTGCGCTCGGTCTCTCGCAGTCGCAGCTCGCGGCGCGCGCCGGCGTCTCCCGCGCGACCGTGCAGCAGATGGAACGTGCGGAAGCCGAGCGGCGGATCACGCTCGCGAGCCTCGACAAGCTCGCGCTGGCAATGGACTGCCAGGTCGCGCTCGTGATCATGCCGAGGGGCGGCACGCTCGAGGACGTGCGACGCCGCCAGGCGCTCGCGAAGGCGGAAGCGATCCTCCACGAGAGGACCAAGGACAACAAGCGCCCGCCGAAGCCCGTGGACTTCGAGAGGCGCAAGCAGCAGATCGTGACGCGGCTCCTGCGCGGCAGCCGTCGCCGGCTGTGGCGCTGAAGGGGACGCGCACGTTCACGAATGTGAAGGTGCGCGTCCCCTTCAAATAAAAACGGCGGCCGGGGTGACCCGGCCGCCGCGTACCGACTAGAGATCAGTCGATCTTACGAGCGGGGCTGCTGCGTCGGCGCAGAGATCGCCGAGATCGCTTCCTGCAGCTTCGCTGCGCCCTCGGCGGTCTTGCCCTCAGAGCAGAGCTTCTCGCCTTCATCGCGGGCGGCCTTCGCCTGGCTCAGCTGCTCAGCCGAAGCCGCGGCAGCAGCCTGGTCGTACTGCGCCTGCAGCGCCGCACAATCCTGACCAGCCTGAACCTCTTCCTGCGCAAGCGCGGTCGAGCCAAAGGCCAGCGCGGCGCTCGCAATCAAAACGTGACGAATCTTCATGGTCAATATCTCCTTCAGTTCTTTTGGCCGTATCCGGCGTGACCATGAAACACCAAAAGCCATCGAATTAACCGATCGTGCCGTCTGCAATAAGCGACAGAATTTCGGAATGCGAAAGTCCGAGTTCGGCCGACAGAACCGGGCGCGTGTGCTCGCCGAGCAGCGGAGGCGGCGTCGAGTAAACGAGCGTACTTCGCGAGAAAAACACGGGATTTTTCACTTGCGGGAGCTTGCCGCCAAGTGCGTGCGGCAGCTCGAAGCGAAGCCCGCGATGCTTCACCTGTGGCTCGGCAAACACCTCGGCGATGCTGTTGATCGGGCCGCAGGGCACGCTGGCGCGCGTCAGCATTTTCACCCAAGCCTTCGTAGTCCTGGTCCGACACAGTTTTTCGAGCGCTGAAACAAGGGCGACGCGGTTCTTCACGCGGCCGGCATTGGCCGCAAAGCGCTTGTCCCTGGCGAGTGCGGGCTTGCCCGCGACCTTGCAGAACGCGGCGAACTGGCGGTCGTTGCCGACCGCGAGCATCAGCCACGCATCCTTCGTGGGGAATGCCTGGTAGGGGACGATGTTCGGGTGCGCTGTGCCGCGGCGGATCGGCGACTTGCCCGTCACTAAATAGTTGAGTGTCTGGTTCGCGAGCGCGGCGACCTGCGCATCGAGGAGCGCCAGGTCGATGTACTCGCCGCGGCCGGACTGCTCGCGCTCGACGAGCGCCGCGAGGATCGCGGTCGTCGCATACATGCCCGTGACGAGGTCCGAAACGGCAACGCCGACTTTCACCGGACCCGCGCCCGGCTCGCCGTCCGGCACGCCGGTCACGCTCATCAGTCCCGAGATCGCCTGGATCATTGCGTCGTAGCCCGGCTCCTTCGCGGCCGGACCGTCCTGGCCGTAGGCCGAGATCGAGCAGTAGATGAGCCGCGGGTTCACGCCTTTCAGCGACTCGTAGCCGAGCCGGTACTTCTTGAGCGTGCCGACCTTGAAGTTCTCGATCAGCACGTCCGCGTGCATGGCGAGCGAGCGCACGAGGTGCTGCCCGGCGGGCTTCGTGAAGTCGATCGCGAGCGAATGCTTGCCGCGGTTCGTGCTCGCGAAGTAGGCGGATTCGGCCGTGTCCTTGCCCTTGCCGTTCCTGACCCAGGGCGGGCCCCATTGGCGGGTGTCGTCGCCGCTGCCCGGCTTTTCAACCTTCCAGACGGTTGCGCCGAAATCCGCGAGGCACTGGGTCGCCCAGGGACCGGCGAGGATGCGGCTGAGGTCGAGGACCTTGATACCATGCAGCGGACCCATGCGGGCGCCATCATAACCGCGCGAGGTAGAGCTCCGCGTCGGCGAGGCTAATTACCTCCGCGTACTTCGCCTGCAGGTCGAAGAGGTTCGCCTCGTGCGGCGCCGGATGGCGGTCGCCGACGGCCTCGCGCACGACGAGCGGCACGAAGCCGTGCTGGCAGGCGTCCACCGCCGTCGCGCGCACGCAGCCCGACGTCGACACGCCGGCGACCAGGACTGTGTCGACCGACAGCGCGCGCAGCGCCTCGGCGAGTTTCGTGCCGAAGAACGCGCTCGCGTACTGCTTGCTGAACACCGGCTCGCCGGGCAGGGGCTCGAGACCTTCGGCGAAGGCGGCGAGCTCCGGGTGCCTGCCGCGCTCGAAACTCGCGAGCGCCGGGAGCTTCCGGAAGAACACGCCGCCGTCGGCGCCGCCCGGCTCGTAGACGACGTTCGTGTGCACCACCGGGATTCCGGCGCCCCGTGCGAGGCCGAGCAACTTCACGGCTGCTGCGAGCGCCGGCTCGACGCCGGCGTAGAGCGGCGAAGCGGGCACGAGGTAGGCGCGTACGAAGTCGACGACGAGGAGGGCGGGCTTCGCACCGGGGACGAGCGGCCGGCTCGTGGGCGCCGGGTCGATCTCGCCGCTCATTTGCGGTTCAGGGCACCGCGCGCGGCGTGGACGTGCGACAGCATGACCGAGGCCGCCCACTCGGGGTCGCGCGCCTCGATCGCGCGCACGATCTCGAGGTGGTGCAGCGCGCTGCGCTCGAGATCCTCGGGCGTGTACATCTGGAACGTGCGCATCATGAGCGGCGCCTCGATCAGCGCGGCGAGGGCGCGCGACAGGCGCGCGCTCGCGGCCGCCTCCTGGAGGCGGCGGTGAAAGCGGCTGTTGAGGTTCGCGATGCGCTCGAGGTGCCCGCTGCCGCGTTCGACTGACTCGCGATGCTGGGTTTCCGCTAGCTCACGCAGCTCCGCGACCTGCTGCGGCGTCGCGCGCTCCGTCGCCCGCCGCGCGCTGTAGGACTCGAGCATGGCGCGAAGGTCGAAGACCTCGTCCGTGTCGGCCTCCGACCAGACCGTGACGATGGCGCCGAGGTTCGGCGTGAACTCGACGAGCCCCTCCGCGTCGAGGCGCCGGAGCGCCTCGCGCACCGGCGTGCGGCTGACGCCGACGGTCGTCGCGATTTCCTGCTCGGTGAGCCGCGCGCCGGCGAGGTAGCGTCCGGCGATGATGCCGGATCGCACTGCGTCGTAGGCCTTGTCGACTGCGCGCACGCCGCCTCTCCCGTGAACCTGCATGATACGCGTCAGCCGCGCGCCGCCGCGCCGCGCTTGCGCGCCGCGATGCGGGCCTGGAACCGTGGCGCGGCCGGCGGTTCGAGCCCGGTCTCGGCCTTGCAGCGTGACTTCAGTTCCGCGATGTCCTTGAAGCCGCGGTCGAAGAGTGCGGGAGCGCCGCGGTTCGCCGCCATGCCGGCGCGCAATGTCCGCGTTGCCGCGGCGTCGGCACGCCCGTTCTTCAGCACGATTCCGTAGCGGCGCGCCCCCTCGACGCTGACGAGTCCCGCCTCGACGTCGAACGCGACCTTTTCCGGCTCGCGCTCCAGCGGATCGCCGCAGCCGCCGCCGCCCCAGGTCTCGTACACGAGCAGGTCGCCCGGCTCGACCTTCACGCGATCGGTCTTCGACGGCAGGAGCTCCTCGCTGCCGTCGGCGCGCTGCAAGAGCTTGCGACTGCGTGAACCGGGAAGGCCGCCGTTGACGCCCCAGGGATAGGTGAGCCAGCGGTCGTCGTGGATCGAGACCTCGCCCGGTTCGAGGAACCGGTAGCCGATGCGAATGCCGTTGCCGCCCCGGAACTTGCCCGGCCCGCCGGAATCCGTGATCGTCTCGTAGGTGTCGATGCGCAGCGGAAAGTAGCTCTCGAGGAACTCGTTCGGCACGTTCGTGAACGAGGGCCACAGCGAATGCCCGTCGGGACCGTCGCCGAACGGCTTTCCCGGGATGCCGCCGAAACCGATCTGGTAGAGCTGGTACCACTCGCCATCCTTGTCGTAGCCCGAGTACATGAAGTGCGGGCTGTCGGAGAACCCGGCGGCGCACATGAACGCCGGGTTGCCCTGGCCGAGCAGCCCGCCGAGCACGTCGAAGATGCGCCCGAGCGCGTGCGTGCGGCAGGAGAGCGCGGCGGGCTTCAGCGGCTTCAGCAGCGTGCCGTCAGGAATCCGCACCTCCATCAGGTCGTAGAAGCCGTCGTTGAAGAGGATCTGCGGGTCGAACACCATGATCATGTAGACGCCCGCGAACATCTTGAACATCTCCTCGTTCAGCAGGAAGTTGATCGAGGAGACGGACTGCGGGTCGGTGCCGGTGAAGTCGAAGATGCATCGGTCCCCTTCGCGCCACATGGTGCACGCGATCTTGTAGGGGCCCATGTTCATGCCGTCGTCGCAGACGTAGTCCTCGAAGTGCTGCTTCGTCTCCGGCACGGTGCGGCGGATCAGCTCGCGCATCGCGCGCTTGTTGCGCTCGAGCATGGCGTCCATTGCTGAATAGAAGGTGTCGTCGCCGAAGCGGCGGCTGATCTCGGTGCAGCGCGCCGCGGCGGTGCGCAGCGCCGCGACGATCGCGTGGAAGTCCGAGTAGTTCCAGGTCGGCAGCCGGCAGTTGTGCAGGATCACCTTCAGCACGTCTTCCTGGAGCTCGCCGCCGCGGATGATCTTGACCGGCGGCACGGCAACGCCCTCTTCGAAGAACGTCCGTGCATCGGTAGGAAGCGACCCCGGCACCTTGCCGCCGACGTCGGTCATGTGGCCGAACATCGCGGCCCAGGCGATCACGCGCCCGTCCTTGTACACCGGCATCAGCAGCAGCCAGTCGTTGATGTGGCTGATCGCGCCGTTGCAGGAGTAGGGGTCGTTGGTGAGGAAGACGTCGCCTTCCTCGACCGTGCCGTCGTAGCCCTGCAGGAAGCCGTGGATGAAGGAGCCGAACTGGCCCACCACCATCTTGCCCTCGAGGTTGGCGATCAGCGGGAACTCGTCGTGCTGCTCGCGGATGCCAGGCGACATGGCGGTGCGGAACAGCACCGTGTCCATCTCGAAGCGCGCGTTCCGCAGCGCGCTCTCGATGATGTCGATGGTGACGCTGTCCACCTTCAGCTTGCGGAAGGGCTTGCGGTTCTTCTGGATGATCGTTGCGGGCATGGCGGATTCCTAGCGCAGGCCCTTGTGGCCGTCCGGGTAGATCAGGATGTTGCCGAGCCGGTCGACGAGGCCGGTGTGCTTCGGCAGCACCACCGTGGTCGAGTCCATCTCCATGACGATTGCGGGTCCCTTGACGCGGTTGCCGGCCTTGAGCCGCGCGCGGTCGTAGACCGTCGCCTGCATCTTGCGGCGGTCGACGTAGACGGGCTGCCTGCCAACCGCCGCCGCCTTCGGGTCGCGGCTGCCGCGAACGATCGCCGGGCGCTTGACCGAGATGCCGCGGCCCTGCACGACGGCGCGCAGCGCCACGAACTCGTGCTCGAGCGGCAGGGCGAAGGTGAAGAGCCGTTTGTGCTCGGCGTCGAATGGCTCCGAAATCGCCTCGAGGCCGCGCTTCTTCAGGTCCTTCGGGTCGACGTCGATCGTGAGCCGCAGGCCCTGGCCGTGGTAGCGGACGTCCACCTGGAAGCTGCGCCGCATCTCTTTCGCCGGCACCTTCTCGCGCTCGAGCGCGGCCGCCGCGGATTTCGCGAGCTGCTGCAGCACGCCGCCGATTTCCTTACCGTCCGTCTCGCCGAACTTGCGGATGAAGGTGCGCGCCGACTCGTCGCGCAGCGCCGTCGTCGCGTCGCCGAGCGCGCACAACACGCCCGGTCCCGGCGGGATGATGGACGGCCAGGCGCCGAGCAGCCTCGAGAGCGCGTTGGCGTGCAGCGGCCCGGCGCCGCCGAAGGCGATCAGCGCATAGTCGCGCGGGTCGTGGCCCTGCTCGACGGACACGAGGCGCAGCGCGCCCACCATGTTCTCGTTGACGATGTCGTAGATGCCCTGGGCCGCGTCCTCCACCGACTTGCCGAGCGCCGCCGCGACCTTGCCGACGGCCTGCGCGGCGAGCTTGCCGTCGAGCTCGAGGTCGCCGCCGAGACGCTGCATCGGCGGCAGGTAGCCAAGCACGACGTTCGCGTCCGTCACGGTCGGTTCGACACCGCCCCGGCCGTACGCAGCCGGACCCGGATCCGCGCCCGCGGACTGCGGCCCGACGCGAAGCGCCTTGGTGAGCTCTGGCACGTGGGCGATCGAGCCGCCGCCGGCGCCGACCGAGCGGATGTCCACTGACGATGCGCGTACGGTCACGTCGCCGACCGTCGTCTCGCGCCGCAGGCGCGGCGCGCCATTCATGATCAGCGCGACGTCGGTCGAGGTGCCGCCGACATCCACGGTGAGCAAGTTAGGGAATCCCGCCTGCAGCGCGACCCACAGCGCGCCGGTGACGCCGCCCGCGGGGCCGGACATCAGGAGGTTCACCGGGTAATCCTCGGCGGAGGCCGCGGACGCGAGTCCGCCGTCCGAGCGCAGGATGTGCAGCTTCACGTCTCCCGCCTTCGAGGCGAGCTTGTTCGTGAGGTTCCTCACGTAACGCTGCACGACCGGCCGCACGTAGGAGTTCGCGACGGTGGTCACCGTGCGCTCGTACTCCTGCATCTCGGGCACGACCTCGGAGGACAGCGACACGGGGACGCCCGGCAGCACCGCGCCCGCGATCTCGCGGATGCGGCGCTCGTGCGCGTCGTTTGCGAAGGCGTTGATCAGCGAGACGGTGAGCGCCTCGATCTTCGCGCTCTTCAGCTTCCCGAGCGAGTCCCGCAGCGCGGCTTCGTCGAGGCTGCGCACCACGGCGCCGCGCGCGTCCATGCGCTCGTCGGCCTCGATGGTGAGCGAAAGCGGCGCCATCGGCAGCGACTTGTTGTAGATCACCCAGCCGCCGAGGCCACCCGGCACGTAGGAGCGCGCGATCTGCAGGACCTGGCGGTAGCCCTTGGTGGTCACCAGCCCGACTCTGCGCGCCGGAGCTCGTCAGCACGGTGTTGGTCGCGACGGTCGTGCCGTGCATCACGTGGTCGATCGCTCGCGGCGCGATGCCGGCGAGCCTGCAGATGCGGTCGAGCCCCTTCAGCACGCCGACCGACTGGTCCTTCGGCGTGCTCGGCACCTTGGCGCTCCAGGTGCGGCCACTCTTCTCGTCGACCAGCAGGAGGTCCGTGAAGGTACCCCCGACGTCGATGCCCAGCCTGTAACTCACGTCGTCTCCTTCGAATTCGGGAACGTGCCGGCCTTGGACACCAGTCCGGGAACGCTGCGGCCGAAGCGCTCCTCCAGCCAGCGCGCGGTCGCGATGGTGCGGGCGAGGTCGACGCCGGTCTCGATGCGCATGCGCGAGAGCATGTAGAGGAGGTCCTCGGTCGGTATGTTACCCGTGGCCGCGGGGGCGAACGGGCAGCCGCCGATGCCGCCGATGCTCGCGTCGAGCGTCTCGACGCCCGCCTCGACGGCTGCGTACGCGTTCGCGATGCCGGTGTTGCGCGTGTTGTGAAAGTGGCAGCGCAGTGGCATGCCCGGCAGCGCCTCGCGCAGCCGCCCGACGAGGTCGGTCACCTGTGCGGGCACGCCCGCGCCGATCGAGTCGGCGATCGCGATCTCGACCGGCTCGCCTTCGGCGATCTCGCGGGCGAGGGCGACGACGCGTTTGGGTGCGACTTCGCCTTCGAACGGGCAGCCGAAGGCGGCGGAGATCGTGACCTGCGCGCGGCACTCCTGCGCGCTGCGCTGCGCCCGCCATCTCGCGCCAGGCGGCGACGGATTCCGCCGTCGTCACGCCCTGGTTGCGCTGGTTGAAGGTGTGGGTCGCGACGACCACCATGCCGACTTCGTCGCAACCCGCGGCGAGCGCGCGCTCGAAGCCGCGCCGGTTGAGCACGAGGCCGATGTAGCGGACGCCAGGGTGGCGAGGCAGCGAACGCACGAGCTCGTCGGCATCCGCCATCTGCGGCACGCGCTTCGGGTTCACGAAGCTCGCGACTTCGATGCGCTTGAAGCCGGCGCCGACGATCCGCTCGATGAACTCGCGCTTGACCGGGAGCGGCAGGTTCCCGGGCTCGTTCTGGAGGCCGTCGCGGGGCCCGACCTCGACGAGCTCGATGGTGCGCGACCGCGTCATGATGGTTAGATTGTATACACGACAGCCCGCCAGTGGCAGCCCGGTGGCGGTTGTTGACGGTCGACTCGGCGGAATTGTATACACGGAGCATGGATTCGGCGGGATTCGACAACGGCCCCCTGGGCGACGTACGGGTGCTCGAGCTCGGCACCCTGCTGGCGGGCCCGTTTTGCGGCCAGCTGCTCGGCGACATGGGTGCCGAGGTCATCAAGATCGAGCCGCCGGGGCAGGGCGACCCGATGCGCAACTGGGGCCGCCAGAAAGAGGGCGAGCCGTCGCTCTGGTGGCCGGTCATCGCGCGCAACAAGCTCGCGGTCACGCTCGACCTGCGCCAGGCGGACGGGCAGGCGCTGCTGCTCGAGCTCGCCGCGAAGTCCGACATCCTGATCGAGAATTTCCGGCCGGGCACGCTCGAAAAATGGAACCTCGGCTGGGAGCAGTTATCCGCCGCCAACCCGCGCCTCGTGATGGTGCGCGTCTCCGGTTACGGCCAGACCGGCCCGTACGCGGGCCGCGCGGGATTCGGCGCAGTCGGCGAGGCGATGGGGGGCCTGCGTTACGTCGTCGGCGACCCGGCATCGCCGCCCTCGCGCGTCGGCATCTCGATCGGCGATGCGCTGGCCGCGACCTTCGCCTGCGTCGGCGCGCTCTCCGCGCTGCACTACCGCGAGAAGAGCGGACGCGGCCAGGTGGTCGATTCCGCCATCTACGAGGCCGTGCTCGGGATGATGGAGTCGCTCGTCACCGAATACGACCAGACCGGCTACATCCGCGAGCGCACCGGCCCGATCCTCCCGAACGTCGCGCCCTCGAACGTCTATCCCGCGCGCGACGGGCTCGTGCTGATCGCCGCCAACCAGGACACGGTGTTCCGCCGCCTGTGCGAGGCGATGGGCGAACCCGCGCTCGCCGACGACGCGCGCTACGTGAGCCACCAGTCGCGCGGCGCCAACCAGCAGGCGCTCGACGAGCGCATCGCGGCGTGGACCGCAGGGCTTTCGACGCGCGAGGTGCTGGCGCTGATGGAACGCCACGGCGTGCCGGCGGGGCAGATCTATCGCGCGCCGGAGATGCTCGAGGACCCGCACTTCGCGGCGCGCGAGGCGATCGTCGCCGTCCCGCACCCGCAGTTCGGCCGGCTCCGCATGCAGAACGTCGTGCCGAAGCTGTCCGCGACGCCGGGACGCATCCGCCGGCCCTCGCCGGCGCTCGGCGAGCACAACGACGACGTCTACCTCGACCTGCTCGCGATCCCGCGCGACCGCTACGACCGCCTCAAGGCGGCCCGGGTCATTTGAACGAGTAAGTCACGTCCACGCCGTAGCTGTCGCCCGGCGAGTCGTGGATGAACGAGCCGCCGAACTCCGGCGCCGGAATGATCTCCTGCAGGTAGTCCTCGTCGGTCACGTTGCGGCCCCAGGCCGTGACGCTCCAGCGCTCGCCCGCAGCCCGACGCGTGCGTTGAGCGTCGCGTAGGCGTCACGGTGCTGGCGCGAGAACTCGCCCTGGCCGAAGCCGAAGCCGGTGAAGAGGTTCGGCACCGGCTCATCCTGCACCGGGTGGAACCAGGTCTCGCCGACGAAGCTGCCGTCGAGGCGCGTCGTCAGCTCGAGATCGCCGATCGGCACGCGGAACTCGGCGCCGAGGTTGCCCGTGTACTCGGGCACGTACGGGATCTCGTTGCCCGGCGGTGTAGGGCCGGTCGTCGTAGCGGTCGATCTCGCCGTCGGTCGCGCCGTAGCCTCCGAAGAACGAGAGGTTGTCGGTCGCGAGCCAATTGAAGTCGAGCTCGTAGCCCTGGATGCTCACCTCGTCGAGGTTGGTGACGACGCGCAGCAGTCCGAAGGGGCCGGCGAAGAAGTTGAAGAACTGCATGTCCTCGACGTCGGTCTGGTAGATCGCGCCGTTGATGGACAGCCGGTTGTCGAGCAGTTGCGCCTTGAAGCCGGCCTCGAAAGCCTTGGATATTTCCTTGTCGTAGTCGTCCGTGACGCCGGTCAGGCTGCGGTTGTCGCCGGTGCAGACCGGAAGAGAGGGCAGTCGAAGCCGGGCCGCGTCGAAGGCTGCTCGGCCCGAGGCACAGTCCGCTGTAGAACGCCTCGACGGTCGCGGCGCTGCCCTGACGAGTTGAATCCGCCGGAACGGAAGCCGTAGCCGTAAGAGGTGTACAGCGACCAGTCGTCGCTCACCTGCCAGTTCAGCGACAGCTTGGGTTGGAACTGGGAAAATTCGCGCGAACGGCTCGGGATCTCGGTGAGGGTCGGGTCGACCACGTAAGCCGGATTGATGAATGTGTTGCTGCCGAAAAAGCCCGGCGTCTGCGGCGCGACCCGCGGCACGTTGTTGTCGACCTTGCGGTCCTCACGGTCGTAGCGCGCCGCGAGCGCGACTTCGAAGTCCTCGGTCACGTCGAACGCGAGCTGGCCGAAACCCGCGAGGACCTCGCTCGTGAAGTCGTCGTCGTAGAGAAGGTCGGTCGGATTCGACTCGCCGGTCGGCACGAAGGGCGCCGCGATGAAATCGCCGCGGCCCGAGTCCGAGCCCTGCGACACGACGACGTGACGGTCGATGTCGGCGTAGTAAGACCGGCCAGCCAGCGCAGGCGCTGGTCGCTGGGCGACGCAAGCCGGATCTCGAAGCTCGCGTCCGTCTGGTCGCGTTGCTGGTACTGGTAGCCGTCGCAGGTGGTCGGGCTGTACGGCGGCAGGAAGCTCTGCACGAAACCACCCGACGGCACGTAAAAGAACGGCGGCGGCAGCGGCGTATCGGCGCCGCGCGCGTCGTTCGACTGCTGGCAGGACGCGGTCAGGCTGTACAGGAAGAATGCCGCGCTCGTCCCGTCGGTCAGGAAGAAGTTGTCCTGGTCGTTGTAGGCCGCGATCGCCGTCAGCGTGCTGCCGCCGCCGAGCTCCCACTCGCCCTTGATCGACAGGTTGAGGTTGTCCTGCTCGTTCACCGGCGTGACGTTGTTGATGTACTCGAATTCATGCGCATTCGCGTCCTCCTGGAACGGGGGCGCGCCGAGAAATGCCGCGGCCTCGGCGAGCGCGAGCGACGCGTTGAAGTTGATCGCGCCCGGAATCGATCGTCGAGACCTTGGCCTTGAAGTCGATCTCGCCGTTGCTGCCCGCGTCGAAAACCAGGCGGCCGATGGCGCCGGACTCCTCGAAGTAGTCCACGCAGTCGTCGCAGCCGAGGAAGGAATTGTCGAACTGCCCGTCGGTCTTGCGCGTGTAGGCCGAGAGGCTGCCGTTGACGCTGCCGCCGATCGGCCCGCCCAGGTAGAAGTTGCCCTTGTAGCTCGAGTCGCTGCCGTAGCCGGCGCCGAGCTCGACCTGCGTCTCGTCGCCGGGCTTGCGCGTCGTCAGGATGATCGCGCCGGCCAGCGCGTTCCGTCCGTACAGCGCGCCCTGCGGGCCCTTCAGCACCTCGATCTGCGTGACGTTCGCGAGTTCCTGGTTGAGCGCGTTAGGGTTGGTCTGCAGCACGCCATCCACGACCAGCGCGAAATTGGTCTCCGCGTCGCGGCCGGTGTTGATGCCGCGGATCACGACCTGCAGGTCGCCCGCTTCCGCGGCCTGCACCTGCGAGACGTTCGGCGTCAGCGCAATGAAGTCCTGCGGCCGCTCGATGCCGGCGGCCTTGATCTCGGCATCGGTGAAGGCCTGCACGGTGGCCGGCACGTCCTCGATGCGCTCGGCGCGCTGGCGCGCCGTGACGACCACTTCCGGAAGCTCGGACGCCGATTGGGCCCCGGCCTGCGAAGCCGCCAGCGTGCCCGCGATCGCGGCTGCCAGGATGGTCGAGCGATACGCTGAATGCTGCATAGGTCCCCCACAGACTGTTGAGGTCGGCGCCGGTCGTTGTATACAAAACGGGCGCCCGGATCATACTCTCCGCGTCGTTAGGGCCGCAATATCGGAGCCTGGACCCCGTTGGTATACACGGAGCACGTACGGTCGCGACCGTCGCCCCGTAAACTGGCCTGCTTCATGACCCCACAAACCCTGTTCGAAAAGATCTGGCGCGCCCACGAGGTGCTGCCGGAAACCGCCGATACGCCGGCGGTCGTGTACGTCGACCTGCACCTGACGCACGAGGTCACCTCGCCCCAGGCATTCGCCCGGCTCGCCGCACGCGGACTGCCCGTGCGCCGGCCGGACCGCACGCTCGCGACGCTCGACCACGCCGTGCCGACCGACACCGCCCAGGTCTTCGGCGGCGTGCCGATCCGGCTCGAGAGCGCCGCACGGCAGATCGGCGAGCTCGAGCGGAACGCGCGCGCGTACGGCTTCGAGCTGCTCGGCCTTCGCGACGCGCGCCGCGGGATCGTGCACATCATCGGGCCGGAGCTCGGCCTCACGCAGCCGGGCATGACGATCGTCTGCGGCGACAGCCACACCAGCACGCACGGCGCATTCGGCACGCTCGCCTTCGGCATCGGCAGCACCGAGGTCGCGCACGTGTTCGCGACGCAGTGCCTGCTGCAGAGAAAGCCCAAGACGTTCGCGATCACGGTGGAGGGCGCGCTCGGCACGGGCGTCGGCGCCAAGGACCTCGTGCTCGCGATCATCGGGAAAGTCGGCGTCGCGGGCGGCGCGCGCCAGGCGATCGAGTACCGCGGTTCCACCATCCGGGCGCTGTCGATGGAGGAGCGCATGACGGTCTGCAACATGTCGATCGAGGCGGGCGCGCGCGCCGGCATGGTGGCGCCGGATGCCGTGACGTTCGACTACCTGCGCGGGCGGGCGCGCGCGCCGGCGGGCGAGGCGTTCGAGCGTGCCTTGGAGCACTGGCGTGGGTTCGCGGGCGACTCCGGCGCGGTGTTCGACCGCGAGATCGCCTTCGATGCGGCCACGATCGAGCCGATGATCAGCTACGGCACGAATCCGGGCATGGTGATGGCGATCGGCGGCACGATTCCGGACGGCGGCGCGGGCGATGCGCAGGCGCTGCGCTACATGGGCCTCGAGCCGGGGCAGAAGCTCGCCGGGCGCCCGGTGCAGGTGGTCTTCATCGGCAGCTGCACGAATTCGCGGCTCCCGGACCTGCGCGCGGCGGCGGAGGTGTTGCGCGGGCGGCGCGTCGCGCGCGGCCTGCGGGCGCTCGTCGTGCCGGGCTCGCAGCAGGTGAAACTCGAGGCGGAGGCGGAGGGTCTGCACCGAGTGTTCCTCGACGCGGGCGCGGAGTGGCGCGAGTCGGGCTGCTCGATGTGCGTCGGCATCAACGGCGACGTCGCGGCGGCCGGCGAGTACGTGGTGAGCACGAGCAACCGCAATTTCGAGGGCCGCCAGGGGCAGGGCGTGCGCACGTTGCTCGCCAGCCCGGTGACGGCGGCGGCCGCGGCGGTGACGGGCCGGGTGACGGACCCGCGGGAGTTCCTGCGCTGATGGAACCGGTTGCGGCTCATCCGCTCGCGCACGGTGGTCCTGCCGGAGGCCGACATCGACACGGACCAGATCTTCCCGGCGCGATTCCTGACGACGACGGAAGGAGGCGGCTTCGCGGACATGCTGTTCGCGGACTGGCGCTTCGACGCCGACGGCCGGCCGCGGCCGGAGTTCGTCCTGAATCGCCCGGAGGCGGCCGGCTGCGGGATCCTGGTCGCGGGGGCGAACTTCGGTTGCGGCTCCTCGCGCGAGCACGCGCCGTGGGCGCTGCGCGACTTCGGCATCCGCGCGGTGGTCAGCACCTCGATCGCGGACATCTTCTTCAGCAACGCCCTGAAGAACGGCCTCGTGCCGGTGCGCATCGACGCCGCGACGCATGCCTGGCTGGTCGCGAACCCGGGCGCCGAGGTCGAGGTGGACGTCGAGGCAGGGCTGCCTGCGCCTGCCCGGCGGGGGCGAGGCAGCGTTCGCCATCGACCCGTTCGCGCGCCACTGCCTCCTGAACGGCATCGACGAGCTCGGTTACCTGCTCGAGCAGCTGCCCCTGATCGAGGCGTGGGAACGTCGAAGGGGACGTTCACTTCTATGATGAAGGGGGCGCACCCCTTCATATTGGAAGGGGGCGTCCCCTTAAAGTGAACGTCCCCTCCCTTCCCCTTGTCCCACGAAGGCTGGAAGTCTTGGTTCGGGATGTCCAAGGGCTACACTGGGAGTCACCATGAGCAAGTTTGCGGTCCTGGTCGCCGTCCTGGCGGCCCCCCTTCTGCTTGCCGCGACGCCGGCCGCGGGGCACCTGTACGGCCGGTACAGCGACGGCATTTACCTCGCCCCGGGCAAGCTCTTCAAGATGAGCTCCCCGTTTCCGGACGACCCGATCGTCTCGGACGGCCGCCAGCCGGAGAACAACAACGCGGGCGCCGTCTCCTTCATTGACATGACGGGCCGCCTCAACGGCGTGCTCTACATGGAGGACAAGGACAAGACCATCGGCGGGGACGGGGCCGACCCGACGCGCCACCTCGCGGACTGGTTCCGGGACACGGGTTTCCCGCGCTTCTTCCAGTCGGGCGTGCCGGACGCCAAGGTGCTGCGCGACGAGGCGGGCACGATCGCCGGCAAGCCGGCGTGGATCGCCGTGGCCCACGTCCCGAATGCCTCGCCGCTCGGCCTGTCGGCCAAGGACAGCTACGACATCCAGCGCAACGATTCCTGGCGCGGAATGGCTGTGGTCGCGAACGGCAAGCATTATTATCTGCTGCAGACGGAGCTGCGGATCGAGAAGCTGGCGCCGCCGGACTGGAAGTATGATGAGGGCGCAGCCGGCTGGAACGAGTTCGTCCCGGAGCTCGAGGCGCTTTACGGCCGCATCGAGTTCCTGAAGCCGTAATCAGGGAGAGGACACGGAGACAATGAAAATGCACTCGAGAGCAACCTGGGTTTTGGTACCGGTCGCGCTTGCAGCCCTGGCGCTCGTCGCCTGCGGCAAGAAGCCCGCGGAAGATCCGCTGGCCACCGCCGATGATCCGGCCGCCGCACAGGCGGCTGCAGACGAGGCGGCCGACATGCAGGCGCGCCAGGAAGAGCTGGCCCGCCGCGAGGCCGAACTCGCGCTGAAGGAGAAGGAAAGGGAGCTCGCCGACCGCGAGGCCTTGCTGGCCAAGGCGAATGCGCCGAAACCGAAACCTGCGCCGGTGGCGGCCGCGCCTGCCCCGTCGAAGCCGAAGCCGAAGCCGGCGCCCGTGGCGGCCGGACCGAAGGACTACGTAGTTCCCTCCGGCACGTCGCTGTCGGTGCAGCTGCCGGCCGAGATCTCGACCAAGACGGCGAAGGTCGGCCAGCGACTCACCGGCAACCTCACCAACGACGTCGTGGTGGACGGCAAGGTCGTCGCCAGGGCCGGAGCGCCGGTGCAGGGGTCGATCACGGAAGTCATCTCGGGCAGCAAGACCATCGGCGGCAAGCCGACGCTCGGCATCACCTTCGACAGCCTTACGTTCGAAGGCGGCGATCGCCCGATCAACGCGCGCATCACCCAGGTCGCGGACAAGAGCGACAAGGGGCGCGACTCCGCGAAGATCGCCGGTGGCGCGGTCGCGGGCGGCGTGGTCGGTCACCAGATCGACAGCGACAAGGGCAAGATCATCGGCGCGCTGATCGGTGCCGCGGCCGGCACCGCCGCGGCGAAGAAGACCGGCAAGGAAGTCGTGCTTCCCGCCGGCACCGTCGTCGGGATGACGCTCGAGTCACCCGTCACCGTTACGATGTAATCCGGAGGGGACGTTCACTTTTGCGCTCCCGCACAAAAGTGAACGTCCCCTTCAAGTCCGCGTCAGCGGTGCTACGTAGAGAACGGCTCCGGTCGGCGCGCCGGTCGGCGAGCCGCCCGCCGGCTCGTCGCTGACGGCGACGTTGGTGGCGAGCGCGAGCGCAGCGCGCTGGCGATCGTCGAGGGCGAGGTGCGCTTCGCCCCTGGCCGGCATCAGGCCGAGCGAGACCGGCGCGGCGTCGGCCGGCAGCGCCCACAGCTCGCGCGAGCGCTCGGCCGGATATTCGACGCGGCCGACCGCCTCCACCTCGATGGATTCGCCGTCCGCGGCGTAGGCGACGCGCCAGAGCTGCGCTCCCGCTTCGGTTGCCACGACCGCGGTCGCCTGCGGCTCGCGCGGCTGCAGTTCCTGCCAAACCACCCAACCGAATCCCAGCACCGCGATTGCCGCGGCCGCCGCCGCGAGCGCGCGCCATCGGCCGAAGCCCGGCCCGCCGGCGGTACGCCGGGCGATCGATTCCCAGGTCGCAGGCAGCGGCGCGACCGGCGCGAGCCGGAGCGCCAGCAGCGCAAAGCGGTCCTCCCAGGCGCGCACGCGCGCGACGACGAACGGCTCGCGCGAGAGCCTGCGCTCGAAACTCCGGCGCGCGCGGCCGGCGAGCGTGCCCAGCACGTACTCGGCGGCCAGCATGTCCAGGTTTTCCGGCTCGTCGCGTTTCATGATTCGAGGCACCGCTTGAGGGCGGTCAACCCGCGGCGGATCCAGCTCTTCACGGAGCCGAGCGGCTCGCCGACCCGCGTCGAGACCTCGGCGTGGGTCAGGCCGCCCTGGAACGCGAGCACGATGCACTCGCGCTGGCGCGGCTGGAGCGTCCCCATGCAGTGCGTGAGCATGCGGGCCGTGCGCTCGCCGAAACCGAGCGCGCCCGCGTCGACGGATTCATCCTCGGCGGCGAAGACATCGAGGTCTGCGCCGGTGTCGGCGGGCATGCGGCCTTCGCGGCGGCGCAGGTCAATGGCGCGGTAGCGCGCGATCGCGACCAGCCATCCCCATGCGCTGCCGCGGCCGGGCTCGAACTGGCCGGCGCGGTTCCACACCTGGACGAAGACGTCCTGCAGCGCGTCCTCGGCGAGCGCGCGCTGGCGCAGGATCCGGATCAGGCTGGCGAGGAGTTGCGGCGCGGTCCGCTCGTACAGCCGCTGGAACGCCCCATGGTCGCGGCGGGCGCAATCGGCCAGGAGCTGCGCGACCTCGCTGTCGGTACTGCGATCGGTTTCCGGCGGCATCGTAACCAGTATACGCAGCCGATTCGTGGCTGGATGCGGCCGCGGGCGCGCCTGCATCCAGCTCGCGGCCTCCCGCGTATACCCGGCAGACCTCGACATAACGCGCTCCGACGGAGCCGGGAGACTGACATGAAGAAGCCCTATCGAATGATCGCCGCCGCTGTTGCCACCGCGATTGCCGCCAGCGCCAGCCAGGCGTCCAGCCACCGGGAGGCGCCGAACATCACGCGCCTGCCGGCCGTGGATGCCACCGACTTCTACCTGTTCAACAGCTATGAGCCGGGTCGCGCCGGCTACGTGACCGTGATCGCGAACTACCTGCCGCTGCAGGATCCCTACGGCGGGCCGAACTACTTCGCGCTCGACGAGGGCGCGCTGTACGAGATCCTCCTCGACAACGACGGCGACGCCCGCGAGGACCTGACGTTCCAGTTCCGCTTCCGTAACCGGCTCGGCAACGCGAACAAGGGCCTCGCGCTCGGCATCGGCGGCGAGACAGTGGCGGTGCCGCTCAAGAACATCGGCCCCGTGTCGGCGGACGACAACTCGCTCCTCAACTTCCGCGAGAGCTATTCGTTGACGCTCGTCCGCGGCAACCGCCGTAGCGGCGAGGCCGCGGCGGTCACGCGCGGGAGCGGCAAGGACTGGTTCGGCAAGCCTTACGACTTCGTCGGCACCAAGACCTTCGGCAGCGTAGCCG
>CAVSKQ010000002.1:0-182084 GCA_963728615.1 uncultured Gammaproteobacteria bacterium
GCCACCGTTGCGACCCACTCCAGCTCCATCACGGCCTCGAAACCGAGCAGCTCCACGAAGAAGTCGCGCGTCTCGGCGGTCCGATCCGACCTGACGTTGGGCACCACCCTGTTGATCTTCACGTCGCGGGTTCTAACAAAGTGAACTTGTTTTTCGGTGCCCAAAGCTCCAAAGTCGCAGTCTGGTGGCCACCGAGATCATCGGCCGCGAAGAGGAGCTTGCGGAGCTGCGGCGCTTCCTCGATGCCGTCGACAGAGTTCCGGCCGCGTTCCTCATGGAGGGCGAGCCCGGCATCGGCAAGACGGTCCTCTGGAGGGCGGGAGTGGAGCTGGCGCGGGCGCGGGATCTCCGGGTGCTTACCGCGATTCCGGCGACCGCGGAGACCCGGCTCTCGTTCGCGGCGCTCGCCGACCTGCTCGGGCCCGTGCTCGCGGACGTGCTGCCGGACCTGCCGGCGCCGCAGCGGCGCGCGCTCGAGGTCGCGTTGCTGCTCGATGACGCGCCGGGCCCGCCGCCGGATCATCGCGCGGTCGCCTTCGCTTTCCTCGCCGCGGTTAGCGCGCTCGCACGCGGAGGTCCGCTTGTCGTCGCGGTTGATGACATCCAGTGGCTCGACGGCCCCTCGGCGTTCATGGTCGAATTCGCCATTCGCCGCCTGCGTGATGAGCCCGTCGTCTTCCTCCTCACGCTGAGGACCGGCGAAGGGTCAGGACGGCTTGGGCTCGAGCGCGCCCTCCCCGAGGGCGGGCTTAGGCGGTTGACGATCGGGCCGCTCAGCCTGGGCGCTCTTCACCGCCTCCTGAGCGAGAGACTCGACCTGGTTCTCTCGCGGCCGAAGCTGCGGCGAATCCGCGAGCTCTCCGGTGGGAACCCGCTGTTCGCACTCGAGTTGGGACGCGCGGTGCGCCGCGGGGCGATCCGGTTGGAGCCGGGCGAGCCCCTGCCTGGCACGCTCGCGGCGCTCGTTCGCGATCGGCTCATGCTGCTTCCAAGGGAGACCCGGACAGCACTGCTGACGGCATCGGCTCTATCGCAGCCAACGCTGGCGCTTGTGGCGGCTGCCGTCGGCGGCGATCCGGAGCCACGGCTCGCGCCTGCGCTGGAGGCGCACGTGATCGAGCTTGAAGGGACCGCATCCGCTTCTCCCACCCGCTGCTCGCCTCCGGCGTGTACTCCGAGGCCGGCAGCGCCGAGCGCCGAGCGCTCCATCGCCGCTTGGCGGAGCTGCTTCCCGATCTGGAGGAGCGTGCCCGCCATCTGGCGCTTGGCGCCGAGGGCCCGGATGCGGACGTCGCCGCCGCGCTCGAGCACGCGGCCGAGCGAGCACACGGCCGCGGTGCCTTCGCGTCCGCGGCCGAGCTGGCGGAGCTGGCCCGGCGGCTGACGCCCGCGGAGATGGAGGAAAGCGCGACACCGGCGCACCGTCCGGGCCGCGGTCTTTGCCTGGGAGGCCGGCGAGGGCGAGCGGGCCAGGGAGCTCTTCGAGCGAGGCTCGAGTCACCGCCCAGCCCGGGCCCAGGCGCGGTGAGATCCTCTACTGGCTCGGCTCGATTCAGGAGTACGAGGGAGACCGTCGCGAAGCGGTCCAGCTGTACCGCGAGGCTCGCTCCGAACGCGGGCGACGACGTCGCGCTCCGGGCGCGAGCCGAGGAGGGGCTCGCCAGTGCGCTGTTCCTGCTGCGGAGCGACCTGTCCGCCGCGGCCGACCATGCCCGCGCGGCGGTCGCCCTGGCCGAGCAAGCGGGGGACCCGGGCATGGAGATCGCCGCTCTCAGCCAGCTCGGGCTCGTCGACGCGGTGACGGGCGGAGACGAATGGAGAGCGGCGCTTCGCGCGCGGCCGAGAGCTCGAGGAGCGCACGGGGCCCGTTCAGACCGTCGTCAGCGCGACCTTCGCCCTCGCCGTCGTCCTGACCTGGGTTGACGAGTTCGAGCGGCGCGCGAGCTCTTCGGCTCGCTTCTCGAGCAGGCCGAGGAACGTGCCGAGGAGAGCGCCCTGCCCTGGATAGTCGCCCAGCTCTGCTGGGCCGAGTTCCTCGCGGGCAGCTGGGAGGAAGCGGGTCGGCACGCCGAGGAGGGGATCGACCTCGCGCTCCAGGCCGACCAGGAGCCGCAGCGCGTCTTCGCCCTCGGCGTACGCGCACTGGTACGGGCCGCGCGGGGAGATGTCGAGGGCGCGCGAGCCGACGCCGAGGCACGCTCGCGGGCGCGGAAGAACGCGGCGTGATGATGGCGACCATCCTCGCCGCCTGCGCGCTCGGGCTCCTGGAGCTCTCGCTCGAGCGCTTCGATGCGGTGGACCGCGCTGCTCGGCCCGCTCGGCGCGCGCCTCGAGGCGGGCGGCGTCCGGGAGCCCGGCTCCGTGCGCTTCGCCCCCGACGAGATCGAAGCGCTGATCGCACTCGGTCGCATGGAGGAGGCCGAGGCGCTGCTCGGCATCCTCGAGCGCCAGGCAGCGCAGCTCGACCGTGCCTCCGCGCTGGCGGCAGCGGCCGCTGCCGAGGCCTCCTCGCCGCCGCGCGCGGCGATCTCGACGGCGCGCTCGTCTCGCTCGAGAAGGCGCTCGTCGAGCACGAGCGCGTCTCGATGCCCTTCGAGCAGGCCCGCACGCTGCTCGCGCTCGGCGCGACGCGACAGGCGGGCGAGGATGAAGCGGCCGGCGCGCGAGGCGCTCGAGCAGGCGCTCGCGATCTTCGAGGAGCTCGGCGCGCGGCTCTGGGCCGAGAAGGCACGCGCCGAGCTCGCGCGCATCGGCGGGCGCCGCCGCGGCCACGGGCGAGCTGACGCCGACCGAGCGCCGCATCGCTGCGCTCGCCGCCGAGGGACGCTCGAACAAGGAGATCGCAACCGCCCTATTCGTGACGCCGAAGACGGTCGGAACCCAGCTGTCGCGGATCTACCGCAAGGTCGGCGTCCACTCACGCACCGAGCTCGCCAGACATCTGTCGGAGCGACGCCGAGACGCCCAAAGTGTAGGAATTTGCCGACTTTCTCACGCGCCGCGGCCGCCGTAGCTTCGGGGCATGACCCGATTCCTCGCTCCGAAGGAGGCCTGTGATGAGGATCCCGAGATTTGTCCGGGCGGCCGTCGTTGCGGTCGCCATCGCCGCAACGCTGGGAGCGCCCACCGCCTCGGCCGGTGACATCGTGATCAGGCGGGACGGCTCGAAGGCCGTCGACGTGCCGGCAGTGCCGCCCGCCCCGATGAGCCCGGATACGGCCGATGGCTTCCACCTCGACGACGCCGGCGTCGGTGCCGCGGGGATGCTCGCGCTCGTACTTGGCTCGGCCGGCTTGGTCTCGCTGCGCGGCCGGCGTCATTGTGCCCGCCCAGTTGGGACGAATTGAGCTGGGCGTGAAGCTGCCAGATCGTGGAGCCGAGTTCGTGATCACGCTGCGCGGAAGGGCGGTGAAGGCGATCCCGACAACAAGTCGCGTCTGGATCAGCAAAGTCCAGGGGTTTTCCCCGTTTCGTCGCCGGACGCGACGATGTAACGGTCGATAGCGCAATGCCGAGCTACCTCGTCGACGGCTATCTCCCCCGCTCCCGCGCTGGCGAGCTGGCGGCGTGCGGGCATAGCGCCGGAGCGACTCGTCGAGGCGCGATGAGGCGCGGTCCCGGTCGAGTCGCCCTGACGCTGCGGTTCGCTGCGTGCCTGGCGGTGGGGGCAGCGGCGCTGACGGTGGGGTATGCACCGGCGGCTGCCGCAGCGACGAACAACATCTTCACCGTTGCGGGCACGGGGGCGGCGGGCTACTCCGGGGAGGGCGGCCCAGCAAGTGCTGCGGAGCTCAAAGCGCCGATTGGCGTGGCTGCGACGCCAGATGGCGGCTTTCTGATCGCCGACCAAGGCAACAACCGGGTGCGGCGAGTGTCGCCCGCCGGCACGATCACGACAGTCGCCGGCACCGGCGCGGCCGGCTTCGCAGGCGACGGCGGCCCGGCCAGCGCGGCCCAGCTCGCCTTCCCGACCGGAGTGGCCGCGACCGCAGATGGCGGCTTTCTGATCGCCGATCAAGGCAACCGGCGCGTGCGGCGAGTGTCGCCCGCCGGCACGATCACGACAGTCGCCGGCACCGGCGCAGGCGGCTTCGCAGGCGACGGCGGCCCGGCCAGCGCCGCCCAGCTCAACGCCTTCGGGGTGGCCGCGACGCCGGATGGCGGCTTCCTGATCGCCGACCACGGCAACCACCAGGTGCGGCGAGTGTCGCCCGCCGGCACGATCACGACAGTCGCCGGCACCGGCGCGGCCGGCTTCGCAGGCGACGGCGGCCCGGCCAGCGCGGCCCAGCTCGACTTCCCGACCGGCGTGGCCGCGACCGCAGATGGCGGCTTCCTGATCGCCGATGTCTCCAACAACCGTGTGCGGCGAGTGTCGCCCGCCGGCACGATCACGACCGTCGCCGGCACAGGCGCAGGCGGCTTCGCAGGCGACGGCGGCCCGTCCATCGCCGCCCAGCTCAACGCCCCCTTTGGGGTGGCTGCGACGCCAGATGGCGGCTTCCTGATCGCCGACAATTTCAATTACCGGGTGCGGCGAGTGGCGCCCGCCGGCACGATCACGACAGTCGCCGGCACCGGCGCGGCCGGCTTCGGAGGCGACGGCGGCCCGGCCAGTGCCGCCCAGCTCAGCCGGCCAAGCGGGGTAGCGACAACGCCAGACGGCGGGTTCCTGATCGTCGACTGGACCAACAACCGGGTGCGCTTCGTCGACGCCGACCTGCGCGGCCCGGGCGCCGGACCGCAGGGTCCGCCTGGCCCGCAGGGCTCGCCTGGCCCGACCTCCCTGGTCGAGCGGCTGCTGTTGGCCGCCTTCGACGAGCGCCTTCGCGCGCGCCCTGGCGGCTGGCTGACGATTCGCTACCTCCTCACAGTGCCCGCCGAAATCGAGCTGCGGCTGGTGAAGGGCCGAAGCCAACGAGTACGGGTCGACCGACGGGCAGCTGCAGGCCGGAACCGGCTACGGCTACGCGCTCCACGCGCGGCCGGCCGCTACACGCTGGTGCTCGACGCGCGTTCAGGCGACGACCAGCGAGCCGCTGCCCGGGTGCGCCTCGTGGTTAGGCGGCAGCGGTGAACCGACGGAGGGGCGCTGCAGCTTTGGGAATCGCACCGCTCATCGTCGCGGCTGTGCTCGGGCCGAGCCCGTCCGCCGCGGCGCCCGCCCCCGATTTGCTCGTGACTACGGCCTCGAAGCCGCCCAAGTCCATCGGGGTGGGCTCGCGGGTCAAGCTCCGCGTGGCCGTCGCCAACCGCGCCGGGAGCCGCACCGGCGGGTCGCGAGTAGGCCTATACCTCTCAAGCAACGCCCGCTGGAGCAGCTCCGACTTCAAGCTGCCGGGGTCCGCAGCTGTGCGAGCGCTGGGCTCGCGCCGCCGCGCCACAATGCGAGTCGCGCTGCGGGTGCCCCGCGACGCACCACCGGCCCAGCGGCTCAGCCTGCTTGCGTGCGCCGACGCCGGGCACGCCGTCCTCGAAGCCAACGAGCAGAACAACTGCCGCGTCGCGGGCAGCCTGATCGTCGTCGGCGGATCGAGCTTCGAGGTGATCGATGCCTACGTGAAGCTTCGCCGCCTGAAGGCCTCCCGGGCCGTGCTCTACAAGCTGTTCGCGGTGTTCGGTGACAGGCGGTTGGCCAGGCGCTATCGAGGCGACGGCAGCCGCGTGAGCGGTACGAGCGCCGTCCGAGAGGCGATGACGCGCTTCCGTTCGCTTCCACGCGCCATCCGCGCGCAAGTCCAACCCCTCCTGATACCGCCCGCCTACCGGGGCAGCTTCGCGGACGGGACCGGCATCGCGCAACGGGACAAGGATGACGTGGCGTCCGACTTCGACAATTGCACGACGGTACGCCTGTCGGATTGGACCAGCGTGGAGACTGCGGGCGCTCGCGTTTGGTGGCGAACGTCCTCGCCCAACGCCAGGAACGCTCAACGGCTGGCGCAGGCGCTGGGGGGCCAGATCTGGACCTCGCTGACGGCCGTCATGGGCCGCGGGCCGCTGTCCGACACGGACTACCGCTGCGGCGGAGCGGACGGCAAATACGACGTCTACCTCTGGCCCACGGGCAACCCGAAGATCGGGGTCACGCGCGCATTCTCGAGCTCGTGCGCCAAGCCACAGCCGTCGTACACCATCGTCGACCCCAGAGCCCCGCGCGCGGTGCTGGCGCACGAGTTCATGCACGTGCTGCAGTTCACCTACCCGCGCGCCGGGAAATGCGACAGGTGGGACTACCTCGACGACGCCACCGCCAGCTGGGCCGAGGACCGCGCGTACCACGGCGATCAGACCGAGCACCAGTACAAGGAGCTGGTCGTCGACCCCCTAGCCGTCTTCGGCTACGGCGACGGTTACCCGGGCTGGGCGTTCGTGCTATCGGCCACGAAGCACGGAACCATCGCGCCTGTGCCGCGGCTCTTTCAACTCGGAGGGACGCTGGCCGATCCGCTCGACGCGCTTGACGGAGCCCTCCCGGGCGGGCTCGAGCGCGCCTGGCCGACCTTCGCCAAGGAGGCTTGGAACCGCGCGCTGCCGCCGGACGCCCTGAGGGAGGCCTTCTTCAACTGGGATGCCTGGCGGGTGAGGCCGAAGGTCCCCCAGGCCCCCTTCCGGCTCAGGGCCCGGCGCTGGGAAGGACCGCTACCAATTGAGTTGGCGGGTCTGTCACGGCACTACCTCGACTTGGATTTCAGCGACCACAGGGCGCGAGAGCTCAGGTTCAAGGACCCGTCCGCCGCGGGCGCTGACCCGCAGCTTCGGACCTGGGCGTTCCTCAAGATCGCGCGCCGCGGCTGGAGGTCCGAGGACTGGACCGGAAGAGACGAGGTCGTGTTCTGTCGCGACCTCCCGGAAGAGGACGTGCGCCAGGTGGTGATCGTGCACAGCACCACAAAGCGCCCGCCGCCGGACGACGCCGGGCGCACCCTGACCCAGAGCGACAAGCCGAAGCTGAGGTTGAAGGACCGGTGCGACGCGGAGGCCTCCCTGACCCTGGGCGGCCGGCAGGTGTACACGGTTCAACACACGGACTGCAAACCAACGGAGCGGACCGTGATGAGCTGGCAGCTGAACGCGTCGTTCGACCTGCCGGGCAAGGTAGCGCGAGGCGTCCCCGACCCCGTCGACGCCGCCAGCGGCGGAGGAAGCGGGAGCTTGGAACGCGATCAGATCGATCCCGACGCGAGGAGCGAGTGCCCGCCCTTAAAACACTCGACCCACCAGCTGGAGTGGCGCGGGGATGAGGGCCTCACCCTCCGCCTACTGCGAAAGGGCGGTGGTCTCCAGATCGAGGTCAGGATGGTCTACGGCTTCCTGGGAGTGGACGACCCCCGATTCGACGAGGGGATCCTCGGACTCGGCGCCGGCCCCGACCCCTTCGAGGACGGCGTCTGCAAGGAGATCTCCGGTGTGATCGCCCAGCGCAAGCTCCGCGACCGCCGCATCGCGGTTCCGGTTGCCGGGAATTGCGACGTGAGATTCGGCCCGGAGAACCTCCAGCACTCCGCCTCCCAGGCGAACGGGACGCTGGTGATCACACAATGAGACCTCCCCGCTCGGTGCTCGCCATGGTTGCCGCGCTGGCGTGGTGCGGAGCCACCGCATCGGCAGCGCCCGCCTTCCCGGGATCGAACGGGCGGATCTTTTTCAGCGCCCGGCCTGCGCTCGTGACGTCCACAGGCTGCGGCATCGCCTCGGTGCGAGCGAACGGCACGGGCTACAGCTGTGTGGACCCGTTCGGGAGGGACCCGGCGGTGTCGCCCGACAACCGGTGGATCGTGTCGGTGCGCGGCGAGGACCCGGTCGAGGTCTACGTGTCGGACGCGGGCGGCAAGGGCGCGCGGCGCCTGACCCATTCGCCGGGCGGGTATCCGCATAGCCTCGCTCCCAGCTTCAGCCCGGACGGCCGGCGCATCCTGTGGTCCAAGTTCGGCGGCGGCGCGGACGGCCTCCACGTGATGAACGTCGACGGCAACGACCAGCGCCGACTCACGGACGGAGGCCAGGACCCGGTGTTCTCCCCGAGCGGAGCCGAGATCGCCTACACGCGGGGCGGGATCGCGGTAGTAGGCGCCGACGGCGAGGGCTCCCGGCTGATCGCTACCGACCAGAACGGCATCAGGCGGTCACCCCCAGGGCGGTACTTCGAGCGAAACGCCGAGGCGAGCTGGTCGCCTGACGGCGGGCAGCTGGCGTTCTCGCGCGCCACCGAGGACACCAGTTTCGAGTGCACCCCTTTGCCGGACTGCATCCAGCCGGTCCGCACCGACGAGCTTTACGTGATGGATACCGACGGCGGCGGCTTGCGCCAGCTCACCTCGACGCCGAACGTGGAAGAACTCGACCCGTCGTGGTCGCCCGACGGGCGGAGGATCGCCTACTACCGGCGCCCCGCCCGCGAGGACGACGCCGGCGAGATCTGGGTGATGAACGCCGACGGCAGCGGTCAGCGGAGGGTGGCGCTCGGGGCCAATCCCGAGTGGTCGTCGCTCCGGGGCGGTGCGGGCCGGCCCCACCTGAGGTTCCGCTTCCAGAGAACAAACCGACACCGCCGCTGCCTGGGCCCATACGACGGCTGGGGTGCAAGCGTGAAGACCAGGGCACCGGGTTTCATCGGCCTCCGCTTCAGCTTCTACCTGAACGGGCGCCTGTACGACCAGATCAACAACGCCCGAGGCCTCGGCGCGGGAGTCGACGCCCTGATTCGCCGCGGCCGCACATATCGGTTGCGAGTCGTGCTCGAGACCCCGGCCGTGAACGACCGCGTATCGCGCACTTACACCTTCCGGAGGTGCTGATGAGGACCAAGCTCGCAACCGCTCTGCTGGCCGTGATCGGGTTGGGTGCCGGCGCATCCAGTGCGCCTGCAAGGGCACAGACGGGCCCGCCCTGCGGCTCGGATCAATTGGAGGTCGAGGCGAGCGTCGGGAAGAGGTATGCGACGCACGTCTACGAGGTCAGGCTCGAGATAGACCGGCAGACCCCGACGCGCGATTATTCCGCCTCTGCCGACCACGTCCAGGTGACCGGCCCGGCCGGGGTAGTGCGGCGCATGGGCGACCTCGACACGGTCATCGTGGCGCCTCAGGTGGCCGGGACGCTCTCCTTGGCCGTGTCGTGGGAGCAGGCCGCCTACGCTCGAGGCGCTCCCCCCTGTGCCGCCGCCGCGACCCTCGAACTGCCGGTCCTAGCGCCCATCCCCGTGACACTCGCGACTTACCGACACGGTACGCGCGCGTACTTCGAGTCGTGGCCATGCGGGGGTGCCGCAACATGTGACGGCGCACGCGGCAATCGCTTCGGCATCTTCTTCTACCTCGCCGCCGGCAAGCGGGACCCGGACGACGGCTATGACTGGGATGCCGCCGACCTAACTCCGATGCGAGTGGAGGCCCGGGCCGCTGCGGGGGCGAAGCGGCCGAGCCCGGCGGTCGAGCCGGCCGTGCTCGAATTCGCACCGCTCGCGAGACAGCCCCGGCGGGCGAAGAAGGGGCTCGTGGAGATCGTGCGAAGGAGGGGCGGCGAGGCCCTGGAGCTCTGGGTGGCGACGCGCCCTGGGTTTTTCCGCCGGGGCGTGAGCTTCAGCTTCAGCCAGGGGACGCGGAGCCTCGGCAGCTTCACGGCGACGGGGCGCTGCTACTCCACGAGCTCGTTTGGGGGTCACAGCACGAACTGCGACTTCAAGGGCAGGCACTCCTGGCTCTGGGCTCCGTGCCGGGAAGCGGTGCTCATCCGGGGCGTGTTCTTCGGGTGCCGGAAGTGAGGGCGCGCGTTCTCGCCGCGGCCTGCGCGGTCTCCCTGGCCTGCGCCAGCCCGGCTGTCGCGGTGGAGCGGCTCGCCTTCCCGTCCCGCGCCGCGCCGAGGGGCCAGGCGCAGCTGGAGCTCTTGGATCCGGCCGGAGGTGGGGGCCAGCTCTTCGCGTCCGCAAACAGCCCGCTGTTCGACCCGTCCTGGTCGCCGGACGACAAGACGATCGCTTACGACGAGGGGTTTGGACAGCGGATCGTGCTGAAGCCCGTTGCCGGAGGTGCCGAGAGGACGTTCCTGACCAACGCCGGCAGGCCGTCCTGGTCGCCGGTGGCTGACGAGATCGCCTACTGGACGGCCCCCGCCGAGCCCTACAAATACGTGCTCAAGGTCACGACGGCTGATGGCCAGGTGACCCGGCCGGTGGCCGGCCCGTACGACATCCGCTTCGACATTCCGCTGGTCCAGCATTCCCAGCCCGCCTGGTCGGCCGATGGCAAGACGATTGCCTTCGCGCTCAGGCGCGGCATCTACACGGTGCCCGCAGCCGGCGGACAGGCCACGCAGCGGGTGGCAGGCGGCCCGACCAACAGCTACGTGGTCCACTCACCGTCCTTCGCCCCCGACGGCCGGCAGCTCGCCTACGTGAAGTCCTTCGACGACCAGGGCGCGTTCACTGCGTGGCAGGTTGTCGTCCGGAACCTCCAGAACGGGCAGGAGCGGACGCTCGGCAGCGGGTCGTCCTCTCCCGGAGACATCAGCGACGTCGACCTCGGGCCTCAGTCGTGGTCGCCTGACAGCGACGAGGTCGCGTACGCCGAGCAGCACTCCAACCTGACCACCAACCCGTCGACTCACGTTGCCACCGTGAAAGTCGCCCGAAGCGACGGAAGCCGCACCCGCGTCCTGGTCCAGCGCCCGATGGCCGGCGGCCCGGCGTGGGGCGGCGGCGGCCCGAACTACTACATCAAGCATGTCGAGGTGACGCAGTCGATTTCGCCCCACCTCGACGCGATTGAGGAGCGAGACCCGCTCTCGCGAGAGCCATATTCCTTCCCTTGGTCCGAGAAGAACGCATTCGGGCACCCGCTCCCGCTGATCGCCGAGAAGTCAACTTTGATCCGGGTCTACGTCGGCGACTCCTCGCTCGCCGAAGGGGCGATTGAACGGCGGTTGCTCCGCGTCAGCCTTGTTGACGACGGTTCGGGGATCGACTATGGCCGTCCCACGCCGCGGGAGGTCGACGTAACCGCGCCGGATGTCCTCCCTCATCAAGAAGGCGAGCAGGCGACGGTGAACATGTGGGTACCGCCGGAGGCGGTCCGGCCCGGTGCGCGCAGCTTCAGCATCGAGGTCAACCCCGGTCAGGAAGAGCCGGAATGCGCGGACTGCTACCCCCACGGCAACATCGGCAGGCTGCAAAACGTCCGCCCGGTCGAGGCCGGCAACATCGTCATCGCGCCGGTTCCCATCACTGTCTTCGCGAAGAGCGGCGAGCCGCGGCACCCCAGCGCGGACGCGTTTCGGGACGCGTTCGGAGCGGCACTTCCGGCGCTGCCCGTCCGGGACGATGGCGCCACGTTCACTGCTTCAGCGGGTCAACTGTTCGTGCTGAAGGAGGATCTGACGCCGGAGGGCGGATGCGCGACGCTGCTCAAGGCGCTGCTCCAGCTCCAGGCGAGCCCGGGGGTTGCGGGGCCGATATCAGGCTTCGGCGCGACACGCTGGGTCGGCTACGCGGCCCCGTTGGCCGTGCCTCGGAACACCGCATACTGCGCCGGCAAGGCCGACAGCACGCCGGGTGGGAGCTTCGCAATGTTCGGATACGACTGGCAGACCGTGGCACACGAGCTTGGCCACACGCTCGGTCTCCCGCACACCATAGGGCTGAGCCCGAAAAACGTGGCTCCGTTCGCGCTTCCGCTCCCCTATGCCGGCATCGGGTCGGTGGGCACCCAGGTCGGCGTCGGGGGCGTGACGGAGATATTCCGCAGCGCGGCGACCGCCGACCTGATGAGCTACGACTCGACCAGATGGACGTCCCCGAAGAGCTGGCACCTCATGTTCGAGCGGATTCTGGGCGAGTCCGGCGCTATCCAGTCCACGGGCGCCGGTCAGCGAGCCCGCGCGGCCGTCAAGGGTCCTACCGTCAAGGCTCCTACCGTGCAGCGCGTGGTCAGCGGCGTGCTCAACGGGAAGGACACGGCGATCGAGTCGTACGTCGCCGAGACTGATTCGGTCGTGACGGACGGCCCGTCCGCCGCGCGCGTCCTTGCGATTGACGCGCGCGGCAAGGTCATGGCCCGAACGGTCATCCACGGCACGCCGGACCAAGAGGACGGCGAGAAGTCGGCCACACTGCCGTTCCTCGTCACGCTGCCGGACAAGAGGGGCATCTCGTCGCTCCAGGTGCTTCCGATGCACGGCAGCAAGCCGCTCACCCTTCTGCGCGCATCGAGACACGCCCCGAAGGGCCACTTCCTGAAGCTCCCGAGGCGCGCACGAGCGAAGCGGTCGCTGACAGTGGGTTGGAAGGCGAGCGATCGCGATCGCCGCGACGACCTTTCCGTGATGCTCCTTGCCCGCCGGGGGAAGGCCGGGTGGCGAACGATCGTGCTCGGGCCGGCAAGGGGACGAATCGCCGTCAAGCCCTCCACCCTGGGCAAGGGGAAGGCGTTGCGCATGCGCCTGCGCGTCACCGACGGCTTCGACACCACCGTCGTGAATGCCAGGAGGATCATCCTCCGGTGAAGCTCCTCGCTAGTCCGCCCACCAGTCGCGCTGACCCTCCACGTCGTCGCGCGGATCCTCGCCCAGATTGGGCGCGCCGATGACGAGGATCTCGAGGCCCTCGGGGCCGGCCTCGTAGCCTCGCCACGTACCGGGCGGGACGCGCACCGCGTCCCACTCCTTGACCTCCACGATCTCGTCGTCGAGCTTCATCCGCCCGCTCCCGCGCGTGACCAGGTACACCTCCTCCTGCTCCTTGTGCGTGTGGCCGTACGGGAAGCGATAGCCGGGCGGGATGCGCTGGTAGCTGAGGCCGGAGCGCTCGAGCTCGAGCGCCTTGGTTGCGAGGCGGAACTCCAGGTCCGGCGCGCCGTCGAAGTTGGACCCGACATCCTCGAGATCCTCTTTGAGGTTCCTCAGCGTGAACGGCACGGGCGGCGATCCTACCTCGCCCGCGGCTCGGCTCTGGTAGACCTGGGTCGCCGCCATGGAACGGCCCTTCGAGCTTCCTGTGTCCGAGACGTCGATGACTCGCCGCGATGCCCTTAAGGGCGCGGTCGGCCTGGCGACCGCTCGGCGCCTTGCCGGCCAGCGCCGCCGGAAGCGGGGGACCGAGGTCGGGCCGTGAACGCGTGGCGATCATCGGCGCCGGTGCGGGCGGCGTGGCCGCAACCTACTTTCTTGCCGACAGCTTCGACGTCGACCTCTTCGAGGCGCGATCCAGGATCGGCGGCCACTGCGATTCGCGGGTGATCAAGCACCAGGGGCGGAGAATCACCGTCGATCTCGGCGCCCAGTTCTTCCATCCCGACACCCACCCGATCTACGTCACGCTGCTGGAGGAGCTGGGCCTCTACGACCCTGAGCACCCCGACGCCGACGCCACGCTGGAGGCTCCCGGGAGCCTGTGCATCTTCCGGACGGCCGGGGGCGCGCCGATCTTCTCGTCGTCGGACCCGCTCTCGACGCCGCAGCGTGCGATCGACTTTGCGACGTTCACGGGGCTCGCGCGGCAGGCGGTTCTGTCGGACATGTCGTGGGAGATCACCGTCGACGCCTGGATCCGCAGCCTGCCCCTGCGGCGATCGTTCAAGAAGGACGTCCTGTATCCGTGGATCACGGCGATGATCGGGTGTGCGCGGGCCGACGCGCTGCGAGCGTCGGCGCGGTCGATCCTGCAGACGTTCGCGCTGGCGTTTCCGGCCAACATTGTCGAGGGCGCCACCACGTACAACTCGAAGATCGGCCTGCAGGGGAACCTGCAGCGGATGCTTGACCGCAGCCCGACCGCCCAGGTGCACCTCGGAACGCCCGCGCGGGCCCTGAGTCGCAAACGCGCCGGCTGGTTCCTGCAGACGCCGGCGGGCCGGCAGGGGCCGTATCGGTTCGTGGTGTTGAACGCGCCACCGCGTGCTGGACGCAAACTGCTGCGTCCGCTGCCCGCGTTCGCCGACATCACCGCGTTGCTGGACGAGTATCGATACTTCGACTCGCGCCTTTTGGTTCACACCGACGCGGCCTACGTGCACCGTGATCGCCGCAACTGGGGGGCCTACAACGCCGGGGTTGACGGTCTCGAGTGCGAGGGCAGCGCCTGGCTCGGCGCTCTGCACGAGAAGTCTGCCTCGGGCGCGAGCGTCCACGTGTTCAAGTCGTGGGCCCAGCGCCGGCGCGCCGACCCGAAGCACATCCTCTTGGAGCGGCGGTTCAAGCACCCGCTGATCAGCCGCTCGACGATCAAGGCTGCACGCGCCTTGCGTCCGCTACAGGGCCGCAAGGGCCTGTACTTCAGCGGCCACTACACCACCGGCATGGACCTGCAGGAGTCGGCGCTCTACTCGGCCATGAAGGTGGCCGAGGCGCTGGCTCCCGGCAGCCGGACCCTGGCGTCGCTGAACGCGCGTTTGAGCGCGCGCGGACGCGCCGGCATTTCGTACGACCTCTGACGGCGCAGAACCTGGCGAACGCGCCCTCCTGATGAGGTGGTCGCGCTCGGCCCCACGTCAACCCGTGCGCCCCCCGCCAGTCGAGCGCTTGGCCGCGCGTGCCGCGGCACGCTCTTCTTTCTGCTCTGCGACCTTGACCTTGGCGTCGGTGTAGGACTGCTCGACGAGTTCCCTGCCACCGGCCCAGCCGAACGCCCAGATCACGAGCGCGACCGCGAAGACGATGTTCCACGCCGTGATGGCGAGCTGCTGGCCGAGCGAGTAGGCCGTGGCGGTTGCCGGGTCGGTTGCGTTCCCGAGAGCAGCCACGTTGGTGGCTTGGTTGACGCCGACGCCGCCCGGCGTTACGGAGACCACGTTGGCGATCGAGTTGCCGCCCATCACCGACATCACGGTGTGGAACGTGACCGTGATCCCGTAGCCGGCTAGGAATACGGCGATCACGCCGAGCTTGGCCAGCCACGCCCCGAACGACGGTAGGAAGACCCGCACCAGGTACTCGCGCGGGTACGCGAGGATCGCGCCGCCCTGTTTGGCCCGCTCCATCAGGCCGGGCAGCTTGCGCCGGAAGATGCGAAGCAGGACGACGATCAGCAGCACGGCGCCGGCGGCGATCGCGAGCACCAGGCCCGGACGGTCGTGCGGCAGCTCGAACTGGCGCTCGAAGGTGCCCGGCACCGACGCGAACAGGTACACGTAGACGAACGCGCCGGCGAGCGTGAAGAAGATCTTCTGCACCAGCATCCCGCCCAGCACCCCTGGCAGGTTCGCGCCGGGGATGATCGCGATGAACATCAGCAACATCACGAACGTGCCGATGTTGGCCGGCAGGAAGCCGTTCAGCGCCACGCCGGCGGCGTAGGCGGCGAGCACCTGCCGGTACGGTGCGGGCGCGTCCGGATAGCCCGCGCGCAGGATGAAGTACCAGCCCAGCGCCGTCAGCGTGGTCTGCAGCGTCTGCAGCGACCAGCCGGCAATGAGGTACCCGAACCCGATGCCCGTAAGCGCGTCCCACAGGCTCTCGAACCAGCCAGCCACATCGACGCCGAACAGCCCGAGCACGGCGACTGCGGCGGCGATCCCCGCCAGCCACGCCAGCACCTTGGCCAGGCGACGCCCGCGCGATGGGTCCCCGAACGGCAACGCTGAGCCAACCGGTCGCATCCCATGAGACGGTGCCACCCACGGTGGACGGCCAGGTCAAAGGCCGGAATCGTCAGAGGTAGTACGTGAGCTTGTCCCAGAGCCAGCTCTCGAGGCGCTCGCGCGTTCCCGAAGGCGGCTCGCCGCGGCTTCGAGCGCGCGATGTCGGGCTCGAACAACCGCTCCTCCAACAGCGCCGCGGCCTCGGGGCTGCGCGCGATCATCACGATCTCCGAGTTGCGGTAGAGCGCCCATGCGTCGAGGTTGACCGTGCCGAAGCTGACGACGTCGTCGGCGACCACGACCTTGGCGTGGACGACCGTGCCGGGGAGCTCCAGACCTCGACGCCCGCTGCGAGCAGGTCGGCGTAGCGGTGCCTCAGAGCGGCGGTCGCCTGGGGGTTGTTCGACCTCTTGGAGACGACGACCCGCACCGTCACGCCCCGGCGTGCCGCCGCGAGGATCCGCTCGACCATGCCGCGGTCCGTGAGGTACGGGTTCATCACGTCGAGCCGCTCGCGCGCGCCGTCGATCTGCTCGCGGATCGCCTGCGACGCGGCGACAAAACCGCCGGGGATCACCTGAGCGAGCGCGATCGGCGTCGAGCCGCGCTCGGCCGGCTCGGGGAAGTAGCGCCGGAAGGTCGGCCGGGAGCGGTCCGCCATGCCCGTGGAAGCTCGTCAGGAACGCCGCCTGCGCCTGTCGCACGACGTCTCCGGTCACGCGCACCATCACGTCGTGGAAGCCCCCGTCCTTGAAGTGGTCCTCGATCCCGGCTCCGCCCGTCCACACGATCGCTCCGTCGATGACGTACAGCTTGCGATGGTCGGCGCGGCCTGCCTCGTCCAAACGCCAGTTGACCGCTGGTCGTTCGGAAAGAGGCCATCCCGATCAGGCAGGAACATGTCGTTGACGACGATCTGCGCTCCCGCCGCTGCGAGGCGCGTGAACATCTCGCGCGCCTTTCCGTACGGCCTGGAGCCGAGTCCGTCAACGATCACCCGCACCTCGACACCGTCAGCCAGCTTCTGCTCGAGGAGGTGTATCAAACGAGCGGTCAGGTGTGGTCCACGGCCTGCTGCGGGCCCGGGGCTTCACCCAGGACGATTCGCACACCTTTTGCCGACCCGAGCAGATCGATGACGAACTCGCTCTGCATCTCGACTTCGTCCTCACGTGGCTGAGGGACTTCGGCTTCACGGAGTTTCAGGCAGATCTCTCGACCCGGCCCGACAAGGCGGTGGGAGAGGTTGGCATGTGGGACGTGGCCCAGACCGCGCTCCAGAAATGCCTGGAGGCGGCCGAGGTCCCGTTTCGCATCGCCGAGGGCGAAGGAGCTTTCTACGGGCCAAAGATCGATGTCCATGTGAAGGATGCGATCGGCCGCCGCTGGCAGATGTCGACGATCCAATTCGACTTCAATGAGCCCGAGCGGTTCCAACTGGAGTACGCCACTTCCGACAACCAGGCAGCCCAACCGATAATGATCCATTGCGCCAAGGCCGGATCGATCGAGCGCTTTGCCGGGGTCCTCACCGAGCATTACGCGGGGGCGTTTCCTTTCTGGCTCGCCCCGGTCCAGGTGACGGTGATACCGGTCGCCGATCGCCACGAGGAATACGGATCGGAGGTGCGAGCGGACCATGAGGGCGGCGGGTTTGCGGGTCGAGGTTGACGCGGCGACGACACGGTCGGCGAGAAGATCCGGAGGGCGTTGTCATCGAAGCACCCGATCCTCTGCGTCGTGGGCGACAAGGACGTCGATGCGGGCACAGTCGGCCTGCGCCGGTACGGGGAGGAACGAGAGAGACGGGGGGTTCCCCTCGCCGAGGTAGTCGCCTCTTTGGCCGAAGAGGCTCGACCGCCCGGGATCCGGGACCGAAGGCCCGAAGCGCTAGTGGACGGGATCGAGATACCCCGGGAGGTCGCCGACCAGGAAAAGGCTCCCCGAAGACCTCGACTCGACCAAGGTCGGCCCATATCGATTTCCCGATCCAAGGCGGCGCCGAACCTCTGGTGCGATATACCTGGTGCTCGGTCTAGTCGTAGCCCTCGTGGTCCCGAACTCGCCGGGTCGTTGGGTGGCTGTCGGAGTGGCGTTCGCCCTGGCGGCATGGCATTGGCTCGCCGCCTGGCCGCGGTCGGATCGAGCCCGAGACCGCCCTGGCGACTGCCGCAATCGGTGCGCCGTTCCCGATCGGCCAGGCCTCGGCCGCCCTGACTTTCCACGGGTGGCGCTCACGCCCGCGCTGGCACGTGGTGGTCTACGACCCCGGCCAACCGCCGGCGCAGAGAGCCCTGATAGTGGTCGACGCGGTCACCGGCGAGCGGGTGGGCGACCCGTACGTGGAGGACCTCCCCGGATCCTGACGACCTGAGCGCCGTCCTGCTGCCTACTGCCTACTGCCTACTGATCGCTCTTCCATCGGAACAAAGTCACGTTCGGTGGGCCCGACGTAGACCTGCTGGGGCCGGAAGATCCGGGTCTTGGGGTCCATCGAGCCTTCCTTCCACTGCGCCAGCCAGCCCGGCAGGCGGCCCATGGCGAAGAGGACGGTGAACATTTCGGTCGGGAAGCCGAGGGCCCGATAGATGATCCCGGAGTAGAAGTCGACGTTGGGATAAAGCTTGCGCTCGACGAAGTAGTCGTCGGAGAGAGCGACCTGCTCGAGTTCCATCGCGATCTCGAGAAGCGGGTCCTGGATGCCGAGCTTGGCCAGGACGTCGGTCGGCCGCCTGTTTGATGATCCGGGCCCGGGGATCGAAGTTCTTGTAGATGCGATGGCCAAAGCCCATCAGCCGGAACGGATCGTCCTTGTTCTTGGCGCGATTGACATAGTGGGCGACATCGCCTTCCCCGGCCACCATGTGCTCCAGCATCTCGACGACTTCCTGGTTGGCCCCGCCGTGGAGGGGTCCGGACAGCGCCAGGACCCCGGCCGCGACCGAACTGAAGATGTTGGCTTCGCCCGACCCGACCAGGCGCACCGCGGTCGCCGAACAGTTCTGACCATGATCGGCGTGGAGGATCAGCAGCACGTTGAGCGCCGCGGCCACGACCGGGTCGGGCTCGTAGGGCTCGGCCGGCACCGAGAACATCAGGTGAAGGAAGTTGGCGGCGTAGTCGAGGTCATTGCGGGGATACACGTAGGGCTGATGGGCCCGGTACTTGTAGATCCAGGCGACCATCGTCGGAAGCTTGCGCCAGCAACCGCTTGATCGAGAGGTCGACCGCCTTCGGGATCCTTGGGATTGAGGGCGTCGGGGTAATAGGTCGCCAGCGCCGAGGTGGCGGAGGCCAGGATCTGCATCGGGTGAGCCGCTGTGGGGAAACGCCTCGAAGAGGTGCTTCATGTCCTCCCGCAGCAGGGTGTGATGGGTCACATCGGCTTCGAAATCCGCCAGCTCGATCCTTGGTGGGCAAGCTCGCCGTAGAGAAGGAGATAGGACACTTCGAGGAAGGAGGCCTGCTCGGCGAGTTGCTCGATCGGATATCCCCGATAGCGCAGGATGCCGGCATCACCGTCGATGTAGGTGACGGCACTCTGGCCCTCGGCGGTGTTGCCGAAGCCCCGATCGAGAGTGAACAGTCCCGTCTCGGCCGCGAGATGGCTGATGTCGAGCCCGGCTTCGTCTTCGGTGCCGGTCACCACCGGCAGAGCTGACCTCGCGGTCGCCGTACCGGAGCACTGCGTCTGCCATCGAGGTCCTTTCAGTCGCTCTGTCGCTGGGAGGCCGCGATGACACGCTGCGCCTCCTGATGCGGGACTTCCGCGTAGTGGTCGAACCTGACCTCGAAAGTGCCGCGGCCGCTGGTCATCGAGCGGAGGTCGGCCGCGTATCGCTGGACCTCCGACATCGGGATCTCCGCCTCTATCACCCGGCTCGAACCATCCGAGTCGATTCCCATGACCCTTCCCCGCTTGCTGTTGACGTCACCCATGACGTCACCGGTGTGGTCCTCCGGCACCCGAATGGTCAGGTGCATGACCGGCTCCAACAGAACCGGATTGAGGTCGGGGACCGCGGCCCGGAACGACTGGATGCCCGCCATGCGGAACGACAACTCATCGGAATCGACCGCATGGAACTTCCCGTCGAAGACCTCGGCGGCAATGTCGATGACCGGATATCCGGCCAACGGCCCCGCGCTCGAGCGCTTCCTGGATCCCTCGGTCGACGGCCGGGATGAACGACCGGGGGATCGAGCCGCCCTTGACGCTGTCGATGTACTCGTAGCCGCTGCCCCGCGGGCGGGGCATGAACTTGACGTTGGCGACCGCAAACTGGCCGCGGCCCCCGGTCTGCTTCTTGTGCTTGCCTTCGGCGTCGGCGGTGGCGGTGATCGTCTCCCGATAGGGGATCGGCGGGGAGGGCGGTCTCGACGTCCACTCCGAACTTGCGGTGGATCCGGGCGATGGTGACGTCGATGTGGGTGTCCCCGAGGCCGGCCAGGACCGTCTCGCCGGTCTCGGCCCGTCGATCGACCCGGAGGGTCGGGTCCTCCTCGAGGATTCTCTGGAGCGCGGTCGACAGCTTCTCCTCGTCGTGCTGGCTTCGGGGCGAGATGGCGACTTCGGTGACCGGGTTGGGAAACGTGACCGGGGCCATCTGAGCCTTCAGGCCCGGGCTTCGCAGCGTTGCTCCCGGCATGCACGTTCTCGGCCTTGGCAACCGCGGCGATGTTGCCGCAGATGACCTCCTTGGTATCGATGTGCTCCTTGCCCATCAGGAAGAAGAGGCTGTGCATCCGGACGTGGCCGCCGCCGGCGACTTCGAGGTCGGCGTCGGCCTTGATCGAACCGGAGAAGACCCGGAACATCGAGATGCGGCCGACGAAGGGGTCGCTGACCGTCTTGAAGACGTAGGCGAGGGCCGGGCCGTCGGCGGGAGGGGGATGGCCTCACCCGCCAGCAGGGGTGGCAGCGGCCGCTCGAGCGGGTTCGGGGCGAAGTCGATGAGGAACTCGCAAAGGGTGTCGACCCCGATCCGGCGGGTCGCCGAACCCACCAGCACCGGGAAGATGTCTCCGGCGAGCATCCCTTGGTGGACCGTGGTGCGGATGGTCTCCGGGGAGGGAATCTCGCCTTCGAAGTAGCGCTCCATCAGGTCGTCGTCGGTTTCGACGACCGATTCGATCAACGACTCATGGGTGGAGGCCACCAGTTCGGCCACCTCCGGCGGCGTCGTGTCGCTCACGGTGCCCGACCTTGTCGTCCGGCCCGTAGGTGAAGGCCCGGCCCGAGACCACCCGGACCACACCACGCAGGTCGCCCTCCGACCCGATCGGCACCTGGATCGGGGCAATCCGCTTGCCAAAGACTTCCTTCAACTGGGCCAGCACCCGGGAGAAGGAGGAGCGCTCCCGATCGAGCTTGGTGATCATGATCGCCCGGGGGATGCCTTCGTCCTCGGCGACCTTCCACATGAGCTCGGTCTGAACCTCGACCCCGTCGACCCCGGATACCACGAACAGGGCGAGATCGGCTCGCACGCAGGGCGGCCCGGGCATCACCGGAGAAGTCGGCGTAGCCCGGGGTGTCGATCAGGTTGATCCGGTGGCCCATCCATTCGACGCGTGGCCACCGAGAGGCCAAGGGAGATGTGGCGGTCGTGCTCCTCAGGTTCGAAATCGAGGACGGCGGTGCCTTGTTCCACGGAGCCCTGGCGGGTGGTGGCTCCGGCTACGAAGAGGAATGCTTCGGCCAGCGAGGTCTTCCCACTACCGCCGTGCCCGACCAGGGCGACGTTTCTGATGTTTTCGGGTTCCACTGCCACCTCCTCCTCAGGGCCTTGCGATCATAGTGAGAGAGGTCCGCGCCGGTTCTGTCGGCTACATTGACTCGGCGGTGATCGATCTCCGGGTGCGGCCCCGTGTTCAATGGCTGCTTCAGCCCATCGGTCGAGCGCTGGCCGGTCTTGGTATGACCCCACAGATCATGACCCTCCTCGGGTTGGTGACGACCATCCTCGGGGGGGTCTGATCGGCTTCGGAAGGCTCGGCTGGGGTGCCGGAGTCGCCCTCGTCGGCTCGGCCCTGGACGGGCTCGACGGTTCGGTGGCCCGGGCCGCCGGTACCGAGTCGCCCCGGGGCGCCCTCTTCGACGCGGTCTCGGATCGGGTCGGGGAGGTGGCGGTCTTCGCCGGCTTGGCGGCGGCGGTGGCGAGCCGAGCCCAACGGATGGTCACACTGATCGTCCTCGCCGTCGGCGGATCGATGCTGGTCCCCTACCTCCGGGCCAAGGCCGAAGCCGAAGGGCTCGACGGTCGTGGCGGCATGATGGGCCGGGCGGAAAGGGTGCTGCTCTTCTCGGCCGGGCTCTTCAGCGGCCTCATCGAGCCGATGCTGTGGGTCCTGGTGATTGCGACCTGGGCAACCGTCGGATGGCGATTCTTCCTCACCTACCGCGAATTGAAGCCGTGAGCCCTCTCGCCTTCGTGAAGGACCTGGCCGGTTATCTTGTTGGTGCGTCTTGGAGTCGGGATGGTGGGGCTCTTGCCGGCCGCGTGCCGCCCGCCGCCTGGGGGAGTTGGCCGGGTTGATCTGGTACCTGTTCGGGGGCGATCGCAAACGGATGGCCCGCCGTCACATGCAGCGCGTCCAGGGATCCGACTCCGACCTGGGAAGCGCACTCGCGCGCGTCTTCCGGTCGTACGGCCGTTATTGGGCCGAGACCCTGTGGGTGCGGCCCCGCCGCATTCCCGAGGTCGACGCCGGCCTCGAGGTCGTCGGGCTGGAGCACCTGCAGGACCGCCGCCCGGAGCGGCAAGGGCGTGATCATCGCTCTTCCTCACCTGGGCAACTGGGAGGCGGCGGCCCTGTCGGGCCAGCGAGCCGGAATCGAGATCGTGGCGGTGGCCGAGAAGCTGCGCGAACCGGCGCCTGACCGAACTGGTTCACCTCGTTGAGAAGCCAATTCGGGATCACGATCGTTCTGGCGGGACGTGCTTCGATGAGAGGCATCGAGGAGGGCATCGCCCGGGGGGCGGCCGTGGCGTTGCTCTGCGACCGCGACCTGTCGGGTCGGGGAGTCAAGACCGAGTTCTTCGGTGAGGAGACCACCCTGCCGGCCGGCCCGGCGGCGCTGGCCCTCCGGACCGGGGCGCCGCTCTTGCTGGCGGGGGCCTATTTCACCCCCAACGGCCACCATCTGGTGTCTGCAGCGCCTCGAGCTGCCGCCCGAGGACGAAGCGACCTGGCGGAGGTCACGGGACTGATCGCGAGCGGGCTCGAGCAGTTGATCCGCCGGGCACCCGAGCAGTGGCATCTCCTGCAGCCGAATTGGCCGTCGGACGAGGTCCGACCGTGAGCGATGCTTGCCGTGGTCGGGACACGGCGATGAGGGTCGGGCTGGTCTGTCCCTACGACCTGGGACGGCCCGGGGGGTGCAGCAGCAGGTGCTCGACCTCGGCTCGGCAACTTGCCGGCAGCGGGGGACGAGGTCACCGTCATCGGGACCGGGGGCGGAGGCGGTGGGCGATGGCCCTTATGCGCGTTGTGCGAGGTCGGCCGGGTCCGGCCGATCCGGGCCAACGGCTCGGTCGTTCCCCTGGCGCTCGGTTGCGGCCTGGGCCGACGGATCCGCGAGGCGGCCTCCGATCTCGACGTCCTGCATGTGCACGAGCCTCTGATGCCGATGGTCGGCCCGGCCGCACTGCGGGCGGGCCGGCCGGTGGTGGCGACCTTCCATGCCCTGGCTCCCCGCTGGGTCTCGCTGCCTACCGGGCCGGCCCCGCGAGCTGGTTCGCCAGGCGATGGTTCGCCGGGGCGGTCGTGACGGCGGTGAGCACCGAAGCGGCCCGGGGCCTGCTTCTCTGGCTCCGGTCACGCATCATCCCCAACGGCCTCGACATTGCCAGCTACGAGAACGAGCGCGGCCAAGGTCCCGGGAAGGGTGGTGTTTCTCGGCCGCGACGAAGCCCGCGAAGGGCTTGCAGGTCCTGCTGGCTGCCTGGCCGCTGGTGCGTGTCGCAGCCACCCGGACGCAAGTCTCGTCGTCATCGGGGTCGGACGGCCCGCGTGTTCGAGACCTCGATCGACGGCATCGACTATCGGGGCCGGGTGTCCGAGAGCGAGAAACGACGACTGCTGGGCGAGGCTTCGATCATGGCGGCGCCCAACCTGGGAGGTGAGAGTTTCGGCTTGGTGGTGGTCGAGGCGATGGCTTCGGGTTGTGCAGTGGTCGCTTCCGACCTCCCGGCGTTTCGGGCGGTGGTGGCGGATGCCGGCCGTCCTGGTGCCACCGGGAGACGCGACCGAACTCGGCCGGGCGATTGCGCGTCTGCTGTCCGAGCCTGCCGCGATCGCAGCCTTGGAGGTGGCCGGGCGGCAGACGGGCCCAGGACTTCGATTGGTCGCGGGTGCTTCCCGCCATACCGAGGCCTGCTATCAGGCGGCGCTCGACCGGGAGTGGCAGCGCGAGCACGCCTCGGCGAAATTTGGTCAGTCGGTCGCGGCTCTCGCCAAATCCGGGCACGAGTCGCGGTACTCGTTCGCCAGCTGCCCGAATTCGGTGGACAGCGCACGCCAGCTGACCGAATTCGGACCGGTCCCGAGGGAAGGCATCCGGCCGCCACGGGTAGAATTGCCGGCTAGCAAGGAGTAGCTGTGCAACGAGGCACCGATCGGGTAAAGCGTGGTTTGGCGGAGATGCTGAAGGGCGGCGTCATCATGGACGTCGTAACCGCCGAGCAGGCGCTGATCGCCGAAGAGGCCGGTGCGGTCGCGGTGATGGCGCTGGAGCGGGTTCCCGGCCGACATCCGCAAGGCCGGCGGCGTGGCTCGCATGGCCAATCCCTCCAAGGTCGAGGAGATCCAGGAAGCGGTCTCGATCCCGGTGATGGCCAAATGCCGCATCGGGCACTTTCTCGAAGCCCGGGTCCTGCAATCGCTCGGAGTCGACTACATCGACGAGTCCGAGGTGCTGACTCCGGCCGACAACGAGCACCACATCGACAAATGGGACTTCACCACTCCGTTCGTCTGCGGCGCCCGCAATCTGGGCGAGGCCCTGCGCCGAATCGGCGAAGGGGCGGCCATGATCCGCACGAAAGGCGAGCCCGGCACCGGCAATGTCGTCGAGGCGGTGACCCACATGCGGGCCGTCACGAACGAGATTCGCCGTCTGACCCAGCTCGGCGAGGAGCAACTGATGGCAGCCGCCCGCGACCTCGGCGCTCCCTACGAATTGGTCAAGGAGATCCACGAGACCGGCAAGCTGCCGGTGGTCAACTTCGCCGCCGGCGGGATCGCCACTCCCAGCGATGCCGCCCTGATGATGGCCCTGGGCTGCGACGGGATCTTCGTGGGCTCGGGAATCTTCAAGAGCGAGGACCCGGCCGGGTTCGCCCGGGCGATCGTCGAGGCGACCACCTTCTGGGCCGATCCCGAGGTAGTGGCCAAGGTCTCGCGGGGCCTGGGCGAAGCGATGCCCGGTCTCGAAATCGACAAGATCCCCGCCGGCGAGAAAATGGCGGAGCGGGGCTGGTGAGCCCATGCCGGCAACCGGGGTCCTGGCGCTGCAGGGAGACTTCCGCGAACACCTGAAGATGCTGCGGGAGGTCGGCACCGACCCGATTCCGGTGCGGACTCCGGCCGAACTCGACACGGGTCGAGGCACTGGTGATGCCGGGCGGCGAGTCGACCACCATCGGAAAGCTGGCCGATCGTTTCGGCCTGATCGAGCCGCTCCGGCAGCGGATCCGGGCCGGGATGCCCGTTTACGGCACCTGCGCCGGCCTGATCTTTCTGTCGGCGGCGGTAACCGAGGGCGAACAGCAGCTTCTCGGGGTCCTCGACGCGGTCGTTCAGAGGAACGCCTTCGGCCGCCAGAACGAGTCCTTCGAGGAGGACCTCGACATCACCGGCTTCGACACGCCGTTCCGGGCCGTGTTCATCCGGGCGCCCTGGGTGGCCAAGCTGGGCGACGAGGTCGAGGTCCTGGCTACGATTGACTCGCATCCGGTGATGGTGCGCCAGGGCTCGATCCTGGCGTCGTCGTTCCACCCCGAGTTGACCGACGACACCCGGATCCATCGCATGCTGGTCGACCTGATTTAGAGAGAAGGTATGTCCGGACATTCCAAATGGGCGACCATCAAGCGCAAGAAGGCCGCGACCGACTCCAAGCGCGGAAAGCTGTTTGCCAAGTTGATCCGGGCAATCGAGGTGGCGGCCCGCCAGGGTGGCGGCGACATCAACGCCAACGCCACCCTGGCCGCAGCCGTCGCCAAGGCCCGGGCCAGCGCGGTGCCGCTGGACAACATCGATCGGGCCATCCAGCGGGCCACGGGCGAGGCCGACACCGCCAACTACGACGAGGTCTGGTACGAGGGTTATGCAGCCGGGGGAGTCGGGGTGATGGTTCAGGCGCTGACCGACAACCGCAACCGGGCCGCCTCCGAGATCCGGGCGACCTTCACCCGCAACCACGGCAGCATGGGCGAACCGGGATCGGTGGGCTACCTCTTCGAGAAGAAGGGTTACATCGAGGTGGAGGGCTCCGAGGACGAGGTCTTGCTCGCCGCTCTCGAGGCCGGAGCCGAAGATGTCCGTGACACCGGGGAGAGGGATCGAGGTCATCACCGCCCCGGCCGACCTGTTCGCGGTGCAGCGGGCCCTGGTGGCCGCCGGATTGACGGTCACCACGACCGAATTGACCCAGATGCCCCGAACCACCGTGGCCGTCGATTCCGGTGCGGCCGGCAAGGTGCTCCGGCTGGTCGACGCCCTCGAGGATCTCGAAGACGTCCAGGCCGTGTATGCCAACTTCGAGGTGCCCGACGACGTGATGGCCGCCCTCGCCGCCGAATAGGCCGTCTCGGCCTTCGACAGTCGGTCCGGGTTCTGCGTTCCCACTGTCGACAAGGTCGGATCCTTTGGGCCGGTCGGTTATCCTCCGTACACATGTTCGTATTGGGGATCGATCCGGGTCTCACCGTCACCGGATACGGATTGGTGCGCCGGACCCGCACTTTGGAAGCCGTCGCCGCCGGCGTCATTCGCACCGATCCCCACGCCGACACCTCCGCCCGCCTGCTCGAGTTGCATCGGATGCTGTCGGCTCTGATCGCCGAGCACCATCCCCAGGTGGTGGCGATCGAGCAGGTGTTCACCAATCGAAACCGCCATTCGGCGATCGGCGTGGGGAGGGCCGCAGGGGTGGCGATGCTGGCTGCCGCCCAGTCCGGTCTCAAGGTGCACGAATATGTGCCAACCATGGTCAAGTCGGCGATCACCGGCGACGGTCGGGCCGACAAAGAGGCGGTTCAGCGGATGGTGGCGCGCCGTCTCAACCTGGCCGATCTTCCCCGTCCGGTCGACGCCGCCGACGCCCTGGCGGTGGCGATTCTGCCACATTCAATCCCTGGCCGCGGCCCTCGACCGGGTGGGTGCCCGATGATCGGCCGCTTGCGTGGGACCCTGGCCGGCCGATCCATCACCGCGATCCTGGTCGATGTCGCCGGAGTCGGCTACGAGGTCCTGGTGAGCCCCAGGACCCAGGCGGAGTTGCCGGGGACCGGCGAGGAGATCGTGGTGCACACCCACCTCCACGGCCGCGAAGACGGAATCTGGTTGTACGGCTTCCCGAGCGAAGCCGAACGGAATCTCTTCCGGGTGTTGATCACCGCCACCGGAGTCGGGCCCAAGCTGGCCCTGGCGATCCTCGGGACGATGACCGTCACCGAGGTCCGGAGAGCGGTGGCCGCCGAGGACGTCGATGCCCTCACGGTGGTGCCCGGCGTCGGCAAACGGTCCGCCCAAAAGCTCGTGCTGGAGCTGAAGCCGAAGCTCGAGGACTCGGAGGCCGACGTCATCGAGGGTCCGGCGCCAACGCCCAACTTCGCCAGGCCCTCGAGAGCCTCGGTTACACAGGCGCCGAGATCAGAGAGGTCTCGACACGGTCGACAACTCCCTGCCCGTGGCCGAGCAGATCCGCGCGGCTCTCCAAGCCCTGTCGAGGCGGAGCCCGCGAACATCCCGACGTGCAGCTCCCTGAAGTCGCTTTGCGCGTCCTTCGGGGCGAGTACGCTCCAGGAGAGGCCCGTCGCTCGTTCCGCCATCGGTGACGGTGAATTCGGCCTGGATGTCGGCCTGGCCGGAGAGCAGCAGCGCTGGGGTGCCGACCAGGGCTTCCGCCGCGGGCCGCACGGTCACCTGTTCCAGGTCCGTGTCGTACAGCCAGACGGTCGACCCGTCGGAGACGATGAGCTGCGACGGCGTCCGATAGTCCCAGCGGAACTTGCCCGGACGTGCGAGCGCGACCGTCCCCTCGGCCGAGTCCGTCTGCTGTCCGCCGGCGTCGATGACCGTCTGACGGAATTCGGCGCGGAAACTGGTCAGGCCTTTCAGGGCCGCGTCCAGCCGCTGCGCGGCGCGAGCGTTTGCGGGCGCATCGGCCGTCGCGGCCCAGGACAGGAGCGCCGCGACGCAGGCGAACGCGGTTCGGCGCATCACGATTCCGGCGGTGGCGGTGCGAGCACTTCGCGGCTGCCGTTCGACTGCAGCGGGCCGACGAGTCCCGCGGCCTCCATGGACTCGACCAGCCGGGCCGCGCGGTTGTAGCCGATCTTGAGCCGGCGCTGGACGCCCGACACGGAGGCGCGGCGCGATTCGGTGACGATGCGCACGGCCTCGTCGTAGAGCGGATCCTGCTCCCCGTCGGCGCCGCCTTCCCCGCCGCCCTCGCCCGCCTCGTCCGGCAGTCCCGGCACGCTTTCCTGCGGCCCGGTCAGCACCTCGTCCACGTAGACCGGCGCGCTGCCGCCTCTCAGCGAGTTGACCACCGCGTGCACTTCCCGGTCGGAGACGAAGGCGCCGTGCACGCGGTCCGGCATCGACGGTGCCGGGCGGCAGGTACAGCATGTCGCCGTGGCCCAGCAGGGACTCCGCGCCGTTCTGGTCGAGGATCGTGCGCGAGTCCACCTTGGCCGATACCTGGAACGCGATGCGTGCCGGGATGTTCGCCTTGATGAGGCCCGTGATGACGTCCACCGACGGCCGCTGCGTCGCGAGCACCAGGTGGATGCCGGATGCGCGCGCCTTCTGCGCAAGCCGCGCGATCAGCTCCTCGACCTTCTTGCCGACGATCATCATCAGGTCGGCGAGCTCGTCGATCACGACCACGATGTACGGGCAGCGGCTGCAGGGCCGGCACTTCGCCCTCGAACTTGCCCAGGGCCAGCGAGCCTGGCGATCAGCGGGTCCGGGATCGGCTGTGCTCGCCGCCTGGGCGTCGCGCACCTTGCGGTTGAGGCCCGCGAGGTTGCGCACGCCGAGCTTCCTTCATCAGGTGGTAGCGGCGGTCCATCTCGGCGACGCACCAGCGCAGCGCGTTGGCGGCGTGCTTCATGTCGGTGACGACCGGCGCCAGCAGGTGCGGGATGCCCTCGTAGACCGACAGCTCGAGCATCTTCGGGTCGATCAGGATCAGGCGCACGTGCTCGGCCGAGCTCTTGTAGAGCAGCGAGAGCACCATGGCGTTGATGGCGACGGACTTGCCCGAGCCCGTGGTGCCCGCGATCAGGAGGTGCGGCATCTTCGCGAGGTCCGCGACGACCGGATTGCCGCCGATGTCCTTGCCGAGCGCGAGCGCGAGCGGCGATCCGAGCTCGTCGTAGGCGCGCGAGCGCAGGATCTCGCCGAGAGTGACGAGCTCGCGCGCCTCGTTCGGGATCTCGAGGCCGACCACGGCCTTGCCCGGGATCACTTCGACGACGCGCACGCTGATCGCGGACAGCGCGCGTGCGAGGTCCTTGGCAAGGGCGCTGATCTGGCTGACCTTGACGCCGGGCGCCGGTTTCAGCTCGAAGCGCGTGACGACCGGCCCGGGCTGCACCGCGACCACTTCGACGTCGATGCCGAAGTCCTTCAGCTTGATCTCGACCAGCCGCGAAATCGCGTCGAGCGCCTCGGGCGAATAGGTGCTCGGTCGCGGCCGGCGGCTCGTCGAGCAGCTTGAGTTCCGGCAGGTCGCGCGAGGGCGGCTTGGCGAACAGCTGCACCTGCCGTTCCTTCTCGACGCGCCGGCTCGGCTTCCGGCACCGGCGGCGCAGGCGGCTCGATGCGCGGCGGCGTGCGCGTCGCTGCCTTCTTCTTGACCTCGCGCACGGCGCTCTCGCGCGCCTCGCGCGATTCCCGGCCGACGGCCTGGTCGCGCGAGGTCGCGAAGCGGTCGCGCACCCAGGCCGCGCCGCGCCAGCACGCGATGGCCGATCAAGTCCATGACCGTGAGCCAGGAGACACCGGTGTACAGCTGCACGCCCGCGAACCAGAGCGCGAGCAGGACAGTGTCGCGCCGAGGAGCGACGCGAACGCCGGCGAGCCCGTCGCCGACGAGGCTGCCGAGAATTCCGCCCGCGCCTGCGGGCAGTACGCCCTGGGAGAAATGCAGCGTCGCGAGCCCGCAGCTCGTCGCAAGCGCCAGCGACGAGGCCGGTGATGCGCAGCGCAATGGTGGTGCGACCCTGTCCCGGGTCGCCCGGGCACGCGCTTGAGGCCGATCCACGCGCTGAATGCGATGGCGAACGGGAAACAGGAAGGCCGGCCAGCCGAACAGCATGCACAGCGCGCTCGCGAGCCATGCGCCCGAGCGGGCCGATCAGGTTGCTGACGTGGCCCGGCTCGCCGGTGTAGGTGAAGCTGCGGGTCGGCCGGGTCGAAACTTGACGAGCGCGATGAAGAGCACGAGCGCAAGCGCGGCGAGCAGCCAGAACAGCGCCTCCCGCAGTGCGCGCGCGAAGACGGGGTCGAGCTTGGCGTCGGGACTGCATCGCCTCGGCGGTCTTGGCCACGGATCAGAATCCTTGTAAGGAAAAGTTCATAAGCGTTTGATTATAAGAGCGTTGCAAATCGAGCGGCAAGCACCCATCACGACTCGCGCGATCGGCCATCACGAAGCGTCGAGACGACGCGCTCCGCTAGGTGGCAGCTACCTGAAGTGCCGGCGGGCAGCGGCGCGAATCGAAGCGGAGATCACTATACATGACGGTCCCGGCACTCGCCGCTCATCATCCTCGGATCGGGCCCCGCCGGTTATTCCGCGGCGGTGTATGCGGCGCGCGCGAATCGCAAGCCGCTGCTGCTCGCCGGGCTGCAGCCGGGCGGCCAGCTCATGACGACGACGGAAGTCGACAACTGGCCGGGCGACGTCCACGGCCTGCTCGGCCCGGACCTGATGGACCGCATGCGCCGCCACGCCGAGCGCTTCGGCGTCGAGGTCGTGCTCGGACCACGTGACGAAGGTCGATCTCGGCCGCCGGCCGTTCCGCCTCGATCGCCGAGGACGGCGAATACACCTGCGATGCGCTCATCATCGCGACCGGCGCCTCGGCGCGTTACCTCGGCCTCGAATCGGAGACCGCTTTCCGCGGGCGCGGCGTCTCCGCCTGCGCGACCTGCGACGGCTTCTTCTACCGCGACCAGCGAGGTCGCCGTCGTCGGCGGCGGCAATACCGCCGTCGAGGAAGCGATCTACCTGACGAACATCGCCTCGCACGTGACGCTCGATCCATCGCCGCGACAAGCTGCGCGCGGAAGCCATCCTGCAGGACCGCCTGCGAGGCGCTGGCGGACCAGGGCAAGATGTCGCTGCGTCTGGGATCACGAGGTCGACGAAGTGCTCGGCAATGACCAGGGCGTCACCGGCGTGCGCCTGCGTGCCGTCGCGCGACGGCGCCAAGCGCGAACTCGACGTCACCGGGCTCTTCATCGCGATCGGCCACACGCCGAATACCGAACTGTTCCAGGGCCAGCTCGACATGAAGGACGGCTACATCATGGTCAAGACCGGGCTCGCGCGGCGATGCGACCGCGACGAGCGTGCCGGGCGTGTTCGCGGCGGGCGACGTCGCCGATCACGTCTATCGCCAGGCCGTCACCTCCGCCGGCACCGGCTGCATGGCGGCGCTCGACGCCGATCGTTACCTCGAGCGCGCTCGCGACCGGCTGAGCGCACGTGGAGCACCGCATCGCCCGCTCGCTCGACGACGTCGATGCGGACGCGAATGGAATGCGCTGCCGCGGCGCCGCCGCCGTTCCTGCGGCACGAGTTCCTGTGCGCGCTCGAGGACACCGGCTGCGCGACCGCCGCGACACGGGTTGGCATGCGCGCACATCTGCTGCATCGCGACGAGCCGGGCGGCGCCTCGCCGGCGCGATGCCGCTGTACCTGAAGGATCGCATTCCTGGGGCGAGTTCGTCTTCGATTTCGTCGTGGGCCGAGGCCTATCAGCGCGCCGGGCCTCGCGCTATTACCCGCGCCTCGTCTCGGCCGTGCCCTTCACGCCCGCCACCGGCCCGCGGCTGCTCGCTGCAGGCGACGGGCCGCGCGCGGCGCTGGTCGCGGCTGCGCGCGGCGCTCGACCCGCGATCGCTCGGCGCTGTCCTCGCTGCACGTGCTGTTTCCGCGACCGGACGATCGCGAACGCTGCAGGCGCGCGGTCTGATGCCGCGCCTCGACTGCCAGTTCCACTGGCGCAACGACGGCTACGGGACGTTCGACGATTTCCTGGCGGGCTTTACCGCGGAGAAGCGCAAGAAAGCTGCGGCGCGAACGGCGGCGCGTCGCCGAAGCCGGCATCGACTGCCGCGACGCTGACCGGCGCGGACCTCGACGCGCGCGACTGATCGATGCGATCTACGACCTGCATGCGGCCAACTTTCGCGCGCCACGGCCACGCGCCGTACCTCAATCGCGAGTTCTTCGCGGAGCTCGCGCGCGATCATGCCCGGGAACGCTCGTCGTCGAACTCGCGTGCCTGGGCGGCGAACCCGTCGCCTGCGCGATCGTCGCTGCAGCGGCGCGGACACGCTGTACGGCCGCTACTGGGGCGCGAGCCGGCGACTTCCACAGCCTGCATTTCGAGCTCTGCTACTACCGCGGCATCGAGCTACTGCATCCGCGCAGGGCTCGCGCGCTTCGAGCCCGGCACCCAGGGCGAGCACAAGCTGCTGCGCGGCTTCGTGCCGACGCCGGTGTGGTCCCTGCACGACATCGTCGACCCGCGCTTTGCCGCCGCGATCGAGCGAATGGCTGCGCGCGGGAGCGGGCCGGCAGCGCCGCAGCTGGATCGAGCGGCCGACGACACACCTGCCCTTCCGGCGCGCCGACATCCCGGCTAGGCTTCGACCTGATGTCCGGTATCGCCTGGCTCCAGAAGACTGACCCGCCGTCGTCCCTGCCGCCGACGTCGCGCGCGCTGCACGGAGCCGAACGGCCTGCTGGCGGTGGGCGGCGCGCTGACGCCGGAATGGCTGATTCACGCCTACCGGCACGGCATATTTCCCTGGTTCTCGGCCGAGCAGCCGATCCTGTGGTGGGCGCCCGACCCGCGCGCGGTGCTGCTGCCCGAGGAGTTCCGCATCTCGCGCAGCCTCGCGCGCTCGATCGGCAGGCGCGGCTACGAAACCCGCATCGACACGGCGTTCAGGCCGTGATCGAGGCCTGCGCCGGCGCCGCGCGCAGGGCATGCCCGGCACCTGGATCACCCGCGACATGCACGAGGCTTACGTGCGTCCTGCACGCGCGCGGGCTCGCGCATTCGTTCGAGACCTGGCACGAAGGCCGCCTGGTCGGCGGGCTCTATGGCGTAGCGATCGGGCGCGCGTTCTTCGGCGAGTCGATGTTCACGCGCGAGACGGACGCCTCGAAGGTCGCGCTCGCGCGCCTGGTCGCGGAGTGCCGGCGCCCGGAACGTGCCGCTGATCGACTGCCAGATGCCGAGCCCGCACCTCGCGAGCCTCGGCAGCCGCAGCATCCCGCGCTGCGGATTTCGAGGCGCGACTCGCCGGGCTCATCGACGCCCGCGCGCCGCGTGTGGCGCGCGCGAGGCCACATTTAATTGCGCATGCGGGGCGGCTGCGGCACAATCCGCGCGGTTTCCGCTACAGCGACGGGACGCGATGGCAAAGGAAGAAGCAATCCAGATGGAAGGCGAGGTCGTCGAGACCCTGCCCAACACGACGTTTCGCGTGGAGCTGCAGAACGACCACGTCGTCACCGCCCACATCTCCGGCAAGATGCGCAAGCACTACATCCGCATCCTGACCGGCGACACCGTCACCGTCGAACTGACGCCCTACGACCTGACGAAGGGCCGCATCATCTACCGCGCGCGGTAGAACGAAGGGGACGCGCACCTTCATATTCGTACAAGGCTGCGTCACCTTGGTTTGACGCCACCACGAATATGAAGGTGCGCGTCCCCTCCTACTTACTCCTGTCCGAGCAGCTCCGGCGATTTCGCCGGCAGAAGTCGAGCGCGAGGCTGTCGCCGCCGGGCGCCAGCTTGACCAGCACGTGGCCGCCGCCCGCGAGCTTCCCGAACAGCAGCTCCTCCGCCAGCGGGCGCTTGACGTGCTCCTGCAGCACCCGCGCCATCGGGCGCGCGCCCATCTTCGGGTCATAGCCGCGCTCCGCGATCCAGCGGCGCGCCGCGTCGTCGACCGACAGGGTCACGGCCTTCTGCTCGAGCTGCGCCTCGATCTCGATGACCAGCTTGTCCACCACGCGCTCGATGGTCGGCGGGTCGAGCGGCGCGAACTGGATGATCGCGTCGATGCGATTGCGGAACTCCGGGGAGAAGATGCGGCGCACCGCCTCCATGCCGTCGCTCGCGTGGTCCTGCTGCGTGAAGCCGATGCTCGCGCGGCCCATCTCGGCGGCGCCGGCATTGGTCGTCATCACGATGATCACGTGGCGGAAGTCGGCCTTGCGGCCGTTGTTGTCGGTGAGCGTGCCGTGGTCCATGACCTGCAGCAGCAGGTTGAACACGTCCGGATGGGCCTTCTCGATCTCGTCGAGCAGCAGCACGCAGTGCGGCTGCTTGGCGATCGCCTCGGTGAGCAAGCCGCCCTGGTCGAAGCCGACGTATCCCGGCGGCGCGCCGATCAGGCGCGAGACCGTGTGGCGCTCCATGTACTCGGACATGTCGAAGCGCAGGAACTCGACGCCGAGCGCGATGGCGAGCTGGCGCGTGACCTCCGTCTTGCCGACGCCCGTCGGGCCGGCGAACAGGAAGCTGCCGACCGGGTGGCGTTCGTCGCCGAGGCCGGCGCGCGACATCTTGATCGCCGCACGCCAGCGCGTCGATCGCGGCGTCCTGGCCGAAGATGACGAGCTTGAGGTTGCGCTGCAGGTTTGCGAGCACCTCGCGGTCCGACGTCGACACGTTCTTCGCGGGGATGCGCGCGATGCGGGCGACCACGGCCTCGATGTGCGCGACCGTCACCGTCGGTTCGCGCTCGGCCGGCGGCTTGAGGCGCAGCGAGGCGCCCGCCTCGTCCACCACGTCGATCGCCTTGTCCGGCAGGTGGCGGTCGTTGATGTGGCGCTCCGCGAGCTCCGCCGCCGCGACCAGCGCGTCGTCCGCATAGGTGATGCCGTGGTGCTCCTCGAAGCGCGTCCTGAGCCCGCGCAGGATGTCGATCGTCTCGGCGACGCTCGGCTCGACGACGTCGATCTTCTGGAAGCGGCGCGCGAGCGCGTGGTCCTTCTCGAAGATGCCGCGGTATTCCTGGTAGGTGGTCGAGCCGATGCAGCGCAGCTCGCCGTTCGCGAGCAGCGGCTTGATCAGGTTCGAGGCGTCCATGACGCCGCCCGAGGCGGCGCCCGCGCCGATCACCGTGTGGATCTCGTCGATGAAGAGGATCGCGCCCGGCTTCTTCTTGAGCTCGCCGACGACGCCCTTGAGCCGCTTCTCGAAGTCGCCGCGGTACTTGGTCCCGGCGATCAGGGCGCCCATGTCGAGCGCGTAGATCGTGCAGTCGGCCAGCACGTCCGGGACCTTCTTCTCGACCACGAGGCGCGCCAGGCCTTCGGCAATCGCAGTCTTGCCGACGCCGGCTTCGCCGACGTAAAGCGGGTTGTTCTTGCGGCGGCGGCAGAGGATCTCGATGGTGCGCTGCACCTCGAGCTGCCGGCCGATCAGCGGGTCCACCCGCCCGGCCATGCGCCTGGGCATTGAGGTTGACCGTGTATTTCTCGAGCGCGCTCGACGCGCCGTCTTCCGCGCCTTCGCGCTCGCCGGCGGCGCCTTCCTCGCGCGCGGTCTCGCGCCCTTCGCCCGACGACGGCAGGCCGTGGGAGATGAAATTGACGATGTCGAGGCGGGTCACGTCCTGGAGCGACAGCAGGTAGGCCGCGTGCGACTGCTTCTCGCTGAAGATGGCGACCAGGACGTTCGCCACCGTCACTTCCTTCTTGCCGCTCGACTGCACGTTGAAGACCGCTCGCTGCAGCACGCGCTGGAAGCCGAGCGTCGGCTGCACTTCGCGGTCGTCCTCGGCCGCGAGCGCCGGCGTCGTCTCGTCGATGAACTTCTGCAGCTCGGCCTGGAGCCGCGCGAGGTCCGCGCCGCAGGCCTTCAGGATCTCGCGCACTCGCGGGGCGTCGAGGATGGACAGCAGGAGATGCTCCACCGTCATGTACTCGTGGCGCGCGTCACGGGCCTTCTGGTAGGCCTCGTTCAGGCAGTACTCGAGTTCACTCGACAGCAATCAGGTCTCCTCCATCGTGCACAGCAGCGGGTGCTGGTGCTGCCGCGCATAGGTCATCACCTGGGCCACTTTCGTCTCGGCGATCTCGAACGTATACACCCCGCAAACGCCCTTGCCCTTCGTGTGCACCTCGAGCATCACCCGCGTGGCCCGCAGCCGGTCGAGGCTGAAGATCCGCTGCAGGACGTCGACCACGAATTCCATGGGCGTGTAGTCGTCGTTCAGCAAGACCACCTGGTACAGCGGCGGCTTGCGCAGCTTCGGCTGCGCCTCCTCCACCACCAGGTCGAGTCCACCCTGCCCAATATCGCGTTCCTTGTCGCCCGCCACCCGTTTTCCCCGTCCTTCGCCTTCGGCTCATTTATAGGGGTCAGGAGCCGGTGGCACAAGTGACGGGGTCCGGCATTCGCCAAATGGCGACACCGTTGCAAGCCAAGTTTGAGAAGTGTCGCACAAGTGCCCGCCGTTACTTCGATTTCCACCCCTTTTCGCCTTGTGGCCGCGCGGCGGCAGCCCGTATCATGGCGCGATTTCCCGGGGGCCCCGCGGACCAGGCACCGCATGCAGCTAGTCGATCGAATCGTCGCGCCCTTGCGCCGCCCGACGGGCGGTGTCCAGGGGCTTGCGTCCGCGGCACCTTCAATCGCCACGGTCGTCTTCGCGATCCTGATCGCGGCCCAGCTCGCTGGACTCGTCTGGCGGGCACTCGGTTCCGGCAGCGATGCGGACGTCGCCGAAGTCGTGGACCTCCCGCAGGCCGCGCCGACGGTCGACTTTCCGGCGATCGTCAACGCCCACCTGTTCGGCGTGGCGCCGAATTCCGGCGACCCGTCTGAGGCCCCGGCAACCGACGCGAACCTCACGCTGACCGGCACACTCGCCGGCCGCGAGGCGGAGCACGGCTGGGCCATCATCGGCGCAAGCGGGCAAGCGGCCCGCGTCTACGCGACCGGCACCGCGCTGCCGGGTGGCGCAAAGCTCTTCGCTGTTTACCCGGACCGCGTCATCCTCGACCGCAACGGCTCGCACGAGTCGCTGATGCTGCCGCGGCTGTCCGCCGGGTCCGGCGCGAACTTTGCGCCGCGCGTGGCGAGCCGGTCGCAGGGCGTCTCGCCGGATGCCTCACTCTCCGACAGCGTGCGCCAGCTGCTCGTGCAGAATCCGCAGGCGGGCGGCGACCTGCTGCGTCCGCAACCGGTGTTCGCCGGCGGCTCGCTGCGCGGCTACCGCGTGTATCCGGGCCGCAACCGCGCGCAGTTCGCGGGACTCGGCCTGCAGCCCGGCGACCTCGTGATGGCCGTGAACGGCGTCGCGCTCGACGACCCGAATCGCGGGCTCGAGATCCTGCGCGGCGTCGGCCAGGGCTCCGCGGTGACACTGTCCGTCGAGCGTGGCGGCCAGCAGCAGCAGATCGCGATCGACCCGGTCACGGCCATGCAGGGCATGCAGGCTCCGGCCGTCGAGGCTCCGGTGGACGAGGAGATCGAGGAAGTGGAAGACCCCGAGGCGGCGGAAGAGGAAGAAGAGTTGCCGACCGAATGAAGGCCGTCACCCAAAGGAATGACTTCATGACCCGTTTCATCCGGCTGGTGGCCCTCGTCGCCTGCGCGCTGCCGCACTGCGCCACCGCGCAGCAAGGCGCGCAGATCACGCCCAATTACAAGGACGCGGACCTCGCACAGGTCATCGAGGCGGTGAGCCAGGTCACCGGCAAGAGCTTCATCGTCGATCCGCGGGTGCGTGCCCAGGTCACGATGCTGTCCACGACGCCGATGAGCCCCGACGCGTTCTACGAGGCATTCCTCGCGATCCTGCAGGTCCACGAGTACATCGCCGTGCCTTCCGGCGACGTGATCAAGATCCTGCCGAACGCCAACGCCCGGCAGGCCCCGGCGAACGACCTGCCGGACCGCGTCAGCGCGACCTCGGACGAAATCGTGACCCAGGTGCTGCAGGTCCGGAATGTGTCCGCGGGTCAGCTGGTGCCCATCCTGCGGCCGATGATGCCGCAGGCGGCGCACCTCGCCGCGTACCCCAGCGCCAACATGCTGATCATCTCGGACCGCGCCGCCAACGTGAACCGCATCATGCGCATCGTCCAGCGCATCGACCGCAGCGGCGACGAGGACATCGAGGTGATTCGCCTCGAGCACGCCTCGTCGAACGAGATCGTGCGGGTGATCAATTCGCTGTCGTCGGCGCAGGGCGCGGACGCCGCAGGCGGTGCCCGCATCGTCGCCGACGAGCGCACCAACAGCGTGCTCGTGAGCGGCGAGAAGTCCCAGCGCCTGCGCCTGCGGACGCTCGTCGCCCACCTCGACACGCCGCTCGAAGCCGGCGGAGATACGCAGGTCCGCTACCTGCGCTACGCCGACGCCGAGAAGCTCGCCGCCAAGCTGAAGGAACAGAGTGGAGCCGCAGTCGCCGCCGAGGGCGGACCGGCCGCCGCGCAGGCTGCGGCGGCGCCGGGCGCGGTCGACAAGTCGATCACGATCTGGGCAGATCCCGAAACCAACGCGCTCGTCATGACCGCGCCGCCGAAAGCCATGCGCTCGCTGATGGCAGTCGTCGACCGGCTCGACGTCCGCCGGGCGCAGGTCGTCATCGAGGCGATGCTGGTCGAGGTGTCGAACGACGCCTCCCGCGACCTCGGCGTGAACTGGGTCGTCGACGGCTCCGGCGACAACTTCCTGGTCGGCCTCTTCAATACGCCGATCGCCGGCGTCTCCCTCGGCGACATCGCGCGCGGCGTCCAGGACCCGTCGTCGGTCACCTCCGCCCCGGGCGGCTTCACCATCGGGGGCGGCCGCCGCGAGGACAGCGGCACCAACTTCGCCGCGATCCTGCGCGCGCTCGCCAGCAACGGCGACACCAACGTGGTTTCGATGCCCTCGGTCATCACGCTCGACAACGAGGAAGCGCAGATCAAGGTGGCCCAGGAAGTGCCCTTCCTGACCGGCACGTTCACGAATACCGGAGGCGCCGGCGGCGCGGTCAACCCGTTCCAGACCATCGAGCGCAAGGAAGTCGGCAACATCCTCAAGATCACGCCGCAGATCACGGACGAGGACACGATCCTGCTCAAGATCGAGCAGGAAGCCTCGGGCATCGCGGCGGCGGCCGCCCAGGTCTCCACGACCGACCTCGTGACCAACAAGCGCACGATTTCGACCCGCGTGCTGGTCGACGACGGCGGCATGATCGTGCTCGGAGGCCTCATCGAGGACCGCCTGACCGAGAGCGAGTCGCGCGTGCCTGTGCTCGGCAAGATCCCGGTGCTCGGCGCCCTGTTCCGCGTGCGCAACACGCAGAAGACCAAGACCAACCTCATGGTCTTCATCCGTCCGCGCGTGCTGCGCACGGCCCAGCAGGCGGCGATCGAGACCAACGCGAAGTACAACTACCTGCGGGACATGCAGCTGAACCGGAACGACGGCAAGGTCAGGCAGATGCCGGGATCGACGCAGCCGACACTGCCGCCGCTCGTCGGCCCGGCTCAGCCGACGCCGAGCCCGCCGCCGCCCGCCCCCGCCGACATGGCGACACCGCCCTCCGACGCCGACCCGCGGCCGGAAGCGCCGTCGCCCGAGGCCGCGGAACCGGCCCAAAGCCCGCCCGAGTGACGCGGAGCGCGCGATGATCGCCGGCACTCCGCCGAAGCCGATCGCCCCGGTCGGCCGCCTGCCCTTCGCATTCGCAAAGCGCCACGGCGTCCTGGTGCGCGGCGTCGCCGACGGCAAGGCCCAGGTGGTGTACCGCGAGGGTGCGCTGCCGTCGGCCGTCGCGGAGCTGCGCCGATTCCTCGGCATCCCGCTGGTGATCGAACGGGTCGCGGAGCCCGCCTTCGACGAGCTGCTGCGCAAGGCCTACGAGGGCGGCAGCGGCGAAGCCGGCCAGATCGTCGAGGGCATCGAGGGCGAGACGGACCTTGCCGGGCTCGCCGAGGGGCTGCCCGAGCCCTCCGACCTCATGGAGAGCGAGGACGACGCCCCGGTCATCCGCCTGATCAACGCGGTGCTGACCCAGGCGATCAAGGAAAACGCCTCCGACATCCACATCGAGCCCTACGAGAACCGCCTCGTGGTCCGATTCCGCGTCGACGGCGTCCTGCGCGAGGTGCTGCAGACCAAGCGCGGCGTAGCCCCGCTGCTCATCTCGCGCGTGAAAGTCATGTCGCGGCTCGACATCGCCGAGAAGCGCCTGCCGCAGGACGGCCGCATCAGCCTGCGCATCGCGGGGCGCGCGGTGGACGTGCGCGTTTCCACGCTGCCGTCCGGCCACGGCGAGCGGGTCGTACTGCGCCTGCTCGACAAGCAGGCGGGCCGCCTCGACCTCTCCTCGCTCGGCATGGAGCCGCGCGTGCAGGGGATGATCGACGACGCGATCCACAAGCCGCACGGCATCATCCTCGTGACCGGGCCGACGGGCTCGGGCAAGACCACGACGCTCTACGCCGCGCTCGAGCGCATCAACGACCGCACGCGCAACATCATGACGGTCGAGGACCCGATCGAGTACTACATCGACGGCATCGGCCAGACCCAGGTCAACACCAAGGTCGAGATGACCTTTGCCCGCGGGCTGCGCGCGATCCTGCGCCAGGATCCGGACGTGGTGATGGTCGGCGAGATCCGCGACACCGAAACCGCGCAGATCGCGGTCCAGGCCTCGCTCACGGGCCATCTGGTGCTGTCGACGCTGCACACGAACACCGCGGTCGGCGCCGTGACCCGCCTGCGCGACATGGGCGTCGAGCCCTTCCTGCTCGCCTCGACGCTGCTCGGCGTCGTGGCGCAAAGGCTGGTGCGCGTGCTGAACCCGGACACGCGCATCGGCTATCCGGCCGGCGACTACGAGGCCAAGCTCCTCAACGTCCCGCTCGGGACGACGCTGTACCGCCCCGGCGCGGACGCGGGTAACGGCTACCGCGGCCGCACGGGCATCTACGAGCTCGCGATCGTGAACGACCGCATGCGCATCATGATCCACGACGGCGCCGGCGAGCACGAGCTCGAGCGCGCCGCGCGCGAAGTCACCCCGGGCATTCGCGAGGACGGCCGCGCCAAGGTGCTATCGGGCGTCACCTCCCTCGAGGAGCTGTTCCGCGTCGCCCGCGAGGAGTGATGGCGGCTTACGAATACACGGCGCTGGATGCACAGGGCCGCGAGTTGCGCGGGGTGCTGGACGGCGACAGCGCGCGCCAGATCCGCCAGCTGCTGCGCGAGCAGTCCCTCCTGCCGGTGACGGTCACGGAAGTGAGCGATGCACCGGCTCGCAAGGCGTTCTCGTTTTCGTTCGGCAACAGCATCGGGACTTCCGACCTCGCGCTGCTGACGCGCCAGCTCTCGACCCTGGTGCGCTCGGGCATACCGCTCGAAGAGGCGCTGCTCGCGGTCTCCCAGCAGAGCGAGAAAGCCCGCGTGCGCAGCGTCATCGCAGGCGTGCGCTCGCGGGTGATGGAAGGCCGCACGCTCGCGGAGGGCCTCGCAGCCTTCCCCACCGTGTTCCCGGAGATCTACCGCGCCACGGTTTCCGCGGGCGAGCAGTCCGGCCATCTCGACGCCGTGCTCGAGCGGATGGCGGACTACACGGAAAACCGCCAGATCCTGCAGCAGAAGATCCGGAACGCCATGATCTACCCGCTGCTGCTCACCTTCGTCTGCCTGGGCATCGTCGCGCTCCTGCTCGCCTACGTCGTGCCGGAGGTGGTGCGCGTGTTCGAGGCCGGCGAGCAGGTGCTGCCGCTCATGACCCGGGTCCTGATCGCGATGTCCGACTTCCTGCGCGCCTGGTGGTGGCTCCTGATCGTGGTCACGTTCGTCGCCGCCTGGGGATTCCGCCGCTGGATCCGCAATCCTGCCGCGCGGCTGCGCTACGATGCGTTCAAGCTCCGCCTGCCGCTCGTCGGCCGCATCACGCGGGGCAACAACGCGGCGCGCTTCGCCCGGACGTTCTCGATCCTGGCCGCGAGTGCCGTTCCCGTACTGGAGGCGCTGCGCATCGCGGCCGAGGTCGTGACCAACACCACCATGCGGCGCGCCGTGCAGGACGCGGCCGTGCGCGTGCGCGAGGGCGCGCCCATCGCCCGCTCCCTGGGCGCGAGCAAGCTGTTCCCGCCGATGCTCGTCCACCTCGTCGCGAGCGGCGAGACGAGCGGCGAGCTCGAGGCGATGCTGGAGCGCGCGGCCGACAACCAGGAACGGGAGCTCGACGGCGTGGTCAATACCGCGGTCGGCATCCTGGGGCCGGTGATGATCCTGCTGATGGGCGGCTTCGTTTTTGTGATCGTCATCGCGCTCTTGCTGCCAATCTTCCAGCTTAACCAGCTGGTGCGCTGAGACCCCTTGCGGCCGGGGGCCCCGGCGCTTTATAAGTCGGCCCGCAGTGACCCCGGATCGGTCGCATGAGCGAGAAGCCGAAAGAAGAATTCGAGGACGAAGAGCCGGACGAAATCGAGGAACCCGTCGAGGACCTCGATGTCGACCGGTTGATGCGGGACTTCGACACCCGCAAGCGCCGTGGCGGCCGTGCCGCGGCCTCCGAGCCCGCCTGGCGCAAGCTCGAGCGGATCCGGGAGGAAAAGCGCACGGCAGGCCTCCTGTCGGACTTCGAGGACTACGACGTCGACGACACCGGCGCCGGGAGCAAGCCCCGCCGTGCCCCCTCGCCGCCTCGCCGGCGCTAGGGGACTGTCCCCTTCAGCACCACGCATTCACGGAATTTGGGAATCCCTTTCGCTGAAGGGGACTGTCCCCTCCGATGCCCTACCGAAAACTCCTTGCCTTGGTGGTGAGCCGCCCCAGCAGCGCCGAGCGGTCTGCGAGCGCGTCGACCACGACGTGCCGGACCTCGCCCTCCCGTTGCAGCCGTCCGCGGACTTCGAGCAGCCGCGCGCCCAGCATCGCCTTGCGGTGGGCATCCGCGATACGGCTCCAGACCACCAGGTTCACGTAGCCCGTCTCGTCCTCGAGCGTCACGAAGATCACGCCCCCGGCACTGCCCGGGCGCTGGCGGGTGACGACGATCCCGCCGGTGCGCAGGGGTGCGCCGTCGGCGAGGTCCGCCACCTCGGCGGCCGTCAGCCAGCCGTCCTGCTCGAGCCGCGGGCGCAGGAGCGCAAGCGGGTGCCGCGCCAGGGTGAACCCGAGCGTCCGGTAGTCCGTGACGATGTCCTCGCCCTCCGTCGGCGCCGGCAGGAGCGGCAGGCCCTCCTCGCGCGCCGTGACCGGCAGCAGCGGCAGCGCCGCCTCGATGCCCAGCACCTCCCAGCCGGCGCGATGGCGGTGACCGGCGAGCCCCGCGAGGGCGCCCGCGGCGGCGAGCGCGGCCAGCTCGCGCCGCGTGAGGTCCGCGCGGCGCGCGAGGTCGGCGGCCCGCCCGAAGCGGCCCTCCGCGCGGGCGGCGACGATGCGCAGGGCGGCCTCGCGCGCGAGCCCCCGCACGCGGTCAAGGCCGAGACGGACCGCCGGCGCGCCGTCCTCCGCCGTTTCGAGCGTGGATTCCACTGCGCTCGCATGGACATCGACGGCGAGCACCGTGACGCCGTGCACGCGCGCGTCCCGCACGAGCTGCGCCGGCGCGTAGAAGCCCATCGGCTGGCTGTTGAGGAGCGCGCAGCAGAACGCGGCGGGCTCGTGCCGCTTGAGCCAGGCCGAAACGTAGACCAGCAGCGCGAAGCTCGCGGCGTGCGCGTGCGGGAAACCGTATTCGCCGAAGCCGAGGATCTGCTGGAACAGTTGGCGCGCGAAACCCTCGTCGTAGCCGCGCGTGCGCATGCCCTCGACCAGGCGCTGCTCGAAGTGGCCGAGGCCTCCCTTGCGCTTCCAGGCCGCCATCGCCCGCCGCAGTGCGTCCGCCTCGCCCGGCGTGAAGCCCGCCGCCACGATCGCGAGCTCCATAACCTGCTCCTGGAAGATCGGCACGCCGAGCGTGCGTGCGAGCACGCTTTCCACTTCCGGGCTCGGATACACGACGGCCTCCTCGCCGCTGCGCCGGCGGAGGTATGGATGCACCATCTGGCCCTGGATCGGGCCGGGCCGCACGATCGCCACCTCGATGACGAGATCGAAGTAGCACGCGGGCCGGAGCCGCGGCAGCATCGCCATCTGCGCGCGCGACTCGATCTGGAACACGCCGACCGTGTCGGCGCGGCAGATCATCTCGTAGACGTCCGGGTCCTCGGCGGGGATGTCCGGCAGGCGGAACTCCGTGCCGCGGCGCGCCGAGACGAGCGCGAGCGCGCGGCGGATCGCGGTCAACATGCCGAGGCCGAGGACGTCCACCTTGAGGAGCCGGAGCTCGTCGAGGTCGTCCTTGTCCCACTGGATGACGGTGCGTTCCGGCATCGCCGCGTTCTCGATCGGCACCAGCTCCTCGAGCGGCCCGCGCGAGATCACGAAGCCGCCGGTGTGCTGCGACAGGTGGCGCGGGAAGCCGATCAGCTCGCGCGTGAGCGCGAGCACCCGCGCGACCGCCGGGTTGGCGGTGTCGAAGCCCGCGTCGCGGATCCGTGAGTCCTCGACCTCGCGGCCGTCCCACCACTGCATCGCGTGCGCCAGGCGCTCCACCTGCGCCGGATCGAGCCCGAGGGCCTTGCCGACGTCGCGCACGGCGCTCTTCGGCCGGTAGCAGATCACCGTCGCCGTGAGCGCCGCGCGGGCGCGGCCGTACTTCGCGTAGAGATACTGGATCACCTCCTCGCGCCGCTCGTGCTCGAAGTCCACGTCGATGTCGGGGGGCTCGTTGCGCTCGCGCGAGATGAAGCGCTCGAACAGCATCGACATGCGCGCCGGGTCCACCTCGGTGATGCCGAGCGCATAGCAGGCGGCGGAGTTCGCCGCCGAGCCGCGCCCCTGGCACAGGATGCCGCGCCCGCGCGCGAACTCGACGAGGTCGTGCACGGTCAGGAAATAGCGCTCGTAGCCGAGCTCGGCGATCAGCGCGAGCTCACGCTCGATGAGCTGCCGGACCGCCGGCGGCGGCCCCGCGGGCCAGCGCCGCGCTGCGCCCGCCTCGACCAGCCGGGCAAGATGCGCCGCCGGCGTCGTGCCCGCCGGCACGATCTCCTCCGGGTACTCGTAGCGCAGCTCGTCGAGCGAGAACCGGCAGCGGCCGGCGATGTCCCGTGTCGCATCGACGAGCGGGCGCGGGTACAGCGACTCGATGCGCTCGAGCGGGCGCAGCACGCGTTCCCCGTTCGGGTGGAGCGAGCGCCCGGCGCGCGCAACCGTCGTCTTCAGGCGTACCGCGGTCAGGAGGTCCTGGAGCGCCCGGCGGCGGCGCTGGTGCATGTGCACGTCGCCGGCCGCGACCGCCGGCAGCGAGAGCTCGCCCGCGAGCCCGGTCAGCCGCCGCAGCCGCTCCCGGTCCGCGCCCGAGGCGACGAGCTCCACCGCGACCCAGAGCCGCCCCTCGAAGCGTTCCCGCAGCCACGCGGCTTCCTCGCGCGCCGGCTCCGCGCCCGGCAGCCACAGCGCGAGGCAGCCGGCAAGCCCTGCGTCGAGGTCCGACCGCGCGAGCCGGTACCGGCCTTTCGAAGCCGCGCGCCGGCCTTTCGTGACGAGGCGCGAAAGCACGCCGTAGCCGTCGCGGCTTTCCGCGAGCGCGACGAAGCGCAGGCCGTCCTCGAGCCGGAACTCGCTGCCGACGATGAGCGGCAGGCCGGCTTCGCGTGCGGCGGCATGCGCCCGCACGACTCCGGCAAGCGAACATTCGTCGGTCAGCGCGAGCGCGGCGTAGCCGAGCGCCTTCGCGCGCTCGACGAGCTCCGCCGGGTGCGACGCCCCGCGCAGGAACGTGAAGTTGCTGATGCAATGCAGCTCCGCATACGACATCGCGCATCACACGCCGCGCGCAGTCACGCCCGGCCTCGCGCGGGCTTCGCCGGCCGGGATCTCCTCGCTCGCTCAGCAGACCGGACATTCGCTCGCTCGGGGGTCCCGCCGGCTCGTCCGCGCGCGTGGCGCCGCTGCCGCACGGCGCCGCGCGAGGCGGCGGGTCCCCGAGCGAGCGAATTCCGGCTTCTGAGCGAGCGAGGATCCCGCCGGATCCCGCGCGGCACGACGAGTCGCGTGCGGCGCGCTGAACGTCATCCGAAGACGCCGTGAAGAAACCATCCTCTGGCCCGGCGGGCGTTCGCGGAAGATCCAGAGACGGACACCCGCGCGGCTTCTCGCGACGTAGTAGTCGCGCCGGACGTCATGCCCGTCCCACCAGCCCGACTCGATGCGCTCCGGGCCGGTGATCAGCGTGCCCTCCCAGCCGTCGAGCGGCTGCGGCTCGACCAGCATCCACAGCGGGCGCGCCACGCGCTCACCGGTGCTCCACGGCACCGGCAGCGGCGGCGCCTCCGCATGGCCCGGCTCCGCGACCCGGAACGCGCGCTCGGGACGATGCTCCGATACCGGCATCACGCAGAACACCGACTCGTGCCCGAGCCGCGCGCGCAGGAGGTCGAGCAGGCGCGCCGTCGCCTCCGGGTCCGCGCCCTGGCCGCGCTCGAACAGCCCCGCGTCGCGGAGCACCAGCGGCAGCAGTACGCCGGAACGCAGCCGGAGCGCGACGACAGGCGAGTCGATCCGGCAGCGTCCGAGCCGCTCGTCGAGCAGCTCGCCGAGCGTGGCCGCATCGCCCGCGAGGCGCGCGAGCGCGATGCGAAGCCGCGTCGGCGCCCCGTCGCGATGCAGCAGGTCGACGCGCAGCTCGCGGATACCCGAGGCGCGGGCACGCTGGAAAGCCGCGAGGCGCGCGAGCAGGCGCCCGAGCGTGGGCTGCAGCACGGCCACGGATTCCGCTGCGGCGGGCAACTCGAGCCGCTCGTCGAAACGCTCCGGCACGAGGTGGCGCCGGCGTGGCACAGGGCGGCGGCCGAGCCCCTCGTCGAGCTCGTCGAGCAGCTGCGGCCCGAAGCGGGCGGCAAAGCCCGCGCGCGGGAGCCGCAGCAGGTCCGCGACGCTCGTGATGCCGAGCCCGGCGAGCGTCGCGACCGTATCCTCGGGCCATTGCAGGCAGGCGAGCGGCAGCCGCGACGCGATGCCCGGCATCGCATCGGCGCGGGTCACGCGTCATCGCGAGCCCGGCGCGCGCGATCCAGAGCGCGCCGCGCGCCGTCGGCGCTACGCTGAGCGAAGCCGACAGGCCGCTCGCCGAGAGGCCCGCGAGCGCGCGCCGCAGCAGGGCCATGACGCCGCCGAAGAGATCGAGGCTGCCGCGCACCTCGGCGAGCACGGCGCCCGGCGGCTCGAGGCTCACGACCGGCGTGAACTGCAGTGCCCAGCGCCCGAGGCGATCGAGCAGCGCGGCTTCCGCCGTGGGCCTCCGCTCCAGGACGCGCAGTCCCGGCACCAGGGCGAGCGCCGCATTCAATCCCATTCCAGGTGCAATGCCCTGGCGCGCTGCGCGCTCGTTGCAGGCGACGACGGCGCGGCGCGGATCGTCCGCCGCGGTGACCACGGCCGCGCGCGCCTGCCCGTTGCCCGGCACCAGCGCATCGAGCGGCAGGCGGGGGAAGTGCGCGGCGAGCCAAAGCTCACCCGCAGGGGCGACCGGCTCCGTGCGCGGCGCCGGCACCGGCACCCATGCGTGCCGACGACTGGCCGCTGCCGGCGCGATCGGGGCCGGACGTTCCTGCGAACATCCCTGGTTCCTCAGTGTATGTGCAGGCGCTCGATGCGCGCGGGGCCAGAGCGGCTCTTCAGCACTTCGACGTCGAGGCCGTAGTCACGGGCCGTGAGCGCGAGCCGCAGCGCCGCGGGCGAAGTTTCGTTGCGGTGCGCGGCAGGCCGCAGCAGGAACGCGGGCGTGTCGCCCTCCTCCGCGGCCAGCTTCAGCCGGCGCAACATCGGATCGCGAGCCTCGCCAGCCCAGCCGAGCACCGCGGCGCAGGCGCCGGAGCGCAGCGCCTGTTCCATCGCCCAGAGCCGGTCGAGCCCGGCGCGCGGGCGCACCACGAGCATGCGCGCAGGATCGAGTCCGGCATCGGCGAGCGCGGGCGCATACGGCAGGTGCGGCGGGGCGAGCCAGGCGACCCAGCGCGGCTCCGTGCCCGCTGCCGTGAGGCTGCGCAGAGCGCGGGCAGCAGCAGGCGGATCTCGCCGACGCCCGCGGCGGGCACCAGCAGCTCGATCAGCGTGGACGAGCGGCCAGCCGCCGCCCGGCAGGCGTGCATCGAGGGCGCGAAAGCCGGTCGGGACGGTCGCGGGTGCGCCTGCGCCGCTGCCGCGCCAGAGCGCGGGATGACGCAGGAATTCGGCGAAGCGCGTCGTTCACTGCATGACGTCCGCGCGGCCGCGCCGCAGCACGCCGACCACCACGCCTTCGATCGTCATCGACTGCTTGCGCAGGTCGACGCGGATCGGCTCGAAATCCGGGTTCTCCGGCATGAGCCAGACGACCGTGCCTTCCTGGCTGATAACGCTTGACGGTCACCTCGTTCTCGAGCCGCGCGACGATGATCTGCCGGTTGCGGACGTCGGGCGAGCGATGCACGGCGACCAGGTCGCCGTCCAGGATGCCGACGTCGCGCATGCTCATGCCGCTGACCCGCAGCAGGTAATGCGGCCGCGGGCTGAAGAGCGCCGGGTCGATCTGGAAACGGCCCTCGATGTGCTCCTCGGCGAGGATCGGGCGGCCGGCGGCGACGCGGCCGATGAGCGGCAGGCCGAACTGCTCGCGCAGCGCGTCCTTCAGCACGATGCCGCGCGCGCTGCCCGCGACCAGGCCGAGCACGCCCTTGCGCTGCAGGGCCCGCAGGTGTTCCTCGGCGGCATTGGCGGACCGGAAGCCGAGTGCCTGGGCGATCTCCGCGCGCGTCGGCGGCAGGCCGTTGGTCGCGATGGCGTCCTGGATGAACTCGAGGATCTGGCGTTGGCGGGGCGTGAGGTCCGACATGGTCCACCTGTATGAATGATCAGGTGCTGTGATTATATACAGGCACGGCACTCGCCTGGCAAGCCCCCCGTGGCAAGGCCTTCCACGATCGCCCGCCCCGCTTCCAGATCAACCTCGCGGCACGCAAACATCGATGCCGGACTCCGCTCACTCGCGCCGGAACTCGATGCGCTCGCTCGCGGGTCCCGGCAGCTCGTCCGCGTAACCGTGACGCACGATCCCGAAACGTGATCGGCGATCGCGATGACGCGCAACGAGCGGCGTGCAAAAAGCGAAACACGCGTGCGCGGCATGTCCGACAAAGACAGTTGCGAAAGTCTGTCGCTCGCCCGGCGACAAACGCGCAAGCGGCTTTCACCTGCCGCGCTGATACGTTACGATCCGCAACGCCACCGCGCGGAGAGGAAGGACCGCCGGCGCCGTGCATCCGCAAAAGCGGTTTGTAACGTTCCATGCAACCTTGTGGAGAAAAATCTCATGACCAACATCCTGAAGGTGGGCGTCGCTGCCGCCGTCATCGCCCTGGGCGCCGGCTGCACCGATCTGAAGCCCTTGCAGGCGGAAGTCGACTCGCTCAAGTCGCAGGTCGCCAAGCTGTCCGGTGACCTCGACGGCGTGAAGACCTCAGCGGACGGCGCGAGCCGCGCCGCCGCTGCCGCGCAGCAGGCTGCCACCTCGGCGCAGAACACGGCCAACCAGGCTGCGTCTGCGGCGCAGGCGGCGCAGCAGTGCTGCGATGCGAACAGCGAGAAGCTGAATCGCATGTTCGAAAAGTCGATGTCGAAGTAATCGACGTCGGACTCCGACAGAAAGCCCCGCGGTGGCGACACCGCGGGGTTTTTGTTTTTCAGGGCGCGCGCTACGGCGCGCGTGCAGTGACGCGGCCTCGGCAGGCTGCGCCGCAACCGCGGTCGGGATGCCGCGCGCCTCGCGCCAGATGCGCTCGGCGCCGATCCAGTCGATCGGCGAGCGGCGAGCTGCGCGTCGCCTCGACGATCAGGCGCGTGAGGTCGGTCAGCGTCGGCGGCGTCGACCGCGTCTTCCTGCAGCGGCGGATGCACTTCGATCAGCAGCTCGCCTTCGTGCCAGCCCCACTTGTACGGCTGGTTCACGATCGTGACCGGCGTGCCGATCGGCACCATGCCGTAGAGCGCTTCGATGTCCTCCGGATAGAGCCGCATGCAGCCGTGCGTCACCTGCATGCCGATGCCCGCCGGCCGGTTGGTGCCGTGGATCAGGTAGGCGCCGCCCGGAATGCCGAGCGCCATCTTGTAGCGGCCCATCGGATTGTCCGGACCGCCCGGAACGACCGCCGGAAGCGGCTCGCCGCGCTTCTCATGCTCCTCGCGAACCGATTTCGGCGGTATCCAGGGAGCGTCCTTGGCCTTGGACACGATCCGTCGTGGTGCCGAGCGGCGTGTTCCAGTCCATCTTCCCGATGCTGACCGGGAAGGTCCACACGACCGGCGGCTCGCCCGCCTGCAGCCGTCGGCGGATACCAGTAGAGCGGTGCTCCGGCAGGTTGATCACGATCCCGGCGCGCGGCGCGCGCGGCAGCAGGCGCCGCTTCGGCACGACGCACCACGGTGCCGGCGCCGGGCAGCCAGGCGTCCACGCCCGGGTTCGCGTTGGTGATTTCCTCGTAGCCGAGGCCATAGCGGCGCGCGAGGTCGAGCAGCGTGTCCTTCGGCTTCGGCCGCGGTCGAGACGCACCTCGCCGATCACGTCGCTGTCGTCGGGCGGCAGCGGGAACTGCTCCGCCGCCGCGGGCAGCGCGACGAGCAAGGCGAGAGCCGTGCAGAGATGACCGCATGCGCGAATGGACCGCCCTGTCCGCCGCCGGGTTTCCGCATCAGTAGCGTATCAGCGCCGATCCCCAGGTGAAACCGCCGCCGAAGGTCTCGAGCAGCAGGAGCTGGCCGCGGTGAATGCGGCCGTCGCGCACCGCGGTGTCGAGCGCGAGCGGGATGGAAGCCGCCGACGTGTTGCCGTGGTTCTGCACGGTGACGACGACCTTCTCCATCGGCAGCCCGAGCTTCTCGGCCGCCGACTGGATGATGCGCAGGTTCGCCTGGTGCGGGACGAGCCAGTCGATGTCGCTGCGCTCGACGCCGTTCTTCGCCAGCGTCTCGTCGACGAGCTTCGACAGCGTGCGCACCGCGACCTTGAACACCTCGTTGCCCTGCATCTTGAGGCCGTCGGTCGAGTTGTTGCGCAGCGTGTCGAAGCCCTTCGACACGCCATACGGGAAGTACAGCAGGTCCTGGTACTTGCCGTCCGAATGCAGGTGCGTGCCGATGATGCCCGGCTCGTCCGCGGGCGTCAGCACGACTGCGCCCGCGCCGTCGCCGAACAGGACGCACGTGCCGCGGTCGGTCCAGTCGATGAAGCGCGACAGGCACTCGACGCCGACGACCAGCGCGCACTTCGACTCGCCGAAGCGGACGTACTTGTCGGCGACCGAGAGCGCATACACGAAGCCGCTGCACGCGGTCTCGAGCGAGAACGCCGGGCAGCCGTGGATGTCGAGGCGCTGCTGGAGCAGCGTGCCGGTATTCGGGAAGATCAGGTCGGGCGTGGTCGTGCCGACGACGATGAAGTCGACGTCCGCCGGCGTCTGGCCTGCAGCCTTCAGCGCACGCCGCGCCGCATGCTCGGCGAGCGACGAACTCGATTCGTCCGGCGCGGCGATGTGGCGCCGCTCGATGCCGGTGCGCGTGCGGATCCACTCGTCGGTGGTGTCGATCGTCTTCTCGAGGTCGTGTTCGTGACGACCTTTTCCGGCAGGTAGCTGCCGGTGCCGGCGATGCGCGAATAGCGGTTCATGGCGGGGCCGGCGGCCGCGTGACGGCGCCGGCCTTATTCCTGACCCACGTCCTCGGTCTTGACGTCGATCACCTTGCGGCCGCGGTAGAAACCGTCGCGGCTCACGCGATGACGAAGGTGCGTCTCGCCGGTGGTCGGGTCTTTCGACAGCGCCGGCTTGGTGAGACGGTCGTGCGAACGGTGCATGCCGCGCTTCGACGGCGTCTTTCGGCTTTTTTGAACGGGCATGGTTCTCTCTCCAGCTCAGTGTTTCAGCAGATCCTTCAGTCCCGCGAACGGCCGGCGCATCTCCGGCGCCTCGGGCTTCGACTCGCCCGCGAGGCCTGCCTCTGTGGCTGGCAGCTCGCAGGCTTCGCCCGCCTCGTGCTGCGGGATGATCGGCAGCTCCAGCAGCAACTCGTCCTCGACGAGCGCCGCGAGGTCGAGCTCGCGGGGATCGCCTCCGACCGCCTCATGGCCGTCCGGCAATTCCGGCGCGTCCTCGTCCGCAAACACGAGTTCGATGCCACGGAGGAAAGCGTACGCCGCATCGCGCCCGAGGCAGCGCTGGCAGGTGAGCACGACGTCCGCGGCCACGGCGAGCCGCACCACCGGCCAGCGACCCTGCAATCCAAACTCGGCGCGGGCCGACACTGTGCCGGTCGGCTCCGCCAGCCGGTCGCGCAGGCGTGCAAAACCGGCGACCTCGAACTCACGCTCGACCTGCGCCGCGCTCCGCGCCAGCCCGATTGCATCGAGCGGCCGATCGGGGGGCATCGACATGGGGGCGGTATCATAGTGACCGGGCACCGGGGTGTCAAAGAACTCGCGGCGCAAATCATTGTTTTTTAAGCCCTGAGTGCCATGGCTCATCCCCTCGTGCTGGCTTCCACTTCGCCCTACCGGGCGCAACTGCTGCGCCGCCTGGGCCTCGGTTTCGAGCCTGTGGCACCCTGGCTCGACGAGTCGCCCCATGTCGGCGAAACGCCAGGCACCCAGGCATTGCGCCTTGCGCGAGCCAAGGCGCTGGCCGTCGCCGCGCGTTATCCCGGCGAGCTGGGTGATCGGCTCCGACCAGGTGGCCGACCTCGAGGGCCGCATCCTGGGCAAGCCCGGCGACGCCGCGCGTTGCCGCGCACAGCTGGCGGCCGAGAGCGGGCGCGTCGTCGTGTTTCACACGGCGGCAGTGCTGCTACGCCAGGGAGCACGCACCGGCTACGAGCACGTGGACCTCACCTCGGTGCGATTCCGCTCGCTGACCGCGGACGAGATCGCGCGTTACGTCGAGCTCGACCGCCCATTCGATTGTGCCGGCGGATTCCGCAGCGAGGGACTCGGCGCCGCCCTGTTCGAGTCGATGGAAACGCGCGACCCCGCCGCGCTCGTCGGACTGCCGCTCATCTGGCTCGCCGGCGCACTGCGCAGCGCCGGGCTCGATCCACTCGCGCCTCAAGCCTGAGCCGCAGGGTCGCGCAGGCGCGCGAGCACCCCCTGCAACTCGGCCGGAAGGCCGGCCTCAGCCCGGAATGCCGCACCGGTGTCCGGCCATCGGAACGCGATCGACGACGCATGCAGGAACATGCGACGCAACCCGAGCGACCGCATCCGGGCGTTGTGCTCGCGGTCACCGTACTTGTCGTCGCCCGCGACGGGATGCCCCGCGAAAGCCGAATGGACACGGATCTGGTGCGTGCGTCCGGTGCGGATCGCAACGTCCATGAGCGTCGCGACGTCCTGGAAATGCGTGACAGCCTGGAAGTCGGAGAGCGCGATCTTGCCGGCGCGATGCACGCGCACGACACGCTCGCCGCCCGCCCGCGCATGGGTCAGGACCGGCGCATCGATCGTCTTGCGGCCGAGCCGCCAGCGTCCGGCCAGGAGCGCCGCGTAGTGCTTCTCGACTGCGCCCTCGCGCAGCAGCGCGTGTGCCAGCCGCAGGGCCGGCCGCGTGCGTGCGACGAGCAGGCATCCGCTGGTGTCGCGATCGAGCCGATGCACGAGCTCGAGCGATTCCTCCGGGCGCAGTGCGCGCAACGCCTCGATGGCGCCGAACGACAAGTCCCGATCCGCCGTGCACCGCGAGTCCTGCCGGCTTGTCGAGCACCAGCAGGCGCGCGATCCTCGTGGACGATCGCGGCGCGCACGGTCTCGATCAGCCCGTCGGGAACCCGGCGTGTCGCCGGGTCCGGCGCCGGCGCTTCCCGCACGGGCGGCAGGCGCACTTCGTCGTCCGCGGCTAGCCGGTAGTCCGCCTGCTTGCGCTTCCCGTTGACGCGCACTTCACCCCGCCGGAGCAGGCGGTAGACGCGGCTGCGCGGCACCCCGCCGAGCTCGCGCAACAGGAAATTGTCGAGCCGCTGGCCCTCCGACGCGGCGCCCGCCCGCACCCGCCGCACGCCAACCGGCTGATTTCGATCCGCTGTCACGGAGATTCCCTAACGTGTTGATTTTCCGGGCGCATCTGTTATCTTAACCAGCAGTCAGGTCTTACGGCGCAGGCTTCGCGAAGCGAAGCGTGGCCGCTGACCGGTACGCGGTCACTCCGTATCGGCCCCGTTCAATCGTGGCGTCGTGGCGGGCAGGCCGCATGTTAGTTGGTCCGGCTGGTCCGGACCATCGCCGGCCCTTCGTTCGGATGTGATGTTCCCCGCGCGTATTCTCCACGGTGCTTCGTGCAGGAGCGATACGACCCGCAGCCAGTCGCTGCGGCCCGCTCCCGTGCGCCCGCGGCCGCGCCTGCGGTGATGCTCATGTTTCCCATGAAAGCACGTGACATCCCTCGCGACAGGGCCCCAAGCACCTTGGATGGGGCACATGAAAAGAATGCTTATCAACGCGACTCAGCAAGAGGAGTTGCGCGTCGCTCTGGTTGACGGCCAGAAGCTGTACGACCTGTCGATCGAGTTACCGTCCCGCGAGCAGAAGAAAGGCAACATCTACAAGGCGCGCGTCACGCGCGTCGAGCAGAGCCTCGAGGCCGCGTTCGTCGAGTACGGCGCACAGCGCCAGGGCTTCCTGCCGATCAAGGAAGTGGCGCGCGAGTATTACCGGTTCCAGCCGGCGCCCGGCGCCCGCTTCAACATCCGCGACGTGCTGCAGGAGGGGCAGGAACTCCTCGTGCAGGTCGAGAAGGAGGAACGCGGCAACAAGGGCGCCGCGCTCACCACCTTCATCAGCCTCGCGGGCCGCTTCCTCGTGCTCATGCCGAACAATCCGCGCGCGGGCGGCGTGTCGCGCCGCATCGAGGGCGAGGAACGCGACGTCACCAAGGATTCGCTCGACCAGCTGCACGTGCCGGACGGAATGGGCACGATCGTGCGCACCGCCGGCGTCGGCCGCAGCCCCGAGGAGCTCCAGTGGGACCTCGACAACCTGCGCGCCAACTGGGACGCGATCGTGACCGCCGCCGGCGAGCGCCAGGCGCCGTTCCTCGTCTACCAGGAGAGCGACGCGGTCACACGGGCGCTGCGTGACTACCTCTCGGACGACATCGGCGAAGTGCTCATCGACGAGCCGGGCGCCCACCAGCGCGCGATCGAGTACGTGCAGCGCTTCCAGTCCGGGGACGGCACCAAGCAGATCAAGCTTACACCGACGAAGTCCCGCTGTTCACGCGCTTCCAGATCGAGAGCCAGATCGAGTCGGCGTACTCGCACTCGGTCACCCTGCCCTCCGGCGGCGGCATCGTGATCGACTACACCGAGGCGCTGGTGTCGATCGACATCAACTCCGCGCGCGCGACCCGCGGTTCGGACATCGAGGCGACCGCGTACAACACGAACCTCGAGGCGGCCGACGAGATCGCGCGGCAGCTGCGGCTGCGGGACCTCGGCGGCCTGATCGTCATCGACTTCATCGACATGGAGTCGAAGAAGAACCAGCAGGGCGTCGAGGACCGGCTGCGCGACGCCGTGCGCTCCGATCGCGCGCGCATCCAGCTCGGGCGCATCTCGCGGTTCGGCCTCATGGAGATGTCGCGCCAGCGCCTCAGGCCCTCGCTCGGCGAGTCGACGCACATGGCCTGCCCGCGCTGCAGCGGCATGGGCTCGATCAGGAGCGTCGAGTCCATGGCGCTCGCCGTGCTGCGGCTGATCGGCGAGGAGGTCCGCAAGGACCGCACCACCCGCGTGGTCGCCCAGCTGCCGGTCGACGTGTGCACGTTCCTCATCAACGAGAAGCGGGAATGGCTGCACCGGCTCGAGAGCGCGCGCGAGATCGACATCGTGCTCGTGCCCGACCCGAACATGCAGACGCCGAACTACTCGATCCGCCGCGTGCGCGACGACGAGCTGTCGCTGCCGGAAAACGCAATGACGAGCTACCAGATGGCCGGCACCGGTGCAGTCGAGCTCGACTTCCAGTCGCCGGCGGACAAGCGCCCGGCCACGACTCCCGCGGCCGTTCAGCCGATCGCACCCGCGGCGCCGGCGCCGACGCCCGTGGCCCCGCCTGCCGCCCAGGCGGCATCAGGTCCCGGTTTCTGGTCGTGGGTCCGCGGTCTCTTCGGCGACACGGCCGGGCGCGAAGTCCCGCAGGCCCCCGCCCCTGCGCGCCGCGAGGAAAAGCCGGCCGGCCGGCATCGGCGTGACCACCGCGAACACCGCGAGGAGCGCGGCGGCCGCCGCCCGCACCGGGGCGATCGTGATCGCAGCCGTGACCGGAACCGGGACCGCAACCGGGATCGCAACCGGGACGGCGGCGAGCGTGCCGAACGCCCGGACCGCCCGCGCGGCGGCGAAGGCCGCGATGAGAGTCACCGTCAGCGGGACCGCCAGCCCGAAGCGCCGCGTCCGCCTCAGGCGGCCCAGCCTCCGCGCCAGGAGCAACCGGCGGCCGAGGGCGATCCCCAGCGCCGCCGTCGCCGCCGGCGCGGCCGTGGAGGTCGCGGCCGCCAGGAAGCCTATCGTCCGACCGACACGCAGCCGGTCACGGTGCCGGTGCAGGGCGGCAGCGACGCTCCGGGAAACGCCCCGCCGCCGGTCGCAGCGAACCCGCTGCCGGTCATGGAGACGCTTGCACAACCGCCGCCGCCAGCGCCGGCATCACTCGAGCCGCCTCAGCCTGCCGCACCCAAGGCGGGTTCGACCTACACCGTCTGGTCATCGTCGCCCGGGGAAGACCAGCACTTCGGCCCGAAGGAATGAAGATGAAGGGGACGTTCACCTTCATTTTGCAAGCGCAGCCAGCAGGCCGCGCGCGCCCTCTTCCACCAGGTCCAGCACGTCTTCGAAGCCCGCCGGTCCGCCGTAGTACGGATCGGGTACGTCACGCCTGCCGAGCGCCGGCGCAAATTCCATGAAGAGCGCAAGCCTCGCCGCGTGCGTTTGCGGGACGATCTCCTTCAGGCGGTCGTGGACCTCTTCGTCCATCGCGATCACGAGGTCGAACCGGCTGAAGTCGCCGGGCTCGACGACCCGCGCGCGCAGCGCGCCGAGGTCGTAGCCGCGGCGCCGGGCCGCGAGCGTCGAACGCTCGTCGGGCGGGCTGCCGGCGTGGTAGCCGTGCGTACCCGCCGAATCGACCTCGAGGGCGAGCCCGGGCGTCTCGCGTCGCGCAATCTCGCGAAGCACGGCCTCCGCGGTCGGCGAGCGGCAGATGTTGCCCATGCAGACGAACAGGACGCGCGTCATGCGCGCTTGCGCCTGCGCAACCAGCCGTCGAGCAGCTCGATCGCCTGCAGCGTCTCGCCCGTAGATACCGCAAAGGAAATGCGCACGAAGCGGTCGCCCTGGGCGCTGTCGAAATCCCGGCCGGTATTGAGGGCAACGCCCGTGGCATCGAGGATCTCGAGGCACCAGGCGAGCGAGTCCCGCGTCAGGTCGCCGACGTCCGCGTACAGGTAGAAGGCGCCGTCAGGCGGCGCGATGCGGTGAATCCCGAATCCCGCCAGCGCAGCGGAGAGCAGCGCGCGGTTCTTCGCGTAGGTTGCGACATGCGCCTCGAGGTCGGCATGGGCGTCCATCGCGGCGAGCGCGACGTGTTGTGACAGCGTCGGCGGCACGAGGAACAGGTTGCCGGCGAAGCGCCGCATCGGGTCGACGAGCGTCGCAGGCACCACCGCCCAGCCGAGACGCCATCCCGTCATGCACCAGTATTTCGAGAACGTGTTGACGACGACCGCGTCGGGAGCATGCGCGAGTATCGAGTCCGCGCGCCCGCCGTAGGTGATGCCGTGGTAGGTCTCGTCGGACAGGATCCGGATGCCCCGTTCGCGGCACACGGTTGCGATGGCGGCGAGCTCAGCACCCGGGATCATCGATCCGGTCGGGTTCGAGGGGCTCGTCAGGATGAGCCCCGCGGGCGCCGGGTCGAGCGCGGACACCATCGCCGCGGTCGGCTGGAAGCGCGTGTCATCGCCGCAGTCGAACTCGACCGGCTCGAGCCCGAGTGCGTGCAGTGCGTTGCGGTGCGCCGGGTAGCCCGGCCGGGGTACGGCGACGCGGTCGCCCCGGCTGAACAGCACCGACATCGCGAGCACGAGTGCCGCGGATGCTCCCATGGTGAGGACGATGCGCTCGTGAGGGACCTCGAGCCCGTAGAACTCGCGGTAGTGCCGCTCGAGCCGTTCGGAGAGCGCCCCGCTTTCCCAGTAACCCTGCGGGCACTCGATTATTGCGCGCTGCCCGGCCGCGATCGCGGACGCCGGCGCGCCGGCCGATGGCTGGCCGACTTCCATGTGGATGACGGGCAGGCCCTGCCGTTCGCGCGCATTCGCAATGCGGTTGATCTCGACCGCGTAGAACGGCGTGACCCGGCCGGCGGCGTGGTTCATCGGCGCCTGGCTGCCTGCAAGATCGCATCCGCGCGTGACAGGTCCTCCGGCGTATCCACGCCCGGACCCGGCGAGACCGACGCGTCGGCGACGACGATGGCGAGCCCCATCGCGAGCGCGCGCAGCTGCTCCAGCCGTTCGCGACGCTCGATCTCGGCGGGCGGCGTGCCCGCGAGAGCGAGGAGCGCCCCGACGCGGTACGCGTACAGCCCGAGGTGCCGTCGGCTGCCGTGGTGCCGCCCGACGCCTGCGTGGCTCTGCGCAGCGCCGTCGCGATCCCAGGGGATGGGCGCCCGGCTGAAGTAGAGCGCCATCCCGTCGGGGCGCGAGACGACCTTGACCACGTTCGGGTCGCGGTAGTCGGCGTCGCTCTCGATCGGCGTCGCCAGCGTCGCAATCGCAGCCCCCGGGGTCGCGGCCAGGAGTTCCGCCACCTGGCCGATGAGGGCCGGCGGCAGCAAGGGCTCGTCGCCCTGGACATTGACGACGATGTCATCCCCGCCCATCCGCGACGCCTTGCGACCTCGGCGATGCGATCCGTGCCGGAGGCATGCTGCGCATCGGTCATTTCGACGACCGCACCGGCCGCGCTGCAGGCATCGCGGATCGCGCGCGTCGTCCGTCGCGACGATGACCTCCGCGGCTCCGGAGCGCGACGACAGGTCATGGACATGCAGGATCATCGGCAGGCCCGCGATCGCGAGGAGCGGCTTGCCCGGCAGGCGGGTGGAGGCGTGCCGCGCGGGAATGACGACCCTGAAGATCATCAGCGGCCGGTCAGCGCGTCGTCGTCGGACGCGAGGCGCCTCGCTTCGTCCGGCAGCATGACCGGGATGCCGTCGCGCACGGGATATGCGAGCCGGTCTGCGCGGCAGACGTACTCGGCCGCCTCGCGCTGCCACGCGAGCGGGCCCTTGCACACCGGGCAGGCGAGTATGTCGGTCAGCCGCTCACTCACGAATCCGCACCCCGTTGTCCGCCGGCAAGGCCCGCGATCCGGTCGCACAGCGCCGCGGCCGCCGCGGCATCGACGACGGGCGACACTTCGACGTAGCCCGCATCGGCCCAGTCCTCGCCGCTGCATTTTACGGCATCTTTCTCGGTCAGCAGCACCGGCTTGCCCTGCCCTGCGCCCGCGAGCGCCGGCGTGAATCGCGCATGGTCCGGAAGCGTCCGCGTCTCGATCTGCAGGCCATGGGCGCGCAGCAGGGCGAAGAACCGTTCCGGGTTGCCGATCGCGGCGGCGGCCACGACGTCGCGGCCCGCAAAGTCCGACAGTGGACGACGCGTGCCGTCCCGCAGGGACACCACCGCCACCGGTTCGAGGCGCATGCGGATCGCGCCCGGCCGCTCGAATCCCGTGCCGTTGACGACGACGGCATCGGCCTCGTCGAGGCGCGAGACCGGCTCGCGCAACGGCCCCGCGGGCAGCCTGCGACCGTTGCCGAACCCGCGCATTCCGTCGACGACGACGATCTCGAGGTCGCGGGCCAGGGCGTAGTGCTGCAAGCCGTCGTCGCACAGGATCACGTCGCAGTCCGGCTCGAGCAGGCGCACGGCGTCGGCACGCTGCGCTGCCACTGAGACCGGCACGGACAGTCGACGGCGGATCATCAGCGGCTCGTCGCCCGCCGTGGCGACCGTGTCCGCGTCCGTCAGGCGTCGCGCCGCACTCCCGGCGCGGCCGTAGCCCCGCATCGCGACGCCGACCCGCAGCTTCCTGCGCGACAGTGCGCCGGCCAGCCAGGTCACGAACGGCGTCTTGCCGGAGCCGCCAACCGTCAGGTTGCCGACGATGACGACAGGCCGGCGCGAGCGGTACCGGGACAGGATGCCGCGCGCATACAGTTCGCGGCGCAAGCGCGCGAGGCCCGCGAACAGCCAGGCGAACGGGACCAGCCAGCGGCCGCGGCCGGTGCCGCCGTACCAGGTCGCGATGAACCAGTCGTGCAGGCGCCTGCCCATTTGGGGTGCCGTAGGCGTGGCGCCGTTCAGGCGTTGAACTGCATGCGGTGCAGGGCAGCGTACACGCCGCCCGCGGCCAGGAGTTCGGCGTGAGTCCCGGACTCGACGATGCGGCCTGCGTCCATCACGACGATGCGGTCGGCCCGTTCGATCGTCGTCAGGCGGTGCGCGATCACGAGCGTCGTGCGCCCTTCGACGAGCCCCGCCAGCGCGGTCTGCACCAGGTGCTCGGATTCCGCGTCGAGCGCCGACGTTGCCTCGTCGAGGATCAGGACCGGGGCGTCCTTCAGGATCGCGCGCGCGATGGCGACTCGCTGGCGCTGCCCGCCGGACAACAGCGCGCCGCGCTCGCCGATCACCGTGTCGAGGCCCTCCGGGAGCTCCTCGGCGAACTCGAGCACGTGCGCCGCCCGGGCCGCGCGCTCGACGTCCGCCGCGCCCGCACCGGGCACGCTGAACGCGATGTTGTTGCGGATCGAGTCGTCGACGAGCATGACGTCCTGGCTCACGAGCGCGAGCTGGTTGCGCAGGTCCCGCAGCCGGTACTCGCGCATGTCGACGCCATCCAGCATCACCGCGCCGCGATCGGGGTCATGGAAGCGCGGCAACAGGCTGACCAGCGTCGACTTGCCGCTGCCCGACCGGCCGACGATCGCCACGGTCTCGCCCGGCGCGACCCGCACGCGAATGCCGGAGAGCACTTCGCCCTTGTCGGCGTCGTAGGTGAAGTACACGTCGCGAAACTCGATCTCCCCCCGGGCGCGATCGATCGCGACGTCGCCGCCTACGTCCTCGGCCGCGGCGTCGAGCACCTCGAAGACGCTTTCGCCGGCGGCGATGCCCTGTTGCAGCGGGCCGACCACGCTGACCAGGCGGCGCAGCGGCGCGGTGACCAGGAGCAGCGCGGTCAGGAACGACGTGAACTCGCCGATCGTGAGCCCGCGATCGAGGACGTCGCGGATCGCCATGTACATGACGGCGGCGAGCCCGGCGGCGGCGATCATCTGCACGACCGGGTTTGAGACGGCCTTCACGGTGATGAGCTTCATGAAGCTCGCCCGGTTGAGCTCGTTGACTTCCTCGAACGCCTCGGCCTGCTGTCCTTCGGCGTTGAACACCTTGATCATCCGCTGGCTCTCGAGCGATTCCTTGGCGACCCGCGTGACGTCGCCCATCGAGGACTGGATGCGGGCGCTGTAGCGCCGGAACAGCGTGCTGGTGGCGCGGATCAGCCCGATGATGAGCGGCGCCACCGCGAGCGCGAACAGCGTCAGCTTCCAGTTCAGGTAGACCAGGTAGCCGAGCAAACCGATGATCGTCAGGGTGTCGCGGATGATGAAGGTGACCGCGTTGGTCGCGGCCTCGGCGACCAGCTCGATGTTGTAGGTGAGGCGCGACAGCAGCTGCGCGACGCCGTTCCTGTCGAAGTACGAGACCGGCAGGCGCAGGTAGTGCGCGAACACGTCGCCGCGGAGGGCCTTGATGACCTGGCGCCCGACCCAGCCGGGCGCGTACACCGACAGGTAGTCGCCGATCCCGCGCACCAGGAACAGGACGATGATCCCGGCCGGCACGTAGACCAGCATGCGCGGGTCGCGCTCGACGAAGGCGCCGTCCAGGAACTTCTTGACGAGCACGGCAAAGCCCGTGTCTACCGCGGCGTACAGGACCATGCCGAGCACGCCCAGGAGGAACATGGCCCAGTGCGGCTTCGCGTAGCCGAGCAGGCGCAGGTAGGTCTTGAGGCCGCTCGCGCTGAGCGGCGGCAGCGGGACCTTATTCTTCGTCTTGCGTGCTGACAGTCGCAATGTTGACCTGCGTGAAGCCCTGCTTCGCCGCGACGTCCATCGCGGTCACGACCGACTGGTGGGTCGCCCGCGCGTCGGCGCGAAGGGTCACGGGCTCCTGGCGCGCGTTGCCCGCGACCTGGCGCAGAGCGGCGCTGAGGGTCGCACGTTCGTTGTTGACCAGGGCCCTGTCGTTGACGCGATAGCTGCCCTGGGCGGAGATGGTGATGACGATCGGCTGGGCCGAGCGCTCGACTATCGCCGAGCCCGCCTCGGGCAGCGCGACGCGCAGGCTCGTGTCCTGGACGAAGGTCGTGGACAGCATGAAGAAGATGACGAGCAGCAGGACGACGTCCACCAGCGATATCAGGTTGAGCTCGACCTCTTCGGCCCGCTTGACCTGCATCTTCACGAGGCGGCGTCGCGGCGGCGTGACGCGCGCTCCGTGCGCTTCTGCATCTGGTCGAAGGCGCGCACCAGCTTCATCGCCTCCTTCTCCATCTCGACCACCAGCAGGTCGACGACCCCGCGCAGGTAGCGGTAAGCGAACAGGGCCGGGATCGCCACGATGAGCCCCGCCGCCGTCGTGATGAGCGCCGTGCCGATGCCGCCCGCGAGAACCTGCGGGTCACCGACGCCTTCCGCCGAGATGGCCTCGAAGGCCTGGATCATGCCGGTCACGGTTCCGAGCAGGCCGAGCAGCGGCGACACCGCCGCGATCGTCCCGAGGGTGCCGAGGAAGCGCTCGAGCTCGTGAACCACGTGCCGGCCCGTGTCCTCGATCGCCTCCTTCATGATCTCGCGCCCATGGTCCCGGTGCGCGAGGCCGGCGGCGAGGACGCGACCGAGCGGCGAATTATGGGCCAGCGCCTCGATGTGCCGTTCGTTCAGGCCCTGCGACTCGACCAGCTTCCAGATCCGGTCCGTGAGCTCGCGCGGGATCACGCGCTTGCGCTGAAGTGTCCACAGCCGCTCGAGCACGATGGCGGCGGCGACCACCGAGCACAGGATGATCGGCCACATGACGGGGCCGCCCGCAAGGATGATTTCCCACATGGCGCGGCATGATACCGTGCGGCTGCATTCGCTGCCCGCCACGCCTCATCGCCCTGGCCGGGCTCGCCACCAGTGCGGCGGGTCGCGCCGCTCAGTCTCGACGGTGATCGCGCCGGGTGCGGATGGAATGCGAACCCGCACGGCACCCTGCTCCGCCGTGTTGAGCACCGTCGTGCCTGCCGCGCGCCACCGCGCCACGACGTCCGCGCGCGGCATGCCCCAGTGATTGCCGAAGCCGGATGAAGCGATGCCAAAGCGCGCCGACACCGCGCCGGTCAATGCCGGCGACGACGAGCTGGCGCTGCCATGATGCGGGATCAGGACGACGTCCGCCGCGATCGGCCGGCCGACGAGCAACGATTCCGCCGCGGCTTCCGGATCCGCCAGGAGCAGGACGGATCCGCCCGGGCCCGTCACTCCAAGCGCACACGAACGGTCGTTGTCACTGCCCTCGAACCCGGCGGGCGGATGCGGCACGCGAAATTCGACCCCGTCCCACCGCCAGCCAGCGCCGGCTTCACACGTCTCCCCGGCTCCGGCCAGGCTGCCCGCAGGCGCCATGATTCGCTCTACGTTCATGGCGTCCGCGATCAGCGGGACTCCACCGGCATGATCCACGTCGTCGTGGCTCACCACCAGCCGGTCGATCCTGCGGATGCCGCGCGCACGCAGGTAAGGCAGCAACGAGAATCGGGCGGCGACGGTGCCGCCGCGCCAGCGCGGGCCGGTGTCGAAGACGAGCGTGTGACCCGCGGTTTCGAGGACTGCCGCAAGACCCTGGCCCACGTCGATCACGGCGAGCGTGAACGCGCCGGGCTCGACAACAGCAGCACGGCCGCAGACCAGTGCGCCGAGAAGCACGGCGGCCGCCATCGCAATGCCCCTCGAGGGAACGAGCAGCGCGCCGAATGAAATCGCCGTCGCGGCTCCGACCAGCGCAAGCGGTTGCTGCGCCGGTGCGAAGCTCGCGAGGGGCCAGGCGCCGATCGCAGCGAGAATTGGCCAGGTGCCGTCCAGCAGAATTCCGAGTCCCTGCCACAGGAGCGACGATGCCGCAGGCGCGAATGCCGCAATTACCGTCCCAAGCAGCACGGCCGGCAGGATGAGGACGCTGAAGACCGGAATCGCGGCGGCATTCACGACTGGCGCGACGAGCGAAAGCCGTCCGAACGTCGCCGCCAGCACGGGGGCCAGCAGGATCGTGATCGCGAGCTGCGCGCGCGCGAATCCGCGGACCCGGCCGCGCCACCCGCTACCGGCGGAGGCTGCCGCGAACAGCGCCGCAGTCGCAATGAACGAGAGCCAGAATCCCGTCGAAGTGATCGCCAATGGATCGGCGGCCACCAGGATCGCCGCCGCGAGCGCCAGGGATCCGGCAAGCGGCAGTGAACGCCGCAGGCAGCGCAACAGGGCGAACAGCGCGACCATCGCAAGCGTGCGCAGCGCCGGGACCGACGCGCCCGACAGCAGGGCGTACGCCGCGGTGACCGCCACGACGGCCGCCATCTCGATCGCGAGGCGCGCGCGCGTCGGAGGCAGCACGCGCAGTCGCCAGGCGAATCGCAATACGAGCAACGCCATGAGCGCGCAGCCGGTGACGTGCAGTCCCGAGATCGCGATGAGGTGCGCGAGCCCCGTCGCGGCGATTGCCTCCCAGAGGACGTCCGGAATGTTGCCGCGCACGCCGACGGAAAGTCCCTGCAATACCGCGACGGTCGGACCCGCAGGGAGGGCGTCGGCGATGGCGCCCGCGACACGCTCCCGCAGCCGCTCCACGTCCGGTGCGGACGACTCGCCAATTCGTTCCGCCGCATCGCCGTCGACGACGTAGCCGGTCGCGTCGATGCCCTCGCGCAGCAATCCCAGCTCCCGGTCGGGTGCGCCTGGATTCGCGAATCCGCGCGGACAGCGCAGCCGCGCCCGCATGCGCCAATGCTCTCCGGCCCGCGGCAGCCGGTCGGCGTCGTACCAGGACAGCCGGACCCGTCCCGTCCACGGAGGCTGCGGCGTCGAACTCGCGGTTTCGAGATCGAAGTCAGTCCGGTCCGGCCGGACGATCGAAGGCGAAGCGATGTGCCCGGCCACTTCGACGGTCTCGCGGTCCCGCGTGCAGGGCCACGCGCCGGCGACTGCCGTCGCCGCGGCATGGAGCGCGCATGCGCATCCGGCGAGGCACGCCGCCAGCGCGGGTGCCCGCCGCAGGGCGCAGGCAGCGGCCAGCGCCGGAACGGCCGCAACCACGGGCGCCCATGGGACCGGCAGGACGTGGATCGCCGCGGCACCGGCGAGGAAGGCAAGCGCGCTTCGAAGCATGCGGCCTGGCCTGCGTTGGGAAGTCCTGCAGGCTAACGGCGGCGGCGCCGCCGCAGGCGGCGATCAGGCGCTGCGTTCGCTCAATATTCCGTCTTCCAGGTGGAGCGCGCGATCCATGCGCGCAGCGAGCGCGTGATCGTGCGTCACGATCACGAGGCTCGTTCCGAGCTCCCGGTTGAGTTCCATCATCAGCTCGAGCACCTGACGCGCATGGCCGCCGTCGAGGTTGCCGGTCGGCTCGTCCGCCAGCACGATGCGCGGCCGGGTGATGAGTGCGCGCGCGACCGCCGCACGTTGCCGCTCGCCTCCTGAGAGCTGCGACGGCCGGTGCGCCAGTCGCGCGCCGAGCCCGACCCGTCCGAGCAGGCTCGTCGCCTCGCGCGCCGCGTCGGCACGCGGCAGGCCCCGGATCAGGAGCGGCATGGCGACATTCTCGACGGCGCTGAATTCGGGCAACAGGTGGTGAAACTGGTAGACGAATCCCATGGCGGCGTTGCGCAGGCGCCCACGCTCGGCATCCTCGAGCGCCGACATCTCGCGCCCGTCGATGAGAACGCGTCCCGCAGTCGGCAGGTCGAGCCCGCCGAGCAGCTGCAGCAGTGTCGTCTTGCCCGAGCCGGACGCGCCGACGACCGCGACCCGCTCGCCCTGGAATATGGCGGCATTCACGCCCTGCAGTACGCGCACCAGGGCCGGGCCCTGGCGGAACTCCTTCACCAGGTTCTCGCAGGCGAGCACGGTTTTGCTCATGGTGATCCGTTCAGACCTCGTGGCGCAGGGATTCGGCAGGCTGCGTCCGGGCGGCGCGCCAGGCCGGGTACAGGGTCGCGAGCATGCCGAGCACGAGCGCGACTGTCGCGATCAGCACCACGTCTCCCGCGCGGATCTCGGAGGGCAGCTCGGAGATGAAATACACGCGGGGATCCACCAGCGTGAGGCCGGTCAGGCGTTCGAGCCCGCCCGCAATCGCGGTCACGTTGGCGGCCACGAGCAGGCCGAGCGCGACGCCGGCGGCGGTGCCGAGCAGCCCGATGATCGACCCCTGGGTCATGAAGATCGCGAGCATGTCGCGGGGGGAACCGCCGAGCGTGCGCAGGATGGCGATGTCGGCGCGCTTCTCCTTCACGACCATGACGAGCGTCGAGATGATGTTGAAGGCGGCGACGGCCACCACCAGCAGGAGAATGAAGAACATGATCGATTTCGTCACCTGGAGGGAGCGGAAGAAACTGCCCTGGCGGCGGCTCCAGTCGCTGATGTAGTAGCGGCCCTCGAGGCTTTCCGCGATCGCGCGGATCCGCTGCGCAGCGGCGCCGGGGTCGTCGAACGCGTAGCGCAATCCGGTGACGGCGTCGCCGAGCCTGAACAGGCGCCGGGCATCGTCGAGGTGCAAGAGCGCGAGCCCCTGGTCGAACTCGTACATGCCCGCGTCGATGAAGCCGGCGACCGTGAAGCGCCGCATGCGCGGGATGACGCCGGCCGGCGTCACGGTTCCCTGCGCGATGACGACGAGCACGCCGTCGCCCGCCTCGACGCCGAGCTTTCCGGCCAGGCCGCGGCCGAGCAGGATGCGCCACTCGCCCGGGACCAGCTCGCCGAACCCGCGCCCTGACAGGTTCCGCTCGAGTGCCGAGACACGCCGTTCCGCGTCGGGCTGCACCGCGCGCAGGTCCACGGCCGACGAGCGCTCGCCCGCCACGATCATGCCGCGCCCTTCCACGAAAGGCGCGACCGAGACGACGCCCGGCGCCGCCGCGGTCCTCTCTGCGATCCCGCGCCAGCCGTCGAGGCGGCCGCCGTCGCCCTCGAGCGTGGCGTGGGCGACCACGTCCAGGATGCGACGGCTGAGGTCGCGCTCGAAGCCATTCATCACCGACAGCACGACGATGAGCGTGAACACGCCGAGGGCGATGCCCGTCATCGCGATGCCGGAGATGAAGCCGACGAAGCGGCTGCCCTGGCGTGCGCGCAGGTAACGCAGCCCGATCCAGGCAGCCGTCCTATTCATAGCGCAGCGCCTCGGCGGGCTCCGTCGCGGCCGCGCGCCGCGCCGGGTAGACGGTCGCGAGCAGCGTCAGCGCGAACGCCGTCACCGACACCAGTGCGACGTCGGAGGCCCGCAGTTCCGACGGTATGCGCGAGATGTAGTAAACCGTCGGGTCGAACAGCTCGAACCCGAACCAGCGCTCGAACGCATGGACGATGCTGCCTGCGTTAAGCGCGAGCAGCACGCCGAGGCCGATGCCCGCGAGGGCTCCGATCCAGCCGATCACCGTTCCCTGCACGATGAAGGTCGCGACGACGCCGCCGCGCGAAAGCCCGAGGGTGCGCAGGATGGCGATGTCATTGCGCTTTTCCGACACCACCATGACGAGGCTCGCGACGACGTTGAATACGGCCACCGCGACGATCAGGAGCAGGATGACGGTCATCATGGTCTTCTCGAGCCGGATCGCATGGAAGTACGCCGCGTGTTCCACGGTCCAGTCGGTCCCGACGCCGGTGCCGAGCGCTCCCGCGAGCCTGGGCGTCAGCGCCGGCGCCTCGAAGGGGTCCGCGTAGAACACGCGCACACCCGCGCTGGCTGCGGGACCCGCGAGCCCCGCGACGTCCTCGAGCGAGGCGAACGCGAGCGTCAGGTCGTGATCGGCGAGCCCGATCTCGAAGCTGCCCGACACCGTGAACGCCCCGATCCGGGGCGCGAGTGCGCCGTCGGTGCCTGCCCGCAACAGCAGGAGATTGAGGTCGTCGCCCTGCCCGGCCTGGAGCTGGCTCGCGAGCGCCCGGCCGAGCGCAACGTGACGGCTGCCCGGCGCGAGATCCGTCACGCGGCCCTCGACCATCGCCCCCGCGAGCGCTCCGCCCGCGGCCTGCTCGCGCGCGTCGATGCCGCGCAGGACGGCGCCTGCGAGTGTCGTGCCGTGCGAGAAGAGACCCTGGACTTCGATGAACGGCTCCGCGCGCACGACGCCCGGCTGGCCGGCGGCCCGTTCGGCGAGGTCCCGGAGCGCCTCCGGGTTGGCCGGCGCGGGCAGCGTCGTGTGCGCGGAGAGTGCGAGGAGCCGCGTGCGAAGCTCGCCCTCGAATCCGTTCATGACCGAAAGGATGGCGATGAGCGCGGCGACGCCGAGGCAGATCCCGGCGAGCGAGACCCAGCTGATGAACGACACGAAGTACTCGTGCTGGCGGGCACTGACGTAGCGCAGCCCGAGCCCGAGGGGCAATGGCGTCAACATGTGCGGTGGTTCACAGGATTCGGGATGCCTATCAAGGATTTACCGTGGCAACCTCGACAGGCTTCCACCCGGTGCTACACTCGAAAGCGGAGGTACCGCGATGCCTATCCTACGCATTTTGCTGTTGACTGCGCTCGCCACGGCCGCGCCCGCCCTCGCGGAGACGCTCAGCACGGATACCGGCAATCCGGCCGCCGCTGGCGATCGCCCGAACCGGGGCAGTTCCATGGCGACGGTCCAGGGCCGCTTTGGCGAGCCAACGAGCCGGCATGCCACGGTCGGCGTGCCCCCGATCACGCGCTGGGATTATCCGCAGTTCTCTGTTTATTTCGAGCACGATCGCGTGCTGCATGCCGTCCTCGTGAGTAGCGCACCCGCCGGCTGATTCGTTCGTCGTCCGGTCCGAGGTATCCTGCAACTCAAGACCCCGCCGGGTTCGCCCGGAACGGGGAGTTCTGCCTGCAGGAACGTCATGGACCAGCCTGGCACCGCTCCGATTCCAATGCCCGCCGGCACCCAGCGCATGCGCTGGGGCGAGTTGTACGGCAGCAGTGCCGCGTATTTCCTCGCGGAAGCGGCGAGCCGGGCGGCGCCGCTCGTCCTCGTCACGGGCAGCGGCCGCGAGGCGGACCAGCAGCTTGCGGAGCTGCGCTTCTACGCTGCGGGACGGCTGGGCATCTGGTCGTTCCCGGACCGGGAAACCCTGCCCTACGATCCGTTTTCCCCCCATCCGGACATCGTGTCCGAACGGCTGCGCACGCTCGCCGCGCTGCCGAACGTCGATCGCGGGATCGTCGTCACGACGGTCGCCGCCCTGCTCGACCGGCTCCCGCCGCGCACGTTCATCGAGGCGCATGCATTCACGCTGGCGACCGGTGATCGCATCGACCTGCCGCGATTGCGCAAGCGGCTCGTGGACGCAGGGTATGCGCAGGTCTCGCAGGTCCTGAGTCCCGGTGAGTTCGCGGTGCGCGGCTCGGTGGTCGACCTGTATCCGGCGGGCGCACCGCAGCCGTATCGCCTCGACCTGTTCGACGACCTGGTCGAATCGGTGCGTCAGTTCGACCCGTCGGACCAGCGTTCCGGTGCGCGGCTTCCCGCCGTGCCGCTCCTGCCCGCGCGCGAGATTCCCTCGACGGCCGACGCCATCGCCGGCTTCAGGAGCCGTTGGCGCGAGCGCTTCGAGGGCGACCCGCAGGGTAGCGCGGTCTACCGTGCGGTATCCGCAGGACAGATGCCCGCCGGCATCGAGGCGTGGCTTCCGCTCTTCTTCGGCCAGACCCATGGATTCTGCGACTACCTGCCGGCCGGCAGCGTCGTCGTCGATTTCGCAGACCTCGAGCGGTCCCTCGGCCAGTACGCCGACGAGATCGAATCTCGGTTCGAGGAACGACGTCATGACCGTGAACGGCCACTGCTGGCCCCGGCCGAGTCATTCGTGCCGGTTGGCGAGGCGCTCTCCGCCATCGAGCGGCATCCGCGAGTCGACCTGACCGCGGTCAAGGTGGAGCCTATCGGCGCCACCCTGCCATTCGAGAATTTCGGCGCCAGGCCACCGCCGGAGCTCAGGGGCGATAGCCGCGCGTCCCGCCCGCTCGAGAAGCTTGCGGCCTTCCACACTGAATTCGGCGGTCGGATGCTCGTCACTGCCGATTCGGCCGGGCGGCGTGAAGTGCTGCTCGACATGCTGCGCCGCCAGGGCCTCGCGGCGGACGTCATGGGGGACTGGCCGGGATTCCTCGCGAGCGGAAGCGCGCTCGGACTCGCGGTGGCACCGGACGTGCGCGGCCTCCTGCTGCCGGAGCACGCAGTCGCGCTTATCGCCGAGGAGCAGCTCTTCGGCGAACGCGCCCGCCAGGAGCGGCGGCGCCGGCGCGCCGAGCGCGACCCCGAAGCCATCCTGCGGGAGCTCGCCGCGCTGTCGCCCGGCGCGCCGGTCGTGCACGAGGATTACGGCGTCGGGCGCTATCGCGGCCTGAAGGTGATGCAGGTCGCCGGGCACCCGGCGGAATTCCTGGTGCTGGAATACGCCGGCGGCGATCTCCTGTACGTGCCGGTGCACGCGCTCGACCGCGTGACCCGCTACACGGGCGGCTCGCCCGAATCGGCGCCCTGGCACAAGCTCGGCACCGAGCAGTGGGCGCGGGCCCGGCGCCGCGCCGCCGAGCGCGTGCGCGACGTCGCCGCGGAACTGCTCGACCTGTACTCGCGCCGTGCCGCACGCGAAGGCAGGTCGCTCTCGTTCGACGAGGACGCCTACCGGGCCTTCGAGGCCGCATTCCCGTTCGAGGAGACGATCGACCAGCACGAGGCGATCGAAGCCGTGATCGCCGACATGCGCTCGGGCAAGTCGATGGACCGCGTGGTCTGCGGAGACGTTGGCTTCGGCAAGACCGAGGTCGCACTCCGGGCAGCGTTCGCCGCGGTCGCGGGTGGCCGCCAGGTCGCCGTGCTCGTGCCGACGACCCTGCTCGCGCAGCAGCACGCCCAGACCTTCGCCGACCGCTTCGCGGACTGGCCGGTGCGCGTCGAGAGCCTGTCGCGGTTTCGCACCGGCCCGGAGCAGCGCGCGATCGTCGAGGGGCTCGCGTCGGGCGCGGTCGACATCGTGATCGGCACGCACCGCCTGCTGCAGCGCGACGTGTCGTTCCGCGACCTCGGGCTCGTCGTGGTCGACGAGGAACACCGCTTCGGCGTCGGCCACAAGGAACGGCTCAAGCAGATGCGCGCGGACGTCGACATGCTCACGCTGACGGCGACGCCGATCCCGCGCACGCTCAACATGGCGCTCGGCGGCCTGCGGGACCTGTCGCTGATGACGACGCCGCCGGCCGAGCGCGTCGCCATCGAGACCTTCGTCGCTGAATGGAGCGACGGCCTGGTGCGCGAGGCGTGCCTGCGCGAGATCCGGCGCGGCGGCCAGGTCTACGTCGTGCACAACGCGGTCGAGGACATCGAGGGATTCGCGGGGCGCCTGCGCCGCCTGGTGCCGGAGGCGACGATCCGCGTCGGCCACGGCCAGATGCGCGAGCGCGAGCTCGAGCAGCTGATGCTCGATTTCTACCATCGCCGCTTCCAGGTCCTCGTCTGCACGACCATCATCGAGTCAGGCATCGACGTGCCGACCGCCAACACGATCCTGATCGACCGCGCCGACCGTTTCGGCCTGGCGCAGCTGCACCAACTGCGCGGCCGCGTCGGCCGCTCGCATCACCGCGCCTTCGCCTACCTCCTCGCCCCGCCCGTGGCGACCCTGCCCGACGATGCGCGCAAGAGGCTCGAGGCGATCGAGTCCCTGGAGGACCTCGGAGCGGGCTTTACGCTCGCGACCCAAGATCTCGAGATTCGGGGAGCCGGGGAGCTGCTCGGCGAGGAACAGAGCGGCCAGATCCAGGAAATCGGCCTCGGCCTCTACCTCGAGCTACTCGAGCGCGCGGTAACCGCATTGAGAGAGGGCCGGGACCCTGCGCTCGACGCACCGACCGCGCCCGGCTGTGAAGTCGACCTGCAGCTGCCCGCCCTGTTGCCGGAGGATTACATCCCCGACGTGCACCTGCGCCTGCAGCTCTACAAGCGCATGTCGGCTGCCGCCGATCGTGAGCGTCTCGACGACCTCGAGTCCGAGCTGATCGATCGTTTCGGACCGCTGCCGCCTCCGACGCGCACTTTGTTTAATCGTCCACCGCTTGCGCCAGCGTGCCGCCCTGCTCGGCATCCGGCGTTTCGAGCTGGGCGCGGCGAGTGGCGTCGTCGAATTCGGCCCGGATCACCGCGTCGCGCCCGACCGCGTCGTCAGGCTCGTGCAGCGACCCGGCGGCCGTTACCGGCTCGACGGCCCGTCTCGGCTCCGCCTTCGGCTCGAGGCCGCGGACGCATCGGCACGGATTGCCGCTGCGGAATCGATACTCGACGACCTCGGCGGATGATCGAAGGGGACGCGCACCTTCACATTCATGAAAGTGCGCGTCCCCTTCGTTTCATGCGGGCCGATCGCCGTCGAGCTCGAGCACGGGCCGTTCGACGAGGCTACGTGCCGCGGTGACCGCGGCCTGCCAGCGCGGATCGCGATGGATGGGCGCCGGGCCAGCGTCCCGGCCATGCAATCGCGCGAGTCGCAACGGCGCAACCGGATCCGGCGCGGCCTGCATCGCCTCGAGCAGGGCGACTGCCGCCGCACGGTCGTTGCAGACTGGCAGCACGTCGCAGCCGGCGTCACGCGCGAGTCCTGCGCGCGCGACGATGCCACCGAATGCCGCCGCGCCCGCCATCGAGAGATCGTCCGCGAATACCGCCCCCTTGAACCGGAGGTCGCCGCGCAGGATACCGCGCACCCAGCGGCGCGAAAGGCTCGCAGGATGCGCGTCGATGGCCGGGAACACCACGTGGGCGACCATGACGGAAGCCAGCCCGTTCGCGATCATCCGCCGGTACGGCGCGAAATCAGCCTCCACGTCCGGCCATTCGCGCCGGTCGACCGGCAGGTCGACGTGCGAATCCGCGGCCACCGCGCCGTGCCCGGGGAAATGCTTGGCCGTCGCCGCCATCCCGGCATCGCGCATTCCGAGCATGTAGGCGACGGCGAGCTCGCCCACCGCAGCCGCGTCGGCGTGCAGCGCGCGGTCGCCAATGACGCTGCTGAGGCCGTAGTCCAGGTCGACGCAGGGCGCAAAGGACAGGTCGACGCCTACGGCCCGCAGTTCCGCCGCCATCAGCCAGCCCAGCTCGCGCGCAAGCGCGAGCCCCGCGGCGCGGTCGGACGCGTAGCGGCGGCCGATCTCGCGCAGCGGCGGCAGCCGCGTGAACCCTTCGCGAAAACGCTGGACCCGCCCGCCTTCCTGGTCCACGGCCACCAGCAACGCCGGCGACCGGGCCGCGTGCACGTCGGCCACCAGGCGCGCAAGCTGTTCCGGGCTCTCGTAGTTGCGCGCGAACAGGATCACGCTGCCGACGTGCGGATGCCGGAGCAGGTCGCGCTCCTCGGGCTCGAGCGCGATGCCGGCGAGGTCGACCATGACCGGGCCCAGCGTCATGCCTGCGGCTCGAACAGCGCGATGGACTCGACGTGAGATGTGTGCGGGAACATGTCCATGATGCCGGCCGTCACGAGGCGATACCGGTGTTCTCGCACCAGTATGCCTGCGTCGCGCGCGAGCGTCCCCGCGTGGCAGGCCACGTAGACGATCCTCCGTGGCCGCGAGGCGGTCGCCGCCGGCAGCACCTCGCGCGCGCCGGCGCGCGGCGGGTCGAGCAGCACCAGGTCGTAGTCGGCGCGCGCCCAGGCACCTGCCGGGACCGCTGCGGCGAGGTCGGCGACGTGGAACGCGGCGTTGGCGATGCCATTGCGCCCGGCGTTGGCCCGGGCGCGTGCGACCAGGGCGGCATCGCCCTCGACGCCGTCCACGCTCGCGGCCACGAGCGCGAGCGGCAGGCTGAAGTTTCCGAGACCGCAAAACAGGTCGAGTGCGCGGTCGGACGGCGCCGGCGCGAGCAGCGCGATGGCACGCTCCACCATCGACCGGTTGAGCGGACCGTTGACCTGCACGAAATCCGTGGGCGCGAACTCGATGCCCGCCGTCAGCCCCGGCAGCTCGTAGCGCAGCGGCACGGCCGGCGGCGTCAGCGGCGTCACGGTGTCGAGCCCGCCGCGCTGCAGGTAGAGCGCGACGCCGTGGTGCGACTCGAATGCCGAGAGCCTCGTCAGGTCGCCCGGCGTCGGGTCTTCGAGGACGCGCAGCACGAGCGCGGTCGCGTTCTCGCCGACCGCGACTTCGACCTGTGCCACTCGGCGCCGGATGTCGAGCGTGCCGACGAGCTCGGCGAGGGGCGTGATCAGCGCGCCGGCCGGCGGCGCCAGCACTTCGCAGGACGCGAGGTCTGCGAGCAGCGGGCTGCCGCGCTCCCGGAACCCGACCAGCACCTTGCCCTTCTTGTCGACGAACTTGCAGCCGAGACGCGCCCGCCTCCGGTACGACCAGCCCGGTCCCACGAGCGGCGCCAGCCAGGTTTCCGGCACCACGCCACCGATGCGCTCGAACGCGTCGGCGACGATGCGCGCCTTCGCCGCGAGCTGGGCGCCGCGGTCTAGGTGCTGCAGCGAGCAGCCGCCGCAGGTGCCGAAATGACGGCAGCGCGGCGCGACGCGCTCGCCCGAGGCGCGGTGAATCTCGACGACCGCCGCCTCGTCGTGGCGGCGCTGCCGGCGCGTGCGCCGGAAAGAAACCGATTCGCCCGGCAACGCGCCGTCGACGAACACGGCCTTGCCGCCGACGTGCGTGACGCCGCGCCCCTCGTGGTCCAGCGACTCGATGTCGGCGGTTTCAACCGCCGCCGCCGGCTTCAAGCGCGGACCCACGCGGCGTCGTACTGGCGCCAGTGCGGCTCCGCGCGCTCCTGAAGCCAGGCCCGCACGCGTTCGGTTTCTGCGTCGTATTCCACGGAGCGGAGCCTGCCGCGCACGAGCTGGAAGCGCAGCCAGACGAGGTACGTGTTGAGGACGTCGGTCTCGCAGTAGCCGCGGATCTCGGCAACCCGGCCCGCCTTCCAGAAATCGAAGACCTGCTCCCCGCTCATCCCGAGCTTGCCGGGCAGGGCCAGCAGCAACGCCGCGTGCTCGAGGCTCGCGCGTCCTCGCCCCTGGTAGGCGGACAGCACGTCCATGAGGTCGAGATGACGCGCATGGTAGCGGTTCAGGTAGTTGTTCCACTTGAAGTCGCGATCGTCCTCGCCGGTATCCCAGTAGGTCGGCGAGGCAATTCCGTGCTTGAGCATGCGGTAGTGCAGCACCGGCAGGTCGAAGCCCGACCCGTTCCAGGAGACCAGGGTCGGCCGCAGCTTTTCCAGCCCGCCGAAGAAACGCCGCACCAGGTCGTCCTCGGTGCTGTCCACGGCGCCGAGGCTCCAGACCTGCAACTGGTCGTCGCTGCGAAGGACGGTCGAGATGGCGACTACGCGGTGCTGCTCGAGCGGCAGGAACGATGAACCGGTTTCCTCGGTGCGCGCGGCGAGCATCTGCGCCGCGACCGAAAGGTCGTCTCCGTCGAAGCCTTGCCTGCGCCCGAACTCGGCATCCGGCACGGTCTCGATGTCGAACACCAGGCAATCGGCGCCGCCGGTCATGCGCCCTTCCTCGTCAGCACCGCGAAAGCCACCACGAGCCCGGCCTCGTCGGTGAGGCTCACGTGCCCCTCTCCGGCCCCCAGGCTGTCGGCGACGGCGCGGCCGCGCGCGGAGAAGATGACCTGCGGCCTGCCGCGAAGATCGGGCAGGAACCCGAAGTCGCGGATCCACACCCCGTGCCTGAATCCCGTGCCCAGCGCCTTCGAGATCGCCTCCTTGGCGGCGAACCGCATGGCGAGAAAGCGCGCCGGACGGCGGCCGGGATCGAACAGCCGGCGCTCCTCGGGCATCAGCAGGCGATCCACGAAATGCTCGCCGAAGCGCTCGTATGTCGCCCGGACGCGCTCGACCTGGACGAGGTCCGTGCCGACTCCAAAGATCATGTGGAGCCGCGGGCGCCGACCATGAGCCGCTTCATCTCGGCGACCGCAGGCCCGAGCCCGCTCATGACCGCGCGCGAGACGATGGCGTGGCCGATGTTGAGCTCGACGAGCTCCGGGATCGAAGCCACCGGCTGCACGTTGTGATAGTCGAGCCCGTGACCGGCATTGACGACGAGCCCGGCCGCGGCGGCGAGCCGGGCGCTATCTGCGATGCGCGCGAGCTCGCGCGCACGGTCCGCACCCCGTGCCTCGGCGTAGGCGCCGGTGTGCAGCTCGACGGCCGGGGCGCCGGCGCGCGCCGCGGCCTCGACCTGCGCGGCATCGGGGTCGATGAAGATCGACACGCGGATTCCGCCCGCCGCGAGCCGCCGGCAGGCTTCGGCGACCGTCCCGGCCTGCGCCGCAACGTCGAGCCCGCCCTCCGTCGTCACCTCGGTGCGCTTCTCCGGCACCAGGCAGACATCCGGCGGGAGCAGGTCGAGCGCAATCGCGATCATCTCGGCAGTCGCCGCGATCTCGAGGTTCATGCGCGTTTGCAGGGCGCCCCGCATCGCGCGCACGTCGCGGTCCTGGATGTGGCGGCGGTCCTCGCGCAGGTGCAGGGTGATGCTGTCCGCGCCCCACTGTTCGGCGACGAGCGCAGCGTGCAACGGGTCCGGCGATCGGCCGCCGCGCGCCTGACGAAGCGTCGCCACGTGGTCGATGTTGACGCCCAGCAGCAGTGTCTTTCCGGTCATCCGTCACGCCCTCGCCGGCGCATCGCCAGCATCACATCGCGGCTCGCGAGTCCCCGCCCTTCCAGGCAATGCGAAATTGCAGCCCCGAAGATGCCGCGAGCGGCGCGCTGCGCTTCCGGGGCGTCGAGCTCGCCGCGCGCGACCGCAAGCACCGCCCGCCCGGCGTGGATATCCGGCTGCGTATCCCCTTCCCGTACCTCGAATACGCCGCGGCCGGCCTCGAAATGATAGTACCGATCGGCTTCGAGCGGCCGGCGGCTGCCGGCCTCCCGGGCGAGGTCGAGCCCGTAGCCGAGTTCTTCGAGCAGGACGCGCTCGAAGGCGCGCAGCGCCGGTTGTTCGTCTGCGCCGGCGAGGTCGGCAAGCGCCGCGCCGTACGCGTCATAGAGCGTCTCGTGCCGGTCTTCCTTCGGCAACAGCTTGAGCAACAGCTCGTTGAGATAGAACGCCGAGATCAGGCGGCCCGGCGGGAGCGGCTGCCCACCGCCTGCCGCTTCCGTCGCCGTCAGCGTTCCCCCGTCGGCGCGGCCCGACCAGGACACCAGGAGCGGAACGAACGGCCGCAGCAGCGCACGATGTGGTGACTTCGGGCGCCTCGCGCCATGCGCGAACAGCGTCACCCTTCCATGGCCGCGGGTCAGCAGGTCGAGGATCCGGCTGGTGTCGCTCCAGGGACGATGGTGCAGCAGCCAGGCCGGCTCGAGGAGCTTGCGCCGCTCCACGGTCATGAGGGCTCGTGGCCGAGCCGTTGCAGCATGCGGTCGTCGTCGCTCCAGCCGGCGCGCACCTTGACCCATGTGTTGAGGTGCACGCGGCGCCCGAACAGCTCGTTGAGCGCAAGCCGCGTGGCGCTGCCGATGGCCTTGAGGCGCGCGCCCTTCGTGCCGATCACGATCTTGCGCTGACCTTCGCGCTCGACCCAGATGATCGCGTCGATCTCGGTGCGCCCGTCACTTGTCGGCTCGAAGCGCTCGATCTCGACCGCGATGCCGTAGGGAAGCTCGTCGGACAGGGCGAGCATGAGCTGTTCGCGCAGCGCTTCGGCAGCCTGGAAGCGTTCGCCGCGGTCATGCGCCGCGGGAGCCTCTTCCGCCGGCCCCTCCGGCAGGTGCAGGGCAACCGCCTTCAGCAGCGCGTCGAGGTTCTCGCCGCGCGAGGCCGATACGGGAACCATGGCAGGGAAGTCGTGCCGGCCGGCCGCTCGCTCGAGGAACGGCAGCAGCGCTGCGCGCGGTTTCATCCGGTCCATCTTGTTGACCGCGAGCACGATCGGCAGGCGGGTGCGGGCCAGTCGCTCGAGTGCCGTGTCGTCGCCCGACGTCCAGCGCGGGGCGGCGACGACGAGGATGGCCGCATCGGCGCCGCCGAGCGCCGCGTCGCCTTCACGGTTCATGAAGTGCGCGAGCCGGCTGCCCGAGGCGGCGCCCGTGCCCGGCGTGTCGGTCACGATCATGCGAAAACCGGGCCCCGCGACCAGGCCCTCGACGCGATGGCGCGTCGTCTGCGGCTTTGGCGTCACGATGCTGAGCTTGCGTCCCGCGAGCGCGTTCAGGAGCGTCGACTTGCCGACGTTCGGGCGGCCGGCCAGCACGACCGTGCCCCAGCGGTGGTTGTTGTCCGGGCTCACCCCGGGGATTTTAGCGCCGGATCACCCAGGATTCGCTGTGCAGCTTCCTGTTCCGCGCGCCGCCGGCTGCTGCCGTCGGCTTCCGCTGCAAGCGCGAGCCCCGGAATCTCGCAACGCACGCGAAAGCGCTGGTCATGGGGCTCGCCGGAAACCTCGAGCACGGTGTAGGTCGGCGGGGCCTGGCCGCGCCCCTGGAGCCATTCTTGCAGGCGGGTCTTCGGGTCCTTGAGCTCGGCGGCCGAGGGCAATTCCGCCAGGAGGCGGTGAAACAACCGTTCCGCGGCCCGCCGCGCCGCGCCGAGGCCCTGGTCGAGGTAGACGGCGCCGAAGATCGCCTCGAGCCCGTCAGCGAGGATGGTCGCGCGGCGCTGGCCGCCGGACTTCATCTCCCCGTCGCCGAGCTTGAGCAGGTCGCCGAGCCCGAGTTGTCCCGCAAGGGACGCGAGCGTCTCGCCGCTCACGAGGCTCGCGCGATACCGCGACAGTTCGCCTTCGCGGGCTTCCGGATAGCGACGAAACAGCATTTCCGCGACGATGAACGAAAGGACCGCATCGCCCAGGTACTCGAGCCGCTCGTTGTTTGCGCCGCCGTGGCTGCGATGCGTCAGTGCCCGCGCGAGCAGTGCCGGGTCGGAGAACTCGACGCCGAGCCGCTCAGCCAGCCAGCGGGTGGCCGGATCCACGGCGCCGTCGTCAGCGCGCGTTGACGACCACCGATTTGTCGAACTCGACGAGGAACGAGACGTTGCCGGCAAGCGGCACGGTGTCGTCGTAGGAGGCGCTCATGGTGAACTCGCTGCCTTCCTTCCTGATCTCGATGTCCGCGGCCGTGATCACCTCGACCATCTCGATGTCGAAGTGGCGCTCGACGGCCTTGCGCAGCATGAACTCCGTCGAGCCCGGGTTGCTGTCGTATTCGTCCCGCACCTTCTCCAGGGTCGACGCGATGCGCATGTACTCGAGGTACTTCGGCAGCAGCCGGATGCCGGCGTAGACCCAGGCCCCGACCACCACGACCACCACGAGAATTCCGAGCATCGTCATGCCACGCTGTCTGTGCTGCATACCCAAGTCTCCCTAACGGATTCCGGTGCCCATGCGGTCCCAGAGCAGGTGCCACCTGCGGTCCGGGTCGAAAGACAGCCAGATCGCCTCGGCCTTGCCGATGATGTTGGCTTCCGGCACGTAGCCGACGTCGGGGTAACGGCTGTCCTGGCTGTTGTTGCGGTTGTCGCCCATCATGAAGTAATGCCCGGCCGGCACCTGCCACTCGCCCTCGAGGCCAGCCCGTGTCTGGACCAGGAGTACGGCGTGCGCGGCATCTCCCAGGCGCTCCTCCCCGACCTGCGTGAAAGGATACTGCTCGCTCTTGGGGCCGGTGTACAACTCGCCGACCTCGATCCGTGACGGCTTTCCGTTTATCCAGACCTGGGTTCCGATCACCTGAACCTTGTCGCCCGGCATGCCGACCAGGCGCTTGATCAGCACCAGGGACGGGTCCGTGGGCTTGCGGAACACGACGACGTCGCCGCGCTCCGGCATGCCGATGTCCACGACCTTGGTGTTGATTACCGGCAGCCGCAGCCCGTAGCGCCACTTGTTCACGAAGATGAAGTCGCCGTGCACCAGCGTCGGCATCATCGAATCGGAGGGGATCCGGAACGGCTCGTACAGGAACGAACGCAGGACCAGCACGATCAGGATCACCGGGAAGAACGAGCGCGCGTAGTCGACCAGCACCGGGTCCTTCGCCACGCCGCGCGCGCGCCGCTTGCCCTCGAACAGCCAGCGGTCGAGGCCCCAGATGACGCCGGTGAGCGCGGCCAGCGCCACCAGCACGAACGAAAAATCAAAGACCATCAGCCACTCCCGCTTGTCATTTCTTGCCCATGCTGAGCACCGCCAGGAAGGCTTCCTGCGGGATCTCGACGGTGCCGAGCTGTTTCATCCGCTTCTTCCCTTCCTTCTGTTTTTCGAGCAACTTGCGCTTCCGCGACACGTCACCGCCGTAGCACTTCGCCAGCACGTTCTTGCGCAGCGCCTTGACCGTCGTACGCGCGATGATCTGGCCGCCGATCGCCGCCTGGATCGCGACCTCGAACATCTGCCGCGGTATCAGTTCCTGCATCTTGTCGACCAGCTCGCGGCCACGCTGGTAGGCGCTCTCGCGGTGGATGATCATCGACAGCGCATCCACCCGGTCGCCGTTGATCAGGACGTCGAGCCGCGACAGCGGCGCCGCCTGGAAGTGGCTGAACTCGTAGTCGAACGACGCATAGCCGCGGCTCACGGACTTCAGCCGGTCGAAAAAGTCGAGCACGACCTCTGCCAGCGGCAGCTGGTACTGCAGCGACATCTGCGTGCCGAGCTGGAGCATCTTCTTCTGCACGCCCCGCTTCTCCTGGCAGAGCCCGAGCACGCCGCCGACGTGCTCCGGGGGCACCAGGATGTTCGCGGTGATGATCGGTTCCCGCAGCTCGCGGTAACTCGGCGGCAGTTTCGATGGGTTGTCGACCAGGGTGAGTTCGCCGTCGCCGCCGACCACCTCGTAGACGACGGTCGGAGCGCTCGTCACCAGCGCAAGCCCGTACTCGCGCTCGAGCCGCTCCTGCACGATGTCCATGTGCAGGAGCCCGAGGAATCCGCAGCGGAAGCCGAAGCCGAGGGCCGTGGAAACCTCCGGCTCGTAGTGAAGGGCCGAGTCGTTCAGCTTGAGCTTCTGGAGCGCGTCGCGGAAAGACTCGTACTGGTCCGACTGCACCGGGAACAGCCCGGCAAACACGCGCGGCTGCACCGACTTGAAGCCGGGCAGCGGCGTCGAGCTTCCGCGCGTTTCGCTCGTGATGGTATCGCCGACCGGCGCGCCGTCGATCTCCTTGATGCCGGCCGTCAGCCAGCCCACCTCGCCCGTCGCAAGTCCGCCGGTCTCGACGCGCTTGGGCGTGAAGCGCCCGATCCGGTCCACCTGCCATGCGCGGCCGGTGGACATGACGCGGATGCGGTCGTTCTTCTTCAGCCCGCCGTTCACGACGCGCACCAGCGAGACGACACCCACGTAGTTGTCAAACCAGGAGTCGACGATCAGCGCCTGCACCGGCGCTTCCGGGTCGCCCTTCGGCGGCGGGATGCGCTGGACCAGCTGCTCGATGAGCGCCGGCACGTTCTCGCCGGTCTTCGCGCTGACGCGCAAGGCGTCTGTCGCCTGAATGCCGATGATCTCCTCGATTTCGCGGATCACGCGCTCGGGGTCGGCCGAGGGCAGGTCGATCTTGTTGATGACCGGAAGCACTTCGAGTCCCTGCTCGAGCGCCGTGTAGCAGTTCGCGACGCTCTGGGCTTCCACGCCCTGCGCCGCGTCCACGACCAGGAGCGCGCCTTCGCAGGCGGCGAGCGAGCGCGACACCTCGTAGGAGAAGTCGACGTGCCCGGGCGTGTCGATGAAGTTGAGCTGGTAGTCGAGCCCGTCCGCAGCGCGGTAGCTGAGCGTCACCGACTGCGCCTTGATGGTGATGCCGCGCTCGCGCTCGAGGTCCATGGAGTCGAGCACCTGCTCCTGCATCTCGCGCGCCTCGAGGCCGCCGCACGTCTGGATCAGCCGGTCGGCGAGCGTCGACTTGCCGTGGTCGACGTGCGCAATGATCGAGAAATTGCGTATCTGCTGTTGCATCGGGGGAAAGCGGGACGCCTTTTGCCGGACCGGCGCGTCCGGGGAAACGGTGATTATACCAGCCGGCGGGGACCGGCCCCGGTCACCGCCGCACGAGACGAAGTACCGCTTCGCGATCGAGCCGGCCGTGGCAGACGACGCTGCCGTCGCAAGTCAGCACCGGCACCTTGTGTCCGAACCGCCGGCGCGCCGTCGGGTCGTCGTCGACATCCTTCACATCGAACCCGGGCACGATAGCCGACAGCTCCGCGACGAAGTCGTCACAGAGCGGGCAGTCCTCTCGCGTGTAGAGGATGAACCGGTGACCCGGCATCCGCGGCGGTCAGTCGCGGCGGGCCGCCGCGGCGCGAGCCGCGTCGGGCGCGGCCGACGCGGGACGCAGGCTGACGGCGATGGTCTTCAGCGTGCGCGTCGGCACTTCGCCGACGGCCGTGATCTGGTGGCCGTCCACGACCGTCGTATAGGCCGAGGCTATGCCCGAGCGGCTGGTGCCTTCCGACGGCACGCGGCCGGGCTTGGGCACGCGGATGAAGACGGACACGGTCGCGAGCCCGTCGGAATAGACAAGGTGCCCGACCGGCGTGCCTGGACCTGCAACGGACTGCACGCCGCTCGCGGACAGGCGAAAACCGGGCGGGACCTGCGCCGCGCGCCAGGCCGGCGCCTCGTCGTCCGCCTGCGGCGATTGCCGCACCCAGCGCAGCTTGTGGCGGTCGAGCGCCGGTTCGAACGCCGAATCCGGGATGCCGTTGTCGAACTCGAGACGAGTGAATCGCAGGCGCTCGATCACGCGGCCGGAACCGTCGGAAAGGTCGCTGCGCACGGGCATGTGCGAATCGACGTCGATCCAGAGCCGGTAGCCGAAGCGGTAGCCGTCGCGCGGCCGCACCGCGACGACGGCAGTCGGGCCGAAGTCGTCGAGCGTCTCCCGCCCGACCCAGTCGACCTTGTACCAGGCCGCCATGCGACCTTCGAATTGAGGCAGTGCACCGAGCAGGTCGCTGCGGCCGGAGCGCCGCTCGATGATCGCGAGCTTCTGGTCAGGCAGGTAGACCACGACCTCGTCGTTCTCGCGTACCAGCTCGCGCCCGTGCCCGCTCAACGACACCAGTCGCTCGGACACGACGCCGTCGCGCACGCGGTGCGTGATCGCGAAGCGCTCCCTGCGGCCGGCCGACTCGGAAACGAACTCGCCGACGTAACTCGCGTTGCTGAGGGCTGCGCCCATGCGCGTGAGCCACTCCTGCCCGCTTTCGGCGAAGACGGGTGTTGCGGCGAGGCCGAGCGCGATCGCAATGGCCGGCCGCGACGTCACGGCTCGTTAGTCTCCGCGGGCGGCAGGACGTCCGCGAGCGCCGGTTCACCGTCGCTGATGATGCCCGCACCGACGCTGCGGCGCACGAGCGGCGATGCGTAGCCGTAATGCGCCACGAGGTAGTTGGCGAACTCCGCAGGAGGAATGCCCGCCGGGGCGTCCGGCGCGGGCGGCGTGACGTAGATCTCGGGGTCTTCGGCGGGCGGCAGCACCGGCGGGAGCTCGGCCTGCGCCACGACCGCCTCGGGCGCTGCCGGATCCTGCGAAACGACCTGCTGGACCAGCAGGACGGCGCCGAGGGCGACACCCGCGGCGACGGCGAACCCCGCGGCGCCGCGCAGGAAGGCGTCACGCCCGGGCAGGCGCACGACACCCGCGGCACGCGCCGGCTCGCGCGCGATGGCGGCGCTGACCCGCGCCGCCACTTGCCTCGCGGCGGGCACGTCGCCGTCGCTGCGCAGCACCGCGCCGACCAGCGAATAGCGGGACAGGGCGCCACGCAAGTCGTCGTCGCGCTCGAGCCGCTTCAACAGCAGCGCCGACTCCGGGTCCGGCAGCTCGCCGTCCAGAAACGCCGAAAGCTGTTCCTTGATCCGATCCGTCATTCAATGTCTCCAATTCGCCCGAGGCCGCCGTCGAACACTTCGCGCAGGCTGCGATCTATGGCTTCGCGCGCGCGAAAGATCCTCGAACGGACGGTGCCAACCGGGCATTCCATCGTCTTTGCAATGTCCTCGTACGAAAGGCCCTCGAGCTCGCGCAGCACGATCGCAAGCCGCAGGTCATCGGGCAGCGCCTCGATCGCCTCGTTCACCGTGCGGCGGATCTCGTCGGTCAGCGCGAGCGCCTCCGGCGTCTCGGAGTCCGCAAGCCGCGCCTGCGCCTGAACCTGCGAGCCGTCCTGCAGGTCGAGGTCATAGGAGACCGGCCTGCGGCGGCTTGCGACCAGCGCGTTCTTGGCGGTGTTGATCGCGATCCGGTACAGCCACGTGTAGAACGCGCTGTCGCCCCGGAATGCCGGCAACGCGCGATACGCCTTGATGAAGGCCTCCTGCGCGATGTCCTCCGCTTCCGCTGGATTGCGAACGTACCGTTGCACGAGCTTCAGCACCTTGTGCTGATACTTGAGCACCAGGGCGTCGAAGGCCGCCTTGTCCCCTTTCTGGACCCGGCGGACCAGCGCGATGTCGCCTGCTTCAGCCCGCATAGGCTCGACGACTTGCGCTGCGCCCTCCACGTGCACGCCGGATATGACCGGCCGACCCCTGGTTAGTTCGCAAGGTCGTGATTGGGCGGGCGCAAGCCCCTCCTTTTGTGAATCCGCCCAAGGATTCTAGCAAGTCAGGCGGACCCGGGCCTTGAGGGTTCGGAAGGCACCCGCCTCCACCGCGTCCCGCGGCAGCAGCCAGGAGATGCGCCGTCCCCCGGCCCGGATATCGAGAAAGACCAGGCCCGCCAGGGCCCGCGAGCGTGGGCCGATCTCGGCCGGCTCCCAAGTCCTGCCGTCACGTATCCGGACGCGGCAGCCCTTCCCTTCCAGCACGAGTTCCGCGAGCCGGTGGTGACGGCCCGGCACGGCTGCGAGCGTCGAAGCGAGGCCTATCAGCGCAGCGAGCGACATGAGCAAAGCGGGCCCGGGCGCGACATGCGCGACCCAGGGACTCGCGGCAGCGGCAACGTGCACCACGAGCGCAAGGGCTGCGAGCCTCGGCTGCGGGGCCGGCTCAAGCGTGACGGCGAAGGATGTCATCGATGAGCGCGGCGCGGCCGGCTTCGGGCGGGCGCGCCCCGCCAAGCAGCCAGCCGGCCAGGTCCGGGTCCGGTTGCTCGAGCAGCCATTCGAATGCAAGACGGCGCTCCGCGTCGGCCCCGGCCCAGCCCTGCTCGATCCAGCGCGAGAGCAGGACGTCGAGTTCCTTCATGCCCCGGCGGCAGCGCCAGCGAAGCCGTGCCCGCGTGCGATCGTCCACTCGTCACTCGTCGCGTTGGAGGATTCGCCGCTTGATGTCGGCGATGGCGCGCGCGGGATTGAGGTCCTTCGGACAGGCCTCGGTGCAATTCATGATCGTGTGGCACCGGTAGAGCTTGAACGACTCGTCGAGCTCGGCCAGTCGCTCCGCCTGCGCGCCGTCGCGCGTGTCGACGATCCAACGGTAGGCGGCGAGCAGGGCCGCAGGGCCGAGGAAGCGGTCCGAGTTCCACCAGTAGCTCGGGCAGGCCGTCGAACAGCAGGCGCACAGGATGCAGGCGGACGGCCGGTCAATGTGCTCCTGGTCCGCCGGGGCCTGGCGGCGCTCGCCTTCGGCGGGCGGCGCCGATCCGCCCTTGAGCCACGGCTCGACAGCGGCGTACTGCGCGTAGAACTGCGTCAGGTCGGGCACGAGGTCCTTCACGACCGGCAGATGCGGCAGCGGGAACACCTTCACCGCGCCCTTGATGCCGTCGATCGGCTGCGTGCAGGCGAGCGTGTTAACGCCGTCGATGTTCATCGCGCAGGAGCCGCAGATGCCCTCGCGGCAGGAGCGGCGGAACGTGACCGTGGCGTCGATCTCGTTCTTGATCTTGATGAGCGCGTCGAGGACCATCGGGCCGCAGCGGTCGAGGTCGACGTCGTAGGTGTCGACGCGGGGCTTTGCGGGCGAGTCCGGATCCCAGCGGTAGATACGGAACTGGCGCACGCGCTTGGCGTCCTCAGGCGCCGCGTGGTGGCGGCCCTGCCGGTCGTCGTAGCGCGAATTCGCGGGCAAGCGGAACTGTGCCATGGTGCCCCTTCAGTAGGCCCGGACCTGCGGTGGTATGGCCTCGACGTCATGGGTGCGCGGGTCACGCTCGACCGGCCGGTAGTCGAAGCGCGCCTGCCCTGCGTCGTCCACCCAGGCGAGGCTGTGCTTCATCCAGTCCGCGTCGTTGCGCGCCGGGTAATCCTCGCGCGCGTGAGCGCCGCGGCTCTCGGTGCGGTTTCTGGCCGAATGGATCGTCGCGAGTGACTGTCGCAGCAAGTTGTCGAGTTCGAGGGCTTCGACGAGGTCGGTGTTGAACACGAGCGAACGGTCGGAGATCTTGAGGTCGCGCATCGAGGCAAAGCAGCGCCCGAGCGCCGCGCAGCCCTCGGCCAGCGTGTCGCCGGTGCGGAAAACCGCCGCATCCCGCTGCATCGCGCGCTGCATCTCGTCGCGCAGCGAGGCCGCCGGCCGCCCCCCCGCGGCACTGCGGAAACGGTCGAAGCGCGAGAGCAGCGGGTCCATGACGCGAGTCGGCGGCTCCGCGACCGTCGCCCCCGGACGCAGCGTGCCGGCGCAATGGGCGGCGGCGGCGCGGCCGAACACGACGAGGTCGAGCAGCGAGTTCGAGCCGAGGCGGTTCGCGCCGTGCACCGAGACGCAGGCCGCCTCGCCGATCGCCATCAGCCCCGGGACGGGTGTGTCCGCACCGTCGCTGCGCGTCAGCGCCTGCCCGCTCACGTTGCAGGGTATGCCGCCCATGTTGTAGTGCACCGTTGGCTGGACCGGGATCGGTGCGCGCGTGACGTCCACGTTGGCGAATATCCTCGCCGTCTCCGCGATGCCCGGCAGGCGCTTTGCGATCACTTCGTCGCCGAGGTGCTCGAGGTGCAGGTACAGGTGGTCGCGGTGCGACCCGACCCCGCGGCCCTCGCGGATCTCGATGGTCATGGCGCGGCTCACGACGTCGCGCGAGGCGAGGTCCTTCGCGTTCGGGGCATAGCGCTCCATGAAGCGCTCCCCGTCCGAGTTGCGCAGGATCCCGCCCTCGCCGCGCACGCCCTCGGTGATCAGGCAGCCTGCGCCGTAGATTCCCGTGGGATGAAACTGCACGAACTCCATGTCCTGCAGCGGCAGGCCGGCGCGCAGCACCATGCCGTTGCCGTCACCCGTGCAGGTGTGGGCCGAGGTGCAGGAAAAATACGCGCGGCCATAGCCACCCGTCGCGAGGATCGTCGCCTGGGCGAGGAACCGGTGCAGCGTCCCGGCGGCCATGTCGAGGGCGAGCACGCCGAGACAGGAACCCTCGTGCATGATGAGGTCGATCGCAAAGTACTCGACGAAGAACTGGGCGCGATGCTTCAGGCTCTGCTGGTAGAGCGTGTGCAGCATCGCATGCCCGGTACGGTCCGCGGCCGCGCAGGTGCGCTGCGCGATGCCCTTGCCGTAGTGCGTCGTCATGCCGCCGAACGGGCGCTGGTAGATGCGCCCATCCTCGGTGCGGGAGAACGGCAGGCCGTAGTGCTCGAGCTCGATCACGGCCGCGGGCGCCTCGCGGCACATGTAGGCGATAGCGTCCTGGTCGCCCAGCCAGTCGGATCCCTTCACCGTGTCGTAGAAGTGGTAGCGCCAGTCGTCGTCGCCCATGTTGCCGAGCGCGGCGCTGATGCCGCCCTGGGCCGCCACCGTGTGGCTGCGCGTCGGGAACACCTTGGTGACGCAGGCGGTCTCGAGTCCCGCCTCCGCGAGCCCGAGCGTCGCGCGCAGGCCCGCCCCGCCGGCGCCCACGACGACGACGTCGGTACGGTGGTCGATTACCGGGTAGACGCTCACGCGGCACCGCCGATCGCCAGCCTGGCGAGCGCGGCTGCGAGCACGAGACCGGCGGCCAGGTGCAGCACTCGCGCGAGGCCGATCCAGAGGGCGCGCAGCGTGCCACCCACGTAGTCCTCGATGACCACCTGCAGGCCCTGCATCGAGTGCCACAGCAGAGTCGCGCCGAACAGCATTCCGAGCAGCGCCTGCAGGGGCATCGCGAACCAGCCGGCAACGACCGCGTGTTCGAGCGACGGCTGCCTCAGCAGCGCGAACAGGAACCACAACCCGAGCGGCAGCAGCGCGATCGACGTCATGCGCTGATTGCGCCAGTGCCGGCTCGCGCTGCCGTGCTTCCCGCTCACGGCATGCCCGCCAGGAACCGGCCCGCGGGCGTCAGGAGCAGCGTCGCCAGGAAGGCCGCCGCGGCCAGCGCCACGACGAGGTAGCCCGACCCGCGCGCCACCTTCTTCTCGAAGCCGACACCCGCATCCCAGAAGAGGTGCCGGATGCCGGCAAACAGGTGATACCAGAATGCCGCGAGCGCGAACGCGAGCACGAGGCGCAGCGGAACCCCGCTGAAGACCTGCGTCACGCACGCGTAGGCTTCCGGCCCGAGCGCGGCCGCGGCGATCCACGCGACGAACAGGAATCCGCAGGCGGACAGGTACATGCCGCTTGCGCGATGGAGGATCGACAGCACCAGGGTGTACAGCGGCCGGTACACCTGCAGGTGCGGCGACAACGGCCGTTCGGCGGATTGAGGCATCGCTAAACCATTCTGCCAGAAGGCATCAGGCCTTCCCACGGCCAATTGTCGCGCGTTGCGCGAGATGCGCTGCGCTACGATGTCGCGATGGCGAACGTCCGAACTGCGTTCCTGCCCCAGCTGGCCGTCATCGCGGTCGTGGGCCGCGATGCGCGCAGCTTCCTCCAGGGCCAGCTCTCGAACGACCTGCTCGGCCTCGAGCGGCATCCCGGCATGCTTGCGGCCGCCTGCAATCGCCAGGGCCGCGTGCTCGCGATCCTGCGGCTCGCGGCGGACGGCGGCGACGTCCTGCTCGTCCTGCACCGCTCGGTCGCCCACACGCTCGTCGCGCAGCTCTCGGCGTACGTGATGCGCGCCGACGTGAAGTTCGAGGACCGCAGCCGGCTGCTCGAGGTCGCGGGCCTCCTCGACGCGGAGCCGGATGCGCGCTGGTCGCAGCCGGCCGCGGCCGCCGCGGGCCTCGCGATGCTGGTTGCGAGCCCGCGCCGCATCCTGCTCGCCGGCACGCGACCGGCGCTCGATGCTGCGCTCGCGGCGATTCCGCGGACGACGCCCGAGGACTGGCACCTGGCTTGCGTCCTGGACGGCGAGCCTTCCGTCATGCCGGCGACCGCCGCGCTGTGGCTGCCGCAGATGCTGAACCTCGACCTCGTCGGCGGGATCAGCTTCAGCAAGGGTTGCTACGTCGGCCAGGAAATCGTCGCGCGCGCGCAGCACCTGGGCCGGCTCAAGCGCCGCACGCTGCGCTACGTCGGCCCGCCCGAAGTCGCTATGCAGCCGGCGCAGGCGCTGTTCAGCGGCGAGTCGCTAGCCGCGCAGGTGGTCGTCGCCGCACACGACGGGTCGTCCACCCAGTGCCTCGCGGTCGTCGAGCTGCGCTACTGCAGCGACCTCCTCGGCAGCCGGCCCGGCGGCGCGGAGTTCGTACCCGCCGACCTGCCTTACGCGATTCCCGCACCCGCGAACAGCGTTGCCGACGAGTAGGCGCGGCGGCGCGAGAAGGGGACTGCCCCATTTCCCTTCGGTCCTTCGGGGAAATGGGACAGTCCCCTTCTCGCGCAGGACCGTTTACTCGTCGTTTGATTGATTGCGCAGCTGCGGGAACAGCAGCACGTCGCGGATGCTCGGCGAGTCCGTCAGCAGCATGACCAGCCGGTCGACGCCGACGCCGAGCCCGGCGGCCGGCGGCATGCCGTATTCCAGCGCGCGCACGTAGTCGGCATCGAAGTACATCGCCTCCTGGTCGCCTTCCGCGCGCCGACGCACCTGCTCGCGGAAGCGGCTGGCCTGGTCCTCCGGGTCGTTCAGCTCGGAGAAGCCGTTCGCGAGCTCGCGGCCGTCGACGAAGAACTCGAAGCGGTCGGCGACGAACGGGTCCGAGTCCCGCGGTCGCGACAGCGGCGAGACCTCGGTCGGGTACGAATGGACGAAGGTCGGCTGCAGCAGGCCCTGCTCGGCCGTCCGCTCGAAGATCGCGAGCAGAAGCGACCCCGCGCCATCGTCCTTGCCCGGCTCGAGGCCGAGCTCCGCGCAGGCTGCGCGCAGGTGAGCCGCGTCGCGCAGCCGCGCGCGGTCGAGTTCCGGGTTCGCGGCGGCGACCGCCTCTTCCACCGACAGCCTCGCGAATGGCGCGCTGAAGTCGATGCGCCGGCCCTGGTAGTTCACAGCGCGAGCGCCCAGCACGGCGTCCGCCAGTCCCTGCATCATCCGCTCGACCAGCACCATGAAGTCCGCGCAATCGGCATACGCCTGGTACAGCTCGAGCATCGTGAACTCGGGGTTGTGCTGCGTGGACAGGCCCTCGTTCCTGAAGTTGCGGTTGATCTCGTACACGCGCTCGAAGCCGCCAACGACGAGGCGCTTGAGGTACAGCTCGGGCGCGATGCGCAGGTACATGTCCTGCCCGAGCGCGTTGTGGTGCGTGATGAATGGCCGCGCGACCGCGCCGCCGGGGATCGGCTGCATCATCGGCGTCTCGACCTCGAGGAAGCCGAACGCGTCGAGGAAGTCGCGCAGGAACCGCACGATCCGCGTGCGCGTGCGGAAGGTCTCGCGCGCCGCCTCGTTGACGATCAGGTCGACGTAGCGCTGCCGGTAACGGGTCTCGGTGTCCGCGAGGCCGTGCCACTTGTCGGGCAGCGGCCGCAGCGCCTTCACCAGCAACCGCACCGACTGCGCGCGCACCGACAGCTCGCCCGCGCGCGTGCGCATCAGGACACCCTCGGCGCCGACGATGTCGCCGACGTCCCAGCCCTTGAACGCGTCGTATCCGGCCCCGAGCGCATCCGCCTGCAGGTAGAGCTGGAGCTGGCCGCTCGCGTCCTGCAGCTTCGCAAAGGACGCCTTGCCCATGAGCCGCTTGAACATCATGCGGCCGGCCACGCGCACGCGCACCGGATGCGCGGCGAGCCACTCGTCGCTCTTCTCGGCGTAAGTCGCGTGCAGGTCGGCTGCGAGGGCGTCGCGGCGGAAGTCGTTCGGGTAAGCGCTGCCGGCCTCGCGCAGGCGCGCAAGCTTCGCGCGCCGCTCGGCGATCAGCGCGTTCTCATCCTGCGGCGTCGTCTCGTCCTTGCGGTCCATGGCCGGAGCTTACAGTCCCTGCTTGAGGCTCGCTTCCATGAACGGGTCGAGCGCCCCGTCCAGGACCGCCTGCGGGTTGCCGGTCTCGTGACCGGTCCTGAGATCCTTGATGCGCGACTGGTCGAGGACGTAAGACCGGATCTGGTGGCCCCAGCCGACGTCCGTCTTCTGGTCCTCGAGCACGCGTGCGGCGGCATTGCGCTTGTTGACTTCGAGCTCGTAGAGCTTGGCCTTCAGCATCTTCATGGCGGTCGAGCGATTCTTGTGCTGGCTGCGCTCGCCCTGGCAGGCCACCACGATGCCCGACGGCAGGTGCCGGAGGCGCACGGCCGAGTCGGTCTTGTTGACGTGCTGTCCACCGGCCCCGCTCGCGCGGTAGGTGTCCATCTCGATGTCGGCGGGGTTGAGTTCGATGTTAATCTCCTCGTCGATCACGGGCGAGACGAACACCGAGGCGAACGAGGTGTGCCGCCGGTTGCCGGAGTCGAACGGCGACTTGCGCACGAGCCGATGCACGCCCGTCTCGGTGCGCAGCCACCCGTAGGCGTAGTCGCCGTCGATCTCGATCGTAGCGCTCTTGGTGCCGGCGACTTCGCCGGGGCTCTGCTCGATGACGGCGGCCGTGAATCCGCGCGCATCCGCCCAGCGCAGGTACATGCGCAGCAGCATCGACGCCCAGTCCTGGGCTTCGGTGCCGCCGGCGCCCGCCTGGATGTCGAGGAACGCGCTGCGCGGATCCATCTCGCCGGGAAACATGCGCGACAGCTCGAGCTTGCGCACGCGCGTGTCGAGCGCCGCCGTGTCCTTCACGATCTCGCCGAACCCCGGCTCGTCACTCTCGGCCTCGACGAGGTCGAGCAGTTCCGCCGCGTCCGCAAGCCCGGTCGCGAGCTGGTCGAGTTCGGTGGTGACGGCTTCGAGCCGCGCGCGCTCGCGGCCGAGGGTCTGGGCTTTTTCCGGCGTGTTCCAGATCGCCGGGTCGCCGAGCTCGTGGTTCAGCTCCTCGAGGCGCTCGCGCTTCCCGTCATACTCAAAGGTACCCCCTCAGCGCCTTCAGGCGCTCCGTGAGGTCCTCGATCAGACGGCGTGTCGGCGCGGTTTCCATGGCGGCGGCAGTCTAGCAGACGCACTACCGCCATTCGACGTGTTCGGCGAGAAGCTCCGCGCGCGGCGTGCCGCCGAAGCTGGTGGACTGCAGGCGGTACGCGAGTCTTGCGCGTGCGCCGGCCGCCGGCCGCTTCGCCCCGTCCTCGTCGAAATACCCGAACGCAATCGCCTCGACCGGGACCGACGCGGGATCGAGGCGCAGCCACAGCTTCAGGTGCCGCTCGCCGACGACGCGCATGTCGGCAACGGTAAACTCGCCCTCGAACACCGGCTCCGGGAAAGCCTGTCCCCAGGGGCCGCCGGACTCGATGGCACGGGCGGTTTCGAGCGTGAGTTCCGCGGCGGACAGCGCGCCGTCGGTTTCCAGCACGTTCTGCATCTGCGCGGGCGTCAGCCGGCGCCCGACTTCGTCCGCGAACGCGTCCGCGAAGCGCGCGAGCGCGGCACGCCGGAGGGTGAGGCCCGCCGCCATGGCATGGCCGCCGAAGCGGTCGATGAGCCCCGGGTGGCGCGTCGCAACCGCCTCGAGCACGTCGCGCACGTGCAGACCCGCCACCGAGCGCGCCGAACCACGCAGCTCGTCCTCGGAGGCCGGCGCAAATGCGACTACCGGGCGGTGCAGGCGGTCCTTCATGCGCGACGCCACAAGCCCGACGACGCCCGCGTGCCAGCCCGGATCGAACAGCGTTAGGCCCGGCGGAAGCGCGCCTTCGGAGATGCGGAGGTTGCGCACGGCAGACACGGCCTGCTCGCGCATGCGCGCCTCGACCTCGCGCCGCTCGCGGTTGAGCCGGTCGAGCTCGCCCGCGAGCGTCAGCGCCTCGGCCGGATCATCCGTCACGAGGCAGCGAATGCCGACCGCCATGTCGTCGATGCGCCCGGCGGCATTCAGCCGCGGCGCGATCTGGTGCCCGAGCTGGCGCGCCGACAGCTCGTCCAGGCGGCAGCCGGCGACGCGCGCGAGCGCCATGAGGCCCGTCGTCGCCGACCGCGCGCGCATGCGACGCAAGCCTTCCTGCACGAGGATCCGGTTGTTGCGGTCGAGCGGCACGAGGTCCGCCACGGTGCCGAGCGCGACCAGGTCGAGGAAGTCCGCGACCGGTGGCTGGCGCTCGCCGCGCCGGCTCTCCAGCTCGCGCGTCAGCGACGCCATCAGGTAGAAAGCGACGCCGACGCCGGCCAGCGCGCGGCTGCCGAAGGCGGCCTGCGGCAGGTTCGGGTTTACGTGTGCGGCACAGGCCGGAAGCTCGGGGCCCGGCAGGTGGTGATCGGTGACCAGCACTTCCATGCCGAGCGCGTGCGCAGCCTCGATCCCGGCGTGCGCGGAGACGCCGTTGTCCACCGTGACCAGGAGGTCGGCGCGCTCGTTCGCCAGCTCCGCGACGAGCGCCGGCGTCAGCCCGTAGCCGTGGCGCATGCGGTCCGGCACGCGCATGCCCGCGTTGGCGTGGCCGAGCCGCGCGAGCTGGCGCAGGACGAGCGCCGTGCTGGTGGCGCCGTCCGCGTCGAAGTCGCCGACGACGAGGATGCGCGAGCCGCGCTCGACGTGCCCGGCAAGCAGTTCGGTCGCCGGGCCGATGCCGTCGAGCGTCGAAACGGGCAACAAGGCGCGCAGCTCGAGCGACAGCTCGTTCGGATCGCCGACGCCGCGCGACGCGTACACGCGCCGCAGCACGGGATGCAGGCTGCCGGGCAGCGCGGCAAGGGCGCCTTCCGGTCGGCGCCGCAATTGCGGCGGCTGCACGCGCGGCAGGTCACGGATCCTCATCGGCGGCCATCATAACGGCGACCGGCCGCGTGGATTGGCTATATTGTCTGGTAACGCGATGCAATTCACCCGCGAGAACGCGAACGAAGCGAACGCGATCCTGTCCTGCACGGACCGCGAGGTGCGCCTGCCCGGACGGTCCATCGCGGGCAGCGTGATCGTCACGCGGGAAGCCGTGATCGACGACTGGCGGCCGCCCGGGTTGGATTCGCTCGCGATCGCGGATTTCGCGGCGCTGCTCGAGCTTCATCCCGAAGTAGTGCTGCTCGGCACGGGTGAGCGTCAGCGGCTGCCCTCCCCCGCGCTTTACGCCGACTTCGCCGCACGCGGCATCGGGCTCGAGGTCATGGATAATCGCGCCGCCTGCCGCACGTACAACGTCCTGCTGGGCGAATTCCGCAATGTCGCCGTGGCATTGATCCTTTGAAGGGGACGCGCACCTTCATATTCGTGAAGGTGCGCGTCCCCTTCAGCGAGGCGGGAGCTGTGTCAGCGGGTCGAGCGGGTCGCCTTCGAGCCGGATCTCGAAATAGAGCATCGGCCGTTGCCCGGGCCCGAGTCCCATCGCGGCGATGCGCTGGCCGGCGCGCACGTCTTCGCCTTCCTTCACCTGCACGAAGGCATTGTGGCCGTACGCGGTGAGCCAGCCCCGCACGTGGTTAATGATCACGACTTGGCCGTAGCCGAGCAGGCCCGTGCCCGTGTAGACGACCTTGCCATCCGCCGCGGCGAGCACCGGCTGGTTGAGCCCGCCGTCGATGCGAAGACCGACGCCGCCCGAGGGCTGACGCACGACGCCGACCACCGTGCCGACGTCGACCGGCCAGCGCCAGGTCGGCGGACGGTGCGCGGGCTCGCTCGGCGAGGCGCGTTTCCCGGCTGCGGCTGCCGCCGGCGCTGCACCGCTCCCCGGACGCGGAAGCTTCAGGCGATCCCCCGGCCGGATCAGGTTGTCGCCGCCAATGCCGTTCACGCGCGCGAGCTCGCGCCAGTCGAGACCGTAGCGCCCGGCGATCGAATACAGCGTCTCGCCGGCGCGGACGACGTGCCGGTCAGGTACGTCGGGCCTGCGGTCGGGGCCGGAACAGCCGGCGATCGCGATCAGGACGGCGCATGCGGCCCATCGCCTCAGGTCACACCGCCGAGCAGTGGCACGAAGCTGACGAAGCCGAGGCGTTCCCGATGGTACTGGTCCTTGTGACGCGTGAAGCGCAGGAGTTCCTGGCGGCCCTCGGGACCCACCGGCGCCACGAGGCGCCCGCCCTCCGCGAGCTGCTCGAGCAGCTTCTGCGGCAGCGCGTGCGGCGCGGCCGCCATCAGGATGCCGTCGAAAGGCGACTGCGAATCCCAGCCCTCTGCGCCGTCGCCGTGCTTGAAGCGCACGTTGCGGATGCCGAGCTCGCGCAGCCGTTCCTTCGCGCGCTCCAGCAGGGGCTCGATGCGCTCGATGCTGTAGATGCGCCCGACCAGGGGCGAGAGCACCGCCGTCTGGTAGCCGCAACCGGTGCCGATCTCGAGCACCTTGTCCGGCGTGCCGCCGATCGTAATGGCCTCGGTCATGCGCGCGACCACGTAGGGTTGCGAGATCGTCTGGCCGTGGCCGATCGGCAGCGCCGTGTCCTCGTAGGCGCGGCTCGAGAGCGCCTCGTCCACGAACAGGTGGCGCGGCACGTTGCGGATGCGGTCGAGCACGCGCGCGTCGCGGATGCCCTGTTCCGTCAATCGCTGGATCAGGCGCTCGCGGGTGCGCGCGCTCGTCATCCCGATGCCTCGCTCGGTGCTCACGGGCCGGACTCCCGCAGCCAGTCGCGCACACTCTCGAGCGCGGCATGGCGCGTGAGGTCGACTTGCAGCGGAGTGATGGACACGAACCCGTTGGCGACGGCGTGGAAGTCGGTACCCGGTCCCGCGTCCTGGCCTGCGCCTGCCGCCCCGATCCAGAAGATCTCGCGCCCGCGCGGGTCGGATCCGCGCACCGCGGGCTTGGCGCGGTGACGGTTCCCGAGGCGGGTGACCTCGAGCCCCTGCAGCGCCTCGTACGGCAGGTCCGGCACGTTCACGTTCAAGATCATCGACCGGTGCAACGGCTTTGCGAGCAGGCGCAGCACCAGCTCGCGCGCGACGCGCGCGGCAGTCGAGAAATGCGGGCCGGTGCCGCCGCCGGACACCAGCGAAACCGCCACCGTCGGCAGCCCGAGGAAGCGGCCCTCGATGGCGGCGGCGACCGTGCCCGAGTAGAGGACGTCGTCGCCGAGGTTTGCGCCGTCGTTCACGCCCGAGACCACCATGTCGAATTCGAAATCGAACAGGCCCGTGATCGCAAGGTGCACGCAGTCGGTCGGCGTGCCGTTGATCACGTACCAGGTGTCCGCGTCCACGCGCTGCACGCGCAGCGGCACCTCGAGCGTCAGCGAGTGGCTCGCGCCGCTGAAGTTGCGGTCGGGCGCGACCACGGTGAGCGGCGCGACGCCCTCGAGCCCCTCCCGCAGAAAGCGGAGCCCTTCGGCGCGATAGCCGTCGTCGTTGGCGAGCAGGATCTTCACGGTCCGGTATTCCCATCCGGCCGCGTGTGACGCGACCGGGCCGCACTATACTGTAAGCGCGCCGTCGCGGCGCATGGACGGAGATTGCCGCCATCAAGGACGAGGATCGCGCGCTGTTCCGTGCCGCCGTGCGAGACGTGAGGCCGCTCAAGCAGCTGAAGCAGCCGAAGCAGCCCGCCGGGCGCGAGCGTCGCCGCCCGCGCGCCGCGTCGCGCCGCGCCGACGAGGCCCGGGTGCTCGCCGATTCGCTCGCCTTCGATGCCCATGATCTCGACGTGGAATCGGGCGACGAGCTCGGCTACCGCCGCGAGGGGGTCTCCGAGTCCGTGCTGCGGCGGTTGCGTCGCGGCGAATACGCGATCCGCGCCGAGATCGACCTGCACGGCATGACCCAGGACGAGGCTCGCTCCGCGCTCGGCGCCTTCCTTGCCGAGGCGATGCTGCACGGGCAGCGATGCGTCCGCGTCATCCACGGCAAGGGGCGCGGTTCCGGCCATCGCGGCCCGGTGCTCAAGTCGGCGGTTAATCGCTGGCTGCGCCGGCACGCAGCGGTCGCGGCGTTTTGTTCCGCGCGGCGCAACGACGGCGGAACCGGCGCGCTCTACGTGCTGCTGTCGCGCTGAATCACGACGCTAGTCGTCGGAGGGCTCGGGCACGCGCACGTCGACGAGCTCGCGCAGGACCGTCGTCGCAAACGCACCGCGCGGCAGCTCGAACTCGAGGTCCAGCACGTCACCCTCGAGCCGGTGACGCAACGTGCCCGGCCTCAGCACCAGCGCACGCCGTTCACCGCGCATGCCGACGGCGGCGAGCAACGCGGGAACCGGCGCGACGGCCGCAAGGGCGGCCGCCTCGACGAGCGCGGCCTCGCCGCCCGGAAGCACGCCGCCTGCGCCGCACAGCGGCCCCGTCGGCGAGACGTCGCCCTCGCCGAGCCGGCGCTGCAGGCCTTCGTCCGGGTGTTCCGCGCTGAATACCGAGCGGCTGCCCGACAGGTTCACGACTTCGCCCGGCAACAGCCTGTTCCAGCTGCCCGCGCCGACGCGCGCCGCGAGCACGGCGTTGAATGCGAGCGACCGTGCCGACGAAAGCAGGAAGCCGCGAGGCTCGCGGCCCCGCGGCAGCCGGCCGCTCGCGAGCCACTGGCGCACGCGCCCGAGGTTCGCGCCGTCCCGGCCGAAGCGCTGCAGCCCGTAGTAGTTGGGGACGCCGGCGGCGACGAGGTGCTCGATGCGCGCCTCGACCGCCCGCGCGTCGCCCTGCAGGCCGCGGACGCGGATATGAAAGCGGTTGCCAGCCAGGGCACCGCGCCTGAGCTTGCGTGAGTGCGGATGTTCCGCGAGCACCCGGAAGCCCTCTCCGGAATAGCCTACGAACGAGGCCGTGTCGCGGCTGGCCGGCACCGAGAACCACTGGCGCGCGACTGCGCGACGGTCTTTCAGCCCGGCGAATCCGATGTCCGCCGCGGCCTTCCCGGCGCGTACCGCGAGGGCGCGCGCGACGAAGAGCGTGTTGGCCCCGGCTTTCTCGACGAGCAGCAGCCGGTGCGCCTCGCCGCCGTCCGGCGCGAAGCCGAGGCGTTCCTCGACGTCGAAGTCCGCCAGCTCGACGCGCAGCGCACCCGACACCGGCGTCTCTCCCCAGGCGAGCGGCGGACCCAGGGCGATGCTCCGCCAGGGATCCGGCGCATTCGCCTCAGGCGCCATGCGTTTCGCGCAGCAATACGACGGCGTGTGCCGCGAGGCCCTCGCCGCGGCCGAGCGCGCCGAGCCCTTCCGCGGTCGTCGCCTTGAGGTTGACGCGGTCGCGTGCGATGCCGAGGTCGGCCGCGACAGTCGCGAGGATCGCCTCGCGGTGCGCCCCGATGCGCGGCGCCTCTGCGACCAGCGTGAGGTCGCAGTTCTCGACCGTGAAGCCCGCCGCCGCGACGCGTCCCACGACTTCGCGCAGGAGAGCGCGGCTGTCGGCGCCGGCATGGCGCGCGTCCGCCGGCGAGAACAGCAAGCCGATGTCGCCGAGCGCCGCGGCGCCCAGCAGCGCGTCCATCAGCGCGTGCAGGAGCACGTCACCATCGGAATGGGCGACGACGCCCCGTGAGTGCGGAATCGTGACGCCGCCGAGGCGCACCGCGTTGCCGGGACCGAACCGGTGCACGTCATAGCCATGCCCGATCCTCACGCGCGCCTCCGGCCGGCGCGCAGCGCGGCCTCGGCAAACGCGAGGTCGGCGGGTCGCGTCACCTTGACGTTGAGCGGCGATCCTTCCACGAGGCGCGGCGAGAAGCCTTGCCTCTCGATGGCCGACGCTTCGTCGCCCGGATCGAGTCCCTCGGCGAGCGCCTTCGCCAAGGCATCCTGCAGCGCGCCGAGACGGAACATCTGCGGCGTCTGTGCACGCCAGAGCCGCTTGCGCGGCAAGGTCCGACTGCTCCGTCCGTCGCCATCGGACTGCTTGACCGTGTCGGCGACTGGCACGGCGAGAAGTCCGCCGACCGGGTCGCGGCGGCAGGCGGCGACGAGCGCCTCGACGTCGCGCCGCCTGACGCAGGGCCGCGCCGCGTCGTGGACCAGCACCCAGTCGCGAGCCTCGGCGGTGATGAGCGCCTGCAGCCCGTTCACGACCGACATCGCACGTGTCGGGCCTCCGGCAACGGCCACCACGCGCCGGCGCACCGCGAGCGGGAGTCGTTCGTAGCGCCGGTCCCCATTTGCGAGCACGACCACCCCACCGGAGATGCCTCGCACCGAGCCGAGCGCGCGCAGGCTGTGCTCGAGCAGCGTCCTGCCGGCGATGCGAAGGTAGGGCTTTGGAACCGGGCCGCCGAAGCGCGTGGCGCTGCCCGCGGCGGCGATGACGAACCAGATGCGCTCGGCCACCAGCTGGTGTCGTCTGTCAGGGCGTGTTCTGGGCCTGCATCGAGGCCGGCGCGGCGGGTTCGCCTTCCGGGGCGAGGTGGGTCGCGTCCACCACCTGATAGAAGGTCTCGTTGGCCGCGATCATGCCGAGGTCGTTGCGGGCGCGCTCCTCGACGGCCGTGAGCCCCTGCTTCAGGTCCGCGACTTCGGCCTTCATCTGCGCGTTGCGCTCCGCGAGGACTGCGTTCTCGGCCACCTGGTTCTCCACCGCCTGGCGCAGGTGCCAGACCTCGCGCATGCCCTCGTCGGACACCCAGAGCCGATACTGCAGCAGGAAGAGCGCGGCGAGGAGCGTAGCGACGACGAGCTTCATGGGGCCGGGAGCGTACCATGTTCCGCGCGCATGCGATTGCCTACGCCTGGCGGCGCTTCACCGGAAATGCGTCGCGGCCCGCGTATCGCGCCCGCGCACCGAGCTGCTCTTCGATCCGGAGAAGCTGGTTGTACTTCGCCATGCGGTCCGAACGCGACAGCGAGCCGGTCTTGATCTGGGTCGCCGCCGTGCCCACCGCAATGTCCGCGATCGTCGAGTCCTCGGTCTCGCCGGAACGGTGCGACACGACCGCCGCATAGCCGGCGCGAGTCGCCATTTCGATCGCCGCCAGCGTTTCGGTCAGCGTCCCGATCTGGTTCGGCTTGATCAGGATTGCGTTCGCCACGTTCTCGGCGATGCCGCGGGCGAGGATCTCGGTGTTGGTGACGAACAGGTCGTCGCCGACCAGCTGCAGCTTCTGGCCGAGGCGACGGGTGAGGATCGACCAGCCTTCCCAGTCCGCCTCCGCCATGCCGTCCTCGATGGTCAGGATCGGGTAACGCTCGGCAAGCGACGCCACGTATTCGGCGAACTGGGCCGCGCTGAACTTGCGCCCTTCCGATTCGAGGTGGTACTGGCCGTGCTCGTAGAACTCCGTGCTCGCAACGTCGAGGCCCAGCCAGACGTCGTGGCCCGGGTGGTAACCCGCCTGCTCGACGGCCTCGAGGATCACGCCGAGCGCCGCCTCGTTCGAGGGCAGGTTCGGTGCGAAGCCTCCCTCGTCCCCGACGGCAGTCGCGAGGTGGCGCTCGAGCAGGATCTTCTTGAGGCGATGGAAGATCTCGGCGCCGCAGCGCAGCGCCTCGCGGAAGCTGGGCAGGCCCGCCGGCACGATCATGAACTCCTGGATGTCGAGGCTGTTGTCGGCGTGCGCGCCACCGTTGATGATGTTCATCATCGGCACTGGCAGCACGACGGCGTCGTCTCCGCCCAGGTAGCGGTACAGCGGCAATTCCTGCGATTCGGCGGCGGCCCGCGCGTTCGCGAGCGACACCGCGAGGATCGCGTTCGCGCCGAGGCGTGACTTGTTCTCGGTGCCGTCGGCTTCGCGCATGCGGCGGTCGATCCCGGCCTGGTCGGCGGGGTCACGGCCGACCAGCGAGTCGCGCAGCACGCCGTTGACGTGCTGCACCGCGTGCAGCACGCCCTTGCCGAGGTAGCGCGCAGCGTCGCCGTCACGCAGCTCCACCGCCTCGCGAGTTCCCGTCGATGCGCCGGACGGCACCGCGGCCCGGCCGACCGAGCCGTCCTCGAGCTCGACGTCCGCTTCCACGGTCGGGTTGCCGCGGGAATCAATGATCTCGCGGCCGCGGATGTCGACGATTCTCATTAGAGTGAGGACTCCGCGAACGGGCGCGCCTTGACGGCGCGATCGAGCTCGACGAGGAGCGACAGGAGCTCTCGCATGCGTGGCAGCGGCCAGGCATTCGGCCCGTCCGAAAGCGCCTTGTCCGGGTCCGGGTGCGTTTCCATGAAGATACCCGCGACCCCGGCGGCGACCGCCGCGCGCGCCAGCACCGGCACGAACTCGCGCTGGCCTCCGGAAGCCGTGCCCTTGCCTCCGGGGAGCTGCACCGAATGCGTGGCGTCGAAGACGACCGGCGCGCCGAACTCCCGCATCACGGCCAGGGCGCGCATGTCGGAGACGAGGTTGTTGTAGCCGAAGCTGAAGCCGCGCTCGCAGACCATGATGTCGGCATTGCCGGTCGAGCGCGCCTTCTCGACGACGTTCGACATCTCCCAGGGGCTCAGGAACTGGCCTTTCTTGATATTGACTGGGAGGCCCTGCGAGCAGACGTTGACGATGAAGTTGGTCTGCCGCACGAGGAAGGCCGGCGTCTGCATGACGTCGACGACGGACGCGACCTCAGCAAGCGGCGTGTCCTCGTGCACGTCGGTCAGCACCGGGACGCCGTGCTGCCGGCGCACGTCGGCGAGCACCTTGAGGCCTTGCTCGATGCCCGGCCCGCGGAACGAGCTGCGCGAGGACCGGTTCGCCTTGTCGTAGGAGGCCTTGAACACGAACGGGATGCCGAGGGCGCTGGTGATTTCCTTGAGCTCGCCCGCGATGTCCTGGGTGAGTTGCGGGCTCTCCACCACGCAGGGCCCCGCGATCAGGAACAGCGGCCGGTCCGGGCCGATCTCGCTGCCGGCGAGCTTCACGCGCTCGCCGCTCGCGGGAGCTTGCCCGCCGCGTGTTCGCGCGCCGCGCGCACGAAGCTCGTGAACAGCGGATGCCCGTCGCGTGGATTCGACGTGAACTCCGGGTGGAACTGCACGCCGATGAACCACGGATGTCCCGCCAACTCGACGATCTCGACCAGGCCGTCCTCCGAGAACGCCGAGATCGAGAACCCGGCCTTCTGCATCGCCTCGATGTAGTTGTTGTTGAACTCGTAGCGATGCCGGTGGCGCTCGTGGATCGCGTCGCGGCCGTAGACCTTGCGGGCAAGCGTGCCGGAAAGAATCCGGGACTCCTGCGCGCCGAGGCGCATCGTACCGCCGAGCTCGGAGCGGTCGTCGCGAGTCAGGGTCTCGCCGCTGCGGTCGCGCCACTCGGTGATGAGCGCGATGACCGGGTCTTTCGCATCGCGCTCGAACTCGGTGGAGTTGGCGCCCGGAAGCCCGAGGACGCCCCGCGCGTACTCGATCACGGCGACCTGCATGCCGAGGCAGATGCCGAGGTAGGGCACGCCCTGCTCACGGGCGTGGCGCACGGCCGCGATCTTGCCTTCGATGCCGCGCTCGCCGAATCCGCCCGGCACGAGGATTGCGTCGATGCCGGCGAGGCTCGCCGTGCCGGCGGCCTCGAGGTCCGTGGACTCGACGTAGTGCACCTGCACGCGGGTCCGCGACTTGAGCCCTGCGTGTCGCAGGGCCTCGTTCAGGGAAATATAGGAGTCCCGGATCTGCACGTACTTGCCGACCATCGCGACGTTGACGGTGGCCTCTTGCTGGTGGCGCGCCGCGACCACCTGCTGCCACTCGCGCAGGTCCGCAGGCCCCGCCTCGATGCCGAGCTTGTCGCACACGATGGCGTCGAGGTGCTGCTCGTGCAGGAGGATCGGGATGCGGTAGATGTCGTCGGCGTCCACCGCGGAAATCACGGCGCGCTCTTCGACGTTGGTGAAGAGCGCGATCTTGCGGCGCTGCTCCTCGGGCAGGGGGTCCTTGCAGCGGCACAGGAGCACGTCCGGCTGGATGCCGATACCCCGCAGCTCCTTGACCGAGTGCTGGGTGGGCTTGGTCTTGATCTCGCCCGAGCCGCCGACGACCGGGACCAGCGTCAGGTGCATGTAGACGCAGTTGCCGCGGCCCTGCTCGAAGCCCAACTGCCGGATCGCCTCGAGGAAGGGCAGTGACTCGATGTCGCCGACGGTGCCGCCGATCTCGACCATGCAGACGTCGGCATCCCCGGCGCCGAGGCGGATGCTGCGGATGATCTCGTCGGTGATGTGCGGAATGACCTGGACGGTCGCGCCCAGGTAGTCGCCGCGGCGCTCGCGGGCGATCACGCGCTCGTAGATGCGCCCGGTCGTGAAGTTGCTGTTGCGTCCCGTCGTGGTGCGCACGAAGCGCTCGTAGTGCCCGAGGTCGAGGTCGGTCTCGGTGCCGTCCTCGGTCACGAACACTTCGCCGTGCTGGAACGGGCTCATGGTGCCCGGGTCCACGTTGATGTACGGGTCGAGCTTGACCATGCGGACCTTGAGCCCGCGGCCCTCGAGGATCGCGCCGAGGCTCGCCGACGCGAGGCCCTTCCCCAACGAGGAAACGACGCCACCGGTGACGAACACGAATCGAGTCATGGGAGTCCCCGCCGTCCGCCCGTGACGACGGGAGTTCAGTGTAGTGGACCGGGCCGGGGGGTGCCAGAGGAAACGTGAGCTGCGTCACGCGGCAGCCGACATAACGGCGCCGCGAGACCCGCGGTTTTGCCGTTCGTCGCCGCGCCGAATGCGCCCGTCGGAAGGGCCGCCGGGCTGAATTCCGCCCTGCCTATAGTGCAGGCCATGAAAAGAGCCTCCAAAGGCTTCACGCTGCTCGAGCTGATGGTGGTCCTCGCCATCGCCGGCGTGCTTGCCGCCATCGCGATCCCCGCCATGGGCAACTTCATGCGCAACTCGCGCATCACGGCCGCGGCCAACGACGTCATGGCCGGCTTTCATTTCGCGCGCTCCGAGGCCATCAAACGGCGGACTCCGGTGACGCTCTGCACGAGTGCCAATTCGCTGGCCGCCAATCCCACCTGCGCCCCAACGGACCTGCTGACGGGATGGGTTGCGTTCGTCGACACCAACCAGAGCGGCCAGGTCGATGCCGGCGAACAGCTGCTGATGCAGCACGAGCCGATCAATGCGCTGATCACCGCGCAATCGTCGGTCGATCCGTTCGCGGTCACCTACCTGCTGAATGGCCTGGCCCTGAACCCCAATGCCGCACAGCTGGTGCTTTGCGACGAGCGCGGCAATACGCCGTCCGGTGGAGAATTGTCGGCGGCCCGCGGCATCCTGGTTTCGGTCACGGGCCGGGCCGGCGTGACGCGCAACCTCGACGAGATCCAGACCCTGCTCGACGCGATCGGTTTCGACGTCGGCGGCTGCGAGGCGAGCTGAGTCATGCGCGATCACGTGAACCGGTTTCCGATATTGCGCCGCCCCGGCCAGGCGGGATTCACCATGGTCGAGGCATTGGTGGCGCTCGTGGTGCTCTCGATCGGGCTGCTCGGCATCGCCGCGCTGCTGCTCAAGAGCCTGCAGTCGGGGCGCACGGCGACCTATCGCACGCAGGCCGTCAATTTTGCCGCGGACCTCGCCGACCGCATCCGCATGAACCGCACGGCCGCCGCCGCGTACGGGACGCTGTTTGCCGATGTCGAGGTGGACGTCCCCGCCTGCGACACGACGGGCGGTTGCACGGATGCAGACCTGGCGGCGACCGACCTGTCGCGCTGGAAGGCAAGGCTCGCCCAGCTCCTTCCGAACGGCGAGGGTCAGGTAGTCGTGACGCCCCCCCTGGACGCCGGCGAGCCCACCAACTACGTGATCACGGTGCGATGGGTGGAAGCCGGCGAAGTGGCTCCCGTCACCTTCCAGCTGGGATTCCAGACATGAAGACGCTTCGCACGGAAGGCCGGTTGCAGCAAGGACTCAGCCTCGTCGAGCTGATGGTGTCGATGGGCATCGGCGTCTTCCTGCTGGCTGGAGCGGTCGCGGTCTTCGGCAAGACCCGCGACCTGTACCGCACGAACGACGCCACGGCGCGTCTGCAGGAGACCGCGCGCTATGCCGTGAGCACGATCGAAGCGGACCTGCGCATGGCCAACTACTGGGGCCTCATGAGCAGCTCCAGCGCCATCGACAACGGCCCGCAGCTCGATCCTGCGAACCTGCCGGCGATCCTGCCCTACACGCTGCCGGCTGAACTCGCTCCGTATGCCGGCGCCATCAACCAATGCGGCGCCATGTGGGCGGTGAAGCTGCCTTCCTATGTGGAGGCCAACAATGACGCGTATGGGTACGCGTGCGCCGAATTTGGCACCGCAGTCCCCGGTTCTGATCAGTTGACGATTCGCCGTGCGTCGACGCAGGTCATTGCACCGGCCGCCCTCGCCGCCAGCGCCGGACAAATCAAGCTGCAGTCGAGCCGCGTGAGGGGAACGCTATTTGCGAGTGGCGTCGCGCCGGCCGCCTACACGCCGCCGACTTCGGAATCCCGCGCGCTGGTCGCGAACGGCTATTACGTTGACCAGGACTCCGACGAGCGCCCTGGCACGCCGTCGCTCAGGCGCAAGCAGCTCGAGGTGGCGGGTGGCGCCACGGTCATGGGCGACCTGCAGATCGTTCCGGGCGTCGAGGATCTCCAGGTGGAGTTCGGCGCGGACTTCAATGAGGACCAGAATGCAGACTATTTCGTGCAGCCGGACACCGTAATTCCCGCCGGCGACCAGATCGTCGCGGTTCGCGTCTGGCTGCTCGTGCGCGCCGAACAGCAGGAAACCGGCTTCGTCGATGCCACGAGCTATTCGTATGGAAGCCGTGTCGGCTACAACCCCGCGGACGCGTTTCGGCGGGTTCTCGTCAGCAAGACGATCGCACTCAGGAACACGAGGCGATGAACGGCATGCCGCGCAACCGACAGCAGGGAGCGGCGCTCGTCGTCGGGCTCGTGCTGCTCATGGTACTGACGATTCTCGCCGTGTCGGGCGTATTCACCTCGACCATGGAATTGCGCATGGTTCGCAACACACAGAGCCAGGAGCGCGCGTTCCAGGCGGCGGAGGTCGCGATCGAGAATGCGCTCGCCAATCCGTTGATGAGCACCAGCATCCCGGAAGTCCAGGCCCCGACTGCCAATCCCAACTCGGTCGACGACCAGTACTCGTACACGCTGGCCCACACGTGCACGACATTGCCGCCCGTGGGTGCCGAAGGTTGGAGCCTCGGCAGCTCCGGTTTTCTGGCCTACCACTTTCAGGTCGACGCATCGGGAACCGGTCCCGATAACGCGGTCGCTCAGCACGTACAGGGCTTTTACATCATCGGACCGCCGGGATCCGAAGATTGCGGATAGGAGTCATTCGGATGAGCCAATCAAACACGACCCAGATCACGCCTTGCCGCCGCGCATGGCTTCGCGCCTCCTGGCTCGCTGCCGCGGCGGCCGTCCTGGTCACGGCATCCGCCGGCGCTGCGCTCCCGCTCAAGACGATCGAGGAATGCCTGGAGTCGGGCACCACCCTCGTCAGGCTTCCGGGAACCGCGGGCGGCAGCCTTTCCGCCAGCTCCTGCAGCGGCTGTCCTTCGCTTCGCCTGAGCTTCAATGCGCGCACGCGCTATTTCATCGGCAAGGACGTGGTCACCTACGCGAAGCTGCGCGACGCTGCAGCGAAGGGCGACTTGCGCCTCGACCTGTTCTACGAGCCCAAGACCCGGAATCTGACCCGTCTGCGCCTGGCTGCGGCCGGCAACGACAAGTGAGTGCACTGACATGAATCAGACAATCACACGTCTCTTTCACTTCGCCGGCGCGGCAGCGCTGACAGCGCTCAATTGCGCTGCGATCGCCGATGAAACCGAAATCTTCGTCGGTGTCGGCAATGCCGTGTCGAGCGAACGGCCGAACATCCTGTTCGTCATCGACACCTCGGGCAGCATGTCGACCGACGTCGTTACGCAGGTGCCCTTCAATCCGGCGACCGTCTACCCCGGCACTTGCACTGCAAACCGCGTCTACCTGCAGCAAGGCAACAACTCCAGCAATCCGCCGGCCTGTACCAGCGCCAATTCGGTGCCCCTGGTTGCATTCAAGTGCGACGCCGCGCTCCAGGCGTTCGCGACGACGGGGTTCTACATTGCCGACCGGGCCGCGCAGTGGCGCGGCTCTGGTCCGCGCTGGCGCAACATCCAGGGCAACACCGGCAACAGCGTCTGGGTCGAATGCCGTGCGGACGCCGGCCTGCACGGTGACGGCGTCAATGCCACCAGGCTGTGGGCCGCGGACGCGGCCAACGGCCCGTGGACCGCGACTTCGAGCCGGCAGATCGGCTGGAACCTGAACGGTGCCGACCGCAGCTACGTGTTTTATTCCGGCAATTACATCAACTGGTTGCGCAACGCCAGCACGATCACGCAGACGCGCCTCGAAATCGTGAAGGACGTCGCGACGAGCACCATCAACCAGCTCGCGACTTCGGCCAACGTCAATGTCGGCCTGATGCAGTTCAGCAACAACACCAACAACGGCTGCAGCAACACGGGCACATCTGAAGGCGGCATGGTGCTGCGCGAAATGGGTGCGGTCGAGACGCAGGCGCCGTTGCTGCTCGCGGACATCGCCGGGCTGAACGCCGACGGCTGCACGCCGCTTTCCGAGTCGATGTACGAGGCCTACCTGTACCTGAGCGGCAGCCGGGTCGACTACGGCATCAATTCCAGGAAATCGCCCACCACGGCCTGGCCGAGCGTCCTGAGTTCGCGCCAGCCGAGCCCGAACCAGAACACCTATCAGAGCCCGCTGACGATCTCCTGCCAGAAAAACTTCATCGTGCTTCTGACGGACGGTATCCCGACCGCCGACAACAGCGCGAACACCGAGATCCAGGCACTCATCGGCGGCAACTGCGCGGGCACCGGCGATGGCCGCTGCCTCGAGGAGATCGCGCAGTACATGTACGAGAACGACGTCCGATCGACGCTGGCCGGCATGCAGAACGTCACGACCTACACCATCGGCTTCGGTCCCGAGGTCTCCGGCTCGGCGGCGTTGCAGAACACCGCAGCAGGGGCCGGCGGCGTCTTCTACGAGGCCAGCGACACGGCGACCCTCACGACAGTGCTGACGAACATCGTTCGCACGATCCTCGACTTCAACACGTCTTTCACGGCGCCTGCGGTGTCGGTCAACGCATTCAACCGCACGCAGAACCTGGACGACCTCTTCGTCACCGTGTTCCGGCCGAGCGAGACGTACTCCTGGGCCGGCAACCTCAAGAAGTACCGCCTCGATTCCAGCGGCGTCATCGTGGATGCCAACAACGCCCCCGCCGTCGAAGTCACGACCGGGTTCTTCCGCACGACGTCGCAGAGCTTCTGGAGTGCCGGGGTGGACGGCGACAGCGTGAGCCTGGGCGGCGCCGCGAACGAGCAGCCGGACCCCGTTTCGCGGAACGTCCTCACCGACGTCAATCCCGGGTCCGCGCTGACGGCGGTCTCCAACTCGGTCGTCAGCACGAACGCGTCGATCACGACTGCGATGCTCGGTCTCGGCGCGGCCGAAGCGCCCGGCCGCGTCGCGCTGATCAACTGGTTGCGCGGCATGGACATCGACGACTCGAACGGCGACGGCTCAAGCACGGACGCGCGCCTCGCCATGGGCGATCCGATGCACGGCCGTCCGGCAACGGTCATATACGGCGGCTCCGTCGCCGCCCCCGACCCGCTCGACGGCGTCGTGTTCGCCGTGACCAACGACGGCTATCTCCATGCGGTCAGCACCGTCGACGGCAGCGAATTGTGGGCCTTCATACCGCAACAGATGCTGCAGCGGGCGCGGAACCTCGTACGATGACGAGGCCGTCACGGATCGCGTGTTCGGTCTCGACGGCAACGTCCGCGTCATCAGGAACGAAGTAAACAGCAACGGCGTGATCGAGCCCGGGCTCGGCGAGACCGTCCGCATCTACTTCGGAATGCGCCGCGGCGGCAGCGAGTACTACGCCCTCGACGTCACCAACCGCAATTCGCCGACGCTGCTGTTCAAGATCGGCCCGAACGAAGCCGGGAGCAAGCGCCTCGCGAACGCCGGCCAGAGCTGGTCGATGCCGACCGTCGGCCGGGTGAATGTCAGCGGCGGGACGCAGAATACGCGGCAGCAGGTGCTGGTGTTCGGCGGCGGTTACGACACGGTCCAGGACAACGGCGCCTACACGACCGACACGAACGGCAACCAGATCTTCATGGTGGATGCCGAGAGCGGCGACGTCCTCTGGTATGCCGGCCCGGCTACGGATACGGGCGCCGACCTGCGCCAGGCGTCGATGACGCACGGCATCCCGGCCGACGTCAGGGTCTTCGACCTCACGGGTGACGGCTTCGCGGACCGCATGTACGCGGCAGACATGGGTGGGCGCGTGTGGCGCTTCGACATCCATAACGGCCAGGCGCGCGCGAACCTCGTGACCGGCGGCGTTTTCGCCTCGCTCGGCAATGCGCATCTCGGCACGCACCCGAACGCGACGACGCGGCGCTTCTACAGCGCGCCTGACGCGGCGTTCCTGAGCGCGGGCGGGTTGACCTGGATCAACCTCGCCATCGGCTCGGGATACCGCGGCCATCCGCTCAATGTCGATACGCAGGACCGCTTGTACAGCCTGCGCGATCACCAGCCGTTCGCCCGCCTGACGCAGGCGCAGTACGACTCGGCGACGGTGATCACCGAGGCGGACGTCAACCTGATCGACATCACGGACGACATCACGCCGACGATACCGGCGGGCTCGAGCGGGTGGCGCCTGGATTTGCGTCGCCCGGCCGCCGGCTTCACGGGCGAGAAGTCGCTGTCCGAGGCGCGCACTGTGGCGAGCAAGCTTCAGTTCACGACTTACGAGCCGAACAATGCATCGACGGGCCAGAGCACGTCCTGTGCGCCGGGCGTCGGCACGAACCGGTTGTACTCGGTCAGCGCCTTCACGGGAGCCCCCGTATATGACCGTGAGAATCCGGAGGATCCGCCGGACTCGGCCGACGATCGCGACACCGAGCTCGCGCAGGGCGGCATTGCCCCGGAAGTGGTCTACGTGTTCATCGAAGGCGACACGGACGGTGACGGCATCCCTGACATCGAAGACACGGACGACGACGGTGACGGCATCCCTGACACCGAAGACGACGACGACGATGGCGACGGCGTGTTGGATGCCGACGACGACGCCGGCGGCGACGGCAAGTGCCTCGTGGGCCTGGAGGCCTGCGACCCGCTCGACGACCTGTCGCCGGTCCGCACCTTCTGGCGGCAGACAGGCGTCAACTGATTGCGTGAGCCCGGCCGCCCTGTGGCGGCCGGGCATCCCGCAGGGAGCGAAATGTGAGCACCGATCATAAGCAGCGCGGCATGACCCTGATCGAACTGGTCGTAGTCGTCATGATCGTCGGGATCCTGGCGGCCGTCGCCATCCCTTCGTATCGCAGCTACGTGATCCGCAGCCAGCGCTCGGACGCAAAGGATGCGCTGCTCGCCCTCGCCTCGCAGCAGGAAAAGTTCTATCTCCAGTGCAACACGTACGCGACCGTTATCGCGGACGCGCCCGATTGCGCGGCCGGCGAATTGCAGGCGGCAGACACCAGCGAAAACGGCTGGTACGACCTTGCGATCGACGCTGCCGATGTGACCAGTTTCACCGTGTCGGCGACCGCGGCCGCGGGCGGCAACCAGGCGCAGGACACGGAATGCGAGACCTTCCGCGTGACGGGCCTCGGCGTCCGCACGGCCCTGGACTCCGGCGGCACGGACAACACTGCCGAGTGCTGGCGCTGATCCTTCAGTAGATCCTGGGCCGCCCGGACCAGACCGGCTTGAGGGCCGCCTGGCCGGGCGCCGCCTCGAATTCCTCGTCGATCCACAGGTCGCCCACGGCCGCGAGGCGCTCTCCGACATATAAGAGCGGCAGGCGGTCGCGCATCCACGGGACGACGCCCGCTTCCTGGCACAGGTCCTTGAGCCGCTTGCGCGGCCGCCCCGGATGCGGCTTGAGGGACTCGCCGCCCACGCGAAACCGAAGCTCGGGCGCAGCCGGCAGCGGCGTGCGCAGGCCGCCCTCGGACGCTTCGACCAGCCGCAGGAAGCCGAGCCCGGGGCCCAGGTCGAATGTCGCCGACTCGCCGCGAGCAACGGCCCGCGGCCCGGCCGGCAGCGGCGGGCCCGCGTAGAGCTTTCCGCGGTACCGGCGAATCTCCCCCTGGGGCCAGGCGAGGCATGGCGCGCCATCCGGCCGCGCCGAGAAGAAGTCCGGCAGCCCCGCGCCGAGCTGCGCGGCCGCCGGCGGCCGCAGGCCCTCGGCGCGCAGCCACCAGCGCAGCACGTTGACCTGCCGCTCGCGCGGAAGCCGTTCCAGGCCCGCGAGCGAGATGCGCCCGTCGTCGACGAGCCCCGCCCCGTCGGCGGCCGCGAGCCCTTCGAGGAGACGCGAGGCTTCCCCGAGATGCAGGGCGCTTCGCGCGACGGTCGCCGCCGCCGCCGGCCAGCGTTCGCGGATGGCAGGCAGCACGCGTGCACGGAGGTACCCGCGGTCGAAGCGCAGCGCCTCGTTCATCGGATCCTCGTGCCACGCAAGGCCGTGGCGGTCCGCGTAGGCGCGGAGCTCCGCGCGGTCCACGCCAAGCAGCGGCCGCAGTTGCCAGCCGAGTCCCAGGCGCGCGCGCGCCGGCATCGCGGCAAGGCCGGCAACGCCCGCACCGCGCAACAGCTGGATCAGGACCGTCTCGAGCTGGTCGTCGCGATGGTGGGCCGTCAGCAGGCGCTCGCCCGCCGTGAGCTCCGCCGCAAGTGCCGAATAGCGCGCCTCACGGGCGGCTGCCTCGACGCTCGCGCCGCGCGGCACATCGAGATCGAGCGAAACCACCTGCAGCGGGATACCTGCGGCCTTGCAGGCGTCACGGCAGGATCGGGCCCATGCGGCGGATGCCGCCTGCAGCCCGTGGTCGACGTGCAGCGCCCGCAACCGGGTCGAGTGCGCGCGGGCGACGTCCGCCATCGCGTGCAGCAGGACGCTGGAGTCGAGCCCGCCTGAGAGCGCGACGCAAACGCCGCCTTCCGGCCACGCGGGATCAATGGCTGCGAGCGCTTCTGCGAGGCGTTCGGCCCCGAACGGCGTCACGGCCTCAGGCTCCGCCGAAGACCCCGAAACCGCGCAGCCGCTTCGCGCGCTCGGCGAGGAGCGTCTCGACTGGAAGCGCGGTGAGATCGCTGACGTGGCGCGTGAGCGCGTCCCGCAGGCGTTCCGCCATGAGCTGCGGCTCGCGGTGCGCGCCGCCGAGCGGCTCGGGCAGGACCTCGTCGATCAGGTCGAGCTGCGACAGCCGTTCCGCCGTGATGCCCATGGCTTCGGCCGCGAGCTCGCGCCGGTCTGCGCTCTTCCACAGGATGGACGCGCAGCCCTCGGGCGAGATCACCGAATACACGCTGTACTGCAGCATCAGCAGGCGGTCGCAAACGCCGATCGCGAGTGCGCCGCCCGAGCCGCCCTCGCCGATCACGCAGCTCACGATCGGCACCGCGAGGCGCGCCATGTCGAAGAGGTTGCGCGCGATCGCCTCGCTCTGGTTGCGCTCTTCCGAGCCGACGCCCGGGTATGCGCCCGGCGTGTCGATGAGCGTGACGAGGGGCAGCCCGAAGCGCTCGGCGGTCAGCATCAGGCGCCGCGCCTTGCGGTAGCCTTCAGGCTTCGGCATCCCGTAGTTGCGGCGCACGCGCTCCTTGGTGTCGCGCCCTTTCTGCTGCCCGATCAGCATGACCGGCAGACCTGCGAGCCGCGCAATGCCGCCGACGATCGACTGGTCGTCGGCGTACATGCGGTCGCCGTGCAGCTCCTGGAACTCGCTGAACACGAGCGGGATGTAGTCGAGCGTGTACGGCCGCTGCGGATGGCGCGCGAGCTGGGTGATCTGCCACGGCGTCAGGCTCGTAAAGATGCTGTTCGTCAGCGTGCGCGCCTTGGCGCGGAGCCGGTCGATCTCCTCGTCGGTCTTGAGGTCCGAGCCCTCCGCGAGAAAGCGCAGCTCCTCGATCTTCGCCTCGAGCTCGGCGATCGGCTGTTCGAAGTCCAGGAATTGCAGGGGCATCAAGCGAGTATAGAAGGGGTCTGACCCCTTGATAAACCCAAGGGGTCAGACCCCTCCGATGTCGGCGCGCGGCCCGTAGCCGAAGCGCAGGCCGTCACGACCGACCAGCGCCGCCAGCTGCTCCACCAGCGCCCGGCTCGGACGCACCGCCCAGCTCTCGTCGAGTGCCAGCGTCCCGCGCGCCTCGCCGCCGATGTAGTGCAGGGAGACCGCACAGCGGCCGCCGCGCCCGGTGCGCAGCACGTCCTCGAGGCGGCCGATCAGCCGGCCGTCCGCGGCGCCCGCCGGCAGGCGGATGGTGAGCCTGCGCGCTTCGCGCTCGCGCAGCTCGTCGATCGCCGTCAGCTTCTTCGCGTTGATTCGCCAGTCTTCGATGAACTCGTCGTAGCGCAGCTGCCCCTCGACCACGAGTATCGCGTCGCGCACGATGATCGCGCGGTGCTGCTGCCAGACGTCGTCGAACAGGCTCACCTCGATGCGCGCGCTGCGGTCGTCGAGCACCAGAGTCATGCGCGAGCCGCGCCGGCGCATCTCAAGCACGAGTCCCGCCACGGTCACGGTCTTGCCGCCGCCGAAACGCGGCTCGCCGGAGGGCCGCGGCCCGCCGAGGTCCGCGATGCGCGCCGGCGCAACCTGCCGCAGCTCCTGCTCGTGCTCCGCGATCGGGTGGCCGGTCAGGAACAGGCCGAGCGTTTCGCGCTCCCCGGCGAGGCGCTCCCGCTCGCCCCACTCCGGCAGCGAGGGGATCTCGATCGTCGCGCGCTCGTCGGCGGCGGCAGGCCCGGCCAGCCCGCCGAACAGGTCGTCCTGCCCGGCCGCGTGAGCGCGCGTGCGCTGCTCGCCGAGCTGGATCGCGGCCGGCAGCACCGCCGCGAGCGCCGCGCGCGCGTGGCCGAAGCGGTCGAAGCACCCGGCCTTCAGCATCGCCTCGAGCGTGCGCTTGCCCGCGAGCCTGAGGTCGACGCGCCGGCACAGGTCAACCAGGCCGCGGAACTCGCCGCCCCGCTCGCGCTCGCCGACGATCGCCTCGACCGCGCCCTCGCCCACGCCCTTGATCGCGCCGAGGCCGTAGCGGATGGTCCCCGGCCCGGCGACGGTGAACGCGTAGCTCGAGGCGTTGACGTCGGGCGGCTGGACCTCGATGCCGAGCCCCGAGCACTCGTCGATGAACGAGACCACCTTGTCCGTGTGCTCCATGTCGCAGGAGAGCACGGCCGCCATGAACGCTTCCGGGTAATGCGCCTTCAGCCAGGCCGTCTGGTAGGCGAGCAGCGCGTAGGCGACCGAGTGCGACTTGTTGAACCCGTAGCCCGCGAACTTCTCGATCAGGTCGAAGATGTAGCCCGCGCGCGCGGCCGGCACGCCGCGCGCCACCGCGCCGTCGACGAACGTCGAGCGCTGCAGCGCCATCTCCTCGGGCTTCTTCTTGCCCATCGCGCGCCGCAGAAGGTCCGCGCCGCCGAGCGTGTAGCCGGAGAGCGTCTGCGCGATCTGCATCACCTGCTCCTGGTACAGGATGACGCCGTAGGTCGGCTTCAGGATCTCGGCGAGGCTCGGGTGCAGGTAGTCGATGGTGCCGGCGGCACGCCCGTGCTTGCGGGCGATGAAGTCGTCGACCATGCCGGACTGCAGCGGCCCCGGCCGGAACAGCGCGACCAGCGCGACGATGTCGTCGAAGCGGTCGGGCTGCAGCTTGCGCACGAGGTCGGTGATGCCGCGGGACTCGAGCTGGAAGATGGCGGTCGTGCGGCCCGCCTTCAGCAGCCTGAATGTCTCCGCATCATCGAGCGGGAGGCGCGCGAGGTCGAGCGGCGGCTCGCCCGCGGCGAGGCGGTTCGCGTTGATGAGGCGCAGCGTCCAGTCGATGATCGTGAGCGTGCGCAGGCCGAGGAAGTCGAATTTCACGAGGCCGATCGCGTCCACGTCCTTCATGTCGAATTGCGTCACGACGTTCCGGCTGCCTGCTTCGCAGTAGAGCGCGGTGAAATCCGTGAGCGGCGACGGGGCGACGACGACGCCGCCCGCGTGCGTGCCGGCGTTGCGCGCCAGCCCCTCGAGCCGCTTCGCGAGGTCGACGAGGTCGCGCACCTCGTCCTCGGCGCCGTAGCGCCGCGCGAGCTCGGGCTCCTTGGCGAGCGCGTCCTCGAGGGTGATGCCGAGCTCGAACGGAATCAGCTTCGCGATCCCGTCCACGAAGCCGTACGGCAGCCCGAGCACGCGCCCGACGTCGCGCACGACCGCCTTCGCCGCGAGCGAGCCGAAGGTGATGATCTGCGAGACGCGGTCCCGCCCGTAGCGGTCCGCCACGTAGTCGATCACCTGGTCGCGGCGCGACATGCAGAAGTCGATGTCGAAGTCGGGCAGCGACACGCGCTCGGGGTTCAGAAAGCGCTCGAACAGGAGGTCGTGGCGGATGGGATCGAGGTCGGTGATGCCGAGCACCCAGGCGACCAGCGAGCCGGCGCCGGACCCGCGTCCCGGCCCCACCGGGATCTCGCGCTCTCGCGCCCAGCGGATGAAGTCCGCGACCACCAGGAAGTAGCCCTCGAATCCCATGCCGCAGATGACGCCGAGTTCCCGCTCGAGCCGTGCCTGGTAGGCGTTGTCGGCGGACGCGCTGCCGATGCGGCGCGCGAGCCCTTCGGCCGCGAGCCGGCGCAGGTAGGCCGGTGCATCAGAGCCGTCCGGCACCGCAAAGGACGGCAGGAAGACGTCGCCCCGGGCGAGCGGCACCGAACAGCGTCGCGCGATCTCCACGCTGTTCTCGAGGGCCTCCGGCAAGTCGTGAAACAGCGCCGCCATTTCCTCCGGCGTCTTGAGGTATTGCTCGGTCGTGTAGGGCCGTGGGCGGCCCGGGTCGTCGAGCCGGTGGCCGCCGCGAATGCAGACGCGTGCCTCGTGGGCCTCGAAGTCGTCCCGTTCGAGGAAGCGCACGTCGTTGGTCGCGACCAGCGGCGACGGGCGCCCGGCGACCAGCGCGAGCACTCCCGCGATGTGCGCTTCCTCGTCCGCGCGGCCGACGCGCTGGACCTCGAGGTAGAAGCGGTCACCGAACAGGGACTGCCAGGCTTCGAGCAGTGACTGTGCCTCGCCCAGCCGGCCGGCCAGCAGCGCCCGGCCAATGTCGCCCTGGGCGGCGCCGGACAGTGCGATCAGTCCGCTGGTCGTCGCGGGATCGAGCCATTCGCGCACAAGCAGCGGGCGGCCGTGTGCCTGCCCCTCGAGGTAGCAGCGCGACACCAGCCGGGTGAGGTTGCGAAACCCCGGCAGGTCCTTGGCGATCAACGTCAGGAGGACCGGCTCCGCGCGTTCGCTGCCGCCTTCGATCCAGAGGTCCGCCCCTATCAGGGGCTTCACGCCCTGCTTCTCCGCCTCGCGGTGAAACTTGACCATCGCAAAGAGGTTGCCGTGGTCGGTCAGGGCCACGGCCGGCATGCCGGCCCCGGCCACTGCCTGCATGAGCCGCGGCACGCGGACGATGCCGTCCACGAGCGAATACTCGGTGTGCAGCCGCAGGTGGACGAACGCGGGGGACATGCTCGGGATGTTACCGCCTCACGGGCGCAAAGCTGTGCCTGTGAATGCGGCAGGGACCGACCCGCTCGAGACTCGCCAGGTGGTCCTCGGTCGCATAACCCTTGTGACGCTCGAAGCCGTACTCCGGGTAGAGCGTCGACACGCGGGTCATGAAGGCGTCACGGCAGGTCTTGGCCAGGATCGACGCAGCGCTGATCTCGCGGACCCGCGTATCCCCGGCGATCACGGCCTGGAATTCGCAGTCGAGGCCCAGCATCGCTCGTTCGGGACATCGATCCCCGTCTACCTGGATGCGGCGCGGCGGGATGGCGAGTCCGAGCAGCGCGCGCCGCATCGCCAGCAGCGTCGCCTGCAGGATGTTGAGGACGTCGATCTCGGCGGCATCTGCCCAGCCAACGGACCAGGCGAACGCCTCCGCACGGATGCGGGGCGCGAGGCGCTCGCGCTCGTCGGGCGCCAGTTGCTTGGAGTCCCGCAGGCCGCGAATTGGCCGATGCGGGTTCAGGATGACCGCGGCGGCGACGACTGGCCCGGCGAGCGGACCGCGCCCCGCTTCGTCAACGCCTGCCGTGAGGCCACCGGCAAGGCGCGGCCTGCGCAGGCTGAGGCCGATCATGGGCGGGCCTGCCGGGCAAGTGCCAGGATCGCCTCCGCGGCCCGTTCGCTGGCGCCCTGCCGGAGCTGCCTGTGAAGCGTTGAAAACAGGGCGACCAGCTCGGAGGCAGCCTCAGGCTCGTCCAGCCAGCGCTCGATCTCGCGCCCCAGCCGCTCGGGGCGGACATCGCCCTGGGAAAGCTCCGGGACGACCTTCCGGCCTGCGAGCAGGTTCGGCTGCGCGAACCACGGTGCCTTCATGAGCCCGAGCCGCCGCAGCGCAAAGGCGGTCAGCGCCCCCAGGCGGTAGGCAACCACCATGGGCCGCTTGCACAGGAGCGTCTCGAGGGTCGCCGTGCCCGATGCCACGAGCACGACGTCCGCGGCCGTGAGGACGGCCTGCGATTGGCCGGTAAATAACCGCACGCCCACGCCCGGCGCGTGGCGGGCAAGCGCAGCCTCGAAGGTCTTTCGCGTCGTCTCGCCGGCGAGCGCCGCGATGAACTGGAGGCCGGGCCGCCGCTCGGCGAGCCAGGCGATGGTCCCCGCGAAATCGGCGGCAAGCCGCGACACCTCGCCCGACCGGCTGCCGGGCAACACCGCGACGATGCGAGCCGGATCCGGCAAGCCGAGCGCGCGCCGTGCCGCCGGCACATCCGGCTCGAGCGGCAACTGGTCGGCGAGCGGATGTCCGACGAAGATCGAGTGCAGGCCGACCGCCTCGTAGACGCCGCGCTCGAACGGCAGCAGGCACAGCACGAGATCGAGGAAGCGCGCCATGCGCGCCGCGCGCCCGCGCCGCCACGCCCAGACCTGCGGGCTGACGTACTGGACCGTCCGCAGGCCCGCTGCGTGCAGGGCGGGCGCGAGGCCGAGGTTGAACTCGGGCGCGTCGATCCCGACGAAGACGTCGGGACGGCGTTCGATCATGGATTTGCGGATCCGCGACCGCAGTGACAGCAGGCGCGGCAAGTGGTGCAGGACTTCGAACAATCCCATCACCGCCAGCTCCTCGGCATGGGCGAGCGTCTCGCAGCCGGCAGCCTGCATGCGGGGACCTGCGACGCCGACGAAGCGCGTGCCCGGCGCGCGCGCCCCGATCGCCGCCATCAATGCGGCGCCCAGGTTGTCGCCCGAAGACTCGCCGGCGACGAGGCCGATTGTCAACGGCATCAGCGGATGATGCTGCGTTCGCTGGCGCCGAGGAAGTCGACGAAGGCGGCGAGCTCGGGCTGCGAAGGCACGAGCGCCTTCAGCTCCGCGGTCGCCTCGGCCAGCTTGCGGCCGGAACGGTACAGCAGGCGATAGGCGCTCTTGATGTTCGCGATTTGCGCGGCACTGAACCCGCGGCGCTTCAGCCCCTCGCTGTTGATGCCCTTGGGCTCCGCCGGCGAGCCCGCGACCAGCAGGAAAGGCGGTACGTCGCGGGTCACGGCGGCGTTGTTCGCGAGGAAAGCGTGCGCGCCGACCTTGCAGAACTGGTGGACGCCGGCATAGCCGGAGATGATCACCCAGTCGCCGAGCTCGACGTGCCCGGCGAGCGCCGTGCAGTTCGACATGATGCACTGGCTGCCGACGATGCAGTCGTGCGCGACGTGCGAGTACGCCATGAACAGGCAGTCGTCGCCGATCACGGTCACGCCGCGGCCACCGGCCGTGCCGCGGTTGATCGTGCAGAACTCGCGGAACACGTTGCGGTCGCCGACCTCGAGCCGGGTCGGCTCGCCGGCGTACTTGCGGTCCTGCGGGGCGTCGCCGATCGAGGCGAACTGGAACACGCGGGTGTCGCGGCCGAGCGTGGTCGGCCCCTTGATGACGGCATGGGAACCGATCCAGCTGCCCGCGCCGATGCGGACCCCGGCGCCGATGACCGAAAACGGCCCGATCTCGACGCCGGCGTCGACCTCGGCGCCAGGATCCACGATCGCCCGCGGGTCGATCAAGGCTTGACCTCCGGCGCCACCATCATCGTGGCGGACGCCGCCACGGCGCCGTCGACCTCGGCCACCGTCCCGAACTTCCAGATGCCGCGAATGGCGCGCTCCAGCGTCGCCTTGAGCACGAGCCGGTCGCCCGGCACGACGGGCCGCCTGAATCGCGCCTTGTCGATGCCGACGAAGTAGAAGCGGGAGCTCTCGTCGGGCACCACGCCCGCCGTCTTGAAGGCGAGTATGCCGGCGGCCTGCGCGAGCGCCTCCAGGATGATGACGCCCGGCATGACGGGATTCCCGGGAAAATGTCCCGGGAAGAACGGCTCGTTCACGGTCACGTTCTTGATTGCCTCGATGCGCTTGCCGGGCACGCACTCGACGACGCGGTCCACGAGCAGGAACGGATACCGGTGCGGCAATTGCGCCAGCACCGCGCGAACGTCCATCGGGAAGCCTTCGCTCATTCGTCCCCCTGCCCGCCCTTTCCGCCGCGCCCGCGCCTGGCGTCGAGCCGATGCAGCCGCGCCACCGCGCGCCGCCACTTGCCGGCCTCGATCGCCGGCATGCCCGAGGAGTACATGCCCGGGCCCGGCAGCGAATGCGTGACCAGCGAATAGCCGGTGACGACCACGCCGTCGCCGATCTCGAGGTGGCCCGCGATGCCCACGGCGCCGCCGATCATGCAACGGCTGCCGATGGTCGAGCTGCCCGAAATGCCGACGCAGCCCGCGATCACCGTGTGCGCACCGATGCGGCAGTTATGTCCGACCTGCACCTGGTTGTCCAGCTTGACGCCGTCGCCGATGACCGTGTCCTCGATGGTGCCGCGGTCCACGGTGGTGTTTGCCCCGACTTCGACGTCGTCGCCGATGCGGACGGTACCGAGCTGCGGCACCTTCACGTAGCCGTCGACGTCCGGCGCGTGCCCGAAGCCGTCGCTGCCGACGACCGCGCCCGGCTTGAACAGGCAGCGCGCACCGATGCTGACGCCCTGGCACAGCGTGACGCCCGCCTGCAGGCGGCAGTCGTCGCCGAGCCTGACGTTCGCCTCGACCACGCAGTTCGGGCCGATGGAGCAGCGCTCGCCGATGACGGCGCCGGGGCCGACCACCGAGTTCGGCCCGATCCACGCCGATCCGGCAACCGCGGCGGTCGCGTCCACCTGGGCCCCTGGGGCGCGGCCGGCGCGCACCGGGAGCGGCGGGTGCAGTGCGTTTGCGATGCGCGCCCAGGCGGCATGAGGGCGCGCGCTGACCAGCGCAGCGACGGGGCATTCTCCCGCGAGCTCGCGCGGCAGGACGACGGCCGTCGCCCGCGTCGCGGCGAGCTGCCGGCGGTGCTTGATCCCGGTGCAGAAGCTGAGCGTGCCCGGCGCGGCGGCACCCAGGGAGGCGACGCGGTCCACGGACTGGCCGGGATCGCCGGCGAGCTCGAGTCCGAAGCGGACCGCGATCTCGCCGAGCGTCATGGACATGCCGGCGCTCCCGTCGCGCGACGAGCTGTCAGGGCTTGGGCGGAGTCGCGGCGGCCGGCGCCTTGGCCTTGATCGCGGCGACGAGCTGCGGCGTGATGTCGATGCCCTCGGCCGCGAACAGCACGCCCTCGCTCAGCACCAGCTGGAAGCCGTTGGTGCGCGCGTATGCCTGCACTTCCTGCAGCAGCGCGCGCTGCATCTTGCCGACTTCCTCGTTGCGGCGCAGGTTCAGGTCTTCCTGCAGCTCCTTGAAGCGGCGGTTGACGTTGAGTTCGAGGTCGCGCACCTCGCGCTCGGTGCGGACGCGGTCGGCCTCCGACATTACAGCCGCTTCCTTCTGGAGCTTGTCGGCCTTCTCCTGCAGCGACTTCTGCTGGGCCGCGACGTCGCGCTGGCGCGGCATGAACTCGGCCTCGAGGGCGGCCTGTGCCGCCTTCGCCTGCGGCGACTCCTCGAGCAGCCGCCCGAAGTTGACGAAGCCGATCTTGAGCGCCTGCGCACCGGCGGCGGGCGCGGCCACGAGCGCTGCAGCGATCAGCAACGCGCCGAATGTATTCTGTCTGGTCATGTGTATCCTTGCCTCGAACCTCAGAATGCGGAACCGATCGTGAACTGGAATTTCTCGACCTCGTCCTTGTAGCGGATGCCGTCGCCCTTGAACTCGTTCAGCGGGATGCCGTAGCTGAACCGGAAGATGCCTAGCGGCGCGAACCACTGGATCGACACGCCGGCGGATTGCTTGAGCTCATTGTAATCGAACTCGTAGTCGACCGGCGTCCGGCCGTCCAGGCCGACGAACCTGATACCGGTGCCCTGCGAGAACACGTTGCCCATGTCGAAGAACGCGCTGATGCGCGTGCTCGCGCGCCACTTGTCCGGCACCGGGAACAGGAGCTCCGCCCGGCCGACGACCTTCAGGTTGCCGCCGTAGGGATTGCCGAAGCCGTCCTTGGGGCCGAGCCGGCTCTCCGTGAATCCGCGCACCGTGTCGGGGCCGCCGGCGTAGAACTGCCGGTACGGGGGCAGCGACGTCGTGTCCTTGCCGAGCGCGTCGCCATAGGCGATGTCCGCGGCGAACGCGAGCGTCCATTGCCTCCAGATGGGCAGCAGCTGCAGGTAGTTGTAGCGCAGCGTGTAGTAGTCGACCTCGCTGCCGGGCGCGGTGACGGCGAGGCTCAAGTTATGCTGCAGACCGCGGTCGGCGAAGATCGCGCGGTTGCGCGAGTCGAAGTACCAGCTTCCGATCAGCTCGAAGGTGTTGAACTTGGACCCGAACAGGACCGTCTCGACGATCGTCGGGGGGTCGTCGGGGTCCGGGCCCGGGAACTCGCGCTCGATCACGCGCGTGTACGGATTGCCGTTGTTGCGCACCCAGGTCACCGCTTCCGGCGCGCTGCTCTGGGGATTGACGATCAGGTCCGAGCGCTGCGCGACGACGCCGAAGCGCAGGCCCTGGTACTCCGAGATCGGATAGCCGTACTCGAGCGTCCCGGACACCGTCGTGGTCGAGAAGTCCGACGCCGCCGACACGTACTGCGTGACGTCGCGGAACTGCAGTGCCATGGTCCGCGAGACGCCGTCGATGTTGGTGTACGGGTCGGTGTGCGAGAGGCTGTACTGCTGCGAGTAGCGGCCGGTGACGAGCTCGAGCCCGACGCGCTCCCCGGAGCCCATGAAGTTCGAGTGCACGAAGCTGCCGTTCAGCATGAACGACTGCGACTCGGAGTAGCCGATGCCGCCGCTGAACTGGCCGGGCAGGCCCTCCTTCACGTTGAAGTCGACGTCCACGAGGTCGGGCGTGCCGGGCACCGGCGTCGTCTCGAAGTCGACCTCCTCGATGTACGGCAGGCGCTGCAGGCGCTCCTTGGAGCGCTCGAGCAGCGCGTTCGACAGGTAGGAGCCCTCCATCTGGCGCATCTCGCGGCGCAGCACCTCGTCGTCGATGGCGCTCGTGTTGATGAAGTTGACGCGCCGCACGTACGCGCGATTGCCGGCGTCCACGAAGAACGTCAGGTCGATGGTCTTGTCCTCCTCGTTCGCCTGCGGCACGGGGTCGATCTTCGCGAACGCGTAGCCGTCGGCGCCGAGGCGGAAGGACATCAGCTCCTGGGTCTGGGTGATGAGCTTGCGCGAGTACGTCTGGCCGGTCCGGACCATCAGCAGGCGCTGGAGCTCGGCCTCCGGGATCTTCATCGTGCCGGCGAGCTTCACCTCGCCGACCTTGTATACCTCGCCCTCGTGCACGTTCATCGTGATGAACATGTCGTCCATCTCGGGCGCGATGGCGACCTGCGTCGACTCGACGGCGAAGTTGGCGTAGCCGCGGTCCTGGTAGTGGGACGTCAGCTTCTCGATGTCGCCCTGCAGCGACTCGCGCGAATAGCGGTCGTCCTGCTTGTACCAGGACAGCCAGTTCGGCGTGCGCAGCTCGAAGATGTCGAGCAGTTCCTCGTCGTCGAAGACGGTGTTTCCGACCAGGTTGATCTGGCGGATGCGCGCGCGCGCGCCCTCGACGATGTCGATCTTGATGCGCACCTTGTTGCCGGGGACTTCCTCGACCTTGGGATCGATGCGCACCGCGTACTTGCCGCGGCTGAAGTACTGGTCGGTCAGGAAGCCGCGCACTTCCTCGAGCACGGAGCGGTCGAAGGTCTTGCCGGTCGCGAGTCCGACGCTGCGCAGCGACTGCTGCAGGTCCTCGGTCTTGACGTCCTTGTTGCCCACGAGCTCGAAGCTCTCGATCGACGGCCGCTCGCGGACCACGACCACCAGCGTGGCGCCGTCGCGGCGGAACTCGATGTCGCTGAAGAACCCGGTCGCGAACAGCGCGCGCACGGCCTCCTGGATGCGCCGCGGGTCCAGGCGGTCGCCGATGTTCACCGGGAGATAGTTGTAGACCGTGCCCTCCGCGATGCGCTGCAGGCCCTCGACGCGGATGTCGCCGACCGTGAACTCGGCAGGCGCCTGCGCGCCCGCCGCGCCCACGCCCGCCCAGGCGAGCAGGATCGAGGCAACGCCGCGCGCGATCAGGCCGCGCCCCTGACGGCGCACCATCAGCCGAACAGCCTCGAGAGGTCGTTGTAGAACGCGAAACCCATCAGCGCCACCAGCATCGCGATGCCCACCTTCTGCCCGAGAACCTGCGCCTCCATCGACAACGGGGCACCTTTTGCCATCTCCGCGAGCTGGAACACGACCTGGCCGCCGTCCAGCACGGGGACCGGCAGCAGGTTCAGGACCGCGAGCGAGATCGAAACCAGGGCCAGGAACCCGAGATAGTAGGTGAAGCCCTCGGTGGCCGTCAGCCCGGCGTACTGGGCGATGTTGATCGGCCCGGAGATGTTCTTGGCAGAGACATCGCCCGTCACCATGCGCCACAGGAAGCGCACGGTGAGCGCGCTCTTGTCCCAGGTCTCGCGCGTGGCGGCGAGGACAGCCTCGAGCGGCCCGTAGCGCTCGACCGTCCGCATGGACTCCGGGAAGCTGCCGGCGTCGCCCTGCGCCACGCCGAGCCCGATCTTGCCGATCGTGCGGCCCTCCTCCTCGACCGCCTTGGGCACGAGTTCCACCACGAGGCGCTCGTCTGCGCGCTGCACGGTGAGGCGCGTCGCCTGGCCGGCGCGGGCGCGAATGCGCTCCACGAACTCGAAATATTCCTCGACCGGTTCGTCTTCGATTGCCACCACGCGGTCGCCGTGCGCAAGGCCCGCCTGCGCGGCGGGAAAGCCGGGTGTCAGCTCGCCGACGACGACCGGCTGGGGCGGGTACCAGAACGAGAACCCGAGCCCGTCGAGCAGGGTCCCGGGCTCGGTCAACGCGCGTCGTTCGCCCTCGGGCACGCGGATCGTCAGCCGGCGCGCGCCCCCATCCTCGCCGCGGACGTCGATCGGCACTGCGCCCTCGTCGACGACGCCCTCGAGGATCGCGAGCACCGCCGCCTGGCGCGTCGGCGTCGGCTCGCCCGCGACGGCGGTAATCTCGTCGAGCGGCCGCAGGTCCGCGCGCGACGCGAAGGAATCCTGCTCCACGTCGCCGATCACCGGCGTGAGTCCGGGGATGCCCTGCATCAGGAGTATCCAGTACGCAAGGATCGCGAACACCAGGTTCGCGACCGGCCCTGCGAGCAGCACCGCGATGCGCGCGAGCGGCGGCCTGCGGTTGAAGGCTCGGTGCGCGTCCTGCGGCGGCACCGGGCCGTCGCGCTCGTCCAGCAGGCGCACGTAGCCGCCGAGCGGCACGGCGGCCAGCACGTACTCCACGGCATCCGCATCGCGGCTCACGCGCTTGAAGAGCGGCTTGCCGAAGCCGATGGAGAAGCGCAGCACCTTGAACCCGAGCCTGCGCGCGACCCAGAAATGGCCGAACTCGTGCACGGTCACGAGGACGCCGATCGCGACGACGAAGGCGACGATGGACGTCAGGATGGCGGTGCTCATGCGCCCGCCGCCTGCCGCGAGGCAAGTACGGCGTGCGCGCGATCGCGCGCCCAGGCGTCGGCCGCGAGCGCGTCATCCAGGCACCGCACCGGGCCGGCCTCGTGTTGTTGCAACACGCAGTCAATGACTGCCGCAATGCCGGCAAAGTTCAGCCGCCTGCCAAGAAACGCCGCGACCGCGATCTCGTTGGCGGCGTTCAGCACCGCGGGCATGCTGCCGCCCGCACGGGCAGCTTCCTGTGCGATTCTCAGGCACGGAAATCTTTCAAAATCAGGAGCTTCAAACGATAATCTCGCAAGTTGCACGAGGTCGAGACGCGGCGCGCCCGATGCGATGCGATCCGGCCAGCCGAGCGCGTGCGCAATTGGCACGCGCATGTCCGGCTGGCTCAGCTGCGCGATCATCGAGCCGTCGTCGAATTCGACCAGCGAATGCACGATGCTCTGCGGGTGGATGACGACCTGCACGGTATCGGGCCCCACGCCAAACAGGTGGCAGGCCTCGATCAGCTCGAGGCCCTTGTTCATCAGCGTCGCCGAATCGACCGAGATCTTCGGGCCCATGCGCCAGTTCGGGTGCGCGACCGCCTGTTCCGGGGTCACCGACGCAAGTTCTTCGCGCCGCGTGCGCAGGCAGGGACCGCCGGACGCGGTGAGCAGGATGCGCGCGACGCCTGCCGGGGCGCTGCCTGCTGGCACGCCGGCGGGAAGGCATTGGAATATCGCGTTGTGCTCGCTGTCGATCGGCAGGATCGTCGCGCCCGAGCGCCGCGCAGTCTCGAGCAGGAGCGTGCCCGCGAGCACCAGCGACTCCTTGTTGGCCAACAGGACCTGCTTGCCCGCAGCCGCGGCCGCGAGCGTCGGCGCGAGACCGACCGCACCGACGATGGCGGCCATGACGGCATCGGCTTCCGGGAGGCTTGCGACGGCGGCGAGCGCATCGGGCCCGCCGGTGACGCGCGTCGGCAGCCCCGCGGCTGCGACGCGCTGCGCGAGGCGCGCGGCCGCGGCGCGGTCGGCGAGCGCTGCAACGGCGGGGCGATGACGCTCGACCTGCGCGAACAGTGCTTCGTGGTTGGAGTGCGCGGCGAGCGCGACGACGCGGAACCGATCCGGGTGGCGGCTGGCCACGTCGAGCGTCGCTTCGCCGATCGTGCCCGTCGAGCCGAGGACCACGAGACCCTTCACGCGACCATCCCGAGCCAGCCGAATCCGAGCGCCAGCAGCGGCACCGAGGACGTCAGGCTGTCGATGCGGTCGAGCATGCCGCCATGCCCCGGCAGAAGCGCTCCGCTGTCCTTGAGACCCTGCTGGCGCTTGAACATGCTCTCCAGCAGGTCGCCGACCACCGACACGAGCACCGCCGCGACGCAGAGTGCGAGGAATGCGGTCGCCGGCAGGCGGAACCAGGCCAGGCCCGCGAGCGCGACGATGAAGCCGGCGGCGAGCCCGCCGAGCACGCCTTCCCAGGTCTTGTTGGGGCTCACGACCGGCGCGAGCCGCAGGCGGCCGAACCGCTTGCCGGCGAAGTACGCGCCGATGTCGGCACCCCAGGCGAGCAGCACGACGAATACCACGAGCTCGCGGCCGTCGCCGTCCTGCAGGTAGAGGCGCGACAGCGCGAGCCAGGTCGGCGCAAGAGCCCACAGGCCCGCGGCCGCCGCGAGTCCGTTGGCGCGAAACCCCGGCGCGAGGGCGATCCACGCAAAGAGCGGTATCCAGCCGAGCATGGTGACCGACATCACGCGCTCGAAATCGGCCTGCGACTGGGCCGAATGCCACAGCCCCGCCATCGCCGCGGCGCAGGCGGTGACGTAGAAAGCGCGTCCCGCGAGGCTCCGCAACCCGGCCAGCTGCGCCCACTCCCACGCGCCGATCAGTACGAGGACGCCGAGCGCGAGCACCGCGAGGTCGCTGGGCAGCACGACGAGCACGAGCGCGAGCACCGCGACGAGCCCGAGAGCGGTGATGATCCGCTGCCCGAGCATCAGCCGCCCCTCGCAGGGCCGGCGACGCGGCCGAAGCGGCGTTCGCGGCCGACGAAATCCGCGAGCGCGGCGCTGAAGCAGGCAGCGTCGAAGTCCGGCCACAACGTGTCGGTGAACCAGAGCTCCGTATAGGCGAGGTCCCACAGCAGGAAGTTGCTGATGCGCCGCTCGCCGCCGGTGCGGATGAAGAGGTCGGGTGCGACACGGCCCGCCGTCTGCAGGGTGGCGGCAACTGCGGCCTCGTCGATCTCCCCCGCTTCGCGACGGCCGGCGGCGGCGTCGAGCGCGAGCCGACGCGCGGCCTGGGCAATGTCCCAGCGGCCACCGTAGGCAACCGCGATCACGAGGTCCAGCCGGCGATGGTGCGCAGTGCGCGCTTCCGCCGCGGCCATGCGCTCGACGAGCGCGGGTGCGAGCCGTGCGCGATCGCCGATGAACCGAATGCGCACCGCGTTGGCGTCGAGCTCGGCCACCTCGCGGTCGAGCGCCTCCAGGAAGAGCTGCATCAGGAGGCCGACCTCGCCGGCCGGGCGCTGCCAATTCTCGCTCGAGAAGGCGAACAGCGTGAGTGCGCCAACGCCGTGCCGGACCGACTCCTCAATGGTCGTGCGCACCGCCTTCGCCCCGGCCCGGTGGCCCGCGACGCGCGGCAGCGAACGCTGCTCGGCCCAGCGGCCATTGCCGTCCATGATCACGGCGACGTGCAGCGGCACCGCCATGGCGCCGGATTGATTCGGGACTGCTGCGGGCATCGTTTCCCTAGACCTGCAGCAACTCTTTTTCTTTCTCGGCCAGCACCTGGTCGATGTCGTGGACGTGCCGGTCCGTGAGCTTCTGGATCTCGTCCTGGACGCGGCGGTCGTCGTCCTCGGAAATCAGCTTTTCCTTCAGCATCTCCTTGAGTTCGTTCATGAGGTCGCGGCGCACCGCGCGCACGGCCACGCGCGCGTTCTCCGCCTCGTGCCGCGCGACCTTGGTGAGGTCCTTGCGCCGCTCCTCGGTCATCGGCGGCAGCGGCAGCCGGATCACCTGCCCCGCCGTGTTCGGCGTGAGGCCGAGGTCGGACTTCAGGATTGCCTTCTCGACGGCGGAAACGGCCGACTTGTCCCACGTCGAGATGACGAGCGTCCTGGCGTCCTCGACGCTGATGCTCGCAACCTGGGCGAGCGGCACCTCGCTGCCGTAGTAATCGACCTTGATGCCGTCGAGCAGGCCGGTGTTCGCCCGGCCCGTGCGCATCTTGCGGTAATGCTCCTTGAGGAGCGCGACGCATTTCGACATGCGTTGCGTCGCATCGCGGCTCATTTCTTCGTGCATGGCAGTCCCCTCACAGCCCGTTTGCGACCAGCGTCCCGACATCCTCGCCGTCGACGATGCGCAGCAGGTCGCCTTCGTTCATCAGGTTGAACACGCGCAGCGGCAGCGCGTTGTCGCGGCACATGACGATCGCGGTCGCGTCCATGACCGAGAGCCGGTCATCGAGCACCTTGTCGAACGACAGTGTCCGGTAGCGCTTCGCCTTCGGGTTGCGCACCGGGTCCTCGTCGTAGATGCCGTTGACCTTGGTCGCCTTGAGGAGCAGGTCGGCGTCGATCTCGATCGCCCGCAGCGAGGCCGCCGTGTCGGTCGTGAAGAAAGGGTTGCCGGTTCCCGCGGCGAAGATCACGCAGCGTCCCTTTTCGAGGTGACGGACCGCGCGGCGCCGGATGTAGTCCTCGCAGACTTCCTGTACGCGGACCGCGGACATGACGCGGGCGTAGCTGCCGAGCGACTCGAGCGCGTCCTGCAGGGCGAGGCCGTTCATGACGGTCGCGAGCATGCCCATGTGGTCGGCGGTAACGCGATCCATGCCCGCCCGGGCAAGGCCGGCTCCCCGGAAGATGTTGCCGCCGCCAATGACGACCGCGACCTGGATGTCGCGGGTCATGACTTCCCGGATCTCGGCCGCGATGCGTTTCAGGATGGCCGGATCGATGCCGTAGTCGGCTGCGCCGAGCAGCGCTTCGCCGCTGATCTTGAGCAGGATCCTCTTGAGCTGCTGACGGGGCTGCGTATCGGCCATGCACCTACCCTTTTGCAGGCCCCATTCTACGTTCAGGCCCTGCCTTTCGCGGCCTCGACCTGGGCCATCACCTCGGCGGCGAAGTTCTCCTGCCTTTTCTCGATGCCCTCGCCCACCTCGAAGCGCAGGAAGCCGCTCACGGAGGCCTGCGATTTCTCGAGCAGGGCGCCGACGCTGGTGTCCGGGTCCTTCACGAAGGGCTGGCCGGTCAGGCAGATCTCGGCGAGGTACTTGCGCAGGCGTCCTTCCACCATCTTCTCGACGATGGCGGCCGGCTTGCCCTCGGCGGCGGCCTGGGCCGCGAGGATCTCCCGTTCCTTGGCGACCACGTCGCCGGGCACGTCGCCGGGCGACACGTACTGCGGGTTCACGGCCGCCACGTGCATGGCGATGTCGCGCGCAAGCCCGTCGTCGCCGCCTCTCATGCCGACCAGCACGCCGATGCGAGTGCCGTGCACGTAGGCGCCGATGCGCTCGGGCGCCTCGAGCCGTCCGGCGCGGCGGATGTCGATCTTCTCGCCGATCTTCGCGATCAGGCTGCGGCGCGTCTCCTCAGCCGTCGCCCCGTGGGCGAGCGAGAGCCTGGCGAGCGCCTCGGGCGTCGTCGCGCTGGCCGCGAGGGCCGCCTTGGCGACGTCGGCGGCAAACGCCTGGAACTCGGGTTGGCGGGCGACGAAGTCCGTCTCGCAGTTGACCTCGACGAGGATGGCCGCGCGGCCATCCGCGCCCATCGCGGTCGCGATGGTGCCTTCGGCCGCGATGCGGCCGGCCTTCTTGTCGGCCTTGGCGAGGCCCGACTTGCGCATGATTTCCGCGGCCGCGTCGAGATCGCCGCCCGTCTCGATGAGTGCCTTCTTGCACTCCATCATTCCGGCGCCGGTGCGCTCGCGCAGCGTCTTGACGGTTTCCGCGCTGATGCTCATCGTCATTCCCCGCTCTTCTCGGGCTTGCGGGCGGCGGGCTTCCGGCGCGCCGGGGCCTTCGGCTGGGCCGCATCGGCCACGACTTCGTCGACCGCCACCTCGTCGTCCGCGACGTCCACCACGACTTCGGGCGCCCCGACCGGGGGCATGGTCGCGGCCGAGGACGTCTCCGCGGACTGCCGCGCACGGGCCGGCGCCTTGCGCCGCACGTTGGCGGCCCTGCGCGGGGCGCGCGCGGCCAACTTGCGCCGCGGCTGGCCTTCCTCGTCGAGCTCGACGAACTCGTCCTCTCCCGCCGGCACGACCGGCACCGAGGACTTGCCGTCGATCACCGCGTCGGCGATGCCCGCGGCATAGAGCTGGATCGCTTTCATCGCGTCGTCGTTGCCGGGGACCACGTAGTCGATCCCGTCCGGCGAGCAGTTGCTGTCCACGATCGCGACCACCGGGATGCCGAGCTTGCGCGCCTCGTGCACCGCGATCTCCTCGTGGCCGACGTCGACGACGAAGAGCGCGTCGGGCAGCGCATTCATGTCCTTGATGCCGCCGAGGCTGCGCATCAGCTTGTCCATCTCGCGGCGCAGCATCTGCGCTTCCTTCTTGTTGCGCCGTTCGAGCGCACCGGAATCGCGCAGCTCCTCGAGCTCGTGCAACCGCTTGATCGACTGGCGGATGGTCTTGAAGTTGGTGAGCATCCCGCCCAGCCAGCGCTGGTTGACGAACGGCATGCCGCAGCGCGTCGCCTCCGCCTGGATGGCGTCGCGCGCGCTGCGCTTGGTGCCCACGAACAGCACCTTGCCGCCGTCGGCGACCACGCCCTTCACGAACGACGAGGCGTCGTTGTAGAGCGGCAGCGTCCGCTCGAGGTTGATGATGTGGATCTTGTTGCGTTCGCCGAAGATGAACTGCGCCATCTTCGGGTTCCAGAAGCGGGTCTGATGACCGAAATGAACCCCCGCCTCAAGCATCTGCCTCATGGACAGACTGGCCATGATCTACTCCTTTCGGGTTAGCCCTCCGCGGACCCGCATGCGGCAACCGGTCAAGGGACCCGGCACCCCGCCGCACGTGACGGTACGCGTGTGGATTTGGTTGAGAAAAAACGCCGCGCTTTATACCATCTTTGTCCCGTCTAAACAACGCGATAGGCGATTTTCAGCGTGTTGATGCAGAGCCACAGCCAGGTCGCCCTCAAGACCCCTGCCGAACAGGCGGCCATGCGGATTGCCGGCCGCCTCGCGGCCGATGTGCTCGACATGATCGGGCCGCGGATCGCGGCGGGCATGACCACCGGCGAAATCGACCGGATCTGCCACGACTTTATCGTGAATACTCAACATGCAGTCCCGGCACCCTTGAATTACAAGGGATTTCCGAAGTCGATCTGCACCTCGGTCAACCACGTGGTGTGCCATGGCATCCCGGGCGACAAGGTCCTCCGGCCGGGCGACATCCTCAACGTGGACATCACCGTCATCAAGGACGGATTTCACGGCGACACCAGCCGGATGTTCCTGATCGGCGACGCCTCGATCCAGGCCCGGCGGTTGTGCGACATCGGTTTCGAGGCCATGTGGCGCGGCATCCGCACTATCCGCCCGGGTACCCGCCTCGGCGACCTCGGCCACACCATCCAGGCCTTTGTCGAAGGCCAGGGCTATTCGGTCGTCCGCGAATACTGCGGCCACGGAATTGGCCGGGTCTTCCACGAAGATCCCCAGGTTCTACATTACGGCGAGGCGGGCTCGGGGCTGCCGCTCGAGGCCGGCATGACCTTCACGGTCGAGCCCATGGTCAACGCGGGGCGGCGCCACGTGAAGCTGCTGGGCGACGGATGGACCGTCGTCACCAAGGACCATTCGCTCTCGGCGCAGTGGGAGCACACGGTGCTGGTGACGCCCGACGGATTCGAGGTGCTGACGCTCGGCGCGGCGGACCGCGCTGCGGCCTGACCGGTCATCGCCGGTGGGCTGGTCCTACCTCGATTCACTGGCCGCACGGCTGGAAGGCTCCGCGCCCTCCGCCTCACATTTTCACCAGGTACTCGTCGAAGGCGACCGCGAGCTCGCGCGGCGATTCAAGGCGGAGGAGCCGATCGAGGCGCTGGTGCGCGACCGCGCAGCGCTCGTCGACGCGCTCGTCATCCGCGCCTGGCGGCTGCACGCCGGCGACGCTGCGGGACCGGCCGCGCTGCTCGCGGTCGGCGGCTACGGCCGCGGCGAGCTCCTGCCCTGCTCCGACGTCGACGTGATGGTGCTGCTGCCGCAAAATGCCGATGCGGCGGCGACTGCCCCCCTCGAGCGTTTCCTCACGTTCCTCTGGGACATCGGGCTCGAGACCGGTCACAGTGTCCGCACGATCGACGATTGCCGCCAGGAGGCGCTCGCCGACCTCGGCGTCGCGACGACGCTGTTCGAGGCGCGCCTGCTTGCGGGCCCGGCTGCACTCTTCGACGCGATGCGCCGCGCACTCGCACCGGATCGCCTGTGGTCCCCGCAGGATTTCTTCGACGCCAAGGTCGCCGAACAGGCCGAGCGCCATCACCGCTTCCACGACACGGCCTACAACCTGGAGCCGAACGTCAAGCAGGGGCCCGGTGGGCTGCGTGACATCCAGACGATTGCCTGGGTGGCCAAGCGCCGCTTCGGCGTCGACACGCTCGGCGAGCTCGCCAAGGCCGGCTTCCTGGCGCCGCGCGAGCTCGCACAGCTGGAATCCGCGCAGTCCTGGCTGTGGAGGGTGCGCTTCGCGCTGCACCTCGTGAGCGGCCGGCGCGAGGACCGGCTGCTCTTCGACCACCAGGTTCGACTCGCGCGGATGTTCGGCTACGAGGACGCGGCCTACACGCTCGCCGTCGAGCAGTTCATGCAACGCTACTACCGCACGGCGATGCTCGTCGCCTGGTTCAACGAGCTGCTGCTACAGCAGTTCCGCGAGGAGATCGCCGCCGACCGCGACGCCCCCGCCCTGCCCCTCAACGGGCATTTCCAGGAGCGCGGCGAGTGCATCGAGGCCGTTTCCGACGACGTCTTCACGCGCCATCCGTCCGCATTGCTGGAACTGTTCCTCGTGCTGCAGCAGAACCCGCGCCTGCTTGGCGTGCGCGCGCACACCATCCGCCTCGTCGCCGCGAGCCTGTGGCTGGTCGACGAGGAGTTCCGCCAGAACCCGCGCAATCACCGCCTGTTCCTCGAGATCCTGCGCGCGCCCGCCGGCGTCACCCACGAGCTGCGGCGCATGAACCTCTACGGCGTGCTCGGCCGCTACATCCCGGCTTTCGGCCGAATCGTCGGCCGCATGCAGTACGACCTGTTCCACGCCTACACCGTCGACGCCCACACGCTCTTCGTCGTCAGCAACCTGCGCCGCTTTGCGCTCGAGCGCTACGACCACGAGTTTCCCAAGCTCGCGCAGATCTTCCGCGCCCTGCCGAAACCGGAGCTGGGCTACCTCGCCGCGATCTTCCACGACATCGCCAAGGGACGCGGCGGCGACCATTCCGAGCTCGGCGCCGTGGACGCGGAGGCGTTCTGCCTCGAGCAGGGCCTGTCTCCCTACGACGCACGGCTGGTCGCCTGGCTGGTGCGCCATCACCTCAAGCTGTCGGTCACCGCACAGAAGCAGGACATCTCGGACCCGCAGGTCGTGAATTCCTTCGCGCACGCGGTCGGCGACCAGGTGCGGCTCGACTACCTCTATGCGCTGACCGTCGCCGACGTGCGCGGCACCAACCCGAAGCTCTGGAACGGCTGGAAGGCGACGCTCTTCGACGAGCTGTACGAGCGTGTCAAGCAGGCGCTGCGGCGCGGACTCGAGTCGCCGCTCGACCGCGAGCAATTTATCACCGAGACGCAAGCGCTCGCGCGCGAGCAACTCGCGGCCGAGGGTGTCGCCGCGGCCGATTGCGAGCGCGTCTGGGCCACGTTGACCGACGCGTACTTCCTGCGGCACTCCGCCGCCGAGGTGGCATGGCACACGGCCCGAATCGCCGCGCGCGACCCGGCAGACACGAGCCCGCTCGTCGCGGTCGCCGAGCACCCGGGCCGTGGCGGCGCGACCCTCGTGCTGGTCTACACGCACGGCCGCCGCCACAGCTTTGCGCGGGCGACCGCGGCCCTTGACCAGCAAGGCCTCAGCATCCAGGACGCGCGCATCACGCCGACTGCCGATGGCGGCAGCCTCGACGCCTACCTGGTGCTCGAGGACACGGGCCAGCCGATCACGGACCGTGAGCGCATGGCCGGCATCGAGCGCCGTCTCGCGCGCGCGCTCGCCGAGCGGAATGCCGAGGCGCCCCCGGTCATCCGCCGGGTGCCGAGGCAGGTGCGCATGTTCACGACCCCCACCCAGGTCAGCTTCAGCCCGGATCCCGACCCGGGCCGCACGCTGGTCGAAGTGGTGGCGAGCGACAGGCCGGGTCTCCTGTCCGAGATCGGCCAGGTCTTCTGGGACCAGAAGGTGGAGCTCCACGGCGCCAAGATCATGACGGTCGGGGAGCGCGCGGAAGACGTCTTCACCGTCACCGACGAAAACGGGCGCCGCCTCGAAGCCGCGCGCTGCCAGGCGCTCGCCGACGCCCTCGCTCTCGCGCTGGATGCACGTGTCGCTGCAGCCTGAGGTGTCCATGGAACTTCGCGAACGCATCGAACAGGCCTTCGAGAACCGCGCCGCGATCGGTCCCGGAGCAGCGCCGGCCGGGCTGCAGGAAGCGGTCGACGAGTGCCTCGCGCTGCTCGGCAGCGGGCAGGCCCGCGTCGCTGAGCCCGACGGCCAGGGCGGCTGGCGCGTGAACGAATGGCTCAAGAAGGCCGTCCTGCTCTACTTCCGCACCCATGACAACGCCGTTTCTGCCGCTGGCGATTTCCGGTGGTTCGACAAGCTGCCACTGCGGCATGCGGACTACGACGCCGCGCGCTTCAGGGCCGACGGCGCGCGCATCGTGCCCGGCGCGATCGTGCGCGCGGGCGCGCACGTCGGCCGCGACGTCGTGCTGATGCCGTCGTTCGTCAACGTCGGCGCCTATGTCGGCGAGGGCACGATGGTCGATACGTGGGCGACCGTCGGCTCCTGCGCGCAGGTCGGCCGCAACGTGCACCTCTCCGGCGGCGTGGGAATCGGCGGCGTGCTCGAGCCGCTGCAGGCGCGCCCGACGATCATCGAGGACGGATGCTTCATCGGCGCGCGCTCCGAGGTCGTCGAAGGCGTGGTCGTCGAGCGCGGGGCGGTCCTCTCGATGGGCGTCTTCATCGGCGCGAGCACGCGGATCTTCGATCGCGAAACGCGGGAAATCACCTACGGCCGCGTTCCGGCCGGTTCCGTCGTGGTGCCGGGTAGCCTCCCGGCCGCGGACGGCTCCCATTCCCTGAACTGCGCCGTCATCGTCAAGAAAGTCGATGCGCAGACGCGCGCGAAGACTTCGATCAACGAACTACTTCGGACGTGAGTCGCGGGATGCGTTGCCTTCGCCGGCGGGATCCGCTTCGCTCGCTCGGAAGATAGGACACTCGCTCGCTTCGGGATCCCGCCGGCTCGGCCGCGCAGCCGGTTCCCCACGCCCGGCGCGCTCGCTGTCCACGTCTCGCGTGTGCCAACGGCGGCGCGAGCGAAGGTCCCCGACCGGCCGCGCGGGCGCGCCGGGTGTCAAAAACAGGTTAGAGTCGCGCGCATGTCAGAAACGCTCGAGCTGACGAAGGCGTTGATTCGCCGCCAGTCGGTGACACCGGACGACGCCGGTTGCCAGTCGCTGCTTGCGGGCATGCTCGAGGCGGCGGGCTTCGCGGTCGAGCACATGCGCTTTGCGGACGTCGACAACTTCTGGGCAATTCACCGCGGTGGCGACGGGCCGGTCGCGTGCTTCGCGGGCCACACCGACGTCGTGCCGCCGGGTCCGCGCGAGAAATGGCTGTCGGACCCGTTCGAGCCGGTCGTCCGCGACGGACTCCTGTACGGCCGCGGCGCCGCCGACATGAAGAGCGGCGTCGCGGCGATGACGACGGCAGCACTCGAGTTCGTCGCCGCGCGGCCAGCCTACCGCGGCTCGATCGCATTCGTGATCACGAGCGACGAGGAAGGCCGCTCGGTGGACGGCACGCGGCGCGTCGTCGACGCACTCGCACAGCGTGGGCAGCGTATCGCGTACTGCATCGTCGGGGAGCCCTCGAGCCAGCAGGCCTTCGGCGACACCGTGCGCATCGGCCGGCGCGGGTCGCTGACCGGCCGGCTCACCGTGCAGGGCGTGCAGGGGCACGTCGCCTATCCCGAGCGCGCCTTGAACCCGATCCACGCGGTATTACCCGCGTTCTCCGAGCTCGCCGCGCGCGGCTGGGACTCGGGCGATGCGCATTTTCCGCCCACCAGCTTCCAGGTCAGCAACGTGAGTTCCGGCACGGGGGCGACCAACGTGATCCCGGGCGACCTGCACGCGACGTTCAACCTGCGCTGGTCGCCGGTGCAAACGCTCGACGGCCTGAAGCTCGCCGTGACTGCAATCCTGGACCGGCATGGTGTGCAGCACTCCATCGAATGGCTGGAGGCCTCGATGCCCTACTACACGGCGCCGGCCAGGCTCAGCACAGCGGTCGGCGAAGCCGTTGCCGAAGTCGCAGGCCGCACTCCCGAGCTGTCGACTGGCGGCGGCACCTCCGACGGGCGCTTCTTCGGCGCACTTGGCGCGGAAGTCGTCGAATTCGGGCTCCTCAACCGGACGATCCACCAGGTGGACGAGTGCTGCGCGGTCGAGGACATCGACCGGCTGCGGCGGGCCTACCTCGGCGCGCTCAGCCGGCTTTTCGCAGGTTGACCCAGACGCCCGCGACGGTCAGTGCCGCGGCGACGATCAGGACCCAGGCGGGCATCGACAGGCCGAGGAATGACCAGTCGATTGTGGCGCACTCGCCGCCCGCCCTGAAAACCTTCAGGATTACGTCAGTCAGCGGGAACACGTCCATCATGAACGCGAGGTCGGCGCCGCAAGCCGGCACCGATCCCGCCGGCTGCATCTGGATCCAGACGTGGCGCCCGGCGGTTGCGACCGTGGCGAGCCCGGCGATTGCGATGAACGCCGCGCACACGGCGCCTCGCCGCCCCGGCCGCGAGAAGAGCGCCGCGACGAGGAAAGCCAGGCCGAGCGCCGCCAGCGTGAATCGCTGGAAGATGCACAGGTGGCAGGGCACGAGGTCGAGTCCGTACTGCGCGTAGAACGCGTACGCAACGGCCGCCGCGCAGGCCGCAAACCCGATCCAGTTGGCTTGCCGCCGCGCCGGCATCAGCCTGCCTGGCTTCTGCCCGCGCCTTCGCGGATCGCGCGTTCCGCGTCGTCCAGCGACAGGTGGCGGATGTCCTTGCCGTGAACCATGTACACGGTGTACTCGCAGATGTTCTTGGCATGGTCCCCGATGCGCTCGAGCGCCCGCACCACCCACATGATCTCGAGCGCGCGCCGAATCGAGCGCGGATCCTCCATCATGAACGTGATGTTCTGGCGCTGGATCGACTCGTACTCCTCGTCCACCTTGCGGTCGCGCCGCGCGACCTCGAACGCCACGTCGGCGTCGAGCCGCGCGAAGGCGTGCAACGCGTCGTGCACCATCTCGGTGACCAGGCGCCCGAGGTGGCGGATCTCGCGGTAGTTGTCGGACGGCTTTTCCATCGTCGCGAGGCGGGCCGCGATGTAGCCCACCTTCTCGACCTCGTCGCCGATCCGCTCGAGGTCCGTGATCGTCTTGATGATGGCGACCATCACGCGCAGGTCGGAGGCCGTCGGCTGGCGCGTCGCAATGATGCGATTGCACTCCTCGTCGATCTCGACCTCCATTCGGTTGACCTTGTAGTCGTCGCGCGCGACTTCCTCGCCGAGCTCGCTGTTGCCCTCAATAAGCGCCGTCACCGCGCGCTGGAGCTGCTGTTCGACGAAGCCGCCCATCTGCATGACGCGCGTCGTCACGCGCTCCATGTCCTCGTTGAAGCGCCGCGAGGTGTGCTGGCCGAGGTCGGCGGATTCCATGGTTCCACTCCTGCCGGCGGCACGGGCCCCGGCCGTTCATCATAGCCCGCTCAGCCGTAGCGGCCGGTGATGTAATCCTCGGTCGCCTTCTTCGAGGGATTCGTGAACAGCTTGCTGGTGTTGTCGAACTCGATCAGTTCCCCGAGGTACATGAAGGCCGTGTAGTCGGACACGCGCGCGGCCTGCTGCATGTTGTGCGTGACGATGATCACGGTCACCTGGTCGCGCAGCTCCGCGATCAGCTCCTCGATGCGGGCGGTGGCGATCGGGTCGAGCGCCGAAGTCGGCTCGTCGAACAGCAGGATCTCCGGGTTCGGTCGCCAGCGCACGCGCGATGCACAGGCGCTGCTGCTGGCCGCCGGACAGCGACAGCCCGGAATTGTCCAGCCGGTCCTTCACCTCGTCCCAGATGGCCGCGCGGCGCAGCGCCTTCTCGACCTCTTCCTCGATCCGCACGCTCGAGCGCAGGCCACGCACGCGCAGCCCATAGGCGACGTTCTCGAAGATCGACTTCGGGAACGGGTTCGGCTTCTGGAACACCATGCCGATCCGCATCCGCACCTCGATCGGATCGACGCCTTTCGCGACCAGGTCGAAGTCGTCCGGGTACAGCATGATCCGGCCCTCGTAGCGGGTGCCGGGCGTCAGGTCGTGCATGCGGTTGAAGCAGCGCAGGAAGGTGGTCTTGCCGCAGCCGGAGGGCCCGATCAGCGCGGTCACGCGCTTCTCGCGCATCTCGATGTTGAGGCCCTTCAGCGCCTGCAGCGTGCCGTAGTAAAAGGAGAGGTTCTCCGCGCGGGCCTTCACCGTGACTTGTTCCACCGGCTCCGCTGCGCGCGCGGCGTCGATGGCCGGGCGAGGCACCGAGAGGCCGGCGCCCCCGGCCTGGCGTGGCGGCGCCTGCCGCGAAGTGCTTTCCGGGGTGCCCGTTCGGGTCGGCATGTCGCTCACCAGTTGACTCTCTTGCGGAAGCGGTAGCGGAGCCAGATCGCGATGCCGTTCATCAGCAGCGTCATGCCGAGCAGGATCGCGCCCGCGGCGGCCGCGTTGACCTGGAACTTCGGGTCTGGACGCGAAACCCAGTTGAACATCTGGATCGGCATCGCCGTGAAGGAATCCTTCAGCCAGGCGAAGGAAAGGAACGGAAACTCGGCCGTGAACGGCGACTGCGGCAGGAAGGCGATGAAGGACAGTGCGCCGATCGTGATCAAGGGTGCCGTCTCGCCGATCGCGCGAGACAGGCCGATGATCATGCCGGTCAGGATGCCGCCCATCGAGTACGGGAGCACGTGGTGGGCGGTGACTTCCCAGCGCGTCGCGCCCAGCGCGTAAGCCGCCTCGCGGATCGGGCGCGGCACGGCGCGCAGCGCCTCGCGCGTCGCCACGATCACGATCGGCAGGATCAGGAGCGACAGCGTCAGCCCGGCCGTCAGGATGCTCTGGCCGAGGTTGAACTGGTAAACGAACAGGCCGAGGGCCAGCAGGCCGTAGATGATCGAAGGCACGCCGGCGAGGTTCGTCACGTTGATCTCGATGATCGCCGTCACCCAGTTCTTCGGCGCGTACTCCTCGAGGTAGATCGCGGCCGCGACGCCGATCGGCATCGTGATCGCCGCCGTCGTCAGCATGATGAGCGACGTGCCGACCCAGGCCGACAGGATCCCGGCCCGCTCGGCCTTGCGTGACGGGAACTGGCCCAGGAAATCCAGGTTGAGCCTCGGCGCGCCCTTCTGGACCAGGTCGATGAAGAGCACCGCAAGCACGAGCAGCGCCGCAAACATGACCAGCAGGCCCACCACCACGAACACCTGGTCGAGGACCTTCCGCCGGTTGACGTCGGAGCGGATCCGGCGCAGCGATTCCGCCGCGGTCGTGGCCTGCATCTCAGTACGCCTCGCGGAAACGCCGGGTCAGCGTGAAGCCCGCGATGTTGAAGACCAGCGTCATGATCATCAGCACGAGGCCCGCCGCGAAGATCGACTGGTAGCCGATGCTGTCGTGCGGCAGGTCGCCGAGGCTGACCTGCACGATGAATGCGGTGATGGTCGCTGCCGGCTCGGTCGGGTTCCACGTCAGGTTCGGCTGCAGGCCGGCCGCGACGGCGACCACCATCGTCTCGCCGACAGCCCGCGAGATCCCGAGGATGTAGGCGGCTGCGATGCCCGACAGGGCGCCGGGCACGACCACGCGCGTCGCGGTCTGGAAGCGCGTCGCGCCCATCGCATAGCTGCCCTCGCGCATGTAATTGGGCACGGCGCGCATGGCGTCCTCGCTGACGGACGCGACGTACGGGATGATCATGATGCCGATCACGAGGCCCGCAGAGAGCATGTTGAACCCGGGCAGGTCCGGAATCAGCTTCTGCAGGAATGGTGTGACCATCATCAGCGCGAAGTAGCCATAGACGACGGTCGGCACTGCGCCGAGGAGCTCGAGGGCCGGCTTGATGATCTCGCGCAGCCGGTACGGCGCGAACTCGCTGAGGTAGATCGCGATGATGGTGCCCGCGGGAATCGCGACGGCGAGCGCGACCAGCGTCGTCACCAGCGTGCCCGCGACGAGCGGGAGGATGCCGTAGTGGGCCTCGGCAAAGAGCGGCGTCCACATCGTGTCGGTCAGGAATTCCCGGAGCGTCACGTGCTCGAAGAACGGCAGCGATTCGCGCACCAGGACGACGACGATCGCGAGCGTGGTGAACACCGCGACCAGCGCGGCCGCCAACAGGAAACTCTCGACGACGCGGTCGCGGACCTTGCGGTAGGCGAGCCCCGCGGGCGGCCCGATCGCAGGCACGATGGCAGATTCAGTCATGCCTCGCTCCGGCAAACGATCAGAGCTTCGCTTCGCGCGCGAGCAGCTCTTCGACTTTCAGGCCGACTTCCGGCACTCCGCCGAAGCCGGTGCCGAGCTTGCCTTCCTTGAAACGCCTGGCGGCGAGGTCGTAAGCCTGCTTGGGCAGCGGCACGTACTTCACTTCCTCGATGAGCGGCACGCTCTGCGTGAGGTAGTACTGCACGAACTCGCGCACTTCGGGCTTCTGCGCGGACTTCTCGGCCACGTAGATGAAAATCGGGCGCGAGAGCGGCTCGTAGCTGCCGTTCACGACGTTGCCGAGCGACGGTCCGACCGCCTTGCCGGCCTTGTTCACGATCGGCACGGCCTTCAGCTTGTCCGCGTTGGGCTGGTAATACGCATAGCCGAAGTAGCCGAGCGAGCCCTTGTTACTGGCGACGCCCTGCACGAGCACGTTGTCGTCCTCGCTGCCGGTGAAATCGCCGCGGCTCGACTTGGCCTTGCCGACCACCGCTTCCGTGAAATAATCGAAGGTGCCGGAATCAGATCCAGGCCCGAATAGCGCGAGGGGCTCGTTCGGCCATTTCGCATTGACCTGGTTCCAGCGCGTGATCTTGCCCTGCGCCGCAGGCTCCCACATTTTCTTGAGGTCCGCGACCGTCAGCTGCGTGACCCAGGTGTTCTGCTTGTTCACGACGACCGTGAGGGCGTCATAAGCGATCGGCAGCTCGTAGTACTTGATGCCGGCCGCGCGGCAGGCTTCCATTTCCGTTGCCAGGATGGGACGCGAAGCGTCCTGGATGTCGGTCTCGCCGCGGCAGAACTTCTTGAAGCCACCGCCCGTGCCAGAGATCCCGACGGTCACGCGGACCTTGCCGCGCTTGCTGATCTGGAATTCCTCTGCAACCGCCTCGGTGATCGGGAATACCGTGCTCGAGCCGTCGATCTTGATGGTCTGCGCGCCGGCCGCCGGGGCCAGCGTGACGCCGGTAAGCACGAGGGCGGCTGCGCCGGTCAGTGTGAGTGCTTTCATGGATTCCTCCGGTCAGAACTTGTAGTTCAGGTCGAGCTGGTAGCGGTCGTAGCTCTGCTCGGTCGCCCCGGGCGCGTCGACGAAGCGGTCGTTCAGGTAGTACGTCCCGTTGAGCACCCAGTTCTTGGCAGGCGCGTAGCCGACCTTGAACACGCTGCCGTCCGCGTCCGTGACGCCGCCGCCGAAGTCTGCGTCCACGAACTGGCCGAACTGCGCGTCCTTTTCCATCACGCCATACAGGTAGCCGAACTCCCAGGTGTTCGCGTCCGCCGCCTTGCCGACGTTGAACCCGGCGTGCCAGCCCGTGTCCAGGTCGTCCGCCTCCTGGTTCTGGATGTACTGCACGAACAGCTGCACCGGCTGGCTGGCGAGACTGAACTCCGCCTGCGCCAGGGCTTCGACCATGTTGTAGTCGTAGAGAAGCGTCGGGCAGCCGGCGTCGTCGAGCACGGTGGTATTGCCATTGGGCCCAGCGAAGAACGCCGGGTTCGCGACGCACGGCAACGTGCTGGGCGTCGTGACTTCGCCCTGCACCGAGCCGACGTCGAAGTAGCCGAGCGCGCCGGTCAGTTTCACGCCGCTGAACTCGCCCGTCATGCCGACCTGCCCGCCGAGGAGCGTCGCGTCGTTTGCCGAGCTGCGCTCCGACAGCCACATGCCGAAGGCATTGGCGAAGAACGGGCCTGCCGCGTAGCGCACCGCGATGCCTTCCGGGGTGAGGTCGCTGTCGAAGAAGTAGCTGGTCGCCTTGTACCAGGGCTGCGGCATCTTGCCGAAGGTCATCGTGAGACTGTCGACGGGCTTCCAGTCTACGTACGCGAGGTCGAGGGCAATACCCTTGCGCGTCCAGCCCTCGCCGAGCGTCTGGTTCGTCGAGCGTGGGTCGTTCGAGCCGCCGTTCGTCGCCAGCCCGATCGTGCCGGTCAGCGTGTCGTTGATCTTCGCAGTCATTGACAGGCGCGCGCGGATGCGGTGGCGCGTCTGATCGGAGGACGCTTCCTCGGGATCGACGAACTCGTGCCGGTAGCGCATGTCGGCCTTCCAGCTGAGGCGGGAGGCCCATTCGGCGGCCTTGCTGATGCGCTCGGCCTCGGCGACCTTCGGGCCGGCCTCGGCGAGCTGCTTGCGCGTTGCGGAGGCGTTGTCCTTCAGGTACTCGGACGTCGCCGCGAGCCGCTCATTCTCGGCCTGCAGCGCAGCATTCTCGGTCTCGAGCTGGACGTTGTCCTGCTCGAGCCGGCTGACCCGGTCGTTCAGTGCCGCCAGATCCTTCCTGATCTGGTCCAGTGAAGCCTGCGACTGCGCGAACGACGGCGCTGCGACCAACATCGAGAGCGCGCCCGGGATCAAGTACTTTTTCACGAGTCATACTCCGGTTTGTTGGCGCCGGATTCTGACGTCCGCTCTATGACACCTTTGTGACAGCTGCGCTTCGCGCCAGGACCCGGCGCTCCGGGAAGTGGGCAGTGAAGGTCGAGCCGCGGCCTTCCACGCTCACGATCTCGAGGCGACCGCCGTGGCGCTGGATGCCGTGCTTCACGATGGAAAGCCCGAGGCCGGAGCCACCCTTGGCGCGGGCTCGGGAGCGGTCCACCCGATAGAAGCGCTCGGTGAGCCGCGGCAGGTGCTCGGGCGCGATCCCGATGCCGGTATCCTGCACCGCGAGCTGCGCCCCGCCGGTCGCGCAGCGCCAGCGGATCGTGATGAGCCCGTCCGCCGGCGTGTACTTGACTGCGTTCGAGATCAGGTTGGACGCGATGGAATGGACCTCGCCCTCGACGCCGCGCAGCAGGCAGCCCTGTTCCACGTCGAGCATGAAGTTCGCCGCCTCCGCAGTCGTGGCTTTCGCTTCGCGCACCAGCTCCCCGAGCAGCGCGGGCACGTCCACCGGCGCCATCGACGCCTCGTCCGCAGTCAGCTCGAGGCGCGAAAGCTCGAGGAGGTCTTCCACGATCTCGCGCATGCGCAGCGCCTGGCGGCGCATGTCGGCCAGCGGCTGCCGCCATTCCGCGCCGACGCCCTCGTCGTCGTGCGCCAGCTCGTCGAGATAGCCCGAGATCACGGTCAGCGGCGAGCGCAGCTCGTGCGAGGCGTTGGCGACGAAGTCCTTGCGCATCTGCTCGAGCCGCACTTCGCGCGTCACGTCACGCACCAGCATCAGGTATTGCTCGCCCGCCGGGATCACGAACAGCGCAAGCCAGGCATCGGAGCCCTGCGCGCGCACCACGACGCCGCCGGAGCCGGGCTTGGCCAGGTGGGCGGCAAAGTCCGGGTCGCGCACGAGGTTCGCGATCGGGATGCCAACGTCGACCTTGCGGCGTAGTCCCAGCAGCTCCGCGGCCGTGCGGTTGAACCAGCGGATCTCGCGGCCGGCCGACAACAGCACGACGCCGTCGGGCAATGCCGCGGACAGGCGCCTGAACTGGCGGAACTGCTGGACGACGCGGCGCTTGTGGAATTGCTTGCGGCGATAAATCCGGTTGATGACGGCGACGACGTCGCCCCAGACGCCGCCCACGTCCGGCGGGTCCTCGTGCGCGCGATGGCGCAGCCAGCGTTGCACGCGAAACAGGTTGACGAACTGCCAGGCGAGAGTCCCGCCCAGCACGATCGTGAGCCACAGCGCCATGCGGTCGGTGACGAGGCCGAGCAGCACGGCGACCGCAACCGCCGCGGCCAGCCGGACCAGCGCGAAGGACCACGCCGACAACATGGCTCAGTCTGGCTGCGCCGAGAACCGATAGCCAGCCCCGCGCACCGTCTGCACGAAGCGGTCGTACCCGCTCTCCTCCAGCGACTTGCGCAGCCGCCGGATGTGGACGTCTACCGTGCGCTCCTCGACGTAGACGTTGCCGCCCCAGACGCGGTCGAGGAGCTGGCTGCGCGAGTAGACGCGGTCCGGGTGTGTCATCAGGAAAGCCAGTAACCGGTATTCGGTCGGCCCGAGGGCTATCGGCTTGCCCGCGGCAGCCACGCGATGGCCGGCCTGGTCGAGGGTCAGGCCTTCGACCTCGACGCGCTCCGCTTCGCCGACCGGCGCGCTACGGCGCAGGACCGCCTGGATTCGCGCGATGAGTTCGCGCGCGGAGAACGGCTTTGTCACGTAGTCGTCGGCGCCGGACTCGAGGCCCGCGACCTTGTCGGCTTCGTCGCCACGCGCCGTCAGCATCACGATCGGGATGTCGCGCGTGTTGGCGTCGCGTCGCAGGGCGCGGACCAGCTCGAGGCCGCTCATGTCCGGCAGCATCCAGTCGACCAGGACGAGGTCCGGTCTCCGGTCACCGATGCTCGCGAGCGCTTGCTGGCTGTGCTCGGCGAGCGCAACGTCGCAGCCTGCGCGCCGCAACCCGAAGGAAATCAGGTCGCGGATCGGCTGTTCATCTTCGACGACGAGAATTCGCGTGTCCGCCATGCGCAGGCGGTCAGAGTGACGGCTCATTGTTGAGGAATTATGACACCACGGTCCTCAACGCCTGTGTACGACCTCGTCCCGCAGGTAAACGGGAAGTCCCTGCGCCGCAGCGAGCCCGCCACCCGCCAGGTAATCCAGCGCGCCGATGCGCGCGATGTCGCCGGCCCGCGGCAGGGCCGTATCGTCGACGCCTGCGAGGCCGGCGGCGAGGCGCGCCGCCAGCCCCGGGTGGGCCGCAAAGCCGTGGCCGGCGCCGAACATCGGCGCGCCAGCCGGCGGTACGACCGCGCCGGGATCGGACAGCTGCTCTTGCGTGAGCGCGCGGGGTCGTGCCTCGCTGCAATCGAACGCAGCCCAGTAGACCTGGCCCATGCGCGCGTCCATGCAAACGAGGATGTGCGTCCGGCCATGCGCGCGCGCGGCCCCGGCGGCGACGGCCGCGAGAGTGCTGACCGGCACGACCGGCCTGCCGCCGCCTGCGGCGAGCCCCTGCGCGATGCCCGCCGCGATTCGCAGTCCCGTGAACCCGCCCGGGCCGCGGCCGAATGCGACGGCGTCGAGATCGCGGGGCGCGAGACCGGCGTGCCGCAGCAATTCGTCCGCCATCGGCAGCAGCCGGCCCGCGTGCCCGCGTCCGATGACCTCGAAGCGCTCGGTCAACGCGTCATCCGACCAGCAACGCGGCCGAACAGGCCTCGGTCGCCGCGTCGACAGCCAGGATCTTCATGCCTCGACAGCCCGGGCGGGCGCGAGCCCGGCGCGCGCGAGCTGGCGTCGCAGGAAGCCCGCGGCCTCGTCTTCGTCGGTGACCACCGGCGCCGGCGGCAGCGATGCGATGAACAGGCGGCCGTAGCCGCGCGATGCGAGGCGCGGGTCGCAGAGCATCACGACGCCGAAGTCGTCGCGATCACGGATCAACCGGCCAAATCCCTGCTTGAGCGCCAGCACAGCCTGCGGCAACTGGAATTCCTGGAACGGGTTGCCGCCGCGGCGGCGGATGCCTTCGAGGCGCGCCTTGAGCAGCGGATCTTCCGGCGGCGCGAACGGCAGCTTGTCGATCACCACGAGCGCGAGCGCGTGCCCGCGCACGTCGACGCCCTCCCAGAAGCTCGCGGTCCCGAGCAGGACCGCGTTGCCCAGCTCTCGGAAACGCGCGAGCAGGGTCTCGCGCGGACCCTCGCCCTGCACCAGGACCGGATACCGCGCTCTGAAACCGGGTTGCGATTCGAGCAGCCGCGCGCCTTCCGTGAGGGCGCGATGGCTCGTGAAGAGCAGGAAGCAGCGCCCGCCCGCGGCCTCGATCAGCGGCATTGCCGCCGCCAGCACGCGGCCCGTGTACTCGCGGCTCGACGGTTCCGGCAGCCCCTGCGGCAGGTAAATGCGCGCCTGGCTCTCGAAATCGAACGGGCTTTCGATGCGCACCGCGTGCGCCGTCGGCGCGCCGATCCGCCCGAGAAAATGCGCGAAATCCTCGCCAACCGCCAGCGTCGCCGAGGTGAAGATCCACGCGCCTCCCTGGGCGCGCATCAGCTCCCCGAGTCGCGTCGCCACTTCGAAGGGCGTGAACGCGAGCGTGAACCCGCCACGGGCCGTTTCCGCCCAGCGCATGCCGTCATCGCCGCCCGCGTCGACGATGGCTTCCAGCGCCTCGCCGAGCCTGGCGGCCCGCCGCGTCACGGCGCGCAGGCGCGGGTCGTCGTCATCGAGCGCGGCGAGCTCGACCGGCAACTGCGCGAGCGTGTCGCGCACCCGTTCAAGCGCGCCGACAAACGCGTCCGGCAACGCCGCCCATTCCCTGCGATCACCCGATCCGGCGAGAGCCGCCGCCGCTTCGCCGAGTGACGACTCGAGCATTTCCAGGCGCTCGCGCGGCGCCGAGCCTGCGAGCCCGAGTTGCGCGAGTTCGGCAAGCGCGTCGCGCACCAGGAGCGCGGCCTGTCGCGCCGAGAACTCGCGACCGAAGAACTGGGCGGCAATCTCGGGCACCTGGTGCGCCTCGTCGAGGATCACCGCCTCCGTGCCCGGCAGGAGCTCGCCGAACCCCCCGTCCTTGAGCGCGAGGTCGGCGAGCAGGAGGTGGTGATTCACGACGACGATGTCGGCCGCCTGGGCTTCGCGCCGCGCGGCGACCACGTGGCAGCGCGAGAACGCGGGACAGGTGGTGCCGAGGCAATTCTCGCGCGTCGAAGTCACCGCGCCGCGAACCGGGTCGTTGTCACGCAGGCTCGCCACTTCGGCAAGGTCCCCGGTCTTCGTTTCCCGCGACCAGCGGCGGATGCGGCCGAGCATCCGCGCATTCGGCGCCGGGATGCCCGGCAGCGGGGGCATCGACTCGGCGAGCTCGAGCCGGTGCAGGCACAGGTAGTTGGTGCGCCCTTTCAGGAGCGCGATGCGCGCGGGCCGGCCGAGCGCCCGTGCGACCGTCGGCAGGTCGCGGTTGAAGAGCTGGTCCTGGAGCGTGCGCGTGCCGGTGGAGATGATCACCTGCCGGCCGGACAGCAGCGCGGGCACGAGATAGGCGAAGGTCTTGCCGGTGCCGGTGCCGGCCTCGATCGCGAGCAGCCCGCGCGCCGCGAGCGTCTCGCCGACCCAGTCAGCCATGATCTGCTGCTCGCGGCGCGACTCGAAGCCGTCGATGACGCGCGCGAGCGGCCCGTCCGGCCCGAGCAGGCGGCCATATTCGCCGTGCGCCGTTCACAATCCTCGCGCGTGTGCGATGTAGGCGTCGACCTGCTGCGACAGCACCGGCAGCGTCACGCCGCCCTGCCCCAGCACCGCGTCGTGGAACGCGCGCACGTCGAAGCGCGGCCCGAGCTCCCGCGCCGCGCGCTCGCGCAGCGCCTTGATCTCGAGTTCGCCGGTCTTGTACGCGAGCGCCTGGCCCGGCCAGGCGATGTAGCGGTCGATCTCGGTGCGGATCTCGTGCTCGGAGAGCGCGGTGTTCGACTTCATGTAGTCGAGCGACGCGCTGGCGCGACCAGCCGAAGGCATGCATGCCCGTGTCCACGACCAGCCGGCAGGCGCGCCACATTTCATAGGTGAGACGGCCGAAGCGCTCGTACGGCGTGTGGTAGACGCCCATCTCCACGCCGAGGTACTCGGAATACAGGCCCCAGCCCTCCCCGAACGCGTGCGGATAGAAGTTGCGGCGGAACACGGGCACGCCTTCGAGCTCCCGCGACCGCGACCCTTGCGTATGGTGGCCGGGCGCGGCTTCGTGAAGCGTCAATGCCGGGAGCACGTAGAGCGGCCGGTTCTGCAGCGCGTACGTGTTCACCCAGTACTCGCCGGCCGCGCCGAGCGGGCCCGGGTTGTAGCGGCCGCCCGTGTAGTTGGGCGCGAGCGCCGCGGGCACGGGCTTCACCGTGTACGGAGCGCGCGGGATCACGCCGAAGAATTCCGGCATGCGCCCGTCGATCTCGCGCGTGATCCACGCCGCGTGACGCAGGAGCTGTTCCGGTGTCTTCGCGTAGAACTGGGGATCGGTGCGCAGGAACACGAGGAACGCGTCGAACTCGCCCTTGAACCCGACCTCCCGCACGATCGACTCCATGTCGGCGCGGATGCGCGCGACTTCCGCAAGCCCGGTCTCGTGGACCTTCTCCGGCGTCGCATCCGGCAGCGTCGTGAAGTAGCGCACGAGGTCGGCGTAGTAGGCCGGGCCCTCCGGCAGGTCGGTTGCGCCGATCGTCTTGCGCGCGGCGCGCGCGTACTCGCCGTCGAAGAACGCCTTGAACTCGGCGTAGGCCGGGATCACCTGTCCCTCGATCGCCGCCTTGGCCGCCGCGGCGAGCCGCGCGCGGTCCGACTCCGGCACGGCCGCGGAAAATTCCGCGAACGGCGCCCAGAAGGGTGAATCCTCGGCTTTCGCGTACTGGCTGCCTCCGATCACGCTCGCGATGCCCGGAATGATCTCGGCCGGCAGCACGAATCCGTCGGCGATCCCCTGGCGCATGTTCGCGATGTTCTCGCGGAAGTAGCGCGGCACGTCGGCGAGGCGTGCGATGTAGTTCTCGTAGTCGCGCGTCGTGCGCGGCGCCTGCAGGTCGTGAAGCTGCAGGAGGTCGGCGTAGAAGCCGCTGTCGCTGTTGAGCGGCGCGCGCCACTCTCGATACCGCGCGAGCGCGATGCGCTGCGTGACCATGAAGTCGAAGAGGTCGTAGCTCACCGCGTCGAACGTAGACAGGGCGCCCCGGTCGATGCCGCGCAGGCGCTCGATGAAACCCCGGTCGGTCTCGAGTCGCCGCGCCTGGTCGGCAGGCGTCACGCGCGGCAGCCGGTCGTCGAAGTCGTGGACACCGTCGTAAGTCGCCGCGAGCGGATCTTCTCGCCAGGTGAATGCGCGCTCATCGGCGAAGAGCCGGTCGAGCTCCGCCCTGGCGTCGGGCGCTGCGCTCGCCTGTGTCGCGAGCACACCGGCGGCGACGATCATCCAGGTCACGAGTACCTTCATCACGATTCCCCGCTGCCTCTGTCGGACTGCGGGCAGTCTCCCGGCAATTCCATGGAAGATCAATGGGTTTCGTGCATGTCTATCGACAATTACGGCCCCATCCTGCGGGTCGTTTGTTAGTATCCTTGGCCCTGTTCCAGCGAGGTTTTGATGGCCACCGCACCCGACCGCTCGGCTGCCCCGACGCACGCACCTGAAAGCCTGAGGCACTGGGTCCTCGAAGTCGCCTCCCGGACCCGGCCGGAGCAGATTCACTGGTGCGACGGCTCCGACGCCGAATACCGCGAGCTGCAGCGCCAGATGCTCGCGTCTGGCGACCTGATGAAGCTCAACGCGAAGTCCTTCCCGGGCTGCCACCTGCATCGCTCGAATCCTTCCGACGTCGCGCGCGTCGAGCACCTGACTTTTGTTTGTACTGAAAAGCGCGACGACGCTGGCCCGAACAACCATTGGATGGCGCCCGCCGAGGCGCGGCGCAAGATGGACGCGCTGTTCGAGGGCTGCATGAAGGGGCGCACGATGTACGTGGTCCCCTACTGCATGGGCCCGATCGACTCGCCCTACTCGCGCTGCGGCGTCGAGATCACAGACAGCGCCTACGTGGCAGCCAACATGAAGCTCATGACGCGGATGGGCGCGGAGGCGCTCGCGCGCATCGCGCGCGATGGCCGCTTCGTGAAGGGCCTGCACTCGATCGGCGAGCTCGACCCGGAGCGGCGCTTCATCATGCACTTCCCGGAGTCGCTCGAGATCCGGAGCTACGGTTCCGGGTATGGCGGCAATGCGCTGCTCGGCAAGAAATGCCATGCGCTTCGCATCGCGAGCTGGCAGGCGCGCGACGAGGGCTGGCTCGCCGAGCACATGCTGATCGTGGGCGTCGAGAACCCGCGCGGCGAGACGCACTACCTCGCCTGCGCCTTCCCGTCCGCGTGCGGAAAGACGAACCTCGCCATGCTGATCCCGCCGGCCTCGATGCCCGGCTGGAAAATCTGGACCGTCGGCGACGACATCGCCTGGTTGCACCCGGGACCGGACGGGCGCTTGTGGGCGATCAACCCGGAAGCCGGCTACTTCGGCGTCGTGCCGGGCACGAACGAGAAGACCAATCGCCACGCCTACGAGATGATCCGCCGCGACACGATCTTCACGAACGTGGCGCTGACTGCGGACGACGAGCCCTGGTGGGAAGGGCTCGACTCGGGCACGCCGAAATTCGACTGGCAGGGGCGTCCCTTCGATCCCGCCCGGGGTCCGGCGGCCCACCCGAACTCGCGCTTCACGGTTTCCGCGAAGCAGAATCCGAGCTACTCGCGCGAGGCCGACGCGCCGCAAGGAGTTCCGATCACGGCCCTGGTCTTCGGCGGCCGCCGCCGCGCGCTTGCGCCGCTGGTCTACCAGGCGCGCGACTGGGCGCACGGCGTGCTGTTGGGCGCCGGCATGGCCTCCGAAACGACGGCGGCGGCCACCGGCGACGTCGGTGTCGTGCGCCGCGACCCCATGGCGATGAAGCCGTTCGCCGGCTACAACTTCGCCGACTACTGGGCGCACTGGCTGTCCATGGACCGGCGCGTGAAGAAGCTGCCGGGCGTCTTCCATGTCAACTGGTTTCGCCGCGACGCGAAGGGCAAGTTCCTCTGGCCGGGCTACGGCGAGAACCTGCGCGTGCTCGTCTGGATCATCGACCGCTGCCAGGGCAAGGCACCCGCCCTCGACACGCCGATCGGTGCGGTGCCGAAGCGTGAGTCGCTCGACTTCACGGGCCTCGACATCGAAGCGGCGACGATCGACGAACTGCTCGCCGTCGACCGGGCCGCCTGGCGCGAGGAAGCCGCCGAAATCGGGAAGTACCTCGAAAGCTATGGCGTCCGCTTGCCGGAAGGCCTCGCGGACGAACTGTCGAAGCTGAAAGCCCGCCTGAACTGAAGGGGACGCGCACCTTCATATTCGTGAAAGTGCGCGTCCCCTTCAATGCCTCGGCGCCAGCTCCGGGCCTTCCTCGCAGAAGTATTCGACGGTGTGGTAGGACTGCGGCTCGGGCACGCGCCCGAGCCCGATGACGCCCTGCCCTTTCAAGGGGATCGCGTCCCGCCGAACGAAGGCGTCATCTCCGTTTTGAGACTGAACAAACGACCCGTTGGTGCTCTGGTCCACCAGCATGAAGCGGTTTTTCGCGGCCTCGATGCGCGCGTGCAGGCGCGAGACCAGGTTGCCCTTGATGACGAGGTCGTTCTCCTGGCCGCGGCCGAGCGTCGCCGCAGAGCGCTCCCGCGGGTCGAGCACGAGCTCGGTGCCGAGGTAGCGCAGGCGGATCCGGAACTGCTTCTGCGCCTCGGTAATCGTCGCGATCGCCGGCAGCATGCTGGTCGTCTCGCCGTGTTGCCACAGAACCTCGAAGATCGTGACCTCCTCGTGCTGGCCGCGCGGCACGGCGACGTCCACGCGGCGCGCGACGGCTTTCCAGGCGTCTGACAGGCGCTGCTGGATCGCGTCGGTGATGATGATCTGCCCAGCCTTGGCCTGGCTCGTCATCCGGTTCGCGATGTGCACGGCGGCGCCAAACACGTCGCGGGTCTCGATCACCACGGGGCCGAAATGGCAGCCGATGCGGATCGCCACCTGCTGGCCCTCGATCTCGAGATCCGGATGACCGGTGATCGCCGCCTGCATCTCGACCGCGGAGTCGATCGCGGCGTCGCAGTTCGTGAAGGTCGCCATGACCTCGTCGCCCATGGTCTTCACCACCGATCCACCGTGCTGCTCGGTCGCGCGGCGCATGATCTCGATGCAGACCGAGACCTTGTCGCGCGCGGCGACGTCGCCCAGGATCTCGAACAGCCGGGTGCTGCCGACGACGTCGGCGAAGAGGATCGTGAGTTCCTGGTCCTGGCCCATTGCGCGTCCGCACCCCGGCGCGGGTTACATAATTCGGATTATAGGCAGGAATCCGGCGAGGCGCCTCAACCGCCCGCCTGCGATGCTCGCCGCCTGAACCGCAGGGAGGCGGCTCATGGCCCTGAGCTTCGATCGCGCGGCGGAAACGCTGCTCTGCCACGTCATCGCCCGCTCTCGCGGCCGGCACTTGCTCCATGCCGATGCTGCAGCGCGCACCGCGGCGAGCAGGCGCCTGGCAGCACTCTGCGAGCGACACCGGCTGCAGTGCCTCGTCTGGTGCGTAACCGACCGTTGCCTGCACGTCGTCATCCGCGGGCGCGCCGGCGCGAGCGCGCTTGTGGCGGAAGAAATCGGCGGCGCGGGACTGCGCTACGGCCATTGCCTGTCGACGATCGTGAATGCCGATCTCTACCTGCTCGAGGTCGCGCGTCACGCGCTGCTTGCACCTGTGCGTGCAGGACTCGTGCGGCGCGCGATCGACTGGCCACATTCCAGCGCGCGGGAATCCTTCGGCCTCTGTCCAGCCTCGGCGTGGCTCGATCCGACGCCGCTCTACGACCTGCTCGGCCCGCCCGACGGCCAGGGGCCGGTGCGCCTGCGCCGCTTCATCGAGACCGGCTAGCGGCGCGCAATGCCTCGCCCATCAATGCCGGCGAAGCGACGCCCCGATTCACGCCTTCGGACAGGGCATGCCGCCACGCGCGCGCCCCGGCCCGTCCGTTGAAGAGCCCGAGCATGTGGCGCGTGACGGCGCGCAGTGGCGTGCCGGCGGCCACTCGCGGCTCCGCATAACGGCGCATGCGGTCGACGATCGTCTCGACCGCGGGCGTCTCAAAGCCGTCGTCGAACACCGCGCGGTGGAGGGCGGGCAGGAGGAATGGGTTGTGGTACGCCTCGCGGCCGAGCATCACGCCGTCCGCGTGCGCAAGCTGTTCGGCCACCTGCGGCACCGTGCGCAGGCCGCCGTTGACGACGACCGTCATGGATGGAAACTCCCGCTTCACCCGCGCAGCGCGGGCGTAGTCGAGTGGCGGCACCTCCCGGTTCTGCTTCGGCGTCAGCCCCTTTAGGATCGCCTTGCGCGCGTGCACGACGACGATCCGGCAGCCGGCGTCCCGGATGGCCGCAACGAAGTCGCGCAGGAACGCCCAGTCGTCATGCTCGTCGATGCCGATGCGGCACTTCACGGTGACCGGCACACGAACCGCGGCGTTCATCGCCCGGACGCAGTCGGCGACCAGCCGCGGACGTGCCATCAGGCAGGCGCCGAAGGTCGCCTGCTGGACGCGGTCGCTCGGGCAGCCGACGTTGAGGTTGATCTCGTCATAGCCGAATTCGGCGCCGATGCCCGCGGCTTCGGCCAGGAGCGCTGGGTCCGCGCCGCCCAGTTGAAGTGCGACGGGATGTTCCTCGGGATCGAACTCGAGCAGGTAGCTGCGGTCGCCGCGGACGATTGCCTGCGCCACGATCATCTCGGTGTAGAGCAGGACGCGCGGCGAGAATTGCCGCAGGAAGTAGCGGCAGTGCCGGTCGGTCCAGTCCATCATGGGAGCCACGCTCAACCGGCGATCAATGGCTTGGTCAGGCATTCCTGCCGGCAATTTCGCGGCCGGTCGCGCGCGTGTAACACTCGCTCGCAAGCTTCTCGTCGAGTGACGCCGGCGAACTGACGACGAGAAAGATCAGCTCGCCCGCCTCGTGCGGGCGGTACACGTCGTTCCAGCTCCAGACGGCGACACCGGCATCCCGGCGCTCGAAGTACCAGGCACGCTTCGCGGCGGCGTCGTATCGGTGCGCATCACTGAACTTTTTCAGCTCCTCGGCCAGCCCGGCCCTCACCACGTCGGGGAGCCGAGCGTGCACCTGTTCGAACTCCTCGGCATTTGTCGCGTGAACGAAGCTGACAACCGGGTTGTAGGTTTTTTCCAGCATGCTCCCGATTATCCTACAACGCCCGCCGGCCGCCACGTGGCATCATCGGGTCGCCAGTGGGGTCGAGGCGTGGGGCCGCTGACATGTTGTCAAACAGTGCGGTGGACCGGATTCACTTGATGGAGCAGCTGGCGTCCGCCACCCGGCAGGTCGATGACGGCCGGGAGCTCGTGAGCCGCCAACGAGACCGTATCTACACGCTCGGCAAGGCAGGGCGAGACACCGCCCTGGCCGAACTGGTCCTGGCTCGACTGGAAGCATCGCAAGCGCTGCGGGTCGCAGGTCGACAGCGACTCCAGGACCAGCTTGCAGCGCTCGGACCGTAACTGGGCCCTCAGTCCTCCGTCACCACCAGCACGCGGCCTCCCCATTCGCGTGGATCGACGCCCGTGATGCGCTTTGCGATCCTGCCGGAAGGCGCGAGGAACGTGACCTCCACGTCAACGGTGCCCGCACTCGCGATCCCGAAATGCACCGGCATTTCGCTTTGTGATCCGTAGCCGTCGCCAGCTGGGACGATTCGGGTGCCGAGCAGCTTTCCTGCGACATCGAATATGCGCACCTCGGCGCCAACGCGTGTCGCCCGGTGTTTCCGATCGAGAACACGTACCTGGAGCGAGCGGCGCGCTTGTGCAGCCGGCAGATCGTTGCGCAGGAGACGATGTCGGCCGTCCTCGGGAAACGTATCGGTCAGTGAAAGATCGACATCACCGTCCCGATCGTAATCCGCCCACTGGACGCCGTGGTCCGCTGCGAGAAGCGGATTGCCTTTCTCCAGGGCGTCGACGAATTTTCCGCCCTGGTTCATGAACAGATGTGCCCTCGACCACGATTCTTCGCCGTCGACGTATGCGGCGACGAAGAGGTCCAGGTGGCCGTCGTTGTCGGCATCGCCCCAGGACGCGCCGACGGCGTGCAGGTCATGGCGCAGTCCCGCCTCGGCGCCCGACTCCCGGAACCTGCCGTCTCCGAGATTCCGGTAGAGAAGCGTCGGGCCATAGGTCGCAACGAACAGGTCGAGCAGCCCGTCGTTGTCGTAGTCGCCCACTGCGCAGCCGACACCGCCCTCGGCGAGCGTTCGCTCTGGCTGGTGCATGCCCAGCTGCGGCGCCACGTCGACGAACTTCCCGCCCTCGTTGCGATAGAGCGTGTCCTTGTCCGCCTGCTGGTTGGCCTGGAAGACGTCGAGATCTCCGTCCTGGTCCATGTCGAACCAGCAGGCGCCGACTGTCCTGCGTGGATCGGCAAGCCCGATCGCGTCGCTGACATCCACGAAACGGCTGCCGTCGTTGCGGAATACGCGATTGGAGGCTGAACGCTGCGCGGAGAACAGGTCCAGGTCGCCGTCGTTGTCGTAATCAACCCAGTTCCCCTGCCGGCTATCGGCGTCGGGAAATACCAGGCCAAGGGCCTCCGCGACCTCGACGAACCCGGCTTCGCGGTCGTTCCGGAACAGGAAATTGCGCGCGGGCTCGCCTTCGTCGCGCGACAGGCCTGCGTAGAGGTCGGGGTCGCCGTCTGCGTCAAAGTCCCCCCAGCCGAGGCTCCGGGCATCTGCACCCGTCACGGGCAAGCCCGGCCCGGCTGCCGTTTCGGCAAACGTGCCCGCGTCGTTGCGGTACAGGCGTATCGCACCGCCCCGGAACGAGACGGCGAGGTCCAGGTCGCCGTCGCCGTCTAGATCGGCGAATGCGCTGGACAGCGCGTGCGGCGCGGCAAACAGTTCTGGTTGCCGCGAGGTGAATACGGGGGCTTCGGCGGCGGCTGCAAGGGTCCAGCACGCGAGGAATACGAGGCAGCCCGCGCGCCGGATCATGCGCTGTTGATTTCCCGGGTTCGATTTGCGATACGGTCCTGATCAGTTAACCATATCCGCCGGGGATGCCAGTGAGTTTCTCGATGATCATCTTTGTATCGGTCTGCGTATTCCTGCTTGCGTTGCTGGCGGCATCCGAAGTGGGGCGGCGCATGGGAGCCGCGCATCTCCGCAAGGATCCGGACGGCCTCGCGAAGGGCGTCGGCGCGGCGGAGGCAGCAGTATTCGGATTGCTGGGCCTGTTGCTGGCCTTCACGTTTTCCGGTGCGGCGTCGAGGTTCGAAGCCCGCCGTCACCTGATCACGCAAGAAGCGAATGCGATCGGCACGGCATGGCTGCGCATCGACGTCCTGCCCGCCGAGGCCCAGCCCGAAATTCGGGACCTCTTTCGCAACTATCTCGACGGCCGGCTGGATACTTACCGGCACGGCACGGACCTGGATGCGGCCATGGCCAGCTTCGCCGCGGACGAATCCCTGTACGGCCGGATCTGGTCGCTTGCCGTCAAGGAGACCCAGAAGCCCGGTGTCCCCTCGCAGGCCGGCATGCTGCTCCTGCCGGCGCTGAACGAGATGATCGACATCACGACGACGCGCCTGACGGCGACCCGCGACCACCCTCCGCCGATCATCTTCATGATGCTGGCGGCACTATCGTTCGTCGGCGCCCTGCTCACGGGGTACGGGACGTCCGTCAACAAAAGGCGCTCCTGGCTTCACACGATCGTCTTCGCGACGATCCTGTCGGTGACGATCTACGTCATCGTCGACCTCGAGTTCCCTAGGCTCGGACTCATTCGGGTCGATGCGGCGGACCAGGTATTGGTCGACCTGCGAGCCAGCATGCGGTAAGACCAGAGTTTCGGGGCGTAGTCCTACTGGCGAACGCCGTGCGAAAGCCCATGCTCCCGGGCGATGGAAGCTCCGGTCACGGCACCGCAGTCGACAGGCATCGCGGCCGAAGGTCCGGGGGCCGAGGCGCTGCTCGCCCAGGCCGCCGCGCTCGAAGCGGTGATGCGCCAGCACAACCAGCGCCTCTACCGTCTTGCAGTGAGCCTGGTGGGTAACCCGGACGACGCGGAAGACGTCCTGCAGGACAGCTACTTCCACGCGTTCAAGAAGCGCGCGAGCTATGCCGGCCGCTCCGGCCTTGGCGCCTGGCTCGCGACCATCGTGCGGAACCAGGCCCTGGACTGCCTGCGTGCGCGCCGCTCGCGGAGGACGGTGTTTTCGTTCGAGGCGGAACTGCCGTTCGGCCAGTCTGAATCGCCGTCGCCACTCGAAAGCGTGCCAGTGCAAGACACGTTCGGGAATCCGGAACTCGGCGCCGAGCGCGACGAAGCCCGCGCCGTCCTCGAGTGCGCGATCATGACCCTGCCACTGCCCTTCCGTGCGGTGTTCATGCTGCGGGAAGTGGAGGGCCTGTCCCTGCTGCAAACGGCGGAATATCTCGACATTCCGGTCGCGACGGTAAAGACACGGGCCCATCGCGCCCGCCTGTTGTTGCAAGCGGAGCTCGGCGCAGAATTCCCCGGCGAACCGCACCATAGCTTCGAATTCCTCCGCGAGCGATGCGATCGGATCGTCGCGAAGGTTCTCCGGCGCCTCGCACTCCTGTAGTCGCCTGCTGACGCGCGGGAACCTCGATTCCCTCTCGTTCGTCCTCCTCAATATGAGAACTCGCAAAGCCGCCCTGCTGTTGGGCATCGCGTTTGCCATGCCGCTCCAGGCAGCGGAGTCCGCGCCGCCTGAACCGGCCGCCACACTCGACCAGGCGCAGCTGGACGACGCGATTGAGGAGATCGAGCGCGGACGCCAGATCTTTCGCCAGGACACGTTCGGCAGCCAGGCTTTCTGGGGCGACACGTTGCGCCTGCATCAATCCATCGCCGGCCGCGCCAACGGAGGCGTTGGACCTGGTCTAAGCCCGAAGTCTGCGCTCGCCCTCGGTCTCAAGGTGGACGTCAACGCCCTGCCTGCGGAACTTCAGCGCGCCCTGCGTCAGGGTCGCGTCAATCTAGACGATCCCGCCACGACACTGGCGCTGCTGAAACTAAATGCGGTAGTCGGCGTGCGCGGATTCTTCGATCCTTCGGGCCAGCAGATGCGCAGCGTCGGCATCACCTGCGCAATCTGCCACTCCAACGTGGATGATTCATTTGCGCCCGGAATCGGCCGGCGCCGCGACGGCTGGGCCGCGCGCGACCTCGACGTCGGCGCCGTCATCGCGTTTTCCCCGAGCGTGCAGCCGTTCGTCGACCTCCTCGGCCTCGTCGATCCGGCGATCAATGCGACCACGGTCCGCAAGGTCCTGCGCAGCTGGGGGCCCGGCAAGTTCGACGCCGAGCTCCTGATGGACGGCAAGGCATTCCGGCCCGACGGCAAGTCGGCAGCCACGCTGATCCCACCCGCCTTCGGCCTCGCCGGCGTGAACCTGCATACCTGGACCGGCTGGGGATCGGTGACGCACTGGAACGGGTTCGTCGCGAACCTCGAGATGCAGGGCAGCGGCACCTTCTATGACCCGCGCCTCAACGACGCCGCGAAGTTCCCGATCGCCGCACAGGCTGGCTTTGGCAACGTGCGCAAGACGCCCGATCTCGTGACGTCGAAGCTCGCGCCGTTGCACGTGTATCAGCTCAGCCTTGCGGCGCCAAGGGCGCCGGCCGGGAGCTTCAACGCGGCAGCGGCTTCGCGCGGGAAAGCGCTGTTCTCAGGAAAGGCCGACTGCGCCCGCTGCCACGTGCCGCCGCTCTACACCGAGCCGGGCTGGAACATGCACACGCCGCAGGAAATCGGCATCGACAGCTTCCAGGCCGATCGTTCGCCCGACGGGCACTACCGCACGGCGCCGCTCAAGGGTCTGTGGACGCATTCGAAAGGCGGCTACTACCACGACGGCCGCTTCCCGTCGCTCACAGCCGTGGTCGCGCACTACGAGCGGACGTTCTCGCTGGGCCTCACGGTCGCGGAACGACGGGACCTGGTCGAATACCTGAAGTCTCTCTAGCGGCCTGAACCGCGCACGTAGATGAAGGCATTGCGCGGGCTCCTGGTTCACAGATCGAATCACCCCGGCTGTCGTCCGCGCGAGCCGTCAAACACGACCTGATCGTGCCACCAGAGCCGCTCGAACAGGGCGCGGCAGACATCGAGCTGTTCGTCGCCAGCGATCTCGCCGATACTGCGCTCCCCGTCGATCGCGTCGACCAGGCGCTTCTCGCGCCCGTCGATCGGCAGGTAGATATCCGTGTCCGTGTGAGCACGGTTGATCAGGACCGCCGCTGCCCCCGGAGGCAGCCGTTCTTGAACGCAAAGCGTGTCAGGCACCCGAACGGGCACGATAGTCAGGCCATGCATCCCCGGAAAAACTGATTCCTTGCGAGTCGGCCAGCCATCGTCGCGGCGGACAATGACGCTGTGGCTCATCATGGTGCCGCGAAACAGTTCGGCGGCCGCATATTGCTGCGCCGGCTCGAGCGCGGCGATTCTAGACGCGTGCGGGAGCCGCGCCATCACCCCGCAACGAGGGCTGTAAGGCGCCTGCCTCACCCAGCGGCTGAATGTGAGTCCTGCGCGGCTGATGAAGTCGAAGAGCTGCGGCACCGAATAGGCGCGATCCTGCGGATTGAGCAGCGCGTCGGCCAGCGCCGCCTCCTGCAGGAAGTCCGGGCGCTTCGCGCAACAAGCCGTGCGAGCGGATGGGCGGCCGGCATCGCTCCGAGCGCGACGACGAGGTCGCCGATCTCGTCGATCGGCGGCGCGGATGCCAACACGGCGACAGAACTCCTGAAGCATGTAGATGCCGGCTCGTCCGTACGGGCGCATACAGCATCAGGTGCATCGCACCGTCCGGGGCGAGCACGTCGCGCAGGACACGCAGCGCCGCATCCGGGTCCGCGAGATGGTGCAGCACACCGGTGCAGACGATCTCGTCGAAGGTCGTCTCCAACGTCGCCGACATGGTCGATCGGCAGCTGATGGACTCCAGATTGGTCAGGCCGTACTTGGCCTGAGTGCCTCGGTGTGCCGCACGCTCGTGGCACTGAAGTCGATGCCGACGACCCGCGCCGCGGGACAGCGCAGCGCGTGCTTGGCCGCCTGCGACGTTCCGCAGCCAGCGACGAGGATCGTGCGCTCTTCGCGTGTACGGCCTTGTCCGGCCAGAACAGGTGGAAGTCGGCGCGGCGCCGGTTCGGGTCCTGCCAGCGCTGGCGGTAGTTGTCGAGATCGTCGACGGGCGGCGGGTACGGATACTGTTCGTAGAAGTCCTTGACCGCTGCCGCCACGTCCTGGCCGGCAGCCGCATCGGCTGCCGGCCGTCGAGTGCGTGCGCGCTCACGAGCCGCGCCTTCGCGTTACTTGCCGCACGTCGCCGCCGCCGTGAGGCTTTGTCAAGCACCTGATCGAGCGAGAAGCTGCCCACCTTCTGGCTCGGCGGGAACTCCTTGAACGTGCCGATGTACTTGCCGATGTACTCCTGCGCCGGCACGAGCAGGAACGCGCGGTCGACTCGCCACTGGGAGTAGCCCATGCCGATCTGGTCAGCCGATCTCGAACGGATCGGAGCGCAGGTTGAAGATCTTCGGGAATCGCAGCGGCGTAAACGGGTCCTGCCAGACGTCGAAGCCTTCGCTGCGCTGCTCCTGGAACACGATCTTCCAGTTGCCGTAACGCAGCCCCACCAGCGAGCCGTCGTCGTTCCAGTAGAAGAATTCCTTGCGCGGGTTCTCTCCCTTGCCCGCCAGGCGATCGACTGATGTCGTAGCCGTCGAGATGGACCTTGACGGTCTTCTTGCCGACCTTCATGCCCTTGAGCAACTGCTCCTTGACGTCGGGACGCCCGCGGCCGCCAGGAGCGTCGGCAGCATGTCTTCGTGCGAGAAGAGGTCGTTGTTGACCGTGCCGGGCTTGATGACGCCGGGCCAGCGAATCGCGCAGGGCACGCGATAGCCGCCTTCCCAGTTCTCGTTCTTCTCGCCGCGGAACGGCGTCGTGCCGCCATCGGGCCAGCTGAACGACTCGGCGCCGTTGTCGGTCGAATACATGACGATGGTGTTGTCGTCGAGGCCGAGCTCCTTGAGCTTGTCGAGGATCTGGCCGATGTGCCCATCGTGCTCGACCATGCCGTCGGGGTAGGTGCCGAGCCCCGTCTTGCCTTTGCTCGCCTCCTTGAGGTGCGTGAAGATGTGCATCCGCGTCGAGTTGAACCAGAGGAAGAACGGCTTGTCGGACTTGCTCGCTTTGTCCAGGTAGTCGAGCGTGGCTGCCAGGAACTCCTCGTCGATGGTCTCCATGCGCTTCTTGCCGAGCGGGCCGGTGTTCTCGATCTTCTGGGTGCCGTCCGGGTTGGCCCAGCAGTGCAGCACGCCGCGGGTCTTGTACTTCTTGATCATCTCGGGATCCTTGAAGTAGTCCTCGTTCTCGAACTCCTGCTCCGCGTTGAGGTGGTAGAGCGAGCCGAAGAACTCGTCGAACCCGTGCGCGGTCGGCAGCGTCTCGTCGGCGTCGCCCAGGTGGTTCTTGCCGAACTGCGCGGTCATGTAGCCCTGCGTCCTTGAGCAGCTCGGCGATCGTCACGTCACGGGCCTGCAGCCCTTCCTTCGCGCCGGGCAGGCCGACCTTCAGCATGCCGGTGCGGAAGCCCGATTGGCCGGTGATGAAACACGCGCGGCCGGCCGTGCAGCTCTGCTGGCCGTACCAGTCGGTGAACAGGGCGCCTTCCTTGGCGATGCGGTCGATATTGGGCGTCCAGTAGCCCATCTGGCCGAGGTTGTACGCGCTGATGTTCCAGTAGCCGATGTCGTCGCCCCAGAGGATCGAGGATGTTCGGTTTGCCTTGCTTTGCCATTAATTGCTCCGTGTAATCGATTTGTTGCTAAGTCCGCATGTAGAAAATCGCCAGCATTCCGATGAGCAGCAGTACCACCGCAGCGATCAGCGTGATCGAGACCGGAAAGCCGCTTTCCCCGTGTATGAGGGTCCCACGTGTCATCGCGGCGCGCGTCTTGCGCAACCCGAGCATATAGTGGACGTGGTAGACGATGCCCATGGCCAACAGGCCGATGCCGAGCCACACGAGCGCGAGCCCGAAGGTGCGCGGCTCGTGTGCGTGCGCCACGACGTCGGCGTCGCGCAGCTTCTGGAAGAACTGGAAGATCGTAAAGCCGAAACTGATCAGCGACAGCGACGTGCGGATGACGGACATCAACGTCCGGTCCGCGCTCATGCGCGTGCGCTGGAAGGACATCCCTGTCCTTCGCTTCGACATCTCCGTGCGGTTGGTGGACAGGTCCGTCCGATGCCGGGACAAACGCGTGCGATGTGCGGAAAGTTCCGTGGAAGGATCGGCTGTCGCTCCCGCCGGAAGCTCCGGAAAGGGTGGCATCTGCCATTCCGCGGCGTGCCCGGGCTTTTCTGGCGGCTGTTCCGTCACTTGGCCTTCTCCTCGCGGTCTCTCAGCTCGTTGAAGTCCTTCTCGAGGAAATAACTCAGGAACGTTCGGATCACGGCAATGGCCGCGACCCGCGCAATCGCCTCCCAGTCCCTCGTAATCGAAGTCTCTATGATGTCGGCAGCGAGCTGGAACGTGAGGCCCGCAATGAGCCAGCGCGCGTAGTGCAGCCAGACTTCGCGCTTCCGATGCGCGTTTGCGTTGGCTACCGTCACGCGAATCATGCCGACCACGGCCTGGATCGTTGCGCCCACGATCACGACCAGCACGAGGGCATCGATCCACAGGATCGCCTGCTCGGTGGCGAGGGCCAGCCACTCCCGCAAGCTCATCCCCCCGCCGTGCCGGCGTGGGCGCGCGTCCGCCACCTGACGTAGGGCAGCGACGCCACCACGCTCACCAGCAGGTAAAGCACAATCACGAGCATGACGTCCTTCGACGCCGGCTCGATCGCGTGCAGGACCCCGATCGCGACACCCGGATGGCGGGTCGCGGTCGCGAGCGCAAGCGTCGTGCGGTCGTCCGGATCAGGACCGCCGAGTAGGTGGCCGGCCAGCAGGCCGATCGCGACGAAGGCAATGATGGCGACGATCGTATAGTTGTTCATCTGCGCCGCGATGCCTCGCCAGGTGGCCCAGAGAGCCGGCAGGAACGACACGACGAGCAGGATGAGCGCGATCTTCGACGCCGGACCCGCGGCCTTTGCCGCAAACGCGGGTGCCGCGTGGGCAACGACGAGCCCGACGACCACGGGCACGAGGACCGAAATCAGGACCGGACGTGCGAAGGCCGCCAAGGGTACCTCGAGATCACGCCCGAACAGGCCTCCGATCAGGTGCACGCCGGCCGGCACGACGACGAACGCGGCGAGCGCCGCGATCACGAGCAGGCCAAGTACGAACGACGCGCTGCCGCCGGCCTTGATCTGCTTGGTCGGCAGGACCGGCGGCACGGGCGACAGTGCGAGCAGCAGCAGTGCCACGAGAAGTGCGCGGTTGAGGTCCAGGTTCTTCGCGATCAGCACCGCGACGACCGGCATCACCACGAACATCGCGACGAGCGCGCGCGCGAGCAGCCTCTTGTTGCGGAAAGCGTCGCGGAGATTCTCCCGGTCGGCGGACATCGCAACGCCGAAGACCATCAGCGCCATGCTGATGCTGATGCCGAGCCCGAGGAATTTCGCGGCGTTCATGGCCCGGGCGCGTGGCTCACGAGCCGGAAGCCGACATGGCTCGTGGACGTGTCGACGGGCTGGGCGTGACGCGCCGCCGGCCGGTAGCGGCGGCAGTAGTTCGGCGCGCAGAGGTGGGATCCGCCCTTGAGCACCTTGCGTGGAATCCGGACTTGCGGCTGACCGGGATCATAACTGCCCTCGACCTTGCCGCCCCGCGGGTCGGGAGCCGCACAGCACGGCTTTTGCGCCGCGCCCTCGTGCTTCGGGGAAAACCAGTCCTGCGTCCATTCCCAGACGTTGCCGATCAAGTCGAAGATCCCGTAGCCGTTCGGCGGGAACGCCTCGACCGGTGAGGTACGTTCGTAGCCGTCCGTCCTGAGGTTCTCGTTCGGAAAAGCGCCCTGCCACGTGTTCGCCATGGCGCGCTCACCAGGCGTGAACTCGGAGCCCCACGCATACTCGGCCGCGTCGAGCCCGCCGCGCGCCGCAAATTCCCATTCTGCTTCGGTCGGAAGTTCGCGGCCGGCCCATGCAGCGTAGGCCTCGACATCCGCATACGCAACATGGACGACGGGATGATCGTCCATTCCGTCGATCGTGCTGCCCGGTCCGTATGGTTGGCGCCAGTGGGCGTCGCGCTTGAACGTCCACCAATTGCGAAAATCACGCAAGTCCACCGGCCTGCCCGGCGGCGTGAAAACGAGCGAAGCGGGATGCAGCATCTCCGGCAAGGCGCCCGGGTAGTCCTCAGGGTCCGGAGCGATCTCGGCCCGGGTGACGTGCCCGGTGGCCTCGACGAATTCGCGGAATTGCCGGTTGGTGACGGGCGTTCGGTCGATCCAGAAATCGGCGACTTTCACATAGTGTACGGGGGCCTCTTCCCGGTAGTGGTTGTCGGAACCCATCCGGAATGAGCCGCCGGGCACCCACACGGCGGTGGAATCAGGGCTCACCTCAGCTTCGCGGCGGGCCAATGGCGCTCCGATAAGAGGACCTCGGGTCGCGGATAGTCTCTCTTGGCATCGACGCACGCAAGGTGCCTCACGCGGCGTTTTGCGGGCCGTCAGTGTAAGATTGCGCCTCAGGACTGCCATTCCCAGAGATCAAGGCAATATGAATCGTTTCCACAACGCTGCTTCGATTGCATTCGGTGCGATCGTCACTCTTGCGGCCGCAAGCGCCAGCGCGCAGTCGCTGAAGCCGGGAGATGAACGGTTCAAGTTCGTCGCCGGCTGGTTCCTGCCGGCCTTCAACACCGACGTGCAAATCGACGACACGGACAACGAAGGCGACGACGTGGACTTGGGCGACGACCTCGGTCTCGACGAGGACCAGTCGGGCGCTCTGGTGGGATTCGAGTGGCGGATCGCGGACCGTCACCGGCTCGGCGCCAGCTGGAGCAGCTTTTCCCAGACCGCCACGCGCACCATAGACGAGCAGATCACGATCGGCGACGAAGTGTACCCGATCAACGCCGAGTTACGGACCAAGTGGACGATCGACCTGATTCCGATCACGTACTCGTACTCGTTCATGAAGAGCGACAGCGACGAGTTCGCTGCGACCTTCGGCATCCACTGGGACAAGATTTCGCTGTCGCTCAACGGGTCGACCTCGCTGAGCGACGATGACCTCACGGCCTCGACTTCGCACTCCGCGGACCTCCCGTTGCCACTCCTCGGGCTGCGTTACGACCACCATTTCTCGGACAACTGGTCCGCGGGAGTCAGCGGTTCGTACTTCTCCATCGAGTTCGGCGAGGACACGCTCGAGGCGAGCGGTGAGCTCTACAGCATTCGTGCATACACCGAGTACCGCTTCCGCGGTCGCTACGGAGCAGGGCTCGCGATCGACGCGTTCGGCCTCAATCTCGAGGCCGACAAGCCGCGCCTGACCGGCGAGTACAAATACGACTACTGGGGCCCGCAGATCTACTTCACCGCGCGCTTCTGAAGGGGCGCGTCCCCTTCGCGTCAGAGCTGCGCGTCGAGGCGCAGCACGCGCGTCGCCCAGGCCTGGAACCGCTGCCAGGCCGAGGCCTTGGGGTCCTTGTCGAACGTCTGCCGGCCGTCGCTCCAGCGCAGGCTGCCGCCCTCGAGGCTCACGCGCCAGGCATGCTCCCCGCCGATCTGCAGGTCGAAGATTGACTCGAGCTCCCGCGCGAGGATCGCATCCTCCACCAGCACGCCCTGCTCACAGTTGAGCCAGGTGGAGCGCGGGTCGAGGTTGTAGCTGCCGACGAAGAGCTTCTCGCCGTCGACGGCGAAGGCCTTCGTGTGAAGGCTCGCGCCGGATGACCCGAACAGGCTCGGACTTGCCGTCCTCGCCCGCCGGTTTCAGTTCCCAGAGCTGCGACCCCGCCCTTGAGGAGTCTCTTCCGGTATCTCGAATAGCCACCGTGCACGGCGGCCACGTCGTTCGCGACCAGCGAGTTCGTGAGGACGCGAACGGTTTTTCCCGCAGCCGCCATGTTCGTGAAGCTTGCGGTCACTTCCTCGCCCGGCACGAAGTACGGCGAGATCACGACGACCCTCTCGCGCGCGGCCTGCACCATCGGCGCGAGCGCGACACCGACGTGGGTCCGCTTGACGTCCCTTTTCTTCATCGTGACCTTGGCGGGATCGTCCGACACGAACTGGTACTTCGACGTCCATTGCACGGGCCACTCGCCGGCGATCATCTGGCGAACGAGATCCCTGCCCTCCAGCGCGACCGCATAACGGCTGCTCCGGGCCTGCCCGGCCCGGGCCGCGAGCCGCGTGCGCAGCCTCTCGAGAGCTGCTGGATTGACGGCATCCGGATCCAGGACTTCCATCGGGTACGCGGACGGCGAGTTCCAGAACCGGTCGAAAGTTCGCTGAAACGTCGCGGACCACGGGTCCCAGCATCGCGAAGTCGAGGTCGAGAAAGTTCATCTCCTCGCCCGCGCTGAAGTATTCGTCGCCGACGTTGCGCCCGCCCACGACCGCGACGCGGTTGTCGGCGATCCAGCTCTTGTTGTGCATCCGCCGGTTGATGCGCTTGAAGCTGAGGGCGCCCTCGCCCGCCTGGGCCAGCGCCCCGTTGCGCGTGACCCAGGGGTTGAACATGCGCACGTCGACGTGCGGGTGCGCCGCCAGCGCCGCGAAACCGTCGTTCTTGGCGCGCGCGTCGAGGTCGTCGAGCAGGAGGCGCACGCGGACACCGCGGTCGGCGGCATCGAGCAGGACCTGTCCGAGGTATGCGCCGGTGAGGTCCGCGTGCCAGATGTACGTCTGCACGTCGAGGCTTTGCGTCGCGTGCCGGGCGCTCTGCATGCGCACCACGAAGGCCTCGGAACCGTCGCTCAGCAAGCGAAATCCCGACTGTCCCGGGTGGGCGGCCTCGGCCGGCCCGATGCGTTCGGCCAGGGTGCCTCCTTCGGCCGGTGCGATGGCGTTCGAATCCGGCGTGTCCGGCAAAACCGGAAGCTCGGCGCAGCCCGCGAGAACGACGATCGATGCGAGGCTGTGTACCGCAATTCGATCCTATTTTAGGGAACCTATGTACGGACTTGTCGAACTTCGGCAGGCTGTGCGGCCATGAACCTTCGCGAACCCTGCCCGATTGCCGCGATTCTCGTAATCACCGAGTGCATGGGTGCCGACCTTGTCGGCCCAGGAAATGGAGCCGCGATCCTATTCGCCGAGCCCGGTCGGCGTGACATTCGTCGTGGTCGCATATGGCCGTTCGACCGGCGGTGTCCTGACGGATCCGTCGCTGCCGGTCGACGACGTCGAAGGCGAGATCGATGCGACGGCCATCGGGGTCGGTCACACGTTCGGCCTGTTCGGCCGGTCGGCGAGCATCGCGCTGGTGCAGCCGCGGGTCTCGGGCCAGTTCACGGGCACGCTGAACGGCCTGGATGCGAGGGCGTCGCGTTCCGGCATCGCCGACACCAAGCTGAAATTCACGACGAACCTCATCGGCGCGCCGGCGCTCACTGTCGCGGAATTCTCGCAGCGCAAGCCCGCGACCACGCTTGGTGCGAGCCTGACCGTTTCGGCGCCGACCGGCGACTACCAGCGGCGACAAGCTGATCAACGTCGGCACCAACCGCTGGGCGCTCAAGCCGGAAATCGGCCTGTCCCATCCGGCCGGCAAATGGTTTCTCGAGGCGATTGCCGGCGCCTGGTTCTTCGAGGACAACGACGAGTTCTTCGGCGGGCGGCTCCGCGAGCAGGAACCGTTGGCGAGCATCCAGGCGCACGTCAGCTACACCTTCCGCCCGCGCCTGTGGCTCGCGTTCAACGCGACGTACTACGACGGCGGACGGTCGACGATCGACGGCGACGTGAAAGACGACCGGCAGTCGAACTCGCGCTACGGTCTGACACTTTCGGTGCCGCTCGCCCGCAGCCAGTCGCTGAAGCTGCACTGGAACGACGGCGCCTCGACGCGCATCGGCAGCGACTTCTCGACCTGGGGCATCGCCTGGCAGTACGCGCACTTGCCTTGAACGCACGCGGCGCAGGACTCGCAGGCGCTCAAGGCGCGTCGGCGCCCGCTTTCTTCACCAGGTAATAGCCGGCCGTCAACGCCAGGAACAACGCCGCGATCCCCGCAATCGCGCCCCCGGACAGGTGATGGAAGTCGAGGTTGATGACGTGCCGGGCGACCGCAATGATCGCAACGACCAGGATGATTTCGAGCCGTACGCGATGCTGCTCGAAGTAGACGCGCAGCGTCTCCAGGAGCTCGAGGCCGAGGACGATCAGCAGCACGCCGCCGAACGCGCGCTGCACGGCCTCCGTCAGGAGCGGAACGGTATCGAGATCGCCGACGTGACTGCGGATCGCAACGACGAACAGGATCCAGAGCTGAACGAGCGCCGCGAGGATCACCAGCATGAGCAGCGCCTGGGTCACGTAGATGACACCGCGCTCGAACCATCGCGCAATACGTTCCATCGTCATACCCCCCCTCCCGGGATTGGACGAGCATATATGAAGGGGACGCGCACCTTCATATTCGTGAAGGTGCGCGTCCCCTTCAGCTGCCGGCGAAGAATTGCACGAAGACCATCGCGCCGTTCGGGTGGCTGTCGCCGTATGACGGCGCCAATGCGGAATCGACGTCGTTGACGGTGTAAAGGCCCCCGAGGCCCAGCCACAGGCGTTCGGTCAGCCTGAATTCGCGTCGCGCGCCCACGGAGAGCTTGGCGACTTCGTGGATGTCGTGGTGGTCCTCGCCGAGCTCGGGGCTTTCGATCCATTCGGCGCGGGCGAAGAGCTGCCAGTCCGTCACCGGCTCCCAGGCCACTTCGAATGCCAAAGCGTCCGTAGATTCCCCCTCGCTCGGATCCTTGTGGCCCCAGGCGAGCGTCGCGGACCACGAACGGCCGCTGTCCAAGCTGCGCCCGTAGAGCGCGCTCGCGGACAGGCGTTCCTCGTCCACGTCGGGCTCGAGCTGCTCGGGGCTTTTCACATTGGCCCACGACGCCTGCAGCGACCAGTTGTCGCCCGGATTCCAGCTCGCGCGCAAAGCCGTGCTGTCGAGGCGCGGCCGCTCGATGTCGTAGCGGTCCTCGTCTGGCTCGCGGCCGGTGAACTGCGACGCTTCGAATTTCCAGCGCCCCTGCACCAACCCCGTCGTGACCACGCCGAACACGATGTGGGTCGAGTCCAGCCAGTGGTGCGTGATCGGCGCCTCCGGGCTCGACATCGCCGCCGGGCGGTGCATGAAGGCGGGCGGGCCGAAGGCCGGATCGCCCGGCAGGCCGGCATACAGGAAGGCGCTGCGGCCCTCGCCAAAGGCCCACGCATGGCTCGCAGACAGCTCCATGAAGAAGTCGTGCGGATGCTGTCGATCGACCAGCGGGGTCATCCCGTCGGCCGTCTCGCCGGCCGCGAGCAGCAGCGGATAGCCGCGCTTGCCCATGAACGGATCCGGGCTCAGCATCGCGCGCAGCGTCAGCGTGTTGCCGGACTCCAGGTCCCGCCTCGCCGAGCCCATGACCATGCCGGCGAGGAACGCCTTCTCGTCGCCACGCGGGCCCTCCTGCCAGTCGTAAACGCCGTCCAGCCTCAGGTGGCCCATCAGGGTCCAGTCGCCGCGCAGGACGTGTCCCATCGCGTGTGGCGTCGCGTCCGGCTGCCAGGCCGTGCCGGTGGCGTCGCGGGACATCGGGTAGTCGCCGAGCGCTCCCTGCATTGTCATCGACATCTCGTGATGCGCGTGCGTCTCGCGCGCATCCTGGGTGGAATCGTCGACGAGGGCCAGCGGCGCCAGCCAGAGAATCGCGGTCGAAATCATCCCGTCATTTTACGGGATCGCAGCTTTCAGCTGATGGTCTTGGAAACCACTGCCGAATGTTCGCTCTCGAGGCCGCCCGAGTCGTAGGCGGTCGCAACGAAGTAGTAGGTGCCGGCGGGCAGGTTCTCGATCACGCAGGACGTGATGCCGGGATTCGGAATCTGGAGCTGCTGCGTATAGCTGCCCGGTGCAGTGCCGTAGCGGATACGGTAGCCGGCCAGGTTCCCAAGCGGCGTGCCGTCGATCCCGCAGCGTCGGCGCGGCCCAGCTCAGCGTGGCGCTGCCGAGCGAAACCTGTTCGACGGCGATCGAGAACATCGGCAGGGTGGCGGCCAGCTTGCCGTCGCTCACGCGGATGGTGACGTCCCGGTAAGTGCCGACGCTCCCGGTGCCCGGCGTGCCGAACAGGCGGCCGGTCTGCGCATTGAACGTGGCCCAGGACGGCCGGTTCGCGATGGTGAAGGTCAGCGTGTTTCCGTCCGCGTCGGCAGCCGCCGGCCTGAACTCGTAAGCCTGTCCCTCGCGCACGGCCGTCGGCGGCGTGCCCGCGATCGTCGGCGCCGAATTGGCCGGGTCCACTTCGATGGCGAATGGCGCGAGCGCGACCGTCGAATTGCCGTCGCTGACCCGGATGACGATGTCGACGTGTACGCCTTCCGCCGCCGCCGTGGGCGTGCCGCTCAAGCGCCCCGTCGACGCGCTGAACGAGGCCCACGGCGGCTTGTTCAGGATGCTGAAGCTGAGCGGCGCGCCTTCGGGGTCGGACGCCGCGGGTGCGAACGCGTAGGTTGCGCCGACCGTCGCGTGACCGGACGGCATGCCGCTGATCACGGGCGGCTGATCATTGCCAGGGCCCGGACAGCCGCCGGACCGCCGCACGGGGCCGCGGCATTCCTTGGGCGCCGCGAGCGCATCGGGTGCGCCCACGGCCGCGGAGATCAGCAGCACGATTGCGGAAGCCGCGTGGAACGGCATCCCGCACCGAAAACGTCTCGATGCCATCACGTGGCAACCCCGCTATCGTGGGCCGAAGGGCCGACAGACCGGAAGCTTTGCGTCCCCGTCTTTCGACGGGTTTGCCTTGTTTCACTGAGATGCCATTATCACGGGCGAAATCGCCTGCAAGCGGCGACTGTTTCACAATTTCGGATTTCCGCTACTTGCGGTGCGGGAACACGGCCATCGACGTCGGCCGGCCGACCAGGTAGCCCTGGGCATAGCCCACGCCGATCTGGCGCAGGGTCTCGAGCACGGCGGGCGTCTCGACGCGCTCCGCCACCGTCTCGATGCCGATCGCCCTGCCGATCTGGACGATCGCCTCGACCATGCTGCGGTCGACCGGATCGACGGCCACGTTCTGCACGAACTTGCCGTCGATCTTCAGGTAGTTGACCGGGAGCGTGCGCAGGTAATTGAAGGACGACAGGCCGCTGCCGAAGTCGTCGAGCGCGACCAGGCAGCCGCGGCTCGCCATTTCCCGCATCAGGTAGCTCGCGTGGCCGAGGTTCGTGATCGCCGCCGTCTCGGTCACCTCGAAGCACAGCACGCCCGGCGTCGGTTCGTGCGCCTCGAGCGTATCGATCAGGAACTCGAGGAAGCTCGGGTCGGAAAGGGTCGTGCCCGACAGGTTGACCGCGACCGTGAAGGCCGCCTCCTCCACGCCGTCGCGCGTCGAGGGCACGTAGTCGCGCAGCACCTTCTCGATCACCCAGCGGTCGAGCGACGGCATCAGGTTGAAGCGCTCCGCCGCGGGGATGAACTCGTCCGGCAGCACGATGGCGCCGTTCTCGTCGTGCAGCCGCAGCAGGAGCTCGTAGTGCGGCCGCTCCTTCGCCGTCGGCGCCACGCGCACGATCGGCTGGAACATCAGGTCGAGCCGGCCCTCGTCGCGGGCGTGGGTGAGGCGCGCCATCCAGCGCATCTCGCGGTGGCGCGCCGAGGCGCTCGCCGGATCGTAGACCTGCACGCGGTTGCGGCCGCCGTCCTTGGCCGAATAGCAGGCGATGTCCGCGGCCGAGAGCAGCGTCGCGACGCTCTCGGTCTGCTGGTCGATCTGCACGATGCCGATGCTCGCGCCGATCTGCATGGTGTTCGTGCCCCACTGGAAGCGCAGGTCGTGGATCGACTGGCGCAGCAGGTCCGCGATCCGCAGCGCCTGGTCCGGCGTGCAGTACTCGAGCAGCACCCCGAACTCGTCGCCGCCGAGCCGCGCGAGCACGTCGTTCGCGCGCACGCGCGTCTGCAGGATCCCGGTCACGTGCTTGAGCAGCTGGTCGCCGGCCGGATGGCCGCAGGTGTCGTTGACGACCTTGAACTGGTCGAGGTCCACGTAGACCATCGCGTGGCGGACGTCCTTGTCGGCGCGCGCGGACTCGATCGCGCTGTTGAGGCGGCTCTCGAACTCGCGCCGGTTGATGAGTCCGGTCAGCGCGTCGTGCGCTGCCTGGTACGAGAGCAGGCGCTTCATGCGCCGTTCGCGGCTCACGTCGCTGAACACGATGACCGCGCCGGCCGTCGTCCCGGCGCGGTCGCGGATCGGCGCGACGGTCGCCTGGATCGGCACCTCGACGCCGCGGCGGCTCACGAGCACGGTCTGGTCGGCGAGGTGGATCGGGTCGCCGCTCGCGAGCGCGTGGCTCACCGGATCCTCGATCGGCTCGCGGCTGCCGTCCTTCACGAGCTTGACGATCTCGGTCACGTTCCGGCCGCAGGCCTCGTCCGACGGCCAGCCGGTCATCTTCTCGGCGATCGGGTTGACGTAGTCGACCGTCCCCGAGCGGTCGGTCGTGATCACGGCGTCGGCGATCGACTGCAGCGTGACCTCCGCCCGCTCCTTCTCCTCGTAGAACTGCTGCTCCGCGCGCTTGCGCTCGGTGATGTCGGTCACCGTGCCCTCGAAGCCGACCGGCTGCCCGCGATCGTCGCGGTTGAGGCGCGCATTTTCGGTGATCGTGATGACCGTGCCGTCGCGCCGCTTCAGCTGGTACTCGGCCTCCACCAGCTTGCCGTCGACCTTGAGCTTCTCGATCAGCGTGCGGCGCAGGGCCGGGTCCACGTAGAGCGCGTCGGTCGAGCCGATCGCGCGCAGTTCGTCCAGCGAGGCATAGCCCAGCATCGCGACCAGCGCCGGGTTCGCGGACAGCAGGTAGCCGCCGAGCGTCACCTGGTAGACGCCCTCGACGACGTTGTCGAAGAGGCCCCTGAAGCGGCTCTCGCTCTCGCGCAGCGCGTCGTCGGAGCGCCGCCGCTCGATGGCGATGCGCGCGAGCTGGGCCATGCGCCCCACGAGCTCGAGGTCGCGCCGCGAGGGCATGCCGGTGCGGCGCAGGTAGGTCGCGAACGTGCCGAGCATGCGCCCGTCGGCGCCGGTGATCGGCGTCGACCAGCAGGCGCGCAGGCCGGCCTTGCCCGCCGCGTCGCGCCGGTGCTCCCAGAGCGCGTCCTTGGCGATGTCCGGGACGATGATCTGCCGCTGCAGCGCGATGGCCGCGGCGCAGGACCCGAAGCGGATCTCGGCCGGGTAGTTGTCCATGAGCGCGACGTACTCGCGCGGCAGGCTCGCCCCCGTGACGTGGTTCAGCACGCGCTTGACCGGGTCGTAGAAGCGGATGCAGCAGATGGCCGCGGGCAGCACGCGCTCGACCACCTCGGTGATCGAGGCGAGCGCGACACCGAGCGGTTCGCTGGAGGCGATCTTCTCGAGCGCGCGGCGCTCGCCTGCCGCAACCAGCTCGGTCTGCTTGCGCTCGGCGATGTCGATGATGCTCGCGCGGATCAGGTTGCCGCTGGAGCTCGGCAGGCGCACGAATCGCACCTCGCTCGGGATCAGCTTGCCTTCGGCATCCTTGTGCAGCCACTCGAAGACCGGCGTCTCGCCGCTGAGCGCGGCCTCGATGTGACCGCGCGAGATGCCGAAGGACGGCGTGCCGTCGGCCTGTTCGGGCGGGCTCACCTGCTCCGGGCCGACGCGCAGCAGGCTCTCGCGCGACATCCCGAAGAATTCGGCGGCGTTCTCGTTGCAGTCCACGAAGCGGCCGGATTCCACGTCGAGCACGACCACCGCCTCCGGGGCGTTCTCGACCAGCACCCGGTAGCGCGCCTCGCTGTCCTTGAGTGCCTCTTCCGCTTTCGACCGCTCCGCGGTGTCGCGGATGCAGACGATGTAGGTCGCCCGGCTCTTGCCCTGAATCGCGCTGACGAGGATCTCGGCCGGCATCAGCTCGCCGTGCTCGTGCCTGGCCACGACTTCGAGCGCGGCCAGGTCGTAGTGCGTCGTCTCCTGCGCCGTCGCGAGCTCCTCGAGGGCACGGGCGAGGTCGCCGCTCGGGGCGATGTCCGGAATCAGGGTATCGATGAGTTCCGACATCACCTCGGTCTGGCGCACGCCGAAGAAGCGCTCGGCGGTCCGGTTCAGGCTCTCGATGCGGCCGAGGTGGTCCACCGAGATGATGCCGTCCTTGACGTGGTCGAGGATGGCCTGGAGCCGGACCACGCTCTCGCGCTCGAGGCGTTCCGACTGCGCCGAGGCCTCGTCGGAGGCGAGGCGCATCACGGCCTCGAGGCTGGTCCGGTCGTTCTCGTAGGCGTCGTACTGGCGGCTGACGATCTCGATGAGCCGGCGAAGCTGCATCTTGCCGGCGGTGTCCGCGGCCTCCAGCAGCTGCTCCTCGAGGAGGGGGTGGATCCTGCTCTTGCGCGGCGCGGCAGCCGGCATTTGCGGCTGGGTAAAGGCGCCCGCGTCCGCTTGCGCGGACAGGTTCAGCCTCACCACTTTTCCAGTGCTGTTAGCCGTCACACAGACCCCAAGCACATGCCCGCCGCACCCCCGGGGAATGCGACGTAATGCAGCGATGCTAGGGGATGCCCGGTGGACCGAACGTGACCCCGTTCGCGGTTACGAAGGGGACGCGCACCTTCATATTCGTGAAGGGGACACGCACCTTCATTTTTAACCTATTTGCGCATCAAAACCGTCAACGGATAAGCCGGGTTCCCCATAGCCTCCCGCTTGTGCCGAGATACCGCCGAGCCATCTTTCCAGGCATTCCACATCACGTCACGCAACGTGGAAATCACCGTGAGCACGTGTTCCTGTCGAAGGGCGATCCCGAGGCTTACCTAAGCCTCCTCCACGCATACTCGAGGCGCTTTGGAGTCGCGATCTTTGCGTACTGCCTGATGCCGAACCACGTGCATCTGGTCGTGACGCCAACGAGCTCCGACGGCATGCCTCGTGCGCTGCGCGCGGTGCACTGTCAGTACGCGCAGCGCATCCATCGCATGCGCGCTGTAAGTGGACACCTCTGGCAGGGGCGCTACTACTGCTCCGCGCTCGACCCAACTCATTTCCTGAACGCGATCCGCTATGTAGAGCTGAATCCGGTCCGCGCGCGGCTCATTGCAAGTCCGGAAGACTACCCCTGGTCGAGCGCGGCAGCGCGTTGTGGGCAGCGCTTCGATCCACTGCTCGAACCGCAGCAAAGCTCGACGCTCCTGAGCGGGATCGCCGATTGGTCGGCCTGGCTTGCTCAAGGGATCGCGCACGACTGCCTGGAAAGATTGCGTCGCAATGCGCCAAGCGGCCTTCCCTGCGGCTCGGATGTGTTTGTTGCCAATCTCGAGCAATCCGCCGGCCGCCCTCTGAAGTACAGGACTCGCGGCGGTCAGAAGAAATCGTAGTGGCTTAACGTGAAGGTGCGCGTCCCCTTCACGAACATGAAGGTGCGCGTCCCCTTCGATCAGGCGACGCGTTCGGCGCGCTTTCGGTCGCCCTCGGTCAGGTGACGCTTGCGCAGGCGAATGTTCTTCGGCGTGACTTCCACCAGCTCGTCGTCGCCGATGTATTCCATCGCCTGCTCCAGTGACATCCGGATCGGTGGAGTGAGCAGGACGTTTTCGTCCTTGCTCTGCGTGCGGATGTTCGTGAGCTTCTTGCCCTTCAGCGGATTGACGACCATGTCGCCTTCCCGGCTTGTCTCGCCGACGATCTGGCCCTCGTAGACCAGGTCGCCCGGGCCGACGAAGAGCGTGCCACGCTCCTGGAGATTGAAGAGAGCATACGCGAGCACGGGTCCACGTCCGTTCGAGATCATCACGCCTGCCGAGCGCTCGGCGAGCGCGCGATCAACCACCGGACCGAAGTGATCGAACACGTGATACATGAGGCCCGTGCCGCTCGTCATCGTTCGAAAATCGGTCTGGAAGCCGATCATCCCGCGTGACGGGATCTTGTAGTCGAGGCGAACCCGACCCTTGCCGTCCGGCACCATGTCGGTAAGCTCGGCGCCGCGCGCGCCCAACGCCTCCATGACGGCACCCTGGGCCGTCGATTCAACGTCGACCGTCAGCTGTTCCCAGGGCTCGAGCCGCTCCCCATCCACTTCTTTCACGACAACGCGCGGTCGTGACACGGCAAGCTCGTAGCCCTCGCGGCGCATGTTCTCGATGAGGATGCCGAGGTGCAGCTCGCCGCGGCCGAAGACCACGAATCGGTCCGGGTCGTCGGTTTCCTCGACGCGCAACGCAACGTTCGAAAGCGTCTCGCGCAGCAGTCGCTCGCGCAACTGGCGGCTCGTCACGAACTTGCCTTCCTGCCCGAAGAGCGGCGAGGTGTTCGTCTCGAAAGTCATGCTGATCGTCGGTTCATCGACCACGAGCCCGGGCAGCGCCTCTACCGTGGCCGGATCGCAGATCGTATCGGAGATCTTCGGCGCCTCGAGGCCCGAGAACGCGATGATGTCGCCGGCGCGCGCTTCCTCGACCTCGACTCGCTCGAGGCCCATGAAACCGAAGACCTGCCCGATGCGTTCGCTCCGCATCGCGCCGTCGCGGTCGATCACCGCAACCGGCATGGCGCGGCGGATCGTGCCGCGGCGGATGCGGCCGATGCCGATCGAGCCGACGTAGTTGGAGTAGTCGAGCTGGCTGACCTGCAGCTGCAAGGGGCCGTCGATGTCGACGTCCGGCGCCGGGCAGCGCGCGACGATCGTCTCGAAAAGCGCCGTCATGTCGTCGCCCATCGCGTCCGGCGCGAGACCGGCGACGCCCTTCAGCGCTGACGTGTACACGACCGGGAAGTCGAGCTGCTTCTCGCTGGCGCCGAGGCGGTCGAACAGGTCGAAGGTCCGGTTCACGACCCAGTCCGGCCGTGCCTCGGGGCGGTCGACCTTGTTGACCACGACGATCGGCGCAAGTCCGTGCGCAAAGGCCTTCTGCGTGACGAAGCGCGTCTGCGGCATCGGCCCGTCCACCGCGTCGACGAGCAGCAGCACGCAGTCCACCATCGACAGCACGCGCTCCACCTCGCCGCCGAAGTCCGCGTGGCCGGGCGTGTCCACGATGTTGATGCGGAACTCGCGCCACTGGATCGCCGTGTTCTTGGCGAGGATCGTGATGCCGCGCTCGCGCTCGATCGCGTTCGAGTCCATCACCCGCTCGGTGACGGGCTTGCGGATGTCGAGCGTTCCCGACTGGCGCAGCAGCTTGTCCACGAGCGTGGTCTTGCCGTGGTCGACGTGCGCGATGATCGCGATGTTTCGCAGGTTCTGAATCATGTGCTTACGGAGGGGACGCGCACCTTCACGAATATGAAGGTGCGCGTCCCCTTCAAAAAAGGTCGCGCATTGTAATCTGAAGGGTGTGTTGAATCTACGTCAGAGTTATGACGTAACTCATTGATTATAAAATAAAGTAGATGTGCAGCCTCCGGAATATGAAGGTGCGCGTCCCCTTCAGCGGTCCAGCGCGCCCAGCTGCTCCTCGAGCTCGGACACATGCCGCTCCCAGTAGCGCGCCTCGGCGAACCAGGGAAACGCCTGCGGGAATGCCGGGTCGTGCCAGCGGCGCGCGAGCCACGCCGCGTAATGGACCATGCGCAGCGCACGCAGGGGCTCGATCAACGTGGCCTCGACGGGGTCGAAATTGGCGAACTGCGAGTAGCCCTCGAGGATGTCGGCGAGCTGCACGCGCATCTCCTCGGGCCCTCCCGCGAGCAGCATCCACAGGTCCTGGATTGCGGGACCGGTCATGCAGTCGTCGAGATCCACGAAGTGCGGCCCCGCCGCCGTCCACAGCACGTTGTTGCGGTGGCAGTCGCCGTGGATGCAGAGGTAGCGCAGCGTGCCCGCCTGCTCAAAGCGCGCTTCCACCAGGTCCAGGAGCTCGTCCGTCACGCGTTCGTAGCGGTGGCCGATGTAGTCGGGAATGCGGTCTCCGTCGAGCAGCCACTCCGCCGAGTCGCGCCCCATCGCCTCGGGCGAGAGCCGCTGGCGATGCTCGAAGCGCCGCGCCGTGCCGAGCGCGTGGATGCGCCCCAGGAAACGCCCGATCCACTGGCGGTCGTCCTCGCTGCCGAGCTCCGGCCATTGCCCGCCGCGACGCGGGTAGACGGCGAAGCGAAAGCCCTCGTACTTTGCGACCGGCCCGTCGCCGAGCTCCCCGCCGGCGGCCAATTCGAACGGAGCGATGACGGGGATTTCAGCCGCTGCGAGCGCGCGCGCGAAGTCGTGCTCCTCGGCGATCGCCGCGTCGCTCCAGCGGCCCGGGCGGTAGAACTTGACGACGACCGGCTCGGCCTCTTCGATGCCCACCTGGAAGACGCGGTTCTCGTAGCTGCCGAGTGCGAGGATCCGGCCATCGACGTCGAATCCCGCGGCCTCGAGCGCGTCGGCGATCAAATCTGGCGACAGGTTCGCAAACGGGGCCGCTTCGAGCGCTTTGCGTGCGATGGCTTTGAGACCGTCGTTGCGGATTTCGAGCTCGACGCTTTCCATCTGAAACAGACGATGGAACTGCTTGATCAGCGCATTCTTGGGCTCGACCAGGATCTCAACCAGCGTCTTCGCTAAGCTCGTCGAGCGTGGCGATCACCGTAGCCGCCCCACCAGCTCGGGAATCAGCCCGAACTTGATCAGGTCTTCAGGCTCGACGTCGCGCAGCAGCTCGCCCACTGCGCGGTCGCTTTGGCTCGTGACGCTGGCCGAAAAACCGATGCCGCTCTTTTCTGAGCGGTTGCGAATGATCTTCTCGAGCCCGTCGAACGCGCCGCCGCAGATGAACAGAATATTGGTCGTGTCGATCTGCACGAAGTCCTGATTCGGGTGCTTGCGCCCACCTTGCGGCGGCACCGAAGCGATCGTGCCTTCAACCAGCTTCAGCAGCGCCTGCTGTACGCCTTCGCCCGAGACATCGCGCGTAATCGACGGGTTATCGCTCTTGCGCGAGATCTTGTCGATCTCGTCGATGTAAACGATGCCGCGCTGCGCTTTTTCGACTTCGTAGTTGCAGTTCTGCAAAAGCTTCTGAATGATGTTCTCGACGTCCTCGCCGACGTAGCCCGCTTCGGTGAGGGTAGTTCGTCAGCGATCACGAACGGAACGTTCAGCAGCCGCGCCAGCGTTTGCGCCAGCAGCGTCTTGCCCGATCCGGTCGGCCCGATCAGCAGAATGTTGCTCTTGGCGAGCTCGATGTCGTCCTTCGAGCCCATATGCTTCAAGCGCTTGTAATGGTTGTAAACGGCGACCGACAGGATGCGCTTCGCCTTGTCCTGGCCGATCACATACTGGTCGAGGATCGTGCCGATCTCTTTCGGTGTCGGCAGATCGGACTTGATCGCGCCCGAGCCGGCTTCGGTCGTCGTCTCGTCGCGGATGATGTCGTTGCAAAGGTCGATGCATTCATCGCAGATGAATACCGACGGCCCGGCGATCAGCTTTTTGACTTCATGCTGACTCTTGCCGCAGAACGAGCAGTACAGAAGTTTCTCGCTCGAGCCTTTTTTTCCGACATCTGGCCGCTGACCGTCCGTTACGGTTGTTCGTTGCGGTTGGTAAATATCTTGTCGATCAAGCCGTACTTTACGGCATCCTCACCGGACATGAAGTTATCCCGATCGGTGTCTTTCGCGATCTTCTCCACCGGTTGGCCCGTGCGCTCCGACAAAATCTTGTTCAAGCGCTCGCGCAGGTAAAGAATTTCCTTGGCATGAATTTCAATATCAGCCGCCTGGCCTTGAACGCCGCCCATCGGCTGGTCAATCATGATGCGCGAGTTCGGCAGCGAGTAGCGCTTGCCCTTGGCGCCGGCGGCGAGCAAGAACGCGCCCATGTGGCGGCTACTCCGATGCAGATCGACGAAACATCAGGCTTGACGAACTGCATCGTGTCGTAAATTGCAAATCCCGCGCTCACCGAACCTCCGGGCGAGTTGATATAGAGCGAGATATCCTTGTCGGGGTTCTCAGATTCGAGAAATAAAAGCTGGGCCACGACCAGATTGGCGGTCTGCTCGGTCACCGGCCCAACGATGAACACCACCCGGTCGCGCAACGGCGCGAGAAACGTCGTAAGCGCGCTCTCCGCGCCCGCTCTGCTCGATCACGATCGGCACCATGCCGAGGCCTTGCGGCTCCATCGCGCCGCTCATCTGCGTTGTGCTCGTCACCGGATAGCTCATTTGCCTTTATGCCCCATCAATTCGTCGAACTCGATCGGCGTGTCGACAACCTTGGCGCGTTGTAACACCCAGTTCGTAACGTTGTCCTCGAGCGCAACGGTTTCAAGGTCAGCCAGCCGCTTGCGATCCGACAAGTACCAGTTAATCACATCCTGCGGCTTTTCATAGCTCTGCGCAATCTCTTCTACCAGCTTGCGGATCTGATCGGGCCGCGATTGCAGATTATTGGCACGCACGATTTCGCCCAACAGAAGGCCAAGCCGCACGCGCCGCTCCGCTTCCGGAGTGAACAGATCGAGCGGCAACGGCGCGTCCTTGGCCGCCATGCCGCGCGCGATCAGGTCACTGCGAGCGCTTTCTGCGAGCCGTTGCTTTTCGGACTCGACCAGCGACTTCGGCACTTCGAACGAGCTCGACGCAAGCAGCGCCGCCATCGCCTGGTCCTTGGTGCGCGCTTTTAGCCGCGACGCCACTTCGCGTCCAAGATTGTTCCTGATTTCGTTGCGCATCTTGGCGATGTCGCCATCGGTTACCCCGAGTGAGCGCGCAAACTCGGCGTCGATCGGCGGCAACCCCGGCTGCTGCACCTTCTTGACCGTCACTTCGAACGTAACCGCCTTGCCTGCCAAAGCCGCGGCGCCGTAATCAGCGGGGAACGTCAGCGGAAACGTTTTGCTTTGGCCTAATGCGGTTCCACGTACTGCCGCTTCGAACTCCGGCAGCATACGGCCCTCGCCCAGCGTGAATTTGAACTCGTTGGCACTGCCGCCCTCGAACGCCTGCCCTGCGTTCTCCCCCTCGGCGTGCGTGCCTTTGAAGTCGATTGTCACCGCGTCTTCGTCCTGCGCCGGCCTTTGCACAT
>CAVSKQ010000003.1:0-813703 GCA_963728615.1 uncultured Gammaproteobacteria bacterium
ACGTGCTGTTCGTCGGGGCCGGCACGACCGGCACCCTGATGGGCTGCGCGCGCTTCTTCCGCACCTGGCACCGGCGGGTGCGGATCGTCGCGGTCGACAGCGTCGGTTCGGTGGCGTTCGGCGCCCTCTCCTGCGCGGCGCATGATCCCCGGCCTCGGGAACGGGTGTCCGGCCCGAGATGCTCGACGAATCCCTGTGTCGACGACGTGGTCTGGGTGGAGGAGAGTCGACACCGTCCGCTACTGCCACCGCCTGGCCAGCCGGGGCTTCCTCTTCGGCGGCTCCACCGGCACCGTGGTCAGCGGCGCCATGAACTGGCTCGCCCGCCACACCGGCACGACAGCCCACCGCCGTCGCCCTCGCCCCGGACCTGGGCGAGCGCTACCTCGAAACCGTCTACCAGGCCAACTGGGTCCAGGACCTCTACGGCGACGACGTGCTGGAGGAGACCGAGTCCGGCACCCGGTTGCCGATCACCGGTTCCCTGGTGTTCCGACCGTGACCTCGACCACCCATCGCCCGATCGCGGGTGAGCCCCGCCCCCCGGAGAAGCGGGGGGAGGGTGTCGCGGACGGTACCGCGGGCCAGCAGTCCGCGGATCAGGAGACCACCTGCCTCCCGCTCGTCCCGCGACCCGGTTCCGACCCGGCCGCGCTCTCCGACGCGACCGCCCGCGAAGTGCGGGAGCTGCGCCGGGAGATGGCGCAGCTGCGCTCGGACTACGCCAGGCTCCGTGCGCTGCTGCCGCAGCAGGACAGCGGGCCGGGGCGGCCCGGCGGCCCGGGTGGGGCGCTGCCGGTCGAGCGGATCATCCCGGCCGGGCGGCCGCCGCTCGACGACGACGCCACCCGGCCCGACTTCCGACCGGGGCCGTGCGTCGCTCCGGGCCGGGGCTCCCAGCCCGCGCCGCCCGGTCGCCAGCCGGCGCCCGGCCCGGCTCCCGCGCCCTCGCCGGGGCCACGGCTGCCGAACCGGCCGGGACAGAACCGGCCCGCGCCGGCGCCGTGGTCCTTCGCGCCGCCGGTGCACCCCGCACCGGCGCACGATCCGAGCCCGGCTCGGGCGCCGGGACCGTTTCCCCGGACCGGTGACGCCTGCGGCCCCGGCGGCCGGCCCCAGCGCTCCGGACCCGGTGACGTCGCCGCGCGCGGCGTCCCCGACCCCGCGCCGCCCCTCGTCGCCCGCCACCGGCCCGGAAACACCGGCAGCCGCCGATGCGGCCGTGGACAGCACCATGGCCCTGCCGACCACGACGGCCGCCGCGACCGCCAGCACCACCGCGCTGCCCGTCGTCCCGGCCTCCGCCACGGACAGCACCACCGCACTACCCACCATCCCGGTCACCACGGACAGCACCACAGCACTACCCACCATCCCGGTCCCTAGCCCGGCCGCGGCCCCGGACACCACGGCCACGACCGCACTTCGCGCCGTTCCGACCCCCCGTCGGCCCGACGTGCCCACATCCCGGCCGCAGCCGCTCGCCCGGGTCACCAGCCTGCCTCCGGATGCGCTGCCCGACACGCCCGCGACCACCAGGTTGCCCCGGGTCGCCCCGACCCGATCGGCGCCTCGGCGCTCCGCCGCCGCGCCCGTACCGGCGAAGGTCCTGGGGCTGGTAGCCCCGTACCCCGGTTCGGTCGTCGACCGAACCGGTGACCTCGGCACTGGCCACCGTGCTCGCCGAGGTCCTCAAGGTCCGCACCGTCGCGCCCGACAGCCACTTCTTCGACGACCTCGGCGCCGACTCGATGTCGATGGCCCGGTTCTGCGCACGCCTGCGCAAGCGGCCCGAGCTGCCCGCGGTGTCCATCAGGGACGTCTACCGGCACCCCACCATCTCCGCGCTGGTCACGGCGCTGGCGCCCGCGAAGGCCACGGCCCGACCGGCGGCGAAGGGCGCGGCCGCGGGCATGGCGGCCGTGCTCGCCGACGTCCTCAAGATCGACATCGTTCCGGTCGACAGCCACTTCTTCGACGACCTCGGCGCCGACTCGATGTCGATGGCCCAGTTCTGCGCGAAGCTGCGCAAGCGGCCCGAGCTGCCGACCGTCTCCATCAAGGACGTCTACCGGCACACCACGATCACCGCCCTGGCCGCCGCGTTCGGTGGTGCGGCCGCCCCGGCCGCAGGCAAGGACAGCCCGACGGAGAGCCCGGAGCCCGCCTTCCCGGACCCGTCCACCACGCGCATGTCTCGCAGCAGGCCGCACTTCTTCCTCTGCGGTTTCCTGCAGTTCCTGTGGATCCTCGCCTTCCCGCTGCTGATGACGTTCGTCACCGCCAACGGGTTCCTGTGGGTCGCCACGAGCGCGACCCTCCAGGACCTCTACCTGCGGGCGCTGACGTTCAGCGGCATCGCCTTCGTCGGCATGTGCCTGGCCCCGGTGCTGCTGAAGTGGCTGCTCGTCGGCCGCCTGAAGCCCCGCCAGTTCCGCGTGTGGAGCCTGACCTACTTCCGGTTCTGGCTGGTCAAGATCGTGGTACAGGTCAGCCCGCTCGCCCGGTTCAGCGGCAGCCCGATCTTCTCGATCTACCTGCGGATGCTCGGGGCCAAGGTCGGCCGCGGCGCGGTCATCTTCTCGCCGACCGTCCCGGCGTGCGCCGACATGCTCACGATCGGGGCGGGCACGGTCATCCGCAAGGACGCCGTCATCTCCGGCTACCGCGCGGTGGACGGGGTGATCCAGGTCGGCCCGGTCGCGCTCGGACGCGACGTCGTCGTCGGCGAGATGACCGTGCTCGACATCGCCACGTCGATGGGGGACGGGGCACAGCTCGGGCACTCGTCCTCGCTGCACAGCGGCCAGTCGGTGCCCGCGGGCGCGCACTGGCACGGCTCGCCCGCTGAGCCGACCACCATCGACTACTGCACCGTCCGCAGCGCCCGCCTGAGCTTCTTCCGCCGGTTCCTGCTGCCGCTGCTGCAGGTGCTCTTCATGCTGGCGGTGACGTTGCCGCTCGCCCTGGCCGTGCCGGTGCTCGTGTTCCGGCAGGTCCCGCAGCTGGCCGCGCTGATCTCCCCGGCCCCCGCCGCCATCGCCACCTGGGGCTTCTACCAAGACGCGCTGCTGGTGTCGACCGTGCTGTTCTTCGGCCTCCTGCTGCTCCGCCTGCTCGTGGTGACCACCGTGCCGCGGCTGCTGCGGGTGCTCGTCAAGCCCGACCGCGAGTACAAGCTCTACGGGATCCACTACTGGGCCCACCGCCGCATCGGGCGGATGACCAACAGCCGCTACTTCGTGCAGCTGTTCGGGGACAGCTCGCTCATCGTCGGCTACCTGCGCAGCATCGGCTACAAGCTGGGCAAGGTCGTGCAGACCGGCTCGAACTTCGGTTCGGCGGTGCAGCACGACAACCCGTTCCTCAGCCAGGTGGGCACCGGCACGGTGGTGGCCGACGGCCTGTCGTTCATCAACGCCGAGTACTCCGCCAGCCACTTCCGCGTCTCGCGGGTCGCGGTCGGGGCGCACAACTTCCTCGGCAACCGGGTCGCCTACCCCGCGCAGGGCCGCACGGGGGACAACTGCCTGCTCGCCACCAAGGTCATGGTGCCGATGGACGGCCAGGTCCGGGAGGGCGTTGGCCTGCTCGGATCGCCCAGCTTCGAGATCCCCCGCACGGTGGACCGCGACCACCAGCTGGACGTGACCGATCCCGCCGAGGTGCGTCGCCTGCTGCGCCGCAAGAACCGGCACAACGTGCTGACGATCCTGATGTTCCTGCTGTCGCGCTGGATCCTCACCTCCGCGACCACCGTGCTCACCCTCATGGCCGTCGACCTGCACTCGGAGCTGGGGCTGCTGGTCTCGCTGGTGGGTTCCGTCGTGCTCGTGCTCTCCACCGGCTACCTCATCCTGATCGACCGGCTCGTGCGGCGGATGATGGTGCACCGGCCGGACGGCTGCTCGATCTACGACCGCGCGTTCTGGCGGCACGAGCGGTTCTGGAAGCTCGGGGCCGACCGCTTCCCGCAGCTGTTCAACGGCACCCCGATGAAGAACGTCGTCTGGCGGATGCTCGGCGCGAAGATCGGCAAGCGGGTGTTCGACGACGGCTGCACGTTCACCGAGCGCCGCTTCGTCACCATCGGCGACCGCTGCACGCTCAACGCGGGCGCCATCGTCCAGTGCCACTCCCAGGAGGACGGCGCGTTCAAGTCCGACCGCAGCTCCCTCGGAGCCGGTACCACGCTCGGGGTGGGCGCGTTCGTCCACTACGGCGTGCAGATCGGCGAGGGTGTGCGGCTCCAGGCCGACTCGTTCCTGATGAAGGGCTCCGAAGTGCCCTCCGGCTCCCGGTGGGGCGGCAACCCCGCCATGGAGCTCGACGACCCACGGCAGTCCGCTCCCCGTCCGACACCACGCATCGCACACCGGACGCGCTCCGGCCAACTGCCCTCGCGGGCCGTTCGTGCGGTCTGAAGGAGAAAGCATGCAGAACCCCGCAGCCGATGACCGCGAGTACTGGACGCGCGTGCTCGCCGTAGGCGGCACCACCGCCGTCCCGCGCTGGGTCACCGACCCGGCCGCCGGGTGTCGGCGAGCACGTGGCGCCGATCCGCGAGCCGAGCTGCCGGCGCGCCAGGGCCGACGCGCGGCACGCTGCTCCTCACCGCCCACGCCGCCGTGCTGGCCGCGCTGTCCGGTGAGGCCGACGTCGTCACCGGCTACGTGCCCGCGGGCGGGGAACGGCCGTTGCCGTGCCCGTTGTCCGCCGGGCCGCGCACGTGGCGCGAGCTGTTGGACCGCGACGCGCGACGCCGAACGCGAGCTGCTCGCCCACGCCGACTTCCCGGTGAGAGCTGCGGCGCGAGCTGGGCCTGACCGGCCGTCGACAAGACCGTGTTCGCGCGCGGCGGCGACCTGCCCGACGACGCCGTCCGTGGGCGTCGACCGCTACCGAGACGCGCAACTGTGCGTCCGCTACCGCCGCGACGCGCTCGACGCCGAGGCCGCCGCCCGCATCGCGGGCTACCACCTGACCGCGTTGCACCGCATCGCCACCGAGCCCGAGGCCGCGTCCGACGGGCACAGCCTGCTCTCCGCGGAGGAGGTCGCGTTCCAGATCGACGGGCTGGCGGGCCCGCGCCGCGAGCTGCCCGATCTCCGTTTCCACGAGCTGTTCGAGCAGCGGGTGCGGCCCCACCCGGAGGCGGTCGCCGCCGAGTGCGCGCGGCAGGCGCTGGACCTACCGGGAGCTCAACGCGCGGGCCAACCAGATCGGGCGCGCGCTGCTCGCCCGCGGCCTGGGCCGGGAGGGCGTGGTCGCGGTGACCACCGAGCGCAACCTCGACTGGATGGCCGTCGGTGCTCGCGATCTTCAAGGCCGGGGGCGTCTACCTCCCGGTCGAGCCGCACCTGCCCGCCGACCGGATCGCGGGCGCGCTCCGCCGCGCCGACTGCCGGTTCGTGCTCACCGAACCGGGCAGCACGACCACCCTCGACCAGGCGCTGCGACGCGACGCCCGGCGTGCAGCGGCTGCTCATCGAGGCCGCCTACGCGGAGGCCCACGCCGGCGACGACCTCGGCCGCCGTCGGCGCCCGACCAGCTCGCCTACATCTACTTCACCTCCGGCTCCACCGGTGAGCCCAAGGGCGCGATGTGCGAGCACGCCGGGATGCTCAACCACCTCTAGGCCAAGATCGACGACCTGGAGATCGGCGAGGGCCAGGTCGTCGCCCAGACCGCCCCGCAGTGCTTCGACATCTCGCTCTGGCAGCTGATCTCCGCGCTGCTGGTCGGCGGCCGCACGCTGATCGTGACGCAGGACGTGATCCTCGACGTCGCCCGGTTCGTCGACACCGTCGCCGACGGGCGGGTCAACGTGCTCCAGCTCGTGCCGTCCTACCTCGAGGTCGTGCTGACCTACCTGGAGCAGAACGCCCGGGCGCTGCCCGACCTGCGCTGCGTGCTCGGTGACCGGCGAGGCGCTCAAGCTGGAGCTGGCGCAGCGCTGGTTCGCGCTCATGCCCGAGGTCAAGCTGGTGAACGCCTACGGGCTCACCGAGACCTCCGACGACACCAACCACGAGGTCATGCGACCGGCCCCGGAGGGCACGCTCGGTGCCGCTCGGGCGGCCGGTGCAGCAACGTGCGCGTCTACGTCGTCGACGAGCACCTGCGCCCGGTGCCGCTCGGCGCCCCCGGCGAGATCGTGTTCTCCGGGGTCTGCGTGGGTCGCGGCTACATCAACGACCCCGAACGCACCGCCGCGGCCTACCTGACCGATCCGCACCGCCCCGGCGAGCGGCTCTACCGGGCGGGCGACTTCGGCCGCTGGCGGCCCGACGGCAAGCTCGAGTTCCTCGGCCGCCGCGACAGCCAGGTGAAGATCTCCGGGTTCCGGATCGAGATCGGCGAGGTCGAGAACACCTTGCTGCGGGTGCCCGGGGTGCGCGACGGCGCGGTGGTCGTCGCCGAGCCGGCCGGCGGGGCCCCGCACCTGGTGGCCTTCTACGCCGCAAGCGACAGCAACCAGGCGGGTAAGACAGCCGCCAGTCTCATTGTGGGTCGAGATTCAATCCGCAAGTGCCTGACGCACTTTACAATACCCGCTCATCGGCGGCGACGGTCCTCGATCCATCGCGAAAGGTCGGCAAGCTCAGCGGGTACCGGCACCTGCCCGAGCGGCAGCAGGCCCGTGCAGATCTTCTTGCCGAGCTCGACGCCCCACTGGTCGAAGGGGTTGATGTCCCACAGGACGGATTCGACGAAGACCTTGTGCTCATACAGCGCGATGAGCGCACCGAGCGTCGCCGGGTCGAGCCGCTCAAAGGCGACCAGGGACAGTGGCCGGCTGCCCGGATGGACGCGATGCGGATCGGACGAGGCATGGCCCGCCATCATGGCCTGCATCTGCGCGAGGCAGTTGGCGATCGAGAGCTCGTCGGCCGTGCTATCTGCCGCGCCCTGGACCGGCAGCGAGGAAATCCGCGCTGACCTCCGCCGTGCCCTGGTGCAGGAGCTGGAAGAAGGAGTGCTGCGCATTCGAGCCCGGCTCGCCCCAGATCACCGCGCCGGTCTCGCCGGCGACCGGGTGGCCTGCGCGCGTCGTTCGCTTGCCGAGGCTCTCCATCTCGAGCTGCTGCAGGTACGCGGGGAGCCGCGCGAGCCGCTGCGTGTATGGCAGCACCGCGTGGCTGCGCAAGCCCAGCAGGTTGCGGTTCCAGTGCGCGACGAGGCCGAGCAGCACGGGCAGGTTGTCGGTGAAGCGGCTCGAGCGGAAATGCGCATCCATCGACTGCGCCCCCGCCAGCATCGACTCGAAGTGCGCGCTGCCGATCGCGAGCTCGAGCACAAGGCCGACGGCCGACCACAGCGAGTAGCGCCCGCCGACCCAGTCCCACATCGCGAAGCGCGCATCCGCGCCGACGCCGAACGCATCCATCGCCGCGTGGTTGGTCGAGACCGCCGCGAAGTGGCGCGGCACGGCCGGCTCGCCGAGCCGGCCGGCGAGCCACTGCGCGCACGCGCTTCGCGTTCGCGAGCGTTTCCTGCGTCGTGAAGGTCTTCGAGCAGATCACGACGAGCGTGCGCGCCGGATCGAGCGCGGGCGCGAGGTCCGCGAACTGCGTGCCGTCGACGTTCGAGACGAAGTGCGTGCGAAGCAGCCCCGCGTCGTAGGGCGCGAGCGCCTGCCGTCGCCATGGCCGGGCCCAGGTCGCTGCCGCCGATGCCGATGTTCACGACGTCGGTGAAGCGCTCGCCCGTCGCGCCGGTCAGGCGGCCCGCGTGGACGGCACCGACGAACGCCGGCATCTGCGCGCGCGACCGCGAGCACGTCGGCGTGCAGCGCCGCGAGCGCGGGCGAGAAGCGCGCTGCCCGCCGGCACGCGCAGCAGCGTGTGCAGTGCGGCGCGCTTCTCGGTCTCGTTGACGATCGCGCCGTCCGAACATCGCATCGATCCGCGCGCCGAGGCCGGCCAGCTCCGCATGATCGAGCAGCGCGGCGAGCGCCTCGCGCGTCGAGGCGCTGCCGGCTGAAATCCAGCAGCAGCCCGCAGGCCTCGCGCGAGAAGCGGGCGAAGCGCTCCGGGTCGGACGCGAAGAGTTCGCGGACATGCATGCCGGCGAGGCGGCGCGCGTGCGGTTCCAGCATCATGCCGAGCCTGGAAATGCTGATCTTTTCCACCTGGCTATGATAGCGATTCGTAAACGGCCGACTGGGCCGGATCAGCCGAGGTTCGTCACCCTGGGCTCGGGCGGTCCGCCATCGCGGTAGTAGTCGAGGTACCAGGCGACGAACTTCGCGACGCCCTCCTCGACCGGCGTCGACGGCCGGTAGCCGACGTCGCGCACGAGGTCCTCGGCGTCGGCCCAGGTGTCGGGCACGTCGCCGGCCTGCAGCGGCAGCAGGTTCTTCTCGGCCTTGCGCCCGAGGCAGCCCTCGAGCACCTCGATGTAGCGCATCAGCTCGACCGGGCGGTTGTTGCCGATGTTGTAGAGCCGGTACGGCGCGCGGCTCGTGGCGGGATCGGGATCGTCGCCGTCCCAGCGCGGGTCCGGCGCGGCGACGTGGTCGAGCGCGCGCGACGACGCCCCCGGCGATGTCGTCGACGTAGGTGAAGTCGCGGCGGTGGTTGCCGTAGTTGAAGACGTCGATCGGCTGGCCCGCGAGGATGTTGCGCGTGAACAGGAACAGCGCCATGTCCGGCCGGCCCCAGGGGCCGTAGACCGTGAAGAAACGCAGGCCCGTGACCGGCAGGCCGTAGAGCGAGCGCGTAGGTGTGCGCCATCAGCTCGTTCGCCTTCTTCGTCGCCGCGTAGAACGACAGCGGATGGTCGACGTTCTGGTGCACCGAGAACGGCATCTTCGTGTTGGCGCCGTAGACCGAGCTGGTCGAGGCGAAGACCAGGTGCTCGACGCGCGTGGTGCCGGCAGCCCTCCAGCACGTTCAGCGTGCCGGTCAGGTTGCTGTCGACGTAGGCGTGCGGATTCTCGACCGAGTAGCGCACGCCCGCCTGCGCCGCGAGGTGCACGACGCGCTCGATACGCGCCGTTCGCGAACAGCGCTTCCATGGCCGCGCGGTCGGCGAGGTCGATCCGCTCGAACCGGAAGCCGCTCGTGCGCCTCGAGCCGCGCGAGCCGGGCCTGCTTGAGCGCGGGGTCGTAGTACGGGTTGAGGTTGTCGAGGCCGACGACCTCGTCGCCGCGCGCCAGCAGCCGTTCGGCGACGTGGTAGCCGATGAAGCCCGCGGCGCCGGTGACGAGGACCCGCATCAGAGCCTTGCCGGCCGTCGGCCTGCTCGCGCTCGAACAGGTACTTCACGTCGTAGACGCACGTGCTTGCGCTTCGCGAGGCGGCGGATCTCCGCCGGCCGCATCGCCGTGAACTCGCGGTGGCCGACGGCCAGCACGATGGCGTCGTAGCGGCCGCGCGACGGCCGCTTGACGAGCCGGATGCCGTACTCCTCCTCGGCCTCCTTCGCGCTCACCCACGGGTCCCAGACGTCGACCCGCGCGCCGTGCCTGGCGAGCTCCGCGACCAGGTCGGCGACCTTCGAGTTCCGCAGGTCCGGCGTGTTCTCCTTGAACGCGAGGCCCATCACCAGGATGCGCGAGGCTTTCACGTGGATGCGCTTCGCCGCCATCAGGCGCACGATCTCGCCCGCGACGTACAGCGCCATGTTGTCGTTGATGCGCCGCCCCGCGAGGATCATCTCCGGGTGGTAGCCGATCTGCTGCGCCTTGTGCGTCAGGTAATACGGATCGACGCCGATGCAGTGGCCGCCGACGAGTCCCGGGCGGAACGGCAGGAAATTCCACTTGCTGCCCGCCGCCTCGAGCACCTCCTCGGTGTCGATGCCGAGCCGGTTGAAGATCATCGCGAGCTCGTTGACGAGCGCGATGTTGACGTCGCGCTGCGTGTTCTCGATCACCTTGGCGGCCTCGGCGACGCGGATGCGACGACGCGCGATGGGTGCCGGCCTTGATGATCGAGCCGTACAGCTTGTCGACGAAGGCGCGCCGCCTCCGGCGTCGAGCCGGAAGTGACCTTGCGGATCGTCGGCAGCCGGTGCTCGCGGTCGCCCGGGTTGATGCGCTCCGGGCTGTAGCCCGCGAAGAAGTCGCGGTTGAACTTGAGGCCGGAGCGCCGCTCCAGGATCGGCACGCAGATCTCCTCGGTGCAGCCGGGGAAGACCGTCGACTCGTAGATGACGATGTCGCCGCGCTTCAGCACGCGCGCCGACCGTCTCGCTCGCCCGCTCGAGCGGCCCGAGGTCCGGCCGCTTGTCGGCGTCGATCGGCGTCGGCACGGTCACGACGTAGACGCGGCAGGACTTCAGGTCCTTGACGTCGGACGTGAACCGCAGCCGCTTGGCGGCGCGCAGCTCGCGGGCATCCGCCTCGAGCGTGCGGTCCTTGCCGCGACGCAGCTCGGCGACGCGCTCCGGGTTGATGTCGAAGCCGGTCGTCTCGTAATGCTTGCCGAACTCGACCGCGAGCGGCAGGCCCACGTACCCGAGGCCGATGCACGCCGATGCGGCAGTTCCTGAGCGACAGCTCCGGAACCCGCTTACGAGGCACGGGCGTCCCAGGCACGGAAGACCGTGCGTCCCTTTGAAGCGTGGTCGATCACTTCGAGCGAGCGCTCGTGCGCGGCGAGTTCCGCCTCGTCCGCCCGGATGACCGGTATGCGGACCTCGCCGCGCGCGAGCGGGCACGGCCGCCGCCGCCGTCCCGCCGCCGGACGCGCCGGACTCGAGCCCGAGCGCGGCCTGGCCGCCGCTCATGGCGAGGTACACGTCCGCGAGGATGCGCGCATCGAGCAGCGCGCCGTGCAGGTCGCGGCCGGAGTTGTCGACGCCGTAGCGCTTGCAGAGCGCGTCGAGGCTGTTGCGCTGGCCGGGATGCATGCGCCGCGCGAGGGCGAGCGTGTCGCAGACGCGGCAGTGGTCGGCAATCCGCGTCGCGCGCCCTGCGGCCGCGAACTCGGCGTTCAGGAACCCGACGTCGAACTCCGCATTGTGGATCACGAGCTCGGCGTCGCCCACGAAGGCGAGGAATTCCTCCACCACATCGGCGAAGGCCGGCTGCGACTCGAGGAACTCGTTCGTGATGCCATGGACGGCGAGCGCGCCGGGCTCCACCTGCCGGCCGGGCCGCAGGTACCGATGCCAGTGCCGGCCGGTCGGGCGCCGGTGCCGGAGCTCGATGCAGCCGATCTCGATGATGCGGTGGCCCTCGGAGACCTCGAGGCCCGTGGTTTCGGTGTCGAGCACGACCTGTCGCAAATCCTGGGCTCCCCGGTCCCGAACGCGCCTTCAACGCCGAAACGGGCGAAAAACGGATGTCTCGACACCGAGCCTGAGGCGGACTCTTTGCCACATCAACAGGTTCCAGGTGACGAGGCTGGTGGAAGTCGCAATCGCGGCGCCAATCATCCCCATTTGCGGTGTCAGTAGCAAATTCAACGCGATGTTCACTGCCGCACCTGCGAAGACGCACGCTGCAGTGTCGCGCTCGTGGCCCGTCATGTTGAGCACGGATCCCACCGAACCCATCGTTGCATTCACCAGCTGGCCCGCGGCCAGGATCACCAGCGGTGCGTACGCCTGCTGATACTGCTCCCCGAACGCAAGCACGATGATCGGCCTGCCGAACAGGACTACGGCGCAGACCACCGGGATCGTGATGGCGAAGACGATGCGGGACGTCCGGGTCACGACTCGCTGGAATTCGTCCATGTTCCCGGTCGCGTAGATGTGCGCCAGGTACGGTCCCTGGATGGGGTTGACGATCTGCAGCCCGAAAATGATCGAAGTCGCGAGCTGGGAGGCGACGCGATAGATGCCGACGTCGGAATCCGTGTGGAAAAAGCCGAGGGCCAGGATGTCGGTTCGGCCGTTGATCAGCCTCATGGCCGCGAACATTCCAAATGTGAGGCTGCTCCTCCACCACAGTGAACCGTCGCGCACCACGGCGGCGGCGGCGAGTCCTGCCGGCCGGTGGCGGAAGAAGAACAACAGTCCGGCGCTGAAGGCGACGGAGGTTGCCACCACCTGCAACGCCATGACTTCGGTTGCCGACTCAACCCCGAGCCCCGCCGCCATCAGCACCGCGAGCAGCAGCAGGAACACGAGCGGCCGGATCACGTGCTCCGGCAACTGCGCGAGAAGGACTTTTCGCAATCCCTGCAACATGGCGGTGCGCAGTGCGCCGAGCGACACGAGCGGGACGAGAAGCAGGCTCACCCACAGGCAGCGCAGGCGCGCGGGATCGACGCGATCCTGGAGCACGACGAGTACGAGCGCCGCGACCACCGCGACCGAGACACTGACCATCGCGACGTTGCGGTGCGCCCACGCGAGGAAGCCCCGCATGCGGTCCAGGTCTCCACGCGCATTGGAGACTGCCACTTCGCGGACCGCGAGGCCGGGCACGCCCAGCTCCGACGGTATCGCGAGAAATGCGACCAACGCCATCGCGAACGAATAGGCCCCGTACCCGGCAGGTCCCAGCAACCTGGCAAGCAGGACTGCGATGACCAGCCCAAGAGCGGCCTGCGTCGCGCGCGTGCCGGCGGTGCCAACGATCCCCCGGGTCAGGGCCGCGGCAATGTTCGCAGGACGGTCACTCACGGCTGGCGGTGCCGGCGAGCTCGTCGATACCCCGGTTCGCGAGGGCGTCGGCTCGCTCGTTCTCCGGGTGGCCCGAGTGGCCGCGCACCCAGTGCCATTCGACGTCGTGGGCCGCGGCGAGCGCATCGAGCCGCATCCAGAGGTCCTGGTTCTTGACCGGCTTGCGGTCGGCCGTGCGCCAGTCGCGCCGCTTCCAGTCCGGCATCCAGGTGGTGATGCCGTCGCGCACGTACTGCGAGTCCGTGTAGAGCGACACCTTGCAGCGCCGCTGCAAGGCCTCGAGCGCGCGGATCGCGGCCGTGAGCTCCATGCGGTTGTTGGTCGTTGCCGGCTCGCCGCCGTACAGCTCGCGTTCGCGGCCGCGGTAGCGCAACACCGCGCCCCAGCCGCCGGCGCCCGGGTTCCCGCGGCAGGCGCCGTCGGTGAAGATCTCGACGCGGTTCAAGAGACGCGCCGCGCGGCCGGCTCGGCGAGGCCGCCGATGACGGCGGTGCGCAGGCGCTTGCGCAGCCTCACCGGCGTCATCGAGTACACGCGCTTGCGCGCGCGCAGCAGGTAGGCGCCGGAAAACCGCGGCCAGGCACGCCGCCCCACGCGCTCGAGGAAGCCGCGTGCCGTGCCGAATGCCCGAGAAAGGCGGTGCGTAGAGGTAACGCTCGGGGAGACCCGACCTCGAAGCCGACCAGCTTGAGCCAGTCCGCGAGCCGCGTCGCCGGGATCGTGCGCGCGATGCCCGGCGGACTGCCTCCGCGCGTGAAGGCGTTGCGGACATTCCAGCTGCCGAGCGGCTCGAAGCCGAGCACCACGAGCTCGCCCTCTCCCGCGAGCACGCGCGCGACCTCGCGCAGCACCTCGTGCGGGTCCGGCGCGAACTCGAGCGTGTGCGGCAACAGCATGACGTCGACGCTGTCGGACTGCAGCGCCAGCGCCGCCGCATCCGGCGACGAGCGCCGCGCCCGGCACCTGCCGTCCCGCGACGAGCGCAGCGCGGCGCGTGCGGGCCGAGGCGAGGAACGTGCCGGGCTCGCCCCACGCCCCGACTTGCAGGCAGTGCAGTCCAAAGGCGCACTCGAGCGAGGCTGCGACGACCGCGCGCTCCTGGTCGAGCAGCAGGCTGCCGAGCGGGCCGGCGAGCCAGGCGTCGAGGTCGGCCATGCGGGGACCATGCCGGAAGCATACCCGCGGGCCCGTTGACGCGGGCCAGTTACACTCACGCATGCTCGACGTGCGGCCGATCCCGGCGTTCCGCGACAACTACATCTGGATGATCCGCGGCGGCGCCGACCCGCGCGCCGTCGCCGTCGTGGATCCGGGCGACGCCGCGCCGGTCCTCGCCGCGCTCGAGCAGGCAGGGCTCACGCTCGCGGCCATCCTCGCGACGCATCACCACGCCGATCACGTCGGCGGCGTCGCAGCGCTCAGGGCCGCGACGGGCGCGCGCGCCTTCGGGCCGCGCACGCGAGCGCATGCCGGCCGGCGTCCGGCCGCTCGCAGCGGGAGAACGCGCGCAGATTCCCGAACTCGGGCTCGAGTTCGCGGTGCTGGACGTGCCCGGTCACACGGCCGGCCACATCGCCTATCACCGGTCACGGCACCGTGTTCCCGGGGGACACGCTGTTCAGCGCGGGCTGCGGGCGCCTGTTCGAGGGCACGCCGGACGAGATGCTGGGGTCGCTGGACCGGCTGGCCGCATTGCCCGGCGCAACCCGTATTTTCTGCGGCCACGAGTACACGGAAGCCAATCTACGATTCGCGATGGCCGTGGAGCCCGCGAACTCCGCCATAATGGACTATGTCAAACGGGCAGCCGGCGAAAGAGCCGCAGGCCGCCCCACCTTGCCCTCAACGATCGAGCTTGAGAAACGCGTCAATCCTTTTCTGCGATGCCGGCATGAAGATGTCAAATCATGCGGCCGAGCGCCGGGCGGGCAGGCTGCTGTCCACGCCGGTGGCGGTGTTTGCCGAGATTCGCAGCTGGAAGGATGCGTTCCGATGATTGACGCCCGACTCCGGATCCTCGCCCCGCTCCTGGCGGCAGCCCTCGCCGCAGCCGGCTGCGCCACGACGCCCGCGCCGGCTCCGGCGCGCATCGCCGGTCGAGCAGGTCGTCAACGAGCCGGACGAGGTCGCGTTCCCCGACGAGGCGGACGCGCCGGAAGCGCCGCCGGAGGAACTCGAGGCCGAGGCGCCGCTGGTCGAGCCGCTCGCGCCGGCGGCCGTGCCACGGCGACGTCATCGAGCGCATTCGCGGCGAGCTCTCGCTGCCGCAGGTCGACCACCCGCGCGTCGACCGCGAGATCGAGTGGCTGCAGCGGAATCCCGACTACCTTGCGCGCGTCTTCGGGCGCGCCCAGCGCTACCTGCACCACATCGTGAACGAGGTCGAGGCGCAGGGGCTTCCCGGCGACCTCGCGCTCCTGCCGGTGGTCGAGAGCGCATTCAACCCCTTCGCGTATTCGCGCGCGCACGCCTCGGGACTGTGGCAGTTCATCGCCCCGACCGGCGAGCGCTACGGCCTGCGCCGCAACTACTACCAGGACCAGCGGCGCGACGTGCTCGAATCGACGCGCGGCGCGCTCGAATTCCTCACGCAGCTGCGACGACCGGTTCGACGGCGACTGGTTCCTCGCGATCGCCGCATACAACTACGGCCCCGGCAACGTGCAGCGCGCGATCAACCGCAACATCGCGCTCCGGCGCAAGACGGACTTCTTCTCGCTCTCGCTGCCCGCCGAGACCCGGGCCTACGTGCCGAAGCTCGATCGCGCTCGCGAAGATGGTGCGCGATCCCGAGCGCTACGGCTTCTACCTGCCGCCGATCCCCGATGCGCCCTACTTCCGCGTCGTGCCGACCGGCGGCCCGGTGGACCTGCGCCTCATGGCGGAGCTCGCAGGCGTCGACACGGAAGAGCTGCACGCCTTGAACCCGTCGTGGAACCGCTGGATCACCGACCCGGAAGGGCCCGCACCGCGTGCTCGTTCCCGAGGTCGTGGCCACGGGATTCACGGAAAAGCTGGCGGCGCTCGACGGCAATGCCCGCGCGCGCCTCGCCGTGCACACCGTGGCACCGGGCGAGTCGTTCACCTCCATCGCCGGCCACTACAAGGTGCCGGAGTCCTTCGTCGACCGGATGAACACCGGGAAGCGCGCGGACCTCCGCCCGGGCGACGAGCTCTGGGTGCCGGCCGGCGACGTTTCCCAGCTCCGCGCGGGCCTCGGCGCCGACATGGAGCGGCGCGTGCACCGGGTGAAGAGCGGCGAGTCGCTGTGGAGCATTTCGCGGCGTTACGGCATGACCGTCCCGCAGCTCGCGCGCATGAACCACATCTCTACCAAGGCGCTGCTGAAGCCCGGCCAGCGCCTGCAGGTCGCGGGCAGCGGCGGCAGCGCCGCATCCGGCGAGTCCGGCTCCGGCCCCGCGCAGCAGGTGGCGGCCACCGACGGCAAGGTGAAATACAAGGTCCGCCGCGGCGACACGCTCTCGGGCATCGCGCGCCGCTTCGCGGTCACGGTCCGCGAACTGCAGTCCTGGAATAACATGGGCGGCAGCACCTCGCTGCGCGCCGGCCAGTCCCTGACGATCCACGTCGGGGGAGGCAACGTCGGCAGCTGAGTTCCGCTGGTTCGGCTGGAGGGAAGGCATGGGGTTCCTGGCAGGCAAGAAGGCCCTGATCGTGGGGCTCGCGACCGATCGCTCCATCGCGTACGGCATCTCGCAGGCCATGCACCGCGAGGGCGCCGAGCTCGCGTTCAGCTACCAGAACGAGCGCCTCAAGGAGCGCGTGGTCGAGCTCGCGGGCGAATTCGGCTCGAAGCTCGTGTTCCCGATGGACGTCGGCGTCGACGCCGAGATCGACGCGGCGTTCGCGCGCGTCCGCGCCGAGTGGCCGTCGCTCGACATCCTCGTCCACTCCGTGGCGTTCGCACCGCGCGAGGCGCTCACCGGCGGATTCGTCGAGGCCACGACGCGCGAGAACTTCGCGGTCGCACACGACGTGTCGAGCTACAGCCTGACCGCGCTCGCGCGCGGCGCGCTGCCGCTCATGGAGGGCCGCGCCGGCGCGATCCTGACGCTCTCCTACCTTGGAGCGGTGCGCTCGATACCCGCCTACAACGTCATGGGTCTCGCCAAGGCGAGCCTCGAGGCCAACGTGCGCTTCCTCGCGGCCGACCTCGGCGCGAGGAACATCCGCGTGAACGCGATCTCGGCGGGCCCGATCAAGACGCTCGCCGCCGCGGGCATCCCGGGATTCCGCAAGATGCTGCACCACGTCGAGCAGGTGTCGCCGCTGAAGCGGAACGTCACCACCGAAGACGTCGGCAACGCGGCCGCATTTCTCTGTTCCGATCTCGCGGCCGGCATCACCGGCGAGACACTCTACGTAGACGCCGGCTACTCACACGTTGGAATGAGCTTTCCGGAATAGCGCTTGACGTGCGCGAGCGGCGGGCTCCCGAGCGCAAGCCCCGCCTGCGCGCGACTTCACGCGCCGTCACACGACGCTCATTCGAAAAGTTGTGGATTGACGTCGATATCGGCGTTGGCGCGCATCGTGGTGATGTACACGGTAGCGTCCGACATCGCGACGCGGTCGCGGGCCTCGTCCTGTGCCGTGCGTTTCTCGTCGGCGGTCTTCGCGGAGAGCTGGCCTTTCTGGACGGCGGTGACGGTCCAGAGGGCCGTGTCGCCGTTGGCGAGCGTCGCCACCCCGTAGCGGGGCTTTCCGTCGGCCAGGGGCGCACGGAACGCGGCGTCTCGCACTTCGGTTGGCAGTCCTGCGTCCTGGCGGCCGGCCGGCTTCGGCGCCTGGGTTGCGGCCTCGCCGGTCCAGCGGGCGGCCGCGGCGGGCCAGGCGGCGCCTTTCTCGAGCTCGGCCAGTATCTCGCCCGCGCGCGCAGCGGCGAGCTTGCCGGCGGACTCGAGGCGCGCAGACTCGACGACTTCGGCACGCACCTCCTCGAGCGGCTTCGGGCGTGCGGGCTGCGTGCGCCTTGACGCCCAGCGCAACCACCCTGCCCGGCTCGAGCTCGACGGCGCGAAGCTCGCGGCCCGCGATCACCTCCGCCGCGAACACGGCTTCGGTGACCTTCGGCGCCGCGCCGAGCTCCTCGCTGCCCGCCCGCGTGTATCGCTCGATGTGCTTGACGGGCAGGTTCAATTCCGACGCGACGGCATTGATGTCGCCCTGGGCCTCGAACGCCACCGTGTCGAGCTCCTCCTGGGCGTCGCCGAAGGCTTTTTCGACCTGCGCCCGGCGGAACTCGGGCTCGAGCTCGGCGCGCACTTCCTCGAAGCTCCGGGTGGTTTCCGGGCGAAGCGCTCTCGAGCTTGATCACGTGCCAGCCGAACTCGGTCTTTACCGGCCCGCGGATCTCGCCCGGCTTCATGCTCCAGACGGCATCGCCGAAAGGCCCGACGAAATCCGCGCGCTCGGCCTCGCCGAGGTCGCCCCCGGAATCCTTCGAGCCCGGGTCCTCGGACAGCTCGCGCGCGAGCGCGGCAAAGTCCTCTCCGGCGACGGCGCGCGCGTAGGCGCGCTTCGCGTTCGCCTCGGCCGCTGCGTCGTCGCTCCCGGCGGCAAACAGGATGTGGCGCGCGTGGCGGCGGCCCACCTGCGTGTACCGCGCCTTGTTCTCCTCGTAAAATTCCCGCAGCGCCTCCTCGCTGACGTCGGCCCGGGCCGCATAGGCGTCGATGTCGAGCTCGACGTAGTCGACGGCCGCCTGCTCCTCGGTCATGTAGCGCGCCTGGTTCGCCTCGTAGTACGCGGCAATGGCCGCGTCGTCGAGCGCGACGGCAGGCAGAAACTCGCGCGCCGGGACCGCGACCCAGCCGATGGTGCGCGTCTCCTCGAGCAGCGCCACGCGCCGCTCGAGCTCGGCCGGGCAGCACGAAGGCCGAGCTGTAGAGGCCGCGGTCGAGGTGCCGCGCGAGCACGTACTGGCGCTGCTCGGCCTCGAATCGCTCCGGCGACATGTTGATCGAGCCCAGTGCCGCGAGGTACGCGTCCCGCGAGAACTGGCCGTCCACCTGGAACGCCGGAACCTGGCGGATCGCCTCCAGCACTTCGGCGTCGGTCGCCTCGAAGCCGAGCTTGAGCGTGCGCTGGCGGATGAGCTCCGTTCGCACCGCCTGGTCGAGGACCTGCTTCTGCATCGAGGTTTGCATCTTTTCCGGCACGCCGGCCTCGCCGAACGCCGCCTGCATGCGCGACAGCTGTTGCTGGTAATCCTGCCGGACTTCCTCGACAGGGACCTCGCGGCCGTTGACCTCGACGCCCTGTGCGCGCGTAAAGCCGCCGAAATCGGTGCTGAAGTTGATGCCCCAGAAGACGAACACGACGCCGAGCGCGACCAGGATCGTGATCGCGAAGATGCCTTTCAGCCTGTCGTGGATGGTCTGCAGCATGATCCTGCCGGAGCCGCAAAAAACGGGGCGCTAGGGTAGCATGATCGCCCCGCCCCGTAGCCAGGAGCCCGTGATGCCGATCGCGTGCCGCTGCCCTGTTGCTTGCCGCAGTCACCCTGCTGTCGAACGCGCAGGGCGCCGCCGCGAGGCCCGTGTTCTCGCCGATGGACGTGTTCGCGCTCGAGTGGGCGAGCGACCCGCAGATTTCCCCGGACGGCGCGCAGATCGCCTACGTGCGCCAGTCCTTCGACGTCAAGAGCGACAGCCGGCGCCGGGTGATCTGGCTCATCGACAGCGACGGCGGCAATCACCGCCCGCTCTCGGGCGGCAGCGCGAAGCAGTCGAGCCCGCGCTGGTCGCCGGACGGCAAGCGCCTCGCGTTCGTCTCGGCGGACGGCGACGGCGCGCAGGTCCACATGCACTGGTTCGAGCAGGGCGTCACCGCGCGCGTCACCAACCTGCTCGACGCGCCGGACTCGCTCGCGTGGTCGCCGGACGGGCGCCAGCTCGCCTTCGTCATGCGCGTCCCGGAAAAGCGCCAGCCGCTCGAGGTCAAGCTGCCGGAAGCGCCGAAGGACGCGAAGTGGGCCGAGCCGCTCAAGGCCATCGACCGCATGGTCTACCGCGCCGACGGCGAGGGATTCCTGCCGGACGCTTTCGCGCAGGTGTTCGTCGTGTCCGCCGACGGCGGCACGGCACGCCAGCTCACCGAAGGCGCCTGGGACCACGACGGTGTCGCATGGTCCGCCGACGGCGCGGATATCCTCGTCTCGGCCAACCGCCACGAGAACGCGGACACCGCGCCGGCCGACAGCGAGGTCTACGCCGTCGACGCCACGACCGGCGCGATCCGGGCGCTGACCAAGCGCTTCGGGCCCGACGCGAGCCCGGCCGCATCGCCGGACGGCAAGCACATCGCCTACACCGGATTCGACGACACGTTCCAGGGTTACCAGCGCACGCGCCTGTACCTGATGCGCCGCGACAACGGCGAAGTCCGCGAGCTGGCCGCCGAACTCGACCGCGACGTCCAGGACCCGACGTGGAGTCGCGACGGCAGGCGCATCTACTTCCAGTACGACGACCAGGGCACGACGCGCATCGCCGAATGCGACCTTTCCGGGCGGGTGACGAACCTCGTTGACGACCTCGGCGGCGAAGGCTGGTCGCGGCCCTACGGCGGCGGCTCGTTCAGCGTGGCGCGCGACGGCAGCATCGCCTACAGCGCGAACGACGTCCTCGATCCCGCGCAGGTCGGCATCCACGACGGCGGCAAGTCGCGCCGCCTGACGGAACTCAACGCCGGGCTGTTCGCCGGGCGCGAACTCGGCAAGGTCGAGGAGATCTGGAGCACGACCCCGGCCGACGGCCGCCGGGTGCAGAGCTGGCTGATCCGACCGCCGGGCTACGACCCGTCGAAGAAGTACCCGCTGATCCTCGAGATCCACGGCGGCCCGTTTGCCAACTACGGGCCGCGGTTCGCGGCCGAGCTGCAGCTCTACGCCGCGGCGGGCTACAACGTGCTCTTCTCCAACCCGCGCGGCAGCACCAGCTACGGCGAGGAGTTTGGCAACCTCATCCACCACGCGTATCCGGGGCGCGACTACGACGACCTGATGGCCGCGGTCGACGCGGCAGTCGCGCGCGGCGGCGTCGACGGCGACCGGCTGTTCGTGACCGGCGGCAGCGGCGGCGGCGTCCTCACCGCGTGGATCGTCGGCACGACCGAGCGGTTCCGCGCGGCCGCGGTGCAGAAGCCGGTCATCAACTGGACGAGCTTCGCGCTGACGGCGGACCTGCCGAACTTCTTCTACAAGTACTGGTTTGCGGCGCCGCCCTGGGAGGACCACGAGGCTTACTGGCAGCGCTCGCCGCTGTCGCGCGTCGGCAGCGTGAAGACCCCGACCATGGTGGTGACCGGCGAGCAGGATTTCCGCACGCCGATCTCCGAGTCGGAACAGTTTTACCAGGCGCTGAGGATCCGCGGCGTCGACACCCTGCTCGTCCGGGTGCCGGGCGCCCCGCACGCGCTCGACCAGCGCCCGAGCCAGCTCAACGCCCGCATCGCCTACATCCTCGCCTGGTTCGCCAAGCACGACCCTGCTTCGTCGCCGGCCGCCCCCGACGCTACCCAGCCGAGCGAGGCGACCTCACGAGCGAGCGAATAAAGTTCCGGCTGAGCTCGCGAGCGAGAGTCGCCTCGCTCGGCTGAGTGGCATCGAAGGAGACCGGCAACGAAAAAGGGTCGTCATTGCTGACGACCCTTGCGCGTGGATTGGCGGAGCGGACGGGACTCGAACCCGCGACCCCCGGCGTGACAGGCCGGTATTCTAACCAACTGAACTACCGCTCCAGGTCACTGGTGGGTGCTGCAGGGCTCGAACCTGCGACATTCGCCTTGTAAGGGCGACGCTCTACCAGCTGAGCTAAGCACCCAGCGGACCGGAAACCGGCCCCCTGGGAGGCGCGCAACTATACGGCATCGGCCGGGGAAGGCCAAGCCGCGGAAATGAAGGGGACGCGCACCTTCAGCGGCCGTAGTCCCATCCGATGCTCGACATTTCGCTGAAGGTGCGCGTCCCCTGCATTTCAGTGCGGCTGGATCGGCTTGACCGTGCGGCGCCCGGTGCGGCGCTCCGGCTCCTTGGGCGCCTCGACCGGCTGCGGCGACTGCGGCGTCGCGGCCGTGGTCGTCGTCACCTGCGGGCTCTTCTCGAGCGCGATCTCGAGCACCTCGTCGATCCACTTGACCGGGCGTATGTCGAGCTTGTCCTTGATGTTCGCCTGGATCTCGACGAGGTCCTTCTCGTTCTCGCTCGGGATCAGCACGGTCTCGATGCCGCCGCGCTGCGCAGCGAGCAGCTTTTCCTTGAGCCCGCCGATCGGCAGGATCTCGCCGCGCAGCGTGATCTCGCCGGTCATGGCGACGCTGGCGCGCACCGGGATCTTGGTCAGCGCCGAGACCAGCGCCGTGCACATGCCGATGCCGGCGCTCGGCCCGTCCTTCGGCGTCGCGCCCTCCGGCACGTGCACGTGCACGTCCATCTTCTGGTGGTAGTCGGTCTCGAGCCCGAAGACGTCCGCGCGGCTGCGCACGACCGTCATCGCAGCCTGGATCGACTCCTGCATGACTTCGCCGAGCTGGCCGGTGTAGAGCAGCTTGCCCTTGCCCGGGACCACGGCCGCCTCGATGGTGAGTAGCTCGCCGCCGACCTCGGTCCAGGCGAGCCCGGTCACGAGCCCGATGCGGTTTGCCTCCTCCGCGCGGCCGAAGCGGAAGCGGCGCACGCCGAGGTAGTCGCCGAGGTTGTCCGCCGTCACGTCGACCTTCTTGGTCTCGGGCTCGAGCAGGAGCTTCTTGACCGCCTTGCGGCAGATCTTCGCGGTCTCGCGCTCGAGGTTGCGCACGCCCGACTCGCGCGTGTAGTGGCGGATGATGTCGAGGATCGCCGGATCGTCGACCGTGAGCTCGCCCTCCTTCAGGCCGTTCTGCTTCACCTGCTTCGGCAGCAGGAAGCGGCGCCCGATGTTCTGCTTCTCTTCCTCGGTGTAGCCGGGCAGCCGGATCACCTCCATGCGGTCGAGGAGCGGCGCGGGAATGTTGAGCGTGTTCGCCGTGCACACGAACATGACCTCGGACAGGTCGAAGTCGACCTCGAGGTAGTGGTCCGAGAACGACGTGTTCTGCTCGGGGTCCAGCACCTCGAGCAGCGCGGACGACGGGTCGCCGCGGAAATCCATCGACATCTTGTCGACTTCGTCGAACAGGAAGAGCGGGTTCCTGACGCCGGTGCGCGACATGTTCTGCAGCACCTTGCCCGGCAGCGAGCCGATGTAGGTGCGGCGATGGCCGCGGATCTCGGCCTCGTCGCGCACGCCGCCGAGCGACATGCGCACGAACTTGCGGTTGGTCGCGCGCGCGATCGACTGGCCGAGCGAGGTCTTGCCGACGCCGGGCGGGCCGACGAGGCACAGGATCGGGCCCTTGAGCCGCTTCACGCGCTGCGTGACGGCCAGGTACTCGACGATGCGCTCCTTGACCTTCTCGAGGCCGTAGTGGTCCTCGTCGAGGACCTGCTGCGCCGTCGCAATGTCATGGTGCACGTTGGTGCGCTTCCTCCACGGCATCTTGACCAGCCAGTCGACGTAGTTGCGCACGACCGTGGCCTCGGCGGACATCGGCGACATCAGCTTCAGCTTGTTGAGCTCGGCGGTCGCCTTTTCGCGGGCCTCCTTCGGCATGCCCGGCCTTGGAGATGCGCTTTTCCAGCTCGCCGAGCTCGTTGGGGGCGTCCTCGAGGTCGCCGAGCTCCTTCTGGATCGCCTTCATCTGCTCGTTGAGGTAGTACTCGCGCTGGCTCTTCTCCATCTGCGACTTCACGCGGCCGCGGATCTTCTTCTCGATCTGCAGAACCTCCATCTCGCCCTCGATCAGGGACATCACCTGCTCGAGGCGGGCGCGCACGTCCTGCGACTCCAGGACCTTCTGCTTCTCGGAGAGCTTGAGCGCCATGTGGGCGGCGACCGTATCGGAGAGGCGGCCCGGCTGCTCGATGCCGGCGAGCGACGTCAGGATTTCCGGCGGCACCTTCTTGTTGAGCTTGACGTACTGCTCGAAGTGCGAGACCACCGAGCGCGTCAGCACGTCGATCTCGCGCTCGTCGTACTGCTCGATGTCGGGCAGCGGGGTCATATCGGCGGTGAAATAGCCGTCCGCCTCGATGTTCTCGACCATGGCGCGCGCGACGCCCTCGACCAGCACCTTGACCGTGCCGTCGGGCAGCTTGAGCAGCTGCAGGATGGTCGCGACCGTGCCGACCGTGTAGAGGTCGCGGCCCTTGGGGTCGTCGACGTCAGCCTGCTTCTGCGCGACCAGCAGGATCTGCTTGTCGCGCCTCATGGCCTCGTCGAGCGCGAGGATCGACTTGTCGCGGCCCACGAAAAGCGGGATCACCATGTGCGGGTAGACCACGACGTCGCGCAGCGGCAGGACCGGCACGCGGGAAGCCTTGGGAGCACTCTCGGTCTGGCTTTTCTCTTCGGGCACTGTCGGATCCTGGCGCCCCTTCAGGAAGGATACGTCATGGGGGCGGCGACTGTGGGTAACAAGTCGCGGATCCGGAGGGGACGCGCACCTTCAGCTGAGACGACCGTCACCACTTTGCCGACGGTTCGCTGAAGGTGCGCGTCCCCTTCGCGAGCCCGCCAGCGCGATCAGTGCGTGTCCGACCCCGCCGCGCGCCGCATCTCCGGTGCCGCGACCTGGGACTCGTCGCTGCGGTAGACGAGGTAGGGCTTGGTGTCGCCGAGGATCACCGCCTCGTCGACCACCACCTTGGCCACGTTCTTGAGCGACGGCAGGTCGTACATGATGTCGAGCAGCACGTTCTCGAGGATGGTCCGCAGGCCCCGCGCGCCGGTCTTGCGCTCCATGGCCTTGCGCGCGACCGCCCTGCAGGCCGTCGTCGCGCAGCTCGAGGTCGACGGTTTCCATCTCGAACAGCCGCGCGTACTGCTTGGACAGCGCGTTCCGCGGCTGGGTGAGGATCGTGACCAGCGCTTCCTCGTCCAGCTCCTCGAGCGTCGCGACCACCGGCAGGCGGCCGACGAACTCCGGGATCAGGCCGAACTTGATGAGATCCTCGGGCTCGACGTCCTTGAACAGGTCCGCGCCCAGCGGCCGCTCCGACGGCGCCCGCACCTCGGCGGCAAAGCCGATGCCGCCGCGGCTGCTGCGCTTCTCGATGATCTTCTCGAGGCCCGCAAAGGCACCGCCGCAGATGAACAGGATGTTGGTCGTGTCGACCTGCAGGAACTCCTGCTGCGGGTGCTTGCGGCCGCCCTGCGGCGGGACCGAGGCGACCGTGCCTTCGATCAGCTTGAGCAGCGCCTGCTGCACGCCCTCGCCCGACACGTCGCGCGTGATGGACGGGTTGTCGGACTTGCGCGAGATCTTGTCGATCTCGTCGATGTAGACGATGCCCGTCTGCGCCTTCTCGACGTCGTAGTCGCACTTCTGGAGAAGCTTCTGGATGATGTTCTCGACGTCCTCGCCGACGTAGCCGGCCTCGGTCAGCGTCGTCGCGTCGGCGATCGTGAACGGCACGTTGAGCAGGCGCGCGAGCGTCTCCGCGAGCAGCGTCTTGCCGCAGCCGGTCGGGCCGATCAGGAGGATGTTGCTCTTGGCGAGCTCGACCTCGTCCTTGTCGTTGCGGTGCCGCTTGTCGGCCGGCCGCGCCTGCAGCCGCTTGTAGTGGTTGTAGACCGCGACCGCGAGGATCTTCTTGGCGCGGTCCTGGCCGATCACGTACTCGTCGAGGACCTTGCGGATCTCGTGCGGCTTCGGCAGCCGGTCGCGCGACCGCTCCTGCTTCTCCTCGAGCTCCTCGCGGATGATGTCGTTGCACAGCTCGACGCACTCGTCGCAGACGAAGACGGACGGGCCGGCGATCAGCTTGCGCACCTCGTGCTGGCTCTTGCCGCAGAAGGAGCAATACAGCAGCTTGCCGTCGTCGTGCTTGCCCCGCGTGTCGTCGACCATGCCTCATGCCCTCGTCTGCCGGGACGCCGGCAGCCTTTTATATAGCACGCCGGTTTCCCGTGGTAAAATCCTTTTTCAACTCAACCAGTTGCCTGCGCTTCCTGCAGCAGAGTCTCATCAAGGGCCTAGCCAAGCTGGGGCAACTGTCCGCGCTTTTCGAGGACCCCGTCCACAATTCCGTACTCGCGCGCCGCTTCGCCGCTCATGAAGTTGTCGCGGTCGGTGTCCCGGCCGATCTTGTCGAGCGTCTGGCCCGTGTGCCGCGCGAGGATCTCGTTCAGCCGCCGGCGCGCGTCGAGGATCTCGCGCGCGTGGATCTCGACGTCGGTGGCCTGGCCGTGGAAGCCGCCGAGCGGCTGGTGGACCATGATGCGCGAATTCGGCAGCGCGAAGCGCTTGCCCTTGGCGCCGGCCGCCAGCAGCACCGCGCCCATCGAGGCCGCCTGCCCGACGCAGATCGTGCTGACGTCGGGCTTGATGAACTGCATCGTGTCGTAGATCGCAAGGCCCGCCGTGACCGCGCCGCCGGGCGAGTTGACGTACAGGTGGATGTCCTTGTCCGGGTTCTCGGACTCGAGGAACAGGAGCTGCGCGACGATGAGGTTCGCCATGTGGTCCTCGACCTCGCCGACGATGAAGATGACGCGCTCCTTGAGCAGCCGCGAGTAGATGTCGTACGCGCGCTCGCCGCGGGCGGTCTGTTCGACCACCATCGGGACGAGGTTCAGCGCCTTGGTATCGATTCGTCCACCCACGTCGTTACCCCACTTCCTCGGACGCCGGATCGGCGCCGAAGTTCATGATGTCCTTGAAGCTGCCCGGCTGGTCCTCGACCTTCGCCGCGTTGACCACCCAGTCGACCGCCTGGTCCTCGAGCACCGACATCTGCAGCTGGCGCGTCGCCGCGTCGTTCTGCAGGTACTGGCGGCGCGCCTCGTCCGGGTCGGAATATGTCGAAACCAGCTCGTCGAGGCGCTTCTGCACCTGCGCTGCGTCCGCCTGGATGCCGGCCTGGCGGATCACCTCGTTCAGGATCAGGCCGAGCGCCACGCGCCGGCGCGCGCCCGGCTCGAAGGATTCGCGCGGCGGGAGTTGCCGGGCGTCGCGCTTGCCGCTCCGGCGCAGGAGCTCCATCTGCATGTCGCGGATCTCGGCGTCGACGAGCGCCCGTCGGCACGGTGATGGGGTTCGCCGCGAGCAGCCGCTCCATGACCTGCGCCTTGAGCCGCGACCTGACCGCCTGGGCAAGCTCGCGCTCCATGTTCTCGCGCACTTCCGTGCGCAGGGCCACGATGCCGCCATCTCCGATCCCGAAAGCCTCGCAGAAAGCGTCGTTCACTTCCGGCAGGCTGCTTTCCTCGACCTTGCGCACGATCGCCTGGAAGCGCGCGGTCTGCCCCGCCAGGTGGCGCGCCTGGTAGTCGTCGGGGAAGCGCAGGTCGAACTCGCGCTTCTCGCCCGCCGCCGCGCCGAGCACGCCTTGCTCGAAGTCCGGCAGCAGTCGGCCCGTGCCGAGGACGACCACGAGGTTCTCGCTCTTGCCGCCTTCGAACGCCTCGCCGCCGATGCGGCCCTCGAAATCCACCGTGATGCGGTCGCCGTCGCGGCAGCCGCGCGCGACTTCATCCCAGTTCGGCCGCTGCCGGCGCAGGCTTTCGATCATCGCGTCGACGTCGCCGTCGCCGACGGTCGCGACGGGGCGCGCAAGCTCGATGCGGCTCACGTCGTTCAGCTCGACCTGCGGGTACACCTCGAAGGTCGCGGTGTAGCGCAGGTCGTCGGGCTCGCCGGTCTTCTGCGGCTCGATGCGGGGACCGCCCGCCGGCTGCAGTTTTTCCTGGCGCAGGGCTTCGGCGAACGTCTCGCGGATGAGGTCGGAAACGACCTCTTCCCTGACCTGCGGGCCATAGTGCTTGCGCACCACGTGGATCGGGGCCTTGCCCGGACGGAAACCCTTGATGCGGACGGTGCGGCTGACCTTCAGGAGGCGCGCGTCGACCTGCTGGCGCACGCGGCTTGCGGGCACCGACACTTCGATCCGGCGCTCGAGCCCGGGTAGCGTCTCGACCGAAACCATCATCGCGCGATCAACCTCGTGGTGCGAAAGGAGAGACTCGAACTCTCAAGGGTTTCCCCACCGGAACCTAAATCCGGCGCGTCTACCAGTTCCGCCACTTTCGCATCTGGAACCGGCCGGGAATTATAGCCCAGCGGATCAGCGGGCCGGCGGCCGGCGGCGCCGGCGCGCCCAGGCGGTCCTGAGGCCGGCCGCGAGGCTCGGCAACAGGAACGCGGCCAGGACTGCAAGGCTCGCGCCCGCCCGCGGCGTAACGAAGCCCGAATATGTCGCGAGGTAGAAGAAGACGATGGTCGTCCCGGCCGCGAGGATTGCGCCGTACTTGAGCGCTGCGAGCGCCGACTCGATGGGCGTCGGGTCGTCGTGTGCCGTCATGCCGCCCGGCCAGTGCGGGCTCGGCTCGGGCATCTCGCGGCGCGGTTCGTGCGTCGGCCGGCTCATCGTTTCAGGGTGTCACCGGAAGGGGTGGTGGGCCATGTAGGACTCGAACCTACAACCTACGGATTAAGAGTCCGGAGCTCTACCAATTGAGCTAATGGCCCTTGTAGTTTGGGGCGAGCGACGGGATTCGAACCCGCGACGGCCGGAATCACAATCCGGGGCTCTACCAGCTGAGCTACGCCCGCCATCGTGCTCCGCGAAAATTATATAGGAACGCGAATGCGGGCGCCCCAGATGGTGCGCCCGGAGGGACTCGAACCCCCGACCGGCGGATTAGAAATCCGCTGCTCTATCCAGCTGAGCTACGGGCGCACGGCGAGAATTGCGCGGCGCCCGAGTGTATTACAGGCCGATTTCCGCTGCTGGCACTCAAGCCCGGGAATGCAGGGCGTCCTCGCGCGACCGCCGGGTCCGCGGCCGGGGCGCCTTCACCGGCTTTTCGGAGATCTCCCGAAGCGCACTGCCGGAAGCCTTTTCGTTCGCTGCCCGGCTGAGGTCCCCGAGCGAAACCACCCCGACGAGCCGCTTGTCGCGATCGACGACCGGCAGCCGCCGGACCTGGTTGTCGCCCATGTTCTTGAGGACGGCGGCCACCTTGTCGCTCTCGTAGCAATAGAGCACCGACGCGGACATGACCTGGCGCGCGGTCACGCGTTCGATCTCGCCGCCGTCCGCGACGGCGCGCACGACGATGTCGCGGTCCGTCACCATGCCGATCAACCGGTCGTTGTGCGCGACCGGCACCGAGCCGATGTCGTCCGCCCGCATCCGCCGGGCGACCTCCGGAAGCGTGAAGTCCGGGCCCACCCAGCTGACCTGCGTCGTCATCACCTGGCCGACGTTCATCTCAGCTCTCCGGCAAGGCCGCAGCCTTGTCGTGCTGGCCGGTCAGACGGTAGGCCTCTTTCAGGTGCGACTGCACGGTGGGCAGCAGCTCCTGGGCGAGCGCCTTGGTGTCGGTCGAGTCACCGCTTGCGATCTCCGACTTCAGCAGCTCGACCGTCTTTTCGTGGCCGCTCACCATGTGCGCGAGGTATTCCTGGTCGAAGCGCACGCCTTCCTGCTTGCGCAGGTGGTTCAGCATCTCCGTCTTTTCCGGGCTCAGGGTCGTCGGCTGCGCAAGTCCCTTGGCCTTGGCAACGCTCGCGATCTTCTGGTTCGCAGCGCCGTGGTCCTTGACCATCGTCATTCCGAACTTGCGCACGGCATCGTTCGTGGCCTTGTTGCCGGCGAGTTCACCGGCCTCGACCTCCGCCCGCCCGCCTTCGGCCAGGGTCTTGAGGAACGTCGAATCGTCCGGTAGTGCCGCGAAGGCGGCGAGGGTCAGGATGACTGCGAGGGTGCTGGCGAGCGAGCGCATGATCAATCGTCCTCCGGACAGGCGGCAGGTCAGGATCGAGCTTCGAGGATGCGCGAGGGGCCGCGGGCGCGGCATCGGAGAACGGCTCACGACGACGTCAGCGTGGACCGGTACGAGCCACCGGAACAAACCCCGGTCGGATGGTCGGGGCAGAGGGATTTGAACCCCCGACCCTCTGCTCCCAAAGCAGATGCGCTACCAGACTGCGCCATGCCCCGACGCGGAGGCATCGTACGAAGGCACCCCCGGCAGGTCAATTTTTGTCCGGATAGCCGTCCCGGCGCACCGTCTACTCAGCCGAAACTGTTCTTTTTTAACCACAGTAGCAATATGACAATCGTTAGGTGTAGATTTCACGCATCTCAATCGCATCGCGATTGTCGTATTTACGCAAACGACGGGGGTCGATCGTGAAGAAATCAATGCCCTTGGCCCGTGCCATCCGGATCGCAATCGGAAGCGCGGCGGGCTTCACCGCGGCGCTCGCGTCCACTTCCGGCCTGTCGCAAGAGGCACAGGAGGCGGCACTCGACGAAGTCGTCATCACGGGTTCGCGCATTCGACAGAATCCGCTGGAGGAGCGGCTGCCGGTGCTATCGGTTAGTCAAGCCGACTACGAGGCGAGCGGCTCGACCTCGATCGCCGACTTCATCCAGAAGCTGCCGATCTCGGGATCCGCGATCAACCGCACGAACAACTCCTCCGGCAACCTCGGCTATCCGCCGGACGGCGGCGGCATCGGCGCCGGCGCGGCCGAGATGGACCTGCGCTACCTCGCAAGCAAGCGCGTGCTCGTGCTGGTCGACGGCCGGCGCTGGGTCAAGGGCTCGTCGGGTTCGGGCGTTTCGGGCGCGGTCGACCTCAACTCGATCCCGGCGAACGCGATCAAGTCCATCGAGATCCTGCAGGATGGCGCGTCCGCGATCTACGGATCGGACGCGATCGGCGGCGTGCTGAACATCATCACGGCGGATGACTACGACACTTTCAAGATCTCCGGCTACACCGGCCAGTACGGCGACGGCGACGGCGAGACGGCCGAGTTCGACATGCGCATGGGCGCAAGCGGCGAGCGCGGACGCGCGCTCGTCGACCTCAGCTACACGAACCAGAAGGCGGTGAACACGGCCGATCGCGTCACGTCGGAATTCCCGATTCCGGGCTTTCCGTTCGGCGTCAGTTCCGGCACGCCCGCCGGCCGCTTCGTGTTCTTCGACCCGGCTGGTCGGCGACATCGTGAGCGTCACGCCGGAAACCACCAGCCCGGTCTATACGACCCGGAACGACGCTGGCAACGACGATTTCCACGAGTTCGCGCTGGAGGACCGCTTCAACTACCAGCCGTTCAACCACCTGGTGACGCCGAACGAGCGCTTCAACCTGTTCGCCAAGGGTGAGTACGACATCACTGACAACGTGACGATTCCAGGCGCCTCGGCAGCTTCAACAACCGCAAGTCGCAGGGCCGCGCGGCGCCGGTGCCGCTGTTCTTCGGCGTGGACGGCGGCTCGACGCCGTACATGGTCAATTTCTTCATGCCGGCGAACCACCCGTTCAACCCGTTCGGCATCGACCTCGACGGCAGCGGCGCCACGACGGGCACGGCCAACGCGCCGTTCTTCACCAAGCGGCCGATCGAAGCCGGGCCGCGCATCTTCAACCAGGACGTGGACACCTGGTACCTGTCGGGCGGATTCGACGGCGAGTTCGAGCTCGCGGGCCGCGACATGTACTGGGACGTCACGGGAGTCCGCGCAGAGAACAACGCGCGGCAGACCAAGCTCAACCAGTTCAACGCGCGCATGCTGAACGTGGCCTTGGGCGACCCGGCGGTCTGCGCCGCGACGCCCGGCTGCGTGCCGGTCAACATCTTCGGCGAGGGTTCGCTGACGCCGCGAGATGCTCGACTTCGTCACTTACACGGGCGTCGACACCAGCAGCCAGAAGCTCGTGGACGTCACCGCCAACCTGTCGGGCGACCTGTTCGACCTGCCGGCGGGCGCGGTCGGCTTCGCGATCGGCTACGAGCACCGCGAGGAGGACGGCAGCTTCGTCCCGGATCCGGTCGTGGCGTCTGGTGAGACCGCGGACGTGCCGACCAACCCGACCGCGGGTGGCTACGACGTTGACGAAGTCTACGGCGAAGTCATCGTCCCGATCCTGAAAGACCAGGTCGCATTCGACTCGCTGTCCCTGAGCGCCGCGGCGCGCGTCTCGGATTCCAGCCTGTTCGATAGCGAGACCGGCACCAAGTTCTCGGTGAACTGGGGCCCGACCGAGAACCTGATGTTGCGCGTGAGCTATGCGGAAGGATTCCGCGCGCCGAACATCGGCGAGCTGTACAACCTCGGCTCGCGCTTCGACTCCGGCGATCACGGATCCCTGCAACACGGCCGTCAATCCGAGTCCAGCCGGCCAACTGCGCGGCACTCGGCGTTCCCGCCGACTACGTGCAGCTGAACCCGCAGGTGTCGGTCGACACCGGCGGCAACCGCGAGCTGCAGCCGGAGACCTCGGAAACCCTGACCGCGGGCTTCACCTGGGAGATCCCGCTCAGCGGCAGCTTCGAGCGCCTGCTGGTCGAGGCCAACTACTACGACATCGACATCGAAGGCGCGATCCAGGCGCCCGACGCGCAGGACACGCTCGATGCGTGCATCGCGACGCTCGACCCGCTCTTCTGCGACCAGGTCAACCGCAGACCGAGCGGCACGATCACGAGCATCGAGGGCACGCTCAACAACATCGGCGGCATCGAGACGCTCGGGCGTGGACATCAACCTCGACCTGAGCCTCGCCGAGATCGGGCGTCGGTTCGTTCCGGTTCCAGCTGATGGCTTCGTTCCTGATGGACTACGACGAGCTGTTCGCGAACTCGGCGGGCGGCTTCGATCGCGTCGATCGCGCGGGACAGGAGCTCGGATCGCCGACCCGCGGCTTCGTCGAGGAGAAGGCGACGCTCAACACGTTCTGGGAGCTCGGCGACTTCTCGGCCATGCTGTCGCTTCGCTACCTGAGCTCGCTGACGGAGCAGTGCGTGGGCCTCGTGGTCGACTTCGAGCTGACCGACCTTTGCTGTCCGACCCGCGCCGGGCCATCCGGAGACCAACAAGCTCGACAGCCAGCTCTACACCGACCTCCAGTTCGGCTGGGCAGCCGGATGAGCTGTTCGGCGGCGGATGGAGATTCGCGGTCGGCGTGCAGAACCTGCACGGACGAGGAGCCGCCGATCTGCTACTCCTGCGACCTGAACAGCCTCGACGGGACGATCTACCCGATCGCGGGCCAGTTCTGGTACCTGCGGGCGTCGTTCCAGAATTGACGAAAGCTCCGCCGACAGGGCGAAGAGAAGCCCCCGCGAGGGGGCTTTTCTTTGGCGCTTCCGCCGGCCGCGGCGGCGAGCCGGAGGACGACCCTATAATGGCCGCCCGGCCGCGCCCGCGGGACGACGGAGACAGATGGATGGCGGATGCGGTCGAAGGCGGCGAGCGCGCCCTGACGCCCGAGGCGCGGCTCGACCTTGCCGCGGCGCTGGAAGCGCGGCAGGACCATGGCCGCGCCCTTCTCGCCTACTACCGGGCCATCATCGAGGCCCAACGCGCGGGCCGCTGGCTCGATGCCGCCACGACCGCACCGGACCTCCTCGGCCGCGTGACCTACGCCATGCGCTACGTGAAAGCCGGGCGTCGTCGCGCCTTCGATGCCGCCCTTGCGCCGGTGTACGCCCGCCAAGGCCGCGAGGCGCTTGCCCGCTTCGACGCCTGTCTCGCGATCCAGGTCGGCGAGCGCCGCGCCGAGCTTGCCGACCCGCGGCAGAAACCTTCGATGCTCTATTTCCCGGGTCTGCCCGCTGCGCCGTGGCATTCGCGCGCGGACTTTCCGTGGATCCCGGCCCTCGAACGCGAGACCCCCGCAATCCGCGAGGAGCTGCTCGGGGTGATGCCTCTCCCGGAGCATAGCGAGCGCGTGTACTTCAGCGACGAGGCCGAGCGGCGCGGGCTCGCCAGTCGTGCCGGCGCTCCGTCCTGGAACGGGTTCTACTTCTGGCGCCACGGTCAGCGCCGCGACGCAAACCATGCGCTCTGCCCGCGGACGTCTGCCGTGCTCGAGTCGCTGCCGTTGGTGCGCATTCGCGGCAATGCCCCGGAAGTGATGTTCTCGGTCCTGACCCCGGGCACGCACATCCTTCCGCATCGCGGCGTCACCAACACGCGGGCCGTCTGCCATCTGCCGCTGGTCGTCCCGGAAGACTGCGCACTGGTGGTCGGCGGCGAAGCCCGCGCCTGGCGCGAGGGCGAGGCGGTCGCATTCGACGACACTTACGAGCACGAGGCCTGGAACCGCGGCTCGCGGACGCGCGTCGTGCTGATCGTCGACGTGTGGAATCCGCATCTCACGGCGGCGGAGCGCGACGCGGTCGCGGCTCTCGCCGAGGCCATGGGCGACTTCAACGAGGCAGCAGGCATATGAGTGCAAAGGTGATCGACGGCAAGCGCATCGCGGAGGAGCTCAGGCGCGAGGTGCGAACGGGCACGGACGACTTCGAGCGGCAGGCGCGCCGCAGGCCCGGCCTCGCCGTCGTCATGGTGGGCGACAACGCCGCCTCGGCCGTCTACGTGCGCAACAAGCGCCGCGCCTGCGAGGAGACGGGCATCGTCTCCGTCGCGCACGACCTCCCCGAGTCCACGGGCGAGCCCGAGCTCCTCGCGCTGATCGACCGGCTGAACGCGGACGCGGCGATCGACGGCATCCTCGTGCAGCTGCCCTTGCCGCAGCACATCGGCTCGACGGCCGTGCTGGAGCGCATCGACCCCTCGAAGGACGTCGACGGGTTCCACCCGTACAACGTGGGCCGGCTCGTGCAGCGCATGCCAATCCTGCGTCCCTGCACGCCCTACGGGATCATGCTGATGCTGGAGCGCGAGGGCCTCGAGGCGCGTGGCAGGAACGCGGTCATCGTCGGCCAGAGCAACATCGTCGGCCGGCCGATGGCGCTCGAGCTCCTGATGAAGGCGGCGACGATCACCGTGTGCCACAGCCAGACGCGCGACCTCGAGCGGCAGGTCGGCGAGGCCGACATCCTGGTCGCCGCGATCGGCAAGCCGCAGTTCGTCCCCGGCGCGTGGGTCAAGCCGGGCGCGGTCGTGATCGACGTCGGCATCAACCGGCTGCCGGACGGCAACCTCGTCGGTGACGTGCAGTACGACGAGGCGGCGCAGCGCGCCGGATGGATCACGCCGGTGCCCGGCGGCGTCGGCCCGATGACCATCGCCGCGCTCATGAAGAATACGCTGGAATCGGCGCAACGAAGGGGACGCGCACCTTCACGAATATGAAGGTGCGCGTCCCCTTCGCTACTTCCGCCGCCAGGTCGTACCGGCGGGACCGTCCTCCAGGATAATACCGGCGGCGGCGAGCCGGTCGCGGATGCGGTCGGACTCCGTGAAGTCGCGCGCGCGGCGCGCCTCGATGCGCGCCTGCACGAGCCGGTCGATCTCGGCCCCGTCGAGCGCTTCGGACCCGTCGTCCCCGCCCGCGACGAGTTCCGATCGCGTGCCGAGCCAAGCCTCCGGCGCCATTTCGAGCAGGCCGATGATCCCGCCGAGGTGGCGGATCTCCGCGGCCAGCGACCGCGCCCGTTCGTGGTCGCCGCCGGCCTTGGCGACGTTCAGCGCACGCGCCGCCGACTGCAGCGCGGCGATCGCGCCCGGCGTGTTGAAGTCGTCGTCCATCGCGGCGGAGAACTCGCGCGTGGCCTCGCCCGGGCTCGACCGCAGGCAGTGGCTCGACGTCGCGCAGCGCGAGGTACAGACGCTGCAGCGACGCGTCCGCGTGGCGCAGGTTGTCCTCCGTGTAGTTCACGGGCGCCCGGTAATGGGAGGCGAGCAGGAAGGCGCGCAGCACCTCCGGCCGCAGCCGCGGCAAGCACCTCGCGCACCGTGAAGAAGTTGCCGAGCGACTTCGACATCTTCTCGTCGTCCACGCGCACGAAGCCGTTGTGCATCCAGAGCTTCGCGAACGGCGCGTCGCAGTGCCGCGCAACTCTGGGCGATCTCGTTCTCGTGGTGCGGGAACTTGAGGTCCATGCCGCCGCCGTGGATGTCGAACTCCGGGCCGAGCAGCGCGACCGCCATCGCCGAGCATTCGATGTGCCAACCCGGCCGGCCCATCCCCCACGGCGAGTCCCAGGCGGGCTCCCCCGGCTTCGCATGCTTCCAGAGCACGAAGTCGAGCGGGTCGCGCTTCGACTCGTCGATCTCGACGCGCGCGCCGGCTCGCAGGTCCGCGAGCTTCTTGCCGGAGAGCCGGCCGTACTTCGGAAAGCTCGCGACCGCGTAGTACACGTCGCCATTCGCGCCGACGTAGGCGTGGCCGCCCGCGACGAGACGGCCGATCATCGCGACGATTTCCGGGATGAATGCGGTCGCCCGCGGCTCGTGGTGCGGCTTATCGAGGCCGATCGCCGCGAAATCTTCGTCCATCGCCGCGATGAATCGCGCGGTGAGCGCTTCGACGGGCTCGCCGCGCTCGCGCGCGCGGTCGATGATCTTGTCGTCGATGTCGGTGATGTTGCGCACGTAAGTGACGCGGTAGCCCGAGGCCTCGAGCCAGCGCCTCGCGACATCGAAGGCGATCTGCGAGCGCGCGTGGCCGACGTGGATGTGGTCGTAGACCGTGATGCCGCAGACATACATGCGCACGTGCGGGGGCTCGATGGGCGCCAGGGCTTCCTTGCGGCCGGTCATCGAATTGTGGATGCGAAGCGCCATCTCAGCCGGCCTCGAGCCGTGACGCCGCGGCGAGCCGGTCGCGCACCAGCGCCTGGGGCATTGCCGCGATGATCAGGGCGAGTTCCGGGCCGTCGTGCCGTCCCGTGAGCGCGTACCGGAGTGGCATGAACAGCGCCTTGCCCTTGCGCCCGGTGCGCGTCTTGAGACGCTCGGCGAGCGCCGCGAGGTTGCCGCCGGTCTCGCCATAGGTCGCGAGCGCCGCGTCGAAGAATGCCGGCCCGGCCTCGGCGATCGCTTTCTCCGCCTCCGCCGGCAGCGGCGGCAGCGCTCCGCCGAGGACCGCGAGCCAGTCGCGCGCCTCGCCCGGCAGGAGCACGTTGCCCTGCAGCAGGGCGGCGACCGACTCGCGCCTGTCTGCCGCCCAGTCGGGCGGGAACTCCGCGGCGAGCCACTGCGCCGCGGCGCGGCGATCCAGCCGGCGAACCGCCTCGCGCTGCCAGTGATCGAGCTGCACGGGATCGAAGTGCGCCGGCGCGCGGCCGAGCTTGTCGACGTGGAAGTTGCGCGGCAGGTCCGCGGGATCGACCCAATCGTCCGGCGCACCATGATGGCCGAGGCGCAGCAGGTAGTTGCCGAGCGCGGCGGCGAGGTAGCCGCGCCCGCGCAGCGCCGCGATCGTCACGCTGCCGCGACGCTTGGACTGCGGCGCTCCGCTCGCGTCGAGCAGGAGCGGCAGGTGGCCGTAACGCGGCGCCGGCAATCCGAGTGCCCGCAGCAGGAGTAGCTGGCGCGGCGTGTTGCTGAGATGATCGTCGCCGCGCAGCACGTGCGTCACGCCCATGAGCGCGTCGTCCACTGCGTTGCAGAAGAAGAAGACGGCGCCGCCGTCGGCGCGCCGTATCAGGAAGTCGCCGATCGTCGCCGCCTCCACCGCCTGCGGGCCGCGCACGAGGTCTTCGAATCGCAGCGTCTCCGGTCCGGGAATCGCAAAGCGCAGCGCGGCCTTGCGCCCGGCGGCCATGCGCGCCGCGCGCGCCGTGTCGTCGAGCCCGCGGCAAGTGCCCGGATAGCGCGGCGGCTCGCCGGCCGCTAGCTGGCCCTTGCGCGCGACCTCGAGCTCGGCGGGCGTGCAGAAGCACGGGTACGCGTGGCCATCGCGCTCCAGGCGCTCGTAGAAGCTCGCGTACACGCCGCCGCGTTCCGACTGGCGGTAAGGACCGCGGCCGTCGTCGCGGCCGGGACCTGCGTCGAAGTCGAGGCCCAGCCATGCGAGGTCATCGAGCTGCGCGACGACGAACGACTCGCTGCCGCGCTCGCGGTCGGTGTCTTCGACGCGCACGACGAAGCGCCCGCCCGCGCGGCGCGCAAACAGGAAGCTGAACAGCGCCGTCCGCGCGTTGCCCGGATGCAGGGCGCCCGTCGGGCTCGGCGCGAAGCGCGTGACGACATTCGGATCCATCCGGACAGTATCGGGCTGGGCAATCGCCGCGAGGTGAATGCCATGAAGCGCGAGATCACGATCCTGCTGGCCCTGTTGCTTGCGCACTCTGCCCTGGCGCAGGAGACGGCAGTACTGGCACCCGCATCGCTGGCGCCCCGGGTGCGAGTCGAAACGACGGCAGGCAACTTCGTCATCGAGCTCGACACGGTGCGCGCGCCGCTGACGGCGGAGAACTTCCTGCGCTACGTGCGCGACGGCGCCTATGACGGCACGGTGTTCCATCGCGTCATCGCGAACTTCGTCGTCCAGGGCGGCGGCTACGACGATCGCCTCGCAGAGCGCGCGCCTCGGGCGCCGATCCCGAACGAGAGCGGTAACGGGCTTTCGAACCGCCGCGGCACGCTCGGGCTCGCGCGCGAGGACTCGCCGCATTCGGGCAGCTCGCAGTTCTACATCAACCTCGTCGACAACGCGGCGCTCGACCCGCTGCCGAGCCGCTGGGGCTACGCGGTGTTCGGCCGCGTCGTCGAGGGCATGGACGTCGTCGACCGCATCGGCTACATGCGCACGGAAACCGTCGCGTCGTTCGGCGCGGACGTCCCTGTCGAGCGGCCCGTACTCAAGCGCGCTTACGTGATCGAGACGGAGGGGGCCGCGGCGCCCGTGCCGCCGACGACGCCACCGTCTCCGCCCGAAGAAGCGAAGGCGGATCCTGCGCAGTGACCGTCTGGTTCGCGTCGGACCTGCACCTCGATCCCTCGACGCCCGAGATCGCCGCGCCGCTTCCTGCGATTCCTGGCCGGGCCCGTGCACGGGGGCCCGCGTCACTGTTCCTGCTCGGCGACCTGTTCGAGGCCTGGATCGGCGACGACGATCCGGAGCCCGCGCATCGCCGGGTGATCGCGGCGCTCGCCGCGCTTTCGGCCTCCGGCACGCTCGTCTACGTCATGCGGGGCAACCGCGATTTCATGATCGGCGAGCGATTCTGCGCCGACGCCGGCGCGATGCTGCTCGACGACCCGGCGATACTGACACGTCGCGGGCGAGCGGCTCGCAATCAGTCCACGGCGACGGCCTCTGCGTCGACGATCGTGCATACCAGCAGCTGCGCGCGCTGGTGCGCGATCCCGCGCTGCGCGCCGGCTTCGCGCGGCTGCCGATCGAGGCGCGGCGCCGCCTCGCGGCCGAGGCCCGCGAGGGAAGCCGCGAGCACCTCGCGAACGCGGCCGGCTACATCACCGACGTCAACGCTGGCGCGGTCGCATCCGTGTTCCGCGGCGCCGGTGTCGATCTCCTGATCCACGGCCACACGCACCGTCCCGGCGTGCACCGGCTCCCCCTCGACGGCAGCGAGCGCACGCGCGTGGTCCTCGGCGCCTGGCACGACGCGGCGGACGTCGTGCGCTGGGACGACGCCGGCTGGCAGCTCTGCCCTGCCCCGCGTGAAAGCGATTCCCGGGGCCTTGGTGGCGCCGGTGGTCGCTATCGCACGGACACGACACGCGTGCCGGCCGGGCGGGGTCCTAAGCGAGCGAGTGTCCGTTCTTCCGAGCGAGCGAAGGAACCCCGCCCGGCAGGCATGCGCACCGAGTCAGCGCGCTAGCGTTCGGACTCGTCGCGCTCGAGCTCTCGCGCGGCGTCGAGCAGCTGGTCGGCGCTCGCGTAGCGCCGCTGCGGGTCCTTGGCGATGCAGTTGTAGAGGACGCCCTCGAAGCGCTTGAGCTCCGCCTTGAGTTCCGGCAGCGGCGAATGCGCGTGCTTGTAGATCACCTGCATCGGCGTGCCGGCGACGTACGGCTTCCGCCGCATCAGCAGCTCGTAGAAGATGATCCCGATGCTGTAGATGTCGCTGCGCGCGTCGGTGTCGCGGCCATGGCCCTGCTCCGGGCTCATGTAGTACGGCGTGCCGAATATCTCGCCGTTGTTCGGTCATCGTCGCATCGAGTTCGAGGTGCTTGGACAGTGCCGTAGTCGATCAGCGCTACCGACGATTCGTCGCGTAGCATCACGTTGCCGGGCTTCAGGTCGCGGTGCAGCACGCCCGCGTCGTGCAGCACCTTGAGCGCCTCCGCCATCTGCCGGAGGAAGCATCAGGGCGCGCAGCGGCGGGATCGCCTGCTTGACCCGGCCGCGCAGGTCGCCGAGCGGAAAATACTCCATCGCGATGAAGGCGTGGTCGTCGGCGACGCCGAAGTCGTGCACGCGCGCGACATTCGGGTGCTCGATCGACGCCGCGATCTGGTATTCGCGCAGGAAGCGGTCGAAGTTGCGCACCCCCGCACCCTCGTCCGGCGGCTGGTGCAGCACCTTGAGGGCGACCTGGGAGCCGGTGCGCTCGCTTTCGGCGAGATAGACGCTCGATACGGGGCTATCGGCGAGCTGGCTGACGTAACGGAAGCCGCGGATGGTGGCATCGCCGAAGCGCGTGGCGCGGGCGGACGCGTCGACGCGCGCCGCGGGCCTCGAAAAGCTGGCCGCGCCGCGCGAGCGCGGCGCGCAGCGCCGAGACCAGACGCGTCGTGGTCGACCTTGTCGCGCGACAGGCAGGCCTGCGCACCAGCGTGGATCGCGGTTTCCTCCGTCTCCGGCGACGGCCGCGCCATCAGGTAGATGATCGGCGGGAAAGCCGTTGCGGCGGCTCAGGTCGCGCAGCCAGTCGACGCCAAATTCGCGCCCGACCTTGTCGCCGAGGAGCACGGCGTCGTAGGCGCTGCCCGAGAAGTCTGGCGGCAGGCGGCCGCGGCCGGCCGGCTCGTATTCGGCGACGGAGGGACTGTCGAAAGCGCTGAGTACGTGGTGCGCCAGCAGACGCCGGAATTCGTCCTGGTCGTCGATGATCAGAACCCGGACGGTCATGCAAGCATCCTATCATTCTAAATCGGCGCATCCGCTGCCGGTGCGAGGCGCAGGCCCAGCACGAGGTCGCCGACGTTGGTGCCCGTGGGCCCGGTGATGGACGAGGTCACCCGTCGCTTCGAGCAGCACACCCGAATCCGCCGCCGCGAGCGCCGCGGCGGGATCGATGCCGGCATCCCGCGCGCGCTCGTCGGTCGCCCCGTCCACGATTGCCCCCGCGTCTTCGCTGGCGCCGTCGCGCCCGTCGGTGCCGGCCGCGAGCAGCAGGAATTCCGGGTGGCCCGCGATGGCCCGCGCCGCCGCAACCGCAAGGTGCTGGCAACGCCCGCCACGGCCAGGGCGCTCGGGCAACCGCACGACGGTCTCGCCGCCATGGATCACGATGTCCGCAGTGCCGACCGCGAGCTCATGGCAGATGCGCAGCGCCGCCGCTTCGCCGCATCGCCGGCGAGCCGCGCGGAGCCGCGCACGGCCTTCAGCCCGCGTGCCGCGGCCGAGCGCAGAACGGCCTCGAGCGCGTCCTCGAGCGAGCCGACGAGGCGTGGCTCGAGTCCGGGCGCGGCCAGCAAGCCGGACGCGAGAACGGCCGGGTCGTCACGCGGCACGTCGGAGATCATCAGCGCCTCGACCTGCGTTCCCGCAAACAGCCGCGGCAGCCGCCCGCCCTTGATGCGCGACAGCGCCGCGCGTTCCCGGTTGAGCCGCTCGATGGCGTACTGCCCGGCGAGTGCGCGGTCGAACACGGCGGACAGCTCGGCAATGCCGACGCCGGGCACCGGGACCTCGAGCAGGGCCGATGCGCCACCGGACACGAGCAGCAGCACGCGGCAGCCTGCGCGGCGTTGCCGCCGCGAACCGGAGCAGGGTCTCGCCCGCCGCGAGGCTTCGCGCATCGGGCCGCGGGTGCCCGGCCTCGCAGGCAACTCAGGCCTTCGAGGCCGCGAAGCTCCGCCGGAATGGCGCCGTCCGGCGCGACCACGAGCCCGCGCTCGAGGCGCGGGCCCAGCGCGTCGCGCGCCCCCAGCATCATCGACGCCGCGGCCTTGCCGACGGCGAACGCGCTGACGGGCTTGCCGTCCCTCGATCCCGCAAGCGCCGCGCGCACGCGCCGGCGGCCGTCCACGGCCGCGACGGCGGTGCGAAACAGGTCGAGGAGCAGCGCGCGGCGGGGATCGGAGGGGCGACCCCTTCAGCCATCCGGCGGCGCCTGCGCGTGCAGCTGAAAGGGACGACCCCTTCAGACGGCCCGGGCCGTGCGGCCGCCGGGCAGGTCGAGCAGGCGCTGCGCGCGCGCGCCGTCGGAGCGCTCGTGCTCGATGCGCGCGAGGAACTCGCGCGTCACGTCGCCGGTCACGTACTCGCCCGAGAAGCAGGAGGTGTCGAACGCGGTGATGCGCGCGTCGTCGTGGCGGCAGGCCGCGACGAGGTCGTCCAGGTCCTGGTACACCAGCCAGTCGGCGCCGATCGCGGCCCCGACGTCTTCCTCGCTGCGCCCGTTCGCGACCAGTTCCGAGGCGACGGCCATGTCGATGCCGTAGACGTTCGGGAAGCGCACCGGCGGCGCGGCCGAGGCGAAGTACACCTTGCGCGCGCCCGCCTCGCGCGCGAGCTCGATGATCTGCGCCGACGTCGTCCCGCGCACGATCGAGTCGTCGACGAGCAGGACGTTGCGGCCGCGGAACTCGAGGTCGATTGCGTTCAGCTTGCCACGCACCGACTTCTGGCGCATCTCCTGTCCCGGCATGATGAAGGTGCGGCCGATGTAGCGGTTCTTGACGAAGCCCTCGCGGTACTTCACGCCGAGCGCGAGTGCGAGCTGCAGCGCGCTGGTGCGGCTCGTGTCCGGGATCGGGATCACGACGTCGATGTCGTGATCGGGCGTCAGGCGCTGGATCTTTTCCGCGAGCTTCTCGCCCATGCGCATGCGCGCCTTGTGCACGGAAATGTTGTCGATGATCGAGTCCGGGCGCGCGAAGTAGACGTACTCGAAGATGCAGGGCGTGTGACGGCGGGCCTGCGCGCATTGCTGGGAATGCATCCGGCCGTGCATGTCGACGTAAATGGCCTCGCCCGGGGCCACGTCGCGCTCGAGGGTGAAGCCGAGCATGTCGAGCGCGACGCTCTCGGAGGCCAGCATCCACTCGAGGCCGCGGGCCGACTTGCGCTTGCCGAGCACGAGCGGACGGATGCCGTGCGGGTCGCGGAATCCCGCGACGCCGTGGCCCACGATCATCATCACGACGGCGAAGCCGCCGCGGCAGCGGCGGAACACGCCCTCGATCGCGCGAAACACGTCGGCCGGTGCCGGGCGCGCGGCCGTCGAGCGCTGCAACTCGCTCGCAAACACGTTGAGCAGCACCTCGGAGTCCGAGCGCGTATTGAGGTGGCGCCGGTCCTCCTCGACCATGGTGCGCGACAGTTCATCGGCATTGGTCAGGTTGCCGTTGTGGCCGAGGCCGATGCCGAACGGCGCGTTGACGTAGAACGGCTGTGCCTCGTCCGCGCCGTCGCAGCCCGCCGTCGGGTAGCGCACGTGGCCGATCCCGGCATTGCCCACGAGCTGGCGCATGTGCTCGTCGCGGAACACGTCGCGCACGAGGCCGGCGTCCTTGTGCACGAACAGCGCGTGCTCGTCCATCGTCATGATGCCGGCGGCGTCCTGGCCACGGTGCTGCAGCACGGACAGCGCGTCGTAGATGCGCTGGTTGACCGCCGAAGTCCCGACCATTCCGACGAGCCCGCACATTGCCTAAGTCCCCGCAGGCGTCGCCGCCTGGTCGTAGAGCTCGAGGGCGGCCGGCTGGGCATAGCGCTCGATCCAGTTGGCGACTGCCTCGGCCGCGGGCATGGAACGCGTGCGTTCCCACCAGGGCTCGAGGTCGAGGTTGACGGCGCGTCCCGCGAGCACCAGGAGGCCGATGACGATGACGCCCCGCACTAGCCCGAATGCCGCGCCGAGCGTCCGGTCCACCGCAGCGAGCCCGACCGCGCGCCGCGCGTAATGGGAGACGATGCTGCCGACCAGCGACCCGAAGAGCAGCACCAGCAGGAGCACGATCGCGCGGCCCGTCCATTCCCGCACGCCCGGTTCCGCGAGTGCGCCACCGAGCCAGGGATTCACGATGTAGGCGAAGCGCCAGGCCAGCCAGAGGCCGATCAGCCACGCGGCCAGCGAGATGGATTCACGGATGAAGCCGCGAAACACCCCGACGGTGCCGGAGACGAGCAGGATGATGGCGAATACGTGGTCGGCGCCGTCCATTGGTCCAGGGGCCCCCGCGAGGTGCCGCATTCTAGCCGATCAGGGGTGCCGGGCGACGACCGTCTGGAATCCGTCCTTCGCGAGCCGTGCGGCGATCTCTTCGGCGCGCTTGCGATCCTGCTCGGGCCCCACGCGAACGCGATAGAGCACCTGGCCGCTGGCCCGGTACTCGAGCACGAATGCCGCGTAGCGGCGCTCGCGCAATTCCGCGACGAGCTGGTCGGCCTTTCCGCGGCTCGAGAATGCGCCGAGCTGGACGGCCCACGCCGATGCTGGCCCAGCCTTCACGGGAGCGGGCGCAGGCGCGGGCGGCGCCACAATGTCTTTCCTTGGAAGCGGCCTTGGGTTCCGGCTTCGAGTCTGGCGGAGGCGGCGGCGGCCTGGCCGGCGCCGAGTCGGATTGTAACGGCTCCGGCACCAGGATCTGCTCCTCGGGCGCAGGCTCCGCATTGCCGATCGGAACCTCGACCCGCCGCGTTGGCGCGGATTCCGGCAGCGCAGCCGGTGCCGGATCGCGGCCCTTCAGGATGGCCGGCACGACCAGGACCACGATGGCGACCAGCACCAGCGCCCCGATGAGCCGTTCGCGCACGCGCACTTCCATGACCGAGGATTGTAGCCGCTAGGACAGCAAGTCGAGCGCAGGGCCGACCGTCAGGAACGATCCGAACACGATGGCACGGTCTTCCGGCTGCATTTCCGCGCGCGCCTGCTCGAGCCCCGCCGCGACGCTTGCTGCCGCCTGCACCGATGCGGCCCCGGCCTGGCTGATGCACAAGGCGAGCGCAGCCGGCGGCAGTGCACGCGCGCTTTCGAGTCCGACGGCGATCCAGCGGCTGACCTGCCCGTCGAGCGCGGCCACGATGCCTTCGATGTCCTTGTCGCCGAGGATCCCGCAGACGGCGAGCGTGCGGCCCTTGCACGGCCGCGAGGCGAGGCTCGCCGCCAGTGCCTGCGCCGCCTGCGGGTTGTGCGCCACGTCGAGAATCCACTCGGGCCGGCCCGGCAGCGCCTGGAATCGGCCCGGGAGCCGTACCGCGGCGAGCGCCGAGCGGACCGCTGCGTCCGGCACGAGCAGCTTTGGTTCCACGGCTTCGAGCATGGCGAGCGCGACCGCGGCATTGCCGAGCTGGGCGGAACCTTCGATCCCGGGCAGCGGCAACTCGCGGCGGCGCGAGCCGAAGCCCACGTAATCCCAGCCGTCCGCGCGCTCGACGAAGTCGAAGTCCGTGCCGATGCGCTTCAGGCGCGCGCCGATGGCGGCTGCATGCGCCACGATGCTCCTGGGCGGGCGCCGCGCGCCGCAGATCGCCGGCCTGCCGGCGCGGAAGATGCCGGCCTTCTCCCGGCCGATGGCCTCGACCGTGTCTCCCAGCCATTCGCGGTGGTCGATGCCCACCGAGACGACGGCTGCGGCATCCGCGTCGAGGAGGTTCACGGCATCGAGCCTGCCGCCCATGCCCACTTCGAGCACCGCGACGTCGATGCCGGCCCGGGCGAAGACGATGAACGCGGCCAGCGTGTTCCATTCGAAGAAGGTCAGCGACACGTCGCCGCGCGCGGCGTCGATCGCGGCGAAGGCCTCGAGCAGTTCCGCGTCGGCAGCTTCGCGGCCGTGCACGCGGATGCGCTCGTTGTAGCGAACCAGGTGGGGCGAGGTGAACAATCCCGTTCCATACCCGGCTGCCGCGAGGGTCGCGTCGAGGTAGGCGGTCACCGAGCCCTTGCCGTTCGTGCCGCCGACGGCCAGCACGACGGCATTCAGGTGCGTTGCGAGCCGCTCCCAGACCGCGCCGACGCGCGCGAGGCCCGGATCGATCTCGACGGGGTGCGCGGCCTGCTGCCAGGCGAGCCAGGCCGCGACCGTCGGGAAGCGCACCTTAGGGCACTAGCCTATGACCGATGGCCGGCGCAGCAGGATCCGGAGCATGGAGGCGATGCGCTCGCGCAGGTCGCGGCGGTCGAGGATCATGTCGATCGCGCCGTGGTCGAGCAGGAACTCGCTGCGCTGGAAACCCTCGGGCAGGGTTTCCCGCACCGTCTGCTGGATCACGCGCGGGCCCGCGAACCCGATGAGGGCCTTGGGCTCCGCGATGTTGACGTCGCCGAGCATCGCGAGGCTTGCCGAGACTCCGCCCGTCGTCGGATCCGTCTGGACCGAGATGAAAGGCAGGTGCTCGGCCGCCAGCGCGGCCAGCGCCGCACTCGTCTTCGCCATCTGCAGGAGCGACAGCAAGCCTTCCTGCATGCGCGCTCCGCCGCTCGCGGAGAAGCACACGAGCGGCTTCCTGTGCGCGATGGCGTGCTCGACGCCGCGCACGAAGCGCTCGCCGACGACGGAGCCCATCGAGCCGCCCATGAACGAGAACTCGAAGGCGGCCGCGACGATCTCGACGCCCTCGAGCGTGCCGCTCATGACCACGATCGCGTCGCGCTCGCCGACGGCCTTCTGCGCCGCAGCGAGGCGGTCGCGGTAACGCTTGCTGTCGCGGAAGCGGAGCGGATCCTCGGGCGCCACGTCGGCGCCGATCTCGACCGCGCTGTCGGGGTCGAGGAACTGCGTCAGGCGCTCGCGCGCTCCCATGCGCATGTGGTGCGCGCACTTCGGGCAGACCTGCAGGTTGCGCTCGACCTCCGGCCGGTAGAGCACCGAATCGCAGGCCGGGCACTTCATCCACAGGCCCTCGGGCACGGACCGCGTGCGGCGTTCCGTCTTGATCCGCGAAGGGATGATCTTCTCGAACCAGGTCATGTCATTCCCCGGAAAGGCCCGTGATCATAGCCCAAGGGCGGCTCATCACGGCCTCGGGGACCTGCAGGGACTTCGGGTACCGCACCCGCCACAGGTACAGGCCGCCCGGCGGCGCCGTGATGCCGGCGCGCGTGCGGTCGCGCGCAGCCAGCGTTTCCGCGACCCAGCCTGGCGTGCGCTCACCCGCGCCCACCATGAGCAGTGTCCCGGCGATGTTCCTGACCATGTGGTGCAGGTAAGCGTTGGCGCTGATCTCGATCACGACGAGCGGCCCGTCGCCCCGGACCGAGATCGCGTCCACGTGGCGCATCGCCGTAGTCGACTGGCATTCCGCCGCGCGGAACGAGGTGAAGTCGTGCTCACCGACGAGCGCCTGGGCACCCTCGTGCATGGCGTCGACGTTGAGCGGCGAGCGGATCCAGCAGACACGGTCCCGCAGGATCGCCGGGCGCGTGGCGCGGCGTAGCATGCAGTAGCGGTAACTGCGGCCCTGGGCGGTGTGGCGGGCATGAAAGCTGCGGTCGACGTCCATCGCCCAGCAGACGGTGATGTCCGGCGGAAGCTGGCTGTTGGCGCCGAGTACCCAGCCGCGGATCGGCCGCTCGGCCTGCGTGTCGAAGTGGGCCACCTGCGCGCAGGCGTGGACGCCGGCGTCGGTGCGCCCGGCGGCGGTGACCTTGACGGGATGGTCGGCAACGGCTGACAGCGCGCTCTGGACCGTGTCCTGGACGGTCAGGAGGCCCGGCTGGTGCTGCCAGCCGGCAAAGCGCGTACCGTCGTACTCGATGCCGACAGCCAGTCGGCGCGTCGGCCCGTCTTGCTCACGCCCCCGGCAGGGAATCGATCAGGCGACGCGCCTCCTGCTTCTGCGATGCGCTGCCCTCGGACAGCACCTCCTGCAGGATGTTGCGGGCGCCGTCAGGATCGCCCATGTCCATGTAGGCGCGCGCGAGGTCGAGCTTCGTGCCGACTTCGCTCATCGTGACGCGGCTCGAGCTGCGGCAACTGCCCGGTCGCAATCGCGGTATCGCGCACGGTCGGTGAATCGTCGGACGCGTCGGTCGCCTCGCCGATGTCGAGGTCGATTTCGCCGAAGTCGATCGACGGCAGGACCGCCGTTTCCCCGCCGTCGCGCGGCATCAGGGCCGTACCGTCGTCCTCGCCATTGCGCTGCAGCACCGCCGTCGCTTCATTGCGCTCCGCGATCTGCGTGAAGTCGTCGTGCACGCCGGTCGCGATCGCCGTGGCGTCGTCGATGTCCGGCAGGTTGTCGAGGTCACCGAGGTCGAGGCCGAGGTCGTCGATCGCCATCTCGGCGGTCGAATCGGCCGTCGGCGGCTGCATGCGGTCGCGCGCGGCCTGGCTCGCCTTGAGCGCAGGTGTTTCGACGGTCGGCGTTTCCGACGAGGGCAGCTCGAGCGTCGGCATCTCGACCGTGCCACCGCCACCGCTGCCGCTGATCTTCTGCGTCGTGCTGAAGGATCCGGTCGTGTTGAAGGTGCCGGTGCCTTCGCCCAGGTCGAATTCGATCGCCGCGTTCTCGCCCGTCGGCTCCGCGTCTGAGGAGGCCGCCGCCACCTTGCCGAGGTCGATGTCGAGCCCCTCGTCGCCGTCCGGCGCCGAGAGCAGGTCGAGGTCGACGAGGTTGTCGCCACCCTCGAGCGAAAGGTCGATGCCGGCATCCTGTACCGCGCCGGCGAAAATCGGCTCGTCCGGCGCGAGCTGGCGCCCCATGATGACGATGCGGTCCCAGTCCGCGCCCGGCCCGAGCTGCTTCTTGAGCTCGCGGGCCACGGTCAGGAACTGGTTGGTGTCGCCCGCCACGAAGTGAATCTCGGCGAGTTTCAGCTTGAGGTCGTGGCGCTGGGGTTCCTTCGTGAGCGCCATGCGCACCAGGTCGACGGCCTGGTCGTAGAGGCCGTACGCCATGTGGAAGTCGGCTTCGGCGAGCGGGTCCGCCTGGTCGAGGTCGAGCGCCGCCTCGGTGCTGATCGTTTCCTCGTGGCCCGGGACGGGTCGCGGAGCCTCGGTCTTCGGTCGCGCGACCGGCCGCTCTTCGACGACGATGTCCCCGTCGTCATCGTCGTCCCGGTCGTCGAACACCGCCGGGCGCGGGATCTCGGCCGTCCTCTCGCCGGTCGCGAGGGCCCGCAGCCGCATGGTCTCCGTCGGCACGGGCGCCGTCGCAGGCATGTCGAAGCCCTTGAGCGCGCCGTCGACGTCCTCTTCCCGGCGCCGGCGGTAGTAGCTGAAGCCCAGGAGACCCAGGATCAGGAGCGCCGCCGCGCCGAGCAGCATCATCCAGTTGTCGGTCAGCCTCTCGAGGAACGACGGCCCGGTGTCGGCCTCGGGCGCCGGCTTCGGTTCCGCAGGCGCTGGCGGCGGTGGGGCCGGCTCCGCCACGTCGTCTTCCGGTGCCACGGCCGACTCGTCGATCGGCGCGGCAGGCTCGGGCTGCGCCGGTGTCGGAGCGGGCTGCGGCTGGCTGCGACTCCGCCGCGCGCGCCTCGGCAAGCTTTCTTTGCAGCTCGGCGAGTTCCTGGTTCTGGAGTTCGAGCAGGCGTTGCTGTTCGGAAATTCCTTTCTCGAGGGATTCGATCTGCGACTCGACCTGTCCGCTCGGCTCGGCCTCCGCGGCAGGCTCGGTCTCCCCTGCCGGCGGCGTCACGAGCTTCAGCCGGCCGGTCTCCTGGCCGCCACCGGCCGCGCGCCAGGCCGTGTTCTGCTGGCTCACTTCGCTGGCCGCCTCGGCCGTGGACACCCCGGCGATCTCGCCTTCGGCCGGCACGCGCAGGATCGCCCCGGCGCGCAACACGGTTGATGTTGCCGTTGAAAGCTTCGGGGTTCGCGCGGAACAGCGCGATCATCGTGCGCTGGATCTCCGGGCGACCGCCGCCCGAGATGCCGGCTGCGATGCCATAGAGGGTATCGCCCCGCGCGACCTCGTAGCTCGATTGCCCGGTCGTCGGGGGCGCGGCAGGTGCCGTCTCCTGCGCGGGCGGCGTGGCCGGCGCCGGCGCTGCCGCGAGCGCAGGTGCCGGCGCCGCAGCAGCAGGTTGCTGGGCCGTGGTCGCCGCGGCGATCGGCGCCGCAGCCGGGCTGTCGCCGGGCGCGAGCATCGCCGGCGGGTCGAGCAGCACGGTGTATTCGCGCAGCAAGCGGCCGCGCGGCCAGTTCACGTCGATCAGGAACGAAACGAACGGCTCGCTGATCGCGTCGCGCGAACGCACGAGCAGCACCGAGCGCCCGTCCTGTCCGCGGCCGACGCTGAACTCGAGCGAGCTGAGCCAGGCCGGCCGGTCGAGGCCGTATCGAGTGAAGACTTCCGTGGACGCGAGCTCGGCGTTGAGCGTCGCGAGCTCTTCGGGTGTCGCTGCAACCAGGTCGATCTCGGCGGACAGCGGCTCGTTGAGCGACGAGTTCAGGCGAATCTCGCCGAGCCCGAGGCCGAGGGCCGCCGCCGGCGTCAGCAATATCGCCGAAATGAAAACGCGCAATTTACCGCTCATCATGACTCCCCAAGGCCTCGACCGCCGCAGAGTGGGCGCGAGCTTGCGAAATGGGTGTGAAACCGGTCACAAGTCCCTGATCCATTGGGACTATAGCTTACACGCCGTATTTACCAAAATCTTGGCCCGCGTCACGCTATAACGGGGGTACCGGATACGACGTCGGCGCATTGTCCGCGGTGCCGCAGGACATGGTCCATCAGGACCAGCAACAACATCGCCTCCACGATCGGAACGGCGCGGAACCCGACGCACGGATCGTGTCGCCCGGTGGTCGCGATCTCGGCCGGCTGTCCCGCCGTGTCGATGGTCCGCCCCGGCGTCGGGATGCTCGAAGTCGGCTTGAACGAGACGTGGACCACGAGGTCCTGGCCCGAACTGATGCCGCCGAGCGTGCCGCCGCCATGGTTCGAGGCAAAGCCGTCCGGCGTCAACTCGTCGCGATGCTCGGTGCCGCGCTGACCGGCCACCGCGACGCCGTCCCCGATCTCGACCGCCTTTGCCGCATTGATGCCCATCATCGCATGGGCGACGTCCGCATCGAGCCGGTCGAACATCGGTTCGCCGAGACCCGGCGGGACCCCGCGGGCCCTGACGGTCACCCGTGCACCGACGGAGTCGCCCGCGCGCCGCAGCTCCTTGATGTACGACTCGAGTACCGGCAGCTTGTCCGGGTCGGCACAGAAGAACGGATTGCCGCGTGCCGCTTCGGCATCCACGCAATCGAGCCGATGGATGCCGACCTGCGAGAGGAAGCCTGCGACCGTGATGCCGAGCCGATCGCGCAGCCACTTGCGCGCGATCGCGCCTGCCGCGACGGTCGCAACCGTGATGCGCGCGGAGGCGCGGCCACCGCCGCGGTGGTCGCGGATGCCGTACTTCTGGAGGTAGGCATAGTCCGCGTGGCCGGGACGGAACCGGTCCTTGGTCTTCTCGTAATCGCGCTCGCGCGCATCCACGTTTTCCACCAGGAGCCCGATCGCGGTGCCCGTCGTACGGCCCTCGAACACGCCCGAGAGGATCCTCACGCGATCCGGTTCCCGGCGCTGGCTCGTGAATTGCGACGTGCCGGTGCGCCTCGCTTCCAGGTCGGCCTGGATGTCGGACTCCGAAAGCTCGAGCCCGGGCGGACAGCCGTCAACGACCGCGCCGATCGCCGGACCGTGGCTTTCGCCGAAAGTCGTAACGCAGAACGAGCGCCCGATGGTGTTGCCCGACATCTTGTATTCCCCTAACCCGGCAGGTCCGGCGCACGCAGCAGGAAAACCTCGGAGAACCCGTGCTCGAACTCGAGCCACACGAGCGGCAAGCCACGAAATCGCCGCCGTACGCGGCCCCCCGAGTTGCCGGCCTCGACGACGAGGATGCCCTGGCGCGTCAGGTGGCGCCGGGCGCCCGCCACGATGCGCTCGATGATGGCGAGTCCCTGTCGCGCGGCACGCAGCGAGGTCGGGGGTTCGGCACGGTGTTCGCTCGGCAACCGGCGCATCTCGGCGGCCGGGACGTACGGGGGATTGCTCACGATGACATCGTAACGGCTGGCTCCGAGACCGTCATACACGTCGGCGGCGACGACGCGCACGCGGCGGCCGAGGCGGTGGCGGCGCAGGTTGTCGCGCGCAACCGCACGGGCGGCGGCCGAAACGTCGGTGGCATCGACGCGGGCTCGCGGCAACGCATGCGCGGCTGCGATCGCGATACAACCGGAACCGGTGCCGATGTCGAGCACGCGGCCCACGCGCGCCGGGTCGATCCAGGGCGCGAAGCCCGCGAGGCACAGTTCCGCGATCGGCGAGCGCGGCACGAGGACGTCCGGCGTCACCCGTATTTCATGTCCGGCAAACCAGCTGACGCCGGTCAGGTAGGCCGAGGGCAGGCGTTCGCGGATGCGCCGTTCGACGAGCGCATCGACGCGACTCTCGTCTCGCGTCGAAACCGGCAGCCGGTAATTCGCGGGCGCGGACTCGTGCGCGAGGCCGAGCACATGGAAGACGAGCGCCGCCGCATCGTCCCGCGGGTTGTCCGTCCCATGCCCGTAGTGCAGCCGGGCTTTCGCGAGACGCGCTGCGGCCCGGTCGAGGAGCGCGCCGACATTGGCAGGCGGCGCTGCGCCGGCGCGGGGCTTCTTCGTCATCGCCGGCAGTCTAGCGGCCGTGGGATACTTCACGCCATGAAACGCGCCCACATCGCGATGGTGGTGCTCGCGGGCGTCGTCGCTGGCGTTCTCGTCGCGTACCTCGTCTCGAACCGGGCCGCGCCCCCGCCGCAGCTCGAGCGTGCAACCCTGTTTGCCGAACCGCGCGCCCTGCCCGCTTTCGAGCTCATCGACCAGTCGGGCGCTCCGTTCGGGGTGCAGCGCCTGCAGGGGCAATGGACGTTTCTCTTCTTCGGGTTCGTGAACTGCCCGGATGTATGCCCGACGACGCTCGCCACGCTCGCGCAGGTGCGCAGGGCGCTCGGCGACTTGCCGGAACCGGACCAGCCGGGCGTGGTCCTGGTGAGCGTCGATCCGGGCCGCGATACGCCGCCGGTGCTTGCGCAGTACGTCGCTCACTTCGACCCGTCGTTCGCCGGCGTGACCGGCAATCCCGGCGCCATCGAGTCTTTGACGCAAGCACTCGGCGTCGCCGTCGTCGTTGGACTTCCTGTCGCGGACGGCAACTATGCGGTCGACCACACGGCTGCGGTCTTCCTCGTCGATCCCGAAGGGCGGCTCGCGGCGCTCTTCAATACGCCGCACGATCCGGGGGCGATCGCGCGCGACTACCGGCGCATCGTCGAAGCGCGATGAAGGACGCAAGGTGAGCGGCCGGAGCCTCGGCGATCGCGCCTTCATCGGGTTGCAGTACCTGCTTCCGCAGCACCTGCTCTCCCGCATCGTCGGCTGGATTGCCGAGTCGCGCATCGGGTTCCTGCGCGCCGGCCTGATCCGCGCGTTCCTTTCGCGGTATCCGGTCGACCTCGCGGAGGCGGCCCAGCCGGCGGCAGACCGCTATGCGAGCTTCAACGATTTCTTCACGCGCCGATTGCGCGCCGGCGCGCGCCGCTTCGACGCGGACCCGCGCGCGGCGTTGTGCCCCGCCGACGGCACGGTGAGCCAGGCAGGGCGCATCGCCGGCGACACGCTGCTGCAGGCGAAGGGCATCGACTACTCGGCGACCGAACTGCTCGGCGGTAACGCCCTGCTGGCGGCGGAGTTCGCGGGCGGCGACTTCGCGACGATCTACCTCGCACCCCACAACTATCACCGGGTTCACATGCCCCTCGCAGGGACGCTGCGCAGCGCGCGCTTCGTGCCGGGCCACCTGTTCAGCGTGAACGCAACGACCGCGGTCAGCGTACCGGGGCTGTTTACCCGCAACGAGCGCATCGCCTGCGTATTCGACACGCCGGCCGGACCGCTCGCCGTCGTGCTGGTCGGTGCGCTGTTCGTCGGCAGCATGAGCCTTGCCTGGGCCGGGCGAATCCGGGCCGAGGGGGCGCGCAAGCCGCGCGACCTGCCTTGCCACGACCCGATCATAGCGCTCGACCGCGGCGCCGAGCTCGGCTGGTTCAACATGGGATCGACGGTGGTCGTGCTGTTCTCGCCGCAGGGGCCGGCGCTCGATGCCGGTATCGTCGCGGGCCGCAGCGTGCGCGTCGGCGAGCCGATCGGCCAGCCGCGGTGAACGGCTCCGGCTGGCGTCCCACCGCGTCCATCGACGTGCTGCACGGGCGGGCGGCGATGCTGGCGCGAATCCGCGCCTACTTCGACGCACAGGAAGTGCGCGAGGTCCAGACACCCGTGATGTCGGCGTCCGCGGCGAGCGACCCGCAGATCGAGTCGATCGTGGCGGAGCCGGCGCGCGGTCCACGGCGCTTCCTGCAGACTTCGCCCGAGTACCCGATGAAGCGCCTGCTCGCGGCCGGCTTCGGCGACTGCTACCAGGTCTGCCCCGTCTTTCGCGACGGCGAGTCCGGGCGCCTGCACAACCCAGAGTTCACGATGATCGAGTGGTACCGGCTGGACTTCGGCATGGCCGAGATGCAGCACGACGTGGACCGCGTCCTGCGCGTCGCCTGCGCCGAGGTCCGCGATTTCGCGCCGGCGCGATCCCGCTCGTACCGGGACGTGATCCGCGAATCGACCGGTATCGACTGCCGCGCCGCGGAAACCGGCCAGATCCGCGCGGCGCTTGCGGAGCGCGGGATCGAGCCGGTGGCAGCCGGGGACTGGGACCTCGACGCCTGGCTGGATCTCCTGATGGGCTCGCTGGTCGGGCCGACCCTGGGGCACGACGCACCGCTGTTCGTCGAGGACTACCCGGCCTCCCAGGCGGCGCTCGCGCGGTTGCGCACGGAACCGGGCGGCGCGGTCGTGGCGGAGCGCTTCGAGCTGTACGTCGACGGGCTCGAGCTCGCAAACGGATTCCGCGAGCTCGGCGACGCCGCCGAGCAGCGGCTGCGCTTCGAGCGGGACCTTGCGCAGCGCGCACTGCGCGGCCAGGCGCAGAATCCGCTCGACGGGAACCTGCTCGCGGCACTCGCGCACGGGCTGCCGGATTGCGCGGGCGTCGCGCTCGGTTTCGACCGGCTGGTGATGGCGGCTTGGCGTTTGCCGGCGCTCGACGCCGCAATGGCGTTCACGGCGGCACGAGCCTGAGGAGGCCCCATGCAGGCGTTACACGACGAATCGGCCGACCTGATTGCGCTTGCGTCCGGCGCTTTTGCCGGCGAACGCGACCCGTGGGCGAACGCCGCCAATGCGGCAGCACTCGTCTTCGAGCGGCTGCCAGACCTCAACTGGGCCGGTTTCTATTTCCTGCGCGGCGGCGGACTCGTGGTCGGGCCATTCCAGGGCCGCATCGCCTGCGTGCGCATTCCGCTCGGCCAGGGCGTCTGCGGGACGGCGGCCTCTGGCCGCGCGACGCTGATCGTGCCGGATGTTCACCGGTTCGAGGGTCACATCGCCTGCGATTCGGCGTCGAACTCTGAGATCGTCGTGCCGCTCGTCGACGGCGATCGCCTGATTGGCGTGCTCGACCTCGACAGCCCGCGCTTCGACCGCTTCACGCCGGCCGACGCACGCTTGCTCGAGGCGCTTTCGGAAAAAATCGTCGCCGCCTGCGACTGGAAACTGGCAGGTATCGACGGCTACTGAAGGGGACGTTCACCTTTAGCGACCAATGACCTTGATTCCGTGAGGCGGTGGACGCTAAAGGTGAACGTCCCCTCCGGCAAAGTAGCTACTTCGCTCTCGCGATATACGCGGCGCTGCGCGTATCGACCTTGACGACTTCGCCCTGGTTGAGGAAGAGCGGCACCTTCACCACGGCGCCGGTTTCGAGCTTCGCGACCTTGGTACCCCCGGTGACGGTGTCGCCACGCATCCCGGGATCGGTCTCGACGATCTTGAGCTCGACGTGGGCCGGCGGCGTGACCGTGAGCGGCTGGCCGTTCCACAGCGTGATAATGCAGACGGTGCCTTCCTTGAGCCACTGCGCCGCGTCGCCGACGGCGGTTTCTCCCGCCGCGAACTGCTCAAAGGACTCCGGCTGCATGAAGTGCCAGAACTGGCCGTCGCTGTACAGGTACTGCATGTCGACGTCGACGACGTCCGCCGCTTCGACGCGAGTCGCCGGACTTGAACGTGCGCTCGATGACGCGACCGTTGCGCAGGTTCTTGATCCGCACACGGTTGAAGGCCTGTCCCTTGCCCGGCTTCACGAACTCGTTCTCGACGATCGAGTACGGGTCCTTGTCGAGCAGGATCTTCAGGCCGGAGCGGAATTCACTGGTGTTGTAGCTGGACATCGGAAGTCGCCGTGGATGCCCGGGCGGCCGGGCGGGTGGGCCTGAAAGGGCGCGTATCATAGCGGCTGCCCGCGGGGGCCACCACCCCGTGCGGGAGCATGACGCGGGTCGCGAAATTCGGCGTTTTCAAGGTGTTACTATCCGGCGGCCATCCCAGGCAGCACGCCTCCGGAGCCTGACTTGAAGCCCATTGCCGCGGTCCCGATGATTGCGCTGACCCGCAGTCAGGACAATGTCGAGGCGATCAACAAGGCGCTCAGGAACGCGGGCCACCCGGTCCACGTGACCTGGCTGCCCGACGCCCGCGACCTCGGCGACGCCCTGACGCAGGCCTCCGCCGAGATGCTCATGCTGTTTGCCGACGAGGGCATCGTCGACCTCGCGAGCGCCATGGATTTCCGCGCCCGCTTCGCCCCGGACGTGCCGGTCGTGATCGTGCGCGAGAAGGTCGACGAGACCGTGATCGCCGAGGCGCTCGCACTCGGCGCACAGGATGCGGTGACGCTCGGCAACGTCCCGCGGCTGCAGCTCGTCGTCGGCCGCGAGCTTCGCACCTACCGCCTCGACCGCGCGTTGTCCACCACGCTCGCCTCCGCACGCGAGGCGAAGAAGCAGCTGCAGCACATCGTCGAGGGCTCGACCGACGCGATCGCCCAGGTCCAGGAAGGAATCATCGTCGACGCGAACCCGGCGTGGCTCGCGCTCTTCGGCTACTCAAAACCCGAGGAAGTCGTCGGCACGCCGCTGATGGACGCCTTCGACCCGGACGACCATGCCGCCATCAAGGGCGCGCTGGTCGCGTGCCTGCAGGGTAAGTGGTCGGGCCACACGCTGCACGCTTCCGCCCTGGTCGTCAGCGGGCACCACCCGTCCCTCGAGTTCCAGCTGGTGCGCGCCGAGTTCGACGGCGAGCCCTGCGTGCAGGTGGTCGTGCCGGCCAAGGTCGCCGATGCCGGCGAATACGAGCGCAAGCTCGAGGATGCGTTGCAGAGCGATCCTGCGACGGGCTTCCTGCACCGGCGCAACTTCATCGAGAAGCTGCGCACACGCCTGGCGGAACCGGCCAAGGGCGGCGTGCGCTGCATGGCCTATGTCGAGCCCGACAAGTACGAGGCCCTGCACGATGAACTCGGCATCCTCATGGCCGACGACTTCCTCGCCGACTTCGCGCGCGTGCTGCGCGAGCAGCTGCAGCCGGGCGACCTCGCCGGCCGTTTCGGCGGCCACGCGTTCATGCTGCTCGTCGAGCGCGGCAACACGCAGGACGTCGAGGCCTGGTCGGAGCACGTCGTGCACAAGGTCGCGACGGAGGTCTTCCAGGCCGGCTCGAAGTCGATGTCAACGACCTGCACCATCGGCCTCGGCCCGGTGCCGGCCGAGGTCAAGTCGCCCGAAGGCCCGGCGAACGACGCGCACAAGGCGCACCGCCAGGGCCGCGAGTCGGGCGGCAACCGTGTGCAGCTCCTCGAGCACACGGGGATGATGCTGCGCCTGCAGGACCAGGACCGTCTGTGGGTGAAGCAGATCAAGACGGCGCTCATGGAAAACCGCTTCCGGCTCGTGCAGCAGCCGATCGCGAGCCTCGTCGGCGAGGATCTCGGCATGTTCGACGTGCTGGTGCGCATGCTCGACGAGCATGGCCAGGAAGTGCTCCCGTCGGTCTTCATGCCGGCGGCCGAGCGCAACGACCTGATGAAGAACGTGGACCGGTGGGTGGTCGGCGCCGCCATGTCCTTCTGCGCGGCGCGCAAGCCCGGCGCGCTGTTCGTCAGGCTGTCGCAGGACACGCTGGCGGACGCCACCCTCCCCGCCTGGCTCGCGGAACAGCTCAAGAAGACGAAGATCGAGCCCGCCCGCATCGTGTTCCAGGTGCGCGAGGAAGCGGTGGCGCAGCAGGTGAAGGACGCTGTCGCGCTGCACAAGATGCTCACCGGCCACGGTTTCCGCTTCGCCATCGAGGGCTTCGGGATGGGGCGCGATACGGAGCAGCTCCTCAAGCATCTGAGGCCTGACTTCGTCAAGATTCACGGCTCGCTGATGCAGGGACTTTCGGCGGACCAGGACAAGCAGGCGCGCGTGAAGTCAGTCGTGGAGCTCGCGCGCAAGTGCAAGGCGATCACGATCGGCGAGCGCGTGCAGGACGCCAACACGATGGCCGTGCTGTGGCAGCTCGGCGTCGAATTCATCCAGGGCTACTTCGTCAACGCGCCCGAGGAAGTCGTCCTCGGCTGAGCCGGTTTTGGCCGGTCCGCTTTCCCGGCTTTCGTCGCAGCGTGGCGACAATCGCAGCACTCGTGCTGCCCGCGAAAAATTCTGTGCGCGCTTATGTCAATACGGCGCGCAATGTGTGACGCATCCGATAAATTCTCCGTTGGCGCTCGCCTCTAGACTCGTCTGTAGCGCCGACGCCGAGGATATGGATGTCCGCACTCCAGGCCACTCGCATTTCGCCGAGACCCGACGCGCATGCGGGCGTCCGCGCGACGCCCTCCATAGCGGCCGGCTGGGCACGCCTCGGCGCCGGCGAGCCGCCGGCCATCGCGCTCATCAAGGATCACCTCAACTCCGCCGTCGTTTCGGCTACGCTGCTCGTGGCCGGTCTCACTATCGGTCAGCGCCTGGACGGTGCGCTCCTCGCGCTCGCCGCGATTGCGTACGCGATGGCGCTCCGGTTCATGACGAAACCCCGGCTCGAGGGCCGCGAGGGTGACCCCGATTGGGGGCGCATCCTGCGCCACCGGACGGTCGAATGGTGTTGCCTGGGCGGCCTCCTGTGGCTGGCGGGTCACCTGCTGCGGGTGGTCGATCACTTTCCCCGGTCGGCGATCCTCGCATGGTTCGTCGCCACGCCCTTCGTGCTCACCTACGCGCATGTCGCGGCAGACAAGGCGACGGGCATGCTGGTGCGTCGTGCCAAGGCAAAGCGTAGCCAGATCATCGTCGGCGCGAACCGCATCGGCTGCGAGTTGGCCGCGCGCCTGGCGGAGGAACCCTGGCATGGCTCGCTCGCGGGGTTCTTCGACGACCGGCGGCCAGAGCGCATACCGCGCCAATGCCGCGAGAAGCTCCTCGGCCGCTTCGCGGACCTGCCCGCCTTCGCGCGGCAGAACACGGTGCATGTCATCTATGTCTGCCTGCCAATCTCGCGTCATCCCCGCATCCGCGGGCTGATCGAGGCGCTCGGCGACACGACGGCCTCGATCTATTTCGTGCCGGACCTGTCGGCTTTCGATCTCATGCAGGCGCGCTTCGGCGAGATCCGCGGCATGCCGTTCGTTGCCGTCCGTGAGACTCCGTTCTGCGGCATGGCCGGCGTACTGAAGCGCGCGAGCGATCTCGTCCTCGCCTCGGCAGCACTACTGCTGTTCCTGCCCGTTTCGCTGGCAATCGCGATGCTCGTCAGCCACTCGTCGCCGGGGCCGGTGCTGTTCCGGCAGCGCCGCTACGGGCTCGACGGCCGCGAGTTCACGGTCTTCAAGTTCCGGACGATGACCGTGTGCGAGGACGACGACGTTCGCCAGGCGACGCTCGAAGACCCGCGCGTCACGCGCATTGGGCGCTTGCTGCGGCGGACGTCGCTCGACGAGCTGCCGCAACTCCTCAACGTGCTGGAAGGAAGCATGAGCCTCGTCGGCCCGCGGCCCCACGCGGTTGCGCACAACGAGCATTACCGCAAGCTCGTCAGCGGCTACATGCTGCGCCACAAGGTGCGGCCGGGCATCACAGGGCTTGCCCAGGTCAACGGGATGCGTGGCGAGACGCGGGACGTCGAGAAGATGAGCCAGCGCGTCCGCTACGACCTCGAGTACCTCAAGAGCTGGTCGCTCGGGCTCGACATCCGCATCCTGATCAAGACTGCGCGGATCGTCCTGACGGATCGAAGCGCCTACTGACAGCCGGCGAATCGACGCGCAGGTTCCCGCTACCGAAGAAGAGCCGGAACTCGAGCACGCCGCGCGGGGTGTGCAGGTACTTGCCGGAGGCCACGCGCGAGACTGTGGACTCGTGCACGTCGACCGCCTCGGCCACGTCCCGCAGCACCAAGGGCCGAATGGTTTCCTCGCCGCGGTCGAGGAAGGCTTTCTGTCGCTCGACGAGCGTGCGGGCGATCCGCAGTACCGTGTCGTTGCGGATCTCGAGGCTGCGCACCAGCCAGCGCGCCTCCTGCAACTGGGAGCGCAGCATCGCGTGGTCCGCAGAGCCCGTGATCATGGCGGCGTACCGCTCGTTCAGGCGAACGCGCGGGGTGGCCGCCGGGTTCAGTTCGACCGCCCAGCCCTCAGGCGATCGCCGCGCGAACACGTCCGGCACGACGTACGCGGCGCGCAACGACTGGAACGCGACCCCCGGCCGCCGATGGCAGCTGCGCAGGAGTGCCAGCGCGGCTTCCAGCTCGGGACTGCCGCAGCCCGTCAGCCGCTGCAGGTCCTTGAGCTGCTGGCCATCGGCCAGCTCGAGGTGGTGACGGGCGATCATCCGCGCCGTCTCCAGCCCGGGCGTGCCTGGCTCGAGCTGCGCAAGCTGCAACCCGATGCATTCAGAAACGGAACGCGCGCCGACGCCGGCAGGATCGAACTTCTGGATGATTGCGAGCACGCTCTCGACGACGCCGGCATCCGCGCGAACCGCGCCGGATACTGCCCCGGCGATCGCCGCGGTCGACTCGGTCAGGTAACCGTCGTCGTTGATAGCCGCGATCAGCGCCCGGGCAATCGCCAGCGGCCCGTTGGGCAGGGGCTCGAGTTCGAGTTGCCAGGCGAGGTGATCGCGCAGCGTGCCCGACGAACCCCCCCGGAGCGCCGGCTCGACATCGGCCGCGCGCGTTGCGGGCATGTCGGGCTCGATCCCGCCGAGTCCGCCTTCAAGCGTCCATGTCGCGTCGAACGCCTCGTCCGTTTCCAGCATGACGTTGGAGTCGAGTGCCTGCTCGACGTGCGACTGGAGCTCGAGCGCAGGCAACCGGAGCAGCCGGAACGCCTGCTGTTCCTGCGGCGTCATTTTCGCTGGCTGTTGAGCAATCCCGGATTGTTGAGCGGACTTCGACATGGGCCGTCCTTGCCGCCGGAAATCCTGCGCCAAGTAGACCTTGCACGCTTCGGGATTGGCAAGCGTCTCCTGCGCGGTTTCGTGAAACTGAGGGCGTACGCAGGCGTTATGGTCAATGGCACGAAGGGGACGCGCACTTTCACGAATATGAAGGTGCGCGTCCCCTTCGTTTTATTCGACGCTGAGGCGGGTCACCTTGCGGTAGTTGCGCGAGAGCATGGCGCCGCGCTGGCCGCGGGCGCCTACGAACTCCTGCAAGTCCTTCCATGACAGCGTCATCGTGCGGTCCCCGCAGTGCACCGTCACCGACTGGCCCGTCTTCGCGACGACGGCGGCGACCATCAGCTCCTCGCCGGACCGCGAGCGCTTGCCCGGGATCCCGAAGATCAGGTTGCCGCGGCCCTTCTCCATCTCGGGCAGGTCCGCGACCGGGAAGGCCAGCATGCGTCCGTCGCTGTTGACTGAAACAACGAGCGCGCCGTCGTCCGCCGGCGCCGGCGCGGCCGGCAGCACCTTCGCGTTCTCCGGCAGCCGGAACACGGTCTTGCCCGCGCGATTCCTGCCGGTGAGCGCCTCGAGCCGCGCGATGAAGCCGTGGCCGGCGTCGCAGGCGAGCAGCCACCTGTCCGCCGGCTCGCCGATTGCGACCGCGGCAAACGTCGCGCCTTCTGGCGGGTCGAGCCTGCCCGAGAGCGGCTCGCCCTGCCCGCGCGCCGACGGCAGCGTGTGCGCCGGCAGCGAATAGGCGCGCCCCGTCGAGTCGATGAACACGGCCTGCTGCGTGCTGCGGCCGCGCGCCGCGGCCTGGAATGCGTCGCCTGTCTTGTACGAGAGCGTGGTCGGGTCGACATCGTGCCCGCGCGCCTGGCGCACCCAGCCGAGCGTCGAGAGCACGACGGTCACCGGCTCCGCCGTGACGAGTTCCTCCTCCGCGATCGCCTGCGCCGCCGCGCGCTCGACGATCTTCGTGCGCCGCGCGTCGCCGTACTGGGCGGCGTCGGCCTCGAGCTCGTCGCGAATCAGCTTGTTGAGCTTCGCCGCGCTCTTCAGCGTCTTCTCGAGCAGTTCCTGCTCCTCCGCAAGTTCCTTCTGCTCACCGCGGATCTTCATTTCCGCGAGCTTCGCGAGGTGGCGCAGTTTGGTCTCGAGTATCGCCTCGGCCTGGGGGTCCGTGAGCTTGAAGCGCTTCATCAACACGGGCTTCGGCTCGTCCTCCCGCCGCACGATGCGGATCACTTCATCCAGGTTCAGGAATGCAACGAGCAGTCCGTCGAGGATGTGCAGCCGCGCGGTGACCTTCTCGAGCCGGTAACGCAGGCGGCGCTTTACCGTCTCCTTGCGGTAGCCGAGCCACTCGGCGAGCAGTTCCTTGAGCCCGAACACCCGGGGCCGGCCGTCGAGCGCGATCACGTTTATGTTCACGCGGTAGCTGCGCTCGAGGTCGGTCGTCGCGAACAGGTGCGCCATCACCTGCCCGGCGTCGACGCGGTTCGAGCGCGGCGTGATCACGAGCCGGGTCGGGTGCTCGTGGTCGCTCTCGTCGCGCAGGTCCTCGACCATCGGCAGCTTCTTGGCGCGCATCTGGCCGGCAATCTGCTCGAGCACCTTGGCGCCCGAGACCTGGTACGGCAGCGCCGTGACGACAATCTCGCCGTCTTCGATCTCGTAGACCGCGCGCGCGCGATAGGTCCCGTTGCCCGTCTTGTAGATCGCTCGCAGCTCCGACTTCGGCGTCACGATCTCGGCGCCGGTCGGGAAATCGGGCCCCTGCACGTGCTTGCAGAGCTCCGCGGGCGTCGCGTCGGGGTCGTCGAGCAGGTGCACGCAGGCCGCCGTCACCTCGCGCAGGTTGTGCGGCGGGATGTCGGTCGCCATGCCGACCGCGATGCCCTGCGTGCCGTTCAGGAGCACGTTCGGCAGCCGCGCCGGCAGCAGCTTCGGCTCCTCGAGCGTGCCGTCGAAGTTCGGCTGCCAGTCGACCGTGCCCTGCGCGAGCTCGGAGAGCAGCACCTGCGCGTAGGCCCTGAGGCGCGACTCCGTGTAGCGCATGGCGGCGAAGGACTTCGGGTCGTCGGTCGATCCCCAGTTGCCCTGCCCGTCGACGATCGGATAGCGGTAGGAGAAGTCCTGGGCCATCAGCACCATCGCCTCGTAGCAGGCGGAATCGCCGTGCGGGTGGTACTTGCCGATGACGTCGCCGACGGTGCGCGCCGACTTCTTGTGCTTGGAGCCCGCCGATAGGCTGAGCTCGCTCATCGCGAAGATGATGCGCCGCTGCACCGGCTTCAGCCCGTCTGCGAGCTGGGGCAGCGCGCGGTCGAGGATCACGTACATCGAGTAGTCGAGGTACGCCTTCTCGGTGAATGCGCGAAGCGGCTGCCTCTCAATACCCTCGAAGTCGAGCGGTGGCTGGCCCTTCATTCCACTGTCGCCAGGTTGCCCTTGGTCTCGAGCCACTCGCGCCGGTCGGCCGCCCGCTTCTTCGCGAGCAGCATGTCGAGCACCTGGTCGGCGCCGTCCTTGGCCTCGATCGTGAGCTGGACCAGCCGCCGCGTGTCGCGCGCCATCGTGGTTTCGCGCAGCTGCAGCGGGCTCATCTCGCCGAGGCCCTTGAAGCGCGTGATGACCGGCTTGCCACGGATGCCCTCGGCCTGGATGCGGTCGAGGACTCCGGCCTTGTCGTGCTCGCCGAGCGCGTAATAAACGTTCTTGCCCACGTCGATGCGAAACAGCGGAGGCATGGCGACGAACACGTGCCCCGCGAGCACCAGCGGCCGGAAGTGCCTGAGGAACAGCGCGCACAGCAGCGTCGCAATGTGCGCGCCGTCGGAGTCGGCGTCCGCCAGGATGCAGACCTTGTGGTAACGCAGTCCCGAGAGGTCCGCGGAGCCGGCGTCGACGCCGAGCGCGGTCGTGATGTCGTGCACCTCCTGCGACGCCAGCACGTCGGCGGCCTCGACCTCCCAGGTGTTCAGGATCTTGCCGCGCAGCGGCATCACGGCCTGGTACGAGCGGTCCCGCGCCTGCTTCGCCGACCCGCCCGCGGAGTCGCCCTCGACCAGGAACAGCTCGCAGCTAGCGGGTTCCTGCAGCGTGCAGTCGGCGAGCTTTCCCGGCAGCGCCGGGCCCGACGTGATGCGCTTGCGCGTGACGCGAGCGGCGGCCTTGGTGCGCTCCTGCGCGTTCGAGATCGCGAACTGCGCGATCTTCTCGCCCGACTCGGGATGCTGGTTCAGCCACAGCGCGAAGGCATCCTTCACGACGCCCGAGACGAAGGCCGCGGACTCGCGCGACGACAGTTTCTCCTTCGTCTGCCCTGCGAACTGCGGGTTCTGCATGCGAACGGAGAGGACGAATGCAACCCCGTTCCAGACGTCCTCGGGAGCGAGCTTGAGGCCGCGCGGCACGAGGTTCCTGAATTCGCAGAATTCGCGGACCGCGTCGGTCACCCCGGAGCGCAGGCCGTTGACGTGCGTTCCGCCCTCCGGCGTCGGGATGAGGTTCACGTAGCTCTCGGCCACCGGCGCCGCGGCGTCCGGCGCCCAGCACAGCGCCCAGTCCGCGCTCTCGTTGCCGCCCTTGACCCGCCCCGCGTACGGTTCCTCCGGCAGGCGTTCCGTCCTTCCGAGCTGCTCGAGCAGGTAGGCGCCGAGGTCGCCGGTGAAGTGCCACTCCTCGGTCTCGCCGCTCGCCTCGACCGTCAGCCGGACCCGCAGCCCCGGGCACAGGACGGCCTTTGCCTTGAGGATGTGCTTGAGCCGCGGAACGGAAATGGTGGCGGAGTCGAAGTACGCCGGGTCCGGCCAGAAGCGGAGCGTGGTGCCGCTCTGGCCACGCCTGGCGGTGCCGACGGCCTCGAGCTTCGAGACGACCTTGCCATTCTTGAAACCGATGTTCCATTCCTTGCCGTCGCGGCGGACGTTGCACTCGAGGTGCGTCGACAGCGCGTTGACCACGGACACGCCGACGCCGTGCAGGCCGCCGGCGCTCTCGTAGTTCTTGTCCGAGAACTTCCCGCCCGCGTGCAGCCGCGTCAGTATCAGCTCGACGCCGCTGACCTTCTCCTTCGGATGGATGTCGACCGGCATGCCGCGCCCGTCGTCCTCGACCGAGACCGAGCCGTCCTTGTGGAGCGTGACGCCGATGTGCTCGCAGTGCCCCGAGAGCGCCTCGTCGACGCTGTTGTCGACGACCTCGTGCACGAGGTGGTTCGGGCTGCGGGTGTCCGTGTACATGCCCGGACGGCGGCGAACGGGTTCGAGCCCCGTGAGGACTTCGATGTCCGATGCGGTGTACGACTGCGCCATTCTCGACTACGGTGAAAGCGGCTCGGCCGCCGGGCGCGGCGATTCTAGCAGCCGGGAACCCCGGCGCGTCAGCCGAAGTCGCGCGCGAGCGAGGCGACTGTCGCCTTGGGAAGAAGCGCCTGGTGCCGGTACGCGGCATGGTCGACGCCCGCGGTGACGTCGGCGCCCGCGAGGACCGCCTCGCGCGCGCCGCCTGCGATCTCGAAGCGCAGCCAGTGCACGGCCGACGTCTTCTCGGCGTTCGCGCGCTCGAGGTCCTCGTCCGCGATCGCCGTCACCCGGGCGTGGCCAGCGATCTCGACATAGCAGAGGTTCTCGACGCCGCGCAGTTTCACGAGCGCGGCCGCGCGTTCGGCCTCGTCGGGAAACTCGATCATCAGGGTCGCCTTCCAGTTGCTGCCGTCCGGGATGAGCGGATTGTAGGCGTCGAGCTCTTCCTGGATGCCCTCCGGCTCGAAGATCCGCTCGATGCGCAGCATCTCCTGCACCTGGTACTGGATGGTGACGCGATCCTCGAACACCCAGGTCATGTTCGGACCGACGGCCACCGTGCGCGGACGCTTGTGGGCGAGCACGCGGGCGCGGAACGCCGCGCGCTCCCGGGCGTAAGTTTCGAGGGAGAGCAGGTCCCCGGCTGTCAGCGGCCCGCGTGCGTCGGTCACCGGCATCAGATCCCGTACGCGAGCCGCAGCAGGCGCAGCGGATGCTCTGGGCCAGGACCCGCGGGCAGGCCGGATGCGATCTGCGCGCCCGCCATCGGACAGTCGCTCGCGAAGTGGTCTGCACCGACCGCGGCGACGCGGTCGATGACGGGTTTCGCGATTTTCATCGAGACCGCGCGGAACTCGCGCTTGACCGCGTAAGTCCCGTCGTGGCCCGAGCAGCGCTCGATCGTCGTGAGCCTGGTCTCCGGCACGAGCGAGAGCAGTTCGCGCGTCTTGGGCCCGATCGCCTGCACGCGCAGGTGGCAGGGCACGTGGTACGCCACCTTCCCGAGCGGCGCCTTGAAATCGGTCCGCAACCGCCCTTCCGCATGGCGGAGCATCAGGTACTCGAAGGGGTCGAACGTGTGCTCGGCGACGACCCGCACGTCGGGGTCGTCCGGAAAGAGGAGCGGCAGCTCCTGCTTGAACATCAGGACACAGGACGGGATTGCCGCGACGATGTCGTGGCCGGTGGTCACCATCGCCGCGAGCGCGGGGATGTTCGTTTCCTTGAGCTTTGCGACCGCGTCGAGGTCGCCGAGCTCGAGCTTCGGCATGCCGCAACAGCGTTCCTCCCGCGCGAGTGCGACCGGGATCCCGTTGTGCTCGAGCACGGCAACGAGGTCCTCGACGATGTCCGGCTCGTTGCGGTTGCCGTAGCAAGTGACGAAGACGGCGACCCGCCCGCGCGTGCCCGCGGCTGGACTCGCCTCGAGCACGGGCTTTACACGGCGCAACTCGCGTGCGCGGAAAGCCGAGCGGAAGCCGGGCACCGGGGCTTCGCGGTGCACGCCGAACAGGCCCTCCAGCAGCCGGCGGCCGGTCGGCGAACGGGTCGTCGCGTTCACGATCTCCCGCACGACGGGAATGCCCGCGATGCGGCCGACGACGTCGGTTGAGGCCAGCAGGCGGTCCCGCAGCGGCACGCCTTGGCCGCGATTGCGAACGGCCTTAGCGCGCAGCATCAGGTGGGGAAAGTCGACGTTCCACGGGTGGGGAGGCACATAGGGGCACTTGCTCATGTAGCACATGTCGCAGAGGTAGCAGTGGTCCACCACTTCCCAGCGCGCCGCTTTCGGGACGGCCGCGACCTCGCCTGTCGGCGATTCGTCGACGTGGTCGAACAGGACCGGGAATGCATTGCACAGGCTGAAGCAGCGGCGGCAGCCGTGGCAGATGTCGAAGACCCGCTCGAGTTCGGTGTCGAGCGCCTTCTCGTCCCAGAACGACGGGTTTTCCCAGCCGAGCGGATGGCGCGTCGGTGCATCGAGGCTGCCCTCGCGGGCGCCGCCCGACCCGCGTTCGTTCACGCGCACCGCACCGGGGATTCAGCCCGGATCAGGCGAGCTGGTCCAGCGCCTTCTGGAATCGGTTCGCATGCGAGCGTTCGGCCTTCGCCAGCGTCTCGAACCAGTCCGCGATCTCCGCGAAGCCCTCGCCGCGCGCTTCCTTCGACATGCCCGGATACATGTCCGTGTACTCGTGCGTTTCACCGGCGATGGCCGCCTTCAGGTTGTCGGACGTGCCGCCGATCGGCAGGCCCGTCGCCGGGTCGCCGACCTCCTCGAGATATTCGAGGTGCCCGTGCGCATGTCCGGTTTCGCCCTCTGCCGTCGAACGGAAGACTGCCGCCACGTCGTTATAGCCCTCGACGTCCGCCTTCTGCGCGAAATACAGGTAGCGACGGTTCGCCTGCGACTCGCCCGCGAAAGCCGCCTTGAGGTTTCCTTCGGTCTTGCTGCCCTTCAGGTTCATGCTGTCCTCCTCGCCAGGCCGGCCGCATTGACCGGTGATTTAGACAGATTCTAACACCGCTTTTCGGCGCGTGAAGTACACTGCGAACCCCTTCCCGGCGCGGCGGATGCAGCGCGTGACCCGTCAAAAACAGGCTGCCCCCGACTTCGAGGCAGCACTTGCGGAACTCGAGGCCATCGTGGCGAAGCTCGAGCTGGGTGAGCTCCCGCTGGAGGAATCCCTGCGCCAGTTCGAACGCGGCGTCGTCCTGACGCGGCTGTGCCAGAAGGCCCTCAGCCAGGCCGAGCAGAAGATCCGCGTCCTTGCCAAAGGCCCTGACGGCGAACTGCGCGAGCAGGACTTCGAGGCGGCAGACGCGGATTGACCGCATCGCCAAAGAAGGAGCCTTCCCCGGCCGGCGACTGGCGGGCAGCATGCCGCCGGCGCGTCGAGCGCGTGCTCGAGCGCATCCTGCCCGACGCCGCACTCGAACCCGCGCGCCTGCATGCCGCCATGCGCTATGCCGTGCTGGGGGAAGGAAAGAGGATCCGGCCCCTGCTCGTCTACGCGACGGGCAGCGCCCTCGGCATCCCGCCGGAAACGCTCGATTCGCCAGCGACTGCGGTGGAACTCATCCACGCTTATTCGCTCGTCCATGACGACCTGCCCGCGATGGACGACGACGACCTGCGGCGCGGCCGGCCGACGACACACCGCGCTTTCGACGAGGCGACTGCAATCCTCGCCGGCGATGCACTGCAGGTGCTCGCATTCGACCTGCTCGCGGACGACCCGATGCCCGGCGTTCCCGATGCGGCGCGCATCGAGATGATCCGGCTGCTCGCGCGCGCCAGCGGCACGCTCGGCATGGCGGGCGGCCAGGCGCTCGACCTCGCTGCCACTGGCCAGCGTCTCGAGCCGCGCCAGATCGAAGACATGCACGCGCTCAAGACCGGCGCGTTGATACGAGCTGCCGTCCTGATGGCCTGCGCCGCTGACCCTGCACTGCCCGTGGCGAAGCGTGAGGCGCTCGACCGGTACGGTCGCGCGATCGGCCTGTGCTTCCAGATCGTCGACGACCTGCTCGACTTGCTGGGCGATACCTCGGTGACCGGCAAGGTCGCAGGCTCGGACGCACTGCGCGGGAAGCCAACCTACCCGGCCATTGCCGGCGTCGCCGCGGCTCGCACGCGGGCAGTCGAGCTCGCGGACGCCGGGATCGCGGCACTTGCCACGTTCGGGCCGGAAGCATCGCGGCTGCGGGACTTTGCCGCCGACCTCGTACAGCGCGGCAGGTAGCCTTCGTATGCCCGCCGCCCCGGCTCCAGTAGACTGCCGTCATGGCTGAGAAACGGCCTGACGGATTGCTGGCGGCGATCGAGACGCCGGCCGACCTCCGGGCGCTCGCGCGTGCCGACCTCGGTACGCTGTCGAAGGAGCTCCGCCAGTACCTGATCGAAACCGTGGGCCCGATGGGCGGACATCTCGCGGCCGGACTCGGCACCGTCGAGCTCGCCGTCGCGCTCCACTATGTCTACGACACGCCCTACGACCGCCTCATCTGGGATGTCGGGCACCAGGCCTATCCGCACAAGGTCCTGACCGGGCGCCGGCGGCGGCTCGGCAGCATCAAGCAGCAAGGCGGCCTCGCGCCTTTCCCGGCGCGGGCCGAGAGCGTCTACGACGGCTTCGGCGTCGGGCATTCGAGCACCTCGATCAGCGCGGCTCTCGGCATGGCGGTCGCGAACCGGCTGTCCGGGAGCGACCGGCGCGTAGTCGCCGTGATCGGCGACGGCGCGATGAGCGCGGGGCTCGCCTGGGAGGCGCTCAACCACGCGGGAAGCCTCGACGTCGACCTGCTCGTCGTGCTGAACGACAACGACATGTCGATCTCGGAGAACGTCGGCGCCCTGTCGAACTATTTCGCGCGTCTGCTCTCGGGCCGCATGTACTCGCACCTGCGCGCCGGCGGCAAGAGAGTGCTGCGCAAGATGCCCTCCGCCTGGGAACTCGCGCGCCGTTCCGAGGTGCACGCCAAGGGCATGGTGCTGCCCGGCACGCTGTTCGAGGAGCTCGGCTTCAACTACATCGGGCCGATCGACGGCCACGACGTCGGCGCCCTCGTGGCCACGCTCGGCAACATGAGGAGCCTGCCCGGGCCGCAGTTCCTGCACGTCGTCACGCAGAAGGGCAAGGGCTACGCGCCGGCCGAGGCCGATCCGATCAAGTGGCACGGGCCGGGCCCCTACGACCCGGCGAGCGGCACGCTTTACAAGGAGAAGGCCGTCGGCCCCACCTATTCGCAGGTATTCGGCGAGTGGCTCTGCGACATCGCGGAGCAGGACGCGCGCTTCGTCGGGATCACCCCGGCGATGCGCGAGGGTTCCGGCATGGTCGAGTTCGAGCAGCGTTTTCCGGAGCGCTACTTCGACGTCGCGATCGCCGAGCAGCACGCGGTCACGCTCGCGGCCGGCCTCGCCTGCGACGGCATGCGGCCCGTGGTCGCGATCTATTCGACCTTCCTGCAGCGAGGCTACGACCAGCTGATCCACGACGTCGCGCTGCAGCGCCTGCCGGTCGTGTTCGCGATCGACCGCGCCGGTCTCGTCGGCGGCGACGGCGCGACCCACCAGGGCGTTTTCGACCTCACGTACCTGCGCTGCGTGCCGAACATGGTCGTCATGGCACCGGCCGACGAGAACGAGTGCCGGCAGATGCTCTACACCGCGGGGCAGCTCGACCTGCCGGCGGCGGTGCGTTACCCGCGCGGCCGCGGCCCGGGCGTCCCGGTCGAGAAGACGATGCAGGCACTGCCACTCGGCCAGGCTGAGCTGCGCCGTCGCGGCGGCAGCGGGCTCGCCCTGCTCGCCTTCGGCACGATGGTCGAGGTGGCGAGGCCCACGGCGGAGGCACTGGACGCGACGCTCGTCAACATGCGCTTCGTGAAGCCGATCGACGAGGCACTCATCGCCGAGGTCTCGGCGAGCCATCGCGCGATCGTCACGCTCGAGGAGAACGCGATTGCCGGTGGCGCGGGTTCGGCCGTGCTGGAAGTACTCCAGCGCCTCGGCAGCCCGGTTCCCGTGCTCCAGGTCGGCGTCCCGGACGCGTTCGTCGAGCACGGTTCGCGCGAGGACAACCTGGCGGCCGCCGGGCTCGACGCGCCCGGCGTGCGCGCGATGATCGAGCGATTCTGGCGCGGCCAGGGCATCGCGCGGGCGCGGCCCGCGGGCTAATCAGGACCAATATGGTATGATTTCGCCATGAATGCGAAGACCGCGGGGTCCGTCGTCAGCCCGATCATCGAGGACGTGCAGGGTCGCGCCGACACGCGGCGCCTGCCAATCGACCGTGTGGGCATCAAGGACATCTACCACCCGGTGCGGGTCAAGGACCGCTCGGGCGGCGAGCAGCACACGATCGCCAACTTCAACATGTACGTGCACCTGCCCCACAACTTCAAGGGCACGCACATGTCGCGCTTCGTCGAGATCCTGAACGAGCGCGAACGCGAGATTTCCGTCGAATCGTTCAACCGGATGCTGACGGAGATGACTTTGCGCCTGGATTCCCAGGCAGGCCACCTCGAGATGACCTTCCCGTACTTCGTCATGAAACGGGCGCCGGTCACCGGCGTGCAGAGCCTGCTCGACTACCGGGCGACGCTCGCCGCCGAGATCCAGGACGGGCGCATCGAGACCTGGCTGAAGGTCCTGGTGCCGGTGACCAGCCTGTGCCCCTGCTCCAAGCAGATCTCGGACTACGGCGCCCACAACCAGCGCTCGCACCTGACGATCTCGGCGAAGATCTCCGAGCACGTGTGGCTCGAGGAACTGATCGACGTGGCCGAGTCCGAGGGGAGTTGCGAGCTGTACGGGATCCTGAAGCGACCCGACGAGAAGTTCGTGACCGAGCGCGCCTACGACAACCCCAAGTTCGTCGAGGACATCGTGCGGGACATCGCGACGCGGCTCAATGCCGACGACCGGATCCGGTCGTATGTCATCGAGGCCGAGAATTTCGAGTCGATCCACAATCACTCGGCGTACGCGCGCATCGCGCGCGACAAGGACGAGAAGCCGGCCGGATCGGACAGCTGATCGGGGGCCGACCGGGACACCTCCGCTCGCGCCGGAACTTTATGCGCTCGCCTCGGGTCCCGGCCGGCCCGCAGTGAGCGTGCCAACCCGCGGCTTCCGGTCGTTGAGAGCGGTGATTCTCGCCGCCAGCGGTTCGCTGGCGATTCGGCGCGCGAACGGCAAGGCGGACGGGGTCCTGAGCGAGCGCGTAAGTTCCGGCGGCGCGAGCGAAGGAACGCCGGCCGACGCGCAGTGTCGCGCGCCGATCCGTCCGTGGTCAGCTGGCGACGCGTGATTCGCCGTTCTGCAGGCGCGAGATCAGCGACTTGAGGAATACCTTGTTGAAGCGCAGCTGGCAGGCCGACGAGGCCTGCTCGAGCAGCGTCGAGCTGACGCGCAGGATGGTGACGTCCTCGCCGGCGACCACCGCGGCCTGGCGCTTGGCGCCGCGCAGGTAGCTCGTCTCGCCGAAACAGTCACCGGCCTCGAGCTTGCCGACCACGGCCCCGTCGCGGTCGACGCGGCAGGTGCCGGTCACGATCACGTAGAAGCGGTCGTCGATGCCGCCCGCCCGGACGATCTCGTCGCCCGGCGCGTGCCGCTGCCAGGTACCGGCGCGCAGCACCTCCCAGATCTCGTTCGACGAGAAGTCATGGAAGAACTTGAGGCGCCGCAGCAGGTTGAAGTGCTCCTGGCGGTCGCTGCGGTCGGTTTCCTTGCGCTGCTGCGCGTGCACGCGCGCGATCGCGTTGGCGAACTCGGCGCCGTTCGGGTAGCGCTTCTCCGGCTCCTTGTGCATCGCGGTGGCAACCACGGTCTCGAGCTCCGGCGCGAGGTCGGGGCGGATCGACAGCATCGGCGCCGGCGTCGCGTAGACGATCTGGTGCAGGAGCTTCGCCAGCGCCCCCGCACGGAACGGCCGGTGCCCGGTGAGCAGCTCATACATCACCGCGCCCAGCGAGTAGAGGTCGGAGTGGTTCGTCAGCTCGAGCGACTGGACCTGCTCGGGCGACATGTAGCTCGGGCTGCCGGCGATGCCCTCGATGCGCGAAAAGTCTGCGTCGTTGTGCAGCGCGATGCCGAAATCGATGAGCCTGAGGTCGCTGTCGGTCGTCAGCATCAGGTTGCTCGGCTTGATGTCGCGGTGGATGACACCGCGCGAATGCGCGTAGTGCAGCGCCTTCGCGCACTTGAACATGAGTGTCAGCACGTCCTCGACCGGCAGCAGGTTGTCGGGCCGCGTGTACGCGGAAAGCGTGCGCGCACCGTGGATGAACTCCGTGACCACGTAGTAGTAGCCGCTCTCCTCGCCGGCGTCATAGATCGGCATGATGTTTGGATGCTGCAGCATCCCCACCATGTGCGCCTCGGAGAGGAACATCTTGCGCGCGACCTTCGCCCGCGCCGGGTCGTCGTCGGCGGCGATGCGATACGCCTTGATCGCGATGTCGCGTCCGTAGTAGGAGTCGTGCGAGAGGTAGACGGTGCCGGTCGAGCCGCGCCCGACCTCGCGGATCACGTCGTACTTGCCGATCTTCTCGCCGATGCCGGCCGCGCCGTCGGCGGGCCGCATGATGGTCGGCACGGTTGCGGTTGCGATGACCGGCTCCTCGTGGACAGCTCCGGCGCGCGGGTGCCGCCGGATCGACCACGAGGATATTTAGTCAAGAGGCCCGGAACCGTGAACCGGATCGCGCTTCACCGGGAGCCCGGCGCCCTTCCCGCGAAGTGGTCGAAACCGTGACCGGCATCTCGCTCGACGGGGTCTCCGTCGATGCGCACGCCCTCTGCTTCCGCGATCGCGCCGATGCGCTTCAGCACGACGCCGGCGTCGAGTGTCGCGAGCCGCGCGCGATGCCCGGGGTCGGCGCTGAAGAGCAGCTCGTAGTCGTCGCCACCGGCGAGCGCGTATGCCAGCCGCGCGTCCGGAGGCGCCACCGAGCACAGGCCCGCGGACAACGGCAGTTCGCGGCTCTCGATGTCGGCGCCGACGCCGCTCGCCGCGCACAACTTGGACAGGTCGCCGGCGAGTCCGTCGGACACGTCGATGCAGGCGGTCGCGATGCCGCGCAGCGCGAGCCCGAGCGCGACGCGCGCCTGCGGCAGCTGGAACCGGGCGAGCAGCGCGTCGCGCGCCCGCCCCTGCGCGTTCAGCCGGCCCTGCAGGATGGCAAGCCCGGCCGCCGCGTCGCCCGGCGTCCCGCTCACCCACAGGTCGTCGCCGGCGCGCGCGCCCTCGCGCAGGAGGGCCTGGCCCGGCGGCACGACGCCTGCGAGCGCGAGCGAGACGGTGAGCGGACCGCGGGTCGTGTCCCCGCCCACCACGGCGACGCCGTGGCGGCGCGCGAGGGTGTCGAGCCCCGCGGAAAAACCAGCGAGCCAGTGCTCGTCCGCCGACGGCAACGTGACGCCGAGCAACGCCCAGGCCGGCTCGGCGCCCATGGCGGCGAGGTCGGAGAGGTTGACCGCGAGCGCTCGGTGGCCGACGAAGCGGGCGTCGAATCCGGCCGGGAAGTGCGCGCCCTCGACCAGCGTGTCGAGCGCGAATACGAGCGTGCCGCCCGCGGGCGCCGCGATGAGCGCGCCGTCGTCGCCAACGCCGGCCAGGACGTCCTCGCGGCGTGCGCCGCGCCGCGTAAAGAACCGTTCGATCAGCTCGAATTCGCTTGCGGGCATCAGGGGCCCTAGGCCACTTCGCCGCGCTCGGCGCGGCGGTGGGCGCGCGAGGCACGGTCGAGCACGGCGTTCACGTAGCGGTACCCGTCGGTCGAGCCGAAGCGCTTGGCGAGCTCGATGCCCTCGTTGATGACCACCCGGTATGGAACCTCCGGGCGAGCCATGAGTTCCCACACGCCGAGAGCGAGGATCGCGTGCTCGACCGGATCGAGCCGGCCCGGCTCGATGTCCGAATGCCGGGCAAGCTCCGCGTCGATGCCGCCGTCGTCCGCGCAGACCGCCTTCACGGCCGCGCGGAAATAATCGGGATCGACGCGCGCATGCTCCGGGGTCGCGGCGAACTGCGCGATGAGTTCGGCAGCAGGCTGACGCCCGAGTTGCCACTGGTAGAGCGCCTGCACGGCCAGCCGGCGCGCGGCCCCACGCGCCTTCGAATGCTCACGACCGGAGACGCGCATGGTCTAGCCCAGCTTGCGCAGGAGGTTCGCGAGCTCGATCGCCGCGCAGGCCGCCTCGGCGCCCTTGTTGCCCTCGCTGCCGCCTGCGCGCGCGAGCGCCTGTTCCTCGTTCTCGGTGGTCAGCACGCCAAAGGCGACCGGTACGCCGGTCTCGTCCGCGACCCGCGCGAGCCCGGCGGCGCACTCGCCGGCAACGAAATCGAAGTGCGCGGTCTCGCCGCGGATCACCGCGCCGAGCGCAACCACCGCGTCGAAGCGGCCGGACGCGGCGATGCGCCGCACCACGGGCGGCAGGTCGAATGCCCCCGGCACGCGGACGAGCTCGAGGCCTGACCTCGGCGCGCCGCGCGCGACGAGCGCCTCCACCGCGCCTGCGACCAGGCGATCGACGACATTCTCGTTGAAGCGCGACGCGACGAGCGCGATGCGCAGGTCGCCGACCCGCAGGTCGCCCTCGACAATGCGAATCGCGTCCACGACGCGAGTATATCAGGCAGGGCCGCGCTCACTCCTCGTATCCGGTGACCTCGAGGCCGAACGCGGTGATGCCGAGAAGCTGGCGCGGAGCCGACAAAACGCGCATGCGGCTGACGCCGAGGTCGCGCAGGATCTGCGCGCCGATTCCGTAGGTGCGCAGCACCGCGCCGGGCGCCGCGTCCGCGCCGTGCTCGTGCGCGCCAGCGCCGACGATGTCCTCGGCCGACTCCTCGGGACGCAGCACGACGACGATGCCGTGCGGCTCGCGCGCGATGCGGGCGAGCGCCGCCGCGAGCGTCCAGCCCGCGTGCTCGCCGCGGATGCCGATGAGGTCGCGCGGCGTGTCCCTGACGTGCACCCGCACGAGCGGCGGCTCCGCGCCCGCCTCGCCGCGCACCAGCGCGACATGCAGCCGGCCGTGCACGCGGTCCACGTACCAGCGCATGCGAAACGGCCCGGCCGCGGTCTCGACCATGCGGTCCGCGACGCACTCGATCGAGCTCTCCTTGCTGAGCCGGTAGCGGATGAGGTCGGCGATCGTGCCGATGGCGAGGCCGTGCTCCGCGGCGAAGCGCTCGAGCTCGGGCCGCCGCGCCATCGTGCCGTCGTCGTTCAGCACCTCGACGATCACCGCGGCCGGCTCGAACCCGGCGAGCCGCGCGAGGTCGCAGCCCGCCTCGGTGTGGCCGGCCCGCGTCAGCACCCCGCCCGGCCGCGCCATCAGCGGGAATACGTGGCCGGGCTGGCGCAGGTCCTCGGGTCGCGCTTCGGGCGCAACCGCCGCGCGCACCGTGCGTGCGCGGTCCTGCGCGGAGATTCCGGTCGTGACGCCCTGCGCTGCTTCGATGCTGACGGTGAAGTTCGTCCCATGCCGGTCCTCGGCCTCGCGCACCATCAGCGGCAGTCGCAGCCGCCGGCAGCGATCCTCGGTCAGCGTCAGGCAGATGAGGCCGCGGCCATGCCGCGCCATGAAATTGATGTCCTCGGGCCGCACGCAGGCTCCGGCCATCACGAGGTCGCCCTCGTTCTCGCGGTCCTCGTCGTCCATGACAACGACCATGCGACCCGCGGCAAGCTCGGCCAGGAGCTCTTCATCGTGCTCATCGCGTCCCCCGCGCGTCCAGGAGCCGGTCGAGGTAGCGCGCGACGAGGTCGACCTCGAGGTTCAGCGTGCGCCCGGCGGCAAGATCACCGAGTGTCGTGACCGATCGCGTGTGCGGCACGAGTGTCGACCTCGAAGCTTCGCCAGCGACGCGGCCCACGGTCAGGCTGACGCCGTCGAGCGTCACCGATCCCTTTTCCGCGATGAAGCGTGCGAGCGCGGCCGGCGCTTCGAGCGTCGCCTGCAGCGCGCCGTCCGCTTCGCGGCAGTTGCGCACGGTGGCGACGCCATCCACATGTCCGGTGACGAGGTGCCCGCCAAGCGCGGCGCCTGCGGCGAGCGCCGGTTCGAGGTTCACGGCACTGCCCGGCACCGAGCGCGCCGAGTGTCGTGCGCGAGAGCGTCTCGCCCGAGAGATCCGCATCGAATCGGCCGCCATCCACGGCGGTGAGCGTGAGGCAGACGCCCGAGACCGCGACGCTGTCGCCAACCCGCCAGCCGGCCGCCGCCTGCGCGCCGGCCTCGACCGTGAGCCGGCGCGCGCTGCCGGCCGCGTGCACGGCGACGACCCTTCCGACTGCGGTCACGATGCCGGTGAACATGACTCGACTCAGTGCCTCGGGCGCAGGCGCAACAGCAGGTCGTCCCCGACGTCCTGGCGCTCGACGATGGAGAATTTCAGCCGCTCGGCAAGGGTCGCCGGTGCTTCGAGGTCGGCAAGCGGGCGCGAACCGCGGCCCAGCAGCGTCGGTGCCAGGTACAGCAACAGCTCATCGGCGAGCCCCGCGGAGAGCAGCGCACCCGCGAGGCCGGCACCGCACTCGACCAGGAGCTCGTTCACCTGCCGCGCCGCGAGAGCGGTCAACGCCGCCTCCAGGTCGACGCCGCCCGCGCTCGAGCCTACGGCCATGACTTCGGCGCCGGCAGCGAGGAGCGGTGCCGCGCGCACCGGATCCTCGTCCGAGCACAGGATGAGGGCCGTGCCGGGTGGCGCGAGGATTCGTGCCGTGGGCGGCGTGCGGAGCCTCGAGTCGAGCACCACGCGCAGCGGCTGCCGGACCGTGCCCGACAGGCGCACGTCGAGCCTCGGGTCGTCGGCGATGACCGTGCCGCTGCCCGTCATCACGGCCGACGAGCGCGCGCGCAGGCGCTGAACGTCCTCGCGGGCCGCTTCGCCGGTGATCCACTGGCTGTCACCGCCGGGAAGGGCCGTCGCGCCATCGAGGCTGGCGGCGAGCTTGATGCTCACCCAGGGCCGGCCGCGCGTCATGCGCGACACGAACCCGGGATTGAGCTCGAGCGCCTCGCGCTCGAGCACGCCGCCCTCCACCTCGATGCCGGCCGCGGCGAGGCGCGCGATTCCGCCACCGTACACCTTCGGGTTTGGATCGCGCATGGCGTAGACGACGCGGCCGATGCCCGCCGCAACCAGCGCGTCGGCGCAGGGCGGCGTGCGGCCCTGATGCGAGCAGGGTTCGAGTGTCACGTAGGCGGTGGCGCCGCGCGCCGCCGCGCCCGCTGCTTCCAGCGCGAAGACTTCAGCGTGCGGGCCACCCGCACGCTGGTGCCAGCCCTCGCCGAGGACGCGCTCGTCCCGGGCAACCACGCAGCCGACGCGTGGATTGGGGTCCGTCGTGTCCAGGCCCCGGCGCGCGAGCTCGAGCGCGCGCGCCATGTGGCCCGCATCGAGCGCGGGATTCGCGCTCATGGCTTGACCTTCGGCTGGCGCGTCTGGGACGGCAGCAGCGACATCTGGCCGGCCGACGGATCGCTGCGCCTGCGCTTGTCGAGCTGCTCGACTTCCTCGCGGAACGAATCCACGTCGTGGAAGCGGTGATAGACCGAGGCGTAACGCACGTAGGCAACCTCGTCGAGCTGGCGCAGTTCCTCCATGACGATCTCGCCGATCACCCGCGAAGCCACCTCGCGCTCGCCGAGTGCCCGCAGGCGGTGGCCGATGCGTTCGACGGCGGCCTCGACCGCGTCGCGGCCGACCGGGCGCTTCTCCAGCGCCTTGGTGACGCCGGAGCGGAGCTTTCCCTCGTCGAAGGGCTGGCGCGTGCTGTCGTTCTTGACCACCTGTGGCATGACCAGCTCAGCGGTCTCGAAAGTGGTGAAGCGCTCGCCGCAGGAGAGGCATTCGCGCCGGCGGCGGATCTGGTGCCCCTCTCCGGCGAGGCGCGAGTCCGTCACCCTGGTGTCGTCGTGGTTGCAGAATGGGCAGTGCACGGCCGTGGCCTGGGCGGGCTCACCCGTAGACCGGAAAGCGCCCGCAGATCGACTGCACCGCCTCGCGCACGCGAAGGACGACAGACTCGTCGCCCATGCTGTCGAGCACCTCGGCGATCCAGTGCCCGACCTGCCGCGACTCCTCTTCCGCGAAGCCGCGGGTCGTGATCGCCGGCGTGCCGATGCGCAGCCCACTCGTCACGAATGGCGGCCGCGGGTCGTTCGGAACGGCGTTCTTGTTGACCGTGATGTGCGCGCGCCCGAGCGCCGCGTCGGCATCCTTACCCGTGTAGTCCTTGCCGGTCAGGTCGAGCAGGAAGAGGTGATTGTCGGTGCCGCCCGAAACGATGCGGTAGCCGCGTCCCTGCAGTGCATTGGCCATCGCGCGCGCGTTCTCGACCACCTGCCGCTGGTACGCCTTGAACTCGGGCGCGAGCGCCTCGAGCAGCGCGACTGCCTTGGCGGCGATCACGTGCATCAGCGGACCGCCCTGCAAGCCCGGGAAGACGATGGAATTGAGCTTCTTGTGCAGGTGCGGGTGCTCACGCGCGAGGATGAGGCCGCCGCGCGGGCCGCGCAGGGTCTTGTGCGTCGTCGACGTGACGACGTCGGCCACCGGGACCGGGTTCGGGTAGACGCCCGCCGCGACGAGCCCGGCGACGTGCGCCATGTCGACGACGAACCAGGCGCCAACCGCGTCCGCGATGGCGCGGAACCGCTGCCAGTCGATCACGCGCGAGTAGGCCGAGAAGCCGGCGAGGATCATCTTCGGCCGGTGCTCGTGCGCGAGGCGCTCGACCTGGGCGTAGTCGATCTCGCCGGTCGCCGCGTCGAGTCCGTACTGGACGGCATTGAAGACCTTGCCGGAGAAGTTCACCTTCGCGCCGTGCGTCAGGTGGCCGCCATGATCGAGGCTCATCCCGAGCAGCGTGTCGCCGGGAGCGAGCAGCGCGAAGTAGACCGCCGCGTTGGCCTGCGAGCCGGAATGTGGCTGCACGTTGGCATAGGCGGCGCCGAACAGCGACTTCGCGCGCTCGATCGCGAGCTCCTCGGCGATGTCGACGAACTCGCAGCCGCCGTAGTAGCGCTTGCCCGGGTAGCCCTCCGCGTACTTGTTGGTCAGCACCGAGCCCTGGGCCTCCAGCACGCGGGGGCTCGCATAGTTTTCCGAGGCGATGAGCTCGAGATGCTCCTCCTGGCGGCGGCGCTCGGAGGCGATCGCAGCGGCCAGCCGGGGGTCGAACGATTCGATGCTCATGCGGGGACCGAACATGCAAATTCTCGCGTCTACGCCCTGAAATGGAGGGCGAAGTCTACCCGATGCGCGGGTTTCAGGCCGCCTCTACGAAGGCCTGGACGACGCGGGTCCAGGCGCGGGCAATGTTGCGCCGGTTGTAGCCACCGCCGCCGAAAGCGAGGATCCGGCCGGCCGCGTGGCGGTCGGCGATCGCGCACAGGCGCGCCGCCGCGTGGGCATGCGACTCCTCGGTGAGCGCGAGGTGCGTGATCGGGTCTCCGGACAGGCTGTCGGCGCCGCACTGGAGGATCACGAAGTCGGGCGCATGCCGCTCGAGGTGGGCTTCGATGACCGGCCAGGCGGCGAGAAACTCTGCATCGCCGGCGCCCGGCGCCAGGGGAAGGTTGAGCTTGCTGCCGGTGGCGGCGCCCGTTCCGATCTCGTGGGCGGCTCCGGTGCCGGGATACAGGAAGCGTCCGTCCTCGTGCGTGTCGGCGACCACGAGCGCAGGGTCGTCCTCGAAGGCGTAGAACACGCCGTCGCCGTGATGGGCGTCGATGTCGACGTACGCGATGCGCGAAAGCCCGTGCTCGCGCTTCAGGTTTTCGACCACGACACCGATGTCGTTGAAGACGCAGAAACCCGCCGCGTGCGCGCGACCGGCATGGTGCAGGCCCGCGATCGGCACGAAGGCCCGGCGCGCGCGTCCATCCATCACCGACTCTGCCGCGACGAGCGCAGCGCCGACGACGTCGCTCGCGGCCTCGAAGACGCCCTTGAAAGCGGGCGTGTCGCCGCCATCGAGAAGTCCCTCGCCGGTGGCCGAGCGCGAGATGACGAACTCGACGTAGCCAGGATCGTGAAAGAGCTCGAGCTCCGGCCGGGTGGCGCGGCGCGGCGCGAGCTGCAGGACCTGCCGGTCGAGGCCCTGCGCGACGAGCTCGCGCCAGAATGCGTCGTGCCGATCAGGGCCGAACGGGTGGCCGTCGGGAAAACCGTAGCGGGCGATGCGCTCGCCGGCGACGACACAGGTGGACGGTCCGGGAGATTCAGCCACGCGTTGCCGCCGCGGTTCGAAGGGGCGGCCCCGAGCCTAGCACGGCTGGCGGCGAGCGCCCGCATCGCAGATAATCCGCGGCCCCTGACGCCCCGGAATCCTATGGCCCAGTACATTTATACGATGAACCGCGTCGGCAAGGTCGTGCCGCCGAAGCGGCACATCCTGCGCGACATCTCCCTGTCCTTCTTCCCGGGCGCAAAGATCGGCGTCCTCGGCCTCAACGGCTCGGGCAAGTCGACGCTGCTGCGCATCATGGCGGGGACCGACACCGATATCGAGGGCGAGGCCCGGCCACAGCCCGGCATCAAGGTGGGCCTGCTGCCGCAGGAGCCGCAGCTCGATCCCGAGGCGGACGTGCGGACCATCGTCGAGGAGTCCGCGAAGCCGGTGAAGGACGCGCTCGCGCGCCTCGAGAAGGTGTACGCGCTCTACAGCGAGCCGGACGCGGACTTCGACAAGCTCGCCGCCGAGCAGGGCCAGCTCGAGGCCTTCCTCGCAAGCGTCGACGGGCACAACCTCGAGCGCCAGCTCGACGTCGCCGCGGATGCGCTGCGCCTGCCGCCTTGGGACGCAAAGGTGTCGCAACTGTCGGGCGGCGAGCGCCGCCGCGTCGCACTCTGCCGGCTGCTGCTCTCGAAGCCGGACATGCTGCTGCTCGACGAGCCGACGAACCACCTCGACGCGGAATCGGTGGCGTGGCTCGAGAAGTACCTCGAGCAGTACCCCAGCACGGTCATCTGCGTGACCCACGACCGCTACTTCCTCGACAACGTCGCCGGCTGGATCCTCGAGCTGGACCGTGGCCACGGAATCCCCTGGCAGGGCAACTACTCCTCCTGGCTCGAGCAGAAGGAACGGCGCCTGGCCCAGGAGGAGAAGCAGCAGGAGGGCCTGCGCCGCACGCTCGCGCGCGAGCTCGAGTGGGTGCGGGCGAACCCAAAGGCGCGGCAGGCGAAGAGCAAGGCGCGCCTGCGCCAGTTCGAGGAGCTGTCGTCGGTCGAATTCCAGGCGCGCAACGAGACCAACGAGATCTACATCCCGCCGGGCCCGCGCCTCGGCGACCTCGTGATCGAGGTCCAGGGCCTGCGCAAGGCCTACGGCGACCGCCTCCTCATCGACGGACTCACTTTCCGCCTCCCCCAGGGCGGCATCGTCGGGATCATCGGGCCGAACGGCGCGGGCAAGACCACGCTGTTTCGCATGCTGACGGGCGCCGAGAAGCCGGACGCCGGCACGGTCCGCACCGGCCCGTCGGTGCAGATCGCCAGCGTCGACCAGTCGCGGGACGCGCTCGATGACTCGAAGACCGTCTGGCAGGAGATCTCGGGCGGCCAGGACATCATCAAGGTCGGCAATTACGAGACCGCCTCGCGCGGCTACGTCGGGCGCTTCAACTTCCGGGGCAACCAGCAGCAGCAGCACATCGGGGAGCTCTCGGGCGGCGAGCGCAACCGCGTGCATCTCGCGAAGCTCCTGAAGAGCGGCGGCAACGTGCTGCTGCTCGACGAGCCAACCAACGACCTCGACGTCGAGACGTTGCGGGCGCTCGAGGAGGCGCTGCTGAACTTCCCCGGCTGCGCGGTCGTGATCTCACACGACCGCTGGTTCCTCGACCGCATCGCCACCCACATCCTCGCCTTCGAGGGCGACAGCGAGGTGGTGTGGTTCGAGGGCAACTACCAGGAGTACGTGCAGGACCTGCGCCGCCGCAAGGGCGACGATGCGGACCAGCCGCACCGCCTGCGCTTCAAGCCGCTGCACGCGTAGGGGACTGTCCCCTCCTGCTAGACTCACCGCAGCGCGGAGGTCAGCCCATGGCCGTCTACATCGATTCTTCGGGACGCCTGCACCACGACCAGGAGAGCGGAATCGCCCTCCATTGCCCGCACTGCCAGGTGCTCGCGCACATCACGCCCGTCTCGGTGCCGGACTTCAACGTGCTGCAGCAGCACAAGCCCGCCCAGGTCGGCCTCGTGTATCGCTGCGCGGCTTGCAACGCGCCCGTCTTCCTGCGCTTCACCGTGAAGCTCTACGGCGGCAGCCGCGTCGAGCTTGCGCCGAACTTCGTCGAACTCGAGCGCGCGCGCGAGAAGTTCAATTTCACCTACCTGCCCGAGGACACCGAGGCCCTGCTGAAGGAGACTTTTGCCTGCTTCACGGCGGCCTGCTACAACGCGTTCGCATCGATGAGCCGGCGCGTCGCCCAGCGCACGTTCGCCGACCTCGGCGCGGACGGCAAGCTCGAGCTCTACAACGAGCTCGCGAACGTACGCCGCCTGGCCGAGATCGACGATCCCACCTACGAGGTCGTCAAGAAGGTGCTGTTCGACTTCGACGAGGCGGGCCGCGGCAACCTGCCGGCGATCGACGCCTACCAGGCCAGCGTGCTGCTCGAGGTGATGAAGGACCTGCTCTACCAGGCCTACGTGCGCCGCGGACGGCTGCAGCAGGCCATGATGGTGCGGCGCTACTTCGCCGAAGACTCATCGAACGTGACGCCGCTCCCCGGCGCGCGCCCCTAGCCGACCCAGACCCGCGCGTTCCTGAAAATCCGCATCCAGCCGCTGTCCTCGCCGGCATCCACGGGGTGCCATGAATTCTGCACCGTGCGGAAGACGCGCTCCGGATGGGGCATCACGATTGCGACCCGCCCGTCGCTCGACGCGAGGCCCGCGATGCCGCCGGGCGAACCGTTCGGGTTGGCCGGGTAGCGCGCGGCAACGCGCCCGCCGTTGTCGACGAACCGCAGCGTCACCAGACCGCGCGCAGCCGCTTCGCCGGACGCGCTCGCGAATTCCGCGCGGCCCTCCCCATGCGCGACGGCGATCGGCAGCTGCGAGCCCGCCATGCCGGCGAAGAACAGAGAGTTCGTGTCCGCGATCTCGACCATCGAGAGCCGGCCCTCGAACTGCTCGGAGCGATTGCGGCGGAAGCGTGGCCAGTGTGCGGTGCCGGGAATGAGCTCCGCGAGCGCGGCAAGCATCTGGCAGCCGTTGCAGACGCCGAGCGTGAAACGGTCGGTCCGCGCGAACCAGTCCTCGAAGAGACCGCGTGCGCGCGGGTTGAAGAGGATCGACTTGGCCCAACCCTCGCCCGCGCCCAGCACGTCGCCGTAGCTGAATCCGCCGCAGGCGACGAGGCCGTGGTAGCCGTCGAGGGCCGCGCCCCGTTCGATGAGGTCCGTCATGTGCACGTCGACGGCGGTGAATCCGGCTCGATCGAATGCGGCTGCCATCTCGACCTGGCTGTTGACGCCCTGCTCACGCAGGATCGCGACCCGTGGACGCCGGCCGGAGGCGATGTAGGGCGCCGCGACGTCCTGGTCGGCGTCGAAGGTCAGGCGCCACGCGAGCCCCGGGTCGCCGGGATCGAGGCGCGATTCGCGTTCCTCGTCCGCGCAGCCCGGCTCGTCGCGCAGCTTCTGCATGCGCCAGGTCGTCTCGGACCACGCGGCCTGCAGCGCGCGCCGGTCCTCGTCGATGAGCACGCGGCCGGCGGCGGCGATGCGAATGCGCCCGCCCGGGCGAACGGCTCCAATCCTCCGGATAAACGGGGTGAGCCCGTGCCGTGCGAATTCCGCCTCGACGCGATCGAGTTCTGCCTCGCGCACCTGCAGTACGGCGCCGAGTTCCTCGGCGAACAGTGCGCCGACGGGCCGCGGGACGGCCCCGAGATCCACGTCGAGCCCGGCGCGGCCCGCAAACGACATCTCGAGCAGCGTGATCGCAAGTCCCCCGTCCGACCGGTCGTGGTAGGCGAGCACGAGCCCCGCGTCGCGCAGCTCGCGGATCGCGGCAAAGAACGCGGCGAGCCGCGCCGGGTCGTCGAGGTCGGGCGGCACGTCGCCCGTCCGGCCGTAGACCTGCGCGAGGCAGGAACCGCCGATGCGGTCGCGCCCGCCGCCGAGGTCGACGAGGACGAGGGCAGTCGCTCCCGCGTCGCTTGCGAGTGCGGGCGTAAGCGTTCGCCGCACGTCGGAGACCGGCGCGCAGGCCGTGACCACGAGCGAGAGCGGCGCGGTGACCGCGTGCGCGCCCGCGTCGTCGCGCCACGCCGTGCGCATGGCGAGCGAGTCCTTGCCGACCGGGATCGCAATGCCGAGCGCCGGGCACAGCCTCTCGCCGATGGCCTGCACGGTGTCGTACAGGTCCGCGTCCTCGCCGGGCTCCCCGCAGGCCGCCATCCAGTTCGCGGAAAGCTTGACGTCGCCGAGCGCGCGCACGTCGGCCGCCGCAATGTTCGTGATCGCTTCGCCAACCGCGATGCGCCCCGACGCCGGCGCGTCGAGCAGCGCGATCGCCGGACGCTCGCCGAGCGCCATCGCCTCGCCAGCCGCGCCCGAGAAGCCCGAAGTCGTCACGGCCACGTCGCTCACCGGGACCTGCCAGCGGCCGACCAGCGGGTCGCGGCTGATCATGCCGCCGACGCTGCGGTCGCCGATCGTGACCAGGAAGCCCTTGTCGGCGACGGCCGGCAGCCGCAGCAGGCGCTCCAGGGCTTCGCGCGGATCGACCTCGGCGACGTCGAAGCCGTCGCCGCGTCGTGGCCTGCGCGCGGCACTCCTTTGCATCCGCGGCGGGCGCCCGAGGAGGTCGGCGATCGGCATGTCCACGACGCGCTCGCCCGTCGTCGGATCGTCCACCTGAAGCCGGCCGTCGTCCGCGGCTTCGCCGATCACCGCGTGCGGGCAGCGCTCGCGGCGGCAATGCTCGAGGAAGCGTGCAAGGCCCGCGGGATCGAGCGCCACGACGTAGCGCTCCTGCGCCTCGTTACACCAGATCTCGAGCGGTGACATCCCGGGCTCGCCGGTCGGCACGCTCGCGATGTCGATGCGGCCGCCACCGGGCGCCACGACCTCGGGGACGGCGTTCGACAGGCCGCCAGCGCCGACGTCGTGCACCATCAGGATCGGGTTGACCTCGCCCATCGCCCAGCACGCGTCGATGACCTGCTGCGCGCGACGCTGCATCTCCGGGTTGCCGCGCTGCACGGAGGCGAAGTCGAGCGCCTCGCTGGCGGCGCCGCTGCCCTGCGAGGAGGCCGCCCCGCCGCCGAGGCCGATCAACATCGCGGGCCCGCCGAGCAGCACGAGTGGCGCGCCCGCCGGCACCGGCTTCTTCTCGACGTGCCCTCGCCTGACGTTGCCGACGCCGCCGGCGATCATGATCGGCTTGTGGTAACCGCGAACCTCGGCTCCGTCGTCGCCGGCGACACGCTGCTCGAAGCTGCGGAAGTAGCCGAGGATGCCCGGCCGGCCAAACTCGTTGTTGAACGCCGCGGCGCCGATCGGGCCGTCGAGCATGATGTCGAGCGCGGACGCGATGCGCGCCGGCCGCCCGTTATCCGCTTCCCAGGGCTGGACGAAGCCGGGAATGCGCAAGTTCGACACGGTGAAGCCGACGAGGCCGGCCTTTGGCTTCGCGCCCGTCCCGGTCGCGCCCTCGTCACGAATCTCGCCGCCGGAACCGGTGGCGGCGCCGGGAAATGGCGAGATCGCGGTCGGGTGATTGTGGGTCTCGACCTTGAGCAGGATGTCGACGGGCTCGGTCCGCCACGCGTACTCGTGGGCATCGCCTGCCGGGAAAAAGCGGCTTCCGACCGGGCCTTCGATGACCGCCGCGTTGTCGCTGTAGGCCGAGAGCACGCCGGCGGGGCTCCGGTCCCGGGTGTTGCGGATCATGGCGAAGGGCGAGCGCGGCATGGCCGCACCGTCGATGCGCCATTCGGCATTGAAGATCTTGTGGCGGCAATGCTCGCTGTTGGCCTGCGCGAACATCATCACCTCGACGTCCGTCGGGTCGCGCCCCATGCGCTTGAAGACCTCTGCGAGATAGGCGATCTCTCCCTGCGACAGCGCGAGGCCCTGCGACGCGTTCACGCCGGCGAGCGTGGTTTCCGGATCCCGGCCGAGCACGACGTGCCGCAGCGCTCCGCGCGGATGCGCCTCGAACAGGCGTCGCGCCTGCGCCGCGTCGAGCATCAGCGTCTCGGTCATCGGGTCGAAGAGCGGCGACGCCAGCGCCGCGAGTGCCTCGGGCCTGAGCGTCGCACCCGCGTCGATGCGCCAGGCCTTGCCGCGCTCGATCCGCCGCACGGCCGTGAGCCCGCACACGCGCGCAATGTCGGTCGCCTTGGAAGCCCACGGCGACACCGTCCCGAAGCGCGGCACCGTGAAGAGGCTTGCGCCTTCGTGGCCGGGCCGCGGCCGGGTGTCGGCATCCAGCAGCCGCACGAGGACGGCCTGCTCGTCCGGCCCGAGCTCGCGCTCCGTGTCGACGAAGTGTACGAACTCGACCGCGATCTGCCGCACGCCCGGCTCGATGCGCCGGAGTGACGCGAGCAGCCTCTCGATCCGGAAGCTCGAGAGTGCGGGCGCGCCCCTGAATTGAAGCATCAGCCCGTCAACGCTTCACGCCCGGATCGCTGCCGGCGGGATACAGGGTGATCGGGAACTGGGCGACGTTGCCCCCCTCGAGCGCGCTGATCTTGCTGACGCCCTGCTTCCTGACCTCGTCGATGCGGATGACCGCGTGCAATGGCAGGAAGCTGCGCTTGACCCCGGCAAACTCGGACTTGATGCGCTCCTCGGCCGGGTCGAGGACCACGCTGCTGCGCTCCCCGAACACCAGCTCCTCGACTTCGATGAAGCCGAACAGGTCTCCGTGGCTGACCTTGCGGGCGTAGATCTCGTAGACCTTGCCCTGGTTGACGAAGACGATCCTGAATATGTGACTGGCGGCCATGCTCGAGGTGGGGGTCGCCCTGGCGTGGGCGCGCTATTATACGTGCGATGGCGCTCCGGCTGAAAATCGTCAGCGACAATGCGGCAGCGGCCGGCGACCAGAGGCGCTGGACGTTCGGCGTCAATGGCGGCCGCATCGGCCGCCATACGAGCAACGACTGGGTGCTGCGCGACTCCGACCGCTACGTGTCCGGCCGGCATGCCGAGATCGAGCACCGCGGCGGCACCTGGCTCCTGCGCGACACCAGCACCAACGGGACCTTCGTCAACGGCTCGGACGAGGCGCTCGGGCCGGATCGTCCGCACGCGCTCTCGAATGGCGACCGCTTCCGCATCGGCGAATACGACATCGAGGTCGAGATCACCGGCGGCAACGACTTCCCGGCGCAGGAATCCGCGCCGGTGAGCGACTCGGACCTCGACGCTTCGTTCGAGGTGAAGAACTTCATTTCGACCGGCCGCCGCGAGCGCGAGAGTCAGGCGCAAGCGCCGCCGCGCCCGCGCGCCGAGGGCGCGCCGCCGCGGACCGTGCCGCCCGCCCCGCAAGCCGCTCCCGCCGCGGCGCCGTCGTCACGTGGCCGCGAGGACCAGGACCTGTGGCCCGGGCTCGTCGCGCTGTGCAAGGGCGCGGGCATCGACCCGATCGCGCTGCCCGCCGAAGTGCGCGGCATCGCGCTCGCGCAGGCCGGCCAGTTGTTGCGTGAGTCGCTCGTCGGGTTTTCTGAGCTCGCGCGCACCCGCGCGGACTTCGCGAGCGAGTTCGGCATTTCCTCCGGGGCGCGCCGCCGGGACGCAACCGGTGCGTTCGCGCGGATCGCGGCGGTCGAGCAGGTGCTCGAGATGATGCTCGCCGGCAGGGGCCCGGGCGACGCTCGCGCGGTCGACGAGATTCGCGCACAGTTCCAGCGCGCGCGCCAGCACGAGGTCGCCTTGAACGCGGCGCTGCGTGAAGCGCTCTCGGCAGTCTTCGAGAAGCTCGATCCAGAGACACTCGAGGAACAGCTCGGCCGCCGCGCACAGGGCGTGGCTGGCGCGGACTTGCAGGCGCGGCTGTGGAACCGCTACCGCGAGCTGTTCCGGGCGACGGTGCAATCGGGTGACACCGGCCTGCCGGCCGTCTTCCTCGTCGCGTTCGCGCGCGCCTATGAGAACATCGCGGCCGGCGGCAGCGCCCGCAGCCCTGGCGACTCGGACTGAACGGGACGGTCACCTTTTCCTTCGATCCTTCGGGAAAAGGTGACCGTCCCTTCTGTTTGGCGGAGAGGGTGGGATTGTGCGCGCTGCGCGCGCATCCCTCACTACGCTAGGGACCGTCGCCGCTTCGCGGCTCCGTCCTTCGGCGCGCTGCGCGCGCCTCGTCGAACCCGGGCGGGTTCGTCCACCCACGCCTGGCCGCCAATGCAAGAAGGGCCCCTGCGTTTTCCTTCGGTCCTTCGGGAAAACGCAGGGGCCCTTCTTGCATTGGCGGAGAGGGTGGGATTCGAACCCACGAATACCTTGTTAGATATTACTGGAATTCCAGTCCAGCGCCTTCGACCGCTCGGCCACCTCTCCGTCGAAGGGGGCACAGCCTACTGGAGCCGGGCAGCCCGCAGCAACCGAGGCAATCCCCTCAGAATCCCCAATCCAGGATGAGCTGTATGCCGTCGAATGTCGGCGTGCCATCGGCCTTCGGGAAATCGAGCCAGCTTTTCTGGTAGCTGCCACTCAACGACAGGGACGGATTCAGGCGATACCGCAGTCCGGCACCCGCCTGGTAGGCCAGCCCGTCGACGTTCTTCGTCTCCTGGAAGCCCTGGCAGATGTACCCGTACCACGGATTCCACCAGCATCCAACCGTTGGCGGCTCGGACGGGATGTTCGTGTCCACGAAGTTCCAGCCGAGGCCCGTCGTGACGAAGGGCGTGAATCGGCCCGTCATGAAATAGTAGCTGAGGTTGAACATCACCCCCATGGATTCGAGGTCGCCCTTGACCGGGAATACCTCGCCCGGAGCGTCGCCGGCAAGCCTAGCGTCGTAGTCGCGTTCGTCGTAGGTGAAGTTCGCGCCGACCTCCAGGCGTTCTGAAACGTCGAATCCGAGCCCGATGAGGAAACCGGTGCTGCTCTTGAACTCGGCGGTCGTGCCGCCATCGAAATCGGTGTCTGACGTGAGCTGGTAGTTGAGGCCCAGCCGCGTATTCCAGGGCCTGCCATCTTCCGTAGCCAGGTCCGGTTCCGTTGCCAGATCCTGCACGCCATCGGCGACAGGCGCCTCGGCGGCGGCCGCTGCCACCGGCGTGTCGCCGGCGGTGGTTGCCGCGGCGCCCGCTGCAAAGGAGGGCGGGTGTTCGAGGCAGCTACCAGGATCCGGAGGCAGTTCCGGCCCCTTCACCTCCGGAATCTTGAGTGCGTTGCGCGTGTCCGGCAGATCGGCGCCGACGGGAACACGCAATGTCTCTTCCTGCCGCGCCAATTGGTATGGCTGGACTTCATTGCAACCCGTGAAGGCGTCGGGAAGCACCGTACATCCGGCCAGTGACGGGATGATCGCAATCCAGCCCACCCGCTTCATCCAAAACCTCATTCGATCACCCCGGCGCGGCGCATCGCCGCGAGTACCGTTGCATGCTGTGACTCCGAAAGGCCGATGAGCGGCAAGCGAATCCCCGGCCCGATCAGCCCGAGCCGCCCGAGCGCCCACTTGGACGGGATCGGGTTCGACTCCACGAACAACGCAGTGTGCAGACCCGACAGGCGGTCGTCGAGTTCCCTAGCCCCCGCCTGGTCGTCGAGCAGGGCCGCCTCGGTCATCTCGTGCATGAGCCGAGGAGCGACGTTGCCGGTCACCGTGACGACGCCCTGCGCGCCCGCGCCGATCAGCTCGCGGCAGGACGGGTCGTCGCCCGAGAGAAGCAGGAAGTCGTCGCCGCAGCGCTCGAGGATCTCGCGGCCGCGCGCGACGCTGCCGGTCGCCTCCTTGATGCCGATGATCTGCGGGTGGCCCGACAGCCGTTCCACGGTCTCCGGGAGCAGGTCGCAGGCGGTGCGCGACGGCACGTTGTAGAGGATGAGCGGAACGCTGGACGCGTCGGCGATCATGCTGAAGTGCCGGTACAGCCCTTCCTGCGGCGGCCGGTTGTAGTACGGCGTGACGACGAGCACGCCGTCGGCGCCCAGCTCGCACGCGGCGCGCGTGCGCTCCACCGCCTGCGACGTCGACGCGCCGCCGGTGCCCGCGATCACCGGCATGCGCCCACCGAGGCGCTGCACCGCGATCTGCAGCAGCTCCGCCGCCTCCGCCGCCGACAGCGTCGCGGACTCCCCGGTGGTGCCGCCGACGACGACGCCGTCGCTGCCTTCGCGCACGTGCCAGTCGAGCAGGCGCGCGAACGCGACCATGTCGACATCGCCGGACTCCGTCATCGGCGTCACGAGCGCAACGAGGCTGCCGCGGAACATGTCACCCCCCGGCCGAACGGCCGGCATCGGAGGCCGGCATCGTATCATCGCTCCGCCGATCCCGGTACACTCCGCAAAAGCCCGGTTTTTCCCGCATGAAACAGTTCATCGCAATCTCTGCCATCGGCGACGATCGCATCGGCCTCGTGCACGACCTGTCGAAGGTCGTCGCCGACTGCGGCGGCAGCATCAGCGAGAGCCGCATGACCGCGCTCGGCTCCGATTTCGCGGTGCTGATGCTGGTCGCGGGCAACTGGCACTCGGTCGCGCGCATCGAGACGGACCTCGCCAAGCTCGCCGAGTCTTCCGGGATCACGATCCAGGCCCGCCGCACGACGCAGCGCGCCGCGCGCGAGGACATGGTCCCCTACTCTGTCGACGTCGTGTGCATCGACCAGGCGGGCATCGTCGCCGGGCTATCGGGCTTCTTTTCGGCGCGCGGCATCGACATCGGCGAGCTGTCGACCCGCAACTACGCGGCCGCGCACACCGGCGCCCAGATGTTCTCGGTCTACATGGTGGTAAACGTGCCCTCGCGGATCCACGTCGGGGCGCTGCGCGAGGAGTTCATGGACTTCTGCGACCAGATGAACCTCGACGCGATCCTGGAACCGGTGAAAAACTAGGGCAATGGCCGCGGCCCGGCTTGCAGCGAAGGCGCCGAAGTTCTCCCTCCCGACCACGGGCGGAGTATTCCGGCTCGGCGACCAGGGTGACATGAGCCTCGTCGTCTACTTCTACCCGCGCGACAACACGCCGGGATGCACGCTCGAGGGCAGCGATTTCCGCGACCTCGCGCCCGCCTTCCGGCGCGCGCGCACCCGCATCCTCGGGGTTTCCACGGACACGCTCGAGTCGCATCGCAGGTTCAAGGACAAGATGAAGTTTCCCTTCGAGCTCGGCTCGGACGAGGACCATGCGGTCGCCTCGCTGTTCGGGGCGTGGAAGCAGAAGAACATGTACGGGCGCAAGATGATGGGCGTCGAGCGCAGCACCTTCCTGATCGACGCGAAGGGCGCAATCCGCCGCGAATGGCGCAAGGTGCGCGTCAAGGGCCACGCCGGGGACGTGCTCGCCGCGGCACGGGAGACCTGAGGCGATGGTGAAGAACCGCCCGGTCAAAGGCGCCCGCCGCGCGTTCGTGCTCGACACCAACGTCCTGATGCACGATCCCGCGGCCGTGTTCCGCTTCGAGGAGCACGACATCTACCTGCCCATGGGCGTGCTCGAAGAGCTCGACGCGGGCAAGAAGGGCCTGTCGGAATCAGCGCGGAACGTACGGCAGGTGAGCCGGTTCCTTGACGAGCTGATGGCGAACGCCACCAAGGAGGAGATCGACAAGGGCCTCGAGCTGCCCACCGGCCGCTCCGGGAACCACGGCAAGAAGCCGCCGTCGGGCCGGCTGTACTTCCAGACCAGGCAGCTGGCCGCGGGCCTCCCCGACACGCTTCCCGGCCACGGCCACGGCATCGACAACGCGCTGCTCGGCTACACGCTCGCGCTGCAGATGGAACTGCCGGGAACGCGGGTGACGCTGGTGTCCAAGGACATCAACCTGCGCATCAAGGCGGCGATCCTCGGCGTGCACGCCGAGGACTACTACAACGACCGCACGATCGAGGACGCCGATCTCCTTTTCACCGGCGTGACCGCGCTGCCCGCCGACTTCTGGGAAACCCACGGCAACAACGTCGAGTCCTGGCACGAGCAGGCCCGCACCTATTACCGCGTGCGTGGCCCCCTCGTGAACGAGTGGCACCCGAACCAGTTCCTGTATGACGCCAAGGACGACGGCTTCCAGGCGATCGTGCGCAAGATCGAGGGCGAAGTCGCCACGCTCGAAGTGACGCAGGACTACCGCAGCGAGCGCCACGCCGTGTGGGGCATCACCGCCCGCAACCGCGAGCAGAACCTCGCGCTGAACCTGCTGCTCGACCCGGACATCGACTTCGTGACGATCCTCGGGCCCGCCGGCACTGGCAAGACGCTGCTGACCCTCGCGGCCGGACTCGCGCAGACGCTCGACACCAACCGCTTCAGCGAGATCATCATGACGCGCGTGACGATCCCGCTCGGCGAGGACATCGGCTTCCTGCCCGGCACCGAGGAAGAGAAGATGGAGCCGTGGATGGGCGCCCTGATGGACAATCTCGAAGTGCTGACCCAGGGCCAGGAAGGCGGCAGCTGGGGCCGCGCCGCGACCCAGGACCTGCTGCGTCACCGCATCAAGATCCGTTCGCTCAATTTCATGCGCGGCCGCACGTTCCTGAACCGTTACCTGATCCTCGACGAGGCGCAGAACCTCACCTCGAAGCAGATGAAGGCCCTCGTCACGCGCGCCGGTCCCGGCACCAAGCTCGTGTGCCTCGGCAACATCGCGCAGATCGACACGCCCTACCTCACCGAGACGACCTCCGGTCTGACCTACGTCGTCAACCGCTTCCGCGGCTGGCAGCACGCAGGCCACGTCACGCTGGTGCGCGGCGAGCGCTCGCGGCTCGCCGATTTCGCCTCCGAAGCGCTCTGAGCAGGCGCCGCGAACCATGCCCCCGGAGCGCGGTCGAAACGGGGTTCCCGCCAGGAAATGCCCGATGCGCGTGCTGATGACCGTCCTCATGCTGCAGCTTGCCGCTGGCCTGCCCGCGGCCCGCGCGCAGACGACGGGCAGCGAGTTGCCGGACATCGGCACGCCTGCCAGCACGACGCTGTCTCTCGCGGACGAGTACAAGATCGGGCTCATGATCGTGCGGCAGCTGCGGGAGGCGGGCCAGATCATCGAGGATCCGGAGATCAACGAGTACCTGCAGGCGCTCGGCATGCGCCTGTCGAGCCAGGCGCACGAGGGCGCGCACCGCTTCACCTTCTTCGCCGTGCGCGACTCGGCCATCAACGCCTTCGCGCTGCCGGGCGGATTCATCGGCGTGAACGCCGGCCTCGTCACGGCGACCCGCAGCGAAGCCGAGTTGGCCGGCGTGCTCGCGCACGAGATCGCGCATGTCACGCAGCGCCACATCGCCCGCTCGCTGCAGAACGCCGGTCGCGCGAACATGGCGTCGATGGCCGCGATGCTCGCTGCGATCCTGATCGGCGCGACCACCGGCGTGCCGAGCGACGCGGTGCTCGGCGGCGTGACGGCGGCGCAGGGCCTCGCGGCCCAGAGCCAGATCAGCTTCACCCGCGCCAACGAGGCCGAGGCCGACCGCGTCGGCATCGGCATTCTCTCGGCTTCCGGCTTCGACCCGGTGGCCATGCCGCAATTCTTCGGCACGATGCAGCAACGCTCCGGCGGGGCGGGCCGCAACATCCCGGACCTGCTGCGCACGCACCCGGTCACCAGCGAGCGCATTGCCGAAACGCGCGACCGCGCGAGCCGCATGAACCGGCCGCGCACGCCGGACAGCACGGGGTACGCGCTGATCCGCGACCGCCTCCTGCTCGAGACCCTGCCGGCCGAGTCGTCCATCCTCGACCAGTTCGGCGCGGCCAAGAGCGCCGACTACCCTTCGACCGACGCCGAGCAGTACGGCCGCGCCCTCGCGCTGGTGCACGCCGGAGATGCCGCCCAGGCGATCACGATGCTGCAGGCGCTGCGCGACCGGCGGCCGGAGGTCATGCTCTACCACACGGCGCTCGGGCAGGCGGAACTCGCCGCGGGACGCGTCGATGCCTCGCTCGAGACGCTCGAGCAGGCGATGCGCCTCTTTCCCCGCAGCGTGCCGGTCACCGTGCGCTACGCCGAGACGCTGCTGCGCGCCGGAGACCCGAAGAGGGCCCACGTCGTCCTGCTCGACCTCTTCAACAACGTCCCGCCGACCGCGGAACAGGCCCGCTTCACGGCGATTGCCGCGAATGCCGCCGGCGACATTGCCGACTCGTACTACTACATGTCGGAGTACCACGTGATCAGCGGCGACCTCGCGCTCGCGATCAACCAGCTCCGGCTCGCGCAGGCCGTGCCCGGCAACAACGCCGTGCAGCGCGAGCGGTACGACGCGCGCATCCGCGAGCTCCAGGAATACCTGCCGAAGGGCCGGCGCGCCCGGGAAGTCGCCGAGCCGAAGGGCCCAGACCCGGACGGCGGCAACGGCTAGAATTGCGCCCGTTCATACCGCAAGGGAACGCACAGCAGATGGCCGCATTGATCCGCGCCGGCGCAGGCGCCCTCTTCCTCTCGTTGCTCGCCGGTTGCGCGACGACCAACATGGGGACGCCAGGCGACCCGCTCGAGCGGATGAACCGCGCGACGCACCGGTTCAACAGCTCGATCGACCGCGCCGTGCTGCGTCCTGTCGCTGTCGGCTACCGCGAGCACGTACCGCAGATCGTGCAGACGGGCGTGGGCAACTTCCTCGACAACCTGGCGTACACGACCACCATCGCGAATGACCTGCTGCAGCTCAAGTTAAAGGACACGCTCATCGACATCGGCCGGTTCGCGGTCAACTCGACGCTCGGCCTCGGAGGCATCCTCGACCCGGCCACGCACTTTGGCATACCAAAGAACGACGAGGACTTTGGCCAGACGCTGGGGCGCTGGGGCGTGCCGGCGGGCCCCTACCTGGTCGTGCCATTCCTGGGGCCGTCCTCGGTGCGCGACGCGCCGTCGATCTACGTCGACGTGCAGACCGACCTGCGTATCGGCGACTACCTCGACACCACGACCGAATGGGCGCTCGTCGGGATCTCGCTCGTGAACCGGCGGGCGGAGCTCCTCGCCTTCGACTCCACCTACGAAAACGCCTACGACCAGTACGCCTTCATCCGCAACGCGTGGCTGCAGCGGCGCGAGTACCAGGTGAAGGACGGCGACGTCCCGGACGACATACCGCTCGATGAACTCGAGGAGCTCGAGGACCCGGCGGAACCGGAAACCCCGCCTGCGAGCGAGCCGCCTGCGGCGGCTCAGCCGCCCGACGACGGCGCCAGCAACTCCTCGACTTCGCTGATCCCGGCGAGCGATGAAACCGCCGGCGGGATGTTCTGATAGCGGATCGCGCGACCCGCGGCGCGGGCCGACAGCGACCATTCGAGCAGCAGCGCGAGACCCGCGCTGTCCGCGCGCGCGACACCGGCGAGGTCCACCTCGACCCGTTCCAGGCTCGCGAAAGCGGTGTCGCCCTCGGCGAGCAGGCGCGCCGCATCGGCGAAGCCAACGTCACCGGACAGCTCGAAGCGGCCGGAGCCCGCCGCGGCGAGGGTGCCCGGCGTCGCCGCGCCGTCAGCGCCCGGGGGCAGTTGCGCCACCCTGGTTCTCCTTCTCGAGCCGCGCGATCACCGCATCGAGCCCGGTCTGGTCGACTTCCGTGCCGACGTCGTTCCTGAAGTTGCGGACGTAGGAGATGCCCTCGATGGTGACGTCCCACGCCTTCCAGCCTTTGGGCGTCGCACGCAGCGTGTAGTTGACCGGCACTCGCTGGCCATTGCTGCGCTTGACCTCGGTGCGCACGATCGCCTGGCCGCTGGCCAGGTCGCCGCGGAACGGCAGGACTTTCAAGCGATCACCCGTAAACTCGGCGAGCGCCGACCCGTAGTTCTTGAGCAGGGACTTGTAAAACGCATCGATGAAGCGCGTCTGCTGCTCGGGCGTCGCGTTCCGCCAGTGCTTGCCGAGCACGAGCCGGGCCGAATAGTCCGTGTCGAAGTGCGGCAGCAGGATCGTGTCCACGATCTTGCGCACCCGCGCCGGGTCCTTCTTCGCAAGCGCGCGGTCGGCATCGAGCGCCGCGAGCAGTTCCTTCGCCGTCGTCTCGATCAGCTCCTGCGGCGCCGGACCCGGTACGCTTTCGGGAGCCTGCTCGGCGGCGGCCAGGATCGCCGGCACGAGCAGCGACGCGAACATGAGTGCGAGACGTCGGGTCATGGCTGGGCTTCCTGGGCGGGTACATCCGCCGGTTGTTGTTCCGCGGCCTTCGAGAACAGGAACTTGCTGATCAGGTTCTCGAGCACGATGGCCGACTGCGTGAACTGTATTCGATCGCCGTCCTTGAAAAAGGTTTCCGAGGCGCCGGGCCCGACCCCGACGTACTGGCCGCCGAGAAGGCCGGCCGTCAGGATGCTCGCATCGCTGTCGTCGGGTATCTTGTCGTAGGACGGGCCGATGCGCAGGACGACGCGCGCGCGATACTCGTCGAAATCGTAAGCGATCGACTCGACGCGGCCAATCGTGACGCCGGACATGGACACGGGCGCGCCGGGCTTGAGACCGCCCACCTGGTCGAACGACGCGGTCAGCCGGTAGCCACCCTCCCCGAGGCCGAACTCGCGGCTCGTGATCTGCGTGACCAGGAAGAAGAGCGCGGCGAAGCCGAGCAGCACGAACAGCCCGGTCCCGAGTTCGATCGCCCGCGTCTGCTTCATTTCCGTCTCCTTACAGCATCACCGCGGTCAGCATGTAGTCGAGCAGGAGCACGCTGACCGAAGAAATCACGACCGTCCGCGTCGTGGCGCGTCCCACGCCTTCCGCGGTCGGCACCGAATGATAGCCCTCGTAGACCGCGACCAGGCTGCAGGCGACGCCGAACACGGCGCTCTTCAGCACGCCCTCCATCACGTCGCCGAGCTCGACCGCGCTGCGCATCTGCGACCAGAATTGTCCCTGGTCGACGCCCATGAGCTGCACGCCCACGAGCTGCGCGCCGTACAGCCCGATCATGCTGAAGATCCCCGCGAGCAGCGGCATCGCGATGACGCCGCCGAGGAAGCGCGGCATGACGACGCGCCGAACCGGGTCCACGGCCATCATCTCGATCGCCGAGATCTGGTCGGTGGCGCGCATCAGCCCGAGCTCCGAGGCGAGCGCGGTGCCCGCGCGCCCGGCGAACAGGAGCGCGGTCACCACGGGGCCGAGCTCCTTGAGGAGGCCGAGCGCCGCCGCCGTGCCGAGTGATTCCTCCGATCCGAAACGCTCGAGCAGGTCGAAGCCTTGCAGGCCGAGCACCATGCCGACGAAGAGTCCCGACAGCATGATGATCACGAGCGACAGCGCGCCGGCGTTGTGGACCTGCTCCACCACCAGGCGGAAGCGCAGCAGCGCGCGCGGAGTCTCGGCCGCGAGGCGTCCCGCGAATACCGTGTAGCGGCCGAGCGCACGCAAGGTGTCCGCAGTGCTGTCCGCGAGCTCGCGCAGGATGCCGAGGGCCATTCAGGTCACCCGCCGCGCCTGCTCGGCGTACTCGGGGGCCGGGTAGTGGAACGGCACCGGCCCATCGGGCAGGCCATGCATGAACTGTCGCACGTCCTCGTGCTCGCTGCCGGCGACTTCCGCGGGCGGCCCGCTCGCGATGATCCGGCCCCCGGAAAGCAGGTGGCAGTGGTCGGCGACCGCGATGATCTCCCGGACGTCGTGTGAGACGACGATGCTGCTGACGCCGAGCGTGTCGTTGAGGCGCCGGATGAGCCGCAGCACGACGCCCATCGAGATCGGGTCGAGTCCCACGAACGGCTCGTCGTACACGAGGAGCTCGGGATCCATCACGATCGCGCGCGCGAGCGCGACGCGCCGCGCCATGCCGCCCGAAAGCTCCGACGGCATCAGCCGGGCCGCGCCGCGCAGCCCGACGGCCTGCAGCTTGGTCAGCACCAGGTGGCGCACCAGGCGCTCCGGCAGCCGCGCGTGCTCCCGCAGCGGGAACGCGATGTTCTCGTAAACGTCGAGGTCAGTCAGCAGCGCGCCGTTCTGGAACAGCATGCCCATGCGGCGGCGGGTCCGGTACAGCGCCGCGCGCGACAGCTGCGCGACTTCCTGGCCGTCGAACTCCACGAGGCCCCGGTCCGGGCGGGCCTGCCCCGTGATGAGCCTGAGCAGCGTCGTCTTGCCGCTGCCGCTCGGGCCCATGACCGCCGTGACCGCCCCGCGCGGGAAATCGAGGTCGATGCCGGAAAAGATCTCGCGGTTAGCCGCGCTGTAATGCAGGCCGCGGACGCGAACGATCGCGCCGGGCTCGCGACTGCCTTCAGCACCCAAGCCCGGTTCCGAGGCGGCGGCCCTCAGGCCGCGGCCTGCTCCATCGCCGCTTCGTAGCTGCCGTCCCGCGCGAGGCCGTTCAGCTTCGCGCGCTTGAGGAATGCCTTCTGCGCGGCGGCGACGTTCGCGGCCTTGCCCTTCCAGGCATCGAGCGTGCTCTGCTGGAGCGCGCGGCCGTAGCTGAAGGACAGCTCCCACGGGAGCTTGCGCGAGCGGTTCATGAGCGACAGGTGCAGCGTCGCATCGCTTTCGCTCTGCCCGCCCGAGAGGAAGGCGATGCCCGGCACCGCCGCGGGAACGCGCCGCAGCAGGCAGCGCACGGTGGCCTCGGCCACCTGGGCGGCCGTCGCCTGCCTGGCGCACTTCTTGCCGGCGATCACCATGTTGGGCTTCAGCACCATGCCCTCGAGGCGCACGCGGTGCAGGAACAGCGCGTTGAAGACGCTCTCGAGCGTCGCGTCCGTCACTTCTTCGCAGCGCTCGAGGCCGTGGTCGCCGTCCATCAGCACCTCAGGCTCGACGATGGGGACGATCGAGGCTTCCTGGCACAGGGCCGCATAGCGCGCGAGTGCCTCGGCGTTCGCGGCGATGCACCCGGCGGTCGGAATGCCGGCGGCGATGTCGATGACCGCGCGCCACTTGGCGAAGCGCGCCCCGAGGCCGTGGTATTCGGCGAGCCGTTCGCGCAGGCCGTCGAGCCCTTCGGTGACCGTCTCGCCCGGGAAACCGGCGAGCGGCTTCGCGCCCGCGTCGACCTTGATGCCGGGGAGGATGCCGCGCGCGGCCAGCAGCTTCGGGAACGGCTGGCCGTCAGCGGCCTGCTGGCGGAGGGTCTCGTCATACAGGATCACGCCGGAGATGTGCTTCTCGGCACCTGCTGCGGTGAACAGCAACTCGCGGTAGGCGCGGCGCGACTCGAAGCTCGGCTCGAGCCCGATCTTGTCAAAGCGCTTCTTGATCGTGCCGGTGGATTCGTCAGCCGCCAGGATGCCCTTTCCGGGGGCGACCATCGCCTTCGCGTTACTGTCCAGTGCCTTGTTGTCCATAGGTTATCGACCCTCCGAATGCAGGGCGCGAAGGATACCAGAGCGCTGCTGCCCCCTACCGCCGCGGGCTTAATAGTACTAAAATTGTCCTGTTTAATGGGACTACCGGAGACGCACCGATGTTGCGCATCAGCCGCCTGACGGACTACGCGACCGTGATCCTCGCAAGCCTCGCGGGCGGCGCCCTCGCGAGCGCGACCGACATCGCCGAGCGCACGCACATCGGCGTCCCGACGGTGAGCAAGCTGCTCAAGGAACTCCAGCGCGCAGGCCTCGTGCGTTCGGTGCGCGGGGCCCACGGCGGTTACCAGCTGGCCCGCCCGGCGGCTTCCATCAGCGCCGCCGACATCATCGACGCGGTCGAGGGGCCGGTCGCGCTCACGGAATGCGCGGGCGGCGCGGGCAACTGCGACATCGAGACCACTTGCCTCGTCGGCCACGGCTGGCAGCGCATCAGCCGCTCCATCCGCCGGGCACTCGCCGATGTGAGCCTCGAGGCGCTGGCGCGGCGCGACGCGGTTTTCGCGGCGCCGGACTTTGCGCACTCGGCGGTCCCGGCCCGCACGCCGGCGCCCGGCTGAGTTGGCCATGTCCGCAAAGCAACCCGAGCTCGAGAACCTGGTCGCCCGCAAGTACCGCCACGGCTTCGTGACGGACATCGCGAGCGACACGGTCGCGCCGGGCCTCGACGAGGACGTGATCCGGATGATCTCGGCGAAGAAGAACGAGCCGGCCTTCATGCTCGACTGGCGGCTCAAGGCGTTCCGGCGGTGGATGCGCATGGGCGAGCCCGCGTGGGCGCGCGTGCACTACCCGCCCATCGACTTCCAGGCGATCTCGTACTACTCCGCGCCGAAGCAGGGCAAGGACGGCCCGAAGTCGCTCGCCGAGGTGGACCCGAAGCTGCTCGAGACATACGACAAGCTCGGCATCCCGCTGCACGAGCGCGCCCGGCTCGCGGGCGTCGCGGTGGACGCCGTGTTCGACAGCGTCTCGGTCGCGACCACCTTCAAAGAGCGCCTGGCCGAGGCCGGCGTGATCTTCTGCCCATTCTCCGAGGCCGTGCAGAACCACCCCGCGCTGGTCGAGAAATACCTCGGCAGCGTGGTGCCGGTCGGCGACAACTTCTACGCGGCGCTGAACTCGGCCGTGTTCACCGACGGCTCGTTCGTGTTCGTGCCGAAAGGCGTGCGCTGCCCGATGGAGCTGTCGACGTATTTCCGGATCAATGCCGCCAAGACGGGACAGTTCGAGCGCACGCTGATCATCGCCGAGGAGGCTACATACGTGTCGTACTTGGAGGGTTGTACTGCCCCGCAGCGCGACGAGAACCAGCTGCACGCGGCGGTCGTCGAGCTCGTCGCGCTCGACGACGCCCAGATCAAGTACTCGACCGTGCAGAACTGGTACCCCGGCGACGAGAATGGCATTGGCGGCATCTACAACTTCGTGACCAAGCGCGGCGACTGCCGGGGGCGCAACTCGAAGATCTCGTGGACGCAGGTGGAGACGGGATCCGCAATCACCTGGAAGTACCCGAGCTGCATACTGCGCGGCGACGGCTCGGTTGGCGAGTTCCACTCGGTCGCGCTCGCCAACCACCGCCAGCAGGCCGACACCGGCACCAAGATGATCCACATGGGACGTAACACCAGCTCCACGATCATCTCGAAGGGCATCTCCGCGGGTCACGGCCAGAACGCGTACCGCGGCCTGGTGAAGGTGCTGCCGGGCGCGGAAGGCGCGCGCAACCACACGCAGTGCGACTCGCTGCTGATGGGGCCGGACTGCGGCGCGCACACCTTCCCCTACATCGAGGTCAGGAACCCCACGGCCGTGGTCGAGCACGAGGCGACGACCTCCAAGATCTCGGAAGACCAGCTTTTCTACTGCCTGCAGCGCGGCATCTCGGCCGAGGACGCCGTCAACATGATCGTGAACGGCTTCTGCCGTGAAGTCTTCCGGGAGCTGCCGATGGAGTTCGCCGTGGAAGCGCAGAACCTGCTGGCGGTCAGCCTCGAAGGAGCGGTTGGATGAGCGACGACGGAAAGCTGATCCTCGAAGTGCGCGACCTCGTCGTGCGGGCCGGCGAGAGGCTCATCCTCGACGGGCTCTCGCTCGCCGTGCGCGCGGGCGAGGTGCACGCGATCATGGGGCCGAACGGCTCGGGCAAGAGCACGCTCACCGGCGTGCTCGCAGGCCGTCCCGGATTCGAGGTCGTCTCCGGCAGCGCCACCTACCTCGGCCGCGACCTGCTGGCGATGGCCCCGGAGCTGCGCGCGCGCGAAGGCCTGTTCCTCGCGTTCCAGTACCCCGTCGAGATCCCGGGCGTCAACAACGTCTACCTGCTGAAGGCCGCGTTGAATGCCCAGCGCAAGCATCGCGGACTGCCTGAACTCGACGCGTTCGAGTTCCTGAACCTCGTGCGGGCGAAGCTCGCTTCCATGCGCATGGACGAGTCGCTCCTGAACCGGGGCGTGAACGAGGGCTTCTCGGGAGGCGAGAAGAAGCGCAACGAGATCATGCAGATGAGCCTGCTCGAGCCGACTCTCGCACTCCTCGACGAGACCGACTCGGGCCTCGACATCGACGCCCTCAAGGTGGTCGCGGACGGCGTCAATGCCATGCGCGCGCCCGGGCGCGCCATCGTGCTCGTGACCCATTACCAGCGCCTCCTCGACCACGTCGTGCCGGACCAGGTGCACGTGCTCGCGGGTGGCCGCATCGTCAGGAGCGGCGGCCGCGAGCTCGCGCTCGAGCTCGAACGCCGCGGCTACGACTGGCTGCGCCCAGGGACGGCGGCTGCATGACCGCGGCAAGCCCCATCGAGCGCATCAGCGCTGCCCATGCCCGGCTCGCGCCCCGGCTCGGAGGAGGAGCCGCGTGGGCACGCCGGCGCCATGCGGCGCTCGGCCGGCTCGTCGAGCGCGGGCTCCCCGACCGCCGCGACGAGAACTGGAAATACCTCGACCACGCCCGCATCGGCGAATATGCGTTCGACGCCGAGCCGGCCGCTCGCCTGGAGCCGGCATCGGCCGCCGCCCGGCTCCTCGGAGTCCCGGGCGCTCACCGCGTCGTCCTGGTGGACGGCCGCTATTCGGCGCCGCTCTCGACGCCTGCCCTGCCCGCGGGCCTCGAGGTTGTCGACATCGCGGCCCTGATCGAGCGCGATCCCGAGGCGGCGAGCACGTTGCTGCGCGCCCCGGGCGACGCCGCCGACGACCGCTACGCGCTCCTCGCCGACGCGTTCTCCGCGGGCGGCGTGCTCATCCGCGTCGCTGCCCACTGCGAGGTCGCACAACCGGTGTACCTCGCGCACGTCGCGACCGCCGGCTCGCCGGCGATCCACCAGGCGCGCGTCGTCGTCGACGCCGGTGCCGGCGCACGACTCACGCTGTTCGAGCATTTCATCGCCCTGGGCGACGCGGCATCGCTCGGCAACCTCGCGGCTGAACTTGCCCTCGGCGAGGGATCGGCCGTCAGCCACCTGCGTCTTCACGAGCACGGCACGGCCGCCGCACAGGTCGAGACCTGGGTCGTGCGCGCCGCAGCGCGCAGCCGGTACGAGCAGCACCTGCTCGCGCTCGGCGGGCGCCTGCTGCGCTCGAACCTCGACCTCGTGCTCGAGGGTTCTCACGCCGCCTGCCGTCTGGACGGACTCTTCCTGGCCGACGGCGACCGGCAGGTCGACCTCCTGACAAAGGTCACCCACCGCGGCGCAGCCACCGAGACCGTCCAGGAGTACCGCGGCGTCGCCGCCGCACGCGGTCGTGGCGCCTTCAACGGCCGCGTAACGGTCGAGGCCTCCGCGCGCGGGTCCAATGCCAGCCAGACGAGCCGCAACCTGCTGCTGTCGCCGCTCGCCGAGATCAACACGCGGCCGCAGCTGGAGATCAACGTCGACGAGGTCCAGTGCCGCCATGGCGCGACCACCGGGACGCTCGACGACGAACACGTCTTCTATCTCCGGTCACGCGGCCTCGACGAGACCGCCGCCCGCGCGCTGCTCACCTTCGCGTTCTGCCGCGACCTGGTCGGCCGCGTTCCGCTCGCCGCCGTGCGCGAAGCCGCGGAGGCTCTCGTCGCAGGCGCCCTGCCGGACCGCGAGCTGATCCGGGGCGCCCTCTGATGGCCGCCGCGCGGGAAGCTGCGGTTGCGCTCGACGTGGCCCGCGTGCGTGCCGACTTTCCCGCGCTCGCGCGCCGGGTCAATGGCCATCCGCTGGCTTACCTCGACAACGCCGCCTCTTCGCAGCAGCCGTCGGCGGTGATCGACGCCGTCGCGGACTACGCGCGAGCCCATCACGCGAACGTCCACCGTGGAGTGCACACGCTCTCCCAGGAGGCGACCGCGCTGTTCGAGGGCGCGCGCGAGAAGGCGCGCCGCTTCGTGAACGCGGCTTCGACCGCGGAGATCATCTTCGTCCGCGGGACGACCGAGGCGATCAACCTGGTCGCCCAGTCGTACGGCCGGCCGCGGCTCGCCGCAGGCGACGAGATCGTCGTCACCCGCCTCGAGCATCACTCGAACATCGTGCCCTGGCAGCTGCTCGCCGCGCAGGCGGGGGCGAAGCTTCGCGTAGCGCCAATCGACAGTCGCGGCGTCGTCGACTTCGGGGCTTACCTCGAAATCCTCGGCCCGCGGACGCGCGTCGTCGCCCTCGCCCATGTATCGAACGCGCTCGGCACCGTGCTGCCGCTCGCGGACTTCGTCGCCGCGGCCCGCGAGCGAGGGATCGCGACCGTGGTCGACGGCGCACAGGCGGTTCCGCACCTGTCCGTGGACGTACAGGCACTCGGCTGCGATTTCTACGCGTTCTCCGCCCACAAGATGTACGGCCCGACCGGCATCGGCGTGCTCTACGCGCGCGAGTCGCTGCTCGCCGCCATGCCGCCGTGGCAGGGCGGCGGCGACATGATCCTCTCCGTGTCCTTCGAGGGCTCAACCTGGAACCACCTGCCGCACCGCTTCGAGGCGGGCACGCCGAACATCAGCGGCGCGGTCGGGCTAGGCGCCGCGATCGACTACCTTGACCGGATCGGCATCGAGCGGATCGCGGCCCACGAGGAGCGACTGCTCGAGTACGCCACCGCGAGGCTCGCCACGGTGGACGGGCTCACGCTCGTCGGCACGGCGCCGGTCAAGTCGAGCCTCGTGTCCTTCACGGTCGAGGGCATCCATCCGCACGACCTCGGAACGGTGCTCGATTCGCGCGGCGTCGCGGTTCGCACGGGCCATCACTGCGCGATGCCGGTCATGGAGTTCTTCGGCGTCCCGGCGACGACGCGCGCGTCGTTCGGCCTCTACAACACGATCGCGGAAGTCGACGCGCTGGTCGACGCCCTCGGCGACGCGGTCCGGATGCTGCGCTGATGGACCTCGCCGAGCTCTACCGCGACGTGATCGTCGACCACAACCGGAGCCCGCGGAACCGCGGCAAGTTATCCGGCGCGACCCATCATGCCGAGGGCGACAACCCGTTGTGCGGCGACCGGCTCAGCCTCGACGTCGAGCTCGACGGCGACTTGATCCGGGACCTCAAGTTCGAGGGCAGCGGCTGCGCGATCTCGACTGCCTCTGCCTCGCTGATGAGCGAGGCGGTCAAGGGACGCACGCGCGCAGAGGCGGCCGAGATCTTCGGCGCCGTGCACCGCATGCTGACCGGCGAGCGGGCGGATGCCGGGCACCTCGGCAAGCTCGCTGCGCTCGCGGGCGTGCGCGAGTTCCCGGCAAGGGTCAAGTGCGCGAGCCTCGCCTGGCACACGCTGAACGCGGCGCTCGCGGGCGGGGGCGACCTGGTGACGACGGAGTGACCATGCGCCGCGCGGCCCAGGAACCGGTGGTCGTCAACCGCGACGTGCGCGCCGTCATCGTGCCGGCCGGCGTCGAGGTGAAGTTGCGGCCGGGCACCGTCGGCACGATTACGCAGGCGCTCGGCGGCAGCTACACGATCTACGTCGAGGGCAACCTGTTCCGCATCGCCGGTGTCGACGGAGACGCGATCGGCAAGGAGCCGATCCAGCCGCCGGCTCTCCCGTCCGGCGCGTCGGACGAGGACGTGAACCGTGTGGTCTGGGACCAGCTGCGCACCTGCTTCGACCCGGAGATCCCGATCAACATCGTCGACCTCGGCCTCGTCTATGACTGCAGCATCACGCCCGGCAGTGACGGCACCCGCGACATCGCTATCAAGATGACGCTGACCGCTCCGGGTTGCGGCATGGGCGAAGTCCTGGTCGCCGACGTGCGCGACAAGCTGAAGCTCATTCCGACGATCGGCACCGTCGACGTCGAACTCGTCTTCGACCCGCCCTGGAACCAGACGATGATGTCCGAGGCCGCGCGCCTGCAGACCGGCATGATGTGAACAAGGCGGATCGAGGGACCCTTTTCGGGACCGCCATGAATACATCCATGTAGGCTTCGGGCGCGCCATCCATGACGCGCACGATCCCGAAAGGGGTCCCCCGATCCGCCCTACTCAACTCTCGCCAAGCGACAGCAGCGTCGCATTACCACCCACTGCCGCCGTGTTAATGGTGACAGTCTGCTCGGTGGCGAAGCGCGGAAGGTAGTGGGGTCCACCGGCCTTTGGGCCGGTTCCAGAAAGCCCACAGCCGCCAAAAGGCTGCACGCCCACCACCGCGCCGATCATGTTCCGGTTCACGTAGACATTGCCGACTCGCGCGCGCGCCGCGATGCGCCGTGCGACGCTGTCGATGCGCGTGTGCACCCCGAGCGTGAGGCCGTAGCCGCTCGCATTGATCGAATCAACGACCTCCTCGATCCGGGACCCCTGAAACCGCACCACGTGCAGGACCGGCCCGAACACCTCGCGTTCGAGCCGCGAGATGCCGTCGATCTCGACCGCGAGCGGCGCGAAGAAGTGCCCGCGCGCGAGGCCGGCCGGCAGCCGGGCACGGTGATGCCAGGGGCTGCCCGCGACGACCGCGCGCGCGTGCGCGTCGAGCGTCGCCAACGCGTCCTCGTCAATGACGGGGCCGACGTCGGTGGCGAGCAGCCTGGGGTCGCCGATCGCGAGCGTGTCCATGACGCCCGCGAGCAGCTCGAGCACCCGAGGCGCAATGTCCTCCTGCACGAACAGCACGCGCAGTGCCGAGCAGCGCTGGCCGGCGGCGTTGAAGGCGGAAGTGACTGCGTCGTTCACGACCTGTTCGGGCAGCGCCGAGCTGTCGACGACCATCGCGTTTTGCCCGCCGGTCTCCGCGATCAGCGCGGCGAGCGGGCCGTCGTGGGCCGCCAGCGAGCGGTTGATGAGCTGCGCGGTCTCGGTCGAGCCGGTGAAGACGACGCCCGCGATGCGCGAATCGCCCGTCAGAACCGGCCCGATCTTCGAGCCGCGCCCCGGAACGAGGTTCAGCACGTCGCCGGGGATGCCGCTCGCGTGCAGGAGCCGCACCATCTCCGTGGCGACCAGCCGGGTCTGCTCGGCCGGCTTCGCGATCACGCCGTTGCCCGCGGCGAGCGCCGCGGCGACCTGGCCGGTAAAGATCGCGAGCGGGAAGTTCCAGGGGCTGATGCATGCGAACACACCGCGCCCGCGGAGTGACAGCCGGTTCGACTCGCCGGTCGGGCCCGGCATCGGCTGCGGCCTCCCGAAATCTTCCTCCGCCCGCGCCGCGTAGTAGCGCAGGAAGTCGACCGCCTCGCGAACCTCGGCGATCGAGTCTGGGACCGTCTTGCCGGCTTCCGCGACGCAGATGGCGACGAAGCGCGCCGATTCGCGCTCGAGGCGGTCCGCTGCGTCGCGCAGCAATCGCGCGCGCGTCGCCACCGGCACGCGGTCCCAGTCGGGCTGGGCGTTCGCCGCCAGCTCGATCGCCTCGGCGGCGAGCGTGGCGTCGGCGTCGGTGGCCTCGCCGACGATGCGGTCGAGGTCCGCCGGCGAGCGGCAGGCGCGGCGCTCGCCATCCCGCTCCTTCCCGCCAATGATCGGGCGCGCGACAAGCCCTCGCCCGAGCGCTTCGCCGCAGGCGGCGGCGAGGCGGCGCTGCTCGCCGCCGTCCGGCAGGTTGATGCCCGCGGAATTTGCGCGCGCGGCGCCGAACAGGCCGCGCGGCAGCGGAATGCGCGGGTGAGGACCGCAGCTCGCCAACTCGACGTCGGCGACCGGGTCGCCGACCACCTCCTCGACCGGCAGCGATTCGTCCACGATGCGGTTCACGAACGAGGTGTTGGCTCCGTTCTCGAGCAGGCGGCGCACCAGGTACGGCAACAGTTCCTCGTGCGAGCCGACCGGCGCATAGACGCGGCACGGCAGGCCACGGCCCGCGGGGTCGGTGAGCTCGCCATAGAGCTCCTCGCCCATGCCGTGCAGCCGCTGGAACTCGAACTCGCGCCCGTTCGCCCGCGCGAGGTGGATGATGGAAGCCGCGGTATGCGCGTTGTGCGTCGCGAACTGCGGATAGATGCGCCGTGTGCCCTCGAGCAGGATGCGCGCGCAGGCGAGATAGGCGACGTCGGTGTTGGCCTTGCGCGTGTAGACCGGATAGCCGGGCAGCCCGCGCTCCTGTGCGCGCTTGATCTCGCTGTCCCAGTAGGCGCCCTTGACAAGGCGGACATTCAGCACGCGCGACGTCGCCTCGGCGCGCTGCTGCAGGTAGCGCAGCACGTCCGGCGTGCGCTTGGAATACGCCTGCACGGCGAGCCCGAGCCCGTCCCAGCCGGCGAGCGCGGGCGCGACGAGCAGCCGGTCGAGAAGCTGCAGCGAGAGCTCGAGCCGCTCCGCCTCCTCCGCGTCCACCGTGAGCGCGATTCCCGCGGACTTGGCCGCGAGTGCGAGCGCCTCGAGCCTCGGCCCGAGCTCCCCGAGGACCTGGCGGGCGCGCCCGTACTCATAGCGCGGGTGCAGCGCGGACAGCTTGACCGAAACGCTCGGCCATTCCGCGGGCGCGTGGCCCGGGCGAAGAGAGCGCCCGACCGCCTCGATCGCAGCACGATAGGCGTCGAGATAGCGCAGTGCATCTCGCTCGGTCAGCGCGGACTCGCCCAGCATGTCGTAGGTGTGACGGTAGCGCGCGCTTTCGTCGGTTTCAGCGCGCTCGAGCGCCTCGCCGATGTTGCGGCCCATCACGAACTGGCGGCCCATGATCCGCATCGCGTGACGGAAAGCCGTGCGCACCACCGGTTCGCCGAGCCGCGCGACGAGGCGGCGCAGGAACGACACCGGGTCGCGCACCTCGAGTTCCGACTCGCGCACCAGCTTGCCGGTCAGCATCAGCCCCCAGGTCGAGGCGTTCACGAACAGCGAATCCGCTTCGCCGAGGTAGTCCGACCACTGGCCGATCGCGATCTTGTCGGCGATCAGCTTGTCGGCCGTCTCCGCGTCGGGGATGCGCAGCAGCGCCTCCGCCAGGCACATCAGCACGACGCCCTCCTGCGAGGCGAGGCCGTATTGCTGGAGGAACGACTCGATGCCCGTCTTGCCCTCGCGGCGCGCCCGGGCGGCAACGACGAGTGCGATGGCGTCCTGCCTGATCGCTTCGCGTTCGCCGTCGGGCAGCCGCACGAATGCGAGGAGCTCGGACACGACCGTCTTCTCATCGGCGAGGTAGAGCCGGTTGACGGCCCGGCCGGGATCGGATTCGAACTCGCCGTCGTCGGCACGCAGGAAACGGGGTGCGGGTTGGTCGCTCATCCTGCAATTCTAGTGTCTAGCGACTGCCGGCGCGCCGCCGCACCAGGTAGTCGCCGAGGATGCGGGCGTGATCGAAGGCGAGCGGCGGCGGCGAGGCGGGATCGGTCACCAAGATGTCCGCCGCGTCGTCGCCGGCGACGGGCTGGCCGCGGGCGCGCGCCACGTACACGATCGTCACCGTGTGCCCGCGCGGATCGCGCGCAGGGTCCGAGTAGACGCCGAGCAGCTCGCCGAGCGTGACCTCGAGGCCTGTCTCCTCGCGCGCCTCGCGTATCGCCGCCCGTTCGACCGTTTCCCCGACATCCACGAAGCCGCCCGGCAGCGCGTGTCCCGGCGGCGGATGACGGCGCTCGATCAGCACGATGGGCCGGCCGGGACGGTCCTCGAGCTCTATCACGAGGTCGACCGAAACTTCCGGCGTGCGCGGCCGCGGCATCAGGCGGCCCTCACGGGTGGCCGCGCGAGGTAGGCGCGGATCAGCCGCCGGCCGAGGTACAGGAGCGGGATGAGCGCGATCGCCATCGCCATTTTGTAGGCGTAGTTCACCGTGCCGACCGCGAGGAACAGCGGGATCGGCCACTGCTGCGGGCCGAGCACGAAGGCGATGTAGAGGACCATGAAGCTGTCTACGAGTTGGGACACGGCCGTCGAGCCGGTTGCGCGCAACCAGACCCAGCGCTCGCCCGTCGCCGCGCGAATGCGCTGAAACAAGGCGACGTCGACGAGCTGGCCGACCAGGAATGCGACGACAGAGCCACCGATCGTCCACAGCCCCTGCCCGAAGATATTCGCGAATGCGGCCTGCATGTCGGGGACGCCGCGATCCGCCCCGACCTCGACCCACCAGCCCGCCGGGGCGAGGCCGATCGCGATATAGGCGAACAGGAACGCATAAACGATGAATGCGACCGCGAGCCAGGAGATCAGGCGCACGCCGCGCACGCCAAAGTGCTCGTTGATGACGTCGGTCATGATGAAGACGACGGGCCAGAGCATGACGCCTGCCGTGAAGGACAGCGACCCGCTCCTCCCGAACAGCCCCCAGTCGAAGGGCTCGAGGCCGAGCGTGTCCTCGAGCGCGAAGATCTTGACGCCGACGAACTCGGCGATCAGGGCGTTTGTGACGAAGAGCCCGGTGAGCGCGATGAACAGCCGCGCCTCTCGCGAGCCTACGATCGCCGCGGCCGGGCTCGCTGGCGTCGCGCCCGGCGGTTCGGCGCGCTCTGTTCGACTCATGCTGCCTCCCGGCAGCGATTATACGAGGGGCCGAACTCGCGGCCGGTATAATCCGCCGCTGGCGAGGATCAGCGAGTTCATGGACAAGGCCCTGCTCGATCGGCTCGAATCCCAGACGGCGGACCTCGCGGGCGCGGGGCTCTTCAAGCGCGAGCGCGTCATCGCCTCGCCCCAGGATCCGGTGATCCGCCTCGAGGACGGCCGCGAGGTGCTGAACTTCTGCGCCAACAACTACCTCGGGCTCGCGCATCATCCGCCGATCGTGTCCGCGGCCCACGCCGCACTCGACCGCTACGGCTACGGCATGGCCTCGGTGCGCTTCATCTGCGGGACGCAGACCGTGCACCGCGAGCTCGAGCGCCGGCTCTCGGCCTTCCTCGGCACCGAGGACACCATCCTCTACTCGTCCTGCTTCGACGCCAACGGCGGCCTGTTCGAGACCCTGACCGGCGAGCAGGATGCGATCATCTCGGATGCGCTCAACCACGCGAGCATCATCGACGGCATCCGGCTGTCGAAGGCGAAGCGCCTGCGCTACGACAACGCGGACCTCGGCCAGCTAGAAGCTCGGCTGCGCGAGGCCGAGGGCGCGCGTGCGCGCCTCGTCGTGACCGACGGGGTGTTCTCGATGGACGGCAGCATCGCGCCGCTGCCCGGGATCTGCGACCTCGCCGACCGCTACGGCGCTACGGTTGTCGTCGACGACTCGCACGCGACCGGGTTCATGGGCCGAGGCGGGCGCGGCACGCATGAGCACTGCGGCGTCATGGGCCGCGTCGACGTGCTGACCGGCACGCTCGGCAAGGCGCTCGGCGGAGCTAGCGGCGGCTACGTGTCCGGTCGCGCGCCGATCGTCGCCTGGCTCCGCCAGCGCTCCAGGCCCTACCTTTTCTCGAACTCCATCGCACCGGTGGTCGCCGCGACGACGCTCGCGGTGCTCGATCTCCTCGAAGCCTCGGCCGCTTCGCGCGAGCAGCTCGCGGCGAACGCGTCCTGGTTCAGGGCGCAGCTCGCGGCCGCGGAATTCCGGCTGCTGCCCGGCGAGCATCCGATCATCCCGGTCATGATCGGCGACGCCGCGCTCGCCGTTCGCATGGCGGACCGCCTGCTCGAGCTCGGCGTGTATGCCATCGGCTTCTCGTTCCCGGTCGTGCCGATGGGCAAGGCGCGCATCCGCACGCAGATGTGCGCGAGCCACACGCGCGCGATGCTCGAGACGGCGGCGAAGGCTTTTGTCCAGGCCGGGCGGGAGCTCGGCGTGATCGGCAAGTGAGAGAATCATGCAGGCGCTGATCAAGTCTCGACCGGAACCCGGGATCTGGCTCGACGAGCTACCGAAACCCGAGCCGGGGCCGAACGACGTGTTGATCCGCATGCGCAAGACCGCGATCTGCGGCACCGACATCCACATCTGGCAGTGGGACGCCTGGGCGCAGCGCACGATCCCGGTGCCGATGCAGGTCGGCCACGAGTACTGCGGCGAGATCGTCGCCATGGGCAGCGAGGTGCGCGGGCTTGCGATCGGCGACCGCGTCTCCGGCGAGGGACACATCACCTGCGGCCACTGCCGCAATTGCCGCGCCGGCCGCCGCCACCTGTGCCGCAACACGCAGGGTGTCGGCGTGAACCGGCCGGGTTGCTTCGCGGAGTACATGGTGCTGCCGGCGTCGAACGTGTTCCGCCTGCCGGCGGCCATCTCCGACGAGATCGCCTCGATACTCGACCCGCTCGGCAACGCGACACACGCTGCGCTGTCGTTCAACATGGTCGGCGAGGACGTGCTGATCACCGGGGCGGGGCCGATCGGCATCATGGCGGTCGCCATCGCGCGCTTCATTGGCGCGCGTCACGTCGTGATCACGGACGTCAACGACTACCGTCTTGACCTCGCGCGCCGCATGGGGGCAACGCGCGCGCTCAACGTGAAGACCGACAGCATCGACGATGCGATGCGCGAGCTCGGCATGGAGGAAGGCTTCGACGTCGGCCTCGAGATGTCGGGCAATGCCTCGGCGTTCCGCGACATGCTGCGCGTGATGCACCATGGCGGCAGCATCGCCATGCTCGGCATCCCGCCCGGCGAGGTCGCGATCGACTGGAACCAGGTGATCTTCAAGGGTCTCGTGATCCAGGGCATCTACGGGCGCGAGATGTTCGAGACCTGGTACAAGATGGCGGCGATGCTGCAGAGCGGGCTCGACGTGAGCGGCGTCATCACGCACCGTTTCCCCGCCTCCGACTACGCCCGCGCCTTCGAGACGATGGGCGGCGGGCAGTCGGGAAAGGTGATCCTCGACTGGGGACGGTCACCTTTGCCGGCTTAGCGGCAAAGGTGACCGTCCCCTCCTATTCCACGCGGCAACTGCAGAGGTAAACCGGCCGCCCCTCCGCGGCAAGCGCGAGCAGGGCCCGTGCGCGCTCGAGCGCGAACCCGACCTGTGGCAGCGTCTCGCGGCGCGGCAGGACGGCGTCGATCACCCAGGCAGCACCTCCACGCAGGCGCCACGCGAGCGCGTCGCGCCAGGTGTGCTCCTGCTCGATCCAGCGCACGCCGTACTCGTCATCGTCGAGGCCGGCGAGCCCCGCCGCCGCGGCGATGGCGTCATCGACCCCGCCGAGGTCGTCCACGATGCCTGCGGCCTTCGCGTCCGCGCCGGTCCACACGCGACCCTGCGCGAGGCTGTCGATTTCCTGCGGGCGGCGCTTGCGTGCCGTCGCGACGCCCTCGACGAACGTGCGGTAGTGGCGCTCGACCGACGCCTGCAGGATCTCCTTCGCCTCCGGCCCGAGGCCGCGGTCGAGGTCGGTCTGCCCGGCCAGCCGCGTGGTCCCGAACCCGTCGTTGGTGATGCCGATCTTGTCGAGCGTGCGCTGGAAGGTCGGAAGCACGGCAAACACGCCGATCGACCCCGTGATCGTCGTCGGCGCAGCCAGGATGCGGTCGGCGTCCATCGCGATGTAGTAGCCACCCGAAGCCGCGACCGAGCTCATCGAGGCGACGACGGGCTTGCCGGCCGACTTGAGCGCCGCAATCTCGCGACGGATCACCTCGGAGGCCATGATACTGCCGCCCGGGCTGTCGATCCTGAGGACGACGGCGGCGATGTCCTCGTCGTGGCGCGCGTCGCGCAGGACTTTCGCCAGCGAATCGCCGCCGATGAGGCCCGGTGCGCGTTCGCCGTCGAGGATTTCGCCGGAGGCCACGACGACGCCCACAGTCTCGTCGCCATCGCCGTGAAGCGCATCTTCCGAGCGCACGTACGGCAGGTATCCGCCCCATTCGATCGCGGAGAATCCGTTCTCCTCGTCCTCTCCGGCGACCTCCGCGATGATCGCCTCGAATTCCTGGCGCGTCTTGAGCCCGTCCACCAGGCCGCGCGTCAGCGCGTACTGTGCGATGTCGCCGCCGGTCGCCCGGATCCCGGCCGCCGCCTCGTCGGCATAGGCCTGGATCAGCTCTGGATCGAGGTTCCGCGCGGCACCGACGTCGGCCTTGTACGCGTCCCAGAGCGCGCCGACCCAGACCTCTGCGTCCGAGCGATCCTCGGGCGACATGTCCGCGCGAGTCCACTCTTCCGGGGCCGACTTGTGACTGCCCGCCTTGAACACGTTGATGTCCACGGCCAGCTTGTCGAGGGTGCCGCGGAAATAGGTGCGGAAGTAACCATAGCCCTCGATCAGGATGTAGCCCATCGGGTCGAGGTAGACCTCGTCGGCCTGGGCGGCGAGGTAGTACTGGCGCTGCGAGTAGGACTCGGCGTAGGCGTAGACCTTCTTGCCGCTCTCGCGGAACCAGCGGATGGACTGGCCGAGATCCTGCAGCATCGGCAGGCCCGCGGCGTCGAGGCCCTCGAGGTCGAGAACGAGGGCCTGGATGCGGTCGTCGTCGCGCGCGAGGTCGACGACGTCCACGAGGTCGCGTATGCGGGTTTCCGCGTGGAACTGGCCGCTCGCCCGTGACAGCGCACGGTCGAGCGGGTCGCCGGACAGTTCTTCGACCAGTTGTCCCTCCGGCGCCAGCACGAGCGCCGCGCGATCCGGGACGTACGGCAATTCGGACTGGCTGGCCGCGATGAGCAGCCCGAACAGCACGAGCAGCAGGACGAGATGCAGGACCTTGCGCAGCCCGTCGAGGGCGAACCAGACGCCCTTGACGACGGACCAGAGCGAGTGGAGCACGGGCATGTGCTTCTAGGGCAGCTCTGCCCTAGCCCAGCTTTTCCTCGATGCGCGCGGACTTGCCGGAGCGGTCGCGGAGGAAATAGAGCTTGGCGCGGCGGACCTTGCCGCGACGCTTGACCTCGATCTCCGCGATCGACGGGCTGTGCGTCTGGAACACGCGCTCGACGCCCTCGCCGTGCGACACCTTGCGTACCGTGAACGAGCTGTTAAGGCCCCGGTTCTTGCACGCGATCACGACGCCCTCGTAGGCTTGCACGCGCTCACGGTCGCCCTCGCGCACCTTGACCTGCACGACGACGGTGTCGCCGGGACCGAAGTCCGGCAGCTTGCGCTTCATCGAGCGCGATTCCAATTCCTGCATCAGCTTGTTCATGACTCTGTCCCCATGCCTTCAACCCGTGCCACGCGGCGGGTCGACACCCGCCGTACTGCAATATTCCTCGAGCAGCGACTGCTCGTCCGGCGTCAGCCCGCGCCGGGCCAGGAGGTCGGGCCGCCGCTGCCACGTGCGCCCGAGCGCCTGCATCAACCGCCAGCGCCGTATGGCGGCATGGTTGCCGCCCAGCAGCACCGGCGGAACCGGCCGGCCGTCCCACACTTCTGGCCGCGTGTAGTGCGGCCAGTCGAGCAGGCCTTCGCCGAACGAGTCCTCCAATGCCGACGCCTCATCGCCCAGTACGCCTGGCAGGAGCCGCGCCACCGCGTCGATGACGATGAGCGCCGGAAACTCGCCGCCCGAAAGCACATAGTCGCCGATCGACAATTCCTCGTCGACCAGCGCGTCGGTCACCCGCTGGTCGATGCCCTCATAGCGCCCGGCCACGAGGGCGAAACCCTGCAGGCCCGAGAGCCTGCGGGCCGCCGCCTGGTCGAACAGCCGGCCCTGGGCCGACAGGCCGATCACTGGCGCGTTCGCCGGCAGGCGTACTTTCACCGCGGCGACCGCCCGCGCGAGCGGTTCCGCCTTCAGCACCATGCCGGGGCCCCCGCCAAAAGGCCGGTCGTCCACGGTCCGGTGCGCATCCTCCGCGTGACTGCGCGGATTCTCGAACCCGATCCGGACCCGCCCTTTCGTCACCGCGCGCCCGAGCACGCCGGCCGCGAGCCCCGCCTCCACCAGCGGCGGGAAGAGGGTCACGATCTCGATGCGCATCGGTCAGAACTCCGGGTCCCAATCGACCGTGACGCGCTTTCGCTCCGTATCCACCCGCAGCAACTGGCCCGGCCCGGCAGGCAGCCAGCGTTCGCGCTCACCGGCCACGACCATCACGGCGTTCGCCGGCAGGTCGATGAAACCGTCCACGCGGCCGAGCGGTTCACCCGCGAGGTTCACCACCTCGAACCCGACGAGGTCCTGCCGGTAGTGCTCGCCGGCCTTCAGGGCCGGCAGCTCTTCTCGCTCCACCCACAACTCGGGCTTGCCGAGTGCGATCGCCGCGTCGCGATCATCGATTCCTTCGAGCCGCACGACCCAGCCTCTGCCGTGGGCCTTGCCTTCCGCAAGGCGGAGTTCGCGCGTCGCGCGTCCCGGCGCGTCCCCGTGCCAGCGCGCAAACTCGAGGAACTGGCCCGGGGGATCCGTGAACGAGATGACTTTGACCCAGCCCCGGACGCCGAACGGCCCGGTGATGCGACCGAGCACGACCCGCGTCACCGGAATCGCGCGGGCGGCCGCCTTCAGGCCGCCTGCTTCCTCGCGGCGGATACGAGCGTGCGCACGCGATCGGACATCGTCGCGCCCGTACCCGTCCAGTGCGTGATGCGCGCCAGGTCGAGCTCGAGCTTCTTGTCCTTGCCGCGCGCGACCGGGTTGAAATACCCCACCTGTTCGAGCACGGTGCCGCCCTGCCGCTTGCGGCTGTCGGTGACGACGACGTGATAGAAAGGCGAGTTCTTGCCGCCGCGGCGCGTCAGTCGGATCGTGACCATCGATTGAATTCCTCGCAGCCTCGCTGCGTCAGCGCATGGGACGTTCAAGGCCCCGTCAAAAGAGCCGCGCATTCTACTCAAATCACCCGTTGAATGAAAGGCTTAGCCTCGGGGATGGCGGCCCGGCCCTAGCGCGGGCCGAGTCCGGCCGGAAACGAGCCCTTGAGGCTGCGCATCATTTTGGCGAGCCCGCCGCCCCGCATCTTCTTCATGACTTTTTCCATCTGCATGAATTGCTTGAGGAGGCGGTTCACTTCCTGGACCTGGACGCCCGCCCCGGCGGCGATCCGCCGCTTGCGGGACGCGGCAATGATGGCCGGGCGGCGTCGCTCACCCGGGGTCATGGCGTCGATGATGCCAAGCTGGCGGCGGATCATGCGGTCGTCGACCTGGGCGAGCGCCCCGGGCGGCAGCGCCTGGTTCGGCAGTTTCGAGGCGAGCGCCTGAATGCCGCCCATGCGGTTGAACTCGGCGAGCTGCTCGCGCAGGTCCGTGAAGTCGAAACCCTTGCCCTTGGCCAGCTTGGCGGCGAGCTTCCCCGCCTTCTCCTGGTCCGCCGTGTCCCGGACCTGCTCGATCAGGGAGACGACGTCGCCCATGCCGAGGATGCGCGAGGCGATGCGCTCCGGGTGGAAGGGCTCGAGCGCATCCGTCTTCTCGCCGACGCCGACGAACAGGATCGGCTTTCCCGTCACCTGCCGGACCGAAAGCGCAGCGCCGCCGCGTGCATCGCCGTCCGCCTTGGTGAGCACGACGCCGGTCAGGTCGAGCGCCGCATTGAAGCTCTGTGCCGCGCGCACGGCATCCTGCCCCGCCATGCTGTCCACCACGAACAGGCGTTCGGTGGCGCTGACGGCGCGGTCGATTGCCTGCACTTCGCTCATCATCGCCTCGTCGACGTGGAGGCGGCCGGCCGTGTCGACGATCACGACGTCATGCTGGTGGCGGCGCGCATGATCGACCGCGGACTCGGCGATCGCGACAGGCGCCGCGCCCGTGGGCGGCGCGAAGCAGGCCGCGCCGACCTGCTCCGCGAGCCGCTCGAGCTGCGTCATCGCCGCCGGTCGGTACACGTCCGTGCTCGCGAGGAGCACCTTGCGCTTGTGCCTCTCGATCAGGTGGCGCGCAAGCTTCGCGGCCGTCGTCGTCTTGCCGGCGCCCTGCAGTCCTGCGAGCAACACCACGACTGGAGGCGTCGCGTGCAGGTTGAGCCCGCGGCCCGGCTCGCCCATGACGCGCGTCAGCTCCTCGTGGATCACGCCGATGAAGGCCTGCCCCGGCGTGAGGCTTCGCATCACCTCGGTGCCGACTGCGCGCGCGCGCGCGGCCTCGGTGAACGCCTTCACCACGGGCACGGCGACGTCCGCCTCGAGCAGCGCCATGCGCACCTGGCGCAGCGTATCGGCGATGTTTTCCTCGGTCAGGCGGCCGCGCCCGCGGAGCGCGTCCACGGCCTTGCCGAGCCTGTCGGCGAGCGTGTCGAACATCTGGCCGCGGATTATAGGACGGCAGGGAAGCCGGCGCTTCGCGCCTGTACAATGAATCTGCGCATCCGGGGAGTCGTCTTCGTTGAGCGGATTTCTCGTCGTCTTGCTCTATCTGGTTGCCGCAGCCGCCGCCTGGCACGCGGCGCGGCGCGAAGTACCGCGCGCTTCCTTCCGTGAGCCCGCGCTCTACCTTGCCGCAGCGGCGCTCGCCGCCCATGCCGCGTGGCTCGTCGACACGCTGGGGCCCGCGGGGGGCCTCGCGCTCGGCCTCGCGGACAGCGCGTCGGTCATGGGCCTCGCCATCGGCGCGGGAGGGCTGTGCGCTGCGTTCGCGCCGCGCTTTCGCACGGTCGCAGCCGTTTGCCTCGGTCTCGCAGCGATGCTCGCGGCGGGCACCGGCAGCATGCCGGCGCCACCGGAGAATGCGCACCAAGGCTGGCCGCTCGCCGTGCACGTGGTGCTCGCGATGGGCTCCGCGGGCATGTTCACGATCGCCGCGGTCCTCGTCGTCCTGCTCGCGCTCCAGGATTCGGCCTTGCGCGGCGGCCGCACGGGCGGCTGGCTTGCGACGCTGCCTCCGGTCGAGAGCCTCGAGCGCGCGCTCTTCTCGGTGATCGGCACCGGCACGGCCGCACTTACCGTCGCGATCCTCGCCGGCCTCCTCTTCGTCACCGACCTGTTCGCCCAGCACCTGGTGCACAAGACGGTGCTCGCGCTCGTCGCGTGGGCGATCTTTGCCTGCCTGCTGGTCGGGCGTTGGCGGTTCGGCTGGCGCGGGCGCAAGGCGGCGCGCTACACGATCGCCGGGTTCGTGGTACTCGCCGTCGCGTATTTCGGCAGCAAGTTCGTGCTGGAGATCGTGCTCGGCCGGCATTGGGGATAGCGACCTGCTACTCGCAATGGTGCTCGCGCTGCTCGTGCTCGCCGGCCTGATCGAGGCGGCGATGCCGGCCTTGCGCACGCGCCGGGCGGCGCCCGCCTCGCTTGCGGAACCGTGGATACGGCGCCTCTCGCGACGCATGGCCGACGAGCCCCGACGCACCCGCCTCGGAGCCGTGCTGCTGCGCACCCTCGTGATCGCCGCGCTCGTCGCCTGCATTGCGCTCGCGCCGCCCGCGGCGCGGTTCGATCTCGCGCTCGTGGTCGCCGGCGGCCTCGCGTTGCTGGTCCTCCTCGGTGCGCTCGGCTGGCTGCGCCGGGAAGGCGCGCTGCGCCGCATCGCCGCCCGGCCGGTCGCATGGCTCGTTGCGCCCTGCTTCCTCGCGCTGCCGAGCCGCGACGGGGCCACTGACTTTCGCGACGCGGGCGACGCGGCGCTCGAGCTCGCGGACGCGCTGGTCGCGGAACCGGCCGAGCGGCAGGGGATGGTGGAAGCGCTGCTCGGGCTCGAGCGGCGCCGGGTCGAGGACGTGATGGTGCCGCGCAGCGAGATCGACGCCATCGACATTGCTGCAGACTGGGACGAGATCAGCCGCCGCCTGCGCGAGACCGCGCACACGCGCATGCCGCTCTTCGACGGCGACCTCGATCGCGTGCACGGCATCGTCCACATGCGCCTCGTCGCCAACGAGCTCGCCTCCGGCAGCCTCACCCGCGAGCGGCTCAAGGAGATCGCGACGCGCCGCGAGGCGTTGTTCACGCCGGAGGGCACGACGCTCTACGAGCAGTTGCTGCGCTTCCGGCGCCTGCGCCGCCGCATCGCCTTCGTCGTGGACGAGTACGGCGACCTGCAGGGCCTCGTGACGCTCGAGGACATCCTCGAGGAGGTCGTCGGCGAGTTCACCACCCAGGCCGAGCCGCCGCTCGGGGGCATCGACGCGCGCGTCGACGGCAGCCATGTCGTCCCGGGTGGCCTGTCCCTGCGCGAGGTCAACCGGCGCCTGGGTGCCGACCTGCCGCTCGACGGGCCGCGCACCCTTTCGGGACTCATCGTCGAGGAACTCGAGGCGATACCCGAGCCCGGCGCCATGCTGCGCGTCGGCGCGGTGTCGATCGAGGTGCTGCAGGTTGCCGGCAACGCGGTGCGCACCGCGCGCCTCTCGATCCGTCCCGGGGAGACCTGAACTCAGCCGAGCGCGTCGATGGCGTCCGTGACCTTTGCGCAACCCTTGACGGCGATGCCTTCCGGCTCCTGCCGCGGCACGTTGGCGAGCGGCACGATCGCGCGCCGGAAGCCGTGCTTTGCCGCTTCGCGCAGCCGTTCCTCGCCGTAGGGTACCGGGCGGATCTCGCCCGTCAGGCCGAGCTCGCCGAACACCACGAGGTCCTGGGCCAGCGCCCGGCCGTTCAGGCTCGACAGGAGCGCCGCGACGACCGCAAGGTCGGCAGCCGTCTCGGCGAGCCTGACGCCGCCGACGACGTTGACGAACACGTCCTGCGCGTGGAGCGCGACGCCCGCGTGCCGATGCAGCACGGCGAGGAGCAAGGCCACCCGGTTCGCCTCGAAGCCGACCGCGACCCGGCGCGGGTTCGCGAGCGGGCTCGCATCGACGAGGCCCTGCACCTCGATCAGCATCTGCCGCGTGCCTTCGCGCGCGACGGTGACCGCGGAACCGGGCACGGGATCCTGGCCGCGCGCGAGGAAGATCGCGGAGGGGTTGCGCACTTCGCGCAGGCCCCGCTCTTCCATGGCGAACACGCCGATCTCGTTGGCCGCGCCGAAGCGGTTCTTGACCGCGCGGATCACCCGGAAGCGGCTGCCGGAATCGCTCTCGAAGTAGAGCACCGTGTCGACCATGTGCTCGAGCACGCGAGGGCCCGCGATCACCCCTTCGCGCGTCACGTGCCCGATCAGGAGCACCGAGGTGCCCGTCGACTTGGCATGGCGCACGAGGCTCGCCGTCGACTCGCGCAACTGCGTCACCGCGCCGGGCGCCGCGTCCACGTCCGCGACCGACATCGTCTGTATCGAGTCGATCACGAGGACTGTTGCGCCGGTCTCGGCCGCGGCGGCCAGGATGCGCTCGAGCGCGGTCTCGGCGACGAGCTTGAGCCCGGCGTTCCCGACACCCAGCCGGCGCGCGCGCTCGGCCACCTGCCGCACGGATTCCTCGCCGGTCGCATACAGCACGGCCCGTTCGCCTGCGAGCCCGGCGGCGCATTGCAGGAGCAGCGTCGACTTGCCGATGCCCGGCTCGCCGCCGATCAGCGTCACCGAACCCGGCACGAGCCCGCCGCCGAGGACGCGATCAAATTCAGTGAAACCCGTGGCCATGCGCGTCTCCGGCTCCGTCACGAGTTGCGCGACGACCGCCGGACGCTCGCCTCCCGGCGAGTCCCTGCGGCCGCCGCCGCGCACACGCGCCTCCGCAAACGGGGCAAGCGTGTTCCATTCGCCGCAGGACGGGCACTGGCCGCTCCACCGGGGCGCATCGGCGCCGCAGGATGAACAGACGAATACCGTGCGCGGCTTGGCCATGGGAACAATCTAGCATGCGAAATGCGCCCGGCCGGCCTACGGAGGATTGCGGTGCAGGTCGCGGTTTCGGCGATAAGCGATTGAAATACCGGCCTGTCCCTGTATCGGCGCGCGCGACGCCCGTTTATGATCCGTCGGTCAGGGTGGAAACGGACCGGTCCTCGCATGGCTGACGATTCCAGTCGCGGCGGATGGCTGCGAGGTCTTGCCGGCGGTTCCGGCAAGAAATCAGGAGATGAGACGCCGCGCATCGGCAAGCCGCTGTCGGTTGCGGTCGCCGCAAAGCCTCCCGTGGCGTCGCAGGCGTCCCCGAATCCCGGTTCGCGCGGCGCCCAATTCCGCCCTGGCCAGCTCTTTCACTGCTATCGCCTCCAGCAGCAGCTCGGCCGTGGCGCCACCGCGACGGTGTACCGTGCCGTCGACGAGCGCACGAACGCCGTCGTCGCCCTGAAGCTGCTGTCGCTCGCCGAAGACTGGCCGGAAGACCTGCTCGACGAGGCGAAGCTGCGCCTGTTGCGCGAGGCCGAGGCCGCAGGCTCCCTCGCCCACCCGGACATCGTCGAGATCCGCGAGGCCGGCGAGCACGAGGGCCAGGTCTACATGGCGATGGAGTATGTCGAGGGCGTCAACCTCGCGACGCACGCCACCGAAGGCCGCATGCTGCCGCCGCGGCTGGTGTGCGAGATGTGCGCGCGGGTGGCCGACGCCCTGTACTTCGCGCACCAGCGCGGCGTCATCCACCGCGACATCAAGCCGGCCAACATCGTCTTCGACCAGAAGAACCGCCGCGTGCGGGTCATGGATTTCGGCGTGGCGCGGCTCGAGAACAGCCGGGCGACGCGAACGGGCGTAATCCTGGGCAGCCCGTCATACATGGCGCCCGAGCAGCTCGACGCCCGGCCGGTGACCCCGCAGTCGGACCTCTTCTCGCTCGGTGTCACGCTGTTCCAGCTCCTGACCGGCATGCTGCCGTTCCGCTCGGACTCGATTCCGGGACTCATGCAGAAGATCTCCGGCGAACCACACCCGCCACTGCGGGTCGTGCGTCCCGACCTGCCGGCGGCCCTCGGCGCGATCGTCGACCGTTCCCTCGAGAAGGAGCCGGAAGCCCGCTACCGGAATGGCGCCGAGATGGCGCAGGCGCTGCGCGACTGCGCGCGCGAAATCGATCCGGCGCTGCGCTGATGGGCCGCTACGTATCCCTCAGGAGCCGCGTCCAGGCGGTCGGGCTCACCGACACGGGCAAGGTGCGCGAGCACAACGAGGACTCGATCGCGCTCGACGGCGACATCGGCCTGTTCGTCCTCGCCGATGGCATGGGCGGCTACAACGCGGGCGAGGTCGCAAGCGGCATCGCGGTCAAGACCATCACGAACCTGGTGCGCGAGTCCTTCGTGGCACAGGAGCTCGACGGCAACGACAAGGCGACCGGGCTGCACCGCCCGAGCATCATCCTGCGCGACGCCATCGCCCGTGCGAACAAGATCATCCACCAGACCTCGAAGTCGCAGACCCAGTGCGAGGGCATGGGCACCACGGTGGTCGCCGCACTGCTGCACGACAATCGCATCACCGTGGCCCACGTCGGCGACTCCCGGATGTACCGCCTGCGCAAGGACACGTTCGAGCAGCTCACCATGGATCACTCGCTGCTCCAGGAACTCGTCGACCGCGGTTTCTACTCGGCCGAGGAAGCCCAGCGGGCGACGAACAAGAACTACGTGACGCGGGCTCTCGGCGTCGAGCAGACCGTCGAGGTCGAAGTTCATGAGCTGCCGATCGAGGCCGGGGACTGGCTGGTGCTGTGTTCCGACGGCTTGACGGACATGGTAGAAGACGAAGATATTCACTTAACAATCAGTACGTTCGGCGGTAATCTTGATACCGTCGCAAGGCAGCTCGTACAGCTTGCCAATGACAGCGGCGGCCGGGACAACATCTCGGTCGTGCTGGCACAGGTGGTCGAACTTTTCCCCGCCCGGCGGGGCATACTTGACAGAATATTGGCCTGGTTCGGATAACAGGCAGCGAGGGAGACGATGGCGCGCCTTATCTTGAGTCTCGACGGCTCGGTCCTGGCTGAATACAACATGACCAAGGAGCGGTACACGGTCGGCCGGCTGCCGGACAACGACGTACGCATCGACAATGCGGCCGTCAGCGGGCATCACGGGCTGATCATCAACATCCTGAACGATTCCTTCCTCGAGGACCTCAACAGCACGAACGGCACGTACGTCAACGGCAAGCTGATCAAGAAGCACGCCCTGACGCACGGCGACGTGATCACCATCGGCCACCACCACCTGCGGTTCGTGGACAGCCAGGTCGAAAGCTCCGAGCAGGACGAGTTCGAGCGCACGCTCGTGATCCAGCCGGGCCAGGTCAACGAGGCGCGGCTCAGGGCGGCGACCGATTCGGTCGCGCCGGCACAAGCCGCGACGGCAAGTCCATCGGCCTCCCCGGCTGCCGCGGCGGCGGCGGAGAAAGGCGCACCCGCGCGCCCTGCCAAGCTGCAGGTCCTGTCGGGCCAGTTCGCGGGACGCGAGCTGGAGCTCGCCAAGACGCTGACGACGCTCGGCCGGCCGGGCGTGCAGGTCGCGGCGATCAGCCGGCGGGCCGACGGTTACTACGTCGTCCACGTGGAGAGCAGCAAGCCCGGCGACTACCCGATGGTCAACGGACAGCCGATCGGTCCGCAGGCGCGCAGGCTCCACGACAACGACGTCGTGACGCTCGCCGGCGTGAAAATGGGGTTCTTCGAAGCCTAGGAGACTGTCACCTTTTCCGCTTTGGGAAAAGGGGACTGTCCCCTCCTAGTAGGCGGAAACGAACCCGTAGATCCCGAAGGCCACGATCCCGGCGGCGGCCGCGGACGTGACGGCGCGCCGTCCGCGCTCCCCCGGCAGCGCCCGGCCGATCACGGCGCCACATCCCCCGAGCGCCACGTTCACCAATGCGCTGCCCGCGGCCAGCGCGAAGGCGAGCCCGGCCGCCCGCGCCAGCGAGCCGGCGACCGGCAGCTGCGGCACGACGCCCGCGAACATCACGAGCGTCATCGGGTTCACGACCGTGAGCAGGAAAGTCGGCAGGAAGGAACGCGAGGCGGGAACCGGCACGGCCGGCGCCCCGCTTCCCTTCACCTGGGCGACGAGCAACCAGGCGCCGAGCCCGACCAGGAGCAAGGCGCAGCCGATCCGGATCGGCTGCTCGTGTCCGGCGAGGAATGGCAGCAGGAGCGCGCCCGCCGAAAACGCCGCGAGTGCGTAGACGAGGTCGGCGAGCGCCGCGCCGAGACCGGCGAACGCGCCGGCCGCGAGTCCCTGCCGGGCGCCGGTGCCGAAGATCAGCAGCGCAATGGGCCCGATGGCGCCCGCCACGATCACGCCGAACAGGAATGCCTTCCACATCGCGGCCTCGCCGCGCGGCTCAGTCGTGCCCGTCGTCCCTGATCGGCTTCGTGGTGAAGAGATAGTCCTTCAGCTCCTTGGAGAAGACCGCGTCGCGGCGGCGGATCCATTCCAGCACCATGGCCGCGTGCTCCTTTTCCTCGTCGCGGTTGTGCTCGAGGATGGCGCGCAGTTCCGGGTCCTTGCAGGCATCGGCGCGCTGCTGGTACCAGTCGATGGCCTCCAGCTCCTCCATCAGCGAGACGATCGCGCGATGCATGTCGCGCGTCGCGTCCGACATCTCCCCGACGGGCTCGTGATAGCCGACACTCGACATGTTCGATCCTCCTGCGTGCCCGTCAGCGTGCCGGGCGCCTGAACAGCGCGGCGAAATCATGCTGCGGCCGGTAGCCGAGCCCTGCCATCGCCTTGTCGACAACATAAACACGGTCGATGGAAGGTGGCAACTGCCAGTCGCGGCTCGCGAACTCCGCCTCGGCCCAGGGATGGCGCTCGAGCAGGACCGACGCTGCGTCCTCGAACAGCCGCCTGCAGTCGTCGCGCCGGAATGGCGACGGCGCCGACACGTTGTAGACGTCGAAGCCGCCGCCTGCTGCAGCGAGCGCAAGCTCGTGCGCCTGCGCCACGTCGTCGGCGTCGACTCCGCGGTACAGCCGGTAGATCGCGACGAGGCGCGGCTCCTCCGGAAAACAGCGCGATATCCTGAGGCTGGTGCAGGGGAGGCCGGCGCGCGCCGCGTCCCGGCAGGCCTCCTCCGCCGCCAGCTTGGTCTCGTCGTAGACGTCGCGCGGCTGCGGTGGCAGCGACTCGTCGACCCAGGCCGCGGCGCCGTTTGCCGGCAGCATGGCGTCGCCGTACAGCGAAGTCGTGCTGGTGTAGATGAACCGGCCGACGCGGGCCGCGCCCGCGGCCTGCAGCAGGCGGCGCGTGGCGTCGACGTTCACGGCGTGGAATTCCTCGCGGCTGCGGGCCGCGAGGTCGGGGACGTGCAGGGACGCGGTGTGAACGACTGCGTCCGTGCCTGGCAGAAGCGACTCCAGCCGGGCAGTGTCCTCGACGTCCGCGATCTCGCTGGTGAGAGGCCCGGCACGCAGGTCGACACCCGTGACCTGATGACGCAGCGTGAGCCGCGCGGCGATGGCGCCGCCGATCCGGCCGGACGAGCCGGTGACGAGGATCTTCACGCGTCGCGCGTCGCAAAGCTGACGCGGCGGCCGACGCGGCAGGCCAGCTCGTAGGCGATGGTACCGGCGGCGGCGGCCACGCGCTCGACGGGCACCTCGCGGCCCCACAGTTCGACCCGGTCGCCGATCTCGACCCGCGACCGTCCCGTGACGTCGATCGTGAGCATGTCCATCGACGGCCGTCCGGCGACGACGGCCGCCGCACCCCCCACGGCGACCGGCGTGCCGCTTGGGGCGCTGCGCGGATAGCCGTCGCCGTAGCCGACGGCGGCGACCGCGATGCGCGACGGGCGTTCCGCGACCCAGGTCCCGCCATAGCCGACGCGCTCCCCGGCGGCGACGTCCTTGAGTGCGATGACGCGGGTTTCGAATGTCATCGCGGGCCGAAGACCGAGCTCGCCGCCCGTGCGATCCGCGAATGGCGAGATGCCGTAGAGCATGATGCCCGGCCGCACCCAGTCCCCGCGCGCCTCGGGCCATGCGATGAGCCCGGCGGAATTCGCGATGCTGCGCTCGCCCGCGCGGCCCGCGACCGCCTCGGCGAATGCCGCGAGCTGCGCGCGCGCTCGTCCGGCCTCGCCGCACTCGGCATCGGCCAGATGGGTTGCGAGCGCGATGGGCTGCGCGACGAACCGGCAAGCCTCGAGCCGTGCCGCAGCCGCGGGAACGTCGCTCACCGCGAACCCGAGCCGGTGCATGCCGGTGTCCACCTTGAGCCAGGCCCGGATCTGCTGCGGGCCGCGCCAGGTCTCGAGCAGCCCGACCTGGAACAGCTCGTGAACGAACGGCTCGAGCGAAAGGCGCGCCGCGACCTCGAGTTCGGCGGCATCGCCGAAGCCCTCCAGCAGCACGATGCGCGCCTGGCAGCCCGCCTCGCGCAGCGTCACCGCCTCCTCGAGCCGCGCGACCGCAAACGCGTCCGCGCCGTCGAGCGCCCGCGCGACGGTCAGGAGGCCGTGGCCGTAGGCATTCGCCTTGACGACCGCGATGACGCGGCAACCGGGTGCCAGCTCGCGGACTCTCGAGAGGTTGTGCCTGAGCGCAGCCGTGTCGATCACGGCGCGCAAGCAAGCGTTCAGAAAGCGCCCTCGCCATAGGTCTCGGCGACCAGGTTCTCGAAGCGCGTGTACTCGCCGAGGAAGGTCAGCTGCACCTCGCCGATGGGGCCGTTGCGTTGCTTCGCGATGATGATGTCGGCGATGCCGCGGCGGGTCGTGTTCTGGTCGTAAACCTCCTCCCGGTAGATCAGGAGGATCAGGTCGCTGTCCTGCTCGATCGCGCCCGACTCGCGCAGGTCCGACATCACCGGCCTCTTGTCGGTGCGCTGCTCGACCGCGCGGTTGAGCTGCGAGAGCGCGACGACTGGCACCTTCAGCTCCTTCGCGAGCGCCTTGAGCCCGCGAGAGATCTCGGAGATCTCGGTGGCGCGGTTCTCCTTCGTTCCGCTGACCTGCATGAGCTGCAGGTAGTCCACGACGATGAGCCCGATGTCGTGTTCGCGCTTGAGTCGCCTCGCCCGCGCGCGGACTTCCGTCGGCGTGAGCGCGGGCGACTCGTCGACGAAGATCGGCGCGCCCGACAGTTGCGACATCGCGCTCTGGATTCGCGACCAGTCCTCGTCCGTGAACTGGCCGGTGCGAAGGTGGGTCTGGTTCACGCGCCCGAGCGACGATATCAGCCGGTTCACCAGCTGTTCCGAGGACATTTCCATCGAGAAGATCGCCGCCGGAACGCCCTTCGCAATGGCAGCGTTCTCGGCGATGTTCATGGCCAGCGTCGTCTTGCCCATGGACGGGCGGCCCGCGATGACGATCAGGTCGCCAGGCTGCAAGCCGGTGGTCTTTCGGTCGAGCTGGGTGAACCCGGTCGGGACGCCGCGCACTTCTCCCGGGTTCTGGTGCAGCGTGTCGAGGCGGTCGATGGTCTGCGGCAGGATGTCGCGCACCGCGACGAATCCCGAACGGCCGCGGCTGCCGCGCTCCGCGATCTCGAACACGCGCCGCTCGGCCTCGTCCACGAGCTCGTGCGCGGCGCGGCCGCGCCCGTCGGTCGCAGAGGCCGCGATCTCGGCGCCGGCCGACACCAGCTGGCGCAGAATCGAGCGCTCGCGGATGATCTCGGCATAGGCGCGCACGTTCGCCGCCGAGGGCGTGTCGCGCGCAATGGTGCCGAGATAGGCGAGCCCGCCGATCTCCTCCAGGCGGCCCTTGCGCTCGAGGTGCTCGGAGATCGTCACGGCGTCAGAGGACCCGCGCGTCTCCGCGACCTCGACGATCGCCTCGAAGATCAGGCGATGGTCGCGGCGGTAGAAGTCCGCCGCACCGACGATGTCGGCGACCGCGTCCCAGGCATTGGGATCCAGCATCAGGCCGCCGAGCACGGCCTGCTCCGCCTCGACCGAATGGGGCGGCGTGCGGATCTCGTCCTGGCGGAGGATGGCGACCATCGCCCGCCAGCTTACTCTTCGGCGACGATCGTGAGCGTCACCGGGATGTCGACGTCGCTGTGCAGGTGCAGCGAAATGACGTGCTCGCCGACCATCCGGATCGGACCGCCTGGCAGGCGCACTTCGGCGCGCTCGATGGCGTGACCGGCCTTGGCGCAGGCCTCGGCGATGTCGGCCGTGCCGATTGACCCGAACAGCTTGCCTTCGCTGCCCGCCTTGGCCGGGATCGTGAGCGCGAATCCCTCGAGGGCCGCGGCTCGCTGCTGCGCCGAGGTGAGCTCCTTGGCCGCCTGCGCTTCGAGCTCGGCGCGCCGGCTCTCGAACCTGGCTACGTTCTCCGGCGTCGCGATCGTCGCCTTGCCGCCCGGCAGCAGGTAGTTGCGGCCAAAACCGGGCTTGACCTTCACGCGATCGCCGATGTTGCCCAGGTTCGCGATCTTCTGTAACAGGATGACTTCCATCGACTTACACTCCTTGACGCGGCGCGAAGCGCTCGCGAAAGCGGACCCACGTGTCCGCGAATCCGATGCCCACGAGGGCCATCGGCACCAATAACACGGCGACGTAGGCAAGGACGACCGGCACGATGCCGATCACCTGCAGCTCGCGCAGCCCATGCACCACCGCGAGCGCCTGCACCAGGAAAGCGGCCGCCAGGACGAACAACACGTCGTCGACGGCCTGCCAGCCCGTGCCGGCCACGCGGTTCGCGACGAAGCTCGCGAGGAATGCCGCCACCAGCAGGCAGGCGATGAAGTTTCCGAGCCTGAGCCGACGGAACTCGCGCCCGAACACTCCCGGCTCGCGCGTCCGGCTGAAGGCCCAGAGTCCCGCGCATTGCGCGAGAAAGGCGTGCAGGAGGACCATCCAGCCGAGCGTCGCCCAGGCGACGCGTGCCGTCGCCTGCCCGATCTGCTCGGGCGAGCTCTCGATGCCCATCTGCGACAGCGTCTCGGCCGTGCGCTGCAGCATCGGCTCGAGCTTCTCGATGACCGGAGCGAGCGCGCGCACGGGGTCGCCGAGCAGGCCGTGGATCGCCAGCACCAGTAGGCACGAAGCCACCGTCAGCGCCTGGAACACGAAGCTGAGGCTGCGGCTCTTCTCGAGTGCCGCGGCAGCGAGCAGCGACGGCAGGAGCGCCGCCATCGCGATGAGGAATGCAGGTCCGGGGCCGAACGAGGGTGCGAAAGCCCAGACGAGCGCGATGGCAGCGCCCGCTCCCGCAGCCACCGCGAACGGCGGACCTCCCGCAAGCAGGCTGAGGACGACGACGCCCGCCGGCAGCCATGCGGCCATGGGCAGCGCGATGAGCGAAACGAGCGCGGCGAGCCCGGCCGCCAGGAATGCCCTGAACGGGTTCGCGGTCGTCCATTGCAGCAGCGCCGTCATGGGGTCGCGTCGGACGGCGGGCTCCGGCCCTCCGGCCTCAGTGCTGGTCGGTGTACGGCAGGAGCGCGAGGTAGCGCGCCCGCTTGATCGCGATCGCGAGCTGGCGCTGGTAGAACGAGCGCGTGCCCGTGATGCGGCTCGGGACGATCTTGCCGGTTTCCGTGACGTAGGCCTTGAGCGTCCCCAGGTCCTTGTAGTCAATCTGGTCGGTGCCGTCGGCCGTGAACTTGCAGAACTTCTTGCGCCTGAAAAAACGTGACATCGTGGCCTCTCCCGGTCAGTCCATGCCCAGAACGTCGCCGCCGTCGCGATCACCGCGATCGCCGCGATCCCCGCGATCGCGTTCGCGCTCCTCGGGCTCCTTCGCCATCGGCGACGGGTCTGTCACCGCGCGGTCCATCTTGACGACGAGGTGCCGGAGCACGGCGTCCGAGAAACGGAAGGCGCCGGTCAGTTCCTCGAGCACCTTGCCGCTGCACTCGACGTTCATCAGGACGTAGTGCGCCTTGTGCATCTTCGCGATGGGAAACGCGAGCTGGCGTCGCCCCCAGTCTTCGAGGCGGTGGACGGCGCCGCCGTCCGCGGCGATGAGGCCGCGATACCGCTCGATCATGGCGGGAACCTGCTCGCTCTGGTCAGGATGGACCAGAAACACGATCTCGTAATGCCGCATCTTGTGCTCCTTGTGGGTTTGCCCCCCGCTGACGCGATGGCGGTGGGGCAAGGAGAAGTTCCCCGGCAGCCTGGGGAAGGGGCGCGTAAGTTACCGGACTTGCTGGGATTCCGCAACCCGGGAGCCGCGCTGGCGGAGCACCTCGTAGAGCGCGATTCCAGCCGCCACCGAGACGTTGAGGCTCGCGACGGCACCGTGCATCGGCAAGGACAGCGTGAAGTCGCAATTCTCGCGGGTCAGCCGCCTGAGGCCGCGGCCCTCGGACCCCATGACGAGCGCCAGTGCGCCGGTCAGGTCGGCCTCGAAGACTGACTTTTCGCCGTCCTCCGTGGCGCCCCCGATCCACAATCCAGCCTGTTTCATGTCGCGCAGGCTCCGCGCGAGGTTCGTGACCTGCGCGAACGGAACGGTCTCGGCCGCACCGGCGGCGACCTTGCGCACGACCGGCGTCAGGCTCGCCGCGCGATCGCGCGGCGCGACGACGGCCGTCGCCCCGGCCGCGTCGGCGGTGCGCAGGCAAGCGCCGAGGTTGTGCGGATCGGACACGCCATCGAGCACCAGCACGAGCGCGGGCGTCCGCTGGGCCGTCAGGAGGTCGAGCAGCGAGTTCTCGTCGAGCGGCACGCTCGGGCGCACTTCGGCGACGACGCCCTGGTGGGCCGCCCCGCCCGTCTCGGCGTCGAGTGCCGCAGGCGATGAAGCGGCGGCCTTCAGGCCCTGCCCGGCCGCAAGCTCGCGCAGCTCCCGCACCCGCACATCGTCGCGGGCGGCGGCGATCGACAGCCGGATCACGTCGTGGGGCCGCCGCTCGAGGACGGCGCGCACGGCGTGCAGGCCGTATACGAGTGAACCGCTCACTTGTGGCGCGCGGGCGCCTTGGCAGCGCGGCGGCGCGGATGGTGGTGCGTGCCGGTCTTGGCGACGTGCTCGAAGTCGATCTTGCGCTCGGCGGAATCCACTTTTGCAAGCCGCACCCTGAGCTCGTCGCCGATCGAGAACCGCAGGCGCGTGCGCGCGCCGACCAACGTGCGGTCGGCCTCGTGGAAGTGGAAGTAGTCCGCAGGCAGCGCGGTGACGTGCACGAGACCGTCGACCTGGATGTCCTTGAGCTGCACGAACAGGCCGAAATCGGTGACGCCTGTCACCACCGCGTCGAACTCCTCGCCGATGCGCGGGCGCATGTACTCGCACTTGAGCCAGGCGACCACCGAGCGCGCGGCCTCGTCGGCGCGCCGCTCGCGCAACGAGCATTCCGTGCCGAGCACCTCCATCTCGCGCGCCGAATGCACGAAGTTCGCGGCAGTGCCGCCGCCCAGCGCGTGACGGATGCCGCGGTGTACGAGCAGGTCCGGATACCGCCGGATCGGCGACGTGAAATGCGCATACTCGGCGAGCGCAAGGCCGAAATGGCCGATGTTGAGCGGCTGGTACAGGGCCTGGGGCAGCGAGCGGATGATCGCGTTCTCGAGCACCGCCGCGTCCGGCCTCCCGGAAATCCCCGCGAGCACCTTCTGCAGCCGGGCAGGCTTCAGGTCGCCGCCGATCTCGAGCAGCACGCCGCGCATGGACAGGAAGCGCTTCAGCTCCTCGATGCGCTCCTCGTCCGGCTTGCCGTGGATGCGATAGAGAGCCGGCAGCTTGTGCTTCTTGAGGAAGCCGGCGGCCTGCACGTTCGCGGCGATCATGCATTCCTCGATGAGCCGGTGCGCGTCGTTCCTGGGATACGCGCGGATCTCGGTCGGGTTGCCGGCGGCGTCGACCAGCACCTTGACCTCTGGCGCCTCGAAATCGAGGGCGCCGCGCTTTTCCCGCTCCTTGCGCAGGGCGTGGAACACCTGGTGCAGGCAGTCGATCACCGGGCCGAGCCGCGCTTGCGGCCCGCGCGCGAGTGGATCGCGCCCTTCGAGATGGGCCGCGACGCGCGTGTAGGTGAACCGCGCCTGCGAGCGCATCACCGCGGCGTAGAAGCGGCTCTTCGCGACCGCCCCGGCGCGCGTCACCTGCATGTCCGCGACCATGCACAGGCGGTCGACGTCCGGCATCAGCGAGCAGAGGTGATTCGACAGCTCCTCCGGCAGCATCGGCAGCACGCGGCTCGGGAAGTACACCGACGTCGCGCGAAGGCGCGCCTCCGCGTCGAGCGCGGTGCCGGGGCGCACGTAGTGGCTGACGTCGGCGATCGCGACCACCAGCCGGAACCCGGAGGCGTTCGGCTCGGCATAGACGGCGTCGTCGAAATCGCGCGCGTCCTCGCCGTCGATCGTCACCAGCGGCAGGGCACGCAGGTCCTCGCGGCCCGCGCCCGGATCGCGCGGCACCTCGCGACCGTATCCGCGCGCCTCCGTGACGGCCTGTGCCGGGAACTCGTTCGAAAGACCGTGCGAGGCGATCGCAAGCTCGATCGCCGCGTCCGCCCCGCCATTCTCGGGCAGCACCCGCAGCACGCGACCGACGGGATCGCGGTTGCGGCTCGGCTGCTCGGTGATCTCGACCACGGCGAGGTCGCCGTGGCGCGCCGTCCCGGTGGCCTCGCGCGGCACGACCACGCGCTGGCTGATGCGCCGGTTGTCGGGGGTCACGAATCCGATGCCGCCCTCGAGCGAGAAGCGGCCGGCGACCTGCTTCGTGCGCCGCTCGAGCACTTCGACGATGGCACCCTCGGAGCGGCCGCGGTCGTCGCGCCCCGTGACGCGCGCCGCCGCGCGGTCGCCGTGGAACATCATCCGCATCTCGCGGTACGGCAGGAACAGGTCGTCGCCCTTGCGCTCGTCCGGCACCAGGAAGCCAAAGCCGTCGCGGTGCCCGCTCACGGTGCCGACGATCACCGGCAGGCGGTCCACCAGGCAGTACTCGTTCGCGCGGTTCACCAGCAACTCGCCGTCGCGCGCCATGGCGCCGAGTCGCTTGGAGAGCGCCTGGCGGTCCTCCGGGTCGCGGATGCCGAGCAGCGCGGCGAGCGAATCGAAGCCGAGAGGCCTCGATGCCTCCGCCAGCTTCGCGAGCAGGAGCTCGCGGCTCGGGATCGGTTTCTCGTAGCGCTTCGACTCCTCGCCAAAGCGCGGGTCTTCCTGCTGCCATCGTGGCCGGCGGGTCATCGCGGGGATCCTCCGATTCGCCCGTGCATGGAGCGCGTTACGCGCGCGCCGTGGCGGGCCAAGGCGCGAGCCGAAGCCCCATAGCGGGGACTATGGGCGAGGCGAGCCACGCAGTCCCGCCAAGGCCCGCGCGTAACCCACGGGGACCGGGCGATACTCGTCCCAGGCGGTGTTGCGACTCGCTCGTGTATCACTCGATACACGTCGCTCGTCGCGCCTTGCCTGGGACGAATATCGCACACGGTCGCGCCCATGCACGGGCGAATCGGAAGTTCCTCACTCGAAATTGACATCAATCGGGTGCCTGCGTAAATTGACGCGCCCTTGCCGGGGGTCCCCCGGCCGCAACCTGTGCCCAGGTGGCGGAATTGGTAGACGCGCTAGGTTCAGGTCTTAGTGCCGAGAGGCGTGGAGGTTCGAGTCCTCTCCTGGGCACCATTCTTGTCTGTCTCGCACGGTCATTGTATCCGAGCGACGAGAGGTAACAAAGCAACCGCGCTACGGACGCCCCGCCGGCCGCTCGTCGCCATCGGACGTGTATGCCGGAGGCACATAGATATTGAGAGTCTTGAGGAGCCTTCGCCCCGTGTTGCGGATGGCGTGACGATCCTTGCGCTCGATGAGAAGCAATGTACCGGGCGCGAGTTTCAATCGCCGACCGTTCACCAATGCGGTGCCGCGTCCTTCCAGCACGTAAAGCCACTGGTCCGTACCACGGTGCCGGTTGGAATCCCCGCCTTCGGAACCGCCCGGCACGAGCACCATTGTCGCCGCCTGGGCGCGACGATTGGACAGCGCGACATGAAAGCCCGCGCGCAGCGACATGTTCTTGCGCTTCACGGCGACGTCACCATCCCCCGCTGTAACCCCCGACGACCGGCAGGATCTCCCCGCTGATGTAGCTCGAGCACTGCGGCGACGCCAGGAACACGAAGGCGGGCGCAATTTCCTCGGGCTGCGCCGGGCGCTTCATCGGCGCCGACGCGCCGAACTCGGCCACGCGGCGCGCCTGCTTGTCAGCCGGGTTGAGCGGCGTCCAGACCGGTCCCGGCGCCACCGCGTTCACGCGGATGCCGCGCGGCATCAGGTGCGTCGCGAGCGAGCGCGTCATGGCGTGGATGCCGCCCTTGGTCGTCGCGTAGTCGAGCAGGTGGCCGCTGCCCTCGATCCCGGTCACCGAGCCCGTGTTGATGATGGCCGCGCCCGCTTTCATGTGCGGCACCGCCGCCTGGGCCATGTAGAAGTAGCCGTGCAGGTTCGTCTTCAGGGTCAGGTCGAGGTGCTCCTCGCTCAGGTCTTCGAGGCGCGGGACGTGGGCCTGAAACGCGGCGTTGTTCACCAGCACGTCGATCCCGCCGAGCTCGTCGATCGTCCGCTGCACCGCCTGCTCGCAGAAGGACCGCCGGCTCACGTCGCCGGGAACCAGGATCGCGCGCCGGCCTTCGGCCTCGACGGCGGCTTTCGTCGCTTCGGCGTCGGCGTGCTCGCAGAGGTACTGGATCGCGACATCGGCGCCCTCCCGCGCGAACAGGACCGCGACCGCGCGGCCGATCCCGGAATCGCCGCCGGTGATGAGCGCGACCTTGCCATGGAGCTTGGAGGATCCGAGATAGAACGGGGCGTCAAACAGCGGCGCCGGGTCAATGTCGCGCTCCGCGCCCGGCTTGCGCTCGTGCTGGCGCGGGAGCGGCGGTTCCGGGTAACGGCGCGCGCCCGCCTGCATCGGACGCTCGGCCTTGCGTTGCGGATGAGAACGGTCTGCGCGCGCGACCTGGCGCTGCACGGCACGCTGGCGCGCGACCGTGCGCTTCACGCCTGCCGGCACCTTGCCGCGCCGGCTGCGCACCGGCTTTTTTGCGCCCACTACCGCCGCTTCGACCGCTTCGAGCGGCCCTTCTTCTTCGGGACCTTCGCGCCGGCCTTGCGGGCCTGCGACAGGCCGATTGCGATTGCCTGCTTGCGGCTCGTGACCTTCTTGCCGGAGCGCCCGCTCTTCAGGGTGCCGCGCTTTCTCTCGTGCATCGCTTTCTTGACCTTGCGCTGCGCCTTCTTCCCGTATTTTTTCGCCATCGTCCCGCTCCTTGGAGTCTCGTGCGCCACTACGGCAGTGGACCCCGCGCGCGGTCTGTAGGACCGGTCCGCGTGTGTTTGACAGCCGCGGCGGCCACGGCGTAGTTTTCGCCGATGCTCGCAACTTTCGACGACGCGGCGTGGCGCTCCGACCCGGGCGCAGTCCGCGACGCGCTCGAAGCCAACCGCATCGTCTACTTCCCCACTTGCCCGCTGCCCCTGCCGGCGGAAGACACGCTCGATTTCCTGCGCCGCGAGCTGCCGTCCCGCCTCAAGCTCAAGAACGTCAGCTACCACCCCGAAGCCGGCAAGGTCAGCGGCCTCGAAGCCGACGCGGAGACGACGCGTCGCGTCACCGAGACGCTGCGTTCCCACCTCGACGAGGTCCAGGCCTTCCTGCGCCAGGTGACGGGCAACCTCACGCAGGACGCGCGCGTCGGCACCTGCAGCTTCCGCCCGATCGAGGAGAAGGGGCGCAACCTCGATCCGCACGCGAGCAACGAGCTCGTGCACGTCGATGCCGGCGCCTACGGCGCCACCAACGGCGACCGCATCCTGCGCTTCTTCGTGAACGTGAATCCCGAGCGCGACCGCGTGTGGGCGACCAAGGGCACGTTCCAGGAGATGATCGAGCGCCACGGCGCGCGTGCCGGGCTGCTGGACGACCGCGGGCGGCTTGGCCTGCGCATCGAAAAGCGGGGCGGTGACCGCGCGGTATCGGCCCTGGTCGCCGGCCTTGCGCGGCTCAACCCGCTCGCGACCGTCCTCGACACGAGCCCATATGACCGCGCGATGCGGCGACTGCACAATTACATGAAGGACGACCCGGGGTTCCGCGCCGACATGGAGGGCTACCGGGAGGTCCGGTTCCCGCCGCTGTCCGCGTGGATGGTCTTCACGGATGGCGTGAGCCACGCGAGCCTCGAGGGGCAGTTTGCGCTGGTGACGACGATGATCGTGCGCCGCGCGCGCATGCGCTGGCCGGAGCGGGCGCCGTTCAACGCCCTCCTCGCCCGGTCAGCCGAACGGGTGGCGTGACACGATCGTCTCGTCCCGCTCGGCGCCGGTCGAGATCATCGTGACGGGCACGCCGCAGGCCGACTCGAGCCGGTCGAGGTAGGCGCGAGCCGTGGCCGGCAGCTCGGCCGCCGAGCGCAGCCCCGCGGTCCGGCCGTCCCAGCCGGGCATCGACTCGTAGCGCGGCGCGCCGTCTGCGCCGTATTCGACGCAAAGCTTCACCTCGGCGAGCCCGTCGAGCACGTCGAGCTTGGTGACGCACAGTCCCGTGATGCCGTTGTTGACGATCGAGCGGCCGAGCGCCACGGCGTCGAACCAGCCGGTCCGCCGCGGGCGGCCCGTGACCGCGCCGAATTCCTGGCCGACGCGCGAAAGGTGGCGGCCAACCTCGTCGTCGAGCTCGGTCGGGAACGGGCCCGCGCCGACCCGAGTCGTGTAAGCCTTCACGATGCCGAGCACGTCGTCGATGTCGCGAGGGCCGAGTCCCGTGCCGACGGACGCGTAGCCCGCGACCGTGTTCGACGAGGTGACGAACGGGAAAGTCCCGTGGTCGACGTCCAGCATCGTGCCCTGCGCGCCCTCGAAGAGCACGTTCGCGCCCTGCCGTCGCAGGCGGTGCAGCTCGGCCGTGACGTCAGCGACGAGCGGCTGCACGCGCCCGCCCTGGGCGAGGCAGGCATCGAGCGTCCGCCGGAAGTCGACGGGCGCCTCGCCGAGGTGCTTTTCCAGGAGGAAATTGTGATAGTCGAGCAGTTCCGCGAGGCGCGACTCGAAATGCCGCGGATTCACGAGGTCGCCGACGCGCACGGCGCGGCGCGCGATCTTGTCCTCGTAAGCCGGGCCGACGCCGCGGCCGGTGGTGCCGATCTTGCGTTCCCCGCTCGCACGTTCTCGTGCGCGGTCGATCAGCGCGTGTGACGGCAGCACGAGCGGGCAGAGCGCGCTCACGGCGAGACGCTCGAAGGCCGGCACGCCGCGCGCGGCCAGCATGTCCGCCTCCGACAGCAGCGCATCGAGCGAGACGACGACACCGTTGCCGATGAAGCAGCGCACGCCCTCACGGAGCACGCCCGAGGGAATCAGCGACAGGACCGTCTTGACGCCGTCGATCACCAGCGTATGGCCGGCATTGTGGCCCCCCTGAAACCGCGCGACGCCCGCCACGCGCTCGGTCAAGAGGTCGACGACCTTGCCCTTGCCCTCATCGCCCCATTGGGCGCCGACGACGACGACGAAGCGTCCCATGGCTGTGCTCAGGAACGGACCAGCCAGACGACGGCGACGCCCGCGATCATGCTCGCTGCGCCGGCGATGCGAATCGCCGCGTCTTCCATCGCCGCGAGCCTGGCGAACACGCTCCGGACGCCGCCGGGACTCGCGAACGGCAGGATCCCTTCGATCACCAGCATGAGGCCGAGCGCAGCCGCGAGGTCAGGCCATGCAATGTGCATGGGAAGTTTCTTACCGGCCCGGCTGCTTCAGGTACTTGAAGAATTCGCCCTTGGGCGCGATGACCAGGATGTCATTCGGCTTGCCGATCGAGTTGCGGTACGCCTCGAGGCTTCGATGCAGCGAGTAGAAATCGGGATAGCGGTTGTAGGCGCGCGCGTAGGTGGCGGCGGCCTGCGCATCGCCCTCGCCGCGGATGACTTCCGCATCCCGGTTGCCGCCGGCGAGGAGCTCGGTGCGCTCGCGCTCCGCCTCGGCCCGGATGCGCTGTGCCTGCTCGTCGCCTTCGGCGCGCAGCTGCGTGGCCTGGCGCTTGAAGCTCTGCTCCATGCGGTTGTACACCGACTCGGAGACTTCCTCGGGCAGGTCGATCCGCTTGACGCGCACGTCGACCAACGTGAGCCCGAGCTGGCTCACCGAGCTGCCGGAAAACTGCAGTATGTCGCCGATGAACTCCGCTCGCTCCGCGGCAACGACCTGCTGGATCGTGCGCTTGGCGATCACGCCCTTCAGGCCATCCTTCACGATCTCGGCGAGGCGCCCGGCCGCGGCTTCCTCGTCGCCGTTCGTCGCGAGGTAGTAGCCGCCGACGTCCGTCACGCGCCACTTCACGTAGAAGTCGACGTTCAGGATCTTGCCCTCGCTCGTGAGGAAAGGCTCGGCCGGGTAGTTGCGCGTCAGCACGCGACGGTCGAATTTCTGCACGGTGTTGATCCACGGAATCATGAAGTGCAGGCCCGGCTCGAAGTCCGTCGCGACGATCTCGCGCAGGCGGAACTTGATGGCAAGCTCCGTCTCCTTGACCTGGAACATCGCGGCGCTGACGATCCACGCTGCGACGAGCGCGACGATGACGGCCCGGAACAGGTTGCGGCTCATCAGCGCTCCTTCCGTGCGCGCGGGTCCTCAGACTCGATCGGGCTGCCGTCCTCCATGCGCAGGGTCGGCGGCGTCTCGACCGCCCCGCGCGGCTGGCCGCGCTGCTCGATCAGCTTGTCGAGCGGCAGGTAGAGCATGTTGCCGGTTCCCTCGACGTCGACCAGCACTTTGGACGACGCGCCGAGCACGTGCTCGATGGTCTCGAGGTACAGACGCTCGCGCGTGACTGCCGGCGCGCGCTGGTACTCCACCGCGAGCGAGAGGAAGCGCGCAGTCTCGCCGTCGGCGTCGGCGATGACGCGGCTGCGATAGGCGCGCGCGCCCTCCACCACGCTGACCGCGGCGCCGCGCGCCTTCGGCACGATGTCGTTAGCGTAGGTCTCGGCCGAGAGCGTGGCGCGCTCCTTGTCTTCGCGCGCCTTGATGGCGTCCTTCTGCGCCGGGGCGACCTGTTCCGGCACGCTGACGCCCTGCAGGTTGACACTGATGATCTCGATGCCGGTGTTGTAGGCCGCAATCGTGCGCTGCACGAGGTCCTTGGTCTTGGCGCTGATCTCCTGCCGGCCCGCCTCGAGCACGAAGTCGAGCTTGCTCTGCCCGATGACCTCGCGGATGGCGCTCTCGCTGACCTCGCCGAGCGTCTCCTCGGGATCGCGCACGTTGAATGCGAACTTGACCGGGTCGGCGCGGCGGTACTGCACGGCGAGGTCGATGTCCACGAGCGCCTCGTCCTGCGTCAGCATGCGCGTCCGGTCGGTGAAGCTGCGGAATTCCGTCACGTTGATGACGGTGCGCCGGTCGATCGGCCACGGCAGGCGCATGTTGAACCCGCCCGTGGTGGTCTTGACGTACTTGCCGAAGCGCGTGATCACCGAGCGCTCGGCGGCCTCGTTCAGGTAGAAGCTGCCGAAGATGAACCACAGCGCGACGAGACCGACACCGATCGAGCTCAAGCCGATCGCGGCGCGGCCGGCGCCGTTACCCGGCGGGCCGTCATCGCCGCCGCCACCGCCGGAGCCGCCGAACAGCCCGCGCAAGCGCTTCTGCATGCGGCGCAGGAGCTCGTCGAGGTCGGGCGGGCCCTTGTCCGGCCGGCGCTGCCAGGGATTCTCGTTCTTGCCGGAATTGTTCCAGGCCATCGTTTCTCTTGCGGGTTCGGGGATCAGGCCGCGGAACTTGCGGCGTCGGGCTTGAATTCTACGAAGCCGGCGCCGGGCAAACAAGGCGAAACGGCGGTGGCGAAATCGACGCCTGCCTCGCGGCACAGCGCTTCCAGCTCCTGGTGCGAGGACTCGACCAGGAGGCGCGTGTCGCCGTCCGGCAGGGCTTCCTCGCCGCGTACGAGCCGGCGCTCGTAAAGCTTCGCGCGCAACCGGCCCTGTGTCGGCGGCAGCACGACGGCAAGGCGCATCGCCGCCTGGCCAAAAATTTCCTGGAGCGCGCCGCGCAAGAGGTCGATGCCGGCGCCCGTCGCCGCCGACAGCCAGACCGCCGCGGGATGTCCCGCCGGCACCGCGCATCAGCTCGGGCACGCGGCCGACACGGTCAATCTTGTTGTACACGCGAAGCTGCGGGATCGCGCCCGCGCCGATGCTCGCGACGAGGGCGTCCACCTGCTCGATTCGCTGGTCGCGTTCCGCGTCGGCGGCGTCCACGACGTGCAGCAGGAGATCGGCCTCGCGCGCTTCCATCAGCGTCGAGCGAAAGGCGGCCACGAGCTCGTGCGGCAGGTCGCGCACGAAACCGACGGTATCGGCGACGACGAGGCCCGGCGTGTGCGGAAGCGCGAGCCGCCGTACGGTGGGGTCGAGCGTCGCGAACAGCTGGTCGGCGACGTAGGCATCCGCGCCGGTGAGGGTGCGGAACAGCGTCGACTTGCCTGCGTTCGTGTAGCCGATCAGCGCCACGCCCGGCACGGGCACGCGCTTCCTCACCTGGCGCCCGGTGTCGCGGCGCTGCGCCAGTTTCTCGAGCTTGGCGGTAAGCGTGCGGATGCGCTTGCCGATCAGCCGGCGGTCGGTCTCGAGCTGGGTCTCGCCGGGCCCGCGCAGGCCAATGCCGCCCTTCTGGCGTTCGAGGTGGGTCCATCCGCGCACCAGCCGCGTTGCGAGGTGCCGCAGTTGCGCAAGCTCCACCTCGAGCTTGCCTTCGGCGCTGCGCGCCCTGCTCGCGAAGATGTCGAGGATCAGGCCGGTGCGGTCCAGCACGCGCCGCCCGACGAGGCGCTCGAGATTGCGCTCCTGCGACGGCGACAGCTCGTGGTCCACCAGCACCAGGTCGGCGGAGTCCGCCTGCACGCGGTCGCGGATTTCATCGGCCTTTCCGCTGCCGACAAAAAATCGCGGCTCGGGGTTCCTGCGGCTGCCGGTGATCGTCGCAACAGGCACCGCGCCCGCGGAGCGGGCGAGCGCGTCGAATTCTCCGAGCTCATCGGCGTCGGGCGGCCGGCCGAGTCCGATGCGGACGAGGATTGCGCGTTCGCCGCGCTCAGGGCGCTCGAACAAGGGTTCCCGCCGGTTCCCCGGTCAAGCGGTCTCCGCCGGGACCGGGGCTTCGTCCTCCACGCCGTCCGCGGACGGCAGCCGGACGTTCCGCGCCGGCACGACCGTCGAGATGGCGTGCTTGTAGACCATCTGGCTCACCGAGTTCTTGAGCAGGACCACGAACTGGTCGAAGGAGTCCACCTGGCCCTGGAGCTTGATGCCGTTGACCAGATAAATGGAAACCGGCACGCGCTCCTTGCGCAACGCGTTCAGGAACGGATCCTGGAGTGACTGTCCTCTGGCCATGGTAGCTCCTTGATTTTTCTAGCACTTTCATGCCGCTCTAGGGTGTACCGGCGGCTCAGTAACCTCGTCGATCCGGGCCTTCGAAGACGCAAGTTGCGTCGCCCGCATGGACAGAGTCTAGCACCTCTCTGACGGTAAGCCTCGCGCGCGAAACCATTCGGCAATTCGCGCGGCAATCCGTTCCGGAGTCCGAGAATCAAAGGCGTCGAACCACTCGGCGCCGGGCTCGGCGCGCAGCCACGTGAGCTGGCGGCGCGCGAGTTGTCGGGTCGCGGCGACAGCCTTCAGCGCCGCCTCGCCGAGCGCGCTTCCGCCTTCGAGGTGCTCCCAGACCTGGCGGTAACCGATCAGGCGCATCGAAGGCAGCCCCGCGTGCAGGTCGCCCCGCGCGCGCAGCCTGGCTACCTCCCCGACGAGGCCCTGGCGAAGCATGGCATCGAACCTCTGGCCAATGCGCTCGAAAAGGGCTCCGCGGTCCGCCGGTGCCAGTACCAGCGGGAGGTCACCGGGACGGGTCGCGCCGCGCAGGTTCTCGGCGAGTTGCGACGACATGGGCCGGCCGGTCTGTTCGATGATTTCGAGGGCGCGCTGGATGCGCTGGCGGTCGCCCGGCCGGATACGGGCCGCCGAAACCGGGTCGAGTCGCGCGAGCTCGGCATGCAGGGCCGGCCAGCCCGCCGCGGACGCGCGCGCATCGAGCCGCTCACGGATGGCGGGATCGGCCGCCGGCAGGCGCGCGAGCCCCGACTGCAGCGCACGAAAGTAGAGCATGGTCCCGCCGACCAGGAGCGGCGCCCGGCCACGCGCCACGATCGCTTCCATCGCGGCCCCGGCGTCGGCGAGGTACTGCGCCACGGAGTAACTCTCGGCAGGATCGACGAGGTCGATCAAATGGTGCGGCGCGCGCGCCAGCAGCTCGCGCGACGGCTTGGCCGTGCCGATGTCCATCCCCCGGAAGACCATCGCAGCGTCGACGCTCACGATCTCGAGCGGGAACTGCGCGACGAGCCACGCCGCGAGGTCGGTCTTGCCTGCGCCGGTCGGGCCCATCAACAGGATCGCGGGGCTCGGCATCAGCGTCCGCGCAGGAAGATCCGGTCGAGTTCCGCGAGCGTCAGCCGCGTCCAGGTCGGGCGGCCGTGGCTGCACTGGCCGGAGCGTTCCGTGCGCTCCATGTCACGCAGGAGCGCGTTCATCTCCGGTACCGTCAGCTGGCGGTGCGCGCGCACCGCGCTCCGGCAGGCGATGTTCGCCAGGAGCTCGTTCTGGCTGCCGTCGATGCGATGAGCCGTGCCACCGGCACCGAGGTCCGCGAGCGCGTCGGCGAGCACGCCGGCGACGTCCTGGCCCGCGAGCGCGACAGGCACCTCGCGCACGGCCAGTGTCGCCGGTCCCGCGCGGTCGACCGTGAAGCCGGCGGCGCGCAGCTCGTCAGCGTGCTGCTCGGCGAGCGCCGCCTCGCCTTCCGTGGTCTCGAGCAACGCCGGCACCAGCAGCGCCTGTCGCGGGCCAAGGCCGGAGTCGAGGGCGGCCTTGAGGCGCTCGTAGAGGATGCGCTCGTGCGCGGCATGCATGTCGACGAGCACCATGCCCTCCGCCGACTGCGCGACGATGTAGATGCCGTGCAGTTGCGCGACGGCCTGGCCGAGCGGCTGGTCTTCGAGGTTCGCCACGGGCGCCGGCACGTCCGCCACATGCGCGCCGAACGCAAGCGGCTGCGACTGCGATGCCCCGATCCACGCGGGCGGCACGAAAGCGGCGCGACCCGCAGGCGCGTGGCCCGATTCAGCGAGCGCGCGCTCGACTGTGCGGAACAGGAAGTCGTGCACCGCGCGGGCGTCCCGAAAGCGCAGTTCCAGCTTCTGCGGATGTGCGTTCACGTCCACCTGCAGCGGATCGAGCGCCAGGTACAGCACCCAGGCCGGGTGCCGGTCGCCATGACTCACGTCGCGGTAGCCGAGGCGCACGGCGCCCCCGAGCATCCGGTCCCGCACCATCCGCCCGTTCACGAACAGGAACTGCCGGTCCGCCTGCGCGCGCGAGGCCGACGGCAGCCCTATCCAGCCCTCCAGCGCGAGACCGCCTTGCGCGAACTCGATGTGCCGAGCCGCCGCGACCAAATCCGGTCCGATGAGCTTCGCGATGCGCGCCTCGCGATCGCGCCTACCTGCGGCCTCTGGCAGCGCGAACTGCTCGCGCCGGTTGTGCACGAGCGTGAAGGCGACATCGAAGCGCGACAGTGCGAGCCGGGTCACCGTCTTCAGGACGTGCTGGTACTCGGTCGCCTCGGCGCGCAGGAACTTGCGCCGCGCAGGCACGCGGTGAAAGAGGTCGCGTACTTCCACGGTCGTGCCCGGCGGGTGCGCCGCCGGCGCGACGCCCGCCGGTACGCCGTCGACCGACTCGAGCGCGGCGGCGTCCAGGGCGCCGCGCGCGCGAGAGACGATGCGAAGGCCCGACACCGACGCGATCGACGGCAGCGCCTCACCGCGAAAGCCGAGGGTGCCGACCCGCTCCAGGTCGACCAACGAAGCGATCTTGCTGGTGGCGTGGCGCGCGAGTGCGAGCCGCAGCTCCGCCGCCGGGATGCCACCGCCGTCGTCGCGCACGCGGATCAACCGCATCCCGCCACGTTCCACGTCGATCGAGACCTGCCGCGCGCCCGCGTCCAGCGCGTTCTCGACGAGCTCCTTGACGACGGAAGCCGGGCGCTCGATCACCTCGCCCGCGGCGATCTGGTCGACGAGCGGGCCTTCGAGAATCCGGATGGGCATCGCGTCGGCAGTGTACTACCGGAGGGGACGGTCACCTTTAGCTTGAGGTGACCGTCCCCCCAGCTAAAGGTGAGCGTCCCCTTCAAGTGCCGGCGACGGGGATCTCGAGGATCGTGCCGGAGGCGACGGTCTCGGTTTCGAGGTGATTCCTGCGCCGCAGGTCGTCGATGCCGACCGCGTAGCGGCCGGCGACGTCGACAAGCGTCTCGCCCGGCGACACGACGTGGCGCAGCGCCTGGCCCCGTTCGCGCGCGGCGAGCACCGCGACGTGCGTGCCCGGCGGCGGGTTGTCGTAGAAATAGCGGCGGATTCCCCCGTGGATCGCGTCGGCAAGGCGCGCCTGGTGCGCGGGATCGCGGAGCTTGCGCTCCTCGTCGGGGTTGGAGATGAACGCCGTCTCGACGAGCATCGAGGGCACGTCCGGCGAGGTCAGCACGATCAGGCTCGCATGCTGAACGTCGCTCTTCTTGAGCCTGCCGACCGTGTCGAGCTCCGTGAGGACGCGCGACGCCGCGTCGCGGCTCGCGCTGATCGCGGCGTTCTGCGACAGGTCGAGCAGCACCGTGGCGAGCACGTCGCTCTTGTCGTGCAGCGACACCCCGCCGATGAGGTCCGCCGCGTTCTCGCGGTCGGCGAGCGTCTTCGCGGCCTCGCTGCTCGCGCGGCGTGTCGAGAGCACGTAGACCGAGGACCCGCGCACGCTTCGGTCCATGAACGCGTCGGCGTGCACCGATACGAACAGGTCCGCCCGGTTGGTGCGCGCGCGGCCGATGCGGTCCTTGAACTTCACGAAGTAGTCGCCGGTGCGCGTCAGCACGGCGCTCATGCCCGGCTCTTCGTTGATGCGATCCGCGAGCTTTTTCGCGATCGCGAGCGCGACCGTCTTCTCGCGCGTGCCCGCCTTGCCGATCGCGCCCGGGTCCTCGCCGCCGTGGCCGGGATCGATCGCGATCACGAGGTCGCGCTGTCCGTCGCCGCCCGCCACCTTGACCGGCGCCTGCGCCAAGGCCGGCCGCGCATGGCCGAGGTCGACGACGAGGCGATGGCCGTAAGTCTCGTTTGGCGGCGTGAGGAAGCCCTTGGCCTCGACTTTCTCGTTGACGTCGATCACCACGCGAAGGCCGGAGCGCCCGCGACCGCCGAAGCGGACGCCTTTCACGACGCCGGACGTTGCGGGCGAGCCGAGCGCGCCGAGGTCGGCGTCGATCGCGTCGAAGTCGATGACGATGCGCTCGGGCCCGGAGAGCGTGAAGAGCGTATAGGTCGCCGGCTCCGTCAGGTCGAGAACGACGCGCGTGGAGTCAGGACTGCCCCAGACGCGGACGTCCTTGAGCGCGGCACCCTGCGCCGCCGTCGCTCCGGCGGCAAGCAGCAAGAACAGAAACCCGATCCGCCCCATGGGCCACGTGTCTCGCGTGCTCGGAAGTTGGAGCTACTCTAGCGACGGGTCCCGCTTAGTTCAAGTTTTTCAGCGGGATACGCACTACTCTTCGAGTAGCGGGCGACTCGATTCCAGCCACGCCCGCCCCACGGCGGTGCCCGCCTCGAGCAGGATCCGGCGGCCCTGCCCCGCGAGCTCCAGTCCGATCAGCAGATCCTGGAGGCCGAGGCCCTCGCCCGCACGCTCCGGCCATTCCACCAGCACGAGGCCGGGCATCCCCCGCAGGTCCCGGAAACCGATGCCCTCGATCCCGGCGGGGCCCGGCTCGAGCCGGTACAGGTCGAGGTGATGTACCGTGCCGCGCCCTGTTTCGTAGGGCTCGACCAGCGTGAACGTGGGGCTCCTGACGGCGCCGGTGACACCAAGCGTACGCAGGAGCGCGCGCGCGAGCGTCGTCTTGCCGCTTCCGAGCTCGCCGCTGAGCCCGACAAGCAGGTTGTGCCGGCGGATGTCGGGCAGCGTGCGGGCCAGGGAAGCGCCTGCCCGCTGCGTCGCCATCTCGTCCGGCAGGATCAGGTCCACGCAGAATTCACGACGCCGCGGAGTTCGGCGACGATGTCGCCCGCGACCATGCCGCGCATGCCGCTTGCGGCCGCGCGGTCACCGGCCACCGCGTGCAGGAAGACGCCCGCCGTGGCCGCGAGCATCGGATCTCGCGTTGCAGCGAGCAATGCGGCGATGACGCCCGTCAGCACGTCGCCGCTGCCCGCTGTCGCCATGCCGGGATTGCCGCGGTCGCAGACCCAGGGCACCGGAGTCCGCCCGAACACGAGCGTGTTCGCGCCCTTCAGCACGCAGGTTCCGCCGTAGCGCTCGACGATCGCGCGCACGGCACCAGCACGGTCGCGCTGCACGTCGCCGGCTCGCGTGCCGAGCAGGCGCGCGGCCTCGCCGGGATGCGGGGTCAGGATCCAGTCATCGGACTTCCGGGGCTTCGCCGCCAGCCGCGTCAGCGCGTCCGCGTCCACGACGCGCAATCCCGGCACGCTCAACCCCGCGTCGATCACGTCCATCTGGCCGGCGAGCGGGCCGAGCCCCGGGCCGACTGCGGTCACGGCGGAACGGCAGAGATCCTCGAGCTCCTCGCGCGTCGTCGGAGTGCGAACGATGAGCTCCGGCCGCCCGGCCAGGATCGCCGCGGCGCTTTCCGCGCACTGTCGCGACCGTGACGAGCCCGGCGCCGGTGCGCAAGGCGGCCTCCCCGGCAAGCCGCGCCGCGCCCGGCATCGCATGCCCGCCAATGATGACGACTCTGCCGTGGTCTCCCTTGTGCGCGGAGCGCAGCCGCGGCGGCAGCGCCCGGGCCGCTTTGCTGCCATCGATGCGGTACAGGACGGGGTTCTCGGCCGTACGGATGTCGCCCGCGACGTCGAGGCCGGCGAACTCGATCGCGCCGACGTGATCCGGCGATTCGCCGAGGTAGAGGCCGCTCTTCAGCGCGATGAACGCGACGGTTCGCGTTGCGCGGACCGCGAGCCCCTGCGGCTCGCCCGTGTCTGCATCGAGACCCGAGGGCACGTCGAGCGCGAGGACCGGACGATCCAGGCAATTGACCCGTTCGATCGCAGCGCGGAAGTCGCCGGCGACGGGCCGGTCAGTGCCCGTCCCGAGCAGGGCGTCGACGATGACGTCGGCGTCCGCGAGCACGGCCGCGCGCCAGGTTTCCGTGTTTCCGCCTTCGGCCGCGAAGTCACCGTACGCGCGGGCCGCGTCGCCCCGCAACGCTTTCGTGTCGCAGACCGCGATGGCGCGCACGTCGAGGCCGGCGGCCCGTGCGCGGCGCGCGACGACGTAGCCGTCGCCAGCGTTGTTGCCGGCGCCGCACAGCACGGCCACGGTTCGCGCAGCAGGCCAATGCCGAAGCAAGGCCGCAAATGCCGCGTCGCCCGCGCGCTGCATCAACGTGTAGCCGGGAATGCCGCCCGCCTCGATCGCGCGCCGGTCCATGGCGCGCACGGAAGCGGCCGAATAGACCTCGGCGGGCAGCGGATCCATGCGCGTGATTATACTGGCCGCTCCGTCGCAGCCGTTCTTGCATGGCAAGCAAACTCACCGCCGGCGAACTCGCGCGGATCCGCGCACGGATCGACGTCCTGGCGCGCGAGCTCGGCTTCGACCAGGTCGGCGTCGCCGGCGTCGACATCGCCGGGGACGAGGCCAATCTCGAACGCTGGCTCGCGGAGCGTCGCCACGGCGGCATGGACTACATGGAGCGCCACGGGCATCGCAGGAGCCGGCCCGGCGCGCTGGTGCCGGGCACGCTGCGCGTCATCAGCGTGCGCATGGCGGCCTCCGCGCCCGATGCCCGCCCCGCTGCCGGCGTGCTTGCCGACGGCAGCAAGGGCTACGTGGCGCGTTACGCGCTCGGCCGCGACTATCACAAGGTGCTGAGGAGCCGACTTGCAAGGCTCGCGTCGAGCCTCGAGGCGGAGTTCGGCGCGTTCGGCCATCGCGCGTTCGTCGATTCGGCGCCGGTGATGGAGAAGCCGCTCGCACGCGACGCGGGCCTCGGCTGGATCGGCAAGCACACGAACCTCATCAACGAGCGCGCGGGCTCGATGTTCATGCTCGGCGAGCTCTACACCGACCTGCCGCTGCCGGTTGACGAGCGCGCCAAGGACCGCTGCGGCAGCTGCACGGCCTGCCTGCCGGCCTGCCCCACCGGCGCCATCACGGCGCCGTACCAGCTGGATGCGCGCCGCTGCATCTCGTACCTCACGATCGAGCACCACGGCGCCATTCCCGAGGCGCTGCGCCCGGCCATCGGCAACCGCATCTTCGGCTGCGACGACTGCCAGCTCGTCTGCCCGTGGAACAAGTTCGCGCGCGTCGCCGCGGAGCCGGACTTCCGCGTGCGCCACGCCCTCGACGAGCCGGACCTCGTCGAGCTCTTCGGCTGGACCGAGCCGGAATACCTCGAGAAGACCGAAGGCAGCGCGCTGCGCAGGCTCGGCTTCCGGCGCTGGCTGCGCAACGTCGCCGTCGCCCTCGGCAACGCGCCGCCCTCGCCGCGCGCCGTCGCGGCGCTGCGTGCGCGCGAGGGCTCCGCGGACCCGGTCGTGCGCGAGCACGTCGCCTGGGCGCTCGCGCGCCAGGAGGCCAGCTTGCGCGCTACCTAGGCGCGCAGCGCGTTGACGTAATGCCTGCCGCTCGTCGTGCGGCGGATCGTCTCGAACAGGTCGTCGAAGTCGCGCGAGTTGTTCGCCGGGTCGATCTCGGCGGTGTTGACGATCAAGAGCGGCGAGGCCGTGTACTGGTGAAAGTAGCGGGTGTAGGCTTCGCCGAGCCGCTCCAGGTAGGCGGCGTCGATGTACTTCTCGTAGGGGATGCCGCGCTTGTCGATTCGCGCGAGCAGGACGTCGACCGGCGCCTGCAGGAACACCACGAGGTCGGGCGCCGGCGCGTCCAACGCGAGCCGCGCGTAGACCTGGTCGTAGAGCTTGAACTCGTCGTCGTCCAGCACGATGCGCGCGAACAGGCGGTCCTTGTCCAGCATGTAGTCGGCGACTCGCACCTGCGCGAACAGGTCGTGCTGGCGCAGCTCCGAGAGCTGGCGCGCGCGCTGGAACAGGAAGAAGAGCTGGGCCGGAAATGCCGCGGCACGCCGGTCCTTGTAGAAGCGCTCGAGGAAGGGATTCTCCATCGGCTGCTCGAGCACCGTGCCGGCGCCGACGGCAGCCGCGAGCTTGCGTGCGAGGCTCGTCTTGCCGACGCCGATCAGGCCCTCGACGACCACCAGCCGGTGCGGCCACGCTTCGCGATTTTCCTCAGTGGTCACCGGTACCCCGTGCAGCGAGCCGCTCGATGCCCACCGGCGAAACCCGATCACGCAGCCGGCGGACGCGAGCGAGTCCCGGCACCCAGAGCTCCGCGGCGATTTCCGAAAGAGGATACAGGACGAAATTGCGCCGGTGCAGGCCCGGGTGCGGCAGCGTCAGCCCGGGCTCGTCGATGCAGAGGTCGGCGAATGCGACAAGGTCGAGGTCGATGACGCGCGGGCCCCAGCGCACCGACGGCTCGGCCTTGCCAAGACGCCGTTCGACGGCCTGCAGGGACGCCAGGAAATCGCGCGGTTCCCGCGTCGTGACGAGGCCCGCGATCGCGTTCACGTACTCCGGCTGATCCTGCGGACCGAGCGGCGCGCTGCGCCACAGGCCGGAGCGCGCGACGAGTCGCGCATCGGGTAGTGCCGCGAGCGCGTCGAAGGCGTTTTCGACCTGGCGGCGCGGATCGGACAGGTTGCTGCCGAGCGCCACGTAGGCGGGACGCCAGGCCATTTCGCTCAGCCTTCGGCAGGGGGAGTCGAGCGGCCTCGGCCGCCGCGCCGGCGGCGCCGCCGGCGCGGGCCGGATCCGGAGCCGCCGCCGCCATCGGCAACGGCGCGTTCACGCTGCTGCTCCGGCGGCAGCGACTGGATCTCGGTCCACCAGCGCGCGATCTCAGGATCTTCGGCGCCGGCCTCGGCCCGCAGCAGCAGGAAATCGTACGCCGCGCGAAACCGCGGATGCGCGAGAAAGCCGAGCGCACGCCGGCCCTCGCGGCGATGGAAGCGCGGCTGCAGCGCGAGCAGCTCCCGCATCGGTATCGAGAAGCGCTTCGGGATGCCGATGCGCCGGTTCTGCCGGATGACGACCTCGTCCACCGCCTCGGCGATGGCGACCGTCGGCGGCAGGCCCGCGTCGAAGCGCTTCTGCGCGGCCGCGGACACCGGCCCGAACAGCATCACGGCGAACAGGAACATCGGCGTGACGCTCTTGCCCTCGGCCACGCGCCGATCCGTGTTCGCGAGGCCCGCGCGGATCAGCGCGAGCGCCATGCCGTCCTTGTCGCCCGCGAGGTAAGCCGTGGTCGCCGGGAACAGGTGATCGAGCAGGCCATGATCGCGCAGCAGGTCGAATGAACGCTGGCCGAAACCCGCGAGGAAGAGCTTCTGGAACTCGTCGAGCAGCCGCGCCGGGGGAATGTGCTCGAGAAGCCCGGCGAGCGGCGCGAACGGCGCGCGCGCCGACTCGTGGATCGTGAATCCGAGCTTGGCCTCGAATCGCACCGCGCGCAGCATCCGCACCGGGTCCTCGCGGTAGCGGGTCTCGGGATCGCCAATCAGCCGGAGGGTGCGCGCGCGGACGTCCTCCACGCCGCCGACGTAGTCCCAGATCGAAAAGTCCTCGATGTTGTAGTAGAGGGCGTTGCAGGTGAAGTCGCGACGCCACACGTCCTGGTCGATCGTGCCGTAGACATTGTCGCGCAGGAGCCGCCCGCGCTCGTCGTGAGCGCGGTCGACGTTGCCGTTGGGTTCGTCCTCCGGTTCCAGCTCCGGCTCCTCGGCCTCCTCGTCGGTCACGCCGTCGAGGTCCGGCTCCGGCGCCATCGGCGCGCCGGCGGCGCGGAAGGTCGCGACCTCGATCACCTGGTAGCCGAAGCGGATGTGCGCGAGCCGGAAGCGCCGCCCGATCAGACGGCAGTTGCGGAACAGGCGCCTGACCTGCTCGGGCGAGGCGTCGGTCGCGACGTCGAAGTCCTTCGGCTCGATGCCGATCAGGAGGTCGCGCACGCAGCCGCCGACAAGGAACGCCTGGAAGCCGGCGTCCTTCAGCCGATACAGCACCTTGAGCGCGTTGCCCGAGATGTGTGAACGCGAGACGGGATGATCCGCTCGGGCAACGATGACGGGCGGCGGGGCGCCGCCGCTTTGTGGATCCAAGGGCTGTCGGGTCCGCTTGAGGCAGGAAACTTGGCCAGTATAATACCAGCCCCTTCGCGGGGCCCGACGCTCCCATCGTCTAGAGGCCTAGGACACAGCCCTCTCAAGGCTGGTACGAGGGTTCGAATCCCTCTGGGAGCGCCAATTCAGCCAGCATCGTCACATCATGAGCCGACCCTGATGTCATTGTAATCGAATGTGTCCGCCGGATTCGTCTGGGTTACGGTCGCGACCAACGTGCGATTGCCACTGCTACCGCCATCCGAGTCGTAGTACAGGTTGCCGGTAGCGGTGTCGTAGATCACGTGTACGCCGGCTCCCACGGTGTCGCCCGCGCCGCCGCCATCGGTGGAGGCGAATTCGGACGACGACAATGCACTGCCTGCAGAAGTCGTGAGCCCGCTGAATATCGCCAGCGACAACTCGACCAAGTCCTCACTCGCCGCCGTCTCGGAGGCGTCGAAGTCCATGATCGAGTCCACGGCATTCGGCGCCGAGTTGAAGACGAACGAATCGTTGTCCGCCCCGCCGGTCAGCGTGTCCGCCCCGCCACCGCCGACGATGCGATCGTCGCCCGCCAGGCCATTGATCACGTCGTTGCCGGCGCCGCCGCGCAACTGGTCGGCCGAGCCCGACCCGGTCAGCGTGTCGCTGAAGTTCGTGCCGATCACACCTTCCATCTGGGAATACGTATCGGTGCCTAGCCCGGCGAGGCCTGTATTGAACGCTGTTGGACCGGCGTTATTGACGAGCGTGAAGGTGATGCCCGCGTTGCCGTCGGAGAAGTCGATGAGATCGCCGGTGCCGGCTCCACCGATCAATGTGTCGCTCCCGCCGCCGCCGCGCAGGATGTCGTTGGAGGAGCTGCCGGTGATCGTGTCGTTGAGGTCCGTGCCGACAACGCCTTCCATGTTGCTATAGACGTCGTTGTTGCCGAGTCCGCCGGTGCCGTTCGTAATGCTCGTGTTCGCAGCGCTCTGGACCAGCGTGAAGGTGACGCCCACCGTGCCGTCCGAGAAGTCGAGGAGGTCCTCGGCTCCGGCGCCGCCGTTCATGGAGTCGTTGTTGCCCGTGCCGCCGCCGACGATGTCGTTGCCCGCGCCGCCGTCGAGAAGGTCGGTATTGCCGTCATTGCCCGCGAGAATGTCGTTGCCGGCGCCCCCGGTCAGCGTGTCATTGCCGGCGCCGCCGATGAAGGTGTCGCCGGGCGCGCCTCCGGTGAGGCTGTCCTGCCCGCCGCGCCCGTCGAGGTAAGACGCCTGGTAGGTGCCGGCGGCACTCAGGTTAATCGTATCGTTGTTGTTTCCGGCGCCGATTGCCCGGATATCGATTGTCACTGTCCCCGTCGTCGTGCCACCTGCGCCATCCGAGACGGTGTAGGTGAAGCTGCCGGCGGTGGCCCCCGTGGTCGCGCCACTCAGGAAGCTGATCGTGCCATCCGGATTCAACGTCAGCGCGCTGATGCCCGTGCTGCCGGTCACGCCTGTGATGTTGAGGGCAAGGCCGTCGATGTCGATGTCGTTGCCGAGCAGCGCGCTGACAGGGATCGTGACGAGCGTGTTGTTCGTCACGATGATCCGGTCATTGGCCGAGACCGGATTGTCGTTGACCGCGTTGACGGTCACGTTGACTGACTCCGTCGCGCTCGAGAAGGCGCTGCTGCCGCCGTTCGCGGTCGTGTTGGCGTTGGTGCCCGCAGTTCCGCTCGTCTGGTCCCACGCTCGGAAAGTGAGCGCGTCGGTGATGGTTCCGCTGAAGTTCGCGTCGCCCTGGAAGTAGACGCGAGTGTTCGCATTCGCTGTCAGCAACAAGGCATTCGCATCCGATACCGGCGTGATCTGGGTCCAGTTGGCACCGTTGTCGGTTGAGTACCACCAAGTCCCATTGCCCGTTTCGGCTCCCGTGATGGCGACGCCCGTGATCGCGCCGTTGTCCACGTCGGTCACGTTGTTAAGCCCGCCGGCCGGCGGGTTTAGGTCGACGAGCGCCGAGACCAGCGTGCCGACCGCACCCACCGGCGCGCCGGCGTCTTCGGCAACCGGCGCCAGTACCGGCGTTGCCGCTGCGTTGAGCACCGGCGCATCGTTGGTGCCGGTCACCGTCACCGTGACCAGCTGCGGCACCGTGCCGCCATGGCCATCATCGATGGTGACGGTGAAGGTTTCGGTCGCGGTCTCGCCCACCGCCAGGTACTGCACCGCGCTGTTGGCGACCTGGTAAGTCCAGGTCACCGTGCCGGCGCCAGCCCCGCTCGCGGGAGCGGTCACCGCCACCCCGAGCGTGCCGCCCAGCAGGTTGCCGGCATCCGCCGTCGACGACACCGTGTGCACGTCGATCAGATCCACGTCGTCGAAGGTGATCGTGCCGGTGTCGCTGAGCGTCGGGTCGGCGGCGTCCTCGGTCACCGCACCGACGCCATCCGCCACACTGATGGTCGGCGCATCGTTGGTGCCGGTCACCGTCACCGTGACCAGCTGCGGCACCGTGCCGCCATGGCCATCATCGATGGTGACGGTGAAGGTTTCGGTCGCGGTCTCGCCCACCGCCAGGTACTGCACCGCGCTGTTGGCGACCTGGTAGGTCCAGGTCACCGTGCCGGCGCCAGCCCCGCTCGCGGGAGCGCTCACCGCCACCCCGAGCGTGCCGCCCAGCAGGTTGCCGGCATCCGCCGTCGACGACACCGTGTGCACGTCGATCAGATCCACGTCGTCGAAGGTGATCGTGCCGGTGTCGCTGAGCGTCGGGTCGGCGGCGTCCTCGGTCACCGCACCGACGCCATCCGCCACACTGATGGTCGGCGCATCGTTGGTGCCGGTCACCGTCACCGTGACCAGCTGCGGCACCGTGCCGCCATGGCCATCATCGATGGTGACGGTGAAGGTTTCGGTCGCGGTCTCGCCCACCGCCAGGTACTGCACCGCGCTGTTGGCGACCTGGTAGGTCCAGGTCACCGTGCCGGCGCCAGCCCCGCTCGCGGGAGCGGTCACCGCCACCCCGAGCGTGCCGCCCAGCAGGTTGCCGGCATCCGCCGTCGACGACACCGTGTGCACGTCGATCAGATCCACGTCGTCGAAGGTGATCGTGCCGGTGTCGCTGAGCGTCGGGTCGGCGGCGTCCTCGGTCACCGCACCGACGCCATCCGCCACACTGATGGTCGGCGCATCGTTGGTGCCGGTCACCGTCACCGTGACCAGCTGCGGCACCGTGCCGCCATGGCCATCATCGATGGTGACGGTGAAGGTTTCGGTCGCGGTCTCGCCCACCGCCAGGGACTGCACCGCGCTGTTGGCGACCTGTAGGTCCAGGTCACCGTGCCGGCGCCAGCCCCGCTCGCGGGAGCGGTCACCGCCACCCCGAGCGTGCCGCCCAGCAGGTTGCCGGCATCCGCCGTCGACGACACCGTGTGCACGTCGATCAGATCCACGTCGTCGAAGGTGATCGTGCCGGTGTCGCTGAGCGTCGGGTCGGCGGCGTCCTCGGTCACCGCACCGACGCCATCCGCCACACTGATGGTCGGCGCATCGTTGGTGCCGGTCACCGTCACCGTGACCAGCTGCGGCACCGTGCCGCCATGGCCATCATCGATGGTGACGGTGAAGGATTCGGTCGCGGTCTCGCCCACCGCCAGGTACTGCACCGCGCTGTTGGCGACCTGGTAGGTCCAGGTCACCGTGCCGGCGCCAGCCCCGCTCGCGGGAGCGCTCACCGCCACCCCGAGCGTGCCGCCCAGCAGGTTGCCGGCATCCGCCGTCGACGACACCGTGTGCACGTCGATCAGATCCACGTCGTCGAAGGTGATCGTGCCGGTGTCGCTGAGCGTCGGGTCGGCGGCGTCCTCGGTCACCGCACCGACGCCATCCGCCACACTGATGGTCGGCGCATCGTTGGTGCCGGTCACCGTCACCGTGACCAGCTGCGGCACCGTGCCGCCATGGCCATCATCGATGGTGACGGTGAAGGTTTCGGTCGCGGTCTCGCCCACCGCCAGGTACTGCACCGCGCTGTTGGCGACCTGGTAGGTCCAGGTCACCGTGCCGGCGCCAGCCCCGCTCGCGGGAGCGGTCACCGCCACCCCGAGCGTGCCGCCCAGCAGGTTGCCGGCATCCGCCGTCGACGACACCGTGTGCACGTCGATCAGATCCACGTCGTCGAAGGTGATCGTGCCGGTGTCGCTGAGCGTCGGGTCGGCGGCGTCCTCGGTCACCGCACCGACGCCATCCGCCACACTGATGGTCGGCGCATCGTTGGTGCCGGTCACCGTCACCGTGACCAGCTGCGGCACCGTGCCGCCATGGCCATCATCGATGGTGACGGTGAAGGTTTCGGTCGCGGTCTCGCCCACCGCCAGGTACTGCACCGCGCTGTTGGCGACCTGGTAGGTCCAGCTCACCGTGCCGGCGCCAGCCCCGCTCGCGGGATCGGTCACCGCCACCCCGAGCGTGCCGCCCAGCAGGTTGCCGGCATCCGCCGTCGACGACACCGTGTGCACGTCGATCAGATCCATGTCGTCGAAGGTGATCGTGCCGGTGTCGCTGAGCGTCGGGTCGGCGGCGTCCTCGGTCACCGCACCGACGCCATCCGCCACACTGATGGTCGGCGCATCGTTGGTGCCGGTCACCGTCACCGTGACCAGCTGCGGCACCGTGCCGCCATGGCCATCATCGATGGTGACGGTGAAGGTTTCGGTCGCGGTCTCGCCCACCGCCAGGTACTGCACCGCGCTGTTGGCGACCTGGTAGGTCCAGCTCACCGTGCCGGCGCCAGCCCCGCTCGCGGGAGCGGTCACCGCCACCCCGAGCGTGCCGCCCAGCAGGTTGCCGGCATCCGCCGTCGACGACACCGTGTGCACGTCGATCAGATCCACGTCGTCGAAGGTGATCGTGCCGGTGTCGCTGAGCGTCGGGTCGGCGGCGTCCTCGGTCACCGCACCGACGCCATCCGCCACACTGATGGTCGGCGCATCGTTGGTGCCGGTCACCGTCACCGTGACGGTCTGCGTGTCGGTCTTGCCGGAACTGTCGGTTATGGTCACCGTGAACGTCTCGGTGACCGTGTCGCCGACACCAAGATACTGCGTGGCGCTATTGGCCACGCTGTAGTTCCAAGACACGACGCCGGCGCCGTCACCGGTGGCCGAATTGGTGACACTTGCCGTCAGCGTGCCGCCGAGCGTGTTGCCCCCGCTGGACGTGACCGAAGCGCTGTGCGACTGCGACCAGTCGACGTCGACAAAATCGATGGTGCCGGAGTCGCTCAATGTCGGATTGGCGGCATCCTCCGTCACGGCACCGGAATCGTCGGCTGCGGTGACGAAAGGGGCGTGGAAATCGAATGGCTGGCCATCGACCCATACATCCAGCCTCTCCATCATCTGGACAGTCAGCCGCGTTCCGCCATCGAAGACAAACGTGAAGTCGCTCGCGGAGCCGTTCGATACCTCGCCGCTGTTCTTGTTGGCCTTGACGGTGCTCAGGTGCTGAATGTATTGCGCGATCTGCGCCTGGACGTCCGCCCGACCCCACTCGGCGCTGGTAAGTTGCAGCCTGACGGTGTCAATTCCCGAACCGCCGGTGTAGATGTCGCTCGCCCCGGAATTCTCCCCCAGAGTGTAGATCAGCGTGTCGTTGCCGGAGTCGCCGTTCAGAATGTCGTTACCGCTGCCGCCATTGAGCGTGTCGGTGCCCGAGCCACCGTTTAGCCGGTCGTCGCCGCTGCCGCCCAACAAGACGTCGTTGCCGGAACCACCGCTCAGGTGGTCGTTGCCGGCGCCTCCGTCGATGATGTCGTCACCCGAACCGCCGTTCAGGTTATTGTTGCTGCTCGTGCCCGTGATAACGCTCATGAGTCAACTCCCCGCGTGTGCGACTCCGGTCGCATCTGAAAGTATTTAGATTCCATTGCCAGCCTTGCGCTGGCGACTCCCGTGGTAATCCGCAATTACGACTCTCTGCCCGCCCGCCTGACTGCGGTCGTCACCGGTTCGAGCAGATACTGCAATGCCGTGCGTTTCTCGCCCCTGAGATAGACCTCGGCCGGCATGCCTGCCTGAAGCTTGATGTCGCCGGCCTCCTTCAGCGAGGCCGCGTCTGTTTCGATCAAGGCCATGTAATACGGGAGATTCGTGACGGGGTCGACGAGGCGATCGCCTGCCACGTAAACGACGTTTCCCGATACCAGCTTAGTAATCCGGCTATTGAAAGCCATGAAGCGAATGTCCGCATCCTGGCCCTGGTGCACGCGGTCGATGTCCTCGGTGCGAACCCGCGCTTCGATGACGAGCCGTGCGTCGAGCGGCACGACCTCGGCGATCGTTTCGCGCGGCGCGATCACGGCGCCCGCTGTCGTGAATTTCAGGCCGATTACCTCGCCTGCCGCGGGAGCCACGATGAGCTGCCGATCGAACGCGTCGACGGACTTGCGATGCTCCTGCTCCAGCTCCGATACCCTCGACGCGCCTTCGCGCAGCTGGTCGCTAGCGGCCTGACGGTATTGCCCCTCGAGCCCATTGATCTTCAGATTGATCTCGGAGATTCGCTGCTGGGCCCGAGCCAATGCCGAGCGGTGTTCCTGGATTCGCGACGCGTAGTCGGCAACTGCCGCCTCGAGCTGCGTGACGCGCGCTGCCGGAACATAACCGTCCTTGCGGAGATTGCGGTTTGACTCGAGTTCACCTTGCTGCAGCCGCAGCGACTCGCTGCCGTTCGCGATCTGCGCTCGCAATGCCTCGATTTCCTGGTCGACGCTCGAGCGCTGCTCGCGCAGCAGCGCGGCCTGCTCAACCAGCGCGCTGCGCCGCGCAGCAAACAAGGCCTGCTCTTTCTCGACCTGCTCCGTCAGGCGCCGGTCGGTCCGCGCAGCGGCGATGAGATCGTCAGGGAACCGGATCGCAGACCCCAGGACCTGTTCTGCTTCAAGCCGGGCGACGCTCGCACGTTCTGCCATCAGCCGGTTATTGATTCGATTGAGGTCGGCGCTCACTGCAACGTCGCCCAGCACGAGCAGGGGCTCTCCCTGAGCCACGCGCTGGCCGTCGCGCACCCTCACCTCCCGCACGATCCCGCCTTCCCGGTGCTGCACGGGACGACGATTCAGGTCGACCTTCACAAAAGCGGTCGCAATCACCGCAGACGACAATGGCGCCACCGAGATCCATGTCAGGACCGGGAGCAGTCCGAACAGCAGGATGGCGAATCCTCTGAGCGACAACCGCGATGCTTCACGCACGTGTCCGGCAAGCGGGTCTTCCGGTACAGGGGCCGGGTTCCGCGGATTCATGATGCCTGCCCCATCTGCTCTGGCGCTGCCGGGCGGGGCATCTGGACCACATTCACGGCCGACATGACTTTCTTCTGGCGGTCGAGCGCAACGAGCACCTGCGAAGTCGGACCCCAGTGCCGCACGCGGCCGGCCTCGAGCACGAGCATGTGCGTCATGTTCCGAATCAGAGTGTTGCGGTGAGTCACGATCACCACCGTCACTTCCTGGCTCCGTAGCTCGCCGATCGCATCCGCGAGCGCCTGCTCGCCTGCTCCGTCCAGGTTGGAATTCGGCTCGTCAAGGATGACAAGGCGAGGATTGCCGAAAAGCGCGCGCGCCAGGGCGATGCGCTGGCGCTGGCCGGGCGAGAGCTGCACGCCAGCCATATCGACCGGCGTGTCGTAGCCTTGTGGCAGCGACAGGATCATGTCGTGCACGTGCGCACGTCGCGCGGCGCTGACTACGAGCGCGGACTCGGGCGACCCGAGGCGTGCAATGTTTTCGGCCACGGTCCCATGGAACAGCTCGACGTCCTGCGGCACGTAGCCGATCAATGGCCCGAGCGATTCCCTTGGCCAGATGGAAACATCGGCTCCGTCGAGGCGCACGATGCCGGCAGTCGGCTTCCACAGTCCGGTCAGTACCCGGAGCAGCGTCGACTTGCCGGCGGCACTGGGGCCGACGATTGCAAGCGATGCGCCCGGGTCGAGGTCAAAGGAGACGCCTTGCAGGATGAGCCGGTCGCAACCGGGCGGACGAAAGACGATGTTCTGCGCCAGGAGCGCGCCTTTCGGTTCGGGTAGCTGCATGCGCTCTGGCTCGTCTGCGGCCGCGTCCAGCAGCTTGCGGAGCCTTGCCAGCGCCAAGCGGCCCTCGGCGAGCACGCGCCAGCTCCCGACAATCTGCTCGACCGGCGCCAGCGCGCGACCGAGCAGTAGTGTGGTCGCGACCATGATGCCGGCGGTCGCTTCGTGCGTAATGACCAGGTAGGCGCCGAGGGCGAGCACGCCGATCTGTATCGCCTGCCGCAGGACGCGGGTCGTTGCGGCCATCGCGACTGTTCTGCGCGCGATCGGGCGCTGCAACTCGGTGACCTTGTTGTTCAGTTCACGCCACCGGTTGATCAGCGATGGAGCCATGCCTAGCGCCTGGACGACTTCGGCGTTCGCCAGCGACGCCTCCAGGTACCGGCTCGAGATCGCCGCCTCCCGCTGCAGCGCCTCGATGCCGAAGCGCGTCATGCGGTCGTTCAAGAATGCGAGCAACAGCATGGCTGCGGCGCTCGCCGCCGCGGCGATACCCAGGACCGGATGGAATAGCCAGATGACAGCCACATAAACGAGCAGCCAGGGCGCGTCGAACATGGCCAGGAGTCCTTGGGCCGAGAACAAGCCGCGCAGTGTCGCAACGTCCCGCAGGCTTTCGGCTTGTGCGCGCTCGCCGCCTTGTGAACGAGCCGCAAAAACCACGCGGGCGACGGCTGGCGATAGCGCCTCTGCGACAAGGTTTCCGGCGACACCCTGCAATCGACTGCGCAGGTAATCGAGCGCCAGCAACAAGCCGAGTGCGATCGCAGTACCGAAGAGCAGCATCAGCAGGGTCTCCCGGCTCTGACTTACGAGCACACGGTCGAAGACCTGCAGCATGAATAGTGCCGGGATCAGCAGCAGCAAATTGACGACGAGCGAAAATGCCGCCACATGGATCAGCGGACGGCGAAGCAGCCCGGTCAGCGGGTTCATGTCGGCACGATCCCCATCGCCACAACTCCCTGGTTACCGATCGCGTGCCAGCTTCGAACGAGCGTGTTCTCGCCACGCTCGCCAGACGTTTAAGCTGGTTCGGTAACCCGGCGGTCGTCCTGCAGCAGGAGACCCGTGGTTTTGCGGCCTCGCCTCGCGGCGAGTGTGCCGGTTCGTCAGACCATGTCTGGTCGAGCGCCACCGTAACAACGCAACAAAATTACGCGCCGTCTATGTGACATAAATGGTCGGATAACATCGCATTCGCGATCTGCATCACAGTCTCGAGGACCGCCGTGCCCGCCTGGCCTCAGACCGTCACGAATGACGCATCTTTCGTGGAAGCCACCATTCCATTGAATGCCTCGTTGGCCTTCGCCCAGTTGGGCCGCGACTTCATCGACGCGTACCAGCGCGCGACATTCGGATACTGCGCGAGATCACAGTGCGTGACCTCGCCGATCGAGAGGATCCCCGCGCCGAAATAGTCGGCGATCGTCAGCTCGTCGCCGCACAGGTATTTCTTGTCGTTTCCGAGCAGGTGGCGATCCAGGGCTCCCAACCAGAATTTCGCCTTGTCCCTGCCCCACTCGACGGCCGCGGCCTGGGCTTCGTCGCTGCGCCTCCTGTGGTGCGGAAAAATCTGCGGATAGACGAGGCCATATCCGAAATCACGGTAGAAACCCGTATTGAGCCAATCCATCATCTCGTTGACGCGCGCCCGCTTCCGCAGGTCCTTCGGATAGGCGGGCGAGTCGATCGTGTCGGCGAGGTACTTCAGGATCGCCGAGCTTTCCGTCAGCCGGAAATCGCCTTCCTCGAGCACGGGCACGAGCTTGCTCGGGTTGATCGTCTCGTAGGCCGACTGCAGGTGCTCGCCGGTCATCAGGTCGACCAGCCGATAGTCCAGGTCAATTCCGCTATCCAGCGCGAACAGCACGACCGGCCGGCTGACCGTGGAAACCGGGTGGTAATAAAGTTTCATCGAGGCGCACCTTGCGTCGGTGGTCGGCACGGCGACCCCGACTACTGTATTGCGATCGCTACGTCGCTGTCATGCGATGAATGTCGCGCCCGCCGGACTTGCGCCACTCGGCCGCAATCGCGTCGGCATCCGCCGCGGACCGCGCTTCGACCGACATCAGGATCGCGCCCTTGCGGATGTCCGCTTCGTAGCCGCGGATGCGCTCCTCGGGCACTCCCCAGTCGCTGAAGGCCGCGAACAGGCCACCCGCGACGCCGGCTGCGCCCGCGGCCGTGAGCGCGATGGCCAGCGGTCCGACGACGAACCCGATCGCCGGTATGGCGACGGCAGCGCCGACCGCGGCGAGCACCGTCACCAGAATGCCGACACGACCCCCCTTGGGTCCGCCGAGCTCGCCGCCTTCCGCCTCGCGCTTGCCGAGTTCCGCCTTTATCTCGTGGTCGGACTGGAGCAGCTTCGCGCGCGTTTCCTCCGAAACGAGGACATTGACTTGCCCGAGCTCGTAGCCGCGGTCGAGGCACGCCTGGTAGGCGCGCTCAGCCGCATTTCCGCTGTCGAAGATGCCGACGAGTGGGTACTTTTTCTCTGCGATTGCCGGTTTCGCCATGATTGCCACCACGCTGCCGGGAACCCGGCCCGGCGTCTGTAGGCGGGCGCCGGCGTATCATGGCCGGCAGGGCCCGGTACCGGCGATCGGGGGATGGCGAGCATGAACCTACAGGACGCGATGATGAATCCCGCGAGGTTTTTCAACTCGCCCGAGGCGATCGAGTCCTCGAGCGAGCTCTCGGCGGAGCAGAAGCACGCGGTGCTGCTGCAATGGAAGGACCAGCTCCAGCAGCTCCTGGTGGCGACCGAGGAAAACATGCCCGGTCCCGAGACGGGCTCGGGCGTGAACGCCGACTGCCTGCAGCGCGTCGTCAGCTCGCTCACCCGCATCGACCCGCAACACCGCCCGTAGCGCCCCCGCGATGCTGACCCGAGACCGGCTCGACCGCCCGGTGGATACCGGGCACGACCATGTGCTCGGTCCACCGGGCGCCGAGATCACGCTCATCGAGTACGGCAGTTACGCCTGTCCGCACTGCCGGGCGGCCAATGAGCGCATCGCCGCGGTGCGCGACCGGTTCGGCGACCGCCTGCGCTACGTGTTTCGCCAACGGCCGCTGACCGGCAGCGACATCGCCCGCCGCGCGGCGGAACTCGCCGAAAGCGCCGGGAACGACGCGGAGTTCTGGAGCGCGCACGTCGCGCTGATGTCGCGCTCGGCGCAACTGACCGAGGCCGACCTCGAGTTCGTGGCGCGAGAGCTGGGCATGGCCCCTGCAGACGGCCGCCCGGCCCGGGCCGCGGCGCGAGTCGAAGCCGACATCGCGAGTGCTCGCGCGAGCGGCGTGACATTCACGCCGACTTTCTTCGTCAACGGCCGCCGCTACGACGGACCCTGGGACGAAAGCTCGTTGTCCGACGCATTGCTCGGCTCCCTTGGGCATCGGATTCTCTCCACTGCGCTCGACTTCGCGGGCTGGGCGCCGTCGGCCGGCGTGCTGTTGCTCCTGATGTCGATCCTCGCAGTCGCGATCAGCAATTCCCCCGGGGGCGCCGGATTCGCGGAATTCTGGCAGCAACCCTGGGCACTCGAGTTCGGGAGCGTCGGCCTTCGCATGCCGGCCCTTGACTGGATCAACCACGGACTGCTCTCCGTCTTCTTCCTGATCGTCGGCCTCGAGATCAAGCGCGAGTTCACGGTGGGACATCTCGCGAATGCCCCGTCCGCGATGATGCCGATCGCGGCCGCGCTCGGCGGGATGGTCGTGCCTGCCGCGCTGTATGCATTCGTCATTCCCGACGGTACGTGGGCTCACGGATGGGGCGTGCCGATGGCAACCGACACGGCCTTCGCGGTCGCACTGATCGCCATGATGGGCCCCCGCGTGCCGGTGGGCCTGCGCATCTTCCTCACCGCGGCGACGATCGTGGACGACATCGGCGCCATCGCCGTCATTGCGCTCTTCTACAGCGCCGACGTCCACCCCGGATACCTCGCCGCTTCCGCGGCCATCGTCGCGGCGCTCGCACTGCTGAACCGCGCGCACGTCTACCGCGTGGCCCCGTACCTGCTGCTCGGTGTCGCGCTCTGGGTTTGCGTGCACGGCGCGGGCCTGCATGCGACGCTTGCGGGCGTGATCCTCGCACTGTTCATCCCGACGCGGCCGCCTCCAAACCTGAACGCGTTGATGACGCAGGCCAACGCGCTCGTCGCGGCCGAGGCGCTGCACGGGGACGAGGTGCTGCGTCACGGGCCCTCGATCCCCGTGCTGCGCGCGCTGGACTCGATACACGACAGGATCGAATCGCCGGCGGACCGCTTGCTGCGCAGGCTCGCCCCGCGCTCGAGCTACTTCGTCCTGCCGGTCTTTGCGCTGGCGAACTCGGGCGTCCTGCTCAGCGTCGATGTCGTGTCCGGGCATGGGCCGCTGATGGCGGCGATCGCCTGCGGGCTCGTGCTCGGCAAGCCGCTGGGGATGACGGCATTCTGTGCGCTCGCAGTCGCCTCGGGCCTCGCGCGCAAGCCGGACGAGTACAGCTGGCGCCAGGTCCTCGGCGCCGGCGCGCTGTCCGGCATCGGGTTCACGATGTCGCTGTTCATCGCCGCGCAGGCGTTCGCGCTCGAGGCGGATTTCGCCGCGGCCAAGATCGCCGTGTTCGGCGCTTCGGTCATTGCCGCGCTCGCCGGCGTCGCGATCCTCTGGGGCGCCGGCAACACGGCTTCCGCACAGTCTCTGGCAGCGCGGCCATGACGCAGCGCATCGCGATGTGGTCCGGCCCGCGCAACATCTCGACCGCCATGCTGCGTTCCTTCGGCAGCCGGCCAGACACCCACGTCAGCGACGAGCCGCTCTACGCGCACTACCTGAAGGTCACGGGCATCGCCCACCCGGGCCGCGCGGAGGTCCTCGCGGCGCACGATTCCGACTGGAAGAGCGTCGCTGCGACCCTGACCGGTCCGGTCCCGGGCGGCCGCCCGATCTGGTACCAGAAGCACATGGCGCACCACCTGCTGCCCATGATCGAGCGCGGCTGGCTCGACGGGCTCACCCATGCGTTCCTCATCCGCGAGCCGGACGAGATGGTGGCCTCGCTCCTCAAGACTTACCCGGGCGCGGGCCTGGCGGACACCGGGCTGCCGCAGCAGTGCGAGATCTTCGACCGCGTGGCCGAGCGGCTCGGCCGCGCGCCGCCCGTCGTCCTCGCAAGCGACGTCCTGAAAGATCCGCGCGCACAGCTCGAGGCGCTGTGCGAGGCGCTCAACATCCCGTTCCTGCCCGCGATGCTCGCCTGGGCGCCGGGCCGGCGCGACACGGACGGCGCGTGGGCGCCGCACTGGTACTCCGCGGTCGAGGCCTCCACGGGCTTCGAGCCCTGGCGCAGGCGCCATGTCGAACTGACGCCGGCCCAGGAGCGGCTCGTGGACGCATGCCGGCCCTGGTATGAGAAGCTCTACGCCCTTCGACTGCGGGCCTGAGGACTAGGAACCTCGGAATGATCTGCGCATGGGCGCGACCGCGTGCGATATTCGTCCCTGGCAAGGCGCGAGGAGCGACGTGTATCAAGTGATACACGAGCGACGAGTAACGCAGCCAGGGACGAATATCGCCCGGTCCCTGCGGGTTACGCGCTCCATGCGCAGATCATTCCGAGGTTCCTAGATGCTTCAGAAATTCAACGAGCGCAACCGCGACCTGATCGTCAACATCAACGGCAGGCTCGTGCATCGCGACGAAGCCGGCGTCAGCCCGTTCGACAGCGCGGTCCAGGGCGGCGACGCGGTCTGGGAGGGATTGCGGCTGTACGACGGGCGCATCTTCGCGCTCGAGGAGCACCTCGCCAGGCTGCGCTCGTCGGCCCTCGCCCTCGCCTTCGACGTCATCCCCACGAACGGGAAGATCATCGAGGAGATCCGCCGGACGCTTGCCGCGAACGATATGAGGGACGGGGTGCACATCCGCCTGACCCTTACGCGCGGCGTCAAGGTCACCTCGGGCATGGACCCTCGCCTCAACCAGTCCGGGCCCACGCTGATCGTGCTCGCCGAGCACAAGGCGCCCGTGTACTCGAGGGCGGGCCTCTCGCTCTTTACGAGCACGGTGCGAAGGCCCACGCCGGACGTGCTCGACCCGAAGATCCACCATGCCAACCTGCTGAACTCGATGCTCGCCAAGATCCAGGCCAACGCCGCGGGTGCGGACGACGCAATCATGCTCGACGCGCGCGGGTTCATCGCGGAAACGAACGCGACGCACCTTTTCCTGGTGCAGGGCGGCATCGTGCGCACGCCGACGGTGGCCGCCTGCCCCGAGGGCATCACGCGCGCAACGGTGATCGACATCTGCCGGACCGAGAAGATTCCCCTCGAGGTTCGCGACATCTCGCTCACCGAGCTGTACCGCGCCGACGAGGCCTTCTGCACCGGGACCATGGGTGAGCTCGCCGGCGTCGTGAAAGCGGACGGCCGCGCGATCGGCGCCGGCGAGACCGGCCCGATGACCGCGCGGCTCTCGGCGCTCTACGCAAAGCGCACGGCAGCCGGCGGCACGCGCGTCGTGGACTGACCGGATGTCCGCGCACGGGATGCGGCGCTTGGGTGCGTTCGCCGTGGTCGCCGCCTGCGCCGCGGCCTGCGCCGGCCAGCCCGGGCAACCGCCGTCGTCGCGCGCAGCCGAGGACCGCTGCGGCGGCAAGCCGGCCTTCGCCGCCGGCGGGGAGCGCGCGACGCTCTGGGTCCGGAACTCCGCGGAGTTTCGCGCCGCGAGCGAGACGATCTACCGGGCAGCCGGGGCGGCGCTGGCGCGCGGTCTCGCGGACCCCGCCTGGACCGCCGAGCCGACGCAGGCCGGGGATATTTCCGCACTTCCACCCGCCGTCGTCATGGACATCGACGAGACCGTGCTCGACAACTCCGGGGCGCAGGCCGAGATGCTCCTGAAGGGCACCTGCTTCGACGAATTCCCGAAAGCCTGGGACGACTGGGTCGCGAAGCGCAGCGCCCCGGCGGTCCCGGGCGCCGCAGAGTTCATTCGTGACGCGCGCGAAGCGCGGGACGGCGAGAACCGCTCGGTGCGCGTCTTCTTCATCACCAATCGCGAATGTGCCCCGCGCGCGGGCAACGAGGCCCCGTGCCCGCAGCAGGACGACACGGCGGCGAACCTCGAGTCGCTCGGCCTCGGTAGCGCAACGCTCGCCGACGAACTGATGCTGAAAGGCGAGCGCCCGGAATGGGACAGCGAGAAGCTCGCGCGCCGGCAGGCGGTCGCACGCACGCATCGCATCGTGTTGAACGTCGGCGACGACTTTGCCGACTTCCTGCCCGCGGTGCGCCGGGCGACGGTGACGGAACGGGACCGCGCGCATTGCGCGCACCGGGACGCGTGGGGCCGGCGCTGGTTCCTCGTGCCGAACCCGATGTACGGGTCCTGGCTCGTTGCGCTCGGGCCCGACATGGATGCGGCGATCGCCGCCGAACCCGGCGTGCATGCGGGCTGTCCGGCGTCATGAAGGCTGCCCCAGTGTGACGGCCGTCAAGGACTGCCGCGAATCCGGTGCGGGCGATTCGGCGGTGATTTATGTTGACTGGCCATGACGCCCGCCGACGACCGCGTGCTGCAGCTCCTGCAGAAGTGGCAGAAGAGCCTCGACCTGCATGCGCGCTACGCGGGCCTGCCCGAAGACCAGTACTGGCTCGTGCAGCCCTGGCCCAATCACCAGCGCCCGACCAAGTGGGTCGTCGACCTGGCGCGCCAGCGCCTGGCAGACCTGCAGAACATCGTGAAGACGCGCCTCGCGACCGCCGACCCGTCGCTCTCGGAAGCACTCGAGCTCATGTCCTTCCTGACGAACCTCGTGGGCTCGCAGCACGTCGAGCGCTTCGTGCCGATCGCCGAGCCGGAGCGGGAGCGGCAGCTCGAGAAGCCGAAGGCGCCCAAGTCCGCGAGCGCGACGTCGACGGCGACCGTCGTCAAGCCCACGCCTCCGCCGAAACCCGCCAAGGCGGCCGGCAGCAAGCCGAAGGCAGCGGCCAAGGCGCCGAAGCCCGTCAATGACACGACCGTCACCGCTGTGGTCAAGGACGCGGCACGGCTGCTTTCGTGGGGCCGCGACTGGCACGAGCTGCCCGAGGCGATTGCGCGCATCGCCGGACGGCCGAGCGCGTCGCAGGTGCGGCAGATCCTGCGCAGCAGCAAGGGCGACATCGAACAACGCGTCGGGCGGCAGGAAGAACCCTGACGCATTAACATCTGCGCCCGCATGGACCAGAAATCCAGGGCGGGCCAGCCTGCGGGACTCGTGCGGCGGCTCGCCGCCCTCTCCTACGACTTGCTGCTGGTGATCGCGCTCGCCTTCGTGGCGACGTTCGCGATGTTGCCGCTGACCCGCGGCGAGGCGATCCTGGCCTCCACCCAGGGTGCGCTCGCCCATGCCTACCACGCCGTCTGGCTGCTCGCCGTGTTCACCTACTTCGGCTGGTGCTGGACGCGCAGCGGCCAGACCCTCGGCATGAGGGCCTGGCGTATTGCGTTGCAGGACAGCGGGGAACGGCGGCTCGGCTGGCCGGCCGCGGTCGCCAGGTTCCTGCTTGGCACCGGTATCACGTTCCTTGCCGTCCTGGGGGCCTGGTACCTGCGGCACCCGGACGGATGGCTGGAGGCGGCGGGAGCGGCGGCGCTGCTCTTGCCGCTCGTGCTCAACTTCGCCTGGGTTCCCTACGACGGCACCGGCCGGAGCCTCCTGGACCTCGCCGGCGGCGCCCGCGTCGTGCGTTCCGGCTAAGGCAGTTCCACTACCGCACCCGCCAGATCGCGGCCAGGGAGATCACCGTCAGGAGCGCCGTGGGCCCCCAGGCAACGAGAAGCGGATTGATGCCGTAAACCTGGCCGCTGTTCTCGAGCGTCTGCGTCAGCAGCACGAACAGGACACCCGCCATGATCCCGAGCACCGTGCGCGCGCCGGCACCTGCCGAGCGCAGCGGACCGAACGCGAAGGGCACGGCGAACACGCAGACGACCACGGCCGCGACGAGGCGCGAGATGCGCGACCAGAACGCGATCTCCCACACGGACGCGTCGAGCTGGTTCGACTCGAGGTGCTTCTTGTAGGCATAGAGGTCCGCGAGCGGCAGCGAGCCCGGCTGTGCGACCGCGGTGCCGAAGAAATCCGCGTTGATCCGCTGGTCCGTCACAAGCCGGCCGACCGTGCGCGCCGCGGTAGCGTCGTCGGACAGGCGCGTCTCGGCGTAGCTGGTCAGCACCCAGCGTCCGCTCGAATCCTGCGCCGCCGTCTCGGCGCGGCCGACGCGCGTGAGCCGACGCTCCGCGTCGAGCTCATAGACGTAGACGCCGCCGTACAGGTTCTGCGCCGCCTGCCGCCGCACGTTGATGAAATAGGGTCCCTCGCGCACCCAGGCGCTGCGGCTGCCCGTGAACTCGAGCTGCGAGTAGCGGCTGAAGATCTTGAACTGGCGCGCGTACTGGTCGGCTGGCGGGGCGAAGTATTCGCCGATCACCCACAGGAGGGCGGCGACGACGACGCCGGCGAGCGCCGCCGAAACGGCGATGCGGCCGGTCGAGACGCCGGCGGCGCGCACGACCGTGAGCTCGCTGTCGCGCGCGAGGCCGCCGAGCCCGATGATCGCGCCGATCAGCGCGCCGATTGGGAGCAGCTGGTAAGCCTGCTGCGGCATCTGCAGGAGCGTGACGAGGAATGCCCCGGCGACGTCGTAGCTGCCCTGGCCGATGTCGTCCTGCTGCCCGATGAAGGTCACGAGCGTCATCAGCGCAAGCAGCACGGCCATCACCATCAGCGTGTGCAGGAGGATGGTCTTCGCGAAATAGCGGTCGAGGATCGTCACGTGGCGTACTGCCTGCGGCGCGCCCACCGCGTGATCGGGCTCTGCCGGTGAATCAGCAGGAGCCCGGCAGCGAGGAACAGCGCGTGCACCCACCACGTCCCGACCTCCGGCGGCAGCCTGCCCTTCTCGATCCAGACCTGCGTGGCGGACAGCAGGTTGGCGTAGACGAAGTACAGCAGGATCGCGACCGCGACCCGCGCATAGCGGCCCTCGCGCGGGCGCAGCGCCGACAGCGGAACCGCGATGAACGCGAGGACGAGCACCATGACCGGCATCGAGATGCGCCGCTGCAGCTCGGCGACGTCGACGAGCTCGGTCGAGCCCAGCAGGTCGCGGCTCGGCTTGCGCTCCGGGACCGTGCGACCTGCGCCGGCCTCGGGCACGACGACCGGGATGCCGTGCTCGGCAAAGCGGATGCGGCGGAACCCGGCCTGGCCAGGCACCCCCTCGATGCGTTCGCCGTCGTGCAGGACGACGATCTGTGTGCGGCCGCCCTGCAGGACGCGTTGCTCCGCCCAGGCCGCAGTCGCGACTTCCACGCGATCGCCCGCGTGGTGCTGCATGAAGACGTGGATCAGGCGGCCGTCGGCGCCGCTCTCCTCGGCGTAGAACACCGCCTTGCCGTCGGCGTAGGTGCGGAACGTGCCGGGCGTCAGCTGCCCGAACTCGGCGTCGCGCACCCCGCGGCTGCGCAGCTCTTCCGCGCCGTTACGCGCGTCCGGGCCGACCACGAATGTGAGCCAGGCGAGCAGCGCCGCGACCGGCAGCGCGAGCGCGTAGACCGGCAGGTAGAGCCGCTCCGGGCCGATGCCGCAGGCCCGGACGGCCGCCATCTCGCTTTCGTGATAGAGCCGGCCGAGGGCGAGCATCGCGGCGAGCAGCATGCTGATCGGCACCAGCACGATGAGGTTCTCGAGCGTGGTGAGGCCGATCAGCGCCAGGACGATGTCGTGCGGAAAGCCGCGCTCCGCGGCGATCCCGAGGATGCGGGCAAGCTGGTAGCTCACGAGGATCGCGAGCAGCACGACGGTGACGCCCGCGAGGGCGGTCGCGACTTCGCGCAGGACGTAGCGGTCGATGGTGGCAAACAAGGCCGGTGCTGCGCGGATTCCGGGGGGTTTTCGATTAAACTTGGTGGGACACGGTAAACCAGCAGGGCGGCACGCTCAATCATGCAGTTTCATGCAATCAAGGGAGGCAGCGCGCGCCAGCGGACCGCCTGCGCGATCGTAGGCATCCACGACGGCGGGGTCCTGTCCGGGGCCGCACGCCGGGTCGACCGCGCGAGCGGCGGGGCGATCAGCCGCGTCGTCAAGCGCGGCGACTTCGCGGGCAAGGCCACTGAAACGTTCCCGATCGTCGGCATCCGGCGCGGCCCGGCGGCGAGGATCCTCCTGGTCGGGCTCGGGCCGAAGTCGTCCTTCGGGCGCAAGCCCTACCGGCGCGCGGTCTTCGCCGCGACCCAGTGGCTCGCGAAGGGCGGCGCGGACAACGCGACGTCCTGGCTGGCGGGCGACGGAGTGCCGGGGCTCGACGCGAACTACGCCGCGCGACATGCGGTGGAAAGCGTCAACAACGCCCTGTATCGCATCCCGGACCTCAAGACAGCGAAAAAGCCCCCGCGGCCGAAGCTCTCGCGCTTCGGCATCGTCGTCCCGGACGCAGACCTCGCCGCCGCGGAGCGCGGCGTCAGGGACGGAATCGGCATTTCGGCCGGCATCGCCAGCATGAAGGACCTCGCCAACCTGCCGGCCAACGTCTGCACGCCGCGCTACCTGGCCGAGGCGGCCCGCGATCTCGCGAAGGCCCACAAGTCGGTGAGCGTCCGCGTCCTCGAAGAGCGCGACATCAAGCGGCTCGGGATGGGCTCGTTCCTTTCCGTCACGCGCGGCTCCGAGGAGCCGGCGCGGCTCATCGTCCTCGAGTACGCGGGCGGTCCCAAGGGCGACGCGCCAGTCGCCCTCGTCGGCAAGGGCATCACCTTCGACACGGGCGGCATCTCGCTCAAGCAGCCGCCCGGCATGGACGAGATGAAGTTCGACATGTCGGGCGCGGCCTCGGTATTCGGCGCTTTCAAGGCGATCGCGACCATCGGCGCCGCGATCAACCTCGTCGGCATCATTCCGACCTGCGAGAACATGCCGGGCGGCCGCGCGACCAAGCCGGGCGACATCGTGACCTCGATGGCCGGCAAGACGATCGAGGTCCTGAACACCGACGCCGAGGGCCGCTTGATCCTCTGCGACGGCATCACCTTCGCGCGGCGATTCAAGCCGCGCGCGGTGGTCGACATCGCGACCCTCACGGGCGCCTGCGTCATCGCGCTCGGCGCGTTCTACTGCGGGCTGTTCTCGCCGGACGACGGACTCGCCGCCGCGATCGCGGCCGCGGGCGAGCGCGCGGACGACCGCGCCTGGCGCATGCCGGTGGCCGACGAATACGCGGATCTCCTGAAGAGCAACTTCGCGGACATGGCGAACGTCGCCGGTCGCGAGGCCGGCGCGATCACGGCGGCCTGCTTCCTGTGGCGGTTCACCGACGGCCTGCGCTGGGCGCACCTCGACATCGCCGGCAGCGCCTACCTGACGGGCACCCACAAGGGCAGCACTGGCCGGCCGGTGCCGTTGCTGGTCGACTGGCTCCTGCACGGGACCTGACGCAGTGGCCGGCCCGCAAGTCGACTTCTACGTACTTCCGGGTGACGAATCCGCCGCGCGGCTGCGATTCGCCTGCCGCCTCGTCGAGAAGGCCTGGCTCAAGCGGCACCGCGTGCGCGTGCAGCTCGACCCGGGCGGCGAGCTCGAGGCCTTCGACCACATGCTCTGGACGTTTTCCGATCGCGCCTTCGTTCCGCATCGCCGCGCGGGTACCCCCGATGGCCCGACGGCGCCGGCACCCGCCGAAGTGGTGATTGCCGACACTGCCGAAGCCGACGCCGCCGACGGCGATGTCCTCGTCAACCTCGCAGCCGCGCAGCCCGCAACCGGCGACTGGTCGCGCATCGCGGAAGTGATCGACGCCGACGCCCTGCGGCGCCACAAGGGCCGCGAGCGCTACCGGGCCTACCGCGAACAGGGCCTCGAGCCGCAGACGCACGACATGGGGAGCGAGGCGTGAGCCGCGACGCCTCGCGCGAGCTCCCGATCCTGACCGACGTGGTGGAGCTGCATGCGACGGGCAGCTTTCCGAAGCCCGGGCGCGCGCCCGCGGCGGAGGGCGAGACGGCATTGTCCGCCGGCCTGCTGTCGGAAGAAGAATTCGCGGCGCTGCAGTCGCTCCTCGTCAGCCGCACGCTCAACCTGACCGACGAACTCCTGCACTCCGCCGCCCGTGAGATCGAGGCCGTCATGTTCGAGCGCGTGATGGACCGCCTGCGGGCCGCGCTGCCCGAGATCGTCGCCGCGGCGCTGCGCGAGCAGCTATCGCCCCGCGACTGACGCGGGAGCGCGCGGCGCATGGAAACGACGTATTCCCCTCGCGACATCGAGGAGCGCATCTACCGGCGTTGGGAAGCCGACGGCCTGTTCGAACCGGCGGGAGACGGGCCGCCCTACTGCATCGTCATACCGCCGCCGAACGTGACCGGCACGCTCCACATGGGCCATGCGTTCCAGGACACGATCATGGACGCGCTGACCCGCTTTCACCGCATGTCGGGCGACCGCGCGTTGTGGCAGCCGGGCACGGACCACGCGGGCATCGCGACCCAGATGGTGGTGGAACGCCAGCTCGTTGCCGGCGGCCAGTCGCGCCACGACCTCGGTCGCGAGGCCTTCACCGAGCGCGTGTGGCGCTGGAAGGAGGAATCCGGCGGCACGATCGCGCGCCAGATGCGCAGGCTCGGCGCGTCGGTCGACTGGAGCCGCGACCGTTTCACCATGGACCCCGGGATGTCGCAGGCCGTGCAGACGGCCTTCATCCGCCTTTACGAGGACGGGCTCATCTACCGCGGCAAGCGGCTCGTCAACTGGGACCCGGTGCTGAAGACCGCGGTATCCGACCTCGAGGTCCAGGCCGAGGAGGAGAACGGCTCGCTCTGGCACATCCGCTATCCGTTCGCCAACGGCAAGGGCCACGTCACGGTCGCGACGACCCGTCCCGAGACGATGCTCGGCGACGTCGCGGTCGCCTTCCACCCGCACGACGAGCGCTACCGCGGACTCGACGGCACGGCGCTCGCCCTGCCGCTCGCCGGCCGCGAGATCCCGCTGATCGCGGACGAGTTCGCGGACCCGGCTTTCGGCACCGGCTGCGTGAAGCTGACGCCGGCGCACGACTTCAACGACTACGAGGTCGGGCAGCGCCGCGGCCTGCCACTCATCAACATCCTGACGGCGGACGCGCACATCGGCGACGAGGCGCCCGCCGCCTACCGCGGGCTCGACCGGTTCGAGGCCAGGAAGCGCGTCGTCGCCGACCTCGAGGCCGCGGGCCTTCTGGAGAAGATCGAGCCGCACCGCCTCACGATCCCGCGCGGCGACCGGAGCGGTGCGGTGATCGAGCCGTGGCTCACCGACCAGTGGTACGTGCGCATCGCGCCGCTCGCCGCGCCCGCGATCCGCGCGGTCGAGGACGGCCGCATCCGCTTCGTGCCGGAGAACTGGGACCGGACCTACTTCGAGTGGATGCGCAACATCAAGGACTGGTGCATCAGCCGCCAGCTCTGGTGGGGGCACCGCATTCCTGCCTGGTACGGCCCGGACGGCACGATCTACGTCGGCGAGAACGAGGCCAGCGTGCGCGGGAAGCACGGGCTCGCGGGCAACGTGCCGCTGCGCCAGGACGAGGACGTGCTCGACACCTGGTTCTCCTCGGGCCTGTGGCCGATTTCGACGCTCGGCTGGCCGGAACAGACCCGGGAGCTCGAGGTCTATTACCCGACGAGCGTGCTCGTCACGGGCTTCGACATCATCTTCTTCTGGGTCGCGCGCATGGTGATGCTCGGCCTGCACTTCACCGGCGAGGTGCCGTTCCGGGAGGTGTACATCCACGGCCTGATCCGCGACCACGACGGCCAGAAGATGTCCAAGTCGAAGGGCAACGTCCTCGACCCGCTCGACATCGTGGACGGCATCGGGCTCGAGGCCCTGGTCGGGAAGCGCACCGCGGGCCTCATGCAGCCGCAGCTCGCGCCCGCGATCGAGAGGGCGACGCGCAAGCAGTACCCGGACGGCATCCGCGCGCACGGCACGGATGCGCTGCGCTTCACCTTCGCATCGATGGCGACGCTCTCGCGCGACCTGCGCTTCGACCTCGGGCGCGTGGACGGCTACCGCAATTTCTGCAACAAGCTGTGGAACGCCGCGCGCTTCGTGCTGATGTCGACGGAGTCACCGCTCCCCGAGGGCGAGGCGACGCTCTCGGCCCACGACCGCTGGATCCGCTCGCGGCTCTCGGCAACCGTCGCAGCGGTCCGCGAAGGATTCGCGCAGTATCGCTTCGACCTCGCTGCCCAGGCGGCCTACGAGTTCACGTGGTACGAGTTCTGCGACTGGTACCTCGAGTTCGCGAAGCCGGTCCTCAGGTCCACGGACAGCGCCGAGGCGCAACGCCGGGGCACCCGGCACACGCTTCTTTCGACGCTCGAGGCGCTGCTGCGGCTGCTGCACCCCCTGATGCCCTTCATCACCGAGGAAATATGGCAGCGGGTCGCGCCGCGCGCCGACGTCGCCGGACAGTCGATCATGGTGCAGCCCTATCCGGTGCCGCTCCCGGACGCGGCCGACCCCGCGATCGAGTCCGAGATGCGCTGGGTCATGGACTTCATCCTCGGCGTGCGCCGCATCCGCGGCGAGCTCGACATCGCGCCCTCCGTGGCGCTCACGCTGCGCCTGCAGGCGGCCTCGGCCAGCGACCTCGAGCGTTATGCGCGGAACGAGCACGTCATCAAGCGCATGGCGAACGTCGCCGGGGCAACGCCGCTCGCGCCCGGCGAGGCGCCGCCGAAGGCGGCGGGCGCCTTCCTCGGCGACTTGCGCATCCTGGTGCCGCTCGCGGGCCTGATCGACGTCGACGCGGAGCTCGCCCGGCTCGACAAGCGGCGCGGCAAGGTCGAGCAGGAGCTTGCGCGCGCCACGGCGCAAAGCTCGACAACGCCAGTTTCGTGCAGAACGCGCCTCCGGCGGTAGTCACCCAGGAACAGGGCCGTGTCTCCGCGGCCAAGCGTGAACTGGCGCAACTTGCCGAGCAGCGCGAGCGGGTAGCGTCGCTTCGATGAACGCGCAATCGCACGCCGCCCGACTTCGATCGCGGCCCGCTTCTCGCCGCGCTCGCGAGCCTCAACCAGGTTCTGCTCGGCAAGGACCGCGAGGTGCGCCTCGCACTCGCCTGTCTGCTTGCGCGCGGGCACCTTCTCATCGAGGACATCCCGGGCGTCGGCAAGACGACGCTCGCGCACGCGCTCGCGCGCGTGCTCGGCCTCTCCTACCAGCGCATCCAGTTCACGAGCGACCTGCTGCCTGCGGACGTCATCGGCATTTCCGTCTACGACCGCGCGAGCGGGCGCTTCAAGTTTCACCGCGGCCCGGTGTTCGCCCAGCTGGTCATGGCGGACGAGGTCAACCGCGCGACGCCAAAGGCGCAGAGCGCGCTGCTCGAGGCGATGGAGGAGCGCCAGGTCACGATCGACGGCGAGTCGCACGCACTGCCGGAGCCGTTCTTCATCGTCGCGACCCAGAATCCCTCGTTCCAGGTCGGCACCTTCCCGCTGCCCGAGTCGCAGATCGACCGTTTCCTGATGCGGATCGAGCTCGGCTATCCCGCGCCGGCACACGAGCGCCAGCTCCTGCGCGGGCGCGACCGCCGCGACCTGCTCGCGGACCTGCCGGCGGCCCTCGACCCGGCGGCGATCCCGGCGCTGCAGAAGCGCGTGGCGGAGGTCCACGCGAGCGACGCGCTTCTCGACTATGTGCAGGCGCTCGCGCGCGCCTCACGCGACGGCGGCCGGCACCAGGCCGGGCTGTCGCCGCGCGCCGTGATCGCGCTCCTGCGTTCCGCGCAGGCCTGGGCCTTCCTGCACGGCCACGCGGGCGTGCTGCCCGAAGACCTGCAGTCGGTCCTGCCCGCCGTCGTCGGACATCGGCTGCGGCCGCGCGACGCGACCGACGGCCGCGGTCCCGCAGAGGTCGCCGCGGCGTTGCTGAAATCGGTGCCGATCCCCTGAGGACGGGCCGCCATTCGGTTGCGTACGCCGCGAAGCGCGCCATGCGCGGCTGGGTGCGCGACTGGATCCGCCGGCGTCAGGGCCCCGACCGGGAAGAGGTGACGCTGCGCCGCGGCCGCATCTACATCCTGCCGACCGGGCTCGGGCTCGCATTCGGCGCCATGCTGGTCGCCATGCTGCTCGGCTCGCTCAATTACGCAAACAACCTGGGATTGGTGCTCACCTTCCTGCTCGGCGCACTCGGCTTCGCCGCCATGCACGCCTGCCATCGCAACCTGGAAGCGCTGGTCGTCAAGGCTGCCGGCACCGAACCGCCCTTCGCCGGCCAGCCCGCCGTGTTCCGGTTCGCATTCGCGAACCACGGGCGCGCGCCACGCTGCGACCTGGAGGCGACGCCGACGTCGGGTGCGCCTTCCGGGACCAGCGTCGCAGGCGGCGGCGAGGCGACCGTCGAAGTCCGCGTGCCGACCCGGCGGCGCGGCAGCATCGCACTCGAGCGCGTCGAGGTCGCGACGCGCTATCCCTACGGGCTGTTCCGTGCCTGGGCCGTGCTGCATCCCGACCTCGCCTGCGTGGTCTATCCGTCACTGGCTGCGAGCGCGCCGCCGCCTCCGTTTTCGCCCTCGCTCGCAGGCGGCGGCAGCCGGCGCCGCGGCGATGACGATTTCGCGGGGCTGAAGGACTACCACCCGGGCGACCCGCCCCGGCACATCGCGTGGAAAGCGTATGCGCGCTCCGGCGAGCTGCTCGTGAAGGAATTCAGCGGCGACGCCGAGACGATCCCGGTCTTTGACCTCGTCGACGCACCCGGCGCAGACCTCGAGGCGCGCCTGTCGATCCTTGCGCGCTGGATAGTCGATGCGAGTGCCCGCGGCATGACGTATGGCCTGCGCCTGCCGGGAGAGGAAATTCCGCCGGAGCCCGGTGAATCGCAGCGCCGGCGCTGCCTCGCCGCGATCGCGCGCTTCGGGGCGCCGGCAGCCGATGTCGCCTGAACGGCAGGAAAGCTTCAACCGCCTGGCCTGGACCATGGCAGGACTGGTTGCCGCGCTCGGCCCGCACTTCCTGCGCATGCAAGCCTGGGTCTCGGCGTTCGTGATCGGCGCCTGCGCATGGCGCCTGCTCGCCGAGCGCCGCGGCTGGCGGATGCCGCCGGCATTCCTGCGCGGACTCGTCGCGGCAGGCGTCACGGTCGGCGTCATGGTCGGCTACTCCACCATCACCGGCCTCGACGGCGGAACCGCCCTGCTCGCGCTCATGTCGGCGCTGAAGCTGCTCGAGACCCGGACCGCGCGCGACCACGCGATCCTGATCTTCATTGGCTGGTTCCTGTGCCTGTCGTCTTTCCTGTACGCCCAGGACATCGCGACCGCGGCCTGGGTGCTGCCGACGGTCTGGTTGCTCGCGGCGGCATTGCTCCGGGTCTCGCGCCGCGGCGCGGGCGGGCTCGTGCCGCGGCCGTTCCGCACCACGGGCGCCATGTTCCTGAAGGCGGCACCGGTCGCGCTCGTCCTGTTCTTCTTCTTTCCGCGGGTCGAGGGCAGCTTCTGGGGCGCGCCCTCCTCCGAGCGCGCGCTCACCGGGCTCGCCGACGAGATTTCTCCCGGCGACATCTCGGAGCTCACGCTGAACGACGTCGTCGCCTTCCGCGTGCGCTTCGAGGGCAACCCGCCGCCGCCATCGCTGCGCTACTGGCGCGGCCCCGTCTTCACGCAGTTCGACGGTTTCAGCTGGTCGCGGGGCGACGCGCAGTTTTTCCACCGCCCGGCCGTCGAGCACGCGGGCGCGCCCGTGGATTACGCCGTCACGCTCGAGCCGACCGGCCAGCACATGCTGTTCGCGCTCGACATGGTCGAGGACTGGACGCCGGGACTCGCAGGCCAGGCCTGGGACTTCGGCCTGCGCACGCGCCGGCCGGTCAACGCGGTGCTCCAGTACGAAGCGCGCTCATACCCGCGATACCGGGCAGGCGAGGACATCGGGCTCGCGCTCCGGAATGCGAGCCTGCGGCTCCCGCCAGGCCGCAATCCGCGCTCCGCCGAACTCGCGCTGCGCCTGCGCGAACAGGCCGGCAGCGACGCCGCCTTCGTACGGACCGTGCTGAACCTGTTCCGCGAGCAGGAGTTCTACTACACGCTGACGCCGCCAGGCCTCGCGCGCGATTCGGTCGACGATTTCCTCTTCAACACGCGGCAGGGCTTTTGCGAGCATTTCGCCTCGGCGTTCACGAACCTGATGCGCGCGGCCGGGATCCCGGCGCGCGTCGTCGCCGGCTACCAGGGCGGGGACTGGAATCCCCTCGGCGGGTACATGATCGTGCGGCAGTCGCATGCGCATGCCTGGTCGGAAATCTGGCTGCCGGGATCCGGCTGGCGGCGTGTCGATCCGACGTCCGCGGTCGCGCCCGAGCGCGTCGAGCGCGGGCTCGAGGCGTCGTTTGCGGGCTCGGAGCTGCTGCCGGACGCGCTCGCGCGGGGCTCGCCGCTGCTCTGGCAGGCCCGCATGTTCTGGGACAACGTGAATGCGCAGTGGAACGACGGGGTCGTCCAGTTCAACCGCGCGACGCAGGACGCGATGCTGTCCGCCTTCGGCTTCGACGACCCCGGCTGGAAGGCGTTCGCGGTGGCGCTCGGAATCGGCCTCGCGCTCGCGGTGGTCCTCCTCCTCGCCTGGCTCGCGTTCGAGTTCCGGCCGCGGCGGACGGACCCGGCCGCAATGGCCTATCGCCGTTTCACCGGCCGGCTCGCCCGTCGAGGCATCGAGCACGAGGTCGGGGAGGCGCCACGTGACTTTGCGAGGCGCGTGCGCAGGCTGCGCCCTGACCTCGGCACGCCGGCGCTCTCCATCACGGAAACCTACCTGCGGCTGCGCTACGGTCCTGACCCTGCAGCAGAGGACCTCCGGCTGCTGCGCGGGCTCGTCGCGCGCTTCCGTCCTTGAGCGCGGAGTTCGCGGTCGTCGTCGCCGGCTGCCTCGCGGTACTCGCCTGGCTCATCGGCCGGCCGTTGCTCGCGGCACGGCGGCGCGGCCTTCTCGAGGCACGGGCGCTCGCCCCCGCGGAACGCGACCTGCTGGCGCACCATTGGCCCGGGTACGCGCGCGTGCCGCCCGCGCTCGTGCCGAAGCTGGACGCGCGCACGGCCGTGTTCCTCGGCGAAAAGGAATTCGTGGGCTGCGGCGGACTCGAGGTGACGCCTGCGATGCGCCTCGCCGTGGCCGCACAGGCCTGCCTGCTCGTGCTCGGGCGGGATGGGCCTTCGTACGAGGCGCTGCGCTCGGTGCTGATCTATCCGTCGCAGTTCGTCGTGCCCGACCAGTGGCACGACGAGGACGGCGTCGTGACCGAGGAGGAACTCGTGCTCTCGGGCCAGGCCTGGGATGTCAGCCGCATCCTGCTGTCCTGGGAGGATGTCGAGGAGTCGGGCCGCGGCGGCCTCGCGTACAACGTGGTGATCCACGAGTTCGCGCACTATCTCGACCTCGAGGCCGGCGGTGCCGACGGCACGCCGCGGATGGGCTCCGCGGCGGCCCGGCGCAGATGGGCCGAGGTGCTGGGCGCGGAGTTCGGGCGCCTTCAGTCAGCCGTCGCGCGCGGGGAGAAGCATTTTCTCGACGAGTACGGTGCCCACGACGAGGCCGAGTTCTTCGCGGTCGCGAGCGAAGCCTTCTTCGAGCAATCGCGCGAGTTCTCGCGCTCCCTGCCGCTGCTCTACGCCGAGCTGGGCGGCTATTACCGTCTGGATCCTGCCGGCTGGGCAGACCCTGAACGATAAGATGGCGCCCATGCGACCGCATCTTTGGCTCCTGTCTGCAGTCGTCCTCGTCACTGCCAGCCCGGCCGCGCTGGCGATGGAACCGGAAACCGAAGCGCGGATGGAAGCGCAACTCGCGGATGCGCGGGCCGTGTGGGAAAAGGATCGCAACGATGCGGACGCGCTGATCTGGGTGGGCCGCCGCACGGCGTACCTGGGACGGTATCGCGAGGCCATCGAACTCTTCTCGGACGGCATCACCCGTCACCCGGCAGACGCGCGCATGTACCGACATCGCGGTCACCGCTACCTGACCGTGCGCGAGATCGACAAGGCCATCGCCGATCTCGAGAAAGCGGCGGGCCTGATCGCGGGCCAGCCCGACCAGGTCGAGCCGGACGGCCTGCCCAACGCACGGAACATCCCGACCGGCACGCTGCACTCGAACGTCTACTACCACCTTGCGCTCGGCTATTACCTCGAGGGCAACTTCGATCGCGCCGCCGCGACCTGGACCAGGGCTCGCGATGCCGTGGCGAACGCCGACAATCTCGTGGCCTCGAGCCACTGGCTCTATCTCGCGCTGCGCCGGGCCGGCCGGCACGCCGAGGCGGCGGCCGTCCTGGCGCCGATCACGGCGGGCCTCGACGTCATCGAGAACGGCGAGTATCACCAGCTCCTGCTGATGTACAAGGGCGAGCGGACGCCGGAGTCGTTGCTCGCGGCTGCAGGCGGGGATTCCGGCGGCTCGGCCACGCGCTACGGCGTCAGCGCGTGGTATCTCGTGAACGGCCGGCACGACGAAGCAGCTGCGTTGTGGACGACCATCCTGGAAGGTCCCGACTGGCCGTCGTTCGGCTATCTCGCAGCGGAAGCGGAAGTGAAGAACTCCGAGTAGCAACGCGGCAGGCACGGAACAACGGCCACGTCCGATTTCTTCTGCCCGCCAGGATCACTTGCGGGCCGCGGCCTTCGCCTCCTTCTTCAGCTCGAGCCGATGCGTGATCTCGCCGACGAGGCCCAGGATGATGACGGTCAGCAGAACGCCGAGTCCCGCGGCGCCCAGCCGCCCGAGCCCCGCCGCGATGCCGACGGCGCAGGTCATCCAGAGTCCCGCGGCAGTCGTGAGGCCTTCGACCTCGCGCTCCCGGGTGAGCTTCAGGATCGCGCCGCCGCCGATGAAGCCGATGCCGGTCACGAGACCCTGGATCACCCGCGACATGTCGGCAGAATCCATGCCCCACTCGAGACAACTGACGACGAAGAGTGCGCCGCCCATCGAGACGAGCATGTGGGTGCGGACGCCCGCCGGCTTGCCAGCGCGCTCCCGCTGAATGCCGACCATTGCGCCAAGCAACGCGGCCGCCAGCATGCGGACGACGACGCGCGCCATCTGGGCCGAATCCGGCAGGCCCGCCATCAGCTCATTCCAATAAGGTTCCATGCTCCACCTCCCTCGAGTTCCCAGCATAGGCGGCGCTCAGCGCGCGGTAGTGGCGCGAGTTGAAAGCAGCGATTGTCAGCAGCACGCCGAGCAAGCCGGAGACGACGAAGACCAGGGCGATGCCGCGCTCCGGACCGCGGCCGAACCAGTCGCCGATCGCCTCGGCGCCCGCGCCGGTCGTCATGAACGGAATGAAGACGAACTGCGCCAGGGGCGCGATCAGGAAGGCGGTCAAGGGAGCAGCGGCCTGCTCGACCGACTGGGCGAAGCCGAAGACGCGGCCCTGGCGCTCGTAGGGCACGACCCTCTGCAGCGTCGTGTGCTCCGCCGCCTCGGCATACGGTCCCAGGAACATCCAGACCGCGCAGCCCGCGACCAGCAGGGAAATCGAGGACTGCACCGTGAAGACGGCGGCGACGGCCCACATGACGAGATTGACCAGCAGCAGCGTGCGCAAGGGATTCCGGCCGAGGCCCGTCCGCGCAATCACGACGCCGCTCAGGATGAAGGCGCAGGACACGAGGGCCCAGAGCAGGCCCCATGCTTCGACTGCCATCAGTGACAAGCCATAGGCGTCCATCAGCGCCATGAAGACCCCGCCGAGGAAATTGTTGAATGCGGCGAAGAAAATCAGGGCGAACAGCCCCGACACGCCCGCGACGACGCGGATCGTTCCGGCGAGGTCGACGCGCTTGCGCGCATGCGTCGTGTCAGCGGACGCGGCTCATCGAACCGCACGGCCAGGAGGTGCAGCATGGCGAGCAGCGTCAACCCGAGGGCGAAGCCGAGTGTCGCGACCATGCCGCCCCAGGCCACCAGGAAGCCGCTGATCGCAGACGTGGTCAGGAAGCCGACGCCGGTCGCCATGCCGACCAGCCCGTTCGCCTTGTCGCGCCGGTCCCCGGGCACGAGCAGGGTCACGAGCGTCGGCAGCGCGATGCTCCGGACGTTGCCGGCGATGACGCCGAACATGACAGCGAGGATGAACAGCCACAAGGCCATGCTTCCAGCGTCGGCGAATCGGTGCTTCGGGACCAGCATTGACGCGGCGAGGCACGCCGCATAAAGCACGAGCGAAACCGCGCTCGAGCCCATCATCACGGACTTCTTGCGGTGATGGTCGACCAGGCTGCCGAACCAGATTCCGAGCGCCGCGGTGAGCGTGAGATAGATGCCGGCGATCATGCCGGTCGCAAACACCGACCGGGTCTCCAGGAACACCCAGAAGGTCACCGCGAACCACACCGTGAAGTTGGTGATGTTCGCGACGAGGTTGTTGGCGAGGAGATGGTGGAACGGGGTCATTCGGTGCGCCGCACGCGCGCCAGCAGGATCGCCCCGCCCACGAACAGCACGATGATCGAGAGCATCCCGACGCGCGTGTCGCCGGTCGCGAGCGCCGTGACGCCGACCAGCACCGGGCCCAGCACGGCCGCGAACTTGCCCATCATGTTGTAGAAGCCGAAGAACTCGCCCTGCTTGCCTCGGGGACGAGCGACGCGTAGTACGAGCGCGACAGCGACTGGATGCCGCCCTGCACCAGGCCGATGACGGCGGCGAGCACGTAGAAGTGCGTGACCTCGCGCATCCAGTAGGCGGCGACCGTCGTCGCCGCGTAGATCGCGATCGCGATGAAGATGCCCGCGCGCGCGCCGATGCGCTTGCCGAGCCAGCCGAACGCGAGCGCCGCCGGAAAGCCGACGAACTGCGTGATCAGCAGCGCCGCGATCAGGCTCTGCTGCGGGAAGCCGAGCGAGAGGCCGAAGTCCACGGCCATCTTGATGATCGTGTTGACGCCGTCGATGTAGAGCCAGTACGCGAGCAGGAACCAGACCAGCGCGCGGTACTTGCGCAGCTCGGCGACGGTCGCGCGGAGTTCGCGCCAGCCGGCGCGTCGCGGCGGCCGAGTGGCGCGAGCGGGCGCGCGGGCCTCTCCTCGCGCACCCAGACGAGGCACGGCAGCGTGAACAACAGCCACCAGGCCGCGACCATCGGGAACGCGAGGCGCACCGCTTCGGCCGGGTCCGCGAGGCCGAAGCTCGCGGGCTCGTGACCATGGCCACGTTGAGGAGCAGCAGGAGCCCGCCGCCCGCGATAGCCGAGCGAGTAGCCGAACGCGGAGACGACGTCGTAGCGCGGGGGTTCCGCGACGTCGACGAGCAGCGAGTCGTTGAAGATCACGCCGCCCCAGAACCCGATGCCGGCGAGCGAGTAGACGACGGCCGCGCCAACCCAGTCGCCCTGCCCGATGAAATAGAGGCCGCAGGTCGCCGCGGCGCCGACCAGCGTGAAGAAGGCGAGCAGCTTCACGCGCGCGCCGCCGCGGTCCGCTATCGCGCCGAGCAGCGGCGCCACCAGCGCGATCACGAGGCTTCCGAGCCCGCTCAGCATCCCGAGCCGGAACGTGCTGACCGCCGCCTCGGTGCCGGCGCTCCAGTACTGCTTGAAGAAAACCGGGAAGAACCCGGCCATGACCGTCGTCGCGAACGCCGAGTTCGCCCAGTCGTAGAGCGCCCAGCCGAGCACGGGCCGGCGTGAGCCAGCGGGCGCTTCACGCCGCCTCGGCGAGGTGCTCGCGGGTCTCGCGGAACACGAGGTCCGGCCAGCGCTCGATCGTGAGGCCGAGGTTGATCCGCGACGGCGCGAGATAGACGAGCTCGCCGGCATGGTCGAGCGCGAGATTGTCGTGCGCGCGCGCGCGGAACTCCTCGAGCTTGTCCGCGTCTGCCCCCGCGATCCAGCGCGCGGTGACGACGTTGACCGGCTCGAACCCGCAGGTCACGCCGTACTCGTCGGCGAGGCGGAAGGCCACGACATCGAACTGCAGCGGGCCCACGGCGCCGAGGATCAGGTCGTTGTTGCGCAGCGGCCGGAACAGCTGCGTCGCGCCCTCCTCGCACAGCTGGTCGAGCCCCTTCTGCAGCGCCTTCATGCGCAGCGGGTCCTTCAGCACCGCGCGGCGGAACAGCTCCGGGGCGAAGTTCGGGATGCCCGTGAACATCAGCGCCTCGCCCTCGGTGAAGGTGTCGCCGATGTTGATCGTGCCGTGGTTGTGCAGCCCGATGATGTCGCCGGCGAAGGCCTCGTCCGCCTGCTGGCGGTCCGCCGCCATGAACGTGAGCGCGTCCGCGATCCGGACTTCCTTGCCGAGCCTGACGTGGTGCATCCGCATGCCGCGCCGGTACGCTCCGGAGCAGATGCGCAGGAACGCGATGCGGTCGCGGTGTCCCGGGTCCATGTTCGCCTGGATCTTGAACACGAAGCCTGCCAAGCGCAGCTTCGCGCCGGATTCGACGAGACGCGTCGTGGCGCTGCGCGGCCGCGGCGGCGGCGCGTGCGTGATGAAGGACCCGAGCAGCTCCTCGACGCCGAAGTTCGAGATCGCCGAGCCGAAGAACACCGGCGTCTGGCGGCCAGCGAGGTAGGCGCCGGCATCGAAGGCCGGCATCGCCCCGCGGATCAGCTCGATCTCCTCGCGGAGTCCTGCCGCACGGTCGCCCAGGAACTCCGTGGCCGCCGCGCTCGCGAGACCGTCGATCGTGCGGTTCGTGCCGACGCGGCCGCTCCGGTCGCCGTCGTACGCGTAGATGCGGTCCTCGCCGAGGTGGTAGATGCCCGACAGCTCGCGTCCCATGCCGATCGGCCAGGTGACCGGCGCGCATTGGATTCCGAGCACGCGCTCGATCTCGTCGAGCAGCTCGACCGGCGGCCGTCCGTCGCGGTCGAGCTTGTTGATGAAGGTCATGATCGGCGTGTCGCGCAGCCGGCAGACCTCCATCAGCTTGATCGTGCGCTCCTCGACGCCCTTCGCGCAGTCGATGACCATCAGCGCCGAGTCGACCGCGGTGAGCGTGCGGTAGGTGTCTTCGGAGAAGTCCTCGTGGCCCGGCGTGTCGAGCAGGTTGATGATCCGCCCGCGATACGGGAACTGCATCACCGAAGAGGTCACCGAGATGCCGCGCTGCTGCTCGAGGCGCATCCAGTCCGACGTCGCGTGGCGCGCCGCCTTGCGCCCCTTGACCGTGCCCGCCATCTGGATCGCGCCGCCGAACAGCAGCAGCTTCTCCGTCAGCGTCGTCTTGCCGGCGTCCGGGTGCGAGATGATCGCAAAGCTGCGGCGGCGGGTGATTTCGTCGTTCGGCGTCATGGCTGGAATCGCGCGGGGCGCGCTAGGATAAAGGAGTTGAAGGGGACGTTCACCTTTACCGGCGAAGCACTCGCCACCCCCTACCGCCCGTGGCCGGCAAAGGTGAACGTCCCCTTCAACTATGCCAGCGCGCCGAGCTCGAGCCGGTAGACCAGGGCGTCCTCGCGGCCGTCTGCCGCCTGGTAGTAGCCGCGTCGCGTGCCCACGCACTCGAAGCCGAGTCGGTGGTACAACGCGATCGCGGCGCGATTGCTGCGGCGCACTTCCAGGAAGGCGTCGCGCACGCCGCGGTCGCGCGCCTGGACGAGCAGCGCGAGCAGGAGCGCGCGCCCGGTGCCACGCCGGCGCAGCTCCTCGGCGATGCAGACGTTGAGCACGTGCGCCTCCCCCGCGCCCATCGACAGCACGCCGTAGCCGGAAACGCCCGCGGCCGTCTCGACGACGACGCAGTGATAGCCGACGCGCAGGCAGTCGGCGAATATCTGGTCGTTCCACGGGAACGCGTAGGACGCGCGCTCGAGCGCGGCCACCTGCGGCAGGTCGGCCTGCGCCATCGGTCGCAGTCGCCAGCCGGCGACCGCGAAATCTTCACGTGCCGTGGCCACGTGACAGCACTTCGAGCGCGAGCTTGAGGTCGTCCCAGGACTTGCGCTTCTCGCCGGGCGCACGCAGCAGGTAGGCCGGATGATAAGTCGCGACCACCGGCACGCCGTCGAGGTCGTGCACGCGGCCGCGCAGGCGCCCGATCGGCTGGTCCGTGCCGAGCAGGCGCTGCGCGGAAATGCGGCCGACGCAGAGAATGACCTCCGGCGCGACGAGCTCGATCTGGCGCCGGAGGTACGGCAGGCAGCGTCCGGCTTCCTCGTCGCTGGGATCGCGGTTGTGCGGAGGCCTGCATTTTAATAGGTTCGCAATATAGACTTCGCTGCGCGCGAAACCGGCGGCGCGCAGCATCGAGTTGAGCAGCATGCCTGCGCGCCCCACGAACGGCTCGCCCTGCCTGTCCTCTTCCATGCCCGGCGCCTCGCCGATGACCATGAGGCGTGCCCGGCGATCGCCGACGCCAAACACGGTCTGCGTCCGCGTCTCGCACAAGCCGCACAGGCGGCAGTCACGCACCGTCGCGGCGAGCTCTTCCCAGCCGGGGCCGGGCGGCGTGTCGCGGGCAGGCCGCGGCGGCGCCGCAGGGGCTCGCGGCACGAGAGCCATGATCCCGAGCGCAGCGAGGATCTCTTCCTGCCGGACCTGCATGTGCCTAGGGCGACTCCGCCCTGCCGCCGTCGCGCGGCTTGCGGCGCAGCTTCAGCCAGCTCCAGACGAGCGGCCCGGACAGCGCGTAGATGCCGAACATGGCGAACAGCACGACCGCGGGGTTTATAGCGATCAGAGCAATCGCGAGCGGCACCAGCAGCAGCTTCGAATAGCGCACGCGCTCGCCGGTGGCGCGGTCCTTGAAGCTGCGGTAGGGAAACCTGCTCACCATCAGGAGCGCGGCCAGCAGCGTGATCGCAAAGGCGAGCACGAGCCCGGGAAGCCCGGTGATGTCGTACTCGTGCGCGAGCGCCACGAAGGCGGCCACGATCGCCGCCCCCGACGGGCTCGGCAGCCCCTCGAAGTAGCGCTTGTCCTGGGTTGCCGAGCGCGCGTTGAAGCGTGCGAGGCGCAGCGCAACTGCGGCGGCGTAAAAGAATGCCGCGATCCACCCGAAGCGCCACCAGGCGTCGCCGTACTCGGCGATGCGCTCGACGCCCCACTGGTAGCAGACGACCGCCGGCGCGAGGCCGAATGCGACCATGTCCGCGAGGCTGTCGAATTCCTTGCCGAAGGCGGTCTCCGTGCCCATCAGGCGCGCCACGCGCCCGTCGAGGCCGTCGAAGATCATGGCCACGAACACCGCGACGGAGGCCCGCCCGAAATTCCCGTCGATGGAGGCGACGATCGCGTAGAAACCGCCGAACAGGCAGCACGTGGTCAGCAGGTTCGGCAGCAGGAAGATGCCGCGGCGCATGCGTACTTCGTTAAGGTCGACTTTCATGCGGATATCGTGGCAAGGCCGGTAGGCAGCGCCTAAGATACCGCGCTTTGGGACCGGCGACACGCGCCTCATTCCCGGGCAAACCAGAGGAGCCTGATGCGCCTGTCCGAATATCCGATCCAGAGCCTCAAGGAAGTCCCGGCCGACGCCGAGATCGTGAGCCACCGGCTGATGCTGCGCGCCGGCCTCATCCGGCGCCTCGCGGGCGGCCTCTACTCCTGGCTGCCCATGGGCCTGCGCGTCCTGCGCAAGGTCGAGCGCGTGATCCGCGAGGAGATGAACCGGGCGGGCGCACTCGAGATCTCCATGCCGGTCGCGCAGCCGGCGGAACTCTGGGTCGAGTCCGGGCGCTGGGACCAGTTCGGGCCGGAGCTGTTGCGATTCAAGGACCGCCATGACCGCGACATGGTGCTCGGGCCCACGCACGAGGAGGTCGTCACCGACATCGCGCGCCGCGAGCTCAAGAGCTACCGCCAGCTCCCGGTCAACTTCTACCAGATCCAGACCAAGTTCCGCGACGAGATCCGCCCGCGCTTCGGCGTGATGCGCGCGCGCGAGTTCGTGATGAAGGACGCCTACAGCTTCCACGCCGACGCGGCCTCACTCGTCGAGGGTTACCGCAAGATGTACGACGGCCTACAGCGCGATCTTCTCGCGCCTCGGCCTGCGCTTCCGCGCCGTGCACGCCGATCCCGGCGCCATCGGCGGCAGCGCGTCGCAGGAGTTCCACGTGCTCGCCGACTCGGGCGAGGACGCGATCGTGTTCTCGGACGGCGACGACTACGCCGCGAACCTGGAGCTTGCCGAGGCGCTACCGCCGCGCGAGCCGCACCCGGCTGCGGCCGAGAACATGCGCGAGGTGGCAACGCCCGGTGTGCGCACCATCGCCGACGTCGCGAAACTGCTGAAGCTGCCGCCTGCCCGGCTCCTCAAGACGCTGGTCGTCGAGGGTGCGGACGGCGACCTCGTCGTGCTCCTGCTGCGCGGCGACCACGAGCTGAACGCACTCAAGGCCGGCAAGCTCCCGGCGGTGGCAAAGCCGCTGCGCATGGCGGATGCCGGGCGCATCGCTTCCGCTTTCGGCAGTGAGCCGGGGTTCCTCGGCCCGGTCGGCCTCGACATGACCGTGATCGCCGACCACGCGGCCGCTGCCCTCGCCGACTTCGTCTGCGGCGCGAACAAGGCGGATGCGCACCTCGCGGGCGTCAACTGGGGTCGGGACCTGCCCGCGCCCGCGGTCGCGGACCTGCGCAACGTCGTCGACGGCGACCCGAGCCCGAAAGGCGCGGGCACGCTCACGATCGCTCGCGGCATCGAGGTCGGGCACATTTTCCAGCTCGGCCGCAAGTACAGCGAGGCGATGAAGGCCAGCGTGCAGGACGAGCAGGGCCGCGACATCGCGATGTACATGGGCTGCTACGGAATCGGCGTCACGCGCATCGTGGCCGCAGCCATCGAGCAGAACCACGACGAGCGCGGCATCGCCTGGCCGGCGCCGCTCGCGCCGTTCGACGTCGTGGTGGTGGGGCTCAACTGGGAGAAGTCCGCCGCCGTGCGTGATGCCGCCCTCGCGCTATACCGCGAGCTCGGCGACGCGGGCTTCGAGGTCCTGCTCGACGATCGCGACGCGCGCCCCGGCGTCAAGTTCGCGGATGCCGAGCTGTTCGGCATCCCGCACAGCGATCGTGGTGTCGGATCGCGGTCTCGCCGCCGGCCGGCTCGAGTATCGTCACCGGCGCGCCGAGGCGAGCGAGGACTTTCCGCAGGGCGAAGCCGCCGCTTTCCTGCGCAGGCACACTGCGGCGGCATGATGCGAGGCCTGGCCGGGACGGAGCGGACGGCGTGGATCGTGGCCGCCGCGCTGCTCGCGCTCGTGCCCGCTGCACGCGCCGACCGCCAGAAGGACCCGGGCCTGCGCGAGGTGATCGCGGCGGCCATCAAGTCGACGCCCTGCTTCGAGGACAAGTACGACGACGTCGTCTGGTACGCGCTGATGCAGCCACGGGTCGAGATGCGCCTGCGCGCGCAGCCGGCAGACCTGCGCCTCGGCGACGACCTCGAGAAAGCGTCGGAGCGCATACTTCACGCCGTGCATTGCGAGTCGAGCAAGCACGCCATGCTGCGCGACCGGCCGCAGCTGGTGCTCGCCGTGATCGACGTCGAGAGCGCTTTCGATCCATTTGCGGTGTCGTCCGCGGGCGCCGTCGGCCTCATGCAGGTGATGCCCTTCTGGCCGACCGAACTCGGGCTGTCGCGCAAGGACCTGATCGACGTCGAGCTCAACATCCGCATGGGCACGAGCATCCTCGCCTACTACCTCGAGCGCGAGAAGGGCAACTACACTCGCGCGCTCGGCCGCTACAACGGCAGCCTCGGTCGCCGCGAATATCCCGACCTCGTGCTCGGCCGGCTCGATTCGCGCTGGCGGCGCTGAAGGGGCGCCGAAGGGGACGCGCACCTTCATATTCGCTGCCGGCGTCCACGGTGTATGGAGCGCTCCCTTCGCGAATATGAAGGTGCGCGTCCCCTTCAGCGCTCGAGGAAGCCTTCGGGCCACTCCATCGATGCAAGCCCGATGACCTCCACCTCGACCGAGTCGACCCGCGCCATCGGCGGGCCGGCATGCAGCCACGCGACGAGCGCGTCGAGCGCGGCCGGCGGCCCCGCGGCATGCACGAGCACCGAACCGTCCGGGCGATTCTCCGCGCGGCCCCGAAGGCCGAGGGCCGTCGCATGCTCGGCCGTGCTGGCGCGAAACCAGACGCCCTGGACACGGCCGCGGACCGAGACCCGCCGCGCGGCCTCGGGTTCCTGCGTGGAGACTCGCTGCATCGGCTCGCAACCTCCCGAACAGGAACCGCGATGGTGACGGCTCGATGCCGATGCGCGCAAGCCATCGCTCGGGACTTCACCTAGAATCCACGCGATGCCGGATATCCTGGTCCTCTATTACAGCCGCCACGGCGCGACAGCGGAGCTGGCGCGGCAGGTCGCCCGTGGCGTCGATGGCGTCACCGGGTGCCGCGCGCGCCTGCGCACGGTGCCGCCGCACGGCGCAACGGGCGCCGTCGCGATGCCGGCGGACGGCGCGGCACTCGCGACGCACGAGGACTTGCGCGAATGCGCCGGGCTCGTGCTGGGAAGCCCGGTCCGCTTCGGCAACATGGCGGCGCCGCTCATGGCGTTCTTCGACGGCACCTCGAGCCTGTGGCTGACGGGCGTGCTGGCTGGCAAGCCGGCCGGCGCGTTCACCTCGGGCAGCACCATGCACGGCGGGCAGGAGACGACGCCGCTGGGGATGCTGCTGCCCCTCCTGCACCACGGGATGCTGATCGTCGGCCTGCCGTTCACCGAAGCGGCGCTGTCGGAAACCGCGGGCGGCGGAACGCCCTACGGCGCAAGCCGTGTCGTGCGCGAAGGCGAACGGCGAGCGCTCACCGATGAGGAGCGCAAGCTCGCGCAGGCGCTGGGCGCACGTGTCGCAAGCGTCGCGCTTGCACTCGGCACGCGGAGCGCATGAACGAACCGGCGCGTACCGCGCGCTGCGCCGCGATCGCAGCGTGGCTCGCGCTCGCCGGATCCGTTGCGCTGTGGCAGGTATCGGGTTCCGGCATCGGCGTCATCGCGACGCTGATCGCCGGCCTGCCGCTGTTGCTGCCGCTGCCGGGCGTCCTGCGCGGCGCGCGCCGCAGCCTGCGGGCCGCGCCGATGACGCTCGCGCCGGCGCTCGCGCTCGCGGTCACCGAGTTCCTCGTCAACCCGCCGGCGCGGCCGTTCGCGGGCGCGACGCTCGCACTCGTGTTCGCCGCGTTTGCCGGGATCCTGGCGGCGCTGCGGACGCTCGCCGCCGGATTGAGTCAGGCTGCGCCGCGCGCAAGCCAGTCGCGCACGAACGGCACGGTGAGCCGGCGCTGGGCCGCCAGCGATTCCGTGTCGAGCGCATCGAGCATGCGGCAAAGCGTCGCGAAATCGCGCGGCGCGCGCCGGGTCAGGAATGCGAGCGTCTCGTCCGGCAGCTCGAGACCGCGACGCTCTGCGCGGCGCCGCAGCGCGTCGGGCTGATCAGGCATTCTGCGAGCGGCTCGAGGCGGTGCACCTCGGCAGGCCCGAAGGCGCGACGCCAGGTCGGGCAGGCGAACCGCGGTCGCCGCCGGGCTGCCCGCGGCCGCGATCGCGAGACTCGCCCGCTGCTCGGCCAGGCCGTTGTAGAGCGTGAAGAGCGCGGCCTCGAACGCCGCATCGCCCGCGACCGCATCGAGGTCGTCGAGTGCGACGAGCGCGAGCTGTTCGAAGCCGTCGAGAAGCTGGGGGCCGTCCGCGCGCAGCTGCGCGAGCGGCAGGTAGGCGGCGGGCCGCCCGGCGCGGCCCGCCTCGGCGCAGACCGCCTGCAGCAGATGGCTGCGGCCCGATCCCGGGCGGGCCGTACATCCAGACCGGTGCGCTCGATGCTGCCGTCCGCGAGCCGGCGGAGCGCCTCCACCGCCGCGGCATTGGCGCCGGGCACGAACGTCTCGAAGCGCAGCGAAACGCCGAGCTGGACGCCGAGTGGCAGCTGCCGCACGGCGTCAGGCGGCTCCGCGGCGGGAGCGGCTTACGGCGATCGCCTTGCGGATGTAAGTCAGCGACGTAGTCGACGCCGCTCACGACCGTCGTCACGAGGACGAACGCGCCGAGCCCCTGGACCAGCCAGTCCGGGAGGTCCCGGAACGCCGCCTGCCAGACGACCGCAATGACGTACAGCGAGCTGCACGAGCGTGTTGAGTTTCGACGGCGCGGTCGGTCGGCCCTCGACCGGCCCGAACAGCCAGCGGTAGACTCCCGCGCCGGCCCCGATCACGACGTCGCGCGCGACCGCGACGGTCGCGAGCCAGACCGGCACGAGGCCGATGACCGCGAGCGTGATGAACACGCTGACGAGCAGCAGCTTGTCGGCGAGCGGGTCGAGCCACTTGCCGACCTCGGAGGTCCATCCGAAGGTCTTGGCGAGGTAGCCGTCGAGCATGTCCGAGACCGCCGCAATCGCGAACAGCACGAGCGTCTGGCCGTAGCGGCCCTCGGCCAGCAGCACGACGATCGGCACGGTCAGCGCGATTCGCAGCAGGCAGATGAAATTCGGGACGGTGGCGAGCTTCATGGCGAAAGCGCGTAGATCAGGCGGCCCGCATCGACGGGTTGCGAGCCGGCCGTCGCGCAGGATCGCCTGACTGAGCGCGTCCGGGTCGCCGCGCACGTTCACGCGGAACGACACCGAATCCGCGTTAACCTCGTCGACGGCGACGCCTCGCACCGGCGCGAGCCTCGCCAGCGTGCGCATGGCCGATGCGTAGGACTCGATCGTGGCGATGCCGGTGACCGTCACCGTCTGCTCGCTGCGCTGTGCGGCGCCCTGCGAGGCGTAGACGCCGGCATAGCGCCCGGCCGCAAGTTCCAGCCCGGCCTCCAGCTCGCCCGCGGCGCCGCCGGAGGCGCCCGCCGACGAGAAAGTCCACTCCACCTGGTAGTCGCCGGCAGTCGACTGGCGCGCGCGCCCGATGAGCACGCCGTCGGCACCGTAGCGCCGGGCCGCGTCCACGAGCGCATCGTGGTTCCCGGACCATGCCTGCTGCATCGCGGCCACGAGGTCGTCGCCGGCGTCGGGCCACACGACCGGAAGGCCGTGGCGTGCGGCGCTCGAGTCGATGCGCTCCTTCTCGGCGCTGGTGTCGCTCGCGGACACGAGCGCGCGGCGGCCGCCGCCGCGGTCGAGCGCGAGCCAGACGAGGGTCACCGGACGCTCGTTGCCCCAGAACGCGAGGCCGGAAGCATCCACCGCGTTCTCGATCTCCGGCCCGTTGAAGCGCACCGTGAGCTGGTTGCCGGTGGCGCGACGGAAGCTCGTGACGTAGCGCGAGGGCTGCGCCACCAGCGGCTTCAAGTTTGGCAAGTCCGGCGCGTCGCTGCGGCCGGTGACCCGCGTCAGGACCGCGCGCATGGCCTCGCGGAAGGCGGCGTCGTTGTCGCCGCTGTAGGGCACGGTGACCGAGTACAGGTCGGCGAGCGGCTCGGCCTGCGCCGGCATCGCCAGCAAGGCGAATGCCAGCACCGCGAGCCAGGTGCGACATCGTCGCGGCAGGTCGGGGTCGGGGCGTGCGCTCACGCTACAATAGTACACCGATGACAGAACGCACCTCGCTGACATACCGGGATGCCGGCGTCGACATCGATGCCGGCGAGGAGCTCGTCGAGCGGATCAAGCCGCGCGTGGCGCGCACGCACCGCCCGGAAGTGCTGGCGGGCATCGGCGGCTTCGGCGCGATGATCGAGATCCCCGAAGGCCGCTGGCGGCGTCCGGTCCTGGTCGCCGGCACCGACGGCGTCGGCACCAAGCTCCGACTCGCGATCGACACCGGCCTGCACGACGGCGTCGGCCAGGACCTCGTCGCCATGTGCGCGAACGACGTCGTGGTCCAGGGCGCGGAGCCCCTCTTCTTCCTCGACTATTACGCGACCGGGCGCCTCTCGGTGGATGTCGCAGAGCGTGTCATCGCCGGCATCGCCGAGGGTTGCGTGAAGGCGGGATGCGCGCTCGTCGGCGGCGAGACTGCCGAGATGCCCGGCATGTACCCCGAGGGCGACTACGACCTCGCGGGGTTCTGCGTCGGCGTCGTCGAGCGCGAACGCATCATCGACGGGCGACGGACGCGCGCTGGGCGACGCTGTCGTCGGGCTCGCCTCGTCGGGTCCGCACTCGAACGGCTATCTCGCTGATCCGCCGCCTGCTGGCGGACGCCGGCGCCGATGCGTCGACGCGCGTCGGGGGCGCGCGGCTCATCGACCTGCTCATGGCGCCGACGCGCATCTACGTAAAACCGTTGCTCGGCCTCGCGGCCGCGATCGACGTCCATGGCTTCGCGCACATCACTGGCGGCGGACTCACCGACAACGTGCCGCGCGTGCTGCCGGACGGCCTCGGCGTGCGGCTCGACCCGCGCGCCTGGCGCCGGGAGCCGGTCTGGGACTGGATCCAGGAGCGCGGACGCATCAGCGACGCGGAAATGCACCGCACGTTCAACTGCGGAATCGGCATGGTCGCGATCGTCCCGCCCGCCGCCGTGGAAACCGCACTCGCGCTGCTCGGCGCGCGCCGGCGAGCAGGCTTCCGTCATCGGCGAGGTCGTCACGGGCGCGGGCGTGCACATCGGCTGATGGCCCTGCGCTTTGCCGTTCTGATTTCCGGCCGCGGCAGCAACATGCTGGCACTCGAGCGCGCCACCCGCGACGGGCGCATCGACGGGCGGATCGCGGCCGTGATCTCCGACCGCGCGGACGCTGCCGGCCTCGACGCGGCGCGAGGTCTCGGCCTTCGCGGCCACGGTTGTCGAGCCGGCACGCGGCGAGGGCCGCGACGCCTACGGGCGGCGGCTCGCCGACGCGGTCGCCTCGAGCGGCGCCGCGCTCGTCGCGCTCGCCGGCTTCATGCGCATCCTGGATCGGGATTTCGTGCGCGCCTGGCAGGGACGGCTCCTCAACATCCACCCGGCCCTGCTGCCCGCCTACCGCGGCCTGCAGACCCACCGCCGCGCGCTCGAGGGCGGCGAGGCTCGCCACGGCTGCACGGTCCATTTCGTCGTCGAGGAACTGGACGCAGGGCCGGTGGTCATCCAGGGCAGGCTCGCAGTCCGGCCAGGCGAGGACGAAGCAGCGCTGTCAGCGCGCGTTCAGCGGCTCGAGCACATTGTTTATCCGCGCGCCGTCGGCTGGTTCGCGGCCGGCCGGCTCGAATGCCGCGACGGCACCGCGTGGATCGACGGACACCCGGCGGGACCCGCCGTGGTCGAGGAGGAGGCTTGAAGGCAATGGTGATCGGCGTGCTGGCGATCCTGGCGGCGGCACCCGCAGCGGCCGACGGGACGCTTGCGCCCTTCGTCGCGGAGTACGACGTCCGCTACGGGCGGATGGCGGTCGGCACGAGCCGCACGGAGCTCGCCGAGGCGAACGGTCACTGGACGCTCGAGTCCACGTCGTCGGCAATCGGCTTTGCCCGGGTGATCGCCTCCGGCACGCTCAGGCAGCGTTCCGAGTTCGAACTGGTCGGCGAAGGGCTGCGTCCGCGGCGCTATTCGTTCGACGACGGCACTGACCGCACGGGCCGCGACGTCGCGCTCGAGTTCGACTGGCGCGCCGGGCGCGTGCGCGGCACGGCCGAGGACGAGCCCGTGGACCTCGCGACCGTCGCCGGCCTGCAGGATGCGGCGTCGATGCAGGCGCTCGTGCTCGCGCGGCTGCGCTCCGGCGGCGAGCCCGGGACCATCGCCATGATCGAGAAGGACAAGGTGAAGTACTACCGCTACACGCTGCTGCGCCGCGAGACGCTCAAGACCGCGCTCGGCGACGTCGAGACCGTCGTGTACCGGAGCACCCGCGACGGCTCGGACCGCGAGACGCTGACCTGGCATGCGCCGAAGCTCGGCTTCGCCGCCGTGCAGGCCGAGCAACGCGTGGACGGCAAGCGCGGCTTCCAGACCTACATCCGCAGCTTTGAAGAGCGATGACCGGCCCCTCCTACGTCTTCGGCAACGTCACGCCTTTCTGCCCCTGGTACTTGCCGCCGCGGTCCTTGTACGAGGTTTCGCAGACCTCGTCCGACTCGAAGAATACGAACTGCGCTACGCCCTCCCCCGCGTAGATACGCGCGGGTAGCGGCGTCGAGTTGGAGAACTCGAGCGTAACGTGCCCTTCCCACTCGGGTTCCAAGGGCGTTACGTTGCATATTATTCCGCAGCGGGCATATGAACTTTTTCCCAGGCAAATCACCAGCACGTTGCGCGGAATCCGGAAGTACTCGACCGTGCGCGCCAGCGCAAACGAGTTCGGCGGGATGATGCACACCTCACCTGCGAAGTCGACGAAGCTCTTGGGGTCGAAGTTCTTCGGGTCGACGATCGTCGAGTTGATGTTGGTGAAGATCTTGAACTCGGGCGCGCAGCGCACGTCGTAGCCGTAGCTCGAGGTGCCGTACGAGACGATCTTGCGCCCGTCCACCTCGCGGACCTGGCCCGCTTCGAACGGCTCGATCATTCCCTGCGCCGCCATCCGGCGGATCCACTTGTCGGCCTTGATGGTCATTGTTCTCCCTCGATCCGGATGGTCGGCATCGTCACGGCCCCCCTGATCGCGCTGGCAGCCAGCGCCCCGGCTGCGCGGCGCGCGATGGCGTGGAACGCGGCGGCGACGGGCGAGTCCGGCGCGCCGACCACCGTGGGGCGCCCGGAGTCCGCCTGCTCACGGATCGCGCCGTCGAGCGGCAGCTCGCCGAGCAGGACTGTCTCGTAACTCTCGGCGAGCGAGCGTCCGCCGCCGGCGTCGAAGACGTGCGATTCGTGCCCGCAGGCGGGACAGCGGTGCAGGCCCATGTTCTCGACGATGCCGAGCACGGGCACGCCGACCTTGCGGAACATCTGCAGCCCCTTGCGGGCGTCGAGCAGCGCGATTTCCTGCGGCGTCGTGACGATGACGGCCCCGGAAACCGGCACGCGCTGCGTCAGCGTGAGCTGGATGTCGCCGGTGCCCGGCGGCATGTCGACGACCAGGTAGTCGAGCGCGCCCCAGCGCGTGTCCGCGAGCATCTGGGCCAGCGCCTGGGTCACCATCGGCCCGCGCCAGGCCATGGGCTGGTCGGAATCGACCAGGAACCCGATCGACATCACGGGCAGGCCGTGGCCACGTGGCGGGTCGAGCGTCTTGCCGTCGGTCGTCGTCGGGCGCTGCCCTTGCAGCCCCATCATCCGCGGCATGCTCGGCCCGTAGATGTCCGCGTCGAGGAGGCCGACGCGCGCGCCCTGCGCCGCGAGCGCGAGCGCGAGGTTGGCGGCAACCGTGGACTTTCCGACGCCGCCCTTGCCGGACGCGACGGCAATCACGTTGCCGACCTCCGGCAGCGGCCGCAAGCGCGGGTCTGCGACAAAAGCCGGGATACGCGCGGAGATTTCGTAACGCGGCCGGTCCCGGACGCCTTCCGCCGCAAGCGTGGCGTCGAGGGCCTGCGCCAGCGTCTCCTCGTAACCGCCGACCGGGAAGCCGAGGACGATTTGCGCGACCGGGCCGTCCGCTCCGTCGGCGACGCACTCGACGGCGCCGGCCTCGAGCAGCGTCATGCCGAGGTTCGGTTCGACGTGACGCCCGAGCGCGCTCTTCAGGCGATCCAGCAGATCCGGGGCCATTGATGGGTTCCAGTTGGGGGCGGCATTGTAGCCGATGGGCCCTCGCGGGCCGGGCGCCTCAGGGGGCTATGGCATACTGCCCGTTCGGGATGTGCTGGAATCATCCCGCAATAAAAGCCGGAGTCGGATGGGAATTTTCGGAGGCTACCGGGCGGATCGCCTCATCGCGGAGGTGCGGGAGAGTGGCGACCCGACCACCGCCAAGGCGAAGGCGGCGCTGACCAGGCTGCAGGGCCTGGGCCAGAATGCCATCAAGCCGATCGTCGACGCGCTCGCAACCTCGGACAAGCGTGAGACCGTCGCGTTCGTCGAGGTGCTGACGCCGCTCATCGACAACAAGTCGTTCCCGTTGCTGGCGAAGGCGCTGGCGGAGGAAAACCCCCGCGCAGTCGCCGGCGTCGCGTGGGCGCTTGCCTCCTCGCGCAACTATTCGCCCGGGCTGCTGCTCGACCTGCTGCAGATTCCTGCCATCTCCAAGCCCGCGGTGCTCGACGTCATCGCCTCGCAGAAGAACCGCTTCAACCTGCGCGACCTCCTGAACGCCGCGTACAACCAGGACCCGAACGAGAAAGCCGCCCTGTTCCGGATCGCGGGCGAGCTGGTGGACGCGGACTCCGTGGACGAGCTGGTCTCCCGCGTCGACGGCAAGGACATCATCGCCCGCACGCACATCATCTCCCTGCTCGCCCGCTTCGACACGCCCAAGGTGCGCGCCGCGCTGCAGCGCACGCTCAAGGACCCGAACAAGCTGGTGCGCGCGGCGGCACTGCGCGCCATCACCAACGGCAGCGGCCAGGCCGATCCCGCGATGGTCGCGCCTCTCCTGCGCGACCCGGACATCGACGTCCACAACCCCGCGATCGAGCTCCTGTGCCGCAGCAAGCATCCGGACACGGTCCGCCACCTCGTGGAAGTGCTGAAGGACGAGTCCGAGAGCGCGCGCCGCGCGGCGGTCGAGGTGCTGAACGTCGTCGGCGACGAGAGCTCCATCAAGTACCTGCTGAAGGCGATCCGCGACGCCGACTGGTGGGTCCGCAGCCGTGCCGCGGACGCGCTCGGCAAGATCGGCGGCCCGACGGTCATCTCGGCGGCGCTCCAGCTCGTCTCGGACAAGGACGAGGAAGTGCGCCGCACCGCGATCGAGATCCTCAACCAGACGCGCGACGAGCGCGCGCTCGCCTACCTGATCGAGGCGACCCGCGACAAGGACTGGTGGGTCAGCGAGCGCGCGGTGGACGCGCTTGGGGCGATGGGCAACAAGAAAGCCGTGCCGCGGCTGCTCGAGATGCTGAAGTCGAACCCCAAGTCGGTGCCGACCGTGGTGCGCGCGCTCGGCAAGATCGGCGACGCCGCCGCGACCGAGGGCGTCCTGCAGGCGCTCGACCGCAGCGAGACCGACATCCGCGTCGAGGGCATGTCGGCGCTGGCCCGCCTCGCCGACGACAAGTCCGTCGACGCCGTGCGGGAGAAGATCCTGCCGTTCACGACGCTCTCGGACCAGACGCTGGCCGGCGCCGCGCAGCGCGCCATCAGCGAACTCGACACGCGCTTCGGCACGTCTTCCGTGCTGGCCGCGCCGGGCACGCTGACGCAGGCCGCCGCGGCGGCACGCGCGGACCAGCAGCGTACGCTGCTGATCGAGTCCGCCGACGTCTCCGCGATCATGAAGAAGGCCGAGGCGCTGCAGCGCCTCGATATCGGGACGTTGAAGCCCGGGGACATCCTCGAGGGCCGCTACAAGTACATCGAGCGCATCGGCCGCGGCGCGTTCGGCACGGTGCTGCTGATGGAGGACACTGTCGTCGACGAGCGCCTGGTGCTCAAGTTCCTGAACCCGAGCATCGCCAACGACGAGGAGATGATGCAGCGGTTCGTGCACGAGCTGCGCTACAGCCGCAAGATCACGCACCCGAACGTGATCCGCATCTACGACTTCCTTCACATCCGCGGCAACTACGCGATCTCGATGGAGTACTTTCCCTCGCACACGCTCGGCGGCGAGGTCTCCGACGGCAAGCCGCTCGCGCTGCGCCGCGCCGTGCGCCTCGGCATGGACGTCGCCAAGGGCATGTCGGTCGCGCACCAGGTGGGAATCGTCCACCGCGACCTCAAGCCCGCGAACGTGCTGATCAACGACGAGGGGGTGCTTAAGGTCGTGGACTTCGGCGTCGCCGCGGCCCAGCACCAGGGCGACACGCAGCTCACCAAGACCGGTTACGTGATCGGCTCGCCGAAGTACATGGCCCCGGAGCAGATCCTGGGCAAGAAGGTCGACGAGCGCGCCGACATCTATTCGCTGGGCGTGATCCTCTACGAGATGATGACCGGCACGCCGCCCTACCACCGCGGCGACCACATGTCGGTCATGTACCAGCACGTGCAGGGCCGCGCCCGGCCGCCGATCGAGCTCAACCCCGCACTGCCCCAGGGGATATCCGACCTGATCATGAAGAGCATGTCCGTGGACAAGGAAAAGCGCTTCGCAGCATGGACGAGGTCGGTGTGGCGCTCGAACGATTCTTGTGATTCACTCGCGGCGCAATGCCGCGCATCGACGCATTCCTGAAGCTCGGCTCCGCCCAGGGCTGCTCTGACGTCCACCTGGCCGTCGGCGTGCCGCCGATGCTGCGCATGAACGGCGACCTGGTGCCGATCCGGTTCCGCGAGCTCGGCGCGGCGGAGCTCGAGGCGTACGTCACCGAGATCCTCTCGCGCAACCTGTCGGAGCGGTTCCGCGCCGGCCACGACGTCGACTTTTCCTACGTGTCCGAGGAAGGCGGCCGGTTCCGCGTGAACGTGTTCCGCAAGGACTCCGGCGTCGGCGCCGTGTTCCGCACGATCCCGGCCGAGGTGCCGACCCTCGATTCGCTCGCGCTGCCGGCGATTGTCAGGAAGCTGTGCGACTACCACCAGGGCATGATCCTGGTGACGGGATCGACCGGCACCGGCAAGTCGACCACGCTCGCCGCGATGATCGACATGCTGAACGCCACTAAGAAGCTCAACATCATCAGCCTCGAGGACCCGATCGAGTTCGTCCACCGCAGCAAGCAGAGCCAGGTCGTGCAGCGCGAGCTGGGCACGCACCTGCCCACCTTCGCCGAGGGCGTGCGCGCCGCGATGCGCGAGGACCCGGACGTGATCCTGGTCGGCGAGATGCGCGACGCGGAGACGATCTCGATGGCGATGACCGCGGCCGAGACCGGCCACCTCGTGCTCGGCACGCTGCACACGACCAGCGCCGTCAAGACCATCGACCGCATGATCGACGCGCTGCCGGCCGACGAGCGCGAGCAGACCAAGAGCTTCCTCGCGCAGAGCCTGATCGCCGTCATCACGCAGGTGCTGGTCAAGCGGCCGGAGGGCCGCGGCCGCCGGGCCGTCTGCGAGGTCATGGTGATGAACCGCGCGATCGCGAAGCTGATCCAGACGGACCAGACGCACCAGATCCCGGCCCAGCTGCAGACCGGCAAGGATGTCGGGATGGAGCTGATGGACCAGGCGCTGATGCGCGCGATCAAGGCGAAGGAAGTCGACCCGGACGACGCCTACACCTACGCGACCGACAAGAAGCTGTTCTCGAAGCACGTCGTGGACCGGAGCCTGCTTGCCCCGCTTCGAGACGCTGGAATAGCGGGAGCCACGCCTTGGCGAAGATCGACGAATACCTCGAGGAGATCCTCAAGCGCGACGGCTCTGACCTGCATTTCATGGCAGGCGACCCGCCGCGCATCCGCCAGTACGGCAAGCTCGATGCCCTGCGCTCCGAGCGCCTCGGCGCCGACTACGTGCGCGAGGCGATCTACGAGATCATGCCGCGCAAGGCGCTCGACCGCCTCGAGACGCGCGACGGCACGGACTTCGCGTACTCGCTCGGCACGATCGCCCGCTTCCGCGTCAACGTGCTGCGGCAGCTCAACGGCATGGGCGCGGTGTTCCGCGCCATCCCGTCGAAGGCGCAGACGCTCGAGCAGCTCAAGATGCCCGACGCGGTGCGCAACCTCGCCAAGGCGTCCAACGGCCTCATCCTCGTGACCGGCAAGACCGGCTCCGGCAAGTCGACCACGCTCGCCGCGATGATCGACGACATCAACACCCGGCTGAAAGGCCACATCCTGACCATCGAGGACCCGATCGAGTTCGTGCACCCGCGCAAGAACTGCCTGATCAGCCAGCGCGAGATCGGCGCCCATGCCGAATCGTTCTCGTCGGCCCTGCTGTCGGCCCTGCGCGAGGACCCGGACGTCATCCTGGTCGGCGAGCTGCGCGACCTCGAGACGATCTCGACCGCGATCACGGCCGCCGAGATGGGCATCCTCGTGATGGCGACGCTGCACACGAACGGCGCGGCGGCGACGGTGGACCGCATCGTCAACGCCTTCCCGGCCGACAAGCAGAGCCACGTGCGCACCATGCTCTCGACGTCGCTGCGCGGCGTGGTGTCGCAGCAACTGGTGTCGCGCAAGGGCGTGTCCGGGCGCGTGGCGGCGCTCGAGGTCCTCGTCAACACGCCCGCCGCGGCGAACCTGATCCGTCAGGGCAAGATCGACCAGCTCGAGACGACGATGCAGTCGGGCGCCGCCGCCGGCATGCGCACCATGGACTCGGCAATCGAGCAGCTCTTCGACCAGGGGCTGATCAGCGGCCGCTCTGCCTACGAGAAGTCCATCAACAAGGCCAAGTTCGAGCCGCTGCGCGAGCAGGACTGATGCGCCGCATCCTGGTCACCAGCGCCCTGCCCTACGCGAACGGGCCGACGCACCTCGGCGGCATGACCGAGATGGTCCAGACCGACATCTGGGTGCGCGCGATGAAGCTCGCGGGTCACGAGGTCATCTACGTGTGCGCCGACGACACGCACGGCACGCCGATCATGCTGCAAGCCGCGGCCGAGGGCATCACGCCCGAGGCGCTGATCGGCCGTGTCGGCGCGGAGCGCCGTGCCGACTTCGCCGCGTTCGACATCGGCTTCGACAACTACTACACGACGCACTCCGAGGAGAACCGCCGGCTCACGATCAGGATGTACGAAGCGCTGGTGGCCGGCGGCCACATCACGCGCCGTGCGGTGAGGCAGGCCTACGACGAGAAAGCCGGAATGTTCCTGCCGGACCGCTACGTCAAGGGCACCTGCCCGCGCTGCGGCACGCCCGACCAGTACGGCGACAGCTGCGAGAACTGCGGCGCCACGTACTCGCCCTCCGACCTGATCGATCCCGTCTCGGTCGTCTCCGGCACGCCCCCGGTCGAGCGCGAGTCGGAGCACATCTTCTTCCGCCTCGGCGAACTTCGAGGCGATGCTGCGCAAGTGGACTCGCTCGGGCGCGCTGCAGGATGCGGTCGCGAACAAGCTCGACGAGTGGTTCGAGGCGGGGCTGCGCGACTGGGACGTCTCGCGCGACGCGCCGTATTTCGGCTTCGAGATCCCGGACGCACCGGGCAAGTACTTCTACGTCTGGCTCGACGCGCCGGTCGGCTACATGGCGAGCTTCGAGAATTATTGCGGCCGCCATGGCCTCGAATTCGAGGACTGGTGGAAGCCGGAAAGCGATGCCGAGCTGCATCACTTCATCGGCAAGGACATCCTCTACTTCCACTCGCTGTTCTGGCCGGCGACGCTCGAGGGCGCGGGCTTCAGGAAGCCCACGGCCGTGCATGCGCACGGGTTCCTGACAGTCAACGGCGAGAAGATGTCGAAGTCGCGCGGCACTTTCGTCACCGCGCGCCGTTACCTCGAGCACCTGCCGCCCGACTACTTCCGCTACTTCCTCGCCGCAAAGCTCGGGCCCGGCCTCGACGACATCGACATGAACCTCGAGGAGTTCGCGACGCGCATCAACGCGGACCTCGTCGGCAAGCTCGTCAACATCGCGAGCCGCTGCGCCAGCTTCATCCACCGCGGTTACGGCGGGCAGCTCGCGGCGGAGCTGCCCGAGCCCGCCCTCTACCGCGAGTTCGCCGAAGCGGGCGCCGGCATCGCCGAGGCCTGGGAATCGCTCGAGTTCGCGGCGGCCGTGCGCGAGATCATGGCACTCGCCGATCGCGCCAACCTCTACATCGACCGCCAGAAGCCCTGGCTCGCGGCAAAGGACCCGGCGCGCGCCGCCGAGGTGCAGGCAGTCTGCACGCAGGGCATCAACCTGTTCCGCGTCCTGATGGCCTTTCTCAAGCCCGTGCTACCGACGACGGCCGAGCGCGCGGAAGCGTTCCTTGGCTCGCGCATCACGCACTGGCGCGACGTCGAAAAGCCGCTCCTCGGCAGCAGGATCAACGAGTACCAAGCGCTCGCGACCCGCCTCGACGCTGCGAGCGTGCAGAAGCTCCTGGAGATGCCCATGCCACCGACCGAATCGCCCGCAGTCGCGGCGGGACCTGCCCAGATCATGCCCGAGGACTTCCAGCGCATCGACTTGCGCGTCGCGCGCGTCGAGACCGCGGAATTTGTCGAGGGCGCCGATCGACTGCTGAAGCTCGGCGTCGACCTCGGCGGCGAGCGGCGCACCGTGTTCGCGGGAATCCGCGGCGCCTACGAGCCCGCGGCGCTGGTGGGACGGCACGTCGTAGTCGTCGCGAACCTGAAGCCGAAGAAGATGAGGTTCGGGACCTCGGAGGGGATGGCGCTTGCGGCCTCGGGCGATGAAGGCCTGTTCCTCCTTTCGCCGGATGCCGGCGCCAGGGCCGGCATGAAAGTCAGCTGAAAGCCGTCGTGTCCGTCGCGGACGGTCTTGCCGCGCGCATCGACGCGCTCCTGCCGCAGACCCAGTGCCGTCGCTGCGGCTTCGACGCCTGCCGCCCATATGCCGAAGCCCTCGCCCGCGGCGAGACGGCGCTCAACCGCTGTCCGCCGGGCGGAGCGGCATTGATCGAGAAGCTCGCGACCCTGCTCGACCGGCCGCCGCTGCCGCTCGACCCGGGCTGCGGCGCCGAAGGCCCGCCGCGCGTCGCCTGGATCGACGAGCCGGCTTGCATTGGCTGCGCGCGCTGCCTGCCGCCCTGCCCGACCGACGCGATCATCGGCGCGCGCAAGCGAATGCACACGGTCATCGCCGCGGACTGCAGCGGCTGCGAGCTCTGCGTGCCGGCCTGCCCGGTCGACTGCATCCACATGGTGCCGGCACCGGGACTTCCGGCTGAAACATTGGCGCCGGCGCAGGTCGCGGAACGCGCGGCGCATTTCCGCAGGCTGTACGACTCACGCGGCGAAAGGCTGGCACGGAACGATGCCGGCTAGACGAGTGCCCCGGAAGGCGAAACCGGCGACGCCGCCGCGGCGCGCTCCGAAGCGGCTCGGCCCAGGCGCGATCCGGCTGCTGTTCGAGCGCCTGCGCGCCGCGAATCCGAGCCCGCGCAGCGAGCTCGTCTATGCCTCGCCCTTCCAGCTGCTCGTTTCCGTCATTCTCTCCGCGCAGGCGACCGACAGGAGCGTGAACCTCGCGACCGGCCCGCTGTTTCGCGCCGCGCCTACGCCGGCGGCGATCGTCGCCCTCGGCGAGGCGGGCCTTGCCGGATACATCCGCACGATCGGCCTCTGGCGGATGAAGGCGAAGAACGTGGTCGCGGCGTCACGGATGATCCTCGACCACCATGGCGGCAAAATCCCGCGCGATCGCGCCGCGCTCGAGGCGCTGCCCGGCGTCGGGCGCAAGACCGCGAACGTCGTGATGAACACCGCGTTCGGCGAGCCGACGATCGCCGTGGACACGCACATCTTCCGGGTTTCGAACCGCACCGGCCTCGCGCCCGGGAGCAACGTGCGCGAGGTCGAGGACCGCCTCGTCGAGGTCACGCCGGAGGAATTCCGGCAGGACGCACATCACTGGCTGATCCTGCACGGGCGCTACGTCTGCATTGCGAGGAAGCCGCGCTGCCCGCAGTGCCCCATCCGGGACACCTGCCTGTGGCCGCACAAAACCGCCGCGTGAGCGGCCGCTACTTCCGAGGGATGTAGAGGTCGGTTAGCGTGCCCTCGAAGGCCTCCGCCGCGAAGGCCACGGTTTCCGACAGCGTCGGGTGCGGATGCACGGTGAGGCCAACGTCCGCCGCCGTCGCCCCCATCTCGATCGCGAGCGCGACCTCCGAGATGAGGTCGCCCGCGTTGGTGCCGACGATGCCCCCGCCGACGACGCGATGCGTGTCGGGATCGAACAGCAGCTTCGTGAAGCCATCGTCGCGGTTCAGCGCAAGCGAGCGGCCGCTCGCCATCCACGGGAACTGGCCCTTGCCGAGCTTGCGGCCAGATGCCTGCGCCTCGGTCTCGGTCACGCCGACCCAGGCGACCTCGGGGTCCGTGTAGGCGACCGACGGGATCACGCGCGCGTCGAACGCGCTCTTCTGGCCCGCGGCGACCTCGGCCGCGACCTTGCCCTCGTGCGTCGCCTTGTGGGCGAGCATCGGTTGGCCGACGATGTCGCCGATCGCGAAGATGTGCGGGACGTTGGTGCGCATCTGCCGGTCGACCGGGATGTAGCCGCGCTCGTCGACGGTGACGCCGGCGGCGTCCGCGCGGATGGCCCTGCCGTTCGGCACGCGGCCGACGGCGCAAAGGACGCGATCGTAGAGCTGCGGCTCGGGCGTGCCCTTGCTTTCGAACGAGACTGTGAGGCCCTTATCGCTCGCAGCGACACCCGTGACTTTGGTGCCGGTGAGGACCGCCGCGTAGCGGGACTTCAGCCGCTTCTCGAGCGGCCGGACGAGGTCGCGGTCGACGCCCGGCATCAGCGTGTCCGTCAGCTCGACGACGCTCACCTCCGACCCGAGCCCGTCGTACACGCAAGCCATCTCGAGGCCGATGATGCCGCCGCCGATCACCAGGAAACGCTTCGGGATGCCTGCGAGCTCGAGCGCGCCGGTCGAGTCGACGACACGCGCATCGTCCGGCAGTCCCGGGATGCGCGTGGGCTCCGAGCCTGCGGCGATGATGCACTGCTCGAAGCCGATCACCTGCTTTGCGCCGCCCTCGCCCGTGACCTCCGCGCGGTGCGCCGACGCGAAACGCGCCGTGCCCCGGATCACGGTCACCTTGCGCTGCTTTGCGAGGCTCGCGAGGCCCGCGGTGAGCTTGCCGACGACGCGGTCCTTCCATTGCGTCAGCGCAACCGCGTCGATCTCGGGCGCCTGGAACCTGATGCCGTGGGCCGACATCGACTCGGCTTCCTCGATCACGCGCGCGGCGTGCAGCAGCGCCTTCGACGGGATGCAGCCGACGTTGAGGCACACGCCGCCGAGCTGCGGCCAGCGGTCGACGAGCGTCACGGCGAGACCGAGGTCCGCCGCGCGAAAGGCCGCGGTATAGCCGCCGGGCCCCGCGCCGATGACGAGGAGCTGCGTCGAGGCCTCCGCGGCCGGTTCATCGGCCGCAGCGGCTTTCGCCGCGGGCCGCGGGGCATTGCCTGCCGGCTTCGCCATCACGACCGTCTCGCTGAGCGAGGGGATCTTCACGGTGTCCCCGCCGGTCGATGACAGGAGCGCGATGAGCGAGTCCTTCGAGACCCGGTCGCCCTTCTTGACCTTGACCTCCTGGACCACGCCGGCAACCGTCGCCGGCACGTCCATCGTCGCCTTGTCGGTCTCGAGCGTGATGAGCGGCGACTCGACCTCGACCGTGTCGCCCGCCTTGACCAGCACCTCGATGACTTCGACGTCGCTGAACTCCCCGAGGTCGGGGACGCGCTGCTCGACGGCCTTGCTCAAGGCACGGCCTCGGTGAGGCCGGCCGGTGCCGCAAGCGCCTCGGCGAGCGCGACGACGAAGCGCACGGCCTCGGCGCCGTCGATGACGCGATGGTCGTAGGAGAGCGACAGCGGCAGCATCAGGCGCGGCTCGAACTTGCCGTCCTTCCAGACCGGGCGCTGCTGCGAACGCGACACGCCGAGGATCGCGACCTCCGGCGCGTTGATGATCGGCGTGAAGGCGGTCCCGCCGATGCCGCCGAGGCTCGAGATCGTGAAGCAGCCGCCCTGCATCTCGGCCGCCGCGAGCTTGCCCGCCCGCGCCTTGCCGGCGAGCTCGGCGAGGTCGCGCGCGAGCTCGTAGACGTCCTTGCGGCCGGCGTCGCGGATCACCGGCACCACGAGCCCGTTCGGCGTGTCGGCCGCGAAACCGAGGTGCAGGTACTTCTTGAGGACGAGGTTCTGCCCGCCCGCGTCGAGCGAGGCGTTGAAGTTCGGGAACTGCGCGATCACCCGGACGCAGGCCCGCGCGATGAACGCGAGCGGCGTCAGCTTGATGCCGCGGCTCGCCGCCCGGTCCTTGAGCGACGCGCGGAGCTTCTCCAGCTCGGTGATGTCCGCCTCGTCGTACTGCGTGACGTGCGGGATGTTGACCCACGCCGCCTGCAGCCGCGTCCCCGAGATCTTCTGGATGCGGCCGAGCGGCTTGACCTCGACCGGCCCAAAGGCCGCGAAGTCGACGTCGGGCACGCGGGGCAGCGCGGCGCCCGCCGAATCCGCGCGCGGCGGACCCGTGAGCGGCCTTCTTGACGAACGCCTTGACGTCGTCTTCGCTGATGCGGCCCTTGAGGCCGCTGCCGGTGACCCGCGCGAGGTCGACGCCAAGCTCGCGCGCGAAGCGCCGCACCGCGGGGCTCGCGTGCGCGCTGCGGATGCTCCGGCAACGCGGCACCGGCGGGTCGGCGGCCGGGGCCGTCGTGGGCGCCGTGGAGCAGGCGCCGGGGCACTTGCGGATGCGGGCGTCGCAGGGTCGGGATCCGTGGGCTGCGCGGCGGGCGTCGCCGGCGCCTCGCCTTTCACCGTCGCCACGACGTCCCCGGCATTCACGCGCCCGCCCCGGGCGACGTGGAGCTTCGTGATCGTCCCGGCCGCCGAGGACGGCACGTCCATCGTCGCCTTGTCCGTCTCGAGCGTCACCAGCGGCGATTCGAGCGCGACGGTGTCGCCCTCCTTCACCAGGACCTCGATGACTTCGACGTCCTTGAAGTCGCCGAGGTCCGGCACGCGCACCTCGATCGCCGCCGGAGCCGCCGCGGGCGCCGGCTTCGAGGCGGGCGCGGACTTCGGGGCGGAAGTGCGGATTCGCCGCGGAGGCGGACTTCGATGCGGGCGCAGCCTGAGAACTCTCGACGACGGCAACCGGCGACCCTTTCGAGACGCGGTCGCCCTTCTTCACCGCGACCTCGGCGACGCGGCCTGCCACATTCGAGGGGACGTCCATCGTCGCCTTGTCGGTCTCGAGCGTGATCAGCGGCGCCTCGACTTCGACCGTGTCGCCCGCCTTGACGAGTACCTCGATGACTTCGACGTCGCTGAAACTCGCCGAGGTCCGGCACGACGACGGTGGTGCGGCCGTCACAAGTCAGCTCACCTGCGGGTCGGGCTTGCCCGGATCGATGCCGAACTTCTTGATGGCGAGCGTCACGCTCGAGCGGTCGATCCGGCCGTCGTCGGCGAGCGCCTTGAGCGCGGCCACCACGATCCAGTGACGATCCACCTCGAAGTGGCCGCGCAGCGCCGCGCGCGCGTCGCTGCGGCCGAAGCCGTCGGTGCCGAGCGATGACGTAGCGGCCTGGCACCCACTGGCGGATCTGGTCGGCGACCGCCTTCATGTAGTCGGTCGCGGCGACGAACGGGCCCTGCCGCCCCGCGAGGCACTCGCGCACCCAGGGCTGGCGCGGCTTGTCGCCCGGCCTCAGCATGGCCTCGCGCTCGGCGGCCAGCGCGTCGCGACGCAGCTCCGAGAAGCTCGTGACGCTCATGACGTCCGCCGGGATGCCGAACTCGGACTCGAGGAGCTCCGCCGCCGCCAGCGCCTCGCGCAGGATGGTGCCGGAGCCAAGCAGCGTCGCGCGCACGGCGCCGCGCCCGCCGATGTGCAGCAGGTACATGCCGCGCAGGATGCCCTGCTCGACGCCCTTCGGCATCGCCGGGTGCGCGTAGTTCTCGTTCATGACGGTGATGTAGTAGAAGACGCTTTCCTGTTCCGCGTACATGCGGCGCAGGCCGTCCTGCATGATTACGGCGAGCTCGTACGCGAAGCAGGGGTCATAGGCGACGCAGTTCGGGATCGTGGATGCCAGCAGGTGGCTGTGGCCGTCCTGGTGCTGCAGGCCCTCGCCCGCGAGCGTCGTGCGTCCCGCGGTCGCCCCCAGCAGGAAGCCTCGCGCGCTGCATGTCGCCCGCCGCCCAAGCAAAGTCGCCGATGCGCTGGAATCCGAACATCGAGTAGAAGATGTACATCGGAATCATGTTGATTCCGTGGTTCGCATAGGCCGTGCCTGCCGCCATCCACGAGCAGAACGCGCCGGCCTCGTTGATGCCTTCCTCGAGCATCTGGCCCTTCTTGTCCTCGCGGTAGTACATCAGCTGGTCGGCGTCCTGCGGCGTGTACAGCTGGCCCACCGAAGAATAGATGCCGACCTGCCGGAACAGCCCCTCCATGCCGAAGGTGCGCGCCTCGTCCGGCACGATCGGCACGACGTGCGGGCCGATGTTCTTGTCCTTCAGGAGTTGCGTCAGGATCCGCACGAAGGCCATCGTGGTCGAGATCTCGCGTCCCTCGGTGCCGTCGAGCAGGTTCTTGAACGCCTGCAGCCCCGGGACCGCGAGCGGCGGCGCCGCGGAGCGCCGCACCGGCAGCGAACCGCCGAGCGCCTTGCGGTGCATCTTGAGGTACTGCATCTCGGGCGCTGTCGTCGGCGGGCCGGAAGAACGGCAGGCGCGCGATCTCCTCGTTCGAGATCGGGATGTTGAAGCGGTCGCGGAACGCCTGCAGCGCCTCGTCGTCCATCTTCTTCTGCTGGTGCGTGACGTTCAGTGCCTCGCCGGCCTTGCCCATGCCGTAGCCCTTCACGGTCTTGGCGAGGATCACGGTGGGCCGGCCCTTGTGCGTCATCGCCGACGCGTAGGCGTTCCAGACCTTGAGCGAGTCGTGGCCGCCGCGGTTGAGGAGCGCGATCTCGTCGTCAGACATGTTCGCGACGAGCTCCAGGAGCTCCGGGTGCTTGCCGAAGAAGTGCTCGCGCGTGTACGCGCCGCCCTTGGCCTTGAAGCTCTGGTACTCGCCGTCGACCGCCTCTTCCATGCGCCTGCGCAGCAAGCCGGACGTGTCCCGCGCAAGCAGCGGGTCCCAGCGATAGCCCCAGACCACCTTGATGACGTTCCAGCCCGCGCCGAGAAAGGCGGACTCGAGCTCCTGGATGATCTTGCCGTTGCCGCGCACGGGCCCGTCGAGCCGCTGCAGGTTGCAGTTGATGACGAACACGAGGTTGTCGAGCTTCTCGCGCACCGGCATGGTGAGCGCGCCCATCGACTCCGGCTCGTCCATCTCGCCGTCGCCGAGGAAGCACCATATTTTCTGGTCGGAGGGCTCGACGAGGCCGCGGTGCTCGAGGTAGCGCACGAAGCGCGCCTGCATGATCGCCTGCAGCGGCCCGAGGCCCATGGAGACCGTCGGGAACTGCCAGAATTCCGGCATCAGCCACGGGTGAGGGTACGACGAAAGACCCTTGCCGCCGACTTCCTGGCGGAAATGCCGCAGCTGCTCTTCGGTCAGCCGGCCCTCGAGGTAGGCGCGCGCATACATGCCTGGGCTCGCATGGCCCTGGAAGTAGACCATGTCGCCGCGGTGATGCTCGGAGGGCGCGCGCCAGAAATGGTTGAAGCCGACCTCGTACAGCGTCGCCGACGAGGCGTAGGTCGCGATGTGGCCGCCGTACTCGGTGCTGATCCGGTTCGCGTGCACGACCATCGCGACCGCGTTCCAGCGGATCAGCGCTTCGATGCGCCTCTCGATCGCACGGTCTCCCGGGTACGGCTTCTCCCGTGAGACGTGGATCGTGTTGACGTATGCCGTGTTCGCCTTGAACGGCAGCCAGGCGCCGGAACGGCGCGCGTGGTCGATCAGCCGGTCGAGCAGGAAGTGGGCGCGGACCGGGCCGTGCACGCGGAGCACCGCGTCGATCGACTCGAGCCACTCACGTGTTTCGAGAGGATCGACGTCGTGGGCTTCGGGGCCGTCAGGCACAGGAACCTCGGATTTTTTAACACGCCGGGGGCCGGCCCGATATGATCCTGTCTGCGGCGCCCGCGGGTCAAGATTGAATTCCCCTTGCCGAGCCCGATTCCGACACTGACGATCACACGGCCGGACGACTGGCACCTGCACCTGCGGGACGGCCGGGAGCTGGCCGCAGTCCTGCCCGCGACTGCGCGCGCATTCGCCCGCGCGGTCGCGATGCCGAACCTCACGCCACCGGTCACGACCGTCGTGTCGGCGGCCGCCTACCGCGAACGCATCCGCGCCGCCCGGCCCGCGGGCTCGGATTTCGAGCCGTTGATGACCCTGTACCTGACCGATGACACGGAGCCCGCGGAGATCGACCGCGCCGCCGACAGCGGCTTCGTCATCGGCGTGAAGTGTTACCCGGCCGGCGCGACGACCCACTCCGACGCCGGCGTCACCTCGCTCGCGCGCTGCCGGGCCGCTATCGAGCGCATGGAGGAGCGCGATGTGGTGCTGCAACTGCACGGCGAAGCGACCGGTGACGACGTCGACCCGTACGATCGCGAGAGTGTCTTCATCGAGCGAGAGCTCGCGCCGCTCGCCGCGCGCCATCCGCGGCTGCGGGTCGTGCTCGAGCACGTCACGACCCGTGCGGGCATCGAGTTCGTGCGCGCCGTCGGACCGCGCGTCGCTGCGACACTGACGCCGCAGCACCTTCTCCTCAACCGCGGCGCGATGTTCCGCGGCGGGCTGCGCCCGCACCTCTACTGCTTGCCGTTGCTGAAACGTGAGCGCGACCGCGAGGCCCTGCTGGAAGCCGCGGCCTCGACGGACCCGCGCTTCTTCCTCGGCACCGACAGTGCGCCGCACGCGAAGGGCGCCAAGGAAGCGGGCTGCGGTTGCGCGGGCGTCTATTCCGCGCCGGTCGCGCTCGAGTTGTACGCGCGCGCCTTCGAGCAGGCGGGCCGGCTCGACCGCCTCGAGGACTTCGCGAGCCTGCGCGGCCCTGCCTTCTACGGTCTCCCGCGCAATCGCGGCACGGTCACTCTCGAGCGACGTCCCTGGACGGTACCGGCCGCCCTACCCTTCGGTCCGGCGGAGATCGTGCCGATGTGCGCCGGCGAGACGCTCGACTGGCAGCTTGGCGGAGTGACCGTCCAGTGAACGCCGCGCCGCTGATGCGCGACCGGTTCCGCGGCTTCCTGCCGGTCGTCGTGGACGTGGAAACCGGCGGCTTCAATTCCGCGACCGACGCGCTGCTCGAGATCGCGGCCGTCCTCATCGAGATAGGCCCCGACGGCCGGCTCTCGCGCGGCGGGACGCGCCGCGAGCACGTGCGGCCCTTCGAGGGCGGCCGGCTGGACCCGGCGTCGCTCGCGGTGAACGGCATCGACCCGTACCATCCGCTGCGCATCGCCTCGACCGAGGGCGACGCACTCGGCTCGATATTCGGCGAGGTGCGCCGCGCAATACGCGAGCAGCAGTGCACGCGCGCGATCCTCGTCGGTCACAACGCGTCCTTCGACCTCGGCTTCCTCAACGCCGCGGTCGCGCGTGCCGGGATCCGGCGCAATCCCTTCCACCCGTTCTCGTGTTTCGACACGGCGACGCTCGCGGGCGTCGCCTACGGGCAGACCGTGCTGTCGCGTGCCGCGCAGGCGGCGGGCCTCGAATGGGACTCCGGGGAAGCCCACTCGGCCGCGTACGACGCCGAGCGCACGGCGGACCTGTTCTGCGTCGTCTGCAACCAGTTCCAGCCGATCTACGAGGCCGCCGCGCGGCGCCTCGCGGACGCAGTGCCATTGTCGGAGCCGCCGAACCCGCTGCTCGAGCCGGCGCCGGAGTAGGAACTGAAGGGGACGCGCACCTTCATATTCGCGCGTTACTTTCTCCAACGCGGCGCGCGCCAGACAAATATGAAGGTGCGCGTCACCTTCAGTTTTCGACCGCCCCCGCTTCCTGCAGCAGCGTCTTCAGCTCGCCCGAGCGGTACATCTCGGTAATGATGTCGCAGCCGCCGACCAGCTCGCCCTTGACGTAGAGCTGGGGATAGGTCGGCCAGTTCGAATACGCCTTGAGCGCCTCGCGCAGCTCCGGCTCCTCGAAGATGTTGACGTGCCTGTAGCTCGCCTTGAGCGCGCGCAGGGCGCCCGCGGTCTGCGCGGAGAAGCCGCACTGAGGGAAATCCGGCGTGCCCTTCATGAACAGCACCACCGGTGCGGCATCGAGCTGCTCCCGGATCTTCCGCGTCGTCGATTCGTCGATCATCGTCGATCTTGCTCCTTTTTGTCGGCGAGGCGCCTCGCCTCGGCCCGCGCCACCGTCGCCCAGCGTTCATCGGCCGTCATCCGCGTCCACTCCGCGATCTCGGCCAGGGACCGGTAACAGCCGCGGCAGACGCCCTGGTCGTCCAGCGAACAGATGTTCAGACACGGGGAACTGGGGCCGCGTTCATCCATGGGTGGTGCTAACGCGTTGAATTATGGGGTCGCGTGGCCTATTCTTCAATGAATCCAAGAGAGGCATGCCATGAATCCGCTCTTAAGCGTCAAGGGCTCGCTCATTACCGGCTTCGTGCTCGCGATCCTGTTCGCGGTGCTCGGCATCAATGGTGGTTTTAACTTCAACGAGCTCGGTCTGGCCCGCTGGCTGCACATCATCGCCGGCATCACGTGGATCGGCCTGCTCTACTACTTCAACGCCGTGCAGGTGCCGGCCCTCGCGGATGCGGCCGCCGACAAGGGCGGCCCGGGCGGCGCCGGCATCACCAAGTATGTCGCGCCGCGCGCCCTCCTGTGGTTCCGCTGGTCGGCGGTCGTCACCTGGCTGACGGGGTTCTGGTATCTGGCACGGGCGGACGCGCTTGGCGCGCTGGCGCTCGGCATGGCGGGTGAGGCGTTCAACGCCTACCAGTTCGTCATCGGCGTCGGCGCGTGGCTGGGAACGATCATGCTGTTCAACGTCTGGGTCCTCATCTGGCCGAACCAGCAGAAGATCCTCGGCCTCAAGCCGGCCACCGACGAGCAGAAGGCGGCGGCGCGCAAGACGGCGCTCTACGCCTCGCGCATGAACTACGTGCTATCGATCCCGATGCTGCTGTGCATGGCAGGAGCCACGCACGGCCTGCCGTTCTAGGTATCCACGCCATCCTGGGATCGCGCGGACGTTTGATCTTGTCACGATTGCTTTCTGGTCCAGTTATCCGCGACCTGGACTAGCCCGTCGCTGGCATTACCGGCATGGACGCATGATGTCCGGCGGACGGGCGCTCGACGTACTCAAGAAAGCGGCGGCGATCGTGATCCTCGCCGTCGCCATTTTTCTCGTCGTTCGAGGGGCACGCCGCATCGACTGGGCCGCCGTTCTCGGCACGGTGAGAAGTTACGATCTCGCAACTCTGGCGGTGGCATTCGCACTCGTCATTCCCGGCCAGCTCGCCTGTGCGTGCTTCGACTTGGTCGGCCGCGAGGCAACCGGGCACCGGATTTCCGTTCCACGAGTCATGTTGATATCGCATGCCGGCTACAACTTTTCGCTGAATCTCGGCGCGCTGATTGGCGGATTGGCATTTCGCTACCGCCTGTACGCACCGTACGGGCTCGCGCCAATGACGATCGCGCAGATCATCGGTCTATCCGTGCTCACGAACTGGTCGGGTTACGTGCTGCTTGCCGGCCTCGTATTGGTCTACGAGCCGCCCGAGCTGCCGAGCGGATGGGGCCCGGGTTCCACCGTGCTGCGCGGCGCGGGAATCGTGCTTTTGGTCTTGACCGCTGCTTATCTGGCCTTGTGCGCCGCCAAGGGCGGCACGAGCGTGCGCTGGAAAGGCAGCGAGCTGCGGCTGCCGACGCTGCGAGTGGCCGCCGCCCAGTTCGCACTGTCTATCGCGAGTTGGAGTGTCATCGGGGCGTTGATCGCTTGGCTCCTGCCGGGCGACGTCGGCTGGCTCACGGTGATGCCGATACTCATGATGAGTTCGATCGCGGGCGTTTGGAGCCACATACCTGGCGGCCTCGGCATAACCGAGGTGGTTTTTGTGACCCTGCTCGGCCAGCGCGTGGACGGCAGCGTGCTGCTCGCCGCACTTCTGGTTTTTCGTGTCGTCTATTACCTCGCGCCATTCCTGGTCGCGCTCGTTGCCTACGCATACCTGGAAACGACAGCCCGCAGCGCACGTATCGGCGCTGGATCCGAAGGCGACTCGCAGCGGGCCAGCCGTTCCAGCTTCTCCCGCTGATCGGCATCCACACCTAATAGGCACAAGCTGGAGCACAAGAGGCAAAGGGGCCTCGAGGCAGCACTGCTGACATATCCCCAGCTCGCCACCCCGACCACGGTGTTGGGAGTCGATTCCGAGCCTGAGGTGGTCCCCGTCAGTGCGGACCGCCTCCCAAAGTTAACCAGCCATGGGCCGCCGCTCGAGCCGCCGCACACCAGCGATCACTGGCAAACTTGCGCCAGCCCAGCGTGAAAATGCGAAACTCCCGGGAGTTCTTGGCTCGCGATCGAATTGACCGGGAGCGCCCGGCTTGCATGCCGTTTCGGGAAGGAACGAATCCATGAAAACGACGAAGCGTCAGTTTGAAGCCTTCGCTGCGTCCTTGCTCCTTTCGCTGGCCGCCGCCGCAACGGCCCAGGATGCGAACATCAAGCAGCCGATCGCGGAGCTCGAGCGCCTGTTGGCTGCCGAGCCACTGGTGATCACGCACGCCGAAATCAGCCGGCCAAACGCCAAGGGCGACATCACGCTGAAGGCCGACGTCTCCTTCGGCGGCGCGGCGCCGCTTCGCGTGAAGCTGCGGAAGGCGGAGCCCGGCGCGGATTCCTTCAACAACGTGCCGCGCTACGACCTTGCGGCCTACGAGCTGCAGAAGTTTTTCCTCGAACCCGCCGAGTACGTGGTGCCGCCGACCAACCTGCGCATGGTGGCGCTCGCGGAATTCGCGAAATACTCGCCCGGGGTCCGCCGCACGTTTCCTGCCGCCGACCAGGTCGTGGCCGTCGTGCAGTACTGGCTGAGCGACATCAAGTCGATCCCCGACGTGTACGACGCCGCGCGCTTTGCCGCCGACCCGGTCTATGCGCGCCACATCGGGCAGCTGAACGTGCTCACGCACCTGATCCGGCATCGCGACTCGAACCAGGGAAATTTCCTGATCGGCAAAGCCGAGGAAGGCGCGCGCGTGTTCTCGATCGATCACGGCGTCGCCTTCGCCTCGGAAGAAAGCGATCGCGGCGATGTCTGGAAGGACATGCGCGTGACCCTGCTTCCGGCCGACACCGTCGAGCGCCTGCGCAAGATCACGCCGGAGCTGCTGACCGAGCGCCTGGGCGTTCTCGCACAATGGCAGCTCGAGGACGGCAACTACGTCCCCGCGGCGAAGGGCGCGAGCATGTCCGAAAGCCGCGGTGTCCGCCGCTCCGGGGACGACCTGCAAATGGGCCTGAACAAGTCGGAGATCCGGGCAGTCTACCGGTTGCTGGAAAAGCTTCTCGAGCGAGTCGACGCCGGCGAAATCACGCTCGCGCCCGCGATAGGCGGCTGAGTGACCATCGGTGTTGCAACCCACGTGAAAGGCGGATTCGTCCTCGCCTCGCTGGTTGCCTTCTCCTGCGGCGGGCAGCAGGCGCATGCGCAAACCGCGACTGTGCAATGGCAAGGCGTCGATCGCGTGGTTGCTTTTGCCGACGTGCACGGCGCCTACGCGGAGATGCTCGGCCTGCTGCGCGACACCGGGATCGTCGACGGGCAGGATCGCTGGGCGGCTGGCCGCGCGCATCTCGTGAGCCTGGGCGACCTCCTCGACCGCGGTGCGGATTCGCGCAAGGCCATGGACCTGCTGATGCGCCTGCAGGGCGAAGCCCGGGCGCAGGGCGGCCAGGTTCATGTCGTCCTTGGCAACCACGAGACGATGAACGTTCTCGGCGACCTGCGTTACGTCGATCCCGGCGAGTACGCCTCCTACGCGGACCTGGAGTCGCCTGCGGAGCGGGTGCGGCTGCGCCAAGCCTGGGAAGCGGCCCGTGGCGCGGGATCGGGCGAGGCCTTCGACGGCAGGTTTCCAGCCGGGTATTTCGGGCACCGCGCGGCTTTCTCGAGCAAGGGAAGGTACGGGCAGTGGCTCCTGTCGCTTCCCGTCGCCATCGCAATCAATGACACGCTCTACATGCACGCCGGACCCTCGGCAATCCTTGCGGGCATGACCCTGGAGGAAGTGAACCTGCGCTACCGCACGGCGCTTGCCGACTATCTCGGCCTCGTCGGCCAGCTCGAGCAGGCGAAGCTCCTGCAGGCGGACGATGCCTACGACGCACGATCCCAGGTGGCGAAAGACCGCCTGGCGGCAGCCGAAGCGGCAGGCGGCACGCCCGATCCGGCGTTGACGGAACTGACGCGGCGCTTCGATGCTGCCGCCGGCAGCGAGCTGATTTCCCAGCATGGCCCCAACTGGTACCGGGGACCCGCCATCTGCAACGAAGCCGCCGAAGCCGACACGCTGCTGCCGCTGTTGCAGCGATTCGGCGTCGCCCGGCTCGTCGTCGGCCACACACCGACGCGGACTTCCCGCGTCGCTGCGCGATTTGACGGTCGTGTCATCAAGCTGGACACCGGCATGAATCGTGCCGTGTACAAGGGCCGGGCGTCGGCGCTTTTCCTGGACCCGTCGGGCACCAGTGTCCGCTACGCCGGGCAGGCCGGGCCCGCATCGCCGGAGCCGGAAGGCCTCTTCGTCGCGCCGAACGAGCTCGACGACGCGAGCGTGCTCGCGGCGCTGCAGGAAGGCGAGGTCACCGTGACGGGCCCGCGCGGCCCGAACGAGCTGAACGTCACGGTGAGCCACGGTGGAAAGAATGTTCCGGCGGTGTTCCAGGTTCGCGGCAAGCTCGCGGCCCGCAAGGAAGTGGCGGCCTACGTGCTGGACCGCAGGCTGGGCCTCGGAATCGTGCCGGTGACGGTCGAGCGCGAGGTGCAGGGCCAGCGCGGCGTGCTCCAGGGGCGCCCGCTCAAGTGGGTCTCGCAGGCCGAGGTGCAGCAGCATTCGCTTCGTGGCGGCGGCTGGTGTGATGCCGAGCCGCAATTCCAGCTGGTCTACGCGTTCGACACGCTGATCGGCAACGAAGGCCGCACGGCCGACTCGCTGCTGTTCGATTCGGACGACTGGTTTGTCTACGTCACCGTGCACGAGCGCGCTTTCGGGACGACGAACGGCCTCCCCGCTTACCTGAAGGCGCGACAACCCGCTACGGGCCCGGAAATGCGCCGCCGCGCCGCAGCGCTCGATGAGGCCACCCTCCAGGCCGCGCTCGGCGACCTGCTCGACGCGCGCGAGATCAAGGCGATCCTGCGGCGCCGGGATGCGCTCATGGCTTTGCCCGCCGCGCCGGCGAAATCCGCGGCGCCTTGAATGAGGCCCCGTCTTCCAGTGAGCTAGGCCGGGCGGCGCCGGGCGATGAACGTGCTTCGCGCCTCGAGCCCGTCGAGATTGGCGGCAGTGACGACGATGCGCAGCTCGGTGATCTCGACATGTGCCGGCGGCTTGCCGTGGAACTCCTGCAACCCGGGATTGAAATGCAGCCAGTGCGGCAATTTGCGGCCGTCGTCGCAGCAGGCGCGCAGCTTCAGGACGTCGCCTGGCTCCGCGTCGTAGAACGCCTTCGGCGAGATCGGGTGCATGAAAGGCTCGCCCGGGGCATAGAGCAGGTCGGGTATCGGCTCCACCGCCAGGGGCGCGATGTTCACCGCGTTTTCCTGTGACTTGCGGCTGTAGTCGCGGCCCATCATCGCGGCGAGCCCGATCCAGGCGAGCGCAAGAATGAAGGTCAGCACCGCGAATTCGTGCGATTGCCACCCGAGGAAATGCAGCCCGACGTAAATGCCGACCGCCTGCAACAGGTCGCCGAAGCGCCAGAAGAACGTGTCGATGGCGGTCTTGCCGTCGTACTTCGAATCGCGGTCGACGGGCAGGAACAGCGCCTGCCGCGTCGTGTTCATCAGCGAGTAGTCGAGGCCGTTCTCGGCGAACTTGATCCTGCGGATCAGGGAGAAGATCGGGATGAAGCCGCCGATCAACGGTGCGAGCGCCAGCACGCCGTACCCCACGGCGACGATGATCGGGTGGACCAGCAGCGCGCCGCGCACTCCCACGGCCTGGTATATGCGGGAGACCACGAACAACTGGATCGCGAGGCTGATCAGCGTCACCCAGAAGTGGAAGTTGCCGTAGAACGCGGTGATCAGCGTGCCCATGTCGAGCGTGCCGCCGCTGGCCGCGACGCGCGCCTCCGCATCGGCCTTCACGTAGTCGGCAAGGATGAATTCGCCCGTGGTATTCATCCAGTTGAGCAGCACCACGAACAGCGGCGATCGTCAGCAGGTAGCGGTCGCGCAGCACCAGGCCGATGCCGCCCATCACCTTCGGCACGGGCCGCGAACGCTCGATAGCGACCGCGCGCGAGCTTTCGGGAATCGCGGCGCGCGCCGGCGTGGCAAGGAACAGCGTGGCGCCGAGCGTTACCGTCGCGAGGACCATGAGGCCCATCGGCGACAACGACGCGACCGCCAACTCCGTGAACTTGGCGCCCGCGAGCGCACCCATGTTGGCGCCCAGCATGATCACCACGAACAGGCGCTGGCCGCTCCTGACGTTGAACGAGTCCGCCGCGTACGCCCACATCTGCGCCACGGCCATCACGCCGTAGATGCCGACCCAGATGAAGAACGGGAACGCGATCGGCACGCCGTAATGGGCGAGCACCGCGAACAGGGGCAGCGTCAGCACGAAGAACAGCGTCACGGCGCGCAGCAGTCGCGCACCCTCGAGGTGATGACGCAGCCGCCCGTACAACGGCACGGCGATCATCAGCACCAGCGCCATCGTGGCGACGGCATACGCGCGCGTCTCGGCCGAGAACTTGGCGAGCATGAACGCCTCGCGCAACGCCTTCATGACCTGATACGAGGCGAGCAGCAGGAATCCGTGCAGGAAGAACAGGAATGCGGTGCGACCTTCTCCCGGCGCGACGCGCGTGATGTGCGACAGCAGCCGCTCGAAGCGGGTCAGGTGAAGGTGGTCGGCGCTCACGCGGCCGGCGCCTGCGGGGAAGCGCCGGCAAGGAGTGCAGGCACCCGCCCTGCGGCCTCGAGGCCGCGATGGTGGTCAATCATGAATCTCCCCCTGTCGCCACGTTATCGTGACACAGCCCGCCGGGGCGTGGAACCAGGGAGTCTGAACGGTCCCTAGGCGATCGCGGCCCTCTGGACCTTCTGCGGCTGCGAGACGCCGTAGCCCTGCGCGTAGTCGACGCCGAGCCCGCGCAGCACTTCGATGATCTCCGCGTTTTCGGCCCATTCGGCGATGGTCTGCTTGCCGGTCAGGTGGCCGATCTCGTTGATCGAGCGCACCATTTCGCGGTCGATAGGGTCGTGCAGCACCCCCTTCACGAAGCTGCCGTCGATCTTCAGGAAATCGACCGGGAAGTGCTTGAGGTAGCCGAACGACGACAGGCCGGTGCCGAAGTCGTCGAGCGCGAACTTGCAGCCGAGCTCCTTGAGCGCCTGGATGAAGCGGCTCGCCTGCGAGAAGTTCGCGATGGCCGCGGTCTCGGTGATCTCGAAGCAGATCTTGCTGCCGTCGATGCCGCTCCTGTGGAACTGCTCGATCACGTACGGCAGGAACTTGTCGTCGCCGAGGCTCTGGCCCGACAGGTTGATCGAGCACATCGACAGCCGGCGGCGCTCGTCGGCCTCGGACACCAGCCAGCGGAAGGCGCTGTCGATCACCCAGCGGTCGATCGACGGCGTGATGCCGTAGCGCTCGGCCGCGGCGATGAACTGGTCGGGCGCGACGATCTTGCCGCTCTCGTCGCGCATGCGCAGCAGCAGCTCGAAGTGCTCGCCCGCGTCCTCCTGCTGCAGCGGCAGGATGGTCATGCGGAACAGCTCGAAGCGCGACTCCTCGAGCGCGTTGTTGATGCGCGCGGCCCACTGCATCTCGCGGCGCCGGCGCATCAGGTCGATGTCGTTTTCCTCGAAGCAATGCACGCGGTTGCGGCCCGATTCCTTGGCGGCGCCGCAGGCGGAGTCCGCCGCGGACAGCACCGACGCGACATCCTCGTTCTCGGCGGTGATCGGCACGACGCCGATCGAGCAGCCGAGGCGGAAGCTGCGGTCCTCCCAGGTGTAGCGGAAGTTGCGGATCGCCTCGCGCAGCGACTCCGCGGTGCGCAGCGCCTCCTCCAGCGAGCAGCTCTCGAGCAGCACGCCGAACTCGTCGCCACCGAGGCGCGCGAGCGTGTCCCGCCAGCGCACCTTGGACTTCAGCAGCGCGCCGACCTGGCCGAGCAGCGCATCCCCGGCGCTGTGGCCGCAGGTGTCGTTGACGATCTTGAACTGGTCGATGTCGATGTAGCAGAGCGCATAGGACGTCTCGCGGGCCTTCGCGCTCTTCAGCGCGCGCTCGAGGCGCGTCTCGAACTCGCGCCGGTTGACGAGCCCCGTCAGCACGTCGTGGCTCGCGTGGTAGGAGAGGCGGCGGTTCAGCTCGCGCGACTCGGACACGTCGTGGAACACGAGCACGCCGCCCGTCACGGTGCCGGTGCCGTCGCGGATCGGCGAGGCGGTGCTCTCGATGTACAGCTCGTTGCCGTCCTTGCGGATCAGGAGCATCGGCCGCACCGACTTGATCGAGCGGATGCGGCGCACCGCGACTGCGAGCGGGTTCTCGAGCGGCTCGCAGGTCTCCTCGTGGAAGGCGCGGAAGATCTCGTCGATGGTGCGGCCGAGGCTGTCCTCGAGACGCCAGCCAGTCAGCTCCTCGGCCACCGGGTTCAGGTACTCGACGCGGCCGTGCGCGTCGCAGGTGATCACGCCGTCGCCGATCGACTGCAGCGTGATCTGCGCGCTTTCCTTCTCGCGGAACAGCGCCTCTTCGTAGAGCTTGCGCTCGGTGATGTCGAGCTCGACGCCGATCAGCCGGCGCAGCCTGCCCTGGTCGTCGACGCGGGCGCAGGCGCGGCCGATGACCCAGCGCCATTCCCCGTCCGTGTGCTTGAGCCGGTGCACGCTCTCGAACATGGGGGTCTTGCCGGCGATGTGCTCGCGCATCGCGGCCGACACGCGCGCGAGATCCTCCGGGTGCACCATGCGGTGCCAGTCCGGCGAGGTGATCACGTCGCCTTCGACGAAGCCGAGCATGCTCTTCCAGCGCGGCGAGAACCACGTGCGGTTGCTCTGCGCGTCGTAGTCCCACAGCCCGTCGTTCGCGCAGGGCAGCGCCATCTCCTCGCGCTCCTGCATGTCGGCGAGCCGGTCGGCGAGCGCGACCTTCTCGAGACCGCAGGCGAGGCTCGTGCCGACGAGCTTGAGCAGCAGGTGCAGGTTCACGTCCCAGCCGTCGCGCGGCGTGGACGAGACGAAGGCGAGGAAGCCGCGCACCGTGCCCTGCACGGCGAACGCGATCAGGAGCAGCGAGCGGATGTCGAGCCCGGCGAGCCGCCCGGCGTCGCCCGCCTGCTCGGCGCGCGCACTGACGGTGTCGCGGATCTCGAGGATGCGCACGTGCTCGAGGCGCGAGCGGATCCACGGCAGCGACTCCAGCGCGTCGCCCTTCAGGACCTCGGGGCGGCACTGCGCGAACGGCCCCTTGGCCGTCGCGATGGATTCGATGCGCTCGCCGTGGCCGTCGAGGAGCGCGAGGAGCACGGCGTCGGTACCGGTCGCCTCGCGCAGGATGTCGAGGCTCTGGCGGATCACCGTATCGGCATTGCCGGCGGAGATGTTCTGGAAGTCGACGGCAATCTTGGTGCAGGCCAGGTCGACGCCGAGCGGCGGCCGGTCCGGCCGTGGTTGCCACAGCTTCGAGGACAGCACCTCGGACGCCGTGAAGTCGGGAATGGATTCGCCTTGCACCTGCCGCACCCCGATGGGCTCCCCCTGTTTTCGAGGCAGTGTCTCAGTGCGGCGGGTGGCGACCACAGGAACCAGTTAACGAAACCGGCCGGCCACTCCTCCGCGACTTGCGCTGCATTGTGTCAGAAACGTTTAGGAATGCAAGGTAACCATTTGTATTTATTATGTTCCTTATGTCAATCCGGTCGGCGGATAAATCCGGACTTCACGATGTGCGGGTTACCCTCGGCATCGCGCTGCACTTTCCAGCGCCGGTAGTTCCACAGCCAGTCGGGTGGGCGCTCGCGGGTCAGCGATTCGATCTCGGCCGCATATCGCTCGATCACGGCTCCGGTCGCAAGCTCCTCGCCCGCCGCCGCGATCTGGATGAACTGGATGCGGTAGTGGCCGCGGCTTTCGCGCCGCATGGCGATGTAGAACACGGGCAGCTTGCCCGCTTTTGCGATCGCCTCGGGCCCGATGAAGAAGGCCGTGTCGAGGCCCATGAACTGGGTGAAGTAACGCACGCCCGAGGACGTCGGCGCCTGGTCCGCGACCATGGCGATGATCCGAGCCGGGCCACGGTGACGCATCACGCGCATGAGCAGGCGCCGGGCCGGGATCATCTCTGCGCCGAAGCGCGAGCGGATGGTCATCATCAGGCGGTCGCCCCAAGGCCCTTTCAGCGGCTTGTACGTGGCGTGGATCGGGTGGCCCATTCCGAGGGAGAGCTCGAGGAGTGCCCACTCCCAGTTGCAGTTGTGGGAGGTCACGATGATGATCGATTGGCCCGCGTCGAGGGCGGCGCGAGCGGCCTCGGGGTTCTCGAGCGTGACGCGGCGCGCGATGTCTTCCCGCTTCATCGTCACGGCCTTCACGATCTCGACCGAGACGTCCGCGAAGTTCCGGTAGAAGGCGCTGCGGGTCTCGCGGATCCAGGCCGCATCGCGCTCCGGAAAGCAGGCCGTGAGCTGCATGTCGATGATCTCGTGGCGCGACTTCAGGACCTTGTCGAGCACGAAGGCAAGGAAGCTCGCGAATGCGTACCACGCGGAAATCGGAAGCGACGACAGGACACGCAGCCACAGCGGGAACCGCTCGAAGGGCTGGCGGTCCTCGAAGTCCGCCGCGCGCTTGCGGAAGCGCTGGTTGCGGGCCTTGTGTAGCTTCGACTGCGGGCGCATCGCGCCCGCAGCTTACTAGAACGTGCCGCGGAAGGTCAGGATGTAGACCGGGTCGGATTCCTCGATCTGGCGGATGGTCGCGTCAGGCGTGTTTGCCTGCAGCTGCTCCACCGAGCCGAAGATCCTGTGGTGCTCGTCCTTCTCGGCATCGAGCAGGTTCTGCGCCGCGAGCCGCACGACGAAGCGCTCCGCCAGCGTCTTCTCGAGGAAGAACTCGAGGTTGCCGTCGTACTCGATCTCGTTCACTTCCTTGGTCTCGGAGCTGATATTGACCCACTCCTCGGCCAAACCCTGCTTCTGGTAGCTCGCGCCCCAGGTGAAGCCGATCTGCTCGATCAGGTGGTCGAAACCGACGTTGTAGATGTACTCGGGCTGCAGCGAGAAGCGCCGGTCAATCGGGAAGTTTTCGTTCGCGTCGCGGATCTCCGAGTCGATCCAGGTGTAGTTCGCGAACACGTGCAGGTTCGGGTCGATGAAGGGGACCGGCGCGCTGAAGTCCAGCTCGACGCCCCAGATCTTGCCGTCGTTGGGGTTGTTAACCCACACCGTCGCCTCGATGTCCTCGTCCACGAACTCCTGGAAGACCTCGTTGACGCCGTCCGGCACGCCGTCCAGCTCGATCTTGTCGGTTACGTCGCGGTAGAAGGCGTTCAGCCCGAGGATCGCGTCCTGGCCGGGGAGCTTGAAGTCGACGCCGGCGTCGAAGCCGAGCGCCGTTTCCTGGTCCAGCGTCGGGTTGCCGAGGATGCTCTCGTCGTCGTCGATGAGCAGCGTCGGGTTCAGCTGGTCAAAGCTCGGGCGGCGCACCGTGCGGGCGACGCTCAGGCGCACCTGCGTCGTATCCGTCACGTCCCAGCGCAAGTGTGCGCTCGGGTTGAACTCGAACTGGTCTTCCGTCGACTCGACCTGGCCGTCGACGATGTTGATGCCGATAGTCGCCAGCCCGTCTGCAGCCTCGGCCAGCGCCTCGGAGACCGTCGAGGTGATGTCGAGGCTGGTGAACTCGCCGCGCCCGCCGAGTTCGAGCGTGGCCCCCGTGGCGAAGTCCGTGGTCCACTTGACGTAGCCGTTGGCACGCTTGTCCTTGGCGTCAAAGAGCGAGAGGGCGCTGTCGTCCTCTTCGAGCACGCCGTCCTCGTTCTCGAATGCGCGGAAAGAGAAGTCGCGGCTGCGGTCATAGGCCTCGAGGCCGAACTTGAGCCGCGAATTCCCAAGCTGGTAGTCGAGCGAGGTCTTGAACACGAGCTCGGAATCGTCTGCATCCGTGTTCTCGCGCGATGCGAAGAACTCGGGCTGGCGAAGCCCGGCCGCGTTGTTCGGCACGTCCCTGAAGAAGTCGAAGATCTCGATGTCAGACTGGTCGAGGAAGGCGAGGATGCCGTCCGCGTCGCTCATCCCTGCCGCGTCGAAGTCGAATTCGAGGTCGTCTTCCCAGTTCGACTCGACCGACTCGAACGTGGTCTCGTCGTAGGAGAGCTCAATCTCCCATTCGTGGCCGTCGCCAAACGGCGTCATGAACCCGGTGACGACGCCGTAGTTCTGCTCCTGGAACGCGTCGAGCTGGTTGGCCTGGATCGAGTCGGTCTCGACCTCGCCATCGTCCTCCTCGGCCTCGAACTCGCGCCCGACCTCGGTTTCCGCGCGGTCGGTGTCGATGTAGAACGCGCTCGCGAACCACTCGCTTTCTGCGCCGGTCTTGACGCGCAGGTCCCCGGTCCAGGAGATATCCGTGCTCTCGCGCTCGTCGGGATCCTCGACGACCGCCGCGAATCCCGGCTCTACGCCGCCCTCTCCGTCCAGCGCCCGCTCGAGCTCGGACGCGGCCTTGCGGTTGAAGCGGTCCTGGTAATTGATGGAAGTGCCCCACTCAAGGGTGTCGCCGCCGTCGCCGAACGAGAGGAATCCGCTGGGATTCGTCTCGCCGTCGTTGTAGTAGGCGCCCAGGCGGTAGATTCCTCCCGACAGGTCGGCGCCTTCCTTGAGGATGATGTTCAAGGTACCGCCGACGCCCTGGCTGTCGATGTCGCTCGACGGACTGCGGATGATCTCGACCCGCTCCACCATTTCGGCCGGAATGCGGTCGACGACCACGCTGTTATCGTTCGTGCCGCCGGTCACGCGGCGACCGTTGATCAGGATCTGCGTGTACTCGCTGCCAATCCCGCGCAGGGACGGCTCGGCGTACTCGCCGATGTCGCTCTGGAAGCTGACGCCCGGGAACGCGCTTCATCATGTCGCCGACGGACAGCGGCTCGAAGCGCTGGAAGTACTCCTCGTCGTAGGACAGCACGGGCGCCGCCGCGTCCACGCGGTTGCGCGCGTTCACGCGCTTTGCGAGCACCTCGATCTCGGACAGCTCGGGCTGCGCGACTGGCGCCGCCTGGGCGAACGCCGCCGCGGGCAGGGCCGCGAGGCTCATGGCCACCGTGATACGCGGAAGTGCCGCTCGCTTTTTCATCGGACAAGACCCCCCTCGGGTACGCGCATGCATGACCGGCCGGCGCCGGACGGGTAAGCATTCTGTGGATCGAACATGACGATCCGAGGACAGTATAGAACGAAATTTTTGTTCCCTTCAATAGATGAAAATTTTGTTCTATACTCCCAATTGCCACGGCCGTGGAATATCTGTTCGAAACTTGAAACGATCGGGACCCCACCCATGACCGAGGCCCAGACCCGGCAGGCAGACCCCGCCATGACGGCCCGCAACAACGTCGAGGCGCTGCGCGCGCGCATCGTGCAGCGCTACGAGTCGCTCTCGCCGCGCCTCAAGCAGGTCGCGGCATACGCGCTCGAGCACCCGAACGACCTCGGCCTCGAGACCCTTGCCGTGATCGCCAAGCGCTGCAAGGTGCAGCCGTCCACGATCGTGCGTTTCGCAAAGACGTTCGGGTACGACGGCGCGAGCGACATGCAGAAGCTGTTCCGCGACGAATTGCTCTCGCTTTCCCCGAGCCCGAGCTACGCCGACCGCATCCGCCAGTTCAACGAGCGCGCCGGCGACGTCGGCGCACATTCGGCCAGCGACCTGATGCACGAGTTCGTGCAGGGGAACATCGCGGCGTTGCAGCACCTCGACGAGACGACGCGCCAGGAGGAGCTCGAGCGCGGCGTCGCCCTGATCGCGGAAGCCCAGGCCGTCTACCTGGTGGGCCTGCGCCGCTCGTTCCCGGTCGCGGCTTACCTCGCCTACGCGCTCCGCCACACCGACAAGCGCACCTACCTCGTGGACGGCCTCGCCGGGATGATCGCCGAGCAGAGCTCGATGATGGGGCCCGGCGACCTCCTGATCGCGACCAGCTTTCGCCCCTATGCCCAGCAGACGGCGGACATCGTGAACGAGGCCGCCGAACGGAAGGCGAAGGTGATCGCGATCAGCGACAGCCGGCTGTCGCCCATCGCCCGCCGCGCCGATCTCTGCTTCGAGGTCAAGGATGCGGAGTTCCGCAAGTTCCGCTCGTTGACCGCGTCGCTCTGTCTCGCGCAGACGCTCGTCATCCGCTACGCGTACCAGCTGACCGCCCGCGACGGCGCCAGCCCGCAGGCATGAAGACATTCGCGCTGTTCGGCGCCGGCCGCATCGGCCGCATCCATGCGGCGAACATCGCCTCGCACGCCGCCGCGCGCCTCAAGTTCGTCGTGGACGTCGACGCGTCCGCTGCGGCCGGTATCGCGGCCGCGGCGGGTGCAACCGTCGCCGGCACGGAGACCGTGCTCGCCGACAGCGGCGTGGATGCGCTCCTGGTCGCGAGCCCGACCGACACGCACGCCGCCCTGATCGAGGCCGGCGCCGCCGCAGGCAAGGCGATCCTCTGCGAGAAGCCGGTGGATCTCGACGTCGGGCGCGCGCGCGCCGCCGTCGCCGCGGCCGAGCGCGCGGGCATCCTGCTCGCGATCGGCTTCAACCGCCGCTACGACCCCTCGTTCCGCCGCATCCGCCAGGGCATCGACGACGGCGAAATCGGCGCCGTGGAGTCGGTGCTGATCGTGAGCCGCGACCCGTCCCCGCCGCCGGCAGAGTACGTGAAGCGCTCGGGCGGCCTGTTCCGCGACATGACGATCCACGACCTCGACATGGCGCGCTGGCTGCTCGGCGAGGAGCCGGTCGAGGTCACCGCGCACGGCAGCTGCCTGGTCGACCCGGCGATCGGCGCCGCGGGCGACATCGACACCGCAGCGGTGACGCTCCGGACCGCTCGCGGCCGCATCGCGCAGGTCGCAAACGCGCGCCGCGCGGTGTTCGGCTACGACCAGCGCATCGAGGTCTGCGGCGCGCGCGGCATGCTGGCGGCCGGCAACCGCAAGTCGACCTCGGTCGAGCGCGCGACGGCCACCGGCTACGCGACCGACCCGGCCCTGCCCTTCTTCCTCGAACGTTACGCCGACGCGTATCGCCTCGAGCTCGACGCATTCATCCGCCGCCTGCACGGCGAGGCCGCCGACATCGTTTCGGGCGCCGACGGCGTGCGCGCCCTCGAGATTGCCGACGCCTGCGACAAATCCCTGCGGACCCGCGCCACGGTGCTGCTGGACGCCCACGCATGAAGAAGCTCCGCGTCGGCCTGATCGGCAGCGGCTACATTGGCCGCGCGCACTCGATCGCGCTGCAGGAAGTCGGCGCCGTGTTCCCGGACGTGGCGACGCCCGTGTGCGAGATCCTCGCGGACCACGATCCTGCGCAGGCGGCGAGGTCCGCCGTGGCGATGGGATTCGCGCGCTCGACCGGCGACTGGCGTGAGCTGGTCGCCGATCCCGCGGTCGATATCGTCGACATCTGCTCGCCGAACTACCTGCACCGCGAGATGGCGCTTGCGGCCATCGCGGCCGGCAAGCACGTCTGGTGCGAGAAGCCGCTCGCGCTCGACGCAGCGGAGGCGAAGGACGTCGCCGATGCGGCCGCGCGGGCCGGCGTCGTGCACCTGGTCGGCTTCAACTACTCGGTGAACCCGCTGATCCGCCTCGCGCAGGCGATGATCGCGGACGGCGACATCGGCACCGTCATTGGCTTCAGCGGCCGCTACTTCGAGGACTACATGGCGGATCCCGCCGTGCCGCACAGCTGGCGCTGCGAGCGCAAGTTGGCAGGTAGCGGTGCCTTGGCAGACCTCGGCTCGCACCTGATCGACATGGCGGAAACCTTGCTCGGGCCCATCGAGTCGGTTTTTGCGAACCTCGAGACCGTCCATGCGAAGCGGCGCGTGCCGGCAACCGGCGAGATGCGCGCCGTGGAAAACGAGGACATCGCGCGCGGGCTGGTGCGCTTCGCGCGCGGCACCGGCGGCAGCTTCGAGATCAGCCGCGTTGCGACGGGCTACAAGTGCGGCCTCACGTTCACGGTCTTCGGCAGCCATGGCAGCCTGGCCTTCGACCAGGAGCGCATGAACGAGCTCAGGCACTACAGCTCCGCGGATTCCGCCGGACGCCGTGGCTTCCGCACGATCCTGGCCGGCCCCGAGCACCCGGACTATGCCCATTTTTGCCCGGCGCCCGGCCACGGCCTCGGCATCAATGACCTCAAGGTGATCGAGGCGCGCAATCTCCTGCGCGCCATCGAGGGCGGCACGCCGGCGCGCCCAGGCTTCGACGTGGGCCTGCGCGTGCAACAGGTGATGGACGCCATGGAGCGGTCGCACGCGGGCGGCACCTGGGTGAAAGTCTGACGGAGGCCGGGACCATGGAAACCCTGATCACGACACATCGCGAGGGCTTCGGCCCCGGCTATACGGCAATTACCCGCGCGGGTGAGGCCGGCGACGACACCGGCATCTCGATGGGCGTGCTACGGCTCGCCGCTGGCGAGACCCATTCAGCGACGCTGGCGCAGGAAACTGCGTTCCTGCTGATGGCGGGCAAGGTCAGCGGCAAGGTCGGCGGAATCGGCTTCGACCTCGAGCGCCGCTCGCTGTTCGACGAATCGCCGTCCTGCCTGCACGCGCCGGCAGGCAGCCCGATCGAGATCCGCGCCGCGACCGATGCGGAGCTGACTGTCTACGCCTGCGACAACCCGGCCACGTTCAAGCCGCGCGTGTTCCGGCCCGCAGACGTGGCCGACGAGCGCCGCGGCGACGGCCAGGTCGGGGGACGCTGCCTGCGGCTGGTGCGGACCATCTTCGATGCGCGCAATTCGCCGCCCGAGGTCCGCCTCGTACTCGGCGAAGTCGTCACGCTGCCCGGCGGCTGGTCGAGCTACCCGCCCCATCACCATCCGCAGCCGGAGATCTACCACTACCGCTTCACGCACGCGCAGGGCTTCGGCCACGCCGAGCATGGCGACGACGTCTTCAAGGTGCGCCAGTACGACACCATCCGCATCCAGGCCGGCAACGACCACGCGCAGGTCGCCGCACCCGGTTACGGCATGTACTACGCCTGGGTGATCCGCCACCTGCCCGGGCAGCCATACGACGTCCCGGAGTTCACGGCCGAGCACGCGTGGACGATGAAGCCCGGCGCGAAGATCTGGGAACCACCGCCGCACACCGCGAAAGACGGCAAGCCGCGCGCGTGAGCCCGGTGCCGCGCAGCGTCGACTTCATCTGCCTCGGCCGCGCCGCGGTTGACCTCTACGGCCTCGAGCGCGGCGCGCGCCTCGAGGACGCGCAGCACTTCGCCAAGTACCTCGGCGGATCGTCCGGCAACGTTGCCGTCGGACTGTCGCGGCTCGGACTCAGGGTCGCGATGCTGACCCGGGTCGGCGACGAGCACATGGGCCGTTTCGTGCGCGATGCGCTGGCCCGCGAGGGCGTAGACGTGTCCGCGGTCCGCACCGACCCCCGCCGCCTCACCGGCCTCGTGCTGCTCGGGATCGAGAGCGCCGAGAGCTTCCCGCACATCTTCTACCGCGAAAACTGCGCCGACATGGGCCTTACGCCTGCCGACGTGGATGCGGCGCCCTTTGCGACGGCGAGGGCGCTCGTCATCACCGGCACGCACCTGTCGACCGATGCCGTGCGCGCTGCGTCGCGGCGCGCCATCGCGCTCGCGAAGCAGCACGGCCTCAAGGTCGTGCTCGACATCGACTACCGGCCCGTCCTCTGGGGTCTCGCCGGCCACGGCGGCGGCGCCGACCGCGAGAAAGTCTCGGCCGAGGTGACGCGGCACATGCAGGCCTTTCTGCCCGACTGCGACCTCGTCGTCGGCACGGAAGAAGAGATCCGCGTCGCCGGCGGCGGCGCGAGCGCACTCGAGGCCCTGCAGGCGATCCGCGCGCGCACGGGCGCGTCGATCGTCATGAAGCGCGGCGTCGCCGGATGCGTCGTGTTCGAGGGGCCGATCCCGGCGAGCGTCGACCAGGGACTCGTCGTCGACGGCTTCCCGGTCGAGGTGCTGAACGTCCTCGGTGCCGGCGACGCCTTCCTTTCCGGATACCTGAGCGGATGGATCGAAGGCCTGCCGGCCGCGCACTGCGGCAGGCGCGGCAACGCCGCGGGCGCGATCGTGGTCACCCGCCACGGCTGCACGCCGGCCATGCCGACACGCGCCGAGCTCGAGGAATTCCTCGGCCGTGCGGTGCCGCCAGCAAGACCGGACCTGGATGCGCGCATCGGCGCGCTGCACCGTGCGACGACCGCGCGTCGGCAGGCCGGCGACCTCTGCATTCTCGCATTCGACCATCGCCGCCAGGTCGAACAGCTCGCGGCCGCGAGCGGCGCCGACTACGCGCGGATCGCAGACTTCAAGGCACTGATCGCGGAGGCCGTGCTGGCGGTTTCGGCCGCGCACCGTCCCGGCGCGAGCCTCGGCGCCATCGTCGACAGCCGCCACGGCGGCAAGGCGCTCGCGCGCCTGAACGCGAGCGGGGCCTGGATCGGGCGGCCCGTCGAGCTGCCTGCCTCGCGTCCGCTCGAATTCGAAGCGACGGGCGGCATCGGGCTCGAACTGATGCACTGGCCGCGACACCACGTGGTCAAGTGCCTGGTGAACTATCACCCCGCGGATTCCGTCGAGCTCCGCCTGGCACAGGAAGCGCGTCTCGCGGAGCTTGCCCACGCGACCGAATCGCTGGAGCGAGAGCTGCTCGTCGAGGTCATCTGCTCGGGTCCCGGCCGCACGGTCCATGCCGGCACGACGCCCGCAGTGATGAAGCGCCTCTATCACCTCGGCATCCGGCCCGCGTGGTGGAAGCTGGAGTCGCAGCCCGCCGAGGCGTGGCGCGAAATCGCCGACGTCGTCGCAGCGAGCGACCCGCTGTGCCACGGTGCGCTGCTGCTCGGCCTCGATGCCACCGAGGACCAGGTCGCACAGTCATTCGAGGTCGCCGCGCGGCATCCCGTGTGCCGCGGCTTTGCGATCGGGCGCACGATCTTCGGCGTGCCGGCGCGTGACTGGTTCGCGGGGAACATCGACGATGCAACCGCCGTGGTGCGCATCGGAGCGGGCTACGCGCGCATGCTCGCCGCCTGGCGCCGTTGCCGCCCGGCGGCAGCGGCCGCATGAGGGGATGATGACCACGATCCGGCTGACGATGGCGCAGGCCCTGGTGCGGCATCTTGCCGCCCAGAAGATCCGCACGTCCGGCGGCGATCGGCCGCTCTTCCATGGCGTGTTCGCGATCTTCGGCCACGGCAACGTCGCGGGCCTCGGCGAGGCGCTCGCGGCCCACCGCGAGTCCCTGCCGACGTTCCGCGCCCACAACGAGCAGGCGATGGCCCATGCGGCGATCGCCTTCGCCAAGGCGAACGGCCGCCGGCGCATGATGGCCTGCACGACGTCGGTCGGGCCGGGCGCCACCAACCTCGTGACGGCAGCCGCGCTCGCGCACGCAAACCGCTTGCCCGTCCTGCTGCTTCCCGGCGACACCTTCGCAGGCCGTCAGCCGGACCCCGTGCTGCAGCAGGTCGAGGACTTTGGCGACCCGACCGTCACCGCCAACGATTGCCTGCGGCCCGTGTCGCGATTCTGGGACCGCATCACGAGGCCCGGGCAACTGCTCGCATCGCTGCCGCAGGCGATCGCGGTGCTGCTCGACCCGGCCGACTGCGGCCCGGCGACGATCGCGCTGCCACAGGATGTCCAGGCCGAGGCCTTCGACTACCCCCGGTATTTCTTCGAAGAGCGCGTGCACGACATCGAGCGGCCGCGGCCCGACCGTGAGCGGCTGGCGGAAGCAGCCAGGCGGCTCACGCGTTCGCGCCGACCCCTCATCCTGGCCGGCGGCGGCGTGCACCATGCCGGCGCGGCGCAGGCGCTCGCCGGGTTCGCGCACCGTCATGGCGTCCCGGTCGCCGAGACGCAGGCGGGCAAGGGCGCGCTCGCCTGGGATCACGCCTGCAACGCGGGCGCCATCGGAGTCACCGGCTCGAGCGCCGCGAACACGCTGCTCTCAGAGTGCGACCTCGTGCTCGCGCTCGGCACGCGGCTGCAGGACTTCACGACAGGCTCGGGCAAGCTGGTTCGCGACCACGACGACCGCCTCGTCTCGATCAACGTGGCGCGCCACGACGCAATCAAGCGCGGCGGCCTCGCCGTCCGCGGCGACCTGCTCGCGACGCTCGAGGAGCTCGGGCCCGCGCTCGGGAACTGGAAGCCGGACGCGGGCTGGGTAGAGCGCGCGCGCGCGCTCACGAGCGAGTGGAACGCGGCCGTGGACGCGGCAACGCGCGCGGGCACGGGCCTTCCGACCGACGCGCAGGTGCTGGGCGCCGTCAACCGCGCGCTCGGCAAGGGCGCGACGGTCGTCTGCGCCGCCGGCGGGCTGCCGGGCGAGCTGCACAAGCTCTGGCGCTGCCCCGAGCCAGGGGGCTATCACGTCGAGTACGGCTATTCCTGCATGGGCTACGAGATCGCCGGCGGCCTCGGCGTGAAGATGGCGGACCCGGACCGCACGGTCGCGGTCCTGGTCGGGGACGGCAGTTACCTCATGATGAATTCCGAGATCGCGACCTCGGTCGCGAGCGGGCACCCGCTGCTCATCGTCCTGTGCGACAACCGCGGCTTCGGCTGCATCCATCGGCTGCAGCGCGCGACGGCGGGCGAGACGCACAACAACCTGTGGAAGGAATCGTTTCCGGCCGAAACGCCGGTCGACTTCGTGGCGCACGCGCGCGCGCTCGGCGCGGACGCATTGCCCGCGGCTGACGTCGCGGCGCTCGAGGCCGCGGTCGCGAAGGCCCGCAGCGCCACCCGCACCACCGTGATCGTCATCGAGACCGACCCGCAGGGCGGCACGGCCGCGGGCGGCGCCTGGTGGAACGTGCCGGTCGCCGAGGTGTCCGCGGACGCGCGCGTGCGCGTCGCGCGCGAGGCCTGGCGCCACGCGGTCGAAGAAGACGGTGACGCATGAGCGTGCGCATCGGCATCAACCCGCTCACCTGGACCATCGACGACCTGCCCGAGGTCGGCGGCGAAACGAGCCTCGAGACCTGCCTCACCGAGGCGCGCGCCGCCGGCTTCGAGGGGGTCGAGCTCGGCTGCAAGTTCCCGCGCACTGCGCCCGAGCTCGAGGCGGCGCTGGCGCCGCACGGGCTCGCCCTGGTCTCCGGCTGGTACAGCGCGAACCTCCTCCAGCGCGATGCGGCCGAGGAATTCGAGGCCATGCGGGCGCACCGGGAGCTGCTGTCTGCGCTCGGCTGCCACGTCGTCGTGGTCGCGGAGACGACGCGCTGCATCCATGGCGAGCGCGGCACGCGGCTTTCGCAGCGCCCGGTGCTCGCGCCCTCCGACTGGCCGCGGTTCGCGGAGCGCCTCGACGAGCTCGGCGCGAGGCTGCGGGACGCCGGGCTCGCCCTCGCCTACCATCACCACATGGGCACGGTCGTGCAGACCGAGGACGAGGTGGACCGGCTGATGGACTCCTGCGACGACGTCGTGTCGCTCCTGCTCGACACCGGCCACCTGACGTTCGCGGGCGGCGACCCGGTGCGAACCGCGGCCCGCCACGCCTCGCGCATCGCGCACGTGCACTGCAAGGACGTGCGCCGGGCGGTGCTGGCGCGCAGCCTCAACCGCGACTCGAGCTTCCTCGACGCCGTGCTCGACGGCGTATTCACGGTGCCCGGAGATGGCAGCGTCGACTATCCCGCGGTGCTCGCGCCGATCGCGCGCGCGGGCTACGCCGGCTGGCTCGTCGTCGAGGCCGAGCAGGACCCAGCGGTCGCGCCGTCCGCAGAATATGCCAACCTCGGCTACCGCAACCTGCGGCGGTTCGCGGACGAACACGCTTTCGCATGATGCCGACGATCGGCCGCCGCGGATTCCTCGGCAGCGCGCTCGCCGCGACGCTGCTGCGCCCCTTCCGCGCCTTCGGCGCGGCGCCCGGCTATCCCCGCCTGATGGAAGGCCCGATGGTCGGCGCAGTCACGCCGGAGTCGATCATCTTCTGGTGCCGCGCGAGCGGCGAGTTCGACGTCGCCGTCGAGTATTCCACCGATCCGCACTTCGGGACGACGCAGACGAGCGCGCCGGTCCGTGCCGGCACGGCGAGCGACTTCACCGTGCGAGTCACGGTCGAGGGACTCGCGCCCGGCACGCGCTATTACTACCGGATGCTCGTCGACGGCATCGCGGACCGCTACCGGCTGACGCCGTTCGCGACGCACACGGCGCCCGCGGGCGCGGCGCCCTTCCGCCTCGCTTTCGGTTCCTGCGCGCGCCACCAGCTCGACGCGGAGCAGCCCGTGTTCCGCGCGATCACGGCGGCGGAGCCGGACGTCTTCTTCTGGCTCGGCGACAACATCTATGCGGACTCCGCGTCCGAATGGGTGTTCGCCGAGGATTACCGGCGCCAGCGGGCGATCGCCTCGACGCTCCCGCTCATGCGCAGCGTTCCGCAACTCGCGATCTGGGACGACCACGATTTCGGGCTCAACAACTCGGACCGGACGAGCCCGGTGCGTGACGCGTCGCTCGCCGCATTCAGGAACTACTGGGCGAACCCTGCCTACGGCCTGCCGGACGGGCCGGGCATCTATTTCCAGTACGCCTATGGCGGCGTCGACTTCTTCATGCTGGACGGCCGCTACCATCGCGCGCCCAATACGGATCCGGACGGGCCGGAGAAGTCGTTCCTCGGCAAGCGCCAGGGGGAATGGCTGCGCGAGTCGCTGCTCGCCAGCCGCGCGCCGTTCAAGGTCCTCGCCTGCGGCAGCGGCTGGTCGTCCGAGGACGGGCCGGCGGGCGACACCTGGGGCGCGTTCATGACCGAGCGCAATGCGCTCTTCGACTTCATCCGAGACAACCGCATCGAGGGCGTGTTCCTGATCTCGGGCGACACCCACTTCGGCGAAGTCAACGCGATTCCCTGGTCGGAGCGCGGCGGCTACGACTTGTACGACCTCGTGAGCTCACCGCTCGCGCAGGGCACGGGCACCTCGTTCCTCGACGGCGAACCGGAGCTGCGGATCCGCCTGCCCTACTTCCGCACGGTCAACTTCGGCCTGCTCGACTTCGCGTGGGAGCCGGAGCCCCAGGTGACGTTCACGCTGCGGGACGTCCGCGGCGATCGCGTTTATGCACCGCTGACGCTGACGCCCGCAGATCTCAGGAACGGCGCGGCGACCTGGCGCTCGAAGATGGACCCGAAGGAGCTGGCGCGGCGCGAGCCTGCGGCGAATCCCGCTACCTGATCCCGAGCGCCCCCGCGATGTCGCGCCAGGACACGTACTTGTAGTTCTGGCGCTCGCGCGGCGAGAGGTTCCGGCCGTCCTGGACGACCAGGAGCCCGTTGGGGAAGTTCGCGCCGAGCGGCGCGCTCACGACGTCGAGGCCATCCGTTTCCGACACGCCGTCGATCCCGCGGTCCGGGTCCGCGACGATGTGGAAGATGCCGACAAAGGCGTTGTCGCCTTCGCGTCGGTATACGGCGTAGTTGTCGGCGCCCTGGTTCGACAGCACGATGAAGCCGGTGCCGCCGGTGCCCGCCCAGATCTCGACGCCCTCGATGTCGGCGACGAGGCCGTTCGAGCTGTCAACACGGTCGATCTCCCTGCGCTCCGAACCTCCGTCCGGCTTCGCGGAGTACCGGAAGAATCCGCCGGCCTCTTCGGCGACGTAGAGCGCGCCGGTCTCGTCGTCCGCGGCGCAGCCCTCGGCTTGCGAGCCGACCCGGAACTCGCGCACCTGCTCGCCGACGGCCTTGCCGTCCGGCGCCGTGATGCGCCACTGGCGGAAGTGCCCGTCGCCGCCGTTGTTCACGAATACGTAAACGCCGCCCGCGTCGGCGTACATGCAGAGGCCATACGGATCGCCGAAGCCCGTCGGTATCGGGTCGCCGGCCCGCGCGAGCCTCCGCGTCCCTGGATCGAGCCAGTAGAGCGCGATGCTCTTGTCGGTGCGGTTGCTGGCCGCGACGAGCGTGCGCGGCTTGCCGGCGGCCATGAGCCCGTCGCGCACGTCCACGTTGTTCATCCGCCCGTCGGTCAGCGTCTGCAGCAGCTTGCCCTCGAGGTCGTAGACGTAGAGGCCGAGGTTCTTGTCGGTCGCGATGACGACGCTCTTCGCCGCGTCCCGCGGATTCACCCAGATCGCCGGGTCGTCGGAGGCGTCGCCCCAGGTCGCGACCGCGGGCGTCTCGAGCGTGGGTGCCACCGTGCGAGCGGTCGCCGCAGCCGATGCGCGTGGATCGGCAAAGTCCTGCGCGGGGATCGCAAGCGCGCTGCGCACTTCGCGCCAGCCCACGAGCTTGAAGTTGCTGTGCGCGCCGTCGTTGTCCTGGTCGGCGATCGCCAGCAGGCCCTCGGGAAAGGCGTTGCCCATCGGGACCGTGGCGAGCGCGATGCCCTCGTTCTCGCCGACGGCATCGGCCTGGCCGCCCGCGCCGACCTGGAAGCGGCCGAGCAGCTTGCCCTCGAGGTCATACGCGGAAAAGCGTTCCGCCGAGACGTCGGAGACGATCAGGAACGACTTGCCGTCCGCGCCCTGCGCGAGCGCGACGCCTTTGACTTCCTCCGCGATGCCGCCGCGTGGCGCGGCGAGGTCCACGATCTTGCGCGATGGATCGGTCTCAGGCTCGACAGGCAGCGACATCACGCCGAGCGCCTCGTCGCCGTAGTACATCGTGGCGCTTGCGTCGTCGACCACGCAGTACTCGGCGCCCTTGCCGAGTGCGACACTGCGGACCAGCTTGCCTTCCAGCGTGCCGCCCTTTGCGAACAACTCCCATTGCAGCATGTCGCCCGAGTCCGTCATGCCGAGCGCATAGACACGGCCCGTGATCGGGCTCGTAAATCCGCACAACCCCGTCAACTCGTCGTCCGCGAGGATCGGCGCGCCCGGCAGGCGGGAAAGCCCGCCGTCGCCAATCGTGTAACCCACGAGCGCCGAGCGCATCGGGTCGTACGCGAGCACGAGCGCGCGCTTGCCGCCGCCGATCTCGAAGCCGTATCGCACCAGGACGTGCGAGGCCTCGAGGTCGGAAACACGTTGCTTCAGGACGCCGTCCAGACCGTACACTTCGAGGCCGCCGGTGCCGCCCGCTCCCAGGATGAGGCTCCGGGCGGCGTCCTCCGGGTGGACCCAGATCGCGACGCCATTGGCACCGTCCTCGGCGGTCGGGGCAGTCTCGCCGGCCGTGGCGACGGTCGCGACCGCGGGTTCGGCGTCCGGCGCGGGGGCCTTCTGCGAACAGGCCGCCAGTGCCGCGGTCAGGCCGATCAGCCAGGCACGGTGAGTCATCGGGTTTCCTTGCGCGCTGGACGAAATGAAATGAATGTTCTAAGTTTACACAAAATGGAAATTCTGTTTCAACCCGGCGGCCCTGGCAAACGGGCCGGGACGTGAAGTCCCTGTTGGCTGCATTTGCGGCCGGACCGGCGGCGGTTCCGATCACCGGCGGCTCGCGCATCGACGCACTGTACCGGCGGCACCGGTTCCGCGTCCTCGTTGCGATCACCCTCGGATACGCGCTCGCCTACACCTGCCGGCTCGCGCTCTCGGTCGTCAAGAAGCCGCTGATCGACGAGGGCATCTTCTCGCCCCAGGATCTCGGCCTCATCGGGTCCGCCCTCTTCTACTCGTACGCGTTCGGCAAGCTGGTGAACGGCTTCCTCGCGGACCACGCGAACATCAAGGTCTTTTTCGCGACCGGCGTGATCGCATCGGCCCTGATCAACATCGGCATGGGCTTCTCGACGATCCTCTGGGTATCCGTCGCGCTGTGGGCGCTGAACGGCTGGTTCCAGGGATTCGGCGCGCCGTCGGGCGTCGTCTCGCTCACCGCCTGGTTCAGCAACCGCGAGCGCGGGCGATTCTACGGAATCTGGAGCACGGCGCATTCGATGGGCGAAGGGCTGACTTACTACGTCGTCGCGCTCTTCGTCGCCTGGCTCGGGTGGCGCGCCGGGTTCTGGGTACCCGGGATCATCTGCGTCTTCGCCGGCCTCGCAATCTACGCGCTGATGCAGGACCGGCCGGTCACGCTCGGCCTGCCGCCGGTCGCCGACTGGAAGAACGATCATCTCGCACAACTCGCGCCGCCCGAGACGAAAGTCCTGACGCTGCAGCTCTCGATCCTCCGTATCCCCGCGATCTGGGTGCTCGCGCTCTCGAGCGCGACCATGTACGTCACGCGCTACGCGATCTCGAGCTGGGGGATCCTCTACCTGCAGGAGGGCCGCGGCTACGACCTCACCTCCGCGAGCGTCTTCATGGCAATCGGCACGGTGGCAGGGATCGCCGGCTGCCTGCTCTACGGCTGGGTCTCCGACCGCTGGTTCGCCGCGCGGCGGCCTCCGGCGAACTTCCTGTTCGCCGTGGTCGAGCTGCTCGGGCTCGGGCTCATCTTCTTCGGGCCGCAGAACAATGCGGTCCTCACGATCGCATTCATCCTGTTCGGCGTCGGCCTGAACGGCCTCATCACCTCGCTCGGCGGCCTGTTCGCCGTCGACATCGCGCCGAAGAAAGTCGCGGGCGCGGCAATGGGCCTGGTCGGCGTTTTCAGTTACCTCGGTGCGGCCGTGCAGGAGAACATCAGCGGCGCATTGATCGAATCCGGCATGCAGGTCGCCGGCGATTCCCGCACCTATGACTTCGGTCCCGCGATTACGTTCTGGATCGCGTCGTCCGTAGTGTCCATGGTCCTTGCCGCGACGCTCTGGAAAGTGAGGCTTCGCGAATGAGCCAGTACGATTTCGTCACCCTCGGCAACTACACGAAGGACACCATCGTCTCGGCGGCGGGCACGCGCCACGTGGACGGCGGCGGCTACAGCTACGCCGCACACGCGGCACGCCTTGCTGGCCTGAAGGTGGCGGCGGTCACGCGCCGGGCGCCGGACGACGCCCACATCGCCAAGGCTCTCGAGGCCGCGGGCATCGACGTCTTCGCGTTCGATTCGCCGAGCTCGACGCTGATGCGGCTCGAGTACCCGACCGCAAACGTCGACGAGCGCATCCTGTCGGTCAAGGGCGTCGCCGACCCGATCGGTCCCGAGCACCTCGAGGGCATCGAGGCGCACACCTTCCTGATCACGGCCTCGATCCGCGGGGAGGTGAGCGCCGCGACCGTGCGCGCCATGAAGGACCGTTCGCAGCGACTCGCGCTCGACGTGCAGGGTTTCGTGCGCGTCGTGACGCCGGACGGACGGCTCGCCTATGCCGCCTGGCCGGAACGCGAGCTCGTGCTCGGCATGACCGACATCCTGAAGACCGACGCCGTCGAGGCGGAATTCCTGACCGGAACCGCGGACATCCACGAGGCAGCGCGCATCCTCGCCGCACTCGGCCCGCGCGAGATCGTGCTGACGCACAAGGACGGCCTCCTCGTGCTCGCGAACGGCGAATACCACGAGGCGGGCTTTCACCCGGTCGAACTGCGCGGCCGCAGCGGCCGCGGCGACACCTGCGTCGGTTCGTATGCCTCGAAACGGATCTCGGCGGATCCCGCCGACGCGACGCGCTGGGCCGCCGCGCTCACGAGCCTCAAGCTGGAGGCGGAAGGGCCGATCCGGCGCAGCCGCGAAGATGTCGAGCGCCTGATCCGGGAGCGGTATTGATGCGCCGGCGCGCGCCATTCCTCGCCCTGCTCCTCGTCGGCGGTTGCGCGACCCAGCCGGCCGCGAAGGCTCCGGTCGCCGAATTCCTCGCCTTCGGCGACAGCGGCTATCACTACGACTACCTCGACTTCGACGACGAGCCCGGGCCGAAGACCATGGATGCGTTCGTCGAGGCCGAGCGGCTCGAATGGCTCGAGGACAAGCGCCCGCCCGCAGAATTCCGCCCGCCCCCGGCGTACCGTGTTCCCGAGACCGGCAGCTTCATCCCGGCGAGCGGCCAGGCGGCCGTCGCCAACGCCATGCGCCGTTTCTGCGAAGGCCCGCCCGCCTGCGAGTTCGCGGTCATGCTCGGTGACAACATCTATCCCGAGGGCGCGACCGCGGGAGTGGACGGGCGCGACGACGCGACGCGCTTCCGCAAGATCTTCCACGAGCCCTACGCGCCGCTTGCGGGTTCCGCGGACGGTTTTCGCATTTACGCGGCGCTAGGCAACCACGACTGGAAGACGTCGCGCGCCGGCGCGATGGCGCAGGTGCGCTACCTCAGCGAGACGCCGCCGTTCTACATGGACGGCATCCGCTACCGCGTCGCCCCGACCGGCGATGTGCGCGAAGTGGAGGTCTTCGTGCTCGATACGCACGTGATGCTGTCGGCGTATTCGATCGTGGACGACGCGCTCGACGACGATGCGCGCGAGATCGACAGCAACGAGATCGACGAAACGCAGCCCTGGGCCGTGCCGCGCACGGAAGACGAATGGCGCATGGCCGAATGGCTCGAGCGATCGCTCGCCTCGTCCCCCGCGCGGTGGAAGATCGTGATGGGCCATCACCCGATCTGGTCGTCCGCCGGCAGCAAGTTCCAGCAGGCCCGGATGCTGCGCCGGCTGATCCTGCCGACGCTCTGCCGCCACGCCGACCTGTACCTCGCGGGCCACGAACATACGCTCGAACTGCACACCGATGCCTGCCAGGGCGTGCCGGAGGCGCAGGGCCGGCCGCCGCTCCCGCAGCTCGTCTCTGGCGCGGCCGGCAAGCAGCGCCCGCTCAACACGTCGTTCCAGCGCCACCAGCTTGCCGCCAACCCGGGGCTCACGTCGGTGTGGACTCAGGGCCTCGTCTGGGGCTTCGCGCATGTGACACTCGATCCGGATGAGGCCACAATTCGCATCGTGACGACACCGGATGACGGCAGCGGCGGGCCGGTGCTCGCCTACGAGCACAGCTTCGAACGGCGCGGCGGCAATCCATGATCGCAAAGCTCAGGCAACTCGGGCATTACATTGACGGCAAGGCGGTCGCCGGTGGTTCCGGGCGCTCGGCGCCCGTCTACGACCCGGCGCTCGGCGTCGCGGCGACCGAAGTCGCGCTCGCCTCCGCCGCGGAGACGCGCCACGCAATCGCCTCCGCGCGTGCTGCGTTCGCCGAGTGGTCGGAGACGCCTGCGCTCCGGCGCGCGCGCATCCTGTTCAGGTTCCGCGACCTCGTCGAGCAACGCGCCGGCGAGCTCGCCGCCATCATCACGCGCGAGCACGGCAAGGTGCTCGCGGACGCGCGCGGCGAGGTCACCCGCGGGCTCGAGATCGTCGAGTTCGCCTGCGGCATCCCGCAGATGCTGAAGGGCGAGTACAGCGACGCGGTCGGGCGCGGCATCGACAGCTGGTCGCTGCGCCAGCCCGTGGGTGTCGCCGCAGGTGTCACGCCATTCAACTTTCCGGCCATGGTGCCGATGTGGATGTTCCCGGTCGCGATCGCCTGCGGGAACACCTTCGTCCTCAAGCCCTCGGAGAAGGATCCTGGCTGCCCGCTGCGGCTCGCCGAGCTCCTGACCGAGGCTGGCGCGCCCGCGGGCGTGCTGAACGTGGTCAATGGCGACCGCGAGGCGGTCGACACCTTGCTCACCGACCCAGGCGTCGACGCCGTCAGCTTCGTCGGCTCGACCCCGATCGCCGAGCACGTCTATCGCGCGGGCTCGGAAGCCGGCAAGCGCGTGCAGGCGCTCGGCGGCGCCAAGAACCACATGGTCGTCATGCCCGATGCCGATGCCGCGGCCGTCGCGCACGCGCTCGTGGGAGCGGCCTACGGCTCCGCCGGCGAGCGCTGCATGGCCATCTCGGTCGCCGTCGCCGTGGGCGATGCGGGCGACCGGCTGATCGCGGCACTGAAGCCCGAGCTCGCCGGGATCAAGATCTTGCCCGGCACCGCCGAAGGCGCCGACATGGGCCCGCTCATCACGCGCGAACATCGCGAGCGCGTGCTCGGCTACGTCGAGACCGGCATCCAGGAAGGCGCGAAGCTCGTCGTCGACGGGCGCAAGCACACCGTCGCCGGCCACGAGCAGGGATTCTTCATGGGCCCGGTGCTGTTCGACGGCGTCACCGAGACGATGCGCATCTACCGCGAGGAAATCTTCGGCCCGGTGCTCGTCGTGATGCGCGTCGCAAGCCTCGAGGAGGCGCTCGGCCTGATCGAGCGCCACGAGTTCGGCAACGGCACTTCCATCTTCACGCGCGACGGCGGCGCCGCGCGCGAGTTCAGCCGCCGGGTCGCGGCCGGCATGGTCGGCATCAACGTGCCGATCCCGGTGCCGATGGCCTTCCACTCGTTTCGGCGGATGGAAGCGGTCCCTGTTCGGGCCGCTGCACATGCACGGGCCCGACGGCGTGCGCTTCTACACGCGGCTCAAGACGGTGACCGCGCGCTGGCCGGAAGGCTCGCGCGGCGCCGAGTTCACGATGCCGACGATGAAGTGACGGCCGGCTGGCTCCGCGCCAGGCAGCGCGCGATTCCCTTGAACGCCAGGAAGATCACGGTCGCGACGAGCAGCCAGGCCCCGATCCCGATCGCGTCGAATGCGCTCGACTGCGCCCCCATCTGCTCGGCCATCCCGGTCATCGCCTGGCCGAACTCGCCGATGGCCAGCAGCGCCTCCTGCTGCTTCTGGTGCTGCTCGTAGAGCGGCCAGAGCGCCCTGGCCGTGAACAAGAGCGGCAGCGCAAATGCGAGCGGCGCGAGCCGGTGCTTCCAGAGGTACGGCACCACGATCGTCGCGGTCGCGAACAGCACCAGCAGCACGCCCCTGCCGCTGCCGCCGCCGAGCGCGGCACGCGCCCTGTCGCCCGAGAGGAGGTCCGCCAGCGTGACCTTGACGTCGATGAAGCCGTTCGTCGCGACGAGGCTCACGAACAGGCCGACGAAGAGAAATACACCGTAGCCGATCGCGACGTCCTTGCCGACGTCGGCGAAGATCGCCCTCGCGTACCTGCTGCCTTCGCCGGTCATCGCGGCGAGCTTCTCCTTCGCGAGGTCCGCGTCGCTGACCGGCGAGAGACCGGTGAGCTTGCCGTCAGTGGTCGCGAGGTCGACCGTCATGTTCGGGGCCGGCGCCACATTGCCTTGCCAGTGATTGATGTCGAAGTCGTAACGCCGCCCGCCCGCGCTGACGACGCCCTTGTCGTCACGCCATAGGATGACCGTCCCACGCATCTCGTCTCCCCCGAATGCCCGTCGTTCTTTATATGAGGCAGCGAAGCTGCCTGACGGCATTTAACCCGGCGCCGCCGGACGAGGCAAGAAACGCCAGATTATGTCGGGGCGTCTCGCTGGCCGAAATACAGGGCGAGGCACATCAGCAACTGCCAGGCCGCGTGGCCGAGGAGCAGGTTCGGGTCAAAGCTGACCCTGGAGTGGAATACAGCCCCGCCCACGACGCCCGCGACGACGAGCAGGGCCGCGAGCCGCAGGTTGAAGGCCTGTGTCGCGATCACGGCGACCGCGGCCCCGCACAGCAGCGCGGCGCATGCACCTGCAATCATGATGGTCGCCAGCGCACTGAGCCCGGCTGGCCCGCCCACGACGAAGCGAATCGTGAAGTAGTAGATCGCCGCGCTTGCCGCGGCCAGCGCGACACCGCGCAGCACGCGACGCGGTACGCGCGCGTACGGTGCCAGCACGAGGGCGCCAAAGATCGCGCCGACCACGAGGTGGAAGATAGTGCTGACGTAGGGCACGTCGTCGAGCGCCTCGAGCACAGGCGTGAATTGCACGAGCAAGGCGTAGGCGACGACCGAGGCGAGCGCCATCAGCAGGCGAAACAGGAGTGCGTGCATGCTGGGTACGCCGAGGAAACTGGTGCCGGTGGAGGGACTTGAACCCCCGACCTCTCGCTTACGAAGCGACTGCTCTACCAACTGAGCTACACCGGCAGCGGGGCGCGCAGTATAGGCAAGGCCTAGAGTCGGGGCAACGAGTCAGGATCCCTGGCGACGGACGCGGATCACGACGTCCACGGCGACCGACTCGGTGCCGGGCGGCAGCGGCGGCAGGCGCGAGAATTCGACGTCGCCGGGCGCCACGTCGATGAGCTCGCCCGTGTCTTCCACGTGGATGTGATGGTGCGGGCGCATGTTGGAGTCGAACAGGCCCCGCTCCGGGTCCACCTGCAGTGGCCTGAGCAGGCCTTTCTCCGCGAAGAGATTCAAGGTGTTGTAGACCGTCGCCTTGGAGACGCGAGACCCCTGCCCGGCGAGCGCCTCGATGATCTGCTCCGCCGTCAGGTGCTGGGCGCGCGCAAACAGCAGTGCGGCGATCCGCATGCGCTGGGCCGTCGCCTGGATGCCCCGCCCTTCGAGCTCGGCCCGGATGCGGTCGCGGTCATTGTCGTGCTCCATGTGGCCGCAATATACGCCTCGGCGGAAATCGCCTCAAACACCGCGGATTTGCGCGCTGGAACCACGCGTCGCGCCCGCTAGCCTCGCGGCATGAACCATGGAGTCCCCGTGTCTCGCGGGCACACGCTGCCCGAGCTACTCGCGATGCTCGGCATCGCCGCCATCCTCGCGGGCGCCGCCGTGCCGGTGTTCTCGAACCTCGTTCTCGAGAGCCGCATGAACGCAGCCGTCTCGACCGCGATGCATGCGATCAACCTGGCGCGGCAATTCTCGGCGACCCGCAGCGAGAAGATCCGACTGTGCGGCGGCGACGTCTCCGGCAGCTGCACGGACCGGCCGGACTGGACCGGCGAACTGCTGCTGACCGGCGATCCGGACCGCTTTCGCCAGGCGCTTGCCCTTCCGGAAGCCGGCAGCCCGCGCATCCGGTCGAACCGGCCCGTCCTCGAGTTCGAGGCCGGCACCGGCTTCGCGACGCCGGCAACGCTCACGTTGTGCGACCGTCGTGGCTCGCGCGCCGCGCGCGCAGTCATCGTGAGCCGCAGCGGACGCCCGCGGACCAGCGTCCGGGATGCTTCGGATCGCGTGCTGACGTGCTGACCAGGCTCCTGTCGCGCGGCTTCACGCTGGTCGAAGCGCTGGTTGCGCTCGTGCTCATGCTCGTGGGCTTGGCCGGCGCCGGTATCGTCCTCGGCCGGAGCATCCAGTACGAGCGTGAGTCCGGCACGCGCCGCATGGCGATCCGGCTGACAGGATCCCTGGCCGAAGAGCTTCGCGCGCTCGATCGCGACCCGGCAGGGTCGATTCCAGCCGACGCGCCGGCGCTGCGCGCCTGGACCGAATCGGCCATCGCGAGCCTGCCCGCCGGCAGCATCGCGCGAGTCGACCTCGAGCCCGGCGTTCCGGCCCAGTATCGGATCACGATCGAATGGCCGGTGGCAGGCATCGGCGTGCAACGCATCGTGCTGCCGGTGACCACATGAGGAACGACGCCGGCCTCACACTGGTCGAGATCCTGGTCGCGATGCTGCTGGTGCTCGCAGTCATCTCGGGCTCGACCGCGTTCGTCACCCGCGGGCGCGCCGCGCATCGCACCGGCGAGTCCCTCGCGCGCCTCGAAGAATCGCTCGATGCGGCGTTCACGATGATTGCCGACGAGATCCGGCTCGCCGGTTACCTCGGACTCGCGCCCCCTGGAACGCCAGTGGACGGGTCCTCGGCGCTCGGCGCCAAGGAACGTGCCGACCTCGCTGTTGCCGGCACTTGCGGCCCGTCACTCGCGCTGGATCTTGCGACGCCGGTCAGCGCAGCGGACGCCGCCTATGCCGCCGTGGCCGGCATTCCGCTCGGCTGCCGCGCGTCGCCTGACGGGCGCGCCGCCGCCGTGGCCGACACGCTCGTCGTTCGCCATGCGGCTGTCGAGCCATCGCCTGCCGATGACGGCCGGCTGCAGCTCGAGACCAACCTGCGTGCCACGCGCCTGGCCGCCGACGGCAGCGCGACGCTCGGCGGGGAGGCACGCCGCCACGACCTGGAGGTGAGCGTGTTCTACGTCAGCAGCGACTCGACCGGGCGTCGCGACTGGCCCTCGTTGCGTCGCAAGCGCCTCGTCGGCGGCACGCGGCCGGCGTTCCAGGACGAGGAGCTGGTGAGCGGCATTGCAGATCTTCAGGTCGAGCTAGGGCTCGACGACCCCGCGGATCCGGATGCCTCGGTCGATCGCTGGGTCCGCCCCGGCGAGCCGACGGCAGGCGGCGTGACGCGGGCGCTTCGCATCAAGCTGGAGGCGCGAAGCGACATCCTCGAGCGTGATCAACCCGGCCTCAGCCGGCGCAAGCGCGCCGCTCGCGTGGTCGAACTGCGCAATACGGGACTGTGGCAATGAACGATGCCGGGAAGGGATCGGCGCTCGTCGTCGTCCTGGTGCTGATGTCGGGACTCGGCGCACTTGCGCTTGCCGCCGCGGCAGCGGCGATGACTGCGCTGGCGCTGGCCGGCCACCAGCAGATGGCCCAGAACGCCTTTGAGGCGGCCGAAGCGGGCATCGTCGCGGCGTTGCTGGCGGCGGCCGAGGCTCGCGAGGGCGGCGAAGCAACGGGCGACATCCTCCCCGACGTCGCAACGGCGCGGTCCGCATACCGCACGGAAACCCGCGAGATGCCCGGGCCCGGCACGCTTCCGGCCGGGTTCAGCATCGGCGAGAACGCGGGCACGTTTGCAGCGCGCCATTTCTTCATCACCGCCGACGGGGAATCAGGCCGCGGTGCGCACCAGCGGCTCGAGCAGGGCTTCTACTTCGTGGTGCCGTCGTCGTGAAGCCGCGGTTCTTGCGAGCGATCGTCGGCGCCGCGACGCTGCTCGCGGCGGCGTTGTCCGCCGGTGACGGTCGCGCCGACATCGACGAGGCATGGCTCCACCGCGCGCCATTGCCGGCGTCGGTTCGCCCGCTGCTCGCACTGATCCTCGACCATTCGGCGGCCGCCGGCGTCAGGCTGCCGGTCGGCGAGGATTACGATCCGCTCCGCGACTACGCGTCCGGGACGACGTCCCCCGCCTGCGATCCGGGCAAGGTCTACTTTCGCCGGGGAGCCGGTCCGGTGCCCGACTGTGCGCGCCAGCGGGGCCTCGACCTGGTGCCGCGCGATTCGGTGAGCGGCCTGCACTGCGAGTCGGCCCGCGCGACGCTCGCGAGCGCGGGATTCCATGTGGCCTCGCGTGCCGCGCAGTGGCGGGCCGGACCGGACGGTGGCTACTGGGATGCACTCGGGGATGAAAGCACCGGCCCCGTCGAATGCCGCGCTGACCGGGGTCGTCATGGCAGCACGGCAGGCGACTGGTATGCCGGCGAAGGATCCGGCGTGCCGTGGCTCCGCGACGGTGCACAGGAAATACCCTGGGACCGCGCGCCCTTCGCCGACCCCTACATCCTGTACACGGGCAATTACCTCAACTACCTGCGTGCGAACCTTTCCGCCTCGGAGCGCCCGCTCGCCGAGGTCATGTCCCGCCGCCTGGCCCAGGCGATTGCAGCGACGTCGGAGATCGATGTCGCTCTCGTGCGCGTCGACGACGACGGCCCCGACGGCGGCTTCATCGCGCGCGCGCCGGTTGCCAGCGAGGTCGCGGCCGCCGAAGTGCTGGCGATGGCCGCGGCGACTCCCACCGGCTCCGCGCCTCTCACCGAGACGCTGACGGAAGCGGCGCGTTGGCTGGCCGGTGGTCCGCGGCAATTCGGATTCGACGCCCGCACGGATGCCGCGGCCCTGGATCCGCGCGCCGCGGCAACGTACCGGTCGCCCTTCGAACACGCCTGCCGGCCGGTCTCCACCGCCTACTTGAGTGCCGGCGTCGCGAGCGGTGACGAACAGGCTCCCGCGGCCGCAAATGCGCTTCCACGCTTCCAGGCAGAGACCGGCGGTTGCGGCCCGGATTGCCTGGCCGCCGTCGGCACGTGGCTGGGAACGACCGATCTTCGCGACGACCTGCCGGGCGCGCAGTCCGCACCGCTGTCCTGGATCCTGCCGCCCGACGCTGCGGCGGGCGAATCGGGTTCGATCGCGGACCCGCTCGCCTACGTCAACCTGGTCGCGAACGCTCACCAGCGCGACGCGGCAGTCGCCGCCAGCCCGGCATTGTCCGCGGCCGCACTGATGCCGTTCGAGGTCGGCGCAAGCGCTCCCGGCGTCATCTTCGGGCTGTCTGCGCCGCGGCCGAGTGCGCGATGGCTGGGAAACGCGCTGAAGTATGCGCTGAGGGCGCCCGCCGGGCCGCTCGAGCCGCCGCTCGTCGTCGATCGCGACGGCGAACCCGCGATCGACGCCAATGGCCTGCCGGGCGCCGGCACGCGGAGCCTGTGGAGCGACGCGCCCGACGCGAACCTGCTCGCGGGCGGCGCTGCGGGCCGCTTGCCGATCCCCGAGGCGCGCAATGTGTACACCAACGTCGCCGATGAAAGCATCACGGATCCGGCGAACCGCCTCGAGCCCGGCAACGTGCGCATCGCGCGCGAAGCGCTCGGCCTGAATCCCCGCGATCCCGAATCCGTGGACGAGCTCCTCGAATCCTTCCTGTCGTTGCGCACGCTCGGCGACCCAGGGCTCCCGCCCGTTGCGATCGTCGGCTATCCGCAAGCCGGACTCAGCGTCGCGTACGCCGCGACCCAGGACGGGATGCTGCATGCCTTCGATGCCGACAGCGGCGTCGAGCAATGGGCCTGGATGCCGAAGGAACTGCTGGGGCGGATCCCCGCTCTCGTGCGCAACGCCGCGACGACGGTGAGAAGCCACGGCCTCGACGGCGCGCTCGTCGTCCACCGCCACGACCCGGACGGCGATGGACGCATCGACCCCGCAAGCGGAGAGCATCTCTGGTTGCTCTTCGGCCTCGGACGAGGCGGTTCGCGCTACTACGCGCTCGACGTGGCCCTGCCGCGCGAGCCCCGGCTTCTATGGTCCCTGGAACTTCCGGACGCACCGGCGCTCGGCCTTGCCGAGCCGGTCGTCACGCGCCTCGAGATCGCGGACTCCGGCCAGGACACTGAAAACTGGGTCGTGGTGCTTGCCGGCGGCTACGACAGGCGTTTCGATGCGCGCGCCGCGACCGGCAGCGGCCGCGGGAACGCGATTCTTGCGGTCGACGCAACGACTGGCCGGCGATTGTGGTCGGCAGGCGGACCGGAAGACGACCTTGCGATCGACGGGCTTTCGAGCGTCGCGGCCGCTCCGCGCCTGCTGGACCTCGATGGCGACGGCAACATCGACCGCGCCTACGTCCTGGACGTCGTCGGCAACCTGTGGCGCGTCGATCTCGAAGGCGGCCGCGACGCTGCTTCACTCGCATCCGCACGGAGGCTCGCCCGCCTCGACGCAGCCGGGCGCCGCTTCCACTTCACGCCGGACACGTCGATCGTGCGCGCAGGCATGCAGAGCCGGCTTGCGGTCGCGATGGGGTCGGGGTCGCTGATGCGCCCGCGCGATGCGACGGGCCAGGATGCCGTCTTCGTGGTCTACGACGAAATCGCGGGAGGGCCCGTCCCTGAACTCGAGGTCGACGACCTTTACGACGCCACGCACACGGAGGCAGGCATTCCTCCGGATGCGCCGGGGTGGTTCGTCCTGCTCGACGCCCATGGTGACGGCGAACGGGTGGCGGGACCGATCGGCACCTTCGACCACGTGCTGAGGTTCCAGACGTACCAACCGCTCACAGTCGATCCCGCTGCGCCGTGCGGCCCGCCGCCGTCATCGGCGCGGCACTACGCGCTCGACATCCGCACGGGGCTTCCGCGTGCGACCGCCGTCGAATCGGAGGAGGAAGAGCCCGAGGAGATCGCGACCAGCGGGCTTCCGCCGGGCCTGAGGTTTGGTTTCCCGGGCCGCTGGGACGAGGCCTGCGCGGGCTGCAAGCCACGCCCGTTCGGGATCCTGGGCGGCGAAACTTTCGACACCGGCTATGCCGGAGATCCCGTGAGGACGTCATGGCGCAAGCTCGTGCCGCCGCCGGATTCACGCTGATCGAGGTCATGATCGCGCTCGCGGTCGTCGCCATCACGACCATGATCGCGATGTCGACCTACCGGAGTCACCTGCGCCGAGGCAACCGCGCGCAGGCGGTGCAGTCCTTGCTCATGGCCGCCACGGAGCAGGAGAAGTTCCACCTCGCGCATGGCAGCTACGGAAGCCGGCTCGATGCCGGCGTGGGCGACGATCCGCCAGGCCTGCCGGTGGCATCGCGCACCCCGGGCGGCCACTACACGCTCGCGGTTGAAGTCGCGACGGCCGCCGAGTTCCGGGTGGTGGCGACCGCGGCCGGGAGCCAGGCGGATCCGGCCTGCCTCAGTCTTTCCATCGACGAAAGCGGCCGACGTCTCGCGACGAACTGGCAAGGCGCAGACAGCGCGAGCCGCTGCTGGTAAGGAGGCCGTCCCTAACGCGCAGCCGACTCCGGCTTGGCTGAAGGACGCAGTGCCTGCGGCAGCCCGAAGACGACGTGTTCTTCGCGCCCGACGACTTCGACCGCCTCATGCCCGCCCCACTCACGCAGTTTCTCGACCACGTTCTTCACGAGCGACTCGGGCGCCGACGCGCCCGCCGTCACGCCGACCGCCTGCTTGCCCTCGAACCATTCCGGCTTGAGGTCCTCTGCGCCATCGACGAGATAGCCCGGGATGCCGCGCGTCGTCGCGATCTCGCGCAGGCGGTTGGAGTTCGAGCTCGACCGCGAGCCCACCACGACGATCACGTCGCACTGCGCGACGAGTTGCTTCACGGCGTCCTGGCGGTTCTGCGTCGCATAGCAGATGTCTTCCTTGCGCGGGGTCGCGAGCGTCGGGAAGCGGCCGCGCAGCGCCGTCATCACTTTCGCGGTGTCGTCGACGGAGAGCGTCGTCTGCGTCACGACTGCGAGCCGCGAAGGGTCGCGCACGTGGAGCTTCTCGGCGTCGGCCACGGTCTCGACCAGGTGGATGTGCCCGCCGTGGCCCGTGTCGAAGCGGCCCATGGTGCCCTCCACTTCCGGGTGGCCGGCATGCCCGATCAGGATCACGTCGAGGCCGTCGCGCGCGTACTTGCCGACTTCCATGTGCACCTTGGTGACCAGCGGACAGGTCGCGTCGAACACGGTGAGTCCGCGGCGCGCCGCTTCCTGCTCGACCCGGCTCGGCACGCCGTGGGCGCTGAAGATGACGGTCGCGCCGTCCGGCACGGCGTCGAGCTCGTCCACGAACACCGCGCCCGAGGCCGCGCAGGCGATCCACCACGAACCTGTTGTGCACGACCTCGTGGCGCACGTAGATCGGCGCGCCGAACAGCTCGATGGCCCGCTCCACGATGTCGATCGCGCGGTCGACGCCGGCGCAGAAGCCGCGCGGATTTGCGAGCAGGACTTTCATCAGGCCGCCGACTTCCTGCCGCCGGCCGTCCAGCAGCGCGTCGATGATCAGCATGATCGCGCCGAGTCGTGATCCCGATGTCGGCGACGTTGAAGGCCGGGAAGTAGGCGTCGCCCCAGTGGAAGTGCAGGTAGTCGACGACGTAGCCGTCGATGAAGCGGTCCCAGGCATTGCCGACGGCGCCGCCGAGGATCAGCGCCAGCCCGATCGCGAGCCACGCCTGGCCGCGTGCCGGCATCGACCGCAGCCAGCAGACGATGGCGACGGCGATCGCGCCGGCGAGCACTGAGGAAGAACCAGCGCTGCCAGCCGCCCGCGCTCGCGAGGAGCCTGAAAGCCGCGCCCTCGTTGTGCAGGCGCGTGAGGTCGAGGAAGGGCCCGACCGGCAGGATCTCGTACAGCGCCGAAGTTGCCGACGACGTACCACTTCACGAACTGGTCGAGCGCCACGACGATGGCCGAGAGCCAGGCCCAGATGAGCGCCGTGCTTGCCTGACGATCACGGGCCGGGTCATGCGAAATGCCTCGTTTCGCCGGCGCCGCCGAGGTTCGTGACGCAGCGTCCGCAGATCTCCGGGTGCGTCCGGATCGGACGCCGACGTCCGCGCGGCGATGCCAGCAGCGCAGCGCACTTCGGCGCCGGATCCACGGCGACCGCGATCCAGGCCCCGGTCCGTCGGCCACCGACGACGCGGCCGCGGCATCCGCCGGACGCTCCGCGGCAGGCCGCATCCGCGCCTGCGACGTGATCAGCACGAAGCGGAGCTCGTCGCCGAGTGCGGCCATGCGCCGATGCTGCGCCTCGTCGAGGTACACGTCCACCGCCGCCTCGAGCGGCGCGCCGAGCGCGCCCGCGGTGCGGAGCCTCTCCAGCTCGCGCGCGACGTCGGCCTTGAGCGCGATGACCGCGTCCCAATCGACGGCGTACTTGCCGTGAACCTCGGGCAGCTTCCACCAGGTGGAGAAGAACACCGATGCGTCGCGCTGGCCGGGCAGGAACTGCCAGATCTCCTCGGCCGTGAACGACAGGATCGGCGCGAGCCAGCGCACCATCGCTTCTGCGATGTGGTACATCGCCGTCTGCGCCGAACGGCGCGCAACGCCCTGCCTCGGCGTCGTGTAGAGGCGGTCCTTGATGATGTCGAGCCAGAAGGCGCCGAGCTCCACCACGCAGAAGTCGTGCACCTTCTGGTAGATCAGGTGGAACTCGTACTTGCGATAGGCCTCGACGACCTCGTCCTGCAGGCTCGACGCGCGGGCGAGCACCCAGCGGTCGAGTCTCGAGCAGCTCGCCGGCCGGCAGCGCGTCGCGCGTCCGGGTCGAAGCCCGCGAGGTTGCCGAGCAGGAACCGCACGGTATTGCGCATGCGCCGGTAGCTGTCCGACATGCGCTTGAGGATCTCGTCCGAGACGTTGATTTCGCCGCTGTAGTCGGTGGCGGCGACCCACAGCCGCAGCACGTCGGCGCCGAGCGACTGCATCACTTTCTGCGGCGCGACGACGTTGCCGAGCGACTTCGACATCTTGCGGCCCTTCTCGTCCACGGTGAACCCGTGGGTCAGCACCTGGCGGTACGGCGCGACGCCGCGGCCCGCGACCGAGGCAGCAATGACGAGTGGAACCAGCCGCGGTGCTGGTCGGAGCCCTCGAGGTAGATGTCGGCCGGGAACGGGATCAGTGCCCGGGCGCAGTCGCGGGCAGGCAGTGGTGCACCACGCCTGAGTCGAGCCAGACATCCATGACGTCGTCGCACTTCTCGTAGACCAGCGCTTCGTCGCCGAGCAGGTGCCGCGGGTTCAGCGCGAACCAGGCCTCGATGCCGCCCTCGGCGACAAGCTCGGCGACTCGCTCGAGCAGCTCCGGCGTCTGCGGATGCGGCTCGCCCGTTTCCTTGTGCACGAACATCGCGAGCGGCACGCCCCAGGCGCGCTGGCGCGAGATGCACCAGTCGGGCCGCGTCTCGATCATGCTGGTGATGCGCTGCTCGCCCCAGCCCGGGATCCACTCGCACGCCGCTGATCGCGGTGAGCGCGTCGCGGCGCAGGCCGTCCTTCTCCATGCTCAGGAACCACTGCGGCGTCGCGCGGAAGATCACCGGCGACTTGTGGCGCCAGCAGTGCGGGTAGCTGTGCCGGTAATTGCTCGAAATGGACCAGCCGCCCCGCCTCGGCGCAGCGTGTCGATGACTCTTCGGGTTCGCGTCCAAGACCGTCAGGCCCTCGAACAGCGGCGTGCCGGCGACGAAGCGCCCATCGTTGCCGACCGGGTTGTCGATCGGCAGGTCGTAGCGCCGGCCCATCTCGTAGTCGTCCGCGCCGTGGCCGGGCGCCGTGTGCACGGCGCCGGTGCCGGCGTCGAGCGTGACGTGATCGCCGAGCACGACCGGCACCTCGCGCTCGTAGAAGGGGTGTTCGAGGCGCAATCCCTCGAGCACCTTGCCCGCCGCCTTGCCGAGCACGCGGTGAGCGCGCGCACCGATTCGATTCGCGACGGACTCGGAGCAACGCCTCGGCCACGACCAGCCGTTCCGGCGCGTCGTCGCGGTCGAACTCGGCGAGCACGTAGTCATACGCGGGATGCAGGGAGACGGCCTGGTTCGCCGGCAGCGTCCAGGGCGTCGTGGTCCAGATCGCGATGCCGGCGCGCGAGGAGCTCGTCGGTCGTGATCCGAAGCGCCGCGCCGCATCGTGTGCATCGGCGATCGCGGAACCGTACGTCGATCGCGGGCGAAGTGCGTTCCTCGTACTCGACTTCGGCTTCGGCGAGCGAGGAGCGGCAGTCGAGGCACCAGTGCACGGGCTTGAAGCCGCGCACGAGGTGGCCCCGGCGGATGATCGCCGCGAACGCACGCAACTGCTCGGCCTCGTAGCGCGAGGCCATGGTGATGTAGGGGTCGTCCCAGTCGCCCATCACGCCGAGCCGCTGGAAATCCGTGCGCTGGAGCGCGACCTGGCTTTCCGCGTACTCGCGGCAGGCCTTGCGGAACGCGTCGGCGTCGAGCTTCTGCCCGACGCGGCCGTGCTTCTTTTCCACCTGCTGCTCGATCGGCAGGCCGTGGCAATCCCAGCCGGGCACGTACGGCGAATCGTAGCCGTCGAGCGTGCGCGACTTGACGATGACGTCCTTCAGCACCTTGTTGACGGCGTGGCCGATGTGGATGACACCGTTCGCATAGGGCGGCCCGTCCAGCAGCACGAACTTCGGCCGGCCGGCGGCGCGGCGGCGGAGTTCCCGGTAGACGTCGTCCGCCAGCCAGCGCGCGACGCGCTCCGGCTCGCGGCGGGCGAGGTCCGCCTTCATCGGGAAGTCGGTCTCAGGCAGGTTGAGCGTCTGCTTGTAGTCCACGCGGGTCCTTCAGTGGCCGAGCAGCTCGCGGGCAAGCCGCGCGTCGTCGTGCATCTGCGCCGTCATCGCCTCGACGCCGTCGAACCGCACCTCGTCGCGCAGCTTCGCGACAAAATCCACGTCGAGCCGCGCACCGTACAGTGCCGCCTCTCGGTCGAACACGTGCGCCTCGAGGAGCCAGCCGGTCCCGCCGACCGTCGGCCTCGTCCCGACGGAGGCGACACCCGCGTGGCGCACGAGCCCGGCGCCCGAGACGCGAACCGCGAAGATCCCCGCGACCGGCGACACGCGACGATGCAATCGAAGATTGGCGGTGCGGAAGCCGAGCTCGCGCCCGAGCTTCTGGCCCTCGATCACGCGCCCGCTGATGCGGAAGTCGCGGCCCAACAGTGCCCTCGCCTCCTCCATCCGGCCCGCGGCAAGTAGCTCGCGCACGCGTGTCGAGCTCACCGGCTGCCCGCCGGAGAGGGTCGCGGCAACGGCATCGACCTCGAGGCCCGCGCGACGCAGTGTCGCGGCGTCGCCGCCGCGCGCGTTCCCGAAGCGGAATCCCTCGCCGATCACCACGTGTCTCGTCCTCAGCGCCCTCACGAGGACGCGCTCGATGAATGCCGCCGCCTCGAGTCGCGCGAGCCGCGCGTCGAAGCGCAGCACGCGAAGCTCGCCAATGCCGGCCGCCGCGATGCCCTCCGCCTTGTCGCGAAGCCGCATCAACCGCGCCGGCGCTGCGTCCGGCTGGAAATGCTCCTTCGGCTGGGGCTCGAAGCAGACCACGGCCGTCGGGAGCCTCAGCTCCCGGCCCCGTTCCCGCAAGACTGCCAGGATCGCCTGGTGCCCGAGGTGCAGGCCGTCAAAGTTGCCGATCGCGACGGCGCGCCCGGGATCCGAGTCACGACAGGGTTCGAAACCACGTCGAATCAGCATGGCCCTGCCGCATCGGGAAATCGTACCCTGCAATTATAGATGCTTGAGGTCCCTGGGGCGCACGCCAGAGAGCGCCAGCACGCCGAAGTAGACGACGCCCCCGCCGACGACGGAGAAGCCCAGCCAGGCGGCACGGCGCGCGGCTGACCAGCCGGTCCAGTCCGACCAATCGCCCGAGATCCACCAGAGGAAGGCGGCCATGGCGAGGCTCGCCAACAAGACCTGGGGCAGCAGCTTCCGCCACGCGGGAGACGGGCGGTAGATGCCGTCCCGACGCAGGCCGCGGTAGAGCAGCGTCGAGTTGATGATGGCCGAAAGACCCGTCGAGACGGCGAGCAGCACGTGCGGCACCGGGAAATCCATGAGGAACGCCGGCACGACGACGCACAGGTTGAAAGCCATGTTGAACGAGAGCGAGATCAGGCCGATCTTCACCGGCGTCTTCGTGTCCTGGCGCGCGAAGTAGCCCGGCGCCAGGACTTTTACCAGCGAAAAGCCGATCAGGCCGAACGAATACGCCATGAGCGCGTAGCCGCACATGAGGACGTCGCGGTCAGTGAAGGCGCCGTAGCCGAAGATGGTCGCGATCAGCGGTCCCGAGAGCATCAGGAGCCCCACGGCCGCAGGCACGACGATTGCGGTCGTCATGCGCAGCGCCCAGTCGAGCGTCGAATTGAATTTCTCCGGCGACTTCTCGGAATGGTGCGAGGACAGGCCCGGCAGGATGACCGTCGCGAGCGCGATCGAGAATACGCCCATCGGGAACTCGACCAGGCGGTCCGCGCTGTAGAGCCAGGTGACGCTGCCGACCACCAGGAACGACGCGATGACCGTGTCGAGCAGCAGCGACACCTGCGCGACCGAGGAGCCGAATATGCCCGGCAGCATGAGCCGTCCGATTCGCCGCACGCCCTCGCGCGCGCGATCGAAGCGCGGGCGCGGCAGGAGCCCGAGGGCGTGCAGCGCCGGGAACTGGGCGATCAGCTGCACGACGCCTGCGATGAAGACGCCGATCGCGAGCACCAGGCCCGGTTTCTCGAAGTGCGGCGCGACAAAGGCCGCGGCGACGATCATCACGAGGTTCAGCAGTGTCTGGTTGAGCGCCGGCACGGCGAAGCGGCCGTAGCTGTTCAGGATGCCGCTGCCGAGTGCAACCAGCGAGATGAAGAACATGTAAGGAAACGTGAAGCGGAGCATCTCGACCGTCAGCTCGAACCGGCCGTCGCCGTCGTGCCACCCCGGCGCGAACAGGAAAGTCACCACCGGCGCCGCGACGACGCCGACGAGGGTGATGCCGAACAGGATGAGGCCGAAGACCCCGGTGACGCCCGCGACCAGCTCGCGGACCTCGCCGTGGGACTTCTGCACCTTGTATTCCGAGATGACGGGCACGAAGGCCTGTGAAAATGCCCCCTCCGCGGTCAGGCGGCGCATGAAGTTCGGGATCTTGAACGCCACCAGGAAGGCGTCCATCAGGGGGCCAGCGCCGAAGGAGATCAGGTAGACCATGTCCCGGATCACGCCGGTGACCCGGGAGAGGAGCGTCAGGAGGCCAACGATCGTGGTATTGCGCAGGAATCCGTGCGACATGCGGCCGGAACTATAGCGCGTTGACAATGGCGGGCCGCATACGGACAATGCGCGCCCTTATGGCCAACACCAAATCAGCCGAAAAACGCTCGCGCCAGGCGCTCGTCAGCCGCGCGCGCAACGTCGCCCAGCGTTCCAAGGTGCGCAGCGCCGTGCGCAAGGTCATCGAGGCCATCAACGCCGGCAAGAAGGCGGAAGCCGTTGCCGCGCTGAAGGCCGCCTCGCCCGTCATCGACGCGATGGCGCGCAAGGGCATCATTCATCGCAACAAGGCCGCCCGGCACAAGAGCCGCCTCGCCGCGCAGGTCAAGGCGCTCTGAAGGGGACGCGCACCTTCATATTCGCCACCGGCGACCCACATGACGGGATCGCCTCTTTCGCGAATATGAAGGTGCGCGTCCCCTCCTAGCTTTCGAGCTCGCGCATCACGGCCTGGCACAGTGCCATGGTCCCCTCGCCCGTCGCGCCCGAAATCTCGAACACAGGCCCCTTGTAGCGCAGGCGTCGCACGATGTCGGCGCATCGCTTCTTGCGCTCGACCGGCTCGAGCAGGTCGATCTTGTTCAGGACGAGCCAGCGCTTCTTCTTCGCGAGCTCGGGGCTGAATTTCTTCAGCTCCTTCACGATCGCCCGCGCGCCGTCGACCGGGTCCGCGTCCGGGTCGAGCGGCGCGATGTCCACGAGGTGCAGCAGGACCCGCGTGCGCTGCAGGTGCTTCAGGAACCGGATGCCGAGGCCGGCCCCTTCCGCCGCGCCCTCGATGAGTCCCGGGATGTCGGCCATCACGAAGCTCTTGAGCGGTCCGACCGAGACCACGCCGAGCTGCGGGTGCAGGGTCGTGAACGGATAGTCCGCGACCTTCGGCCGCGCGGCTGACACCGCGCGGATCAGCGTCGACTTGCCCGCGTTCGGGAGGCCGAGGAGCCCGACGTCCGCGAGGAGCCGCAGCTCGACGCGCAGCGCCCGTGTTTCGCCGGGCAGGCCCGGCCCGCTTTGCCGGGGCGTGCGGTTGGTAGAGCTCTTGAAGCGCTGGTTGCCCCAGCCACCCTTGCCGCCCTTGGCGACCAGCAGCGTCTGCCCCGCCTTCGACAGGTCGCCGAGGGTCTCGCCCGTATCGTCGTCCAGCACGAGCGTGCCGACCGGCATGGGAACGAACAGGTCCTCGCCGCCCCGGCCCGTGCAGTCCTGCCCGCCGCCCGGCTGGCCGTTCTGGGCGCGGAACGTGCGCTGCACGCGGTAGTCGACGAGCGTGTTGATGCCCGCCTGCGCGCGCAGCCAGACGCTGCCGCCGTGGCCGCCGTCGCCGCCGTCCGGCCCCCCAAAGGGCACGAACTTCTCGCGGCGAAAGCCGACCGCGCCGCGGCCGCCATGGCCTGCGCGCACTTTCACGATCGCTTCGTCGACGAACTTCATGTTTGATTGCGGTCCCAACGAAAAACCCCGGCCGGGCCGGGGTTTCTCTGCGAATCGCGCGGCCTTTCCTTATTCCGGCAGGACGCTGACGAAGGTGCGCCTTTCGGCACCCTTCTTCTTGAACTGGACGCGTCCGGCCTTCAGCGCGAACAGCGTGTGGTCGGTGCCGACGCCGACGTTCTCGCCGGCCCGGTAGGGCGTACCGCGCTGGCGCACGAGGATGTTGCCGGCCAGCACTTCCTGGCCGCCGAACTTCTTGACGCCGAGCCGCTTCGACTGGGACTCGCGCCCGTTCTTGGTACTGCCGCCTGCTTTCTTGTGTGCCATGTTCGACTCCTCAGGCCGCCGTGATACCCGTCACCTTCACTTCGGTGAACGGCTGGCGGTGACCCTTCTGGCGCAGGTAATGCTTGCGCCTGCGGAATTTCGTGATCTGGACCTTGTCGGCCTTGCCGTGCGCCTGCACGGTCGCCGTGACGCGCGCACCCGTGACATACGGGGCGCCGACAGCCACGTCCGCACCTTCGCCGACCAGGAGAACCTGGTTGAACTCCACGGTGGCGCCGGCGTCGACGTCGAGTTTCTCGACCCGCACGACGGTGCCCTCGCTCACCCGGTACTGCTTGCCCCCGGTGGCAATGACGGCGTACATGATTGTCTGGACTCCGAAAAGAGCCGGCAATTGTAGTGACGGGACCCTCCGGGGTCAAACCGGGAGGGTTCCCCCGATTTCCCGCACGCCCGATTGCCGCTAGGATGCCCCGTCGCCCGCGGGGGAGGCGGGATTCCATGCAACTCAAAGACATACGCGCCCTCGTCGCCGACGACCTTGCCGCGGTCGATGCGGAAATCCGCCACCAGCTGGCGAGCGACGTCCTGCTCGTCAACCAGGTCGGCGAATACATCGTCGGCGCCGGCGGCAAGCGCGTGCGACCCCTGCTCGTCGTGCTCGCGGCCCGGGCCGCCGGTGCGACCGGCACGGCCCAGGTCCCCGCAGCCGCGCTCATCGAGTTCATCCACACGGCGACGCTCCTGCACGACGACGTCGTGGACGAGTCGGCCCGCCGGCGGGGCCGGGACACTGCCAACGAGACCTTCGGCAATCCGGCCTCGGTGCTGGTCGGCGACTTCCTGTATTCGCGCGCCTTCCAGATGATGGCCGCGCTCGACTCGGCCGCGGTGATCCGCGTGATGGCGGACGCGACGAATACCATCGCGGCCGGCGAAGTGATGCAGCTCATGAACTCCGGCGACCCGGACACGACCGAGGTGCGCTACATGGAGGTCATCTACCGCAAGACGGCGCGCCTGTTCGAGGCCGGCGCCCAGATCGCCGCGATCGTCGCGCGCGCGCCGGCGCCGGTCGAGGCGGCGCTCGCGCGCTACGGCAAGCACCTCGGCATCGCGTTCCAGCTGATCGACGACGCGCTCGACTACGGCGGTGACGCCGAGGAGCTCGGCAAGAACATCGGCGACGACCTCGCCGAAGGCAAGCCGACGCTGCCGCTCATCCACGCCCTGAAGCACGCGCATGGCCGCGAGGCGGACATGATCCGCCGCGCCATCGAGCAGGGCGGCACCGAGGAGCAGGGATCGATCCGCGCCGTGATCGAAACCACGGGCGGCCTCGACTACACCTCGGAGCTCGCCGGCCGGGAAGTCGAGAAGGCACTGGCCGCGCTCGCCGACGTCCCCCACTCCCGCTATCGGGAAGCGCTCGTTTCGCTCGCGCGCTTTGCGGCAACGCGCGAAGCGTGACCCGCGGAAGCACCGCTCACATACAGCGCGTACTCGTCGACCTGCCGGATCTCGTGCAGCCTGGCGGCAAGCGACTCGGGCAGGCGCGCGCGATGCCGCGACCTCAGCACGACGTATGCCGGACCCTCGCCCAGCCGCGCCTCGAGGTCGCCTGGCTCGGTCGCGACCTGCGCCGTTCCGCCGCTGTAGAACGCCGCCGAGTACGGCACGTGCCGGAAGAAGACAAGCGGCTCGCCCCGGGTCAGCGAACGGTAGTCCGCGACGATCGATTTCATCGAACGGTGATCGTTCCAGTCGCCCAGGTTGAAGGCCGCGATGACGGCGATCGTCACGACGGCCATGACGCCAACGCCCGCCGCCACCATGCGCTCGGGCGCCAGCCTGCCGGGAACGCGGGCGAGGAACATCGCCGCCAGCATTGCAAGCGCCGGCATCGCCGGCAGCACGTAGGTCCACAAGATGTTGCCGGACAGCGTAAAGACGGTGCACGGAACGAGCGCCCAGGCCCACAGGTACCCCTTGAAACTGCGGTCGGCGGCAGCGACCGGAACCGCGGCATGACGCCTCCTCCAGGCGACGACCGGCAGCACGAACGACCACGGCAGGAAGGCAAGGATTGCGAACAGCCAGATCGTGCCGCGCGGGAACGCGTGCGTGTGCCCGTACAGGTCCCCCTGCCAGCCGGATTCGACGAAACGCCGCCAATGTTCGCCGACGATGAAGTACTCGAGGAATCCGGGCGTGCGGGCTTCCGCCATCACGTACCACGGCAGCACGCAAGCGAGGACGGCGAGCCCGCCCGCGACCCAACGGATCTCGCGCCACGCGCGCGCCGGCTGCCTCGCGGCCAGTGCCCAGATCGCAATCGGCGCGGCTCCCATCAGTGCAATCGGCCCCTTTGCCAGGAAACCGATCGCAAACCCTGCGAACATCAACAACTGTTCGCGAGCCCGGATTTCCGGCGATCCATGGAGCGCGAGCCAGAAGCCGCGCATCACGGCAACGAGACCGATGGCGAGCGTCATGTCGGTCATGACCGCGCCCGCCGAGACGAAGAAGAGCAGCGAACCTGTGAGCAACGCGACGGCAAGTGAGGCTTCGCGCCGCGAGCGATCTGCGAGCCAGCCCCAGACAAGCCAGGCGACGAGTATCGCGCCCATCCAGTGCGGCAGCCGCGCGGCAAATTCTCCGACGCCGAAGAGCTCAAAACTGCCCGCGCTCATCCAGAACGACAGGGGCGGCTTGCCCCAGAACGGCACGCCCGGCGCAATCCAGGGCGTGACCCAGTCGCCCAGGACGAACATCTGGCGCGCGATTTCCGCGTAGCGCGACTCGGTCGGATCCAGGAGCGGAAATGCCCCGAGCAGGACGAAGCGCGCGACAAACGCCGCGGCGATCGCAATCCAGAGGAGGCTTCTATCGGACGAGCGTGGATTCGTGGGCAATGGGTTCGACAACGGCCTGGCTCCAGCGGGTCCGCGTCACCCGTGCGGGAGGATGCATTTCCTCGACGAGGTACAGCGGACGGTTCTTCGCCTCGACAAAGAGGCGCCCGACGTATTCCCCGAGCACGCCGATCGCCATGAGCTGCAGTCCCCCGAGGAACGAGATCACGACGATCAGCGTCGGGAATCCCGGCACGGGGTCGCCGAGCAGGAGCGTCTTCACGAGAACGAATGCGGCGTAGACGAAGGCCGACAATGCTGTCAGGAATCCGACGTAGGTCGCGACCTTGAGCGGCCCGATCGAGAACCCCGTGATGCCCTCGAGCGCGAGGTTCCAGAGCTTCCAGTAGCGCCACTTGCTCGACCCGGCGGCGCGCGGTTCGCGATCGTACTCGATCGATCGCTGCCGGAAGCCGATCCAGGCGAACAGGCCCTTCATGACGCGGTTGCGTTCCGGCAGGCTGTTGAGCGCATCGAGCGCGCGCCGGCTGAGCAGCCGGAAGTCACCGGTGTCGACCGGGATCGATACCTCGCTCAACCGGTTCATCACGCGGTAGAAGGCGTATGCCGTGGCGCGCTTCAGCCAGTTTTCCCCGGCCCGGTGCCGCCGTCGCATGTTCACGACGTCGGCGCCGCGGCGCCACTCGTCCAGCATGGCCGTGATCAGTTCCGGAGGGTCCTGCAGGTCGGCATCGATGACGACCGTGGCCGCGCCGCGAGACTCACGCAACCCGGCGCTCATGGCCTGTTCCTTGCCGAAATTGCGGCTCAGGCGAATGATGCCGACGCGCGGCTCCATCGAGCGCAGCTGGCGCAGGATGAGCGGCGTGGCGTCGGTGCTGCCGTCGTCGACGTAGATGATTTCAAATCCGCCAGGGGTGTCTTCGATTGCCGTCGCGAGGCGCGCGTGAAACCGGGCGAGCACGCTTTCCTCGTTGTGCACCGGAACGACAACGCTCAGCGTGCCGCTCACGCAAAGCTCCAGCTGCGATTCAGGGCGAAGCCGCTCCAGACCACGATCACGGTGGCAATGACCTGGGCAGCCATGTAATGCATGCCCAGGATCTCCGTGCCGGTCCAGACGATTGCCCCATTGCTCACGGAACCGCATGCAGCCACGGCCAGGAAGCGCGGGAACGCCTGCCCATGCGCCGCTCCAGCCCCGAACGTGAAGCGGCGATTCCCGGCATATGCGGCGAGCGCGCCGCAGGCCGCGCCGAAGGCCGCGGAGGGTGCGGCAGCGGCGCCCGCAAATTCGACCAGAGCCAGCAGCAATACGTAATGGAGCGCCGTCGCCCCCATGCCAACCAGCAGATAGCGCCAAAACTCCGGCATGCCGCGGGGCGTCATGCCCGTTGGACGCGCGCGCGAGCCGGATCAATCGCAGGCCGGGAAGGTGGCGGCCAGCGCGGACTCGGATTTAAATGGCGGGATGTCCGCAGACCCTTGCCGGTTCCTCATTGGCATGTTCCTCGTCGCTTGCCTCGGCACCGCCTCGGCGGACGAGGCGGCGCCGACGAACTACGCCGGTCGGCCGGTCGTTGACGTCTTGCAGGAACTGCGCGGCCCGGGACTCGAGTTCATCTTCAGCTCGGAACTGCTGCCACGATCGCTGCGTGTGACGTCGGAACCCGTCTCGCGCAATCGCCTGTTGGTCGCCCGCGAGATCCTGGCAGCGCATGGCCTCTCGCTTTCCGTCGTGCGCCCCGACTTGTATGCCGTAGTCCCTGCGAAGCGCCGCGTTGAGACGCGTACGATCCGCGGCCAGGTATTGAGCGGCGATGACGGCAAGCCCGTTGCAGCGGCGCGCGTTCAAGTCATCCCGCTTGGCGCGTCCGACTGGTCGAATCCCGAAGGCCGCTTTTCCATCGGACCGGTTCCCGATGGCGACTACACCCTGCAAGTCCAAGCTGCAGGTCACGAGACCGCGGTCCGGCCCAAGCTCGCCGTCGCGGCGGGAATGGGCGAGATCGAGGTCCGGCTCGTTGCAGACCGCCAACAGCTGGCCGAGGTAGTGGTGTCGACGAGCCGCTACGCCGTCGACCGCGCTGGCGCACTCGGCGCCCTCAACATCGACGGCGACACCCTCGCGGTGCAGCCGGTCATCGGCGAGGACGCCTTGCGTGCGCTTGCGCGCCTGCCGGGCATTGCGCAGAACGGAATTTCGGCGCGGTCGAACATCCGGGGCGGCGAATCCGGCGAGTTGCTGACGCTGATCGACGGCTTTCCGCTCCGCCAGGCCTTCCACAACCCTGCGTATCAAGGCGTGTTCGGGGTCATTGATCCGGGGCTGGTCGAAGACACCGTCGCATACACAGGCGGGTTTCCCGTTCGATATGGCAACCGGATGGGTGGCGTCTTCGATTTCAGTACGATTGACGTGGACCATGAGCCGCGTAGCGCGCTCGGTTTGTCGGTCTTCAATGCCATGGGCCGGAACGCGGGCAGTCTGGCCAATGGCAGCCTCGATTGGCTCGGGTCCGTGCGGGTCGGCACGCTACGCCCGCTCGCAGAACTGGCCGACCAGAAATCGACCCGCCCGGACTACGCCGACGCGTACGCCCGATTTGGTTACGGCGAGCCGGATCGGCTGCGCGTCACGGCCAACGTGCTGTGGACCCGCGACGAGCTCGGCATCGACCGGGAGGGTTACGGCGAAAGCGCGCAGTTGGAAAGCCGCAACCGATACCTGTGGTTGCGGGCAAACCGCCATTTCGGTGCGGACGTCGAAGCCTCGGCCTGGCTCGGCCAGAGCACGATCGACAGCTTCCGCAATGGAAGCGTCGACCGCGAGGACATCGCCTTCGGGATGGTTGATGACCGGCGGTCTTCCGAGTACCTCGAACTGCTCGGCCGGATCGCCTGGCAGCCGGGCGCGCGTCACTGGCTCGAGGGCGGCTTCGAGTGGACGGACGAGAGCGCCGTTTACCGCTACGCGGCGAGCGCCGCCTATACTCCGGCCGTCGCGGAGCTCTTCTCACGCGATCCGACACTGTTGCGGGAAACGACGCTGAAGCCTGAGCGCGAGCGCGTCGCCCTGTTCGCGGCGTATCGCTGGCAGGTGATCGATCCGCTGACTTCCGAATTCGGGTTGCGGACCCAGCGCACGATCACCGCGGGAGCGACTGCCGAGAAGTGGCTCCTGGACCCGCGGATCAGCCTTCGTTTCGAACTCACGCCCGCCTGGGAGTTGCGTGCCCACTGGGGCCGGTTCCACCAGACCGACGAAGTGCACGAGCTCAAGGTCGAGGATGGCCTTACGGCGTTTCCGGAAGCCCAGGAATCGGATCACTCCATCTTTGGCGTCGATCACCGGCTGCGAAATGGCCTTGCGTTGCGCGCCGAGTGGTTCCGAAAGTTCCAGCGCGATCCGCGCCCGCGATTCGAGAACCTGCTCGATCCGCTGACCGTCTTGCCGGAAATTGCGCCGGATCGCGTTGAGGTCGCGCCGAATGCGGCGGGGGTGCGCGGAGCCGAGATCTCGGTGATCGCCGAGGGCGCGGAACTGACCTGGTGGGCGGGGCTCACCTGGTCCGAGGCGTGGGACAGCATGAACGAGGACCGGGTGCCGCGCAGCTGGGACCAGACCTGGTCGGTCACCGCAGGTGTCGACTGGGCCCGCGGCAACTGGCGTTTCGGGGCCGTTGCCACGAGCCACCGCGGCTGGCCGACGACCCTGGTCCAGGACTCGGAGCTCGGGGAGCGAAACGGGGCCCGATTCGGGACCCGTGCCGCCCTCGACCTCCGGGCGGAGTATCGCCGCCCGCTGGCCGTCGGCAGCCTCGCGCTCACGTTCGAGCTCATGAATGCCGTCAATATCGGCAATACCTGCTGCTACAAGCTCTTCGTGGAAGATGCCGGGGGTGACGTGACGTTCAGGACCCGCACCAGCGACTGGCTGCCGCTGGTGCCGTCAATCGGCGCCCTGTGGGAGTTCTGACGATTGATCTCCCCCGCCCCGGCCGTCCAACCTGGATGGAGAAGGTTCGCGAGATGGACCTGACCGTGACCAGCGATGCGCAGCTGATCCGGCGAATGCTGGCCGGCGAGGAACGCGCGTTCGAGGCGTTCTTCAACGGCTACTTTCCCCGCCTCTACCGTTTCGCCCTCCCCCGGCTGAACGGTGACGTCGACGCGGCCCGGGACATCGTGCAGGCCACGCTCGGCAAGGCCATCCGCAAGCTGGACGGCTTCCGGGGCGAGTCGGGCCTCTTCACGTGGGTCTGCCAGATCTGCCGCAACGAGATCGTGGATCACATCCGCGCGGAGCGGCGCATGCGCCACGTGGTCCTGATCGACGACCAGCCGGAGCTGCGGGCCGTCGTGGAATCGATCGAAGCCCCGGAGGCGTTCGACCTCGCCAGGAGCTACGGCCGAGCAGAGACGGCGCACCTGGTGCGTGTCGTGCTGGACCGCCTGCCGTCGAGCTACGGCGACGCATTGGAATGGAAGTACATCGAAGGAGATTCCGTCGAGTCGATCGGCGAGAAGCTCGGGATCGGCACGACGGCCGCGCAGTCCCTGCTCGCACGGGCACGGCGCGCGTTCCGGGAAAGCCTGGAGAGCGTTTTCGGCGCCGACGTGGCGGACGTCGCCTCCGGCCTCGGTGCATAGGACAGGAGCCATGAACGACAAGGACCTGGAACGGGTATTGAAGTCGGCAGGACAGCGGGAGAAACCGCCCGCCGATGTCGAGCGCGAGGTGCGGGAGCACCTGCGCGCGGAGTGGCGTTCGATGGTCGCGGAGCGAAGCCAGCGCTTCCGGAAGCGGGCGATCTTCGCGTTGGCCGCCAGCATGGCCGCCGCCGCAGTCGCCGTCTGGATCCTCGCACCGCGGGTCGGGGATCCCGCCGACGCAGTTGCGACTATCGCACTCGCCGCGGGAGACGTTCGCGTGACGTCGGGCTGGCTTGACGGCTGGCACGACGTCGCTCGCGGCGCGACCCTGCTTGCAGGGCAGACGCTCGAGACCGGGACTAGGGGCCGCGGCGCGATTTCCCTGCCCGGTGGCGTCTCGGCACGCGTGGACACTGGCTCGCGCCTGGTCTTTGCGACCGCCGATAGCCTCGTGCTCGAGCGCGGCGCGCTTTACATCGATTCCGGATCGACCCCAACCCAGTCCCCTCCCCTTGACGTCGTCACGCCGAGCGGCACCGTGCGACACGTCGGAACGCAATACGAAGTACGGCTGATCGATGCCGGCGTACAGCTGAGCGTGCGCGAAGGCGCCGTCGAATGGCGTTCGAGCAGCGGCGACATCGAACGCAGCAGTTCCGGCGAGCAGCTGACCATCTCGAACGACGGCCGCATCGAACGTACCGCCGTTCCCGTATATGGCGCCGCCTGGGACTGGACGCTCGAGGCCGCCCCCATGATCGACATCGAGGGCTTGCCGCTCGCGCAATTCCTGGCCTGGGCCGCGCGGGAAACCGGTCGCGAAGTCGCATATGGCTCGGCCGCAACCGAGGCTGAAGCGGCAGGCATCGTGGTCCACGGTTCGATCGCAGGCCTGTCGCCCGCCGAAGCACTGGAAGCCGTCCTCGCGACGACCAGGTTCCACGCAGCCATTTCGGGTGGGAGACTTGTCGTCGAAAGCCGGTAGCGGCCCACGGCGCGGAACCTAGAGCCCGAAACCCTCCACGACGACGCGGCCGTCGCTGATGACCAGCCGCGGCTCCAGGAACGTCAGGTCGTCGGCGAGCGGGTTTCCGTCGTAGGCGACGAGGTCCGCCTCGAGGCCCGGCTTGACCGTCCCGGTGCGCGCTTCGATGCCGAGCACCTGCGCGCCGTTGCGCGTCGCTGCCGCGATCGATTCCAGCGGTGTCATCCCGGCGAACTCGCGGAACATGGCGATCTCGTGCGCGACACGGATGCGGCCCGTGTCATCGCCATCCGCGTAGCTGCCGTCCGTCGCCGCCGCGATCGTGATGCCGAGGGCGTGCGCCTTCTTCACCGCCGCTCGCAAGGGGCCCATCATGGATTGCGTGCGCAGCTGCAGCGCGACGTCGTCCGCCGAGTTTCCCCGCGGGTCGCCGAGCGGGCTCATGACCGCGAGAGTCGGCACGAAGTACGTGCCGCGGCGCTTCATCTCCACAAGTGTTTCGTCGTCCGCCCAGGTGCCGTGCTCGATGCTGCGCACGCCCGCGCTCACGGCTTTGGCGACGCCCTCGCGCGCGTGCGCGTGCGCCGCGACGAACAGGTTCTTTTTCGCCGCCTCGGTCACGGCCGCGCGCATCTCGTCCTCGGTCAGCTCGGGACGGCGCGGGTCGGTGGAGACGAGCCCCGCGCGTTCGCTCGCGCCGACCTTGATGACGTCCGCTCCGTTCGCGATGAACGCACGCGTTGCTTCGGCAATCCGGCCGGGACCGCGCAACTCGCCGCCCATCGCGTCGCCGAACTGCGGATAGGCCATGAAGAAGGCGAGCCCCGGCTTCGGCCGGATGTGCCCGGGCGAGACGAGAAGCTCCGGGCCCGGCACGTGGCCCAGCCGGATGAGGTCGCGCGTCCCGAGCGCCTGGGAATGAGTGTCGCCGAGGACGCGCGCAGTCGTCACGCCCGACTGCAGGGCGCGCTCGGCAGCGGCGGGCGACTCGATGTGCGCGTGCGCATCGATCAGGCCGGGAAGCAGGTAGCGGTCCTCGAGGTCGATCCGCCTGGTGCCCGCCCCGGCTTCCGGTGCGCGTGAGGAAATAGCCGAAATCTTGCCGTCGCGAATACTGACCGTGACGCCGGGTTGCGCGTCCGTCCCCGTGCCGTCCACCAGGGTCGCGTTGACGAGGTCCATGTCCTGCGCCAACGCAGCCGTGGCCGCCGCGACCAGGATCGCCGTTGCAAAGGTGCGTTTCGCCATGCGCAGGGCTCCGGACGGTAGTCTGCGCGAAGAATACGCGGTCTCGTTGAAAGCGTGGGAGGCCTTGATTACACTGCCCCGCTCCACTCGGGGTGTAGCTCAGCCTGGTAGAGCACTACGTTCGGGACGTAGGAGTCGCAGGTTCAAATCCTGTCACCCCGACCAAGTTCAAGAGACGTGTTCCCGTCCGAGTCGCTGGACATGCCGCAACTCGTCTCACCTCCTTGTATGGGCGCTGCTCTGCGTGCTGTCCCCCTCTCGCGTTCTGCCAGGCGCAATCGAGCGACGTCGACGCCGTCGCAAGTGCGCCCCACCCGGCGAGCAATGACATCGCCGTCACTCGGGGAAATACTATTTTCGTCGCAACGAGGCAGCACGAGGGCTGGTTCGTGGTGGCGGGCCAGGTTGCGAGCGTTCGAGCCCGCTCCCCAATCAGCCAGTAGGCATTTCTGACGATGTCCCGGAGCTCTTTCCCCGTGACGCAGGCGATGACCCGCCACGCAACTGGGCTCGGGCGTCTACTCGGTTTCGGGCAGGACGCTGCAGGTCTACAGATTGCCACTCAACTACACGCTGAAATCCGTGGATGACTCCGGCTTCGGGGTCGAGCTGACGCTGCCCGTCACCTTTGGCTTCTACGATTTCGAACTGCAGGATGTCGAGGACGGGGACATTCCGACGCAAGTGGATGCCCTGAGCTTCGTGCCTGGACTGAAGCTTCTGGTCGCCCTGCAGCCCGACTGGACGCTCGAGCCCTACGTCGAGGCGGGCGTTGCGCGCGCCCGCGACGTGGATGCCAACGCGGACGTGTATGCAGCCGGAATCGCGAGTCTCTACGAATTCGACTGGCTGGGATTCGACTGGCTGTTGCGCAACGACCTCACTTTTGCAGGCGTCGACCTGCGCGGCACCGATGGCTCCGATCGCTTCGCGCGGCTGCAGACCGTCATTACGGCCCACCGGCCATTCAGGCCTGGATCGAGAGTCGATTACCTGGTCTACGCATTGAACGAGTACTACGTTGATCAGCCGGGTGGGCCTGTCGACAGCGCCGCGCAGGGCGGCGATCCGGTCCAGTACGAGATAGGAATTACTCGTGGGACGACCGAGACGACCCGCGTGTGGCAGATTCCCCTGCCCCGGCTCGGCATCGGCTATCGCTTCGGATCGAACCTGGACGTGTTCCGAATTGTAATCGGAACCTCCTTCTGATCGCGTACCTCGGCCAGTTCGACGTCTAACGCGCGAGTTCCTCGCTCATCCTGACCTTGATCAGCGAAATCTCGGTCGTACTCCCGTCCGTCGTCGCGTAAACGGCCTTGAGAAACGACTGGTCCCAGGTGGTCAACCCCTTCGACCGATCGGCGCCGTTAGGACCAAACAAACCCAGGATCGTCGAAACGTCGCCCAGCTCCGGCTTCGGCCGTATTTGCGCGAGACCGACCATGGCCACGTAGTCCGCCACCTGGCCGAAGGTCAGGCCCTCGATCTGGTCGAGATCGACAACCACGATGGCCGTGTAGATCGCCCGCACCGCAGCCCACGTGAGTCTCGATCCCGTTACGCCACTGCCGCAATGCACGCTCGTTGAGAAGGCGTGGGTGGGGATTCCCGGGGGAGCATTGCATGCGTTGTGCCAGACGCGCACCGGTCGATCGGTCTGAATGAAGCGGTTCACACCTCCCAGCCCGCGGTCCCGATTGAAGAGCCGGTGTTCTTCCGACCACCATTCCTTCAGGAGCTCTTCCGGCATGGGTGTCACGATGACCACGAAATTCGGGCCGCAAGCGGGCCCACCCAACGATACGTGGGCATCCGTCGCGATCTGTGCGATGCGTTTCCTGACGAAATCAGCTTCGGCCGCCGTCAGCCCCGCCGTCGCAACACAGACAGGAACATTCCAGCGCGCCAGCGATTCCACCCTGCCGGGACCAATAATCGAATACACGAACTCGCTGACCTGCTTGTCGACGAGTTCCCTGCGCCGCCGAGCCTCGACCGTAACCGGGCCGAGTTCGACTTCAGGCGCAACCGCCGTGGCTGGCCGTGGTGACTCGGGTGGCGAATCGGGACCGGCCCTTGCGCGGATGGCAATCGACGACAGGACAGCGACCGCACAGGCGCCGACCACGCGGACACGAAAATCTGCCAAGCCGATCATGAGCGCCATTATGTCTTGGTCGAATTTTTTGCAACACAGGCGCATGATGCGGCCCGAGGAGGCATGGGGATGGGCCTGCTCAGACTCGGTGCGATCATTCATGCTGTCGCGGCCATGGCCTGCGGCATGGCGCTCCCTTTCAACGCCGCGTCGCTAGAAAGTCCGGTCATCGCCGCCGTCGTGACGAGCGTGATCGACGGCGACACGATCAAGGTCCAGTTGAGCGAAGGCCCCGCGCTGGTGCGGCTCGCGAACATCGACGCGCCGGAATCGATCCAACCGGGCGGCGGGGCGGCGGCAAGGGCCCTCCACGCCCGGATCCTCGGCCAGGATGTCTCGCTGCAGGTGATCGAACGCGACCGCGACCACCGCCTGGTTGCGATCGTCTTCCTCGGCGACGAGAACGTGAACGCGTGGATGGTGAAGCAGGGCCATGCCTGGGCCGATCGCGGGTCGGCAATGGCGCAGGACTATTGCGTCTGGGAAAAGGCCGCGCGCTCCCTGCGCCGGGGTTTGTGGGAGGACAAGCACTCGGTCTCGCCCTGGGACTGGCGCATCTCGCAGCGCGATGCCTTGCACTTCGCCACGGACTACAGCCACGCGAGCGCAGCAGGCTGCCTGCGCGAGATCGGATCGACATCGACGTTTGACGAATAGCCGATTCGCCGGCATTCCCCGGACCCTGATAGGCTCTCTGGGCCATGAAGAAAGTCTCGATCATCGGCGCCCCCACGGACATCGGCGCCGGCACGCGCGGGGCCTCCATGGGACCCGAAGCGCTTCGCGTCGCCCACCTGCAGTCGATGCTGGAATCACAGGGGGTCGAGGTCGCCGATCGCGGCAACCTGCAGGGTCCCCGCAATCCGGGCCTGCCGCCGGCCGACGGCTACCGTCACCTGCCGCAGGTCGTCGCCTGGAATCGCGCCGTGTACGACGCCTGCCACGCGGAATTCGAAGCCTCGCGCCTGCCGCTCCTCCTGGGCGGCGACCACTGCCTCGCGATCGGCTCCATCGCCGCCGCCGCGAGCCACGCCCGCGCGCGCGGCCGCAAGTTGCGCGTGCTCTGGTTCGATGCTCACGCGGACACCAACACACACGTGTTGACGCCGAGCGGCAACATCCACGGCATGCCGGTCGCGATCCTGCTCGGCCACGGCCCGCAGGAGCTGGTGCAGATTGCGGGAAAGGCGCCGGCGATCCAGGCCGGCGAGATCCGCCAGATCGGAATCCGCAGCGTGGACGCGGGCGAGAAGCGCTTCGTGCACGAGCTCGGATTCGAGGTCTTCGACATGCGCTACATCGACGAGACCGGCATGCGCGAGACCATGAATGCGGCGCTCGCCGGCCTCGACCGCGACACGCACCTGCACGTCAGCTTCGACATCGACTTTCTCGACCCGGACATTGCGCCGGGCGTCGGCACGACCGTGCCGGGCGGGCCATCCTATCGCGAGGCGCAACTGTGCATGGAGATGGTGGCCGACACCGGGCTCCTCGCCTCGCTCGACATCATGGAGCTCAATCCCGCGCTCGACGTGCACAACCGCTCCGCCGAAGTCGCCGTCGACCTCGTCGGCTCGCTGTTCGGCAAGAGCACCCTCATGAGGCGCAGCGAAGATGCTTAACCCGGAAATCCGGCCGAACTCGGCCACGCAGGACCTGATCGCCATCGAGGCCACGCTCGGAGCCCACAACTACAAGCCGCTCGACGTCGTGCTCGTGCGCGGCCAGGGCGTCTGGGTCTGGGACAACAACGGCAAGCGCTACCTGGATTGCCTGTCCGCCTATTCGGCGCTGAACCAGGGGCACTGCCACCCGAAGATCCTGGCAGCGATGGTGGAACAGGCTTCGAGGCTGACGCTCACCTCGCGCGCCTTCCGCAACGACCAGCTTGCCCTCCTCTACGAGGACCTGGCCCAGCTCACGCGCTCGCACAAGATCCTGCCGATGAACAGCGGCGCCGAGGCGGTCGAGTCCGCACTCAAGGCGGTCCGCAAGTGGGGATACGAGGTCAAGGGAGTGCCCGCGGACCGCGCCGAGATCATCGTCTGCGCGAACAACTTCCACGGACGCACGCTGGCCATCGTCGGCTTCAGCACCGACCCGGATGCGCGCGGCGGCTTCGGCCCGTTCGCGCCCGGCTTCAGGGTCGTGCCGTTCGGCGACTTCGACGCGCTCGCGGCGGCGATCAACGAGAACACGGTCGCCTTCCTCGTCGAGCCGATCCAGGGCGAGGCTGGCGTCGTCATCCCGCCGCCCGGCTACTTCAGGAAGGTCCGCGCGCTCTGCAGCGAGCGACAAATCACGCTGATCCTCGACGAGATCCAGACCGGCCTCGGCCGTACCGGCAAGCTGCTCGCCGAGGAGCACGAGGGCATCGAGGCGGACGTCACGCTGGTCGGCAAGGCACTCTCGGGCGGCTTCTACCCCGTGTCGGCCGTGCTGTCGAACTCCGAAGTGCTCGGCGTGCTGAAGCCCGGCCAGCATGGCAGCACCTTCGGCGGCAACCCGCTCGCCTGCGCGATCGCGCGCATGGCGCTCAAGGTGCTCGTCGAGGAAGACATGATCCCGAACGCCGAACGCCAGGGTGCGCGCTTCCTGTCGCAGCTGAAGTCGATCCGGAGCCCGGCGGTGCGCGAGGTCCGCGGCCGCGGATTGATGCTCGCCGTCGAACTGCACCCGGAGGCCGGCGGCGCGCGGCGCTACTGCGAGCGCCTGCGCGATGCCGGGCTGCTCGCGAAGGACACGCACGAGAACACGATCCGCATCGCGCCGCCGCTCATCATCACCGCCGACAACGTGGACTGGGCCTGCGAGGCATTCGCGCGAGCCCTGGCCGGCTGATCGCGCCGTTCCGGAAGCGCGGCACGCCATGCCGGTCCGCACCGTCACGATGGTCATGCTGCTCGCCCTGCACGCGGCAGTGGCCGCGCCGGCGCCGCAGGACCTCGCCGCCGCCGTCAATGCGGTCCGTGCGCGCGGCTGCGGCGGGCGGCCAGCCGTCCAAACCACACTACGCCCGGATGCACGCCTCGACCGCGCCGCGGCGAGAATCGCCGCCGGTGACGCGTTGCGCGAGGCCCTGCAGTCCGCTGGCTACCGCGCGGTCCAGGTGGCGGTACTCGAGGCCAGCGGCAACCCTGCGTCCTTCGAGCGTTCGCTCGCCGGGAGCGGCTGCAAGGACATCACCGAAGCTGCCTACCGCGACCTTGGCGTCGCGCAGAGTGACGGCGTGACCTGGCTCGTGCTCGCCGCGCCGCTCGAAGCGCCGGCAGCCGGCGAGGCAGCGTCCGTGAGCACCCGGGTGCTCGCGCTCGTCAACGAGTCACGCGCGGAAAAGCGCCGCTGCGGCTTCAGGCGCTTCGACGCAGTGCCACCGCTTGCGCCGTCGGCTGCCCTCCAACGCGCTGCATCCGCCCACGCCGAAGACATGGCCCGGCGCGGCGTGATGGATCACGCGGGTGGCGACGGCAGCACGGCCGCGATTCGGGCGACGCGCGCGGGCTATGCGTGGCGCACGGTCGGCGAGAACGTCGCCTCGGGCCAGTCGACGCCCGAGCAGGTCGTCGCGGAATGGCTCGACAGCCCGCGCCACTGCTCGAACATCATGGACGGGGACTTCACGGAAATGGGCGTCGCCGTCGCCTCGAGCACGACCGGCGTGTACTGGGCCCAGGTGTTCGGCGCGCCGCAGCCCTAACGTTTCGTTTTCGCGCGCGGAGCAGCTGGCTTCACGCCGTATTTCGCAAGCAGCATGTCGACGGCCTCGCGCAGGTAGGCGGCGAGCGGCACGCGCGTCTCGTCGCTCAGCGCCCGCAGTGCATCGTGCTGCGGCCGGTCGAAGTAAACGCCGGTGAAAACGCGCTTCGCGGTGTCCTTCTTCTGCGGCATCAGGCGGCGGCGACGCGCCACAGGTCGCTCCCGGAGAGGCGAATCCGCATGCAGCGGCCGTTCACGAGCTCCCCGAAGCGTATCCATTCCGTGTTGTAAGGATTGTCGCGCAGGCGGAACAGTTCGCCGTCGGCCTCTAGAGGAATAGTGCCGTCGATCGTCAGCCTGCCCTTGAGCACGACGATGCGGAGGCTCCCGATCCACGGGCTCTCGTTGCGATAGTGGCCGACGTAGCCATCCCAAGCCTTCGGATTGTCGAATTCTTCCGGCCCGTCATAGTTGTCATTGCGGTACCAGTCGCCGCCCCAGCTGACCTCGATGACCGGGCTCTTCGCGTCCTGCGGATTCTTGCGCCCGAATGCGAACGCGAAGCGGGCGAACTTCGGGTGGCGCGCCGCGAACCGGCTGGGGTCGCCGAGCCGCTCGAGCGGGATGCGCTCTCCGTCTTTCTCGATTACCAGCGCATTGCCTTCAGCACGCACCTCGAGCGAGCCGCCCTCGCCACGGTACGCCCCCGCGAACTCGGCCGCGTTCGCGACGACCGTCGCGACGTCGGGCTCCGGCATCGCCGGGAGCTCCGCATTCGTCTGCCGCGCGCGCATCAGCTGGATGCCGTAGTGAACCACGGGGTTCGGCCGGTAACCCTGCTGGGCGTTGACGGACGCGAAGGCGCCGACACCGTCGTCGATGTCGACCATCATGGCGGACATGAACGAGACCATGCCACCCGTGTGCCGCAGCAGCCGGTTGCCGTCGATCTTGTCGACTGCAATTCCGTAGCCGTAGTGCGCGCCCGGCCCGAAGTCCTCGGCGACGATGTGCGGCCTCGCAAAGCGCTCGAAGCCGTCCTCCGACAGCAGCCGTGACTCGCCGGTCTTGCCGTGATTGGCAATCATGCGAAGGTACGCGCCCATGTCGCTCGTCGTCGCGGCCACGCAGCCGGCGCCGCCGGTTCCGATGAGCGCGGGCGCCTCGCACAATCGCGCGTGGCGGGCATGCGGCCGGTCGCCGACGAACGGCGCGTAACTCTTCGCGAGGCGCTCGCGTATGTCCAGCGTGATGACAGGCTCGCTACGGTCCATGCCGAGGGGCCGCAGGATCCGCTCCCGCAGGACGTCGGGCAATTCGCGGCCGTCGAGCGTCCAGGCGAGTAGGCCGAGGACGTCGTACATCGCGTTGTTGTAATGGAAGTGCTCGCCCGGCGCATACGCCGCGAGATGGCGCAACTCCGGGTCCGCCTGGAAGACGTCGCCCGCCCCCGGAAGCCCCGTCGTATGGGTCAGCAGGTGATGCGTCGTGATCGGGGCGAACCGCGACTCGACGCGCAGCCACGGCAGGTATTCCACGATCGGCCGGTCGAGGTCGAGCTTGCCTTCGTCCCGCAGCTGCAGGAGCGCAAGCGCCACGAACGACTTCGAGATCGACCCGATCTCGAACAGCGTGTCGCCACCCGGGGGCTTCTGCGCCTCGAGGTCGCTGAACCCGTAGTGCGCGACGCGCTGCACGCCGTCGCGGTCGGCGAGTACGAGCGTCATTCCGGGCGAGTTCATGTCGCGCATGTACTGTTCGACGAACCTGTCGAGCACGGGCCACGCCGCGGCATAACGCCCCGAGCCCGCAACCTCGCCCGCTTCGCTCACCTGGAAACGGCCCATGGCGATGAGCGAAGCGCCGGCGGCGCCCGCCTGCAAAATGTGCCTGCGCGTGATGCTCATGAGCCGTACCCTTCGGGCAGATGTCTTGTTTTTCCCACGGCCCGTCGCAAGCCGCGCTGCGATCGGCCACGCGCATCCTACCATCGTGCGCGTTGGCAATGACAGGCGACGGCGCCGCGGATGGAATGACCGAATGAGTGCGATGGCAACCTGGATCGTGGCCGTCACGCAAGCCGCGGCGGCAACCGTGTCGCCGCCGGCGGCGCCGCCGCCGGAAACGGTTGCGCCCGGCGTCGACTTGTTGCGCGGTGCGATCCTGCCGCAGCGAGGTCCGGACGGGAACACCATCGTCTTCGATGCACCCGGGGGACTCGTCGTCGTCGACACCGGCCGCCACGCATGGCACAGCGACGCCATCCTGCGGCTTGCCCGCAAGCGCAAACGGCCCATCGTCGCGATCCTGAACACGCACTGGCACCTCGACCACTCAAGCGGCAACGGCCGCGTCAAGGCCGCATTTCCGGATGCGCGGGTCTACACGACGAACGCGGTGGATCGCGTGCTCGCCGAGGGTGGTTTCCTGGCACGCAATCTCGAGTCGTCGAAAGCGATGCTCGACGACCCGATACTGAGCGACACGCAGAAGGAGGAAGTACGGATTTTCATGGCGACGATTGCCGAGAACGACGTGCTGCGCCCCGATGTCGTCGTCAACGCCAGCGGCGCACGGGCGATCGGCGGGCGGGACTTCGACGTGCGCGTCACGAGCGGCGCCGTCACCGATGCCGACCTCTGGCTCTATGACGGGGGGAGCGGAATTGCAGTGATCGGCGACCTCGTGACGTTGCCGGCGCCCTTCTTCGAGACGGCCTGCCCGGCAGAGTGGCGCAAGGCACTCGATGCGGTTTGGGCCACGCCCTTCACGCTCGTGATTCCCGGCCACGGCGAACCCATGACGCGCGCCGGTTTCGAAAGCTGGCGCGCGACGTTCAACGCGTTCATGGACTGCGTGGGAGGGTCGCAGGAAGCGGCCCAGTGTGCGGCCGGCTGGGCCGACGGCATCGCGCCACTGGTTGGCCCCGACGAAGGCGCGCGCAGTCAAGCGCGCGGGTACGCCGAATACTACGTCGGGATGCTGCGCGAGAACGGCGGCAAGAGTGCGGACTGCCTGTTGCGGTAAGCCGCGGCAGCAGCGCGCGATCACCCGGCCGGCGCGGCACCCTGGGCCGACTTCACCTCGATCACGATCACGCGGCCGCCGCCGGCGATCGCCTCCCAGGAATGCTCGCCGCCGTTCTCGAGCCAGAGCACCTGCCCCGGACTGAAATCATGAATGGCGTTCTTGCCGTCCGGCAGCGTCAGCTTGAGGCGCATCCAGTCCAGGCTGACCATTGCCGAAGGTGGATGCGAGTGCATCGGGCTGCGGCGACCGATCGACGTGCGTCCTTCGAAGACCCGCACGTGGGGATTCTCGAACAGCAGGTGATGCGCGTCCGGGTCCGTGGCAACGGCGTCGTTCGCCTTCCTCTCGCGGGCCGGCGGCACACTTCCCGCCTGCGCCGACTTGATCTCGACGCCAACCGCGTGCAGTTCGCCCGCCAGGAGCTCCCAGCCATGATGCGCGCCTTCGACCCAGGCCGTCTTGCCCGGGTCGAGGTCGAGGATCGCGGCCTTGCCGTCCGGCAGCGCCATGCGCAATCGCGTCGAGCCGAGGCTGACGAGCACCATTGGTGGATGCGTGTGCATCGGGCTCTTCGCCCCTTTCGCGGCGCGGGCGTCGAAAACCCGGATGAAGTCGTTTTCGAGGACGACGCGGTGCACGTCCGGATCGACCGCCACGGCATCGGTTGCCTGGCCGGCACATACGGCCGGAATCGCGACCAGGCAGGCTGCAAGGATTCGCGGTAATTCGCTCATTGGTCCTCCCCGCGCCATGTCTGCCCTGGCGCGCGCCGATGCTAGGCCCGTCACCACCGGGCGGTCAACGGGCGGCAAAACGAGAACGGCCCGCCGAAGCGGGCCGTTCGCAGGCTCAGGGCCGGAACTGCGCTCAGTCAAAGTTGTAGCGCAGGCCGACCGAGATGACGTCGATGTCGACTTCGCCTGTCTGGTCGTCCGAGCCGACGTTCGCGTACCGATCCCAGCCGAGCCGGACGCCGAAGCGCTCGTTGAAGGCGAACTCCCCGCCGACGCCATACATCAGGTTCGAGCGGTCGGTCGAAACGCTGTCGTTCTCCGTCACGCCGTCGACCGTAACGCTCACGTCGCCATCCACGCTCATGAGCGCGACACCCAGGCGCCCGAACACCGTGAAGCGCTCGCCGATCGGCGCGATGCCGAGCAGCGAGAATACCGGGCCGCTCGTCGACTGGTCGATGCCGACGCCCGCGTCGAAGGTGTCGACGCCGTCGGTCACGGTGCCGGTCGCGGAGTAGGAAATGTCGCCGAGATCGACGTAGGCGAGCTCGGCCGCAAAATTCCGGTTCACCTGGTAGCCGCCGGCAAAGCCGAAGGCCGTGTCGGAATCGTCGAGGTTCGACGTGGCATCGACGACCGGCAACCCGATCAGGTCGAAGACGTCGATCACGTTCTGGTCGAGCTCGCCCTGATTGATGTTCTGGGCGCTCGCCTCGCCGGCGAAGCCGAAGATGTACCAGCCCTCGTCCGCCGCACTCGCGGTGCCGGCGAACCCGAGGCTCGCGCACAGCGCCGTGGTCACTGCCCATCTGGAAGCATTCATCGTCGGTTCTCCATTGGTTTCCGGCCGACCGGAATCAGGTGGCGCAAGCCTAGCGGCCCGCCCGCAGGTCGGGCGGTCGCCGGGTCACATTTCGGGGCAACAATATGTCGAAATGTGAACCAGTTCCGCAGCCCAAGGTCGCGCTAGACTGCGATCGTGAACGAGGGGGTGCAAGGCGAGCCAGTCCGGCCGAGGGTCTTTCTCAGTTACGCGCGGCCCGACCAGGAACAGGCGGCCAGGCTCACCCAGGCGCTCGAGGCCCGCGGGTTCGACGTCTGGTGGGATGCGCTGATCGAGGGCGGCGCGGCATTTGCGGAGTCGATCGAGTCGGCGCTCGATGGCTCCGACGCCGTGATCGTCGCGTGGTCGCGCGCCTCGATCGGCTCCGACTGGGTTCGCGACGAGGCGGCAAAAGGCCGCGACCAGCACAAGCTCGTACCCGTCTCGCTCGATGGCACAGAGCCCCCGCTCGGCTTCCGTCAATACCAGTGCGTCAACCTGTCCCGCTGGCAGGGCGATCCCGCGTCTGCGGAGATCCTGGGCGTCGCCCGGGCCATCCGCGCCGCGAGCAGCCCGGCGGCGCGTCCCGCAGCGGCCGGCACGACACCTCGCATCGGCTCGGTTGCCGTATCGCGGCGCGGCCTGCTCTTCGCCGGGGCCGGTGCGGCGCTTGCAGGCGCGGCTGGATGGCTGGCCTGGCGGCAAGGTTTCCTGGGTGGGCGCGTCCCCGCTTCCGGCAACAGCGTCGCCGTGCTTCCATTCGTGAACCTGAGCGGCGACTCGAGCCAGGACTACTTCTCCGACGGCCTCTCGGAAGAGCTCCGCGCGACGCTCGCGCGCAATCTCAATCTGCGGGTCATGGCACAGGCGTCGTCGGCGACATTCCGCGACCGCAAGGAGGATGCGACGGCCATCGCCGCCGCGCTCGGCGTCGCCTACCTGCTGGACGGGAGCGTGCGACGCTCCGGAAACGTCCTTCGCATCACCTGCGACCTGATCGAAGGGGCCACGGGCTTCAGCCGCTGGTCACAGACGTTCGATCGCGCCATGCAGGACATCTTCGCCATCCAGAGCGAGATCGCGGACACCGTCGCGCGCGCGCTCGTTTCGCGGGTCGCCGACGCGGGCGCCGGCCGTGCCGACGCCGATTTGCCACGGGCGGCATCGGGATCGACGCGCAGCGTCGCGGCCTACGACGCTTACCTGCGCGGCCGCGCGCTGTACGACCTGAGCGCCGACGAAATCACGGAGCGTGCGGCGCTCGCGCAGTTCGACGCGGCGATCGCGGCCGATCCCGGGTACGCCGGGGCCCATGCCGCGCGGGCGCGCTCGCTGACCGCGATCGCGAACCAGTACGGCGAAGTGGCCGAATTGCCGGCGCTTTACGCCGCCGCGGTGGCCTCGGCCCATCGCGCCATCGAGCTCGCGCCCGACCACGCGGAAGCCTACTCGACGCTCGGGTTCACGCTCTTCCAGGGCCGCCTGGATGCACGCGGGGCCCGAGAGCCATTCGAGCGATCGCGCGAGCTGGGCTCCGGCGAGGCGACGGTCATGGCGCGCTATGCGCAGTACAGCGCGCGCATCGGACGCCAGTCCGCTGCCAGCGATGCCATCGCGCGCGCGCTGCAACTCGACCCGCTGAACCCGCTCATCCACCGCGCGGCGGCGGCCATCGAATTCGCGGCGCGCAACTTCGCGGCGTCGATACCGCACGCGCGGCGGGCCCTCGAGATGAACCCGCGCATGTCGCGCGCGCATGCGGCCATCGGCGATGCGCTGCTGATGCTCGGGCGCCACGAAGAGGCGCGCGCGGAATACGCCGCGGAACCGGTGGATGACTTTCGCCTGGCGGGCGAGGCGATCGTCGAGCGCAAGCTCGGCAACGACGCGGCCGCGCGCGCCGCCCAGGCGCGGCTGGTCGAGGAACTGGGAGACCGCGTGCTCTACCAGCAGGCGCAAATCCTCGCGCAATGGGGCGAGTCGGATGCCGCCATCGCCCGGCTGGAGCAGGCGCGCCGGATCGGTGATTCGGGGCTGGTCTACCTTCGCAACGACCCCTTCCTCGACCCGATCCGCAAGGATCCGCGCTTCGGCGGTTTGCTCGCGAGCATCGGCTTCGATTAGGCTCCACCGCGCCTGCGCTCGCACATCGACCAACTCAATTGGGGGGAACTCGACATGAAGACGATCCATACGGCCGTTGCCTTGCTGGCGGCCACGGTGCTGCTGGGTGCCTGCGGCCCGAAGGAAGAGGCGGCACCCGCGGCGGATGCAGCGCCCGCGCCGGCCGCGGAACCCGCGCCCATTCCGGAGCCCGCACCGGCTGACGAGACGGTACCGCCGGCGGATAACTCGGAGGACGCCGAACAGTCGGGCGGAGACAAGGTCAAGCCCTGAACAGTCCGGTTCGAACGGATCCGCAGCCGGCGCAGGGCCGGCTGCGGGCCGCGTATCAGGGCAGCGCGTTCCTGGACGGGTCGAGCGACATGGCCTGCCTGATCCATCCGAGGTAGTTCTCGATCCGCGTGTAGACGCCCGGCTGGCCGTCGCCGGTGCAGCGCTTCTTGCCCCAGCTGACGACGCCCACGACCTTTGGCGCGCCGTTCGTAAACGTCAGCGCGCCGCCGCTGTCACCCTGGCACGTCGATCGCTGCGGGTGGCTTGCGCAGACGACCGCGTCCCCGATCCGCTCGGCCCCATACGCCGGCCGCTTCCGGCACGTGTCGTTGTCCATCGCGCGAAGGTCAACTTTCATCAGCATCGCACTCGGCGCGTGGCCAGCAACGGCCTCGGTCTTGCCCCAGCCCGTACCCGTGACCTCCGCCCCGGCGGCAACCTTGCCTTCAAACAGCGGAATCGGGCGGATCACCGCCGGATCGCGCCGGCCCTGCTGGCGATCGTCGACGATTCGGATCAGCGCAATGTCGTTGGCGTACATGTTCGGCGGCGGCGCAGGCAGGATCTTCTGCTGGTATTGCGAATGCCGCACGATGCGGTCGATCTTGTAACTCATGCCTTCGTTCTTCGAGATGTCGGTGGCGCCGAGGCGGACGCGATAGCCGGCTTTGACCATGTCCTCATCGATGCAGTGCGCGGCGGTCAGCACCCAGTCCTCCGCGATCAGCGCGCCGCCGCAATAGTGCTGCAATTGCCACAGCGGCGTTCCGGCGCGGACTTTTCCGGCCCACTGGGCTGACTCGCGCGGATAGTAGATTTGCGCCTGCCAGGGCACGCCGCGCGCGCTGACGGGCCGCCCTCCCGTCGAATACGGAACGTCCTCGTCCCCGCCCGCGCCAGGCTTTGACGGCCTGGAGGCCTTTGCGGGCTTCGCGGCAGGCGCACCCGGCGCCGGCCGCCGGATGACCGGCATGTCCGCGGAATCATGCAGGTCGCCCGCCTGCTGTTCCGCGCCCTCCTCCTGGTTGTCGCCGTCGTCTTCGAACTCGGTGACGATCCACTCCTCGCCGGTCAGGTCCAGTTCCAGGTCGACCGGGATCGCGTCGTCCGATTCGTCGACGATCACGTCTGCGGCCCAATCGTCATCGAAATCGCCGGTCTCCTCGAACGTGTCGTCCGTATCGTCCGCAGCGTCGCTGTCGTCTGCAGAATCGTCCAGGTCCTCGGTCTCAGGAGCGCCTGTGGTCACTTCTTCTTCTTCTTCGTCTTCGTCTTCGTCTTCTTCGTCTTCCACGTCGTCGGCCTGCAGTTCCGGGTCTGGATCAGGGGACGGCTCCTCGGCAAGCGCTGGGCCGACGGACGATCCGGCGGCGAATACCAGGAGCAGCGCGGCGAGTGCCAGCGCCGCGGTGCGGCTTTGCAACATCGGTCGACTCCCCTCTCGAGGACCGATGCTAGCACCGGCTATCGTGGCCGTGGAGACTCCTACGACTCGCGGCCCGTGATCAGCCGCGCACCGCGCTCGAAGACGACGTACGACCACAGCCACTGCGTCACGACAATGATCCGGTTGCGCAGGCTCACGAGGAAGTACACGTGGGCGGCACCCCAGATCCACCAGGCGATCCAGCCGGTGAGGCGAAGCTTCCGGTAGGCGATCACGGCCGCCTTGCGGCCGATCGTGGCCAGCAGGCCGCGGTCTCGATAGACGAACGGGGGCGGCGCGGCGAGGCCTCGGACGCGTGCGACCAGCGCGCGCGCGACGTATGCGCCCTGCTGCTTGGCGACCGGTGCAATCCCCGGTTGCGGCGTGCCGTCCGGGTTTTTCGCGAACGCGGTGTCGCCAATGACCCAGATGTCCGACTGCCCCGGCGCACGCAGGTCCGGCAGGACGGGCACCCGGCCCGCGCGGTCGGGCGCGATCCCCAGCCAGCTCGCCGCAGCGGACGCCCGCACGCCGGCCGCCCAGACGACGGTGCCGGCGCGGACGAATTCGGGGCCGATTTGCACGCCGTCGGCCGTGCAGTCGGTCACGGCCTGTCCCAGCCTCACCTCGACGCCGATGCGCGCAAGTGCCTCGGCCGTGTAGCGCGAAAGCTGCTCCGGGAAGTTCGCGAGCAGGCGCGGGCCGGCCTCGATGAGGATCACGCGCGTTCGCGTGGGATCGATGGCCCGGAAGTCTCGCGCCAGCGCGCGACGCGTGAGCTCCGCGACCGCTCCAGCGAGCTCGACGCCGGTCGGTCCGCCGCCGACGATCGCGATCGTCAGGAGGCGCGCACACTCGGCGGGATTCGAGGTCATCTCCGCGCGCTCGAAGGCGAGCAGGATGCGCCGGCGGATGCCGATGGCGTCATCGAGCGTCTTGAGGCCGGGGGCGTGCTCTGCCCATTCGTCGTGGCCGAAGTAACCGTGCGCCGCGCCCGTCGCGAGCACGAGCAGGTCGTAGGCAATCGGCCCGGCGTCCAGCATCACGACCCGGCGCCCGGGATCAATCGACGTCACCTCGCCCATGAGCACGTGCACGTTTGCCTGGCGCCGCATCAGGTGGCGCACGGGCCAGGCGATTTCGGCAGGCGAGAGCCCCGCCGTCGCCACCTGGTACAGGAGCGGCTGGAACAGGTGATGGTTCTGCCGGTCGATCAGGGTGATGTCGACGGGCTGCTGCCGCAGGCCCTGCGCGACCGCAATGCCGCCGAACCCGGCCCCGACGATGACGATTCGAGGTTTATGAGCGTAACTCATTGGACTTGCACGTGTTTTTGCCTAGTATATGCGCGCCGCGCCAGACAGCGTAATCTGGTTCGCAGGCATCGGGGGGTGCAATGCTTCGCGTCGTCGTTCTGAATCCCAAGGGCGGCTCTGGCAAGTCCACGATCGCGACCGGCATCGCCGCCATGTATGCGGCGCGCGGCTACCGCCCGGTCCTGATGGACTTCGACTCGCAGGGTTCCGCCTCGCGCTGGCTCGAAAGACGCTCGCCGCACCAGCCCCCGATCCACGGCATCGCAGCGTATGCCCGCGCCCTCAACGTCACCCGCAGCTTTCACCTGCGCGTGCCGCACGGGACGGACCGCGTGATCGTGGACACGCCGGCCGCCCTGCAGCCGCCGGACTTCAACGAGCACGTACGCGACGCGGACGCGGTGCTCGTGCCCGTGATGCCCTCCGACGCCGACATCCACGCCTGCTCACGCTGCATCGGCCACCTCCTGATCTCGGGCAAGATCAAGAGGCGCGAGAACCGCCTCGCCGTGGTCGCAAACCGGGTCAAGCCGAACACGATCATCTTTCGCACCCTGATGCGGTTCCTCGACCAGATGCAGATTCCGGTCGTGACGACGCTGCGCGACTCGCAGCACTACGTCTATGCCGGCGAGCAGGGCCTCGGCCTGCACGACCTGAATCCCGCGCGCGTGCACCCTGAGTTGCAGCAGTGGGACGCGCTCTGGGCCTGGCTCGAGTCCCGCAAGCCCGTCTCCCAGCCCGCAGTTGCCGTCGGACTCAGCTGAACCGCATTTCCGACATCGCCGCGCTTCTCGCCTGCCCGCTCTGCGGCGCCCCGCTCGGCATCGGCCCGGACTGGATCCGCTGCGAAAGCTGCGATGCACGCTACCCGATCGAGGACGGCGTCCCGCGGCTCGCGATCACCGGCGCGTCGGAATCGTGGGGCCTGCCACAGGCGACCGAGCAGAGTACCGCCTACCAGTCCGAGTTCCAGGACGTCGCGAACGCGGCGGACTACAACGAGCAGTTCCGGCGCAAGCCACTCAAGCTCGGCGTCACGGGCCGCGAGCGCCGGCTGATCCGCCGCTTCCTGAAACCGCTCGGCCATTCGAAAGCCATTCTCGAGATTCCCTGCGGCGGCGGCCGGCTGACGCCGGGGTTCGCCGATCTCGCCGACGTCGTCATCGAAGCCGACGTCGCGATCGGCCAGGTTGCGTACGGACGGACGCACTCGCGGCTGCCCACGCCCAGCGTGTGGATGACGGCGTCCGCCTTCCACATTCCGCTCCGCGATCGCAGCGTCGACGGTGCGGTCTGCGTACGCCTCTCACACCACTTGCCGACGTCGTCCGAGCGCGAGCGGCTGTTCGGCGAGCTGCTGCGCGTCTCCCGCCGGTTCGTGATCGTGACGTTCTTCGACCGCTACTCGCTCAAGAACCTGACCTACCGCCTGCGACATCCGTTCCGCGGCGGGCCGCCCAAGCTGACGATGACACGGGCCGAGGTGGCCGCGCTCGCGCGCGCGGGCGGCGCCAAGCTTGCCAGGGTCGCGCCGCTGTCGCGCATCGGGTCAGGTCACCGGTATGCGCTGTTGCTGAAAGGCGGCGGCTAGCCGCCCGGGTTCCACCCGAGAATCGCGATAATTGCCGCGAATCCGACGGCGTAGGCGACCGCCACCGGCCAGCCCTCGCGCAGCCAGCGGCCGGTCGAGCGTGCTTCCGGGAACATGCTGCAGATCGCAACGCCGGCCGACGACCCGAACCAGAGCATCGAGCCACCGAAGCCGACGGCATAGGCCAGTACGCCCCAGTCGTAGCCGCCCTGCTTGAGCGCCAGCGCCGTGAGCGGGATGTTGTCGAAGAACGCCGAGAACAGGCCGAGCATGAAGGCACTTTGCCACGTGGGGTCGGGCAGCGATTCGACCGGCATCAATGACGCGGTCGCCACGAGGCACAGCAGGAACACCGAGCCCTTGATCGCTCCCGGCAAGATGTGCCAATCCGGCCGGCGCCACGCCGCAGTCGCCGCGATGGCCGCCGCAACCGCAACGCCGATGAAAGGGAACCGGTCCGCGAGCTGCGGCGCCCGGGAATTGATGCCGACGTTCACCGCCACGGCGCTCGCCAGTATGACGACGACAACCGTGACCCGCGGCCAGTCGATCGCGAGCGCAGGTTCCGGGTCCTTGATGATGGGCGCAAACCGCTGCTGGGCCAATGCCGCCGGGACGCCGAACACGAGCAGAGCGACCGCCGCGGGGATATAGGCGTGCAGGACCTCGAGCGGCGAAATGCCGCTGATCCACATCATCGTCGTCGTGGTGTCGCCGATGACGCTCCCGGCCCCGCCCGCGTTCGACGCCGCGACGATCGCCGCCAAGTAGCCGACACGCACGCGTCCGCGGAAGAGCGTATGCGCCATAGCGCCGCCGATCAGCGCCCCCGCAATGTTGTCGAGGAAGCCTGAGATGACGAACACGATCGCGAGCAGCGCCATGGCGCCGGTCCAGTCGTCCGGCAGCCATTGTGGAAACTCCTGGGGCAGGCCGCTCTGCTCGAAATGTGCGGCGAGCAGCGCAAAGCCCACGAGCAGCAGGAACAGGTTCGCCAGGATCACCCATTCATGGGCGAAGTGTGCGGCGAGGCCGGAGAGGCCGGTTCCCGCCGGAAACCCCGAGTAGGCCCACTGCCAGGCGATCACCGCTACGAGCCCGGCCGCGGCGATGGGCAGGGCCCGCCGATGAAAGATCGCGACGCCCGCGAGCGTCACGCCGAAGATGAGGAACTCCGTGGGCAATGCTACCGGACCTCGGGCCAGTCCCACTCGGAAGCTGACGCGCGGCAGCCGCCGTTCTCGTGTCCCTTCCAGGCGCGACCGCGCACGAAGCGCCCGGGCCGCGCCGCGGTCGGCTCGCCGTCCTCGAGGGCGAGCTCGCCGTTCACGATCACGTGCGAGACCCCGGTTGCGTACTGGTGCGGTTCCGCGAAAGTCGCGTGATCCTGGATCTTCGCGGGATCGAAGACGACGACATCGGCGAAGTAACCTTTCCTGAGGCCACCGCGGTCGCGCAGGTTGAGGACCGATGCCGGGTGCGAGGTCAGGCGGCGGATCGCGTCCTCGAGGGTCATCAGCTTCTCGTCGCGCACGTAGCGGCCGAGCACGCGCGCGAAGTTGCCGTAGGCGCGCGGGTGGGCGCCGCTCTTCAGGAACACGCCTTCCGCAGCCTGGGCCGCGGCGTCGGAACCGAAGTTCATGTACGGCAGCGCGACCTTGCGCCGTACTTCGTCTTCGGACATCAGGAAGTAGACGGTGCCGACCCGCGTCTCGTCCTCGACGACCAGGTCCATGGCCGCCTCCTCGGGGCTCGTGCCGCGAAGCTTCGCGATCTCCGCAAGCGTCTTGCCCATGTACTTCGCCTTGAGCTCCGGATTGCGCAGCTCGACGACCAGCACGTTTTCCGCCCCGCCCGCCGCGCGCATCAGGTTCTCCCAGCCGACCGGCTCCGCGCGCATCTCCGCGACGACCCGCTTCCGGGTCGCGGGATCGCGCAGGCGCGCAAACCAGGCCTCGTTGCCACCCGCCTGCACCCAGGGCGGCATGGCCGCATCGAGGCCGGTTGCGCCCGCGGTATAGGCGTACATGTCCGTCGTGATGCGCATCCCGGCCTTGCGTGCCGCCTCGATCCGGGCAAGCGCCCCGTCCATCTTCGGCCAGTACTCGCGGCCGCCCGCCTTGAGGTGGTAGATCTCCGTCGGCGCGCCGGAGCGGCGCGAGATGTCGATGGTCTCGTCGACGGCCTCGAGCAGTCCCGCGCCTTCGCTGCGCATGTGGGTCATGTAGATGCCGCCGCAACGCGCTGCCGTCGACGCCAGGGCCACCAGTTCGTCGGTCTCGGCAAACGTGGCCGGCACGTAGATGAGCGACGAGCCGACGCCAAACGCGCCCTCCTCCATCGCCTGCCGCACGACGTCCTGCATCGCCGCGAGCTGCTCGGGCGTCGGGTCCGCGTCCTCTTCGCCAAGTTGCATGATGCGCGGGTTGACCGCTCCGATGAGCGATGCGACGTTCATCGACACGCCTTTTTTCTCGAGCAGCGCCAGGTACTCGCCGAGCGTCGACCATTCGATCGCGTACTTGATGTCGCCCTGCCTCGCGAGCATCTCCTCCTTCATGGGCGGCGTGAGCGGACCCATGGAGAACCCCTCGCCCATCACCTGCAGCGTCACGCCCTGGCGCAGCTCGCCCTGTCCGCGCCCGTCGACGAGGAGCGACTCGGTCGACCACGACAGCATGTTGATGAAGCCGGGCGCCACGGCCTGGCCCGTCGCGTCGATCTCGCGCCGCGCGCGGCCCGGCGCCTCCGGACCCACGTAGGCGATGCGATCACCCTCGATCGCGACCTCGCCCGCGTAGCCCGCGCTGCCGGTTCCGTCGTAGACCGTGCCGCCACGGAGCAGGAGATCGTATTCGGGTTCCCGTTCGCAGGACGCGAGCAGCAGCAACAGGACGAGCAGCAGTCCACTCGGGCGCATCGTGAAATTCCTTCGGGCTTGAATGACGAAGATTATGCACCAACGTGCAGGCGGGCCGTCACTTTGCTAGGGTCACGCCGTGGGGGGACAACGCATCGAAACCGCCGAGTTCTCCGGCCGCGTGCTGATGGTCGGCTGCGGCAGCATCGGCCAGGCCATGCTGCCGTTGCTGCGCAGGCACCTGTCACTGCCGGACGACGGGCTCACCGTGCTCGAGGCGAGCGAACAAGGGCGCGCGCTCGCCGCGGCGAACCACGCCCGGTTCGTGCATTGCCACCTCAAGCCGTCGACGTACCAGCGCGAGTTGCGGCGGCGGCTGAAGGCGGGCGACCTCCTGCTCAACCTGTCGGTGGACGTGTCGAGCCTCAATCTCGTCGAATGGTGCGCATCGCACGACGTGCTGTACGTCGACACGTCGATCGAGCCCTGGCCGGGCGTCTTCGACAATCCCATGCTCACAATGCGCGAGCGCACGAACTACCGCACGCGCGAGGAGATGCTGAAGCTCGGACGCCGGCTCAAGCCTGACTCGCCGACGGCCGTCGTCGACCACGGGGCGAACCCCGGGCTCGTTTCGCATTTCGTGAAGCAGGCATTGCTCGACCTCTCGCACGGCCTCGGCAAGCCCGCAGACGTGCCCCCCGACCAGGCCGGCTGGGCGAACCTCGCACAGGCGCTCGGCGTGACACTGATCCAGGTCTCCGAGCGTGACACGCAGGCGACCGACCGGCCGAAGCGGCCGAACGAGTTCGTCAACACGTGGTCGATCGACGGATTCGTGGACGAGCTGATGCAGCCTTCGGAGCTCTCGATCGGCACGACCGAGCCGAAGAAACCGGCCGGGTCGCACTGGCACCGGCCTCGCTGCGGATCGGTCTACCTGCATCGCCCCGGCGGCGCCACCTACGCGCGCAGCTGGCTGCCCTCGTCGGGCGGCTTCCAGGGCCTGCTGATGACGCACGACGAAGTGTTCTCGATCGCGGACTACCTGTCGCTGCGGCAGGGCGCGAAGTTCGAGTACCGGCCGACCGTGATGTTCGTCTATCACCCTTGCGACGACGCCATGCTCTCGACGCTCGAGCTCGAGGGGCGTGGCTGGACGCCGCAGCCGACGCGGCGGATCATCCGCGCCGAGATCGTGACCGGCATGGACGAGCTCGGCGTGCTGGTCGCCGGCCACGCGAAGAACGCCTACTGGTTCGGCTCGCAGCTTTCGATCGCGGAGGCGCGCCGCCACGTGCCGTACACGAATGCGACCTGCCTGCAGGTCGCGGCCGGCGCCCTCGGGGCGACGATCTGGGCCATTCGAAACCCGCGCGCAGGACTGCGCGAGGCCGACCAGCTCGACTTTCGCATGGTGCTCGAGATCGCGCGGCCCTACCTCGGCTCGCTCGTCGGCGCCTACACCGACTGGACTCCGCTGCAGGGCCGCGGCGAGCTGTTCAGCGAGGACCTCATCCCCGATTCGCCCTGGCAGCTGCAGAACGTCTGCGCGCGCCAGTGGCGTTCATGAACCGAGGAAACGCATGAAAGCGCACTGCCTGATCGCCGCCCTATGCCTCGCGACCACCGCCGCGCCTGCGGAGGATGCCGACCGCCGACCGATTACACACGAGGATGTCTGGCTGATGAAGCGCGTCGGCGCGCCCGCGCTGTCCCCGGATGGACGCCTCGTCGTCATGCAGGTCACGGAGCCGGCATACGACGAAAAGGACAAGTCGAGCGACCTGTGGCTGGTCCCGGCGGACGGCAGCGCTCTGCCCAGGCAGATCACGTTTTCCGCGGCCCCGGAAACCGGCGTCGCCTGGAGTCCCGACTCGCGGCGCGTCGCGTTCTCCGCGAAGCGCGAGGGCCATGACGAGCCGCAGATCCTCGTGCTCGACATCGCGGGCGGCGGCGAAGCGGAACGCGTGACCGACGTGTCGACCGGCGCCTCGCGGCCCCTCTGGCGCCCGGACGGCGCGGCCCTCCTGTTCGCGAGCATGACCTACCCGGGCGCGGTCAGCGACGCCGACAACAAGGCGAAGATCGACGCGAAGAAGGCGCGCAAGTACAACGCGCGCACTTTCGACAGCTTCCCGATCCGGCACTGGGACCGCTGGCTCGACGAGCGCCGCCCGACGCTGATGCTGCAGGAACTGGACGGCGAGTCGCTGGCGCGCGACCTGCTCGCCGGCAGCGAGCTTCGCAACGCCCGAGGATTCGGCGGCGACCTCGACAACGACGGCGAGCAGCTCGAGGCGGCGTGGTCGCCGGACGGCAGCACCATCGTCTTCACGGCGACGACGGCGCGCGACCAGGCCGCTCGCGCCGACGTGCAGCAGTCGATCTACGTCATGCCGGCGGGCGGCGGCGAGCCGCAACGGCTGACCGGCGACGAGGCGAGCTATTCGCAGCCGAAGTTCGCGGCCGACGGCTCGGCGCTCTATGCGCGCTCGGATCCGCACACCAGGTTCGTCTACAACCTCGAGCGGCTGGTGCGCTTCGACTGGGCCGACCCCTCGCCGCGCCCGGTGTCGCCGGGCTTCGACCGTTCCGTCGAGTCGTTCCAGTTGAGCAGCGATGGCGAGACGGTGTACCTCGTCGCCGAAGACGAAGGCCACGACCGCATCTTCGCCGTGCCGGCGACGGGCGGCGAACCGCGCGAGCTCGGACGGCTCGAATCGGGCAGCTACGCGGGACTGCAGGTCGGGGGCGCGGACGGCACGCCGGTGATCGTCGCGAACTGGGGCAGCGCCGTGAGCCCGCCGGAGGTCGCGCGCATCGATGCCGCGAGCGGCGCGCGCCAGGTGCTTTCGACGTTCAACGCGGAGCGCGTCGCCGCGATCGACTGGCAGCCGATCCAGGAATTCTGGATCGAGGGAAGGCAGGACCGGCGCATCCACAACATGATCGCGCTGCCGCCCGGGTTCGATCCCGCGAAAAAGTACCCGCTCTTCGTGCTGATCCACGGCGGCCCGCACACCATGTACAAGGACGAGTTCTTCATCCGCTGGAACTATCACCTGCTCGCCGCGCCGGGCTATGTCGTGCTCATGACGAACTACACCGGATCGACCGGATTCGGCGAGGCGTTCTCGCAGGCGATCCAAGGCGACCCGTTGAAGGGCCCGGCTGGCGAGATCAACCGGGCGGCCGACGAGGCGATCAAGCGCTTTCCCTACATCGACGCGACTCGTCAGGCCGCGGGCGGCGCAAGCTACGGCGGCCACCTCACGAACTGGCTCGCGGTGTCGACCGACCGCTACCGCGCGCTCGTGAGCCACGCGGGGCTCTACGACCTCAAGACCCAGTGGACGACGAGCGACATCGCGTACTCACGCGAGCGAAACCTCGGCAGCCCGCCCTGGGACGGCAAGGGAGTCTGGAAGGAGCAGAGCCCGTTCTGGCATTCGAAGCAACTGAAGTCCCCGATCCTCGTGACTTTCGGCGAGCGGGACTACCGCGTTCCCTACAACAACGGCCTCGAGTTCTGGACGGTGCTGCAGCGGCAGCAGGTGGAGAGCCGCCTCGTCATCTTCCCGGACGAGAACCACTGGATCCTGAAGGGCGAGAACAGCCGCTACTTCTACAAGGAAGTGCAGGACTGGCTGGCCAGGCACTACGAGTAGCGAAGCCGCGGCAGTGATGAACGGGGACCGTCCCCTTCCGACGAACCGCTACGGTATCTGTATGCCGCCTTTCCCCATCCCCTTCAGCGACGCAGCACCCGCTTCCGGGATGACGATCGACGACGACGCCTGGCGGCGAAGCTCCTGCAGCTCCCGCGCCGCGTCCTCGATGGCGTGCTGGGCGGCGGGCCCGAATTCGGTCACGGCCTCGGCGAGGGTCTTCGCAGGCAGCTCGAAGGACAGCGGCAGCGAGCCCATTGGCGTCATCACCGTCGCCTGCCCGACGAAGACCAGCGGGCGCGACGGGTCGTCGCTGCCGTCGGACTTGACCGGCGTCATGCGCCGGATGGTGCCGACGCGCTGGTCCGTGAAGACGTCCTCGCGGTAGAGCGAGTCCGCGCTCATCTGCGCTTCGAGGGGCCGTTCGTTGCTCATGCGCCGATTTTATCCGAATCAGCGCACCACCGCGAAATCGCGGCTGTCCGCGCCCCAGGAGGCCGCGGACTCGATCGCGTCGAGCACCTCCTCGGGGCTCTCGACGACTGTCCACATCGACTCGTGGCGTGCGTCCATGAAGCGCTCGCCGATGGCCGACCCGAGCTGGGCGAGAAGCGGGTCGTAGTAGCCCCCGCTGTTCACGACCACGATCGGCCCGAGGTAGAGGCCGAGCCTCTTCAGCGTGATCGCCTCGAACAGCTCCTCGAGCGTCCCGGTCCCGCCCGGCAGCGCCACCACCGCCGTCGCCCGCGTCAGCATCTCGTGCTTGCGGGTGCGCATGTCCTCGACGACGTGCAATTCGGTGAGGTCGTCGTGTCCCCATTCGAGGTCGACCATGAACTTCGGGATCACGCCGACGATGCGCCCGCCCGCGGCCAGCGCGCCATCCGCGAGCGCCCCCATCGAGCCGGCGCGGCCGCCGCCGTAAACGACGGTGCACCCCGCTCCGGCGAGCAGTCCGCCGAGCCTGCGGGCAACGTCGTGGTAGGCCCCGTTGCAGGCGTGGCTCGAGGCGCAGTAGACGAGGACATTGCGTTGCCCGGCCATCATCCGGTCACCTGCAGCGCGAGCGCGATGCCCGAAACGCTCGCGAGCAGCGCGTCGAAGAGCCCGGCGTCCTCGCGTCCGCCTGCGCGCCAGCGGCGCAGCAGGTCTACCTGCATCAGGTGCATCGGGTCGCCATAGGGCGCGCGGAGCACGACGGCCCGCTGCATCGCCGGCCTGCTGTCGAGCAGGTTGGCCTCGCCCTGGATCGCGGTGACCCAGCGCGTCGCGAGCGCGTGCTCGCGGCGGATCTCGGCGGAGATCGCGGCCGCGTCGCCGCCGGCGAGCCCCTCGTAGTGCACCGCGATCTCGAGGTCCGCGCGCACCAGGTCGAGCTCGACGTTCTCGACCAGGTTCGCGAGGAAAGACCAGTCGGCGAGGGCCTTTTCGAGGCTGCCGGCCCCGTGCTCGCGCGCTGCGGCCTCGAACCCGGTTCCGATGCCGAACCAGCCCGGCAGTACGTGGCGGCTCTGCGTCCAGGCGTATACCCAGGGCACGGGTTTCACGGACCCGATGCCTTCGCCGTCGCGGCGGGCGTCGCGCCCGCCGATCAGCATGCGTTCGATGACGTCGATCGGCGTCGCCTCGCGGAAGAACCGCGTGAATCCCGGCTGGCCGTGCACGAGCTCGCAGTAGCGCGCGCGGCTCGCCGCGGCGATGCTGCCCATCAACGCTCGCAGCTCGCGCTCGCGCGCCGCCGCGCGCGGCGGCTCGATGCGGTCCATCGCAACCGCGAACACGGCCTTCTCGAAGCTGCGCAGCGCAATTCGCCGCAGCCCGTAGCTGTTGCTGATGCCCTCGCCCTGCTCCGTCGCGCGCAGCCGCCCGCGCGTCGCGCCGTCAGGCGCGTTCTCCACCAGCTGCTCGAGCGGCCCGCCGCCACGGCTCGCGGGTCCGCCGCGTCCGTAGAAGAGCGTGAGGTCGACGCTCGCCTCCGCGGCGGCGGCCATCAGCTCGACCTGGGCCTGGTAGATGGCGTGGCGCGATGCGGCGATGCCGATCGCCTGGTTGCCCTCCGAGTAGCCGAGCAGCACGGTCTGCCGGCGGCCGCGTGCCGCAAGGTGGCGCCGGTAGCTCGGCTCCGCGAGCAGCGACCGGAGCAAGGGTCCCGCGCCTTCCAGCGCGCCGACCGTCTCGATGAGCGGCACGACGTCGAGGGGCACCTCGCCGAGCGTGCGGTCGGTGACGCTGGCCCAGCGCGCGAGCAGCAGAACCGACAGCACGTCGTCCGCGGACTCGGTGCCGCTGACGATGTAGTCGCCGACCGCGCGCTCGCCGTACCTGTTGCGGCCCTGCTGCATCGCCTCGAACACGGCAAGCGTCCGCCTGCCGACCGCGTCGAATCCCGCCGCCGGCCCGCGGTCGCGCGAGATGGAGGCGCACATGGCGGCGCTTCGGTCCGCCGCGGCGAGGGCTCCCCAGTCCGCGCGCCCGAGGCCCTGCGCGACGACCTCCCGGTGAACGGAGGCGTGCTGGCGCACGTCGAGTGTCGCGAGGTGAAACCCGAACGTCAGCGCGCGGCACAGCAGCCGCTCGACGGGAAAGAGCCCGGCATGCCTGCCGTTGTTGTCGCGCAAGCTCGACGCGAGGAGCTGAATGTCGCGCACGAACTGGTCCGCCGACTCATAGTGGTTGGGCCGGCCGTCATAGGTCATGCGCAGTCGCTCGCCCACCTGCGCAAGGAATATCCGGTAGGGCATGCGGTCGTGCCGCGTCGATGTCGCCTCGCGCGCCTGCGGCACGAGGATGTCGTACTCGGCGATGCGCGCCTCGATCTCGGCGCTCGTCCCGACCCGCCCCGCGCTCTGCGAGAGCCTGTCCGCGAGCGCACGGCATTCCTGGAAGTACGCCGAGATGACGCGCTGGTGCTGGCGGTGGAGCGATTCACGGATTGCCTTGGCGTGCACGTCGCTGTTGCCGTCCATGTCGCCGCCGACCCAGCTGCCGAAACGCAGGATCAGCGGCATCCGCCCGAGCTCCGGCGGCAGCCCGAACACGGTCTGCATCCACAGCGCGATCTCCTCGTAGAGCGCGGGAACGACGCGGTAGATCACCTCGGCGAGGTAGAAGAGCGCGTGCTCGCGCTCGTCCGCGACGGTCAGCCGCTCGCGCGGATGCGCCTCGGTCTGCCAGCCCGACGTGACCTCCATGCGGATGCGCTCCCACACCGAGCGGCGCTCGAACGGCGTCTGGGTCGGGTCGAGGCGCTCGATCATCATGTCGGCGATCTGCTGGTGCTTGCGCAAGATCGTCCGGCGCGTGGACTCGGTCGGGTGCGCCGTGAACACCGGGTAAATGGTGACGCCGGACAGGAGCTCGAGGACCTTCTGCGCGTCGTAACCGGCGCTCTTCAGCTTGTACATGCAGTCGCCGATTCCGCCCGGTTGCGGGCGGTCGCTGGTCAGCAGGTATTCCCGGCGCCGGCGCACGCGGTGCACGCGCTCGGCGAGGTTGACCACCTCGAACCAGGTGCTGAACGCGCGGATCAGGTCGCGCGCGTCGCCCGCGTCGCGCCCGGCCGCGCGCGCGACGAGCTCGACCGGGCCTTCGGTCCGTCCCTCGCGGCTGGCGATGGCGGCAACTCGGTCACCCTCGACCAGCGCCAGCAGGCGCTCGCCGCCCTGGTCGCGCAGCACTTCGCCGACGAGGCCGCCGAGCGCGTGCACGTCCTCCCGGAGCGCCGTGTCCTTTTCTGGAAACTGCAGGTCTTGCCGGTGGATCACGGAAGCGCCCCCCGGGGCGGCAAACTAGTGCTGATGGCCGCCCGGTCCGTGCACGTGCCCGTGGGTGATTTCCTCGTGCGTCGCCTTGCGGACCTCGGTCACTTGGACAGAAAAATGCAGCGTCCGGCCCGCCAGCGGGTGGTTGCCGTCCACGGTCACGAAGTCGCGGTCGACGCGCACCACCGTGACGAGCCGTGGGCCCTGCGGACCGTTCGCCCGCACCTGCATGCCGGGCGCAAGGCCGGCGACCTCGCCGAACTTCGCCCGCGCGACGATCTGCACGAGCCGCTCGTCGCGCGCCCCGTAGCCCTGCTCCGGCGGCACGGTGACGTCGAGCTTGTCGCCCGCGGACTTGCCGGCGAGGGCCTGCTCGAGGCCCGGAATGATGTTGCCCTTGCCGTGCAGGTAGCTGAGCGGACCGCGGCCGCTCGAGGAATCGAGGACGGCGCCCTGCTCGTCACGCAGGGTGTAGTCGAGCCTCACGACCCGGTTCTTTTCGATGTGCACGGCCAGGCGGCCCCAGCTGGTGGCGGGAGCCGAATGGTAGCCGTTTGGGGTCAGGCCGGGAAGAACTCGATGGGCTTGGTGGTCGTCATCGCTTCGACTTCTTTCGCTTCGAAGCGGAACATGCGGATGCGGGCCACCAGCTTGCGCTCGAGCTCGGCGTCGTTCAGCTCGGACGAGACCACGCGGCAGTCCGTCACCTCGCCCGACGGGGCGATCGTGAGCTGCACGACCACCTTGCCCTGCAGTTCCGGCAGCTCGCGCAGCGCGCGGCTGTAGAGCGCGTAGATCGCGGACTTGTTGCGGTCGAAGACGATCTCGATCTCCTCGCGGCTGCGCGAGGCCCGGCCGCCCGACCCGGTGCGGCTGGCCGCGGCCCTGTCGTCGCCGATCTTGTCCGCGAACGACGGCACGGCCGTTCCGGCTGCGTGGCCCTTGAGGTTGCCGGGGCCGCTGCCGAAGCCGGACGAGAGCTTTCCGGTGTTGATGCCGCCGCTGCCGACTCCGGTGCGGGACGTGACGAGCGAACGCTCGGCGCGGCTTTCGCCCTCGACGCGGCCGATCATCGGCGCCGAGCTCATCTGGGTCGGCTCGAGCGCCTCGCGCAGGTCCTCGAGCTGGTCCTTCATCGCGAGCAGGCCCGCGTTCTCGGCCTTCTTGCGCGCCTCCTCCCTGCGATCCACGGGTTTCGGCGGCTCGACCGGCTTGGGCTCGGGCTTCGCTTCGGGCTTCGGAGGCTCCTCCTTCTTCGCCTCCGGCTTGGGCGGCGGCGGCGGTGGCGGCTCGAGCACGAGCTTCATCACCTCGTCGGGGAGTGGCGGCGGCGGCGCGCGCTCCGACATCGGGATCAGGGGGATCAGGATGCCGATAGCCGCGAATACGAGGAGCAGCGTCCGCGCAGTTTTCTTCAGCCGCTGCTGCTCGTCCTCGTCGGGCGTCCAAGGCAGGTCGAAGATCCGGTAGTTGGCGGCAAGCGCGGTCACGGCGGGTTCCTCAGGCCGCGCCCGGGCTGCGATGCGCAAGCTCGCGTTCCAGCACCGCGAGCGAGACCGTGCCGTATTCGGCCGCCGTGCAGGTGGAGAGGATCGTCTTCAGGAAGCTGTACGGCAGGTCCTTGTCCGCGAGCACCGTGACCTCGTGCGAAGTCGGGTCGTCCTTGTCCTTGAGCATGCGCTTGCCGGCCTCCGCGACGAGCACGCGCTTCAGCGGCTCGATCACGGCGTCCTGGCGCCTGCGCAGCTCCTCGACGCTCGCGATCTCGGCGCCGTTCACGAACATCGTGTTTTTTGTTATCAGCACGGTGACCGTCTCGCGCGGCTTGGTCTCGGACATCGATTGCGGGATCTGGATGCTCTTCGTGTTCGGCAGGATCTCGTAGTCGGCCGCGTGCACCAGCAGGTAGACGACGAGGATCATCAGCATGTCGATCATCGGGATGAGCGAGGACATGCCGTGCGAGCTCCCGCCGGCGCGTTTTCGCCCGCGGCCACCGACCTTGCGGTTCTGCTTGAGCCGGGCCGAGATCATCGCTGCGCGATCCTGGCTGCCATCGGCGCGTCGCCGACGGAGATCACCGGGAACAGCTCGCCGCGCACCGGCTGCCCTTCGAGCTCGGTGTCGAACGACTTCATCGTGTCCATCGTCTGGACCATCGCGTCGTACGGGATGTCCGCCTCGAGCAGCACGGTGGCGTCCTTCTTCCCGGGGAAGCGGATCTTCACGCGCCGCAGGTAGTTCGACAGCCCCGCGTAGTCCGCCCCGCCCTCGAGGTTCGGCAACCGCTGCAACAGCCCCGTGTTGCGGTCGGCGACCTCGATGACGCTGTCGCGCACGATCACTTCCAGCTCCAGCACGGCCGGCAGCTCGGGCGGTGGTCCGCCGTCCACCGGCAGGTTCAGCTCGAGGATGTTCATCTTCGAGAAGACCGCCGTGAAGATCAGGAAGAAGATCAGGATGACCATCACGTCCAGCATCGGGACGATGTTGATGTCGTTCCTGCCGCGGTAGCGCGCGTGGTTGCGCGACTGCCGCCGGGCGATGCGCGATCCGCTCATGCGCGGGCGCCCCTCACGCCCGGCTCGAGCGGCCGGTGGGCTTGCGGCTGGCGCGCGGCTTCCTGCTGAGACTCGGGATCCATCTTGCGCTCGTTCAGCGCGTTCAGGAACTTGACCGACGCGACCTCGAGGCTGTCCACGATCTCGGTGGTCTTGGTCTCGAGGTAAAGGTGGGCGAGCAGCAGCGTGATCGCCGCGATCAGGCCGAGCGCGGTGTTGTTCATGGCCACCGAGATGGAGGCCGCGAGCAGGCTCGCCTTCTCCGCCGGGTTCGCCTGGGCGACCGCAGCGAAGGCCCCGATCAGGCCGATGACCGTGCCGAACAGGCCCATCAGCATGACGATGTTGGCGAGCGACGCGATGTAGTGCGTGCGCTTCTCGAGCCTCGGGATCACCTCGACGAGGCTCTCCTCGAGCGCCTTCTCGATGTCGTCGCGGCGCCGCGCGGTCTGGATGCGCGTGATGCCGTAACGCATGATGTGCGCGAGCGCGGTCTCGGAGTTCGACACGGCGCTGAGCGCCTCGCGGAACCTGCCGCCCTCGAGCAGCGGCTGCACCTGCGACCACATCTTCCGGTTGCCGGCGCCGACCCGCAGGATGAACCCGAACCGCTCAAAGGCGATGACGAGCCCGATCACCCACACCAGGGCAATCGGGTAGAGGAAGAAGCCTCCCTCCCGAAAGAAGTTGAGGACGATGTCCAGGGATTGCATGGGGCTGCTCCAGGTGGGGTCTTTAAGGGGCTTAGGGTGCCGTTTGGCGCGTTATGAAAACCGGGACTACGTCTCGGGTTTCGCGTCCAGGGCCTCGAAATAACGCAGTTCCCGGCGGAAAACCTCGCGGTCTACCGGTTCCAGCACCTCGTTCAGGAGGCTGTTGGCGGGCCGTCCGGTCAGGTCACCGAGGTCCGCCTTCTTCCAGGGCACGATCACCATGACCTTGGGCAGTTCGCGGTTGCCCGTGATCGCCGTGGGATCGAGCTCGAGGTGGTCCATGGCCGCCGGCGGGGCCGGATCGGCGACGCTCACGGCCGGCTCCTCCGCGGGTGCTTCCGGCGGCGCAGGCGGCTCCTGTCCCCGAGCCGCAGATGCGAGCAGGCACAGCGACGCGAGGATCGTCAGGCTCGGTTTCATGGCTGCACTCCGGCGGTCTGCGCGACGTCGCCGACGCGGCGCTTCAGTTCGGCAATCCAGCCGGAGACCTGGCGGTCCGCGGTCCCCGACATCGACACGTAGGTCTCGAAGTGCTGCAGCGCCTCGGCCGGACGCCACAGGTAGAGGTCGAGCAGCACGGCGAAGTTGCGGTGCGTGCGCAGGTGCGCCGGGTCGGCGGCCAGCGCCTGGCGATAGGTGGCCTCCGCATCCTTGAAGCGCCCGTTCTCGCGCTGCACGACGGCAAGCTCGTTGAGCGCAACCGCAGAGGCCTGATCGCGCCGGAAGCCCTCGGCCAGGGCCGCTTCGGCTTCGCTCCAGCGCCGCTCGCGCGCATGCAGCATGCCGAGGTTGACCGCGGGCGCGGCGAGCACGGGCTCGCTCGCGACGAGCGACTCGAGGAGCGGCCGTGCGCCTGCGAAGTCTCCGGCCTCGAGGAGCTGCACTGCCTTCGCGAACTGCTGCTCGGCAGCCGGCGCGATCGCCGGCGGCGGCGCGACCGCGGGAGCCTCGTCTGCCTTGCGGCCCTTTTTCGGCATCTCGACGACCGGCGCCGGAGGCACCGGCGAAACGGCCGGCGCAGGCAGCTCCAGTTGCGCCACGAAGGGCTCGGGCTCTGGCTGCTTGCCGAAGCGCGCGGGCTCGACCTCCGCGAGGACCCCGTAGCTCTTGCGCACCCATTCGTCGTAAAGGCCGTCGGCCACCCGGCGCGCGTTCACCTCATGGACTTCGACCGCTTTCTCCTCGAACGGGAAGGCCTGCTCCTCGAGCAGCAGGTCGTACTGCTCGAGCGAGTCCGCGTCGAGGTTTGCAGGGCGCTCGGACGTCATCAGGTCCGCGGCCAGGCGGCGGTACAGCTCGCCCATCTCGTAGGTGGCCGCGGTCGTCACCTCGGCGACCGCGTAGCCGACGGCCTGCTGGTAGCCCGCCAGTGCCTGTTCCATGGCCGACTTCTTGCTGGTGAGCGACTCCTTGAGCGGCGCCACGAGCGGGATGGACTGGAACGCGTCGCGCGACGCCGTGGTGAGCTCCAGCGTCGCCACCGCGGCGAGGTAGCGGCTGCGGTCGGTGCGCGCGCCACCTGCGTCGCGGTCGGCGGCGACGATGCCCTCGAGCCACTTGCGCCGGCCGAGGTAGTCGCCCGCCGTCCCCGCGTGGTCGGCGAGCTTCAGCCGCGCCTCGAGGGCCTCCGGCAGCGGCGCCGGGAAGCGCGCGACGTAGCTCTCGTATGCCGCCATGGCGCGCGCCGGCTGCGAGGACTTCTCGTAAAGCTCCGCCGCCTGCCACAGGGCGTTGCGCTGCACCTCGGGTGTCTCTGCGGCCGAGGACGCGATGCGCTCGAACTCGCCCGCCGCCTCGCCCATGCGCCCGCCTTCGAGGTAAGCGAGCGCGAGGTTGCGCGTGACGTCGGTCTGGTGCGCACTCGACGGGTAGCCGGCGCGGAACGATTCGAGCACGGGGATCGCGCGCGTCCAGTCCTCGAGCGACACGAGCAGCGCGCCGGCGTCGAATTCCGCCGTCTCCCGGATCGTCGCGCCCGGAGCGAGCCGGCCGACGCGCAGGTAGTCGTCCACCGCGCCGGCAGCGTCTCCCGCCGCCTGTTTCGCCTCGCCCTGCTTGTAGATCGCGGCCGCGAGCCGCTCGGTGACCGCGGATGCTTCCGGATCCTGGGGCATGAGCAGCGACTGCACCTGCAGGTACGCGCCTTCGGCGTCGGCGAAGCGGCCGGTGTCGAACTGGGCGTTGCCGGTCACCGTCCACGCCGTCCGCTGCATGGCGGCATCGACCGGCGGCTGGCGCGCGAGCACGAGCCCCGCGACCTCGAGCGCCTTCGGCAGGTCCTTGAGGTCGTAGTACTCACGCGCAGTGCGCGTCAGGAGCGTCGCGCTTTCCGCGTGCGCGGGGAAGGTGACCGCGAACCGCTGCTGGCTTTCGAGTCGCTGGCGGTTCCACGCGGCCCCCGCAGCCACATCCAGCGACTTCGCCTCGCGCTCGTAACAGACGAGCGCGGCATAGCCCGCCTCCGCCGAACCGTCGTGGAACGGGTATGCGTATGCCGTGCGCTCGTACTCGGTGGCGGCAGCGCGGAAGTCCTCGCTCTCGAACAGCGTCTCGGCGAGCAGGTAGTTGGTGCGGGCCGATTCCGGGTCGTCGGGGAACGACTGGAGGAACTCCCGGTACCAGCGCGCCGCCTCGTGGTAGTCGGGCTTCTTCTTCGAGCGCTGCGCTTCGGCGTGGTAGTACTGCGCGAGGTCGGTCAGGTTCGTCTTCAGCTCGCGGGCGACCCGCGGATACTGCCCGGGCGCGCGGCCCGCCCAGAACGGGCTGCCGAGACGGTAACGCTCGACGAACTCCTTCTTCCCGTCGAGCACGAGCTGCGCGAAACCGCCCTTCTTGTAGGCCTCGATCGCCTGCATCTGCAGGAGCGGAGCGCGCTCGTGGTTCGGGTAGCGGTCGACGAACGCCCGGTAGCTGTCCGCCGCATCCGTGTAGCGCTGCTTGCCGACGTAGAGATCGCCGAGCTCCGCGTAGAGCATGAAGGCGTACGGGATCTCGCCGCGCGCGGCGACGAAGTCGTCGAGCGTCTCCTGTCCTTCCACGTAGGAAAAGCCGATCGACAGCACGCGGAAGGTGTCCTGCACGAGTTCGCGGTCGGCACGCGGCAGCGTCGCCGGATCCGCGATTCCGCCGGGCAGCGCGGGATCCACGAGTTTCAGGTCGAGCACGCGCACGAACGGGTCGAACGACGCCTCGTTCTCGGACTGCTTGAACAGCGACCAGCCGAGCTTGTACAGGCTCTGCTCGTAGAATTCGCTCTTCGCGCCGAATGCGCTCGCGGCCTGGTAGGCCTTTTGCGCCTCGGGATAGCGCTTCGCGCTGAACAGGATCTCGCCGCGGCGGAACTGGGCCTCGTCCAGGCGCGGGCTCGCCGGGTACTTCGCGACCAGCGTATCGAGGTAGCCGAGCGCCTTGTCCGCCTCGCCGAGCGACTCCCAGCCGCGGGCCAGCTGGTAGAGCACGACGTCGGCGCGCTCGTAGTCCGGCTCCTGCTCGAGCAGGCGGGTGTAGATCTCGATCGCCTCGCGGGTCTCGGCCTCGCCCATGCCTGCCGTCTCGCCGCGCGCGCTGTCGCCCGCCTCGATCTGCAGGTCGCCGAGCCGCCGCATGGCCTCGGTGCGAAGCTCCGGGTCGCCGCCCTCGAGCTCGAGGAAGCGGCGGTACAGTTCCTTGGCGCGGTCGGGATCGGGCGCGACGGTCTCGCCGGAACGGATCTCCGGCGCTGGCCGCTTCAGGTCCTTGAGCGTCGGCGGCGGCGGCGCCTTGCCGGCCAGTGCCCCGAGCGGCGCGAGCGCAAGCGCGATCGCGGCGACGAGAGCGCGGCTCACGGCGCCGTCCCCCGGGGCTTCGCGGGCCCGGTGCCGGCCGCGGCGCGGTCGTAGATCGTCGCGAGCGCGTAGCGCGCCTGGATCGCGTATTCGTCGAGGCGCTTGCGCTGCTCCTCGAGTTCGCGCACCGCGATGTCCGCGAGGCGCCCGGCCTGCACGCCCTTGGCGTTCTCGACACGGAGCATGAGCACGTCGACCCTCGGCGCCAGCGTCCCGACGCGCCGGCCGAGCACTGCGTTGCGCTCGGGCGCACCCACGCGGGCGTGGCTAGACGCGGTCTCGCGCGTGCGCGCGTCATAGACGGAGGCGTTCAGTTCCCGGAGCGCGCGCCGCGCCTGCCAGCTGCGGACCTTCCACGCGGCATCGAGCTTCCACATCAGCACGCCGCGCGCCAGGCGCGCCTTTTCGCGGGCGTCACCTCTCTGGTCCGTAGCCGCGGCCCGCCACCGCCCCCCATCCCATGATGCGCGTGACATTTCGTCGCTCGCGTCAGCTGCGGGGCGGGCGAGCTCCGCGTCGACCTCGTCCAGCATCGCGAGCTGTTCGCGCTCTTTCGCGGTGGCGAGCGCTGCGACGTCGCGCGATGAAACGGCGGCCTCGAACTCTCCCTGCAGCTCGTCGCGGCGGCCATTGATCGTCGCGACGTCGACGGTCGCAAGCCGGGCGTCTGCGGCGGGCAGCTTCTGTTCGAACGCCTGCCGGCGCGTTTCCACCATGTGGGTGAATGCGCCGAGGCTGTCCGACCAGGCAGAGAGGTTCCGGCCCATCGCGTCGAGCGCGCGGTAGTTCTTGAGGCCCTCCTGGAACTCGTGGCCCGCCAGGAGGTGATACAGGTAGCGCGATTCGGGGGAGTCCGGCAGCGTCGCCATCTGGGCGAACCAGCCCTCGCGGCCGTCGCCGGGCGCTTTCATCGCCGACGCCAGCAGCTCGCCCGAGCGGATCGCGTCGATCGACTCGCCGATCCGAACGCGCTCGGCATCGTACGCCGCTATCGCGCGCTCGTAGTACGTCGACCGCCTGCGCCATCGCGCCGAGCTCGGCGTAGGCATAGGGCACGGCGAGGTAGGATTCCTGCACGGCGGCATCGAGAAGGTTGCGGCCCTGCAATTCCTGCCACGGCAGGAGCGCGGCCTCGAACTTCTGCGCCGCCGCGTCGGCCCAGCCAGCGCCGAGCAGGGCCTTGCTCGATTGCGGGCCTGAGAGCCGCACGCGCTCGAGGGCGGCCCGCGCGGCCGCAGGCTCGCCAGCCTGGAGGCGCGCGTAACCGATCGCGAGATTGGCCTTGTCGCGCAGCGCCATCAGTTCCGGCCATTTCGTCTCGATGCTGCCAACGCCGTCGAGCAGCGCGAGTCCGCGGGCCGGCTCGCCCGCGCGCACCAGCGCGACTCCGAGGTTGAACTGCCCGTAAAGGAGCCAGTAGCGCGGCCCCTGCCAGTTGGAAAGCTCCGCGATCGCCTGGTCGTAGCGCTTCCGGTACAGGAGCCCCTGCGCGATGAGCAGGCGCCGCTCCGCCTCCAGCTCCTCGGGCAAGTTGCCGGCCGACTGGCGCAGCGCGCGGTCGGACTGCTCGTACTCGCCGGAAGCGTAGAGGAGTTTGCCGAGGTAGAACCACGCGCGGCTCTTCACGTCCGCGGGCGTCGCCGGGTCCGCGAGGAGGCGCTCGAAGATGTCGCGCGCCTCGCGGTGCTGGCCGAGCGACAGGTAGAGGCCGCCGCGCAGCAGCTCGGCGTCGCGCGCGTGCGCGGTGAGCCGGCCCTGGTCGCGGTAGGCCGCGAGACGAACCAGAGATTCAAAATAGTCCTGCTGGTAGAAGCGAAACAGCACGTCGCCGTAGTGCAGGTCCTGCACCTTCACGGCCGGCAGGCCCGAAAAGGCGTCCTGCTCTACCGATGGTGCGGCGAGGGAAGCCTGCGCGAATGCCGCGAGGATGAGGAGTGGGCGCAGCAACCGCTCACTCCCAGACCTTGACCACGAACTCGGGCTGCAGGCTCGTGGCCTTGTCGCTGATGCGGAGCTCCAGGTACTTCGCGCCGACGCCCTTCTCGACCTTCAGCGTCGTGCCGCGCTTGTAGTCGCGCGCGTGCGGACCCTGGCCGGTGAAGAAGGCGGTCACCTCGTGCTCGCCGGCCTTCAGGTTGCCGAGCCACAGGCGCTGCACGCCGCCGCGCTTCAACGCCTCCTGCTCACGCTCCGTGTAGAGGTAGTTGGCGACTTCCTTGTCGTCCACCTTGAGCTGCACGGAATCGAGCGCGAAAAACGTGCCGACGTCCATCGACACGAACACCGCGACCTGCGTGCTCGCGGGGAACAGCAGGTCTTCCTCGAGCATGAACAGGTCGCGGTTGAGGTCGATGACTTCGCGCCTCAGCGACTGGACTTCGGCGTCGAGCGCCGAACGCTCGACGGGCGCCTCCGCCGCGGTGCCCGCCGCGTCATCGGCGAGGACGGGCATCGAGACCGCGATGGCCGCGAGCAGGGTGATGAATGCCGATTTCATGGTCGCTCCCGCCTATTCGTCAATCAGGTCGCGCAGGTCGACGAGAAGTCCGCGTTCCTCGCGCTCGTCGAGCGCCTCGTGGCGGGCGCGGATCGCGCCGTGGCGATCGATGAGCACGATCAGCGGCAGGTCGTCCGCGCGATAGGTCCGGCTGACGTCCTGGCCCTGGTCGAGCAGCACCGGGTAGCCGATGCCGGCGGCGCCCGCGATCGCCGCTGCGCGCCCGGGCTCGGTGTCGAGGTTCACGCCGAGGACGTTGAAGCCCACGCTGCCGTAGGTGCGGCGCAGGCGCTCGAAGCGCTCGAGCTCTGCCCGGCAGTCGCCGCACCAGCTCGCCCAGAACACCAGCGCGACGACTTCGCCGCGGTACTCCGACAGGCGATAGTTGGTGCCGGCCGTGGAGGCCAGCGCGAAATCTGGCGCGGAAGGACCCTCGTTCGCCGTCGCGGCGAGCGCGATCGCAGCGAGGAACCCGGCCATTGCGAGGCGCGTTCCCGCGCCCCGGCGATGCTGGCGTGTTTCCATGGTGACCCCGCGAAACATGACGCCGGCCAATCCGGCACGGGATATGTTTACTTAAGGCGCGCCCGCGATCTCGGCGCACGTCACACTATATGGTGCCGGTGACGATCGGATCGAACGCGACCAGGCTTTCCTGCAGCGCTGCCGACCCGAGGCCATGGCCCGGGAACCGCGCCGAGAACTGGCCCAGCTCCCCGTGGAGCGCCATGTAGTTCAGGATCACGGTCTCGACCAGCAGGTTGACGTTGTTCGCGGCCGGGCTGCTCGCCGTCTCGACCGAGCCGTCGTTCCGGAACCACCCGAGCTGCTGGTGCTGTTCCGGCGGCCGGTTGTCACCGGTGAACAATTGCGCGCGGCCGCCCGGGTTGTACACCAGGAAAAACGAGGCGGCCGTCTGCTGGTCGTCGCTCGACCAGTCGAACTTGCCGCGGCCGTCCGCGCTGTTGTCCACGACGCCATCCGCCGACAGCGAGCCGTCGCTGAAGACGTACAGCATCAGCGGCACGCCGCGGCGCGCCGCGTACTCGAGGCAGGCGCCCATGCAGCGACCCGCACGCAGGTCGCGCAGCTCGCCGCTCGCGCGGCCCTGGCCGTGGTAGTCGTAGCCGCCCATCGTGATGGTACCGGCGCCGGCGTAGCCGTTGATGACGAGCTTCATCACGGCGGCGGTCTTGCGGAATTCGTCGTCGTTGTCGAACTCGGCGCGCGTGAAGATGCCCGCGGGCCCGACGATGTCCGGGTCGAGCTCGGGGTTCAGCTCGGCCGGGCTGCCGAACCGGTCGGCAAGGTCCGCGGCTTTCACGTAGCCGCAACGGACGAGATCCTTGATCAGTGCGTCGCGCGTGATCCCGGTGCTGACGCGCGCGAGCTTGTCGTCCGAAAGCCGTTGGATCGACTCCATGACGAGCACCGCGTCGTCCTGGTCGAGCAGGCCGACGAGCTTGCCGGTGTCGACGAGGCCGGTGACGTCGCTGGTGCGGTCGACCTTGGTCGGCCGGACGGACGGATCGAGAAGGTACGCGGGCGCCATCGAGTTGCCCCCCGACTCGGAGCTTTCCGAGCCGATCAGGGTCAGCAGCTCGCCCTCCGCGCCCGCCTGGAAGATGCCGTACATCGGGTTGTGCGGATTGTTGCCGGTGTCGTTCTCGGAGCGGGCCGGAATGACGGCTCCGTTGACGTCCGCGGCGGTCGTCACGCTGACGCGCTCGAGGATGCCGCGCGCGAAGGCGCTGTCGAGGTGGAACAGGAGGCCGAGGCGCCGCTCGATGAAGTCGTTGGTCGGGCTGCCCGGGTTCGGCGCGTTCGGCACCATGTCGCCCGGCAGGCCGAGACTGGCGTAGCCGGCGACCGAGAGGAAGTCCTCCTGGCCGTCCTGCCCGCCCGTCAGCACGTTAGAGCCTGTCATGTTCGCACCGCCGGCGAGGTCGATGCAGATGAACGGGATCTTGCCTGCGCCCTGCACGGCGATGCCGCAGCTCTGCTTGAGCGCCTCGATGTCCGGCGCAAGGTCGGCGTAGGCAGCACGCGGGTTGGCAAACAGCCCGAAGATCGAGGGTGCGGCGATCGTCGCGGCTCCCGCGACGAAGCCCTGCGAGACGAATTGCCTCCGCGTGACCGGCCGCGGGTGATCCGGCTGGCGCAGCGGGGCGTTGACATCCAGGGCGCGTCGGCGCGATTTTCTCTTCATCGTTGCAAGATCCTCATTGCAGCAGCGTGCTGGCGCTGCCGATTACGGCCGAGCAGGCCGCCTTGACGACGACTTCCGTGCGGTCCGCGGCGCAGGCGCCGCCACAAGACGTGAGCAGCCCCATCAGCGCGTCAACCTCGGCGGAGATCTCCGCCGCGTCCGGCTGCGTCGTGAGCCCCGTCCCGACTGCGCGCGTCCTGAGCGGTCCCGTGATCTGGGCGCGCTTGGCCGGCGAGTTGAAGGCAGTCGCCGCCGCTTCGCCGAAATTGAATCCGGGGAAGTACGTGGCGCGCCGGCCGCCGTCGTCCACCAGTTCGTTGCAGTACTCGATCGCGAGCTGCGCGGCGCCGACCTGGTGCGAGGACAGGAAGCCCTCGATGTTCTCGACCGTGGGCAGCTGCTCGCGTACGCGGTTGTAGGTCTCGGCGACGCGAGGGTTCGTCGTCGCGATGCCCGTCATGGCGGACATGGAGGCCGAGATCTCCTCGAACGTGCGCAGGCCGATCTCCGAGGCCGGGTCGGCGTCCGGCGGCGGCGACAGCGGCGTCGGCGCCGGCTCCACGTGCGCGTGGCTGTTGTCGGCGATGCGCTCGAAGCTCAGGAAGAACTCGTCCGCCGACGGGCCCTTGTCGAGCGCGACCACCGTGCCGAGGCCCGAGAGCGCGAACCCTGTCTCCGGCGAGTAGCCGGCCGCGTTGACCGTCCGGTTGAGGGGCGCGTAGGCCTGCCCCACCCTGGCCTCGGCCCCGTTGATACCGATGCGCACGCCCTGGATGCGGATCTGGTCAGGGTCCGCGGCGTCGTCGAGGCTGATGAAGGCCGGCTGGCTGAACAGGTACGAGTAACTGTCGAACTGGCTGGCCTCGAACAGGACGTAGCTCTGCGGCACGTCAACGAGGTGAGACACCGAGAACAGCAGGTAGAAGCGCTCGCCGACGCCCGCGTCGAAGTTCTGCGTGATCTGGCCCTGCGTGAGCGCGCGGTTGTGGATGACGACCATGCGCACCACGCCCTGCCAGGTGCGGTCGTTGCTGACCTCGTTGCCGAGGACGAGCGCGAACGTGTCGTTCCAGTCGGTGAACAGGCCCGCCGGCGCCAGGTCCGCCTCGGAGCGCAGCTCGCCGTTCACGTAGATCCGGCGGCCGTCGACAGCGTTGTAGGTGGCGACCACGTGCTGCAGCGTCGCCTGCAGCACTTCGTCGGCCGCAGGCGTCGACAGCGTCGGCGCACCGTTCCCGTCGGTCGTCGTCGCGCGGTTCAGGTAATCGTAGTTGTACATCGTCTGGCCGAGCGTGAAGTTGCGCGCGGTCGTGCCGCCGGAGTAGCTGACGATGTACGCCATCTCCTGTACCACGTTGGCGGGCGCGACCCAGGCCTCGATCGAATACTCGCCCGTCGCCTTGATGAGGTCGTGGAGCTTGCGGCTCGAGGCAGTCGTGCCCTGCGCCTTGCCTCCGCGCAGGTCGATGCCCCAGCCGCCGACCCAGCTCACGGCGCCGGACAGGGACAGGTTGAGCGCGGGCTCGACGCCAGACGTGTCGTAGGCGACCGAGCCGGTGCCCGTCTTGAACTCGTAAAGCGCGATCGCCGAGTTGTCGAACCGGTTGCCACCGCTCGCAACCGTGCCGTCGTAAAGCGTCAGCGCCTTCGAGATCACGAGGTTGGGGTCGACCTCCGTCAGCGGCACGCCATCCGCAAAGTCCTGGATCGCCGCTTCCATGGCATTCGCGGCCGTGGCGCAGTCGGTCCAGCAGTTGTGGAACTCGTTACGCAGGCGCACCACGAGGCGCGACTGGTCCGGCGAGTCGAGGTTGATCTTGGCGCGGACCGCGGCGTAGGCCGCGGCGACGTCAGATTCGGCGAAGAACGGGGACTGCGGCGTCGTCGAGCCCGAGGAGTGGCAGCGCGAGCAGTACTGCTCGAGCAGCGGGTAAACCGTCGAGCCGAAGAGCGCCGAACCGGCCGGGAAAGACTTGCTGTCGCCGACCTCCTTGATCGGGGGCGGCTGCAGCGGCGCGCCGCGGGTGCCGCCAAGCGTCTGGCCCGCCCAGTTGCGGATCCACACGGTGAGCTGGTCGGAGCAGGCCGAGTCCGCCGCGAGCCAGCAGTTGTGTCCCCCGCCAACCTTCGTGACCATCATCGAGTCGCCGGGGCTGCCCAGGTCGACGACGCCGTTCGCGGCCTCGTAAGCGAGGTTGATGTCGTCGCTGCGCACGAAGCTCGGGACCTGCCCGCCGGTGCCGTGGCATTGGCCGCAACGGTTCGACGCCTGCAGGTTGTCCCAGACGTTGAGCTTGAACGCCTGCACGTCCTGGCTCGCCGGCGGCGGGCCGGTATAGCCGGCGGGCGGCGGCGGCGTGGTGGCCGGGTTCTCGTCGGTCGAGGCGCCGCCCCCGCAGCCCGCGAGCGCGAGCAGAATGAGCGCCGGCACGAGGGCGGCGAGGACGCGCGTACGAATGCTGGCGATGCGTTTCATCGTCTGTCCCTCACGGGCCCTTGCAGTAGTCGGCGGCGTCGGCGAAGACCTGCTTCAGCCGGTAGCCACTCGAGCGGAACGAATTCGACATCGACGCAATCTGGTTGCGGTCGTCCTCGTCCTGCGGGTTGCGCAGGCAGACGGTGCGGAAAACCTTCTCGACCTGGCAGGTCGCGAACGCGTCGCTCGCGCCGAACTCCGCGCCGAGCGACTTGGCGCCGGTTCCCGAGCCCGGCAGCGAGGAGTCCCAGCCGAGCAGCGAGTTCTCGCCGGCGCGCCAGCGGTTCTCCCAGGCGTCGTCCGGCGTGCGGAAGCCGAAGGCGAACGTGGTGTCGTTGTTGAAGTACTTTGGCTGGACGCTGCCACCGGTGTAGGCCATGCGTCCCTGCGCCTCGTCGAAGGTGTAGTACGCGAAGGCCTGCGTCATCGGGTCCATGCCCGAGTGGCAGCCGACGCAGTTGTTGAGAAACAGGCGCGCGTCGCCGCCCGGGCTCCGGCTCACGTCCTGGCGGATGCGGTCGGGCGGGCGCGAAGTGTCCTGCACCTCCTCGAGGTCGCGGCACATGTGGTTGAGCAGCGTGAAGCGGAACATCGCGCGATTCGTTCCGGCGATGAAGAACGACTGCGCCGCGGCGCGCGAGGTCAGCACGCCGGCGGTGGCCGTGGCAGGCGTGCCGTAGACCCCGGACTGCGTCGTGCGCGTGAGGCCGGTAAGCAGGTTGACGCCGAGGGTTTCCATCTGCTCGTAGTGATCGTTGTTCGAGGCCGAAACGGCAGGCAGGCCGAGCCCGCCGCCGCCGACGTAGAGGACGTCGGCCGAAAGCACCTCGTTGAACGGCAGGTCGTCGCGGACGATGCCGATCACCGTCGCGGTGTAGTCGTTGAGCGGGGCGAACACGGTCTGCTCGCGGTTGGTCCACGGCGTCACGAGGTTCTTCAGCGTCACCGAGTAGAACGCGGGATTGTTCATCGCGATCATGGCCGCGGCCTCGGCGTCACCGCCCGCGACCTCGGTTTCCATCTGGGTCAGCACCGCAGCCGACGGCGGTACGCCCGCGATGCGGTCGTGAATGCGCTTCGCCTGCTCGCGCGGGCCCGCGTGCGCGGATGCCGCGCATGCAGCGAGCGCCACGACTGCGACGAGGCGCTTCACGAACGGACTTTCAACTTCTCGCGACGAATGCATTTCCGTGCTCCACTCGCTCGCAGCTTTCCGAACTGCGGGCGAATATATCGGCGGGTCTCAGGGTGGGTAATGTCTCTGAACCGCGACATTCACCCGCGACCCAGGTCAAGGTAGGCTCGAAGCGTGACCTGTCGATCTGCGTGCAAATGCTTGTATTCAGGGGATACCAGATGGTTTCTGTGGTCCGTGACGCAGTCGTGTGACCGCATTCTGTCGTGAAGTAACGCCTGTACCGACCGGAGTGAATTGAGATGCCCGTCACGAATACGACATCGCGGATTCTGTCGCTCGCCGCCGTCGCGCTCGCCGGTTGTGCCACCGGGCACGACGGCGACGTGAACATCGGCAGCGGCCAGTCGCCGGATCCGGTCGTGCTCGACGTCCCGGTCGCGTACGTGCGCAGCCCCCTGCCCGCAGACCTGACCGAGCTCGACGACATCGACGTGCGCGAGCTCGAGACCTTCACCGCGGGCGCGGACGTGTGGCTGCGCGACCGCGCGGCACCCGACGTGCCGGAAGTCAACATCACCGAGCGCGTCACGGGCGGCCTGTGGGACGTGCGCGACATCGACGGCTCGTACGACGGCACGAAGGTCGTGTTCGCGATGCGCATGCCGCTGATCCCCGGCGCGATGGACAGCGAGCAGCCGACCTGGAACATCTGGGAGTACGACCGCACCACCGACGTGCTCCGGCGCGTCATCGCTTCCGACATCGTCGCCGAGGAAGGCCACGACGTCGCGCCCCGCTACCTGCCGGACGGCCGCATCGTCTTCTCGTCCACGCGGCAGCGGCAGTCGAAGGCGGTGCTGATCGACGAGGGCAAGCCGCAGTTCGCCGCCCAGGACGAGGACCAGAACGAGCACGCCTTCGTGCTCCACGTGATGAACGCGGACGGCTCCGGCATCCGCCAGATCTCCTTCAACCAGAGCCATGACCTCGACCCCGACGTGCTCGACGACGGGCGCATCGTGTTCAGCCGCTGGGAGAACGCGAGCGGCAGCTCGATACACCTGTATACGGTGAACCCGGACGGCAGCGGGCTCGAGCTGCTCTACGGCGCCAACAGCCACGCGACCGGGACCGGCGGCGGCCCGACCGCCGCCGCGGTGCAGGGCACCGCCGCCGTCCAGTTCCTGCAGCCGCGTCCCGCGGAGGACGGCCGCGTCGTCGCGCTCATCAAGCCGTTCCAGGGCAGCGAACAGGGCGGTGACGTCGTCACCATCGACAGCGCGGCCTTCGTCGAGATCGAACAGGCGGACCTCGACAGCCTGGGGCTGCCGGGCCCCGCCCAGCTGCGGCTGTCGGTCAGCGACGTCCGCACCGATCCCGGCCTTTCCCCGGGCGGCCGCTATTCGTCCGTGTTTCCGTTGCGCGACGGCACGGGCCGCATGCTGTCGACCTGGACGATGTGCCGGCTGAACGACGACGAGGGCCGCACCCTCCCCTGCACCCAGGAGAACCTCGAGGACGCTTCGCTCGAGCCCGCGCCACCTTTATATGGTGTCTGGCTCTACGACCCGAACGACGGGACGCAGCGCCCGGTGCTGCAGCCGGTCGAGGGAATCCGCTACACGGAGGTCATTTCGCTCGCGGTGCGCGTCGCCGCTGCCGGCGGTGATCATCGACGCGGTCGCCGGCGTCGACTACGACCCGGTGCTCGCGGCCGAGAACGTCGGCATCCTGAACATCCGCAGCGTCTACGACCTGGACGGCGCGGACGTCGCGCCCGGCGGCTACGCATCGCTCATCGACCCGGTCCAGACAACCGCGGACGAGCGCCCCGCCCGCTTCGTGCGCATCGAGAAGGCGGTCGGGCTGCCCGACGACGAGGTGCGCGACTTCCGCGGGTCCGCGTTCGGCGCCGCGGGCGGGCTCGGCATGCGCGAGATCCTGGGTTACGCCCCGGTCGAGCCCGACGGCTCCGTGCGCATCAAGGTGCCGGCCGGCGTGCCGTTCGGGATCGGCATCCTCGATGCGTCCGGCCGGCGCACGAGCCCGCGCCACCTCAACTGGCTGCAGCTTCGCGCCGGCGAGGTGCTCACCTGCAACGGCTGCCACATTCCCGCCGGCGCGCAGCCGGGCGGCGATCCCGCCGTGTCGCACGGGCGCGAGAACCTCTTCGTCGCGGTCAACAGCGGCGCGGCGACGACGGGCCTGCCGTTCCCGAACTCGAATCCCGCGATCTTCGCCGAGCAGGGTGAAACCATGGCCGAGGCGCGCGCGCGCATCTCCTGCCAGACCGATTGCGCCGCGCTGCTGCCGTCCGTGGACGTGATGTACGAAGACGTCTGGACCGACCCGATCGCGTCCGGCCGCGCGCCCGACGCGCCCTTCGCGTATCGGTACGCGGACCTGCTGACACCCGCGCCGACCTCGGCCGCCTGCCAGTCGGGCTGGAACGCGAACTGCCGCATCACGATCCACTTCCCGGACCACGTCCACCCGGTCTGGTCGGTGCCGCGCCTGGTGCTCGACAACATGGGCAACCTCGTCCAGGACAACACCTGCACGACCTGCCACGGCCCGGTCGACGCGATGGGCGCGGTGCAGGTGCCGGCCGGGCAGCTCGATCTTTCGGGCGGCGCGTCGCCGGACGATGCCGATCACCTCGTGTCGTATCGCGAACTCCTGTTCACGGACAACGCGCAGGAAGTTAACATGGGCGCGCTGCAGGACATCCTGGTGCCGGGCCCTGTCGGATCCGGTGACCGGGGAGCCGACGCTGGTGCCGGTGCCGGTCGCGCCCTCGATGAGCGCCGGCGGCGCGCGGGCGTCGACGAGGTTCTTCAGCCGCTTCGATGCGGGCGGCACGCATGCGGACTGGCTGACGCCCGCGGAACTGCGGTTGATCGCCGAGTGGCTGGACATCGGTGGGCAGTATTACAACGACCCGTTCATGGCTCCGGTCAACTGACTTTATGGCGCGGCTCGCGGCCTGCGGGCTGCTGATCTTTCTGACGGCGATCACGACTGCCCGGGCCGAGGGGCCGAGCGTGACCGTGGCCGACCCCTATCTCGAGCTGCGCACCGGCCCCGGCCGCGGGTTTCCGGTGTTCCACGTCGTCGAGCGCGGGGAGTCCGTGCGTGTCGAGACGCGCCGCACCGACTGGTTCCAGGTCGTCGACGCGGACGGCCGCGAAGGCTGGGTCCACAAGGGCCAGATCGCACAGACGTTGCTGCCTGCGGGCGTGAAGCTTGCGATCGAGGATCCCGCGCGCGAGGACTTCGGCGCCCACCGGCGCGAGGTCGGCCTGCTGCTCGGCGACTACGGCGGCGCCAACGTCGTCACGGTGTACGGCGCGTACGCCTTCAACGAGCACCTCGCCGCCGAGCTCGCGGTGGCGCACATCCTCGGCAACTTTTCCGACGGCCAGTACGCGACGCATAGGCGTGACGCACGTGCCGGTGCCGGAATGGCGCGTGCAGCCGTTCCTGTCGATCGGCACGGGCATGATCCGCATCCGGCCCGAGGGCACGCTCGTCGGCACCGAGGAGCGCACCGACCAGGTCGCCTACGCAGGAATCGGGGTGCGCGCGTACATGGCGCGCCGCTTCATCGTGCGCGGCGAAGTCAAGGAGTACGTGGTCTTCACCGACCGCGACGAGAACGAGGAAGACGTCGAATGGAAAATCGGATTCGCATTCTTCTTTTGAGCGCCGTGTTGCTGGCGTCAGGCTGTTCCTACATGCCCTGGCGCAACGACACGCCCGAGGCCGAGCCGCCGCCGCCGCCCGAGGCGGGCGAATCGCCCGTCGTGATCGACCCGCAGGTCGAGCGCCGCGATATCGAGACGGCGAAGATCGACACCGAGAACTGGGAGGCCGGCGCCTACGTCGGCTCCCTCTCGGTCGAGGATTTCGAGGTCAACGTGGTCTACGGCGCGCGCATTGCCTACCACCTCAGCGAGGACTTCTTCGCCGAGGCGATCGCGGGCACGAGCGACGCGGGCCTGTCGAGCTTCGAGCGGCTTTCGGGCGGCGCGCCGCTTTTGACCGACAGTGAGAGGCAATTCACTTATTACAGCCTCGGATTCGGCTGGAATGCGCTACCGGGCGAGATCTTCCTCGGCGGTAAGCGCGCCTACAACAGCGCGGTTTACCTCACGCTCGGCGCGGGCGCCACCCGGTTCGCGGGTGCCGACCGCTTCACGATCACGGCGGGCGCCGGGGCCCGCGTGCTGATCCGGGACTGGCTTGCGGTGCACCTCGACATGCGCGACCACATCATGGACGTCGACGTGCTGGGCCGGAACAAGTCGACGCACAACTACGAAGCGACGCTGGGCCTCACGGCGTTCTTCTGAGGAGGACTCATGAAGACGATCCCCGGATTCCCGATTGCCCTGCTGGCCGCGGCGCTGCTCGCGACCACCTGGCCGGCGGCCGCCACCGACGGCGCAGTGCCTGCGCCGCCGTTTTCGCTCGCGAGCCGCGCCGGCGGCCAGGTGTCGCTCGCGGACCTCAAGGGCCAGGTGGTGATGATCAACTTCTGGGCCAGCTGGTGCGGGCCCTGCCGCCAGGAGTTCCCGGCACTCGACCAGATCTACGCGAAGTACAAGCCGATGGGATTCACGCTCGTCGCGATCAACGTCGAGAGCGAGAAGGCGGACGCCGAGAAGTTCCTCGTCAGCGACCCCGGCGAGCTTCCCGATCCTGTTCGATCCCGACAACACGGTGAGCGGAAAGTACGGCGTCAGCGCCATGCCGACCACGGTGCTGGTCGACCGCCAGGGCCGCGTGCGCTGGCAGCACCGGGCCTACAAGCCGGGCGACGAGGCCAAGTACATCGAGCAGATCCGCGCCGCGCTCCGGGAAAAGGCGTGAGAATCGCGCACGTCATCGCGGCAGCGCTCCTCGTCGCCGCGAGCGGCTGCTCGCGCCTCGAGCCCTGGGTCAAGCCCTACGAGCGCGAGAACCTCGCGGACCCGATCATGGCCTGGGACCGCGATCCCGTGTCGTCTTCCTACATGCGGCACGTGTATGACTCGCGCGAGGGCTCGCGCGGCGCGAACGGCGGCGCGGGCGGCGGTTGCGGATGCAACTGATCCGCAGGGCCGCAGTCGCGCTCGTCCTGCTGCCAGCGACGGCGCTCGGCGCAGTGCTGCCGGACGACCGCGCCGACCTCCTGTACCACTACTACGACGGCGGCGGCGTCACCATCGACGGGCCGTCGCTGCTGGTGCGCAAGAAGTTCGCCGAGAAGTACGCCGTCAATGCGAGCTACTACGTCGACATGGTGTCGTCGGCCTCGATCGACGTCATCACGACGGCGAGCCCCTACGAGGAGGAGCGGACGCAGTACGGCGTCGGCTTCGAGTACCTGCGCGGCAAGGTCACCTATGCCGCCTCTTTCAGCAACTCGAACGAGAACGACTACAACGCCGACACCGCGAGCCTGTCGATCAGCCAGGACATGTTCGGCGACCTGACGACCGTTTCGCTCGTGTTCTCGCGCGGCTGGGACGACGTCACGCGCCGCGGCGACGCGACCTTCTCGGATTCCGTGGACCGCAGAATCTACGGCGTCGACATCTCGCAGATTGCGACGAAGAACCTCGTCCTCGGGCTGTCTTTCGAGACGATCACCGAGGAGGGTTTCCTCAACAACCCTTATCGACAAGCCCGCTACGTCGACCCGGAAGCGGCGCTCGGCTACTCGTACCAGTCCGAGGTCTACCCGCGCACGCGCACCGGCAATGCCCTGTCGCTGCGCGGCCGCTGGTACCTGCCCCATCGCGCGGCGCTGCAGGGCGACTACCGCTTCTATAACGACACCTGGGAGATCCAGGGCCACACGGCCGAGGTCTCCTACACCCATCCGCTGGACGACGACTGGACCTTCGACGTGCACTACCGCTTCTACACGCAGAGCGCGGCGGAGTTCTATTCCGACCTGTTTCCGCGCGCGGACTTCCAGAATTTCCTCGCCCGAGACAAGGAGCTCGCGTCGATGCAGAGCCACACGCTCGGCTTCGGCGTCGCCTACGCGTTCAAGTCTTCGATGCTCTCGTTCCTCGAGAAGTCGTCGCTCAACCTGCGCTACGACCGCATGCGCTTCGACTACGACGACTTCCACGACCTGCGGGTGACCGGCGTCGCGCCGGGCACCGAGCCGCTCTACACCTTCGACGCCGACGTCATTCGGGTCTACTTCTCAGGATGGTTCTAGCGCCTGCCGAAGGGGACGCGCACCTTCAGCGCAACGCCGGCGCTTCCCTGTTGCACGCTTTTCGCTGAAGGTGCGCGTCCCCTCCTCGTCACGGCGGTGCCAACCCACGCGAATAGAGCACCTTCCCCTCCGCGGTGACCACCACCGCATCGACGTCGGCCTGCCCGGCCACGAGCGCCATGCCCCGCTCCGGCCCGAGGATGAAGACGCTCTTCGTGAGTCCCTCGGCGAGCGTCGAGGTCGGCGCGATGATCGTGACGCTTCGCACCCCGTGCGGACTCTTGCCCGTCTTCGGGTCGATGATGTGGTGGTAGCGCACGCCGTCCTCGTCGAAGAACCGCTCGTAGTCGCCGGACGTGGAGATCGCCGCATCCTCGATCGGGATGCGCGCAATCACGCGCTCGCGGTCGTCCGGGTGGCGGATGCCGACGATCCATGGGCGCCCGCGGCGGTCGCCCAGGATCCGGCTGTCGCCGCCCGCCGTGACGGTTGCGTTCCGGATGCCGCGCGCCGCGAGGAGCGCGATGCAGGAGTCGACTGCGTGGCCCTTCGCGATGCCCCCCAGGTCGATACGGACCCCGGGCTTCAGGAACCGGATCGTCGACGCGGAAGAATCCACGACGACGTGGCGCCAGTTGATTGCCGGCAGCGCCGCCGCGATCTCGGCATCGCTCGGGTGCTTGCCGGCCCGGTAGTCGTACAGGTAGCCGACGCTCGCATAGGTGATGTCGAAGGCCCCGCCGGACATCGCGGAGAACTCGAGCGCCCGGGCGACGAGCCTCGCCAGCTCCGGCTCCACCGTCGCCGGGCCGGCGGCCGCCTCGCGGTTCACCCGCGAGACCTGGCTCTCGGGCTTGTACGTCGACATCAGCGCATCGATGCGGTGCATCTCGGCGATCACGGCCTCGATAGCCGCTTCCGCGGCGGCGGCGTCCTCGTGCCAGATCTCCACCGAGATCCGCGTGCCCATGATCGCTTCTTCGCGCGCATGCCAGTCGGCGCGCGCGGGCCCGACGGCGGCGAGAAGCAGGGTGACCGCGAGGCTGAAACGGGGCATCATTGCGCCATCAGTGTGGACGATGATCCGACCGTCGCACAACGGCTACACTAGCGGGTGGGCCCTGCACAGGAATGAAAACATGAAGCTGATCCCCAGAGTCCTTGGCGCGCTGCTCGCTGCCAGCCTCCTCTCCCTGCCGGCACACGCCGCGTCCGACGAGGAGACGATGATCGACCGGTCGCTGACGGTGTTGCGCGACCTCCAGGGAATCCCCGACACGCGCATCCCCGACCTCCTGCTCTCCCGCGCCGAAGGCATCGTCATCCTGCCTGCCAACGTGAAGGTCGGCCTCATCTTCGGCGCCCGCTTCGGGAACGGCGTGATGATGGTGCGCAACGAAGACCGCACGTGGAGCAACCCGGTGTTCGTCTCGTCTGGGGGCGGCAGCTGGGGCTTCCAGGCCGGCGGCCAGGTCTCGGACATCGTGCTCGTGCTGACGACGCGCGAGAGCGTCGAGGGCATCACCGACGGCAAGCTGACGCTCGGCGCCGACGCTTCCGTCGCAGCGGGCCCGGTCGGCCGCACGGCGATGGCCTCGACCAGCTTGACCTTCGACGCCGAGGTCTACGCCTACTCGAAGTCGCAGGGGCTCTTTGCGGGCGTTTCGCTCGAGGGCAACGGCATCTTCATCTGGAAGAAGGCGAACAAGCGCTTCTACGGCGAACCGAGCGCGGCGACCATCCTCGGCAGCAAGACACCGCCGCCGCCGCCCGCGCCGGCGCTCGTCGCCGAGGTCACGAAGTTGACAAGCGGCGCAGCGGCCGCGGTCGCCGACGATCAGGCTGCGAAGGAAACCGATCCAGCGACGGCACCGCCCCCGGCCGAAGCCAAGACCTATCCGCTGCCGGACACCGAGCCCGGCACGGAACCGCCCGGCAACTGATCTCGCATTGCGCGCATGGCGATCGCGCACGAGCACAACCTCAATGCCCCGCCCCCGGCTGCGCGGCCCTACGGCATCCGCGCGAGGCTCCGTGCGCGCGATCCCTTCACCCGCCTCGTCGGTGCCGGCTGGCATAAATTCCACTGGTTCGCGACCGAGCGCGAGCGGGACGAAGCGCTGGCCGACATGTCCGGCCGCCACCTCTATTCCCGGCGCGGCGACGAGCCGACCGTCATCTACGAGAAAGTCTCCCCACCGGCCTGAGCCCCGTCAGCGGATGCGGCCGAGCAGCAGGTAGAACGTGCGGTCGCCGCCCTCGCCGAAGCCGGCAGCGACATAGATCGGCCCGAACAGCGTGTCGAAGCCGAGAAATGCGGCGCCATTGACGAGGGCGGAGTCCACGCTCACGTCGCTGCGGCGCTGCCAGACGTTGCCGAGTTCGACCGAGAAGCCGACGTAAGTCGGCACGTCGAACAGGCCCTCCTGCCCACTGCCGATGCGCCGGTAGAGGATTGCGCGCGCGATGCCGAAATGGGGCCCGCTGATCTCTTCCGGCGCGAGGCCTGAAAGGTCGAAGAGCCCTCCGAGCGTGTAGAAGTCCTGGACCTGGTTCGTCGGCCCCGACACGTGCGCGCCGCCCGCGGCCGACAGGACCAGCGTGTTTCGCCCGCGGGAACGTGCGTGGGTCCAGTCGAAGGAGACCCGGTCCGCATTCACGTCGGCACCGAGGCTCTCGCGCGGGCCGTTCCACTGCAGCGTGAACAGCTCGCCGTCACGCGGGAAGTAGACGTCGTCGAGCAGGTCGATTGAAAAGCGCGCCATAAACTCGCCGCGGTCGAAGCGCGTTCGCGGCGGCAGGGCCGGGTCGTCGGGGTCGCCGACCAGCAGGTGGCGATTGCCTTCGCCGACGATCACGCCGCCGCGAAGCTCGCCCCAGCTGCCGAACTCGCGGCCGAAGTCGAACTCGGCTTCGCTACTCGAAACGCGGTAGGTCGCGAGCCGCCGGTCGCCCTCGAAGATGTCGAAGTTCTGACGCTCGACGAGCAGGCGCGGCACGACGAACCAGTCCGAGGTGTAGCCGATCGGCTGGTAGAACTCGGTGCGGAAGAAAGGGTTTGCGCCGACCTGCAGGTCGCTCTGCCATTCCGCGCCGTAGCGGTTGACCTCGATCACCTGGGCCCGCACGCCTGCGCTGAAGCTGTTGCCGCCCTGGAAGTCGTCCTGCAGCTCGAGGCCGAAGCGCAGGAAGTTCGGGCCCCAGCTCTTGCGCCGCGCGCTGACCTCGATCCCCGTCAGCACGCCCTCGTGCACGAGGCGGTAGTCGAGCGCCTCGAAGTTGTCGCTGCCGTAGAAGTGCGACAGGCGCTCGTCCATTGCCTGCGGATCGAGCGGCTGCCCGATGACGGGACCGAGCTCGGCCTCGATGCGCTCGCTGTAGCGCTCCGAACGCTCGTCGGTGCGCACGAAGTGCACGACCGGTTGCGCCGGCTCGCGGCCGCTTCGCGCCGCGACATAGGACTGCCAGGCCGCGTCGTCGAGCGAAAGGCGGTCGAGCTGCCCGGCGTTCGAGCGCGTCCCCGCGAGACCGAGGCGGATGGTGCGCTCGGCGGCCGCAAAGTCGGTGGACTGCAGGTTCTCGAGGTCCGGCTCGATCAGCACGTCGTTCAGCGACAGCAGCGCGCGCTGCCTGAGCGTCTCGCGCTGCATCATGATCGTGACCGCCTGGTTCGAGACCGCGAGCGCGGAGGTCAGCTCCTTGCGGCCGACGGGCTGGAAGCCGACGTCCACGGCTATGACGATGTCAACGCCCATGCCCTTGACCACGTCGACCGGCAGGTTCTCCACGATGCCGCCGTCCACCAGCAGGCGCCCGTCGACCTCGACGGGGGCGAACACGCCGGGCGCCGACATGCTCGCGCGCATCGCGGCGGTCAGGTCGCCGCCCGCGAGCACGATGCGCGCGCCGGTCTCGAGGTCCGCGGCGACCGCGCGGAATGGCGTCGGCAGCTCGTCGAAATTCTCGACCGCGGCGACGGGCATCGTCTCCAGGCGCAGTGTCTGCGTCAGGCGCTGGCCCTGGATCAGGCCGCGCGGCACGCGGAAGCTGCCGCTCTGGATGCCGAGCGGGAAGCGCACCAGGAACTCGCGGTCATCCTGCTTGCGGCGGAAATTGAGCGTGTGGCGCGCGGGACGGTCGCGGAACGCGACGTTCCAGTCGATGCCGCGCATCAGCGTTTCGATCTCGTCGGCCGTCATGCCCGAGGCGTAGAGCCCGCCCACGACCGCTCCCATGCTCGTGCCCGCGATGGCGTCGACCGGGATGCGCAACTCCTCGAGAGCCTGCAGCACGCCGACGTGGGCAAGGCCGCGCGCGCCGCCGCCGGAAAGCACGAGCCCGATCCGCGGCCGCTCGGTCGCCACGGCCTCCGGGTCGGCCGCTGCGACTTCCTGGCCTGCCGCCGCAGAAGCAGCCGGCAGCCACGCCAGCATCAGGCAAAAAAGCGGGAAAAGGCGGAACGTCGGGGCGCTCATCGGGTCGAGGGGATGGTAGCACGGGCGCGGCGGGCGTCCCCTTGCGCGATCCTATAATGTACCGGATGCATGCGACCGCCATGAAACGCCGGAACTTCGCGTTCGCTGCAATCCTGGTGGCGCTCCCCGCGTCCGCCGTGGAACTCGACGAGGTGATCGTGACCGCGACGCGCAGTCCCGTCGCGCTCGTTTCCTACCCGGGCAGCGCGACGCGCATCGCGGCGGGCGCCACCGAGCTCGTCGGCGCGACGCACCCGTCGGAGCTCGTCAATCGCGCCGCGGGAGCGATGATCCAGCGCGGCAGCGGCCAGGAATCGCTCACGGCGCTGCGCTCTCCGGTGTTGACGGGCGCCGGCGCCTGCGGGGCGGTGCTGGTGCTCGAGGACGGCATCCCCATCCGGCCGGTCGGCACCTGCAACGTCAACGAACTGTTCGAAGTGAACCTCGAGCAGGCGGCTGCGATCGAGGTCCTGCGCGGGCCGGGCAGCGTGCTGTACGGCTCGAGCGCCGTGCACGGGATCATCAACGTGATCCCGCCGATGCCGGACGAGATCCCGGTCCTCGGGGTCGCGATCGAAGGCGGCAGCGACGCCTGGCGCCGGCTGCGGTTCGCGGCGTCGCGCGATCGTGAAGGCGGCGGGCTCGGTCTCGTCATGCACGCGACCGACGACGGCGGCTGGCGCGACGCGTCGGGCTTTGACGAGCAGAAGCTGAACGCGGTGTGGGCGCAGGCCGCGGGGGCCGGCACGCTGAAGCTCGCGCTCTCCGGTTCGAACCTCGAACAGGAAACCGCGGGATTCATCGAGGGCGAGGACGCCTACCGCGACCCTGCCCTCGCGCGTTCGAACCCCGATCCCGAGGCCTACCGCGACGCCACGTCGCTGCGCTTCGCCGCGCACTACCGGGGCGCGTCCGGCGGCGAGATGCGCGCTTACCTGCGCAGTTCGCGCATGGACTTCCTGCAGCATTTCCTGCTGGGGCAGCCCGTCGAGGACAACGGCCAGGACAGCGGCGGCATGATGCTTTCGACGGCACGCGATTTCGGCGGCGGCACGGTGATCGCGGGCCTCGATGCGGAGCTTGCGCGGAGCAGCCTGCTCCAGCAGCAGGCGGGTCCGACCACCGACGGGCCGCCCGAGGCGAACGCGATCCGCCCGGCCGGGCGGCAGTACGACTACACGGTCGACTCGAGCGTAGTCGCGGCCTATGCGAGCTGGCGCCGGCCGCTCGTGCCGCGCTGGTCGCTGGAGGCGGGACTGCGCCTCGAGCACGCGCGATACGACTACGACAACCGCATGATCGACGGCAACACGGACGAGAACGGCGTGCCCTGCCCCGGCGGTTGTCTCTACGCGCGGCCGGCGGATCGCTCGGACGACTTCACGAACGTGGCGCCACGCATCGGGGTCGTCTGGAACCTGGCGGATTCCCTGACCGCGTACCTGTCCCTCGCGCGCGGATTCCGTGCGCCGGAGGCGACCGAACTCTACCGGCTGCAGCGCCAGCAATCTGTCGCGGACCTCGATTCGGAGACGGCCGATGCCGTCGAACTCGGGTTGCGCGGGCGCTGGGCATCCGCCTCGATGGACCTCGCGCTCTTCCACATGGACAAGAGCGACGTGATCCTGCGCGATTCCGCGGGCTTCAACGTGAGCGGCGGCCGGACGCGCCATGCCGGGCTCGAGTACGCGGCTGACTGGTCCTTCGCCGACGAATGGTCGCTGTCGGCGGCAGGCACCTTCGCGCGCCACGAATACCGGTTCACGGCCACCGTCGAGCAGGGTGAGCAGATCGTCTCTGGCAACGACGTCGATACGGCACCGAGGGACATCCATGCGCTGCGGCTCCGCCACGACGGCGCCTGGCTCGAGGCCGAGCTGGAATGGCTCTGGGTCGGTCCGTACTGGGCGAACGCCGCGAACACGGCACGTTATGGGGGCCACGACGTCGGTAACCTGCGCGTCTCCGTCGAGCCGGCGCGGGACTGGCTCGTCTCGCTTCGCGTCACCAATCTCGCGGACGGCGCCTATGCCGATCGCGCGGACTTCGCGTTCGGCGACTACCGCTATTTCCCAGGGCGCGGTCGCGCATACTTCGTCGAGCTCGGCTGGAGGACGGAATGACCACGCAATACGGTCCGATGATACTGACGGCGCTCGCGGGTACGACGCTCGCGGTCCAGGTCGGGATGAACGCGACGATGCGCGGGCACGCGGGCTCGCCAATGGCGGCAGCGCTCGTCAACTTCGCGATCGGCACCGCGTTCCTGTTCGTCGCCGTGCTGCTCGGCCGCAACTCGCTGTCGGCCATTGCCGGCGTCGGCGCGGCGCCCTGGTGGACCTGGGGCGCCGGCATCCTCGGCGGGCTCTACATCGCGGCTTCGGCGGCCTTCGGACCGATGATTGGCGGCGCCACGTTCCTGGCACTCATCGTCGCTGGCCAGATGGTCGCCGCGCTCGCGCTCGATCACTACGGCCTGCTCGGCTTCCCCGTGCGCCCGCTCGACGCCTGGCGCGTTGCCGGCACCCTGCTCGTCGTCGGCGGCATGTTCCTGCTCGCGAGGAATTGAGAAAACGAAGGGGACGCGCACCTTCATATTCGGCGTGAAGGTGCGCGTCCCCTTCGTTTTCTCAATTCCCGCGCGGCTGCTGTTGGGTGATGCAGTGGATGTTGCCGCCGCCGAGCAGGATCTCGCGCGATGGCACGCCGATCACCTTGCGGCGCGGGAACAGCTTCGAGAGCGTCGCCTTCGCCGCGCGGTCGGTGCGCGCGTCGAGCAGCGGCATCACGACATGCCGGTTGGCGACGTAGAAGTTCACATATGACCCGGCGAGCCGGTCCCCGCAGCGCCGCGGCTTGCAGTCGGCGGAGCGCTCGATGCCGGCGGCCTCGGCCTCGGTCATGTAGAGCGGCCCTGGCTGCATCAGCTTGTGGATCCTGAGCCCGCGGCCGCGCGCGTCGCGCGCCTGCACGAGAACTTCGTACGCCGCGCGCGAGATGTCGTACTGCGGGTCTTCCGGGTCGTCGCACCAGGTGAGCACGACCTCGCCTGGGCGCACGAAGCAGCACAGGTTGTCCACGTGACCGTCGGTCTCGTCGTTGAACACGCCGCGCCCGAGCCAGATGATCTCCCGCACGCCGAGGTGGCGCTGGAGCAGGCTCTCGATCTGGGAGCGCCTGAGCGTCGGGTTCCGGTTGGGGTTCAGCAGGCATTCCTCGGTGGTCAGGAGCGTGCCCTGCCCGTCCACGTGGATCGCGCCGCCTTCGAGGATGAATGGCGCGCGGTAGCGCGGCTTCGACTCGATCTCGAGCACCTTGGCGGCGACCTGGTCGTCGAGTGCCCAGTCCGCGTAGGCGCCGCCCGCCTTGCCGCCCCAGGCGTTGAACATCCAGTCGACGCCGCGCACTCGCCTGCGGCGGTCAACGACGAAGGTCGGACCGACGTCGCGCATCCAGGCGTCGTTGGAGGAAATCTCGACGACGCGAATGCCGCCCGGGAGCATCGCCCGTGCCGACTGGAACTGGTCCGCCGACACGCCCATGGTCACCGGCTCGCTCTTCGCGATGGCGGCGGCGACCGCCGCGAACGCGCGCTGCGCGGGCGCCGCGTTGTCGCGCCAGTTGTCCGCCCGCTCCGGCCAGAGCATCCAGGTGCCGGCGTGCGGCTCCCACTCCGCGGGCATCCGGAATCCGTCTTTCGCGGGCATCGGCATGGCGGCGATTCTACGCGATGGGGTGATATCATTTGCGCATGAGCGAAAAAATCCGCCTCTCGAACGGCAAGCTGCAAGTTCCCGACCGTCCTGTCATTCCTTTCATCGAAGGCGACGGCACCGGGCCCGACATCTGGCGCGCAAGCGTGCGCGTGCTCGACGCGGCGGTTAAGAACGCCTATGGCGGCAAGCGCCAGATCGAGTGGATGGAGGTCTACGCCGGCGAGAAGGCGAACAAGCTCAAGAACACCTGGCTGCCCGACGAGACGGTCGCGGCCTGCCGCGAGTACCTCGTCTCGATCAAAGGCCCTCTGACGACGCCGATCGGCGGCGGGATCCGTTCCCTCAACGTCGCGCTCCGGCAGATGCTCGACCTGTACGTGTGCCTCAGGCCCGTGCGCTGGTTCAAGGGCGTTCCCTCCCCGGTGCGCGCGCCCGAGAAGGTCGACATGGTGATCTTCCGCGAGAACACGGAGGACATTTACGCCGGCATCGAGTTCGAGGCCGGCTCGCCCGAGAACGCGAAGTTCCTCGCGTTCATGAAAGAGCAGTTCCCGAAGTATTACGGCAAGATCCGCTTCCCGGAAACGAGCGGCATCGGCATCAAGCCGGTCTCGCGCGAGGGCACCGAGCGGCTCGTGCGCGCCGCGATCGAGTACGCCGTCGCCAACAAGCGCAAGAGCCTCACCTTCGTCCACAAGGGCAACATCATGAAGTTCACGGAAGGCGCTTTCCGGAACTGGGGCTACGCCCTCGCGGAGAAGGAGTTCGCGGCGCAAACCTACACCTGGGACCAGTGGGAGCGCACCCGCGCCGCCAAGGGCGACGCCGCGGCTAACGACGAGCAGAAGAAGGCCCTCGCGGCCGGCCGAGTGCTCGTCAAGGACGCCATCGCGGACATCACGCTGCAGCAGGTGCTGACCCGCCCCGAGGACTTCGACGTCATCGCAACCATGAACCTGAACGGCGACTACCTTTCGGACGCCCTCGCCGCCCAGGTCGGCGGCATCGGCATCGCGCCGGGCGGAAACGTCAACTACGTGACCGGCCACGCGGTGTTCGAGGCGACCCACGGCACGGCGCCGAAGTACGCCAACCTCGACAAGGTCAACCCGAGCTCGGTGATCCTGTCGGGCGAGATGATGTTGCGCTACATGGGCTGGACCGAGGCCGCCGATCTCGTGCTCTCGGCGATGGACAAGACCATCGCCGACAAGGTCGTCACTTACGACTTCGCGCGACTCATGGAAGGGGCGACCGAAGTGAAGTGCAGCGAGTTCGGCGACGCCTTGATCCGCAACATGCGTTGAGCGACCCGCGCGCCCCGGACTGCGCGGCCGCGATGGTCGCGGCCTTCGCCGGCTACAACGCCGGGTACCGCGCCATCACCCGCCGCGCCCCTGAGCGTTTCGAGAACCGCGACTGGGCCGGCAGCCAGGCCGACGTCGTCGAGCGGCTCGAGCTCTACGCGACTGCCGTGAACGCGACGGTCGCCGACATGAAGCGGCGGCTCGGCGACTCGGCGCACGACACCGCGCTGTGGGCCGCGATCAAGGCCGAGTACACGCGCCGCATCGAGGCCATGGCCGACCCGGAGTTCCTGAAGACCTTCTTCAGCTCGATCACGCGCAGGCTCTTCGACACCGTCGGCGTCGACCCCGCCGTCGAGTTCTTCGCCCTCGAGCTCGACCCGCTGCGCGGCGCCGACGCGGCCGCCGTGACGGAGCGCTACGTCAACCGCGGCTCGCTCGACCTGCTGTTCGAGGAGCTCCTGTCCGATTACCGGTTCCGCACGCCCTGGCGCGACTTCGAGGGCAGTGTCGGGCACGTGACGAAGGACGTCGAGCACGTGCTCAGGAGCCTCGGCGAGACGCGCCCGCTGCGCGAGGTCGAGGTGATCCGGCCGGTCTTCTACCAGATGAGCCGCGCCTACGTGGTCGGCCGCCTGCACGGCGAGGGCTGGACGCTGCCGCTCGCGATCGCCTTCAGGAACTCGCCGCTCGGCGTGCTGGTGGACGCCGTCATGCTCTCGGTCGCGGACGTCTCGATCCTCTTCAGCTTCACGCGCTCCTACTTCCAGGTGGACCTCGAGCGCGTGAGCGACGCGGTCCTGTTCCTGCATGGCAGCATGCCGCTCAAGCCCGTCTCCGAGCTTTTTACCGTGCTGGGCCGCGCTAAGCAGGGCAAGACCGAGCGCTTCCGCGAGATCTTCCGCCACCTCGGCTCGACGCCCGACCGCTTCGTCCGCGCCCCCGGCGAGCGCGGCCTCGTCATGGCCTGCTTCACGCTCGAGAAGGCCGACGTGATCTTCAAGGTGATCCGCGACCGCTTCCCGGCCGTCAAGAACGTGCGCCGGGAGGAAGTCATGGCGAAGTACGACATGGTGTTCCGCCACGACCGCGCGGGCCGCCTGGTGGATGCCCAGGAATTCCGCCGCATCCGGCTGCCGAAGGCCCGCTTCGCGCCCGACATGCTGGAAGAGCTGCTGACCGAGTGCTCGGAGAACGCGCAGCTAGACGGCGACGACTTGATCGTCGGCCACGTGTACATCGAGCGCCAGATGACGCCCCTCAACCTCTACGTCAGGAGCGCGGCACCCGAGCAGGCCGAACTCGCGGTGATCGACTATGGCCAGTGCATCCGCGAGCTCGCCTACACCAACATCTTTGCCGGCGACCTGCTGCTCAAGAACTTCGGGGTCACGCGCCACAATCGAGTGATCTTCTACGACTACGACGAGCTCTGCCGCGTCACCGACTGCCGCTTCCGCGACGTGCCGCAGGCGCGCTCCGACGAGGACGAGATGCGCGCAGAGAGCTGGTTCTACGTCGGCGACAACGACGTGTTCCCGGAGACCTTCCTGAAGTTCCTCGGCTTCGAGGGACGCCTGAAGGAGGCGTTCCTGGAGAAGCACGGCGAGATCCTCGAGGCAGGCTGGTGGCGCGCGCTCCAGGAGCGCCTCGCGGCGGGCGACCTCGTCGAGGTCCTGCCCTATAACCCTCATCGGGTTCGAGTGGCGAGCAGCGTTTGAACAGAAGATGGTTAGATCATGTTCAATGCGAGGCTTTACAGGCACTTACTGTGCGGCCAGGTGATTATCTGGCATCAATGACGTAAAACATCAGGTCAATTGAGCCTTCCAATAGTAGTTAAGCATCAGTCTGAAACGACCAAGCCTGCGGCCATAAGATCCAGTCTCGAGCATCCAGGACAGCGCCAACAGCCGCGTCCAGAGCCTCTTTGTGTAGCTTCACCCAGCGCGTCGGCCGCATTCTGTTCTATCGCTGCCCAGGCAACTCCAATCGGCGTACGCTAATCGCTACGGTTTGTGGCATCCACTGGATAGCGCCACCATGGCAACCGGGATCGCACGACTGATGCCTAACTATGCGTTGGAGCGGACCGTGAGACGTTTCAGCGAGCGCGCCACAGGCGCGCGGACCATTATCGCGCCTGCGGCGCGCCGGCCGGGCTGTGCCCGGCCCGCTCAACGCGGACGTTAGGCGGCATAGTGAAGAAGTCCGCATTAGCTGAATCCCCAGATGCGTATGTAAAGGCGTTGACAACGTGGCGCAGGGCGCTCGTCGAGAGCTTACGCAGATCGGTGCGTGCCGCTGGAAAGGTCGAAGAGCGAATGAAATGGGGGCACCTCGTGTACATCTCGAACGGTCCCGTACTGTTGATTCGGGCAGAGAAGCGACGAGTCCTTTTCGGATTCTGGCGAGGAAAGAGACTGCGGCATCTCGACGACCGATTAAGGCCCAGCGGAAAGTATGAAATGGCTACGATCACGCTTGTTGAAGGCGACAAGTTCGGTGGCGTGCGGGCCAAGCGCTTGGCAACTGCCGCAATTGGCCTCAATCGGCGACTCGGCGATCCTACAGACATATCTCGGGCAGACTCTAACGCAACTCAATGAGGTGTATGTTCGCGGAGTGCAGCCTACCTACGCGTTGGAGCAGGCCATGACGGGTTTCCGCGAGCGCGCCGCAGGCGCGCAGACCATTGTCGCGCCTGCGGCGCGCCGGCCGGGCTACGCCCGGCCCGCTCAACGCGAACGTTCGGCGTAGTCGCATGACGATGCCGATTCTTTTGCTGGCTGCCGTGACCCTGATGTTCTTGGGTTTCGAGCGAGTCCGGCCTGGACGCCCGCTTCCGCTCGTCAACGGCTGGTACGCTCGTTGTGGCGTTCCGGGATGTTTACGATCGCGCGGATCAAGGTGGTTCTTGAAAAGTCGAGTTCGCGCGATAGTTGTGGCAGCAGCGCTTGCGCTGCCGCTACCGTGCTCGTCCCAGGATCTCGGCCGACTCGATGTCATCATGAAGCCCTTCGAGACGTCGGGCCAAGTTGACCCCGAACTGGCGAAATCGTTGTGGAGTCAGCTCGCACAATCGATCGAGCGAAACTCCGATTTTCGGATCGCTGCTGGCGGCTCTGCGTACTATTTCCTGGAAGGCAGGATGAATTCGGACGGCAAGCGACAATTCGTAACGCTTCAACTGTTCAAAGCCAAGACCGATAGGGCGATTTGGCTCCAGAACTACGAGTACCGCGGCATGAGCGCCGACAGGATGGCAACTGATGTCATAGAAGCACTTTCATCAGTCACGAGGTCCGACACGTGGAACTGAGTTGCCCAACCATGCGTTGGAGCGTCACTACCTGACGTTGCAGTGATCGGAGAGACAAGGGACACTGACCTGCGACTGCCTTTGGAGGTGTGAAATGACAAGCGGAGAAAAAAGATGCTTGCGCGCGGAGTGGCTGCTGGCATGTTCATTGGTTTGGCCATCGGCGGCATGATCGCATTGGTCATTGCAATGAAGCCGGAACTCTTCGCAGGGCTGATCCATTAGGACATGCCGTGCAAGCGGTTTCGACATCGAACATTACCTGCCCCGAGTGCGGTACCACCGCATCCGAAGAAATGCCGACAAATGCTTGCGTTTACTTCTACGAATGCACCGCGGCGAAATGACTTCTAACTACGCGTCGGAGCAGTCGGTGACGCGTCGACGCATGCGCGGAGGCTAGGCGCCATGTCTCTCGTTCGAGTACTGTCCCCGCAATCGGAATCGGAAATCGCGGTCGTGACGTCCCTGCTCGAGGCTCACGACATTCCGGTGTTCATTCACGGTCGTCATCTCGGTAGCCTCCTGCCCGGGCTCCAGATCGGGAACTACAACACGCAGAGCATCATGGTTCCGGAAGAGCGTGCTGCCGACGCCCTGGAATTGTTGTCTGGCTTCAGGCAGGACGATGCCGGCACGACACCTTTGCCGCTTCCCTGGCGGGATCGCCTGCGTGTCGTCTTCGAAGGGATCCTGTTTGGCTGGCTCGTTCCCGGCCGCCGGGACGACAAGAGTGCTGGCCCTCGGGACGACGACTCCTAGCCTTGCGACTCGGAGCGCCGCGTCAGTCCACGACCTTGTCCAGCGCCGCCTCGAGGTCCTCGATGAGGTCCTCCGTGTCCTCGATGCCGATCGACAGGCGCACGGTCGCCTCGCCGACACCAGAGCGGGCCTGGAGCTCGGCCGGAAGTCCCCGCACCTTCAGCAGCTGCGGCGGCATCACCAGCGACTCCACCGAGCCGAGGCTCGGTGTGATCGCGAAGAACTCGAGCGCGTCCACAAACGGCCGCACCGCCTCGGCGCCCCGCTCGAGGTCGAAAGTGACGATCGAGCCGAATTCGCGCATCTGCGCGCGGGCGAGCGCATGGCGCGGGTGGTCCGGCAATCCCGGGTAGTGCACGCGGCCGACGGCCGGGTGTTCCGCCAGGAAACGCGCAATCGCGAGCGCAGAGGCCGCCTGGGCCTCGTAGCGCAGGTAATAGGTTTTCATCCCGCGCATGACGAGGAATGCAGCATGCGGGTCGAGCAGCGGCCCGAGCAGGACAGCCTCGCGGCGGATCTCGCGGGCGAGGTCAGTGCGCGCGATGATCGCCCCGCCCATCACGTCGCCGTGGCCCGAAGCGTACTTGGTGAGGCTGTGCACGAAGACGTCCACGCCGTATTGGCCGTGGTTGTGGAAGCCCGCGAAGGTGTTGTCCATCACGGTGAGCGCGCCGGCCGCGTGCGCGGCCCTGGTGATGCGCGCAATGTCGGCGATGCGCGTGACCGGGTTGGTCGGCGACTCGAAATAGACCAGCTTGGTCTTGCGTTCGGCAAGCGCGCGCTCGATGCCGGCGTCGTCCTCGACCGAGAGCATCGTGTGCGTGACGCCGAGCCGGGTGAGCGTGCCCCGGATCAGCGCCAGCGTCGGACCATAGGTCTCGACGAAGCAGAGCATGTGGTCGCCGGCGCGAAGCTGGGAGATCAGGCTGGTCGCGACCGCCGCCGCGCCCGAACCGGTGGCGATGCAGTCGTCGCGCTGCTGCAGTTCGGCGAGCAGCAGCTCGAGCTGGCGCGTGGTGGGGTTCGCGCGGCGCGTGTAGAAGTAGCCCTCGCGTTCGCCGCGGTTGAAGCGCAGCGTCTCCTCGAGGCTGTCGTAGGCGAACTTGACAGTCTGGTGGATCGGCGCGACGAGCGGCCGGTTGTCCGCCGGAAGCGGCGCTTCCGGCGGATGGTTGACGCGCGTGCGGCCCTTCACCTGGACCCTTGCGCGCCGCGACCCGTCAGACCCGCGTGATCCAGCCGGCGGGCGTCGGGATCTCTCCGCGCTGCATGGAAACGAGCGCCTTTCGCAGCCTCCTGACGTTCGGCCCGATCTCCCCGTTGCCGACCGGGTATTCGCGACCGCCCTCTCGTATCAGCGTGCCGACGCCCGAAAGCACCGCCGCGGTGCCGCATAGCGCGGCCTCGCCGTCCTTCACCCATTCGAGCATCTCGTCCACGCTGAACTCGCGTTCCTCGACCGCATAGCCGAGCTGCGGCGCGATCGTCAGGATCGAGTCGCGGGTGACGCCGTGCAGGAACTGAGTGTCGAGGTTGCGGGTCAGGATCTTGCCGTCGCGGATCAGCAGGAAGTTGGCTGCGCCGGTTTCCTGCACGGAGCCGTCCGGGCAGAACACGACCTGGTCGGCCTGGTGTTGCTGGCGCGCCGCGCGCGTCGGGCCGAGTGCCGCCGCGTAGTTGCCGGCGGCCTTGACCTGCCCCATGAGCGTCGACGTGCGCGTCAGCTTCTCCTCGACGTAGATGCGCAGCGGCTTCTCGCCATTCGCGAAATAGTCCCAGACCGGGCTCGCGAGCACGACCAGCATCGCCTCGGTCGCGGGCGCGGTGGCCCCGCCGATCGAGGCGCCGGTGCCGAACAGCGTGGGCCGCAGGTACAGCGCGCCCGGGGCCTCGGGCACCTCGTCGCGCACGCGGTCGATGACGCCGGTGACCATCTTCGCAAGCTGCGCAGGGTCCGGCTTCGGCATCACCAGGCACTCGCGCGCTCTTCTGCATGCGCGCGATGTGCTTGTCCATGCGGAAGACGTTGATGCTGCCGTCCGCCCAGCGGTAGGCCTTGAAGCCTTCGAAGCAGGCGCTGCCGTAGTGCAGGCCATGGATGGCAGGCGACATCATGAGCGGCCCGTACTTGCGGATCTCGAAATCCGTCCAGCGCCCGTCCTTGTAGTTCGCGACCGCCATCTGGCTCGCGAGCACGGTGCCGAAAGCGGGACGGGCCGCGGCTTGGGAAGGGTGCGTCTTGTGCATGGCCTGTGCATTCATGTCGTTCAGTCCTGTATGAAGATAGTGGCGGGATGCTCTAGTTTTTCCTTGAGCGCCTGGATCATCGCCGCGGCGTCGAAGCCGTCGACGAAGCGGTGATCGAACGAAGACGAGAGGTTCATGATGCGGCGGATGGTGATCGCGCCATCGATGACCACGGGACGATCCACCGCCTTGTTGACGCCGACGATCGCGACCTCTGGCGCGTTGATGACGGGCGTCGAGGCGATACCGCCGAGCCTGCCGAGGCTGGTGACCGTGATGGTCGATCCCATGAGCTCGTCGCGCGAGGCCTTGTTGCTGCGCGCGGCCTCCGACACTCGGCGGATCTCGGCCGCGAGGTCGTGGAGCGAGCGCGCCTCCGCGTGCTTGACGACCGGCACCTTGAGGCCGTCGGGCGTCTGCGTCGCGACGCCGACGTGCACGGCGGAATGGCGCAGGATCAGGTTGCGCTCTGCGTCGTGCACGGCGTTGCATTGCGGGAACTGCTCCAGCACGCGCACCAGCGCGGCGACCAGGAACGGCAGGTAGGTCAGCGACGGCGAGCCCTTGGCCTGGCGGGAGTTCAGGTACTGGCGCAGCGCCTCGAGCTCGGTGACGTCCACTTCCTCGACGTAGGCAAAGTGCGGAATGTTGCGCTTGGCCGCGCTCATCCGTTCGGCGATGACGCGCCGCACGCCGATGATCTTGATCTCCTCCACGCCCTTGCGCGCGGCGAAGGCCGCGGGCCGCGGCTGCGGCGCTGCCCTTTCCGGCGATCACCGACTCGAGGTCCTGGGCCGAGATGCGCCCGCCGGGACCCGAACCTGCAACGCTTGCAAGGTCGAGCCCGCCACGTGAGCCTTACGCCGCGTCGCAGGCGATGCCATGACGCGGCGCTCCCCGGAGCGGCGGCAGGCGCCGTCGCGGCGACCGGGCGCCTGTGGCTTCGGCGCGGCGGGCGGCGTCGCGGCTGCAGGCGTGGCGGGGCGCTGCGGCAGGCTGCGGCGGGCTCGCGCTGCAGGTGCGGCGCCCGAGGTGTTCGAAGGCGATGAGTTCCGAGCCCACGGCCACCATGTCGCCCGGCTGGCCGGTGATCGAGACCACCCGGCCGGTGACGGGCGAGGGCATCTCCACCGCGGCCTTGTCGGTCATGACCTCGGCGATGACCTGGTCTTCGTTGACCGAGATCGCCGACCTTGACCTTCCATTCGACGACCTCGGCGGTCAACCGTGCCTTCGCCGAGGTCCGGCATCTTGAAGACGTAGCGGCTCATGAAGCCTCCATGACGGCCTTCAGGGCTTCGAGACGCGCGCCTGGCCGGGGAAATATTCCCATTCGAAGGCGTGCGGGTACGGCGTGTCCCAGCCCGCGACCCGCAGGATCGGCGCCTCGAGGTTCCAGAAGCAGTTTTCCTGGATGGTGGCGGAAAGCTCCGCGCCGAAGCCGGAGAAGCGCGTCGCCTCGTGCACGATCGACGCAGCGCCCGGTCCGCGCGACCGAGTTGCAGATCGTGTCGGCATCGAGCGGCACCATCGTTCGCACGTCGATGATCTCTGCATCCAGCCCGAGGCCGCGGGCCGCGGCCTCGCTGACGTGAACCATCGTCCCATACGTCACGATCGTCAAGTCGCTGCCCGCGCGCACGACCTCGGCCTTGCCGATCGGCACGGTGAAGTGGCCGTCCGGAACCTCGCCCTTCTCGTGGTTGCTCCAGGGCACGGCCGGCTTGTGCGGGTCGCCATCGAACGGGCCGTTGTAGATGCGCTTCGGCTCGAAGAAGATCACCGGGTCGTCGCTCTCGATCGCCGCGATCAGGAGCCCCTTCGCGTCGTAAGGATTCGAGGGCATGACGACCTTGAGTCCCGCGACGTGCGCGAAAAGCGCCTCGGGGCTCTGCGAATGCGTCTGTCCGCCGCGGATGCCGCCGCCGCAGGGCGTGCGCACCGTGACAGGCGCCGAGAATTCCCCGGCGCTGCGGTAACGGATGCGCGCGAGCTCGCTCACGATCTGGTCGTAGCCCGGGTAGATGTAATCGGCGAACTGGATCTCGGCGACCGGCCGCAGGCCATTCACCGCCATGCCGATCGCCGCCGCGATGATGCCGCCCTCCGAGATCGGCGTGTCCATCACGCGGCTCTCGCCGTATTTGCGCTGCAGGCCATCGGTGACGCGGAACACGCCGCCGAAATAGCCGACGTCCTCGCCGAGCACGACGACCGACGGGTCCTGGCCGAGCATGATGTCCATGGCCGAGTTCAGGGCCTGGATCATGTTCATCTGCGCCATGGCGCTACTTCCCCGCCATTTCGTCGCGCATCTCGGCTTCCTGCCGGCGCAGGTGCTCGGGCATCTCGCTGAAGACGTCATGGAACATGAGGCCCGGGTCGAGGCGCGGCGCTTCGTTGAGCGTGCCGTGGCTGACTGCTTCCTTCCAGCGACTTGGCGACGTGCGCCTCGAGCTCGGCGGTCAGGCGACTTGTGGCGCTCCTCTGACCATTCGCCGAGGCCGATCAGGTGCGACTTGAGGCGCTCGACCGGGTCGCCGAGCGGGAACTTCTCGTAGTCGTCCTTGGGCCGGTAGCGCGCCGGATCGTCGCTCGTCGAGTGCGCCGCCGCACGGTAGGTCACGTGCTCGACCAGCGTCGGGCCGCCGCCGGTGCGCGCGCGTTCCGCCGCCCACTGGGTGACGGCGTGCACCGCGAGGAAATCGTTGCCGTCCACGCGCAGGCCCGCGATGCCATAGCCCGGGCCGCGCGCCGCGAAAGTCTGGCGCTCGCCGCCGGCATGACCCTGGAACGTCGAGATCGCCCACTGGTTGTTGACCACGCACAGGATCACCGGCGCCTTGTACACCGAGGCGAAGAGCAGCGCGTGGTGGAAATCCGCCTCGGCACTCGAGCCCTCGCCGATCCAGCTCACCGCGATGTCGTCCTGGCCCTTGATCGCCGCCGCCATCGCCCAGCCGACCGCCTGCGGGAACTGCGTCGCGAGATTGCCGGAGATCGAGAAGATGTTGCCGTCGCGCCAGTGGTACATGACCGGCAGCTGGCGCCCCTTGCACATGTCGCGCGTGTTCGACAGCAGCTGGCACATGAGGTCGAGCATCGGCCGGCCGCGAACGACGTAGAGGCCCTGGTTGCGGTACGAGGGGAACAGCATGTCGGAAGGGCGAAGCGCCATCGCCATCGCGACCGACACGGCCTCTTCGCCGTAGGAGCGCATGTAGAAGGAAATCTTCCCGGAGCGCTGGATGCGCTGCATGCGGTCGTCGAAGACCCGCGTCAGCAGCATGTGGCGCAGCGCGACCTGCAGGTCCGCGGCTTCGAGGTGCGGATTCCACGGCCCGACCGCGTGGTGCTGCTCGTCCAGCACGCGCACGAGGCCCTCGCGAAAGTTGGCGGATCTCGCCTGCGGGGCTGCCGGCATCCGGGCGCGCGACCTTGCCCGCGGGCGAAAGCTTGAGATAGCTGAAATCGGGCGCGTCGCCGGGACGCGCGGGCGTTTTTGGCACGTGCAGTCGTGATTCGGCGGCCATCGGCTCCCTCGCGGCAGGCGGGGCTGGGGTCAATCCGCAATCCTACGCGCCGACAGGGGCCAGAACGGGGATTTCTTGTACTGTCCTGCAAAAAAGTGAAATACTCGTATCGTTATGCTGCTTTTGATGAAAGGAATATTCCATGAATCTGGATGCGCACTGATCGGCGCATTCTCGACGAGCTGCAACGGGACGGCGCGCAGTCCGCAGCCGACGTCGCCTCCAAGCTTGGACTTTCGAACACGACCTGCTGGCGACGCATCCAGCAACTCGAGCAGGACGGCGTGATCAAGCGCCGGGTCGCCCTGCTCGACCGTGCAGCGCTCGGCCTCGACGTGATGGTCTACGTGCACGTGCGCCTCAACTCCCAGGGCCGCGACGCGCTCGCCCAGTTCGAACGCGCGATCCGCGACCGCCCCGAGGTGCTCGATTGCTGCACCCTCACAGGGGAGTGGGACTTCCACCTGCGCATCGTCACGCGCGACATCAAGGAGTACGAGGCGTTCTTCCTCGACCACCTGTCGAAAATCCCGAACGTGCAGTCGGTAAACTCCTCGATCGTCGTCACGGTCATCAAGGAATCGACGGCACTGCCGCTCGCACGGGAATGAAGGTTTCAGCGGCCGGCGCCGTCCTCGGCGCAGCCCGCGAACTCGGTCTCGTTCGCGAGCTGCTCGATCACGCCCGCATGGTTGCGCAGGAACTCGACGTTCGACATGGAGACGCCCGGCGGCAGCTTTCCGCCGGCCTGGTCGAGCGCGAACGACGCGTACGCATTCTCGATGAGCGAGAACGCGAACACGACGTACTCGCGGCTCGTGAGACCCGCCGACTGCACCACCGCCTTGGCACCCGGCACCGCGTCGATCCTGGCCGCGGCATCCGTGAGGCTGCCGACGCCCGGTTCGTCCACGGAGCAGTCGAGCGGTATCGCGCTCAGCTTGCGCGTCGCCTCGACGTACTTGCCGAGCGCGGTTTCCGTCAGCGTATACGCCCGGACTTCCCGCGTGTCCGCATCGGGCAGGGTCTCGGCACGGGCCGCGGGCAACAACAGCAACAGCAACGCGGACACGGCGACCCAGGCATTCAGAAATCCTTTCGACTGGCCCATGTCCCTTCCCCTGGGCCCGGTGCGGCCGGGCCGTAACATTCTACGCCCGCCCCGGTTTAGAATGCCGCGGTCTGGCCATGACGAACCGACTCTTCAAGCCGCTGTTCGAAAGCCTGATCGCGGGCTCCGGCATCCGGATCGACGGCGACCGGCCGTGGGACGTCCGCGTCAACCGCGACCGGCTATATCGCCGGGCGCTGCGCGGCTCGCTCGGCATCGGCGAGTCTTATATCGACGGCGACTGGGACTGCGACGCGCTCGACGAGTTGTTCCGGCGCGTCCTGTCGGCCGACGCGCAGAACAGGCCGCTGGTCCGGGCCGCCCGGGCCTTCAAGACGCTGCAGTCCCGGTTCACGAACCTGCAGACGCCGCGCCGTTCACGGGCCGTGGCCGAGGAGCACTACGACCTCGACCACCGCATGTACGCCCTGTTTCTCGGACCCTGGAACCAGTACACCTGCTGCTTTTTCGACGGTACCTCCGACCTCGAGCGCGCCGAGGTCATCAAGCTCGAACTGCTGTGCGACAAGCTCGAGCTGCAGAAGGGCGACCGGCTGCTCGACATCGGCTGCGGCTGGGGCGGCTTTGCCAAGTATGCGGCCGCGACGCGCGGCTGCGAGGTCACCGGCATCAGCTTGTCCGACATGCAGATCAAGTACGCCGTCGAGTACACCAAGGGCCTGCCGGTCACGATCCGCAAGCTCGACTACCGCAACCTGCCGAGTTCGGACCTCGCACCCTTCGACAAGATCTCGATCGTCGGCATGCTCGAGCACGTCGGCTACAAGAACTATCCGACGATCATGGGCGTCGTGCACCAGATGCTGAAGCCGGACGGCCTGTTCCTCCTGCACACCATCGGCAATTGCGAACGGACGACCGTCGTCGACCCGTGGATCGAGAAGTACATCTTCAGGAACTCCATGGCGCCGGCGATGAGCCAGCTGTCGAACGCCGCCGAGGGCAGGTTCGTGATCGAAGCCTGGGAGAACTACGGGCATCACTACGTGCCGACCCTGCAGGCCTGGTACGAGCGCTTCAACGCGAACTGGGATCGCATCCGCGCCCTGCCGACGTCGAAGCCCTTCGACGAGCGATTCCGGCGCCTGTGGAACTATTACCTGATGTCCTGCAAGGCTGCCTTCGACGTCGAACTGCTGCACCTGTGGCAACTCGTAATGACGCGGCGCCATTCCGGCCGCGGCGTGTACCGCCGCGTGATGCAGCGGTCGGCGGAGAACCAGCCCGCGCTGTCGAGCGAGGCGCCGAAAAAGGCGCGGGACGCCGCCTGAGGCTACTCGGTGAACGCGAGCTGCAGTATCTGCCCCGAGTCGTAGTCGAGCACGAACAGCTCGCCGTCCAGGTCCTGCGCAAACGACGAGATCTGCAGCGCGCCCGGCGCGCCCGGCGGCGTGCAGCCCTGCTCGACGAGCTCCTGGACGTCGAAGCCGCCCGCACCGTCTGGTGCCAGCCAGGCGATCATGCCGCCGAAGTCGCCGAACACGTAGTTCCCCGCGACTTGCGTCGTCTGCAGGCCGCGATACACGTATCCGCCCGTGATCGAGAATCCGAGGTCGCGCCCGTATTCCGCGACGGGATCGATGAGGTCCTGCGTCTCGCAACCTGTGTCCGGCTCGAAGCAGTGCGCGCCCTCGCGGACGTTCCAGCCGTAGTTGCCGCCGCGGGTGACGACATCGATTTCCTCCCAGTCCGCCTGGCCGACGTCGCCGACCCACAGGTCGCCGAACTGGCGGTCGAAGCTCCAGCGCCAGGGGTTGCGGAAACCAAGGGCATAAATCTCCGGGCACGGCTGCGTCCCGGCGCCGTCCACGTTGCAGAGCGGGTTGCCAGCGAACGGATTGCCGGAAGCGCCGCCGGGAATGCCGTAAGGGCGCCGCCCAGCTGGCTGTCCACGTCGATGCGCAGGATCTTGCCGAGCAGTCGCTCCGGGTTCTGCCCGTTGCCTTCCGGATCGCCGGAACCGCCGCCGTCGCCGAGGCCGATGTAGAGGAATCGATCCGGCCCGAAGGCGATGTTGCCGCCGTTGTGGTTGGACGCGAGCTTGTCCACGGTGAGCAGGACGCGCTCTGAAGCCGGATCGAGCGTCTGCCCGCCGTCGGGGCTCGAATACTCGGCCGTCACCGAGCGCAGGCGAGCGCCGACCAGTTCGCTGAAATTGAGGTACACGAGCCCGTTCGTCGCGAAGTCAGGATGAAAGGCCATGCCGAGCAGGCCCGCCTCGCCTTCTCGATGCACCCGGTCGCGCAAGTCCAGGACTTCGGTGGCGGCCGGTGCGGCAGGATCGTTCTCGAACGTGAAAATTCGTCCGCCCTGCTCGACGACGTACCAGCGCGACGCGTCGGCCGGCGGCTGCAGCATCGCAACCGGCGACGCGAAGTCCAGGCTCGCGAATGCGCGCGGCGTCTCGATGCCTGCGCTGCAGGTGGGCGGATCGGGCGGATCCGGGGGGTCGCCGCCGCCGCCGCCACTGCCGCCGCAGGCGAGCAGCGCGGTCGAGAACCCGGCGGGCCAGAGGGTGCGGCGCTTCATGGCGGATTCCTTCCGTAGCCGATGACGCTCAGGACCCTTCAGACGGCGCGAAGCTTTTCCGCCGCCGCTTCCAGGGTCGCGTCGTGCTTAGCAAAGCAGAAGCGGACGAGCCGTGCTTCAGGAGGCTGGTCGCAGAATGGCGACAGTGGAATGGCAGCCACGCCGTGCCGGCGCGTCAGCAACTCACAGAACGCTGCGTCAGGCAGGTCTGACACCGCCGAATAGTCGGCCAGCTGGAAATAGGTCCCGTGCGCGGGCCGGAGCACGAAGCGCGAGCCCTCGAGCAGTCCCGTGAAGCGGTCGCGCCGCGCCTCGTAGAACGGGCCCTGCGAGTCGGCGAAGTCCGGCGCCTCGCGCATGAAGTCCGCGATCGCGTGCTGCACTGGCGTCGAGACGGCAAAGGTCAGGAACTGGTGCACCTTGCGGAACTCCGCCGTGAGCGGCGGCGCGGCGACGCAGTAGCCGACCTTCCAACCGGTCGCGTTGTAGGTCTTGCCGAACGAGAAGACAGCGAACGCCCGCTCTCGCAGCCGCGGGTTGCCGAGCACACCGGCGTGCCGGCGACCGTCGAACACGAGCGCCTCGTAGACCTCGTCCGACAGCACGAAGGCGTCACGGCCGGCAAGCAGGTCTGCGATTCGCTCCCAGTCCGCGGCGGACAGCACCGCTCCGGCCGGGTTCAGCGGCGTATTGAAGACGAGCAACCGGGTTCGCGGGCCGATCGCAGCCGCGAGGCGGTCCCAGTCGATGCCGAAGTCCAGGACCCGGAGCGGGACGCGCACGACGCGCGCGCCTGCAAGCTCCGCGGCAGGCCCGTAGGAATCGTAGCTCGGATCGAGGAGGATCACCTCCTCGCCCGCGCGCACGATGGCGTGGATCGCGGCGAAGAGCGCCTCGGTGCCGCCGGCGGTGACCGTGATCTCGGCGGCGGGATCGACGTGCCAGCCGTGCCGGCGCGCGGACGACACGGCGATCGCCTCGCACAGCGACGGCAGCCCGGCCATCGGCGCGTACTGGTTGTGGCCCGCGGCAAGGTGATGCGCGACGAGCTCGCGCAGCCGTGCCGGCGGGTCGAAGTCGGGAAAGCCCTGGCCGAGGTTGATCGCCCCGGTCTCGGCGGCGAGCCGTGACATGACGGTGAAGATCGTCGTGCCGACGCCCGGAAGCTTGGAGGCCGGCATCACTCGTTGGCCGCGACGGCGCGCTGGACTTCCAGGTCCCGCCGCTTCTGCTGGCGGATCATGTAGATGCCGAAGACCGTCGTGAAGATCGCGACCGCGAGGATCAGGATCGTGGCGAGCGCGTTGATGTCCGGGCTGACGCCCAGGCGCACCTTCGAAAAAATGACGACCGGCAGCGTGCTCGAGCCAGGGCCGGTCACGAAGCTCGTGATCACGAGGTCGTCCCAGGAAAGCGTGAAGGCGAGCAGCCAGCCGGCGAGGATCGCCGGCAGGATGATCGGCAGCGTGATCAGGAAGAAGACCTTGGCCGGTCGCGCGCCGAGGTCCATGGCCGCCTCCTCCAGCGATTCGTCCAGCGTCGCGAGGCGCGACTGCACGACGACCGTCACGTAGGCCATCGAGAACGTCATGTGCGCGATCGTGATGGTCGTGATGCCGCGCCCTTCCGGCCAGCCGATCGCCTGCTCCATGGCCACGAACAAGAGCAGCAGCGACAGTCCCGTGATCACTTCCGGCATCACGAGCGGCGCGGTTGCAAGGCCCGTCAGCAGCGGGCGGCCGCGGAAGCGGCCGAAACGCGCGAGCGCGAGCCCGGCGAGCGTGCCGAGGACCGTCGCGCCGGTCGCGTTCATCGCCGCGATCTTGAACGACAGCCACGCCGCCCCAAGCACCTGCTCGTTGCGGAACAGCTCGCCGTACCACTTGGTCGAGAATCCGCCCCAGACCGTGACGAGCCGCGACTCGTTGAACGAGAACGCGACCATCAGCACGATCGGCAGGTACAGGAACAGGAATCCCGCGACCATCATCATCGTGACGAAGCCCGAGCGGCGCGTCATCGGTGCGCCCCGAGCTGCTGCCCCTGCGAGCGCTGGTAGATCATGATCGGGATGACGAGCACGAACAGCATCACGATCGCGACGGCGCTCGCCACCGGCCAGTCGCGGTTGTTGAAGAACTCCTCCCACAGCACGCGGCCGATCATGAGCGCGTCCGGCCCGCCGAGCAGCGCCGGGATCACGAACTCGCCGACCGCAGGGATGAATACCAGCATGCAGCCGGCGATGATGCCCGCCTTCGTCAGGGGCACCGTGATGCGGAAGAAGGCCTTGATGCGCCGGCAGCCGAGGTCAGCCGCCGCCTCGAGCAGCGAGTCGTCGAGCCTCTCGACCGCCGTGTACAGCGGCAGCACCATGAATGGCAGGTACGAGTAGACGATGCCGATGTACATCGCGAAGTTCGTCTGCAGCATCTGGATCGGCTCGTCGACGATGCCGAGCGCCATGAGCACGTTATTGATCACGCCGTTGTTCTTGAGGATGCCGATCCACGCGTAGACGCGCAGCAGGAACGAGGTCCAGAACGGCAGCATCACGAGCAGCAGCAGGACGTTCCGCCAGGCAGCGGGGCTGCGCGCGATCCCGTAGGCCATGGGGTAGCCGATCAGCAGGCAGGCGACGGTCGAGATCGCGGCCGTCGAGATCGAGTTCAGGAACGACTTCCAGTAGAGCGAGTCCTCGAGCAGGAACGCGTAGTTCTCCAAGTTGATCCTGAGGCCGACGACATTGTCCGAAATCCAGGTGAACAGCGGCTCGTAAGGCGGCATTGCGAGCCGGATCTCGGACACCGAGATCTTGAGCACGATCAGGAACGGCACCAGGAAGAAGAGCAGCAGCCACAGGTACGGCACGGCCGTGACCAGCGTGCGACCGGTCAGGCCGCGGGCGCGCAGTCCCACTGCCGCCCGGCGCCACGGCCCGTGCGCGCGGATCCACGCCATGAGCTCGCCCAGCAGGAACGGCTTGCCGCGCGTTGCGCCGGCGCGCGTCGGGCTCACTGCGTGACCACCACGGGACTCGAGGAATCCCACGACAGCCAGACGCGGTCGTCCCAGCGGATGCGGTCGCCCGTGCCCTGCCGCATCGTGTTCGGCTGGGTCACGCGCATCTGGCGGCCGCTCGCGAGCTTCACGAGGTAGATCGACTGGTCCCCGCGGTAGGCTACCTCCGCGACCACGCCCTCGACCCGGTTGTCGCCGCCGCCCTCCGGGCGCTCGCGGGCCAGCAGGACTTTCTCGGGCCGCAGGGCGACCCAGACTGTCGCGTCGGGCGCGGCGCTGACGCCGTGGCCGACGTGGAACGTGCCGCCGAGCTCGTCCGAGGCGACGCGCACGTAGTCCGGCTCGTCGTCGACGATGCGCCCCTCGAACAGGTTCACCGAGCCGATGAAGTCCGCGACGAAGCGCGACCCGGGGTACTCGTAGATGTCCGTCGGCGTGCCGATCTGCACGATCTCGCCGTGGTTCATGACGCCGATGCGGGTCGCGAGCGTCATCGCCTCCTCCTGGTCGTGGGTCACGACCACGAAGGTGACGCCGAGCGTGTCCTGGATGTTCAGCAGCTCGAACTGCGTGTGCTCGCGCAGCTTCCTGTCGAGCGCGGCGAGCGGCTCGTCGAGCAGCAGGAGCTTCGGGCGCTTGACGAGCGCCCGCGCGAGCGCGACGCGCTGGCGCTGCCCGCCCGAGAGCTGGTGCGGCATGCGCTTGCCGAACGACTCCATGCGCACGAGCTTCAGGATCTCGGCGACCCGCTCGTCGATTTCGCCCGCCGTGATCCTGTCCTGCCGGAGCCCGAAGGCGACGTTCTTCTGCACGCTCATGTGCGGGAACAGCGCGTAGGACTGGAACATCATGTTGACAGGCCGCTCGTACGGCGGCGCCGCCGTGACATCCGTGCCGTCGATCCAGATGCGGCCCTCGGTCGGGCGCTCGAATCCCGCCATCATGCGAAGCAGCGTCGTCTTGCCCGAGCCCGAGCCGCCGAGCAGGCAGAAGATCTCGCCGCGGTAGATGTTGAGGGTGACGTCGTCGACGGCGACGAAGTCGCCGAACTTCTTGGTCAGCTTTTCGAGCCGGACGTAAGGTCGTGCAGCCGGGTCTTTCCAGGGCTCGTTCTTCTGGTCGGGTCGCGGGCTGGCCATGGTCCCCCTCTTCCCCCCGCAGTCTACTGGCCCGTCTTGATGCGAGTCCACGCGCGGCTCGCTTCGCGAACATAGGTTGGAGACTCCGCCGTGTCCGGATGCAGCTTGAGCCTGACCTCCTCGGGCGGGTACACGGCGGGGTCGTCGCGGACCCGCGCCTCCAGGAACGGCAATGACGCGAGGTTTCCGTTCGCGTACCCGATGTGATTGCTGACCCTGGCGATGACCTCGGGCTCCATCAGGTAGTTCAGGAAGGCATGGGCGTTGCCGGGATGCGGCGCATCGGCGGGGATCGCCACGGTGTCGAACCAGATGAACGAGCCCTCCGTGGGCACCGCGTATACGATCTTCACGGGTGTCGCCGCCGCCGCGCCGCGGTCCCGCGACTGGAGGATGTAGCCGTTCCAGCTGAATCCGACGCAGACTTCCCCGCTCGCCAGGTCGTTGACGAGCTGTGAGGTGTTGAAGTACCGGATGTAGGGTCGCGCCTCCTTCAGCAACGCCTCCGCGGCGGCGAGATCCTCGCGCTTCTGGCTGTTCGGGTCGAGACCGAGGTGGATGCGGGCGACCATGAGCGTGTCTTCGGGCACGTCGATCATTGCGATGCCGCACTTCGCGAGCTTCGAGGCGACCGCGGGATCGAAGATGGCGCCCCAGCTCTCGAGGCGGCCGGTGCCGAGCACCTTCGACACTTTCGCGGGGTTGTACCCGAGGCCAGCCGTTCCCCACATGTAGGCGATTGCGTGCTCGTTGCCGGGATCGCTGAGGGCCACCCGGTTCATGACCCACGGATCCATGTGCTCGATGTTCGGAAGCCTCGACTTGTCGAGCCTCTGCATTGCGCCGGCCTTGATCTGGCGCTCGAGCGGCACCGCCGACGGGAACACCACGTCGTAGCCGCTGCGGCCCGTCAGCATCTTGGTCTCGAGGAGCTCGTTGGAATCGTAGGTGTCGTAGACGACCCGGATGCCGGTCTTCGCCTCGAAGTCGGCGATCGTCGTCGGGCCGATGTAGTCGACCCAGTTGTAGACGTGGAGGACCTTCTCTTCGGCGGCGGTTGCGGCGCCGGAAGCGGCGTCAGTCCCGCCGCCGCAGGCGGCGAGCATGGCGATCGCCGCGAGCCCGCCGACGACCCTTGCGGTCACGCGCTACTGGCCGCTGCGGATGCGCGTCCAGGCGCGGTTAAGGTCACGGCTGAATGCCTGCGATTCGACGAGGTCGGGGTGCAGCCGCGCGCGCACCTCGGCGCCCGGGTAGATGTTCGGGTCGTTGCGGATGGATTCGTCCACGAACGGCAGGGACGCGGAATTGCCGTTGGCGAAGCGCACCTTGTTCGTCACCTTCGCGATGACCTCGGGATCCATCAGGTAGTTCAGGAAGGCGTGCGCGTTGTCCGGATGCGGCGCATCGGCCGGGATCGCGAGCATGTCGAAATAGTTGATCGCGCCTTCCTTCGGGATGGCGTACTTGACGGTGACCGGCTTCTGCGCGGCCGCGCCGCGGTCACGCGCCTGCAGCACGTCGCCGCTCCAGCCAAGCGCGACGCAGATCTCGCCCGACGCGAGGTCGTTGATGTACTGGGACGAGTGGAAGTAGCGGATGTGGGGCCGCACCTTCAGCATGGTCTCCTCGAAGACCGCGAGGTCCTCGGGTTTCTCGCTGTTGGGGTCGCGGCCCTTGTAGATCGACGCCGATCCGTAGACGTCAGTCGGCGCATCGAGCAGCGCGATGCCGCATTTCGCGAGCTTGGCGGCATTCGCCGGCTCGAGGATGACGGCCCAGCTGTCGATCGTGTCGGTCCCGAGCGCGCGCTTGACCTGCTCCGGGTTGTAGCCGAGGCCGACCGTGCCCCAAAGGTAGGTCAGCGAGTACTCGTTGCCCGGGTCGTGCGCGGCGACGCGCTGCATGATGTCGGGATCCATGTTCTCGAGGTTCGGCAGCTTCGACTTGTCGAGCGGCAGGAACACGCCGGCCTTGATCTGGCGCTCGAGGAAGGGTGCCGTCGGCACCACGATGTCGTAGCCGGAGCGGCCGGCAAGCAGCTTCGTCTCGAGGACCTCGTTCGAGTCGAACACGTCGTAGGTGACCTTGATGCCGGTCGCCTTCTCGAAGTCGGCGACCGTCGTGTCGGCGATGTAGTCCGACCAGTTGAGGACATTGACGGCTTTCTCTTCCGGCGCCGCTGCTTCCGCCGTGGACCCGGACTCGGGCTTGTCGCCGCCGCAGGCCACGAGCGCCGCGAGGCCGGCCGCGACGACCCAGGATTCCAGTGCGCGCATGCTCTCTCCTTCCTCAGCCGACGCCGATGTCGCGCGCCGTCAGGTCGAAGCAGCGGCGGGCTTTCGCGACCAGCTCGTCCACGTCTTCCTTCGTCATGACGAGCGGCGGCGCCAGGATCATGGTGTCGCGCACGGCGCGCATGATCAGGCCGTTCTTGAAGCAATGGTCGCGGCATATGAGGCCGACCGTGCCGCGGTCGCGGAAGAACGTGCGGCTTCCTTTGTGCGCGACCAGCTCGATGGCGCCCAGCATGCCGATGCCGCGCACCTCGCCCACGAGTCGGTGGTCGGCGAGCTCGCGGATGCGCTTCTGCAGGTAAGGCGCGATCTCGTCGCGCACACGCTCGACGATCTTCTCGCGGCGCATGATGTTGATGTTCTCGATCGCGACGGCGCAGCAGACCGGGTGCCCGGACCAGGTGAAGCCGTGCGCGAACTCGCCGCCCTTCTCGATCAGCACGTCGGCGACGCGGTCCGAGACCATCGCGCCGCCGAGCGGCTGGTAGCCGGAGGTGATCCCCTTGGCGATCGTCATGAAGTCCGGCTCGATGCCGAAGTATTCGCTGCCGAACCAGTGGCCGGTGCGGCCGAAACCGCAGATCACCTCGTCGGCGATCAGCAGGATCCCGTACTCGCGGCAGATGCGCTGGATCTCGGGCCAGTAGGTGGACGGCGGGACGATCACGCCGCCCGCGCCCTGCACCGGCTCGCCGATGAAGGCGGCGACGCGCTCGGGCCCGACTTCCTCGATCTTCTCGGCGAGGCGCCGCGCGGCGCGCAGGCCATATTCCTCGGGCGAGAGGTCGGTCCCGTTCTCGTACCAGTAGGGCTGCTCGATGTGCACGATGCCCGGGATCGGCAGCCCGCCCTGCGCGTGCATGGCCGCCATGCCGCCGAGGCTCGCCGCCGCCACGGTGCTGCCGTGGTAGGCGTTCAGGCGGCTGATCACTACCGAGCGCTTGGGCTGGCCCATCAGGTCCCAGTAGCGGCGCGCCATGCGCAGGATGGTGTCGTTCGCCTCCGAGCCCGACTGCGTGAAGAACACACGGTGGAACTGCTTCGGCGTAAGCTCGTCGAGGAGCTGCGCCAGCTCGATCGCGGGCGGGTGCGCGCTCTTGAAGAAGCTGTTGTAGTACGGCAGCTCCCGCATCTGCTTCGCGGCGGCGTCCGCGAGCTCGTGCCGGCCGTAGCCGATGTTCACGCACCAGAGCCCGGACATCGCGTCCAGGATCTCCTGGCCTTCCGAATCGTAGAGGTGCACGCCTTCGCCGCGCACGATCACGCGGGATCCCTCGGCCGCGAGCGCGCGGAAGTCCGTGAATGGATGCATGTAGTGCCGGGCGTCGAGTTCCTGCCAGTCGCGAGTCGCTCGTCCCGTGATCTTCGGCTTCGCGCTCATGGTCTTCCCCTCGCCCTCAGACATTCAGCAGCAGGTGTTCCCGTTCCCACGAGCTGATCACCCGCGAGAACGTGTCGAACTCGTTTTCCTTGACGGCACAGTATGCCGCAACGAAGCGCTCGCCGAATATCTCGACCAGCGTCTTGCTGCCGCGCAGGAGCGACAGCGCGTCGGCGAGCGTCAGCGGCAGTGCGAAGGGCAGGTCGTAGGCGGAGCCGGTGATCGGCGCGGTGGGCTTCAGTCCCTCCATCATGCCCAGGTAACCGCATGCGAGCGACGCCGCGATCGCGAGGTACGGGTTCGCGTCGGCACCGCCGAGGCGGTTCTCGACGCGCCGGCTCTGCGGGTCCGACAGCGGAACGCGGAGGCCAGCCGTGCGGTTGTCAAAGCCCCACTGCACGTTGATCGGCGCCGAGTCGCCGCGCCGGATGCGCCGGTAGCTGTTGACGTTCGGCGCGAACAGCGACATCGCGGGCGGCAGGTATTTCTGCAGCCCCGCGACGAACGACTCGAACAGCGCCGAGGGCTTGCCTTCGGCGTCGCTGAAGATGTTCTCGCCCGTCTTCGCGTCCACGATGCTCTGGTGGATGTGCATGGCGCTGCCCGGCTCGCCGGCGAGCGGCTTTGCCATGAAGGTCGCGTACATCTTGTGCCGCAGCGCCGCCTCGCGCGCGGTGCGTTTGAACAGGAAAGCCTGGTCGGCGAGGTCGAGTGCGTCGCCGTGGTTCAGGTTGATCTCCATCTGCGCCGCGCCCGCCTCGTGGATCAGCGTGTCGATGTCGAGGTCCTGTGCCTCGCAGAAGGCGTAGATGTCGTCGAACAGCGGGTCGAATTCGTTCACCGCCGCGATGCTGTAGGCCTGGCGGCCGATCTCGGGGCGGCCCGAGCGGCCGACCGGAGGCTTCAGCGGATAGTCGGGGTCCGTGTTCGGCTCGACCAAAAAGAACTCGAGCTCGGGCGCCACCACGGGGCGCCAGCCCTTGGCGGTGTAGAGGTCGAGCACGCGCTGCAGGACGTAGCGCGGCGCCATCGGCACCGGGCGGCCGTCGCCGTAGTGGCAGTCGTGGATGACCTGCGCGGTCGGCTCCGCGGCCCAGGGCACCACGCGCGCCGTCCTGGGGTCGCCCGTCAGTTCGATGTCGATCTCCGACGGGTGGATCGAGCTGTCGTCCTCCGGGTATTCGCCGGTGACGGTCTGCAGGAAGATGGACTCCGGCAGGCGCATGCCCTCGTCTTCCGCGTAGCGGTCGGCCGGCATGACCTTGCCGCGCGCGACGCCCGCCATGTCCGGGACGATCGCCTCGACCTCGGTGATGCTGTGGTCCTTGAGGAACTGCTGGATCTGGCTCATCGGGACCGCCTGCTCGCGTGGTCGCGCCCGGCCTCGCCGAAAGCGGCGAACAGCGCGCGTGAAAACGGGTTCTCCATCACCTTCCACTCGGGATGCCACTGCACCGCGAGCGCGAAATTGGGCGCGCCGTCGATGCGGAACGCCTCGATCACGCCGTCCTCGGCCGTGGCCTCCATCACGAGGCTCGGAGCGAGGCGCTCGACGCCCTGCGAGTGCAGCGAGTTGACCTTGATGCGGCGGCTGCCCGCGATCCTGTGCAGGAGACCGCCCTCCACCAGCTCGATTTCGTGCGCCGGCCCGTACTGCGCCTCCATCGGCAGGCCCTTGTCCTCGCGGTGGTCGAGGTTGCCCGGGATCTCCTGGAGCTTCTGCGAAAGCGACCCGCCGAGCGCGACGTTGATCTCCTGGAAGCCGCGGCAGATGCCGAGGATCGGGAGGCCTGCTTCGACGGCGCTCGTGATCATGGGCAGCGTCGTGGCGTCCCGCTCCGGGTCGTGCCAAGTGCCCGGATCCGATTTCGGGCCGCGATAGTGATGGGGCTCCACGTTCGAGGGGCTGCCCGTGAAGAGGATCCCGTCGAAGGCGGCGAGCCATTCCCGCAAGTACCGCTCGCCGAGCGCCGGCACCAGCACGGGTACCGCATCGGCGGCGAGGACGACGGCGTCGATGTACTTTTCGCCGACGCAGTGAAACCAATGCGAGTTGATAAGGCGGCGATCGGCCGGGATTCCGATGATCGGCTTTCGCATGTTCGTCTGTTAATTATTTTGAACAGCCCCCGGTATGGGGCCTGTTCGACGGGGTCCATTGTCGCACAAAGCCAGGGTGAGGCGCCCCGCAGTTCGGACACCCGCAGACCGTTCTGTCAGGCCCAAAGGGGGCGTTTTGGCCGAGTTATGTTGTGCCGGCCACCCTTGCCGGGGCCCCGGGGGGCTGGGTATCCTGCTTTGCGGCCGCTCCCGGCTCGCGATACAAGATCTTAAACGCCCGGTGACAAATGGCCCTGGTCCGCGACGAATTTTCGAATGCCGAGGCTTTCCTCGCGGCGCGCCCCGCGGTGCGCGTCGTCGACCTCCTGCTGCCCGACCTCTGCGGGGTGCTGCGCGGCAAGCGGATTGACCGGGCGGACCTTCCCGGCATCTACCAGCGGGGCATGTTCCTTCCCGGTTCGATGTTCGCGCTCGACGTCCTCGGCGGCACGATCCAGGCCACCGGCCTCGGATTCGACGAGGGCGACGCCGACCGCGCCTGCGTGCCTATATCGAAGACCCTCTTTCCCGCGCCCTGGATGGGCCCGAGCGTCGCGCAGCTCCAGGTGCAGATGCTCGACCACGATGGCGGGCCGTTCTACGGCGACCCGAGGCACCTCCTCGATGCCGTGCTCGAGCGCTACGCGGCGCGCGGCTGGACGCCGGTAGTCGCGGTCGAGCTCGAGTTCTACCTGGTCGATGTCGAGCGCACGCCGGCCGGCCATGCCCAGCCGCCCCGCTCGCGCTACACCGGGCGGCGCGAGACGCGCACGCAGGTCAATTCGATGGCCGAGCTCGAGTCCGTGTCGGACATCCTCTCGGAGATCGCGTCGGCCTGCGAGGCGCAGGGCGTGCCGACCGGCGCCGCGCTCGCGGAGTGCGGCCCCAACCAATGGGAAGTGAACCTGCGGCACGTCGCCGACGCGCGCGAGGCCTGCGACCAGGCCATCCGCTTCAAGCGCATCGTCAAGGGCGTCGCGCACCGGAACGGCGTCGAGGCGACGTTCATGGCAAAGCCCTACGCCGACGCGCCGGGCAGCGGCATGCACCTGCACGTGAGCGTGCGCGACAGCAGTGGCAGCAACGTGTTCGGCTCGGACGATGCGCTCGGCAACGAGCTGTTGAGGCAGGCCGCGGCCGGCCTCGTCGAGACGATGGCCGACGGCATGGCGATCTACGCGCCGAACGCGAACAGCTACCGGCGCCTGCGACCCGAGCTGTACGTGCCGATGAACGCGACCTGGGGCTACAACAACCGTGGCGTCGCCGTGCGCGTGCCGGTCTCGGGCGCGAGCGACCGTCGCCTCGAGCATCGCGTCGCCGGAGCCGATGCGAATCCCTACCTCGTCGCCGCTGTCGTGCTCGCCGGCATGCTGCATGGCATCGAAAAGTCACTGGTGCCGCCGCCGCCGCTGGTCGGCAACGCCTACACGCAGCGGCTCACCGCGCCGCACCTGCCGGCGGACTGGCCCGGCGCACTCGCCCGCTTCAACGAAAGCGCCTTCCTGCGCGAGTACTTCGGCGAGCGTTTCGTGACGTTGTACGAGCTGACGCGCCGCGGCGAGATGCAGGAATTCAACTCGCGCCCGACCGCGCTCGATTACGCCTTCTACCTGGAGCAGGTGTGAGCTTGCGTCCCGCCGACAGCTGGTACGAGGCGACCGCAGGGCGCGGGCCGGCAGCGCCGCCGCTCCAGGGCGACGTCGACGCCGACGCCTGCGTCGTCGGCGCTGGCCTCTCGGGCTGCTCGACCGCGCTCCACCTCGCCCGGCGCGGCTACAAGGTCGTGCTGCTCGAGGCCGAGCGCGTCGGCTACGGGGCCTCGGGCCGCTCGGGCGGCCAGCTCATCCCGGGCTGGGCCTGCGGCATGGCGAAGCTCGCCGCGCAGCTCGGCCCGGCGGATGCGAAGCGGCTCTGGGACTTCAGCGTCGAGGGCGTCGAGCTGACGCGCGAGCTGATCGAGCAGAATCGCATCGACTGCGACCTCGCCTGGGGACACATGCACGTCGGCATCAAGCCGCGCCAGCGCGAGGAGCTGCTCGCGTGGCAGCGCGAGCAGGAGGGCGACTACGGCTACGGCAAGTTGCGCTTCATGGAGCGGGATGAAGTCCGCCGGTGGGTCGCAAGCGAGCGCTACGTCGCGGGCCTGCTCGACTCCGGCGCGGGCCACCTGCATCCGCTGCGCTATACCATCGGCGTCGGCCAGGCCGCGGTCGCGGCGGGCGCGCGCCTCTTCGAGAACAGCCGTGTCACGAAGGTCGAGCACGGCTCGACCGTCACGGTGCGCACGGAAAAAGGCTCGGTGCGCGCGAAGTTCGTCGCGCTCTGCGCCAACGTCGGGCACGTGGACCTTTCCGCGCGGCTCGCGAGCAAGCTCATCGGCGTCGCGTCCTACATCGTCGCCACCAAGCCCCTCGGGGCCGCGCGCGCAAGCGCGCTCCTGAAGGACAACATCGCGGTCGCCGACCTCAACTGGATCATCGACTACTTCCGGCTGTCGTCGGACCACCGCCTGCTGTTCGGCGGGCGCGTCAGCTACTCCGGACTCGACCCGCTCGGCACGGCGCGTGCGACGCGCAAACGCATGTTGAACGTGTTCCCCCAGCTCGCGGACGCCGAGATCGACTACGCCTGGGGCGGCCTGATCGACATCTCGATGAGCCGCGCGCCGAACTTCGGCCGGCTCGAGCCCAACGTGTACTTCCTGCAGGGCTATTCCGGCCACGGCATGGTCGCGGCCACGATCGCAGGCCGGATCGTCGCCGAGGCGATCGCCGGCCAGGCGGAGCGCTTCGACATCTTCGAGCGCCTCAAGCACCAGGATTTCCCCGGCGGCAAGCTGCTGCGCCGCCCGACGCTGGTGCTGGCGATGACCTGGTTCCGGCTCCGGGACCTGATGCCCTGACCCGCCCCGCCGCGGATGCTGCCTGACGCGCGCGATGTGCAGCCTTGAGCCGCAGATAGATCTTGTCGTTGCGAGCCTGTTGCCACTTTACGAGAAACGCCTGCGCGGATTGGGCCTTGGTGGGGTCCGGCCGTTTCGGCAGCAAACGTCGCGTGCCCGGCTTGTACTTGCGCCCCGAACGGTGATTTGCATAGCGTCGCGCGCGCGTGAATCCCATCTGCAGGAACTTCCGCGCCATGTCCATTCCGACGAAGTCGCGGTCCGCCCGGTATTCGAGGAACTTCCTGTAGATCCTGGCGGCCGACTTGCGCGCGATTGCTGGCGTGCGGAATCGCCAATGCGGCAGGATTTCGCTCTTGTAGGGTTCGGCCAGTAGCACGCCCTGTTCGCCGCGCCCTATCTCGTAACGTTCCGGATGCTTCCGGAAGTTGACGCGGGCGTACTTGAGCGCATAGTCAGGAACCACTGGTCGCGGCCGGCCGGCGCTCCCGCCGCGCGCGCTCGATGAGCGCATCCACGAACGCGAGCTGGTCGCGGAAGTCACCGTCGTCCACGATCGGCACGAGATACCGGCCGTCGACGACGAGTGATGGAACGCTCGGCAGGCGCACCTTTCGCGACTGGTCTTCCGCTCGCTTTGTCTGCAGCTGAACGGTGAACGAGCGCCAGGCGTTCCCGAACGCGGCGCGGTCGATGCCCTGTCCCGCCACCCAGGCGGCGATCGCCGCCTCGTCGTTGAGCTTCCTGCGCTCGCGGTGGATTGCACCGAAAAAGGCGTCATCGATCGCCGGCACCGCCTTCATGGCGGTCAACGCATAGAACGCCTGACCCGCCGCCACCCAGCTCGCGTGCCCGATGGAGACGGCTGCGCGATCTGCTTTCACGTCCTTCGGCAAGCCCGCCGACCAGGCGGCGAAAGGCTTGGCAAACGTGAAGCAGTGTGGGCACTGATAGGAGAAATACTCGGTGACGACGACCTTCGAGGCATCCGACGTCGGCACCGCCGGATTGATGCGGAAGTAGTCCTTGCCCTCGACGGGCTCCGCGGCCTGCGGCGCCGATACCGCAAGCGCCAGGGTGGCGATGAGAACGAGACGGATCGTGGCTTTCATGTGCCGTTCGACTGGTACCCGGTGATCCCGGTTCCCAAAGACTCAGGAGCGCTCATTGGCCTGTCGCTCGAACCAGTTGTCGCGGTAGCAGCGCCGGCCGCAGGCGAGCTGCCAGACGCCGGATGCGACATAGGCCGGCAGGAAGAACGGCCCCCACTGCTCGTATTGGCGCACGTGCACGTGCTCGTGCGCGCGTGATTGCTCGAGCGCGGCCCCGTCGATGCCGAGGATCACATGACCGAGCGTGATGGCACGCCAGGGCAGCGCGATTCGCTTCTCGCCGAGCAGGGCCCCGACCAGCCCGCCCGCGACCTCGAGCACGCCGGAAATGCGGCGCGCCTGCCCGCCGAGCAGGATCATCGCGCCGCCGACCGCGAGGCCGATGAGGCTGTTCGGGCTCGCCCAGGCATACGACAGGATTGAGCGCGTCACGCGGCGCTACCTGAGTATCTCGCGAACCTTGTCGGCGACCGCAAGCCCGAGCTTGCGGTGTGCCTCTGCGCTGAGGTGCAGTCCGTCCACGCCGTCCGCGCGCGTGACAGCACCCGCGGCCAGGAATTCCGCGCCGGACGCAGCCGCGATTTCCCGGTAACGCGCGGAAAGCGCCTGCGACTTGGCAACTCCGCCGGCAAATTCCTCGGACGGGAACCGATCGGTTTCGACGAGCGGCGGCGGCGCCACCACGAGGACTTTCGGCGCCGCGTACTCCGTCCACGCCGCGCGATCCATTGCGCGGACGCTATCCACGAGCATCTTCACGCCCTCTGCGATCTCTTCGGGCGCGCGATCGAAGCTCGTCTTCAGGTCGTTGGTCCCGAGCATGATGACGACGAGGTCGAGCGGCAGGTGCGACGCCACGGCGGCTGGCAAATAGGCGCGTCCGTCCACCCCGGCCCCGGCCAGCTCCGGCACGGTTGGGTCGGGGAGGTTCGTCGTGCGTCCGTTCAGCCCCTCTTCGACGATCTCGTAGCCGCTGCCGAGTTCTGCCTGCGCGACGCCTGGCCAACGCTGGGCCGTCGCATAGCGGGTCGTCGGATAGCCTCGCTCCACCGGGATCCAGCCCCAGGTGTTGGAGTCACCGTAGATCAGGACCCGCTTCGCCTCGCCACCGGGTGGGACACGCCGGAATTGCAGGTTCCACACGCGGTCCTGCACCACGCTGAGTGAAGCGACGCGTCCGCCGTCGCGTTGGAAGACGATCGTGCCGGGCTCTCCGTCGAAGGCGTCGGCATAGAGCGGCGCCAGTGGGAAGACATCGTCCGGCCGGCGCGTCATTTCGAGCGTTTCGCCCCGCAATCGAACCGTGAAATTGGCGTCGGCCTCGTCGGACTCGTACTCGCCAGCGTACCCAGCCAGTTCTTCGACGGTCGGCCGCGCCTCCATCACGCGCTGGATCGGGACGTCGGATCCGCTGCCGTCGTCCATGCTGCCGCTGCCCGACTCCGCGACCTCGATGACCAGTTCATCGCGGTCTGTCAGACGCCGCGGCGACACGGCGACCAGCCGTGAGCCGTCGCCGAGCCGCAGTACGTTTCCGTCGCGCACGATCCGGAACGTGTCCCCGCGAATCTCGTTCCGATAGAGGCCCGTGAATCGGTCGAGTTCGGCAGCCGACAAGTTTGCCCGCTCCGGCGGCCCATCCGGCTTCAGCGCGTCTCCGAGATAGAGGTCGGCGACGGCGTGCACGGCCTGACGCGGCATGCTGTTGCCCGCGTTGCACAGCACGGCGACGGACAGGTGTTGCTCCGGGAACCGGGACAGGTAGGCGCGATAGCTGCCGGTCGTTCCGCTGTGCCTGAACTCGGCGAGGCCTTTGCGGCTCGCGACTGCAAGGCCATAGGCGTAGCCCGTCTCGCGGCCGGTGCCCAACATCCCCGGCGTCTGCATCAGGCGGATGAATTCGGCGTCGCCGACTTTCGGCGCCGCGAAGTTCCCGTTCCAGCGCAGCAGGTCACCGACGGTCGTGAGCAGGCCGCCATTGCCGTGGACATTTTCGAATGGCATGTCCTGCGCGTACTGTCCATTCGACTCCGCGTATGCGACAGCCCGGTCTTTCACGACGCGGGTGAAGTCGTCACGCCAGGACGTGCGCGTCATGCCGAGCGGCTCGAAGATGCGCCTGCGCGTGAACTCGGCAAACGACTCGCCGGCAACGCGCGACACGAGGATCACCGACAGGTTGTACCCGGAATTGCTGTAGGACCAGTGCGTGCCGGGCGCGAAATTGAGATGCCGCTGCCGCTCCAGGATGTCGAGCACGTGGGCATGGGTGTAAACGCGCGTGCCGCGCGGCCAGCCGGCGATCGATTCGATGCCGCCCCAGTCGCGCAGGCCACTCGTATGATGCAGCATCTGGCGAATCGTGATCGGCGCCGCGTACTCCGGCAGTTCCGGGATGTACCTGCGCACCGGATCGTCGAGCGACAACTTGCCCTCCCGCGCCAGCAGCAGGACCGCCGCCGCGGTGAATTGCTTGGAGACCGAGCCGGCCTCGAAGATCGTGTCCGGCCGGTTCGGCACGTCGTGCTCGAGATCCGCCATGCCGTAGGCCTTCTCCAGTACGATGCGGCCTTGCGCCGCGACGCCGACGGCGCAGCCGGGCGTTTCCATGCCCCACGCGGAAAATTGCGCATCGACGGCGGCTTCCGGCACGGAAGGCGCAGCACGCGCGCCGGCGATCGCCGCAAGCGCCAGCGCCGCCAAGGCGAAGCCGCGAAGCGGTACGTGTTCAGGCATTGCGCTTGAGGCTCACACCGGACGTGACCTTCGCCAATCCGATCGCAGGCAGCGACAGGATCCCGAACATGACGAGTCCGAGCGGCGCCAAGTTGCCGATCTCGCCCGAGAGCATTGCCATGGTCACGAATTGCGCCGTGAACAGCGCGATGCACCATCGCCACGGCCGCTCCGGAAACACGTAGCCGAGAAAACCGCAAATGACGATTGCGGCCGGGTAGAAGATCATCCAGTACGAGCCCGCGTCCCAGGCCTCGCGCCGATCCGTCGCCGCCGAGCCGACCGCCCAAAGAATCGCGCCCGCAACGATGGCGAGCGCGTATGGAACGGGGGCGTTCGGCTGGTTCATCGGGCTTTCTTCGAGAGCGCAAGGAGCTTTAGGGTCGTCGCGAGGTTCCGCGTGGTCGCGGCGCGGCCGGCCTTGCCGAGCAGCGTTGCAGCCGCCTTGCTCTCCAGGATACCGCCGGCGCAGTCAAGATACGCCGCGTGGCGACCGATCGAGAACCGCTCTGGCGGCTGGACCAGCGGTTCGATGGCGGCGAGGCCCGAGAGCGCTTTACGATCCGGGGCGAAGGCGACCAGGAATCGTGGATGCTGGGCCGCGTCGACCGCAAAGGGATTCTCCGCCAGGATCGCGGCCAGGTCCTTCGCGGACTTCACGATCACCGGTACGTCGACCTTGGCGATTTGCGCAATCGCCCGAGCGATATCCATCGCATGCTGGCCGGCTGCGCCGGACGGCGCGCGGAAGACCGCATTGCCGCTGTTGAGCAAGGTCGCCACTCCCGTGTATCCAAGCCCGGCAAGAAGCGTGCGAAATTCGGCCATCGGGATCCGCTTCGCCTTGCCGACGTTCACGCCGCGCAGCAGTGCAATGTAAGTCGTCATTCCCCGAGCATCGCGGCGATCGGATCATAGGGAAGGAATGCGCGCGAGCCCACGTCAAACGGGAAGTCCCGGACCGGGATGTCCGCAAGCCGCTCGAGGGCTCGCGTCTCGAGCCCGAACCAGCACAGGCAGGCTTCGCCTTCGCCCATTGGACGGATGCGATACACCTCGTAGGCATCGGAGCAATTGTCGCGGGCGGTGTCGGCGCGCGAGAGAAAGTAATACGTGCCGCGACGGCCCGTGCACAGCATTGCGCGGGGAAAGCCGTCGAGATCGCGGTACTCGGCGTGCAGCCAGTCAGTCACGATCCGGCCCGGGAATTGCGTCGCCCTGCCAGCCCGATCAGCCGGCGAAATTTCGGGCATTCCAGGTGGCTCGGTTCCGGACAAGCGGCGGCATGGCGCAGGCCCCTCTGCATGGCGCTCAACTTCCGGATGGTCTGGCCGAGTTCCTCCGCCCTGGCGGCGAGCATCCGTCGGTCAATTCTCGGCCGGCCGTCAGGCGCAAACATGCGCGCGATCTCGTCGAGCGTAAAACCGGCGGAGCGCCCGAGCGCGATCAGCGCAAGCCGCTCCAGGACGCCGTGATCGAAGAGGCGGTACAGGCCCCGCCTGCCGATGGGCTTGATCAGGCGCTTTTCCTCGTAGAAACGAAGAGTCGACGCAGGAACGCCGGAGCGCTTCGCGACCTGTGCAATGTCCAGGTTGCGCACCCTGTTGACCTCAAGTGGACTTCAAGTGGCACTCTGCAGCCTTCGCGGGCTGAATACAAGCGGTCGGAGGTGGGCATGGACGTCTTGGTCGGCACATTTCTCGTCGGTATCGGCGCCACAGCCATGACCGATCTATGGGCTGGCATACGCAAGCGCGTGTTCGGCGTCGCGCCCCCGGACTTCGGGCTCGTCGGCCGATGGCTGGCTCACATGACGCGCGGCCGGTTCCGCCACGACGCCATCGCCGCCGCGGCACGCGTGCCGGGCGAGGGCCCGATCGGATGGATCGCCCACTACCTGATCGGCGTCTCATTCGCCGCCATCCTGGTTGGAATCTCGGGCATCGAATGGCTGGAACAGCCTAGCGTCGGCCCCGCAGTGGCCGTGGGCATCGGCACGGTCGCTGCGCCGTACTTCGTGATGCAGCCGGGCATGGGCGCCGGGATCGCGGCGAACGGCACGCCGCACCCGGCCGCGGCTCGACTTCACAGCCTCGTCACCCACGCCATCTTCGGATTCGGCCTGTACGCGTCCGGACGGCTGCTCGACGCTATGGGATGAGGATGGCTCGAATCCCGGTGTAGGTGACCTTTAGGGCCGGCAACCCGTACTCGGCCGTCTGCTTCACGATCTGGTCGATCACTTCCTTCGCCACCGTTTCGTCCGCCACCAGGCGTGGAATGCCGCTTGTCGTCAGCCCGTCGCCATAACCGAGCTCCACCGGGTGCAGGACGATTTCCGCCAGTTCGTTGCCCTGGAACCGGGCCTGCGCCGCTACGCCCTGGAACGTGAACGCGTGTGCAAAATACTGCTGGTTGAGCGGCGCCGTCAGGTCGTACGCGGTTGCCTTTTCCGGGTGCTTCCAGACCTTCTCCAGCAGCACCCTGTTCCGCGAATACAGGTCGGCCGGCAGCAGGTCCTGGACGTCGCTCCAGATGAAGTTGCCAAGGCCGTAGAAGATCGGCCGCTTGCCACGTGCGGGTGAGTCGTAGATCTCGATCGGTCCGAGGTTGTGGTTGCCGGTGGTCACGAACATGTCCGCGCCGGAATCGATGGCGCCCCGCGCGAGCTCCTTGAGGAAGTTGGCCGCTCCGCGCGGCGCGTTGTCGTCGTCGCAGGCGGCGGAGCACTCGTGCGAATGGATGGCGGCGATGACAAAGTCGGCATTCTGCTGGGCCGAGCGGATGGCGGCGTGGATCTCCGCGAGGTCGCCTGGATCCATCTCATGTTCGTACGACAAGCGGTCAGCCTGGCGATAGGCCCTGCCGAAGAATTGCCCTTCGCGAGGAATTTCTTTGCACTTCGTGCCGTACAAGGCGCACTGGATCTTCGCCAGTGCTTCGACGGTGGAGCGCGGCAATTGAGCCGTCTCCTGCACGTGCAACGCGCTCAATCCGGGGCGACCCGGCGAGGACGCGGCCGGCGGCAGCGATTCGCTCGTCGGCCGGAACGTCGATGCGAACGACACGACGGCGACGCGGCCCTGTGCGCTTTCGTAGTAGGCCGGTGCGCGCGCCATGCGATGCGAGTCGCCGGCGCCCGCATGCGGAATGCCAGCCTCGTCGAGCCATCGCGCGGTCTCGCTTATCCCCTCGAGGCCCCAGTCCTGGCTGTGGTTGTTGGCACGGCCGACGATATCGAAACCCATCGCCTCGAGGTCCTCCGCCACTGCCGGTAGGGACGCATTGGTCCAGTCACCGTCCCAGGAATACGGCGCGCCTTCGAACGTGCGTGGGTCGAAGATCGTGGTCTCGAGGTTGCCGAACGCGACGTCGGAGCCGCGCAGAATCGCAAGCAACTCGCCGAATGCCGGAAGGCGTTGGGCGTGCTGCGACAACGGGCGCGAGATGATCAGGTCGCCGACCGCGACGGCCGAGAAACCGTCGGGCACGCTCGCATCGAGCTCCTTCTCGACGGGCCGCTTCGGGTCGAGCTGACCTGGATCCTTCACGACCGGATCGGCCGGGCCGTAGCGGGCGTCTTCGGCGGAGGACGTGGTCGTCGCGAGGGCGAGCGCCAGGGTGGCAGTCGCGATCGACAAGTTGCCCGCGGTCACAGGCCGAGGTCCGAGAGGCCCGGGTGGTCGTCTGGCCTGCGGCCGAGCGGCCACCGGTACTTCCGGTCGCTTTCCGCGATGGGCAGGTCGTTGATGCTCGCGATCCGCCGCCTCATGTAGCCGCGCTCGTCGAACTCCCAGTTTTCGTTGCCGTAGGAGCGATACCAGGTTCCCGGGTCGTCGTGCCATTCGTACGCGAAGCGCACGGCGATGCGGTTCTTGTGGCAGGCCCACAGCTCCTTGATGAGCCGATAATCGAGCTCCCTCGCCCACTTGCGGACGAGGAATTGCTGGATGGCCTCGCGTCCCGAGAGAAACTCCGACCTATTGCGCCAGGTGCTGTCGGGTGTGTAGGCGAGTGCGACCCGCACCGGGTCGCGCGTGTTCCAGGCATCTTCCGCCATGCGCACTTTTTGCGCGGCCGTCTGCGGATCGAAGGGCGGCAACGGGAGTCGAGGTGATTCGGCGGCCGACACGTTTGGCTCCTATCAGGTCGCGAGTAGTTTCTGCTCGTATGGGTATTGCGACAACACGACCGGCCCGCCTGCGGAAACCCAGACCTCATCTTCCAGCTTCACGCCGTCGCGTGCGCCGACTTTGCCAGCGTAGCACTCGACGGCCAGCACCATGTTTTCCCGGAACTCGCCTTCCGGCATTTCCGTATACGGATCGCCCGGCAGCGGCACGTTCGGGGATTCGTCGTCCGTGCCGATGCCGTGCACGATCACGCCGTAGGCCTGCTCGCGATAAGGGGGCGGCAGCGACGGACACCGCGCCACGAAGTCGGAGAATGCCAGGCCCGGCTTGATCAGCTCCACGCAGCCCTGAACGAAGTCGTGGGCCACGGAGTAGGCTTCCTTCTGGGCCGCGCTCGCTTTCTCGCCGCACAGGAACGTCCGGGAAAAGTCGGCGACGTAGCATTCCGGGCCGATCATGTCCGTGTCAATGGCGACCAGGTCCCCCGGCTCGACCAGCTTCCCGTCCGCCTCGTGAAACCAGGGATTCGTCTTGTGGCCCGAGACGATCAGGCGCGTGAAGCAATGCTCACCGCCGAGTGCGAGCACGCGGTGCCAGAAAGTGGCCAGCAGCTCGTTTTCGGAGATCCCGGGCCGGATCGCGGCCTCCATGTCGCGGAGCGCCGCCTCGGCGATGACACAGGACTGCCGCATCAGCTCGATCTCGTCCGGCAACTTGATGATCCGTGCCGCCGACATCGCCCGGTCGGAGTCCGCCAGCTTCAGGCTCAGCGCCTGCAGCGCCGTGAAACCGTTGTAGTCGAGCACGTCGATGCCGACCCGCTCATCCGCGAGCCCGCGCTCTTCGAGCACGTCCTTGATCTGCCGCGCCCAGGCCGCCGCCTTACCCGGCGAGTCGGCATCGGTGACGCGCGCTTGCCAGAACATCGAGGGACGCACGTCCGGCCAGAAAGCCCGCTGCCGGAACTCGGCGCCGCCATACTCGAAGATAACCGGGTCGCCTTCGACCGGGACGACGACGTAGTGCGCCAGGTTGATGGCCGTCCACAGCGGCATGACGGCGACGCCCGTGCAATAGCGGATATTGACGATGTCGGTGAGGACGAGCGCGCCGAGATCCCGCGCCGCCATTTCGCGCTGCACCTTGCCAAGCCGGTCGCGCCGCAAGCGAGCAAGATCGACCACGAGTCCCCCCTGCGATGATTATGATGACGCACCGTACGGGCAGCAATCCGGAGCCTTCAATGCGCAACGCCGTGATCCTGGCAATCACCGCCCTCCTCACTTGCGGGCAGGCATCGGGCGAGGCGATCGCGATCGTCGCAGACCGCGTGATCGACGGCGTCGGCGAGCGTGCACGCACCGGTACGGTCGTCGTCGTCGACGGCGAGCGCATCGTCGCCGTCGGCGGCCGCTCGGCCATTCCCGCCGGCGCGAAAGTGATCGAGCTGCCGGGCCGGACGCTGATGCCGGGCTTCATCAATTGCCACGAGCATCCGCTGATGTACGGCGACGACTACCAGAACGCGCACCTGCAGGCATCTTCGGCGTACAAGGCGCTGATGGGGCTCGCCGCGCTCCAGCGCCAGCTCCTCGCGGGATGGACGACGGTCCGCGTGATGGGCGACGCGGACGTCCATTACGCCAACCAGGACATCCGCAAGACGGTTGACGACGGTGTCTTCATCGCGCCCCGCCTGACGGGCGCGGGTCATTACATCTCTATCACCGGCGGTGGCGGCGACGTGAACTACTTCTCGCCCGAGCAGGCCGTGATTGCGGACGGGCTGGTCGCGGACGGACCGGAAGAGATCCGCAAGGCGATCCGCCAGGAGATCAAGTACGGCTCCGACTGGATCAAGCTGCTGGTCACCGGCGCCTACCAGTCGGTCGGCGACGATCCGCGCAACGTCGCGTTCAGCCCGGAGGAACTCGAGGCCGCGGTGTCCGAGGCGAACCGGCACAACGTGCCGGTCGCCGCGCACGCGCACGCGGCCGACGGCATCAAGCAGGCGGTCGCCGCGGGAGTGCGTTCGATCGAGCACGGCACCTTCATCGACGACGAGGGCATCCAGATGATGGCCGCCAAGGGAACCTTCCTCGTGCCCACCATCTACGTCGGCGACTACTACACGGAAGGCGACAAGCTGCGCGCCCAGGACAAGCAGGACGACTACGCCACTCACCAGCGCGGCAAGTTCCTCGCCGCCGTCGGACGCGCCCACAAGCAGGGCGTGAAGGTTGCCGTCGGCGTGGATCTCGGCGGATACATGACCGACCCGGTCGTGTTCGTGCGCGAGATGGCGGTCCTCGTCGAGGCCGGCCTCACGCCCATGCAGGCGATCCAGGCCGGGACGCGCGTCGGCGCGGAGCTGCTGCGCTGGGACGACCGGCTGGGCACCGTCGAAGCCGGCAAGCTCGCGGACCTGGTTGCCGTCGCCGGCAATCCGCTCGAGGACATGAAAGCCCTCGAGCGCGTGGAGTTCGTGATGATCGGCGGCCGCGTGGCCAGGTCGCCGGGCAGCGGAGCTGCGCTCGCGGGCACGCTGTCGAATTGAAGCAGCATGAATCCCGCTGAACTGGGGCAACTGCCCTGGCTCGCGCCGACGCTGGGCGCGCTGTTCGCATGGGGCTTTGCCCAGGGCCTCGTCAAGAAATACATCGGCGAAGTGTCGGCCGCGAGCTTCTGCCTCTACTACGCAGTCGCCAACGCGGTCGTCAACGTCGCCTTCTGGGCGTTCCATGACGTGCCGCCCGCTTTCGCACCGGACAGCCGGGAGTTCGCCTTCTGGGGATTGCTCGCCTACGTCCTCGACGGCATCGCGTGGATCTTCTACTACCAGTCGCTGACTTACGGGCCCATCTCCATCGTCGGCACGCTGTCCGCGGCCTATCCCGCGCTCACGGTCATCTTCGCCCGCGCGTTCCTGGGTGAAGACTTGACGATCTTGCAAGGACTCGGTGTCGGCACCGTGCTGCTCGGTTGCCTGGCGCTCGCCTGGTCGCCGGCGGATTCGAGCTCCGCAACGGATAAACGGTGGAAGTGGCTCGCCGGCGCGGCCCTCGTCATCTGGGGCGTCAGCGGCACGCTGATTCGCTACTCGTATGGCTTCCCTGGCGCGCACGAGGCGAACCTCGCCTTGTTCATCGCGATCGGCGGCCTGCTGACACTCGGCACTTATGGGGTGCTGAGGGGTGCCGCGCGAACCGGTTCGCGCGCGGAATGGCTGCGCTCCGCCGGTCCCATGTCGACCATGGCTCTCGGGAGCCTGCTCGTCGCGATTGCCTACAAGCACGGGCCCGCGTCGCTGGTGACGCCGCTCGCCGGTGCCTACCCCGTCGTGACGATCGCGTTCGCCTGGGCCGTGCTCAAGGAGCGGCCGACGCGGCTGCAATGGGGCGGAATCGCCGCCGTGCTCCTCGGGATGATCCTGACGACGGTGGTTTCGGGCGGCTAGCTCGCCGCTTCAGGCGCGCTCATTTCCTTGCTGTAGAAACCCGAGCGATCGAAGCAGCAGATGCGCCGCTTCCCGCCGGCGAGCATCGAGCAGGCATTGCCGACCCGACGCGCCCGGGTCTCCGGGCGCCTGGCGGAGACGATCCACTGGATCCAGTCCCTGCGCGCAATGGGCGTGATGTCCTTCCACACCGCACGCGCCTTTGGAGCGGACAGCAAGGGCCTTGCGCAAGTCCGACGGCATCCGCGGCTCCGGTTCCTTTTCCGTGGCCGAAATCTCCAACGTGACGACGTCGCCCGCCTCCGCACCCGCGGCTTCGCGCAATGTCCGGCTCACCTTGAGCCAGTGACTCCTGTTGCCGTCCGGCTCGAGCGTGGCGCGGAAACGCTGGCCATTGATCGTGCCTTCGACCGACGCCATGCCGCGCGACGGAAGCTTCGCGCTCGCGGCCTTCGGCAGCGTCAGGAAAGTCCATGAAACGGCCTTCGTGGAGGTCGCTTTGGGCCGGTTGAGTTTCGCTCGAAAACGAATCTTCATCGTCAGTTGACGCGCGAGGCGCATTCCCTGACCAGGCTTTCGATGAGGTCGCTCGGTAGCTTGTAGCTCCATTCCTCGAGTGGCAATTCCGTGCCGGGCCCCCAGAGTCCCGCTTCGCTGGGGTAAATGAAGACCTTGACGTTCCTGGGCCCGAAGGGCGCCACCAGATAATCCCCGTCCTCGCACGTCACCCGGCGAAAGTGCGCCGAAGGCACGTACGCAGCGATCGCGGACATGCACTGATGCTGGAACCGCGTGAGTCCGTCCGCTTGGACAGCAGTGACCTCACGAAACGCAGCCACATGCTGCCGCCGCCAGGGGCCCTGTTTTTGAAACCAATCGAGCAAGCGCATGGTTACTCGACGCCGGTGTCGAGCGGTGTTCCCGGCCGCCAGCCGCTTTTCGCCAGGAACTCGCCAGGGTTTCTCATTTCAAGGATGTCCCGAATGGCTTCGCGCTTATCGGCTGCGTTCCGGTAGTAGGACTTGACGATGCGATAGCCGACCCAATAGCCAAGGTCGGCCGGCATTTCGGGCGTGCTGTTGTAGAGCCAGTCCGAAAGTTTGGACATGTTTGCATCGGCGGCAAATGCGGTCTCGATCTCCTTTTCACGCCCCGCGACCAGCCCGCCCATGTAGGAGTAGGAAACGGCACCCGTCGTGAGCTCCGTGAGGAACTCGGCCGCGCCTTCCTCCAGCGAAGCCGAAAGAACGGTGGCATCCGCAGATTCGGAGAAGGCCACTGCCTGCTGGACGTGGGCATATTCATGCATGATGACACGCACGAACCTGTCTTCGATGTCGGGGTTGATCCAGTCCGTCGCGCACAGCGCCTCGGCGCCGATCTGGACGCCGGTTTCGCGTCCGCCGATGCCGACGGGCTTGCCGCGTCCCACCGCGACCGTGATTGGCGGAAGGCGCGTCTCGGGATAGAGGTTCCTGAGCTTGCGTATTGATACCTCCAGCCTCTTGCGCACGCGTGGCAGGACATCGACGCAATCCCTCGCCTCGGCGTAGATTTCCGGCCTCTTGGCAATCGCTTCGGCGATCGATTGGCCGGTGACGTTGCGCATCCGCGCAAGCTGGTGCAGCCCGTCCGAACCAGGATCGAGATATTCGCGCTGCAGTGTGTCTGCCGTCGGCCGCCCGCCCGCCGCGTCATAAATTTCATAGAAACGGTCGACGTCGCTCGTCTCGATGATGGGTTCCGCGGCATTCCAATCGCGCGCCGCTGCACCCCATGTTCCCGCACTTATTGCGAATGCGAAGGCAATGATCTCGATTCTGCCGTATCGACTCATTGCCGCAAGATCTTCTCCATCGCTTTTCGCATCACTACTCGACGATGACGGCCGTACCGCTTGCGGACACCATCAACATGCTGTTGCCCGCGCCAAGCACTTCGTAATCAAGATCGACACCGACTACGGCGTTCGCTCCCAGTTGACCGGCGCGTTCCTGTAGCTCTGCCAGTGCAATTTCCCTGGCTCTCTGCAATTCTTTTTCATAGGTTGCTGACCGGCCACCGACGATGTCCCTGACGCTTGCGAAGAGGTCCTTGAATACGTTGGCGCCCAGGATGGCCTCACCGGCGATCACGCCACAGTATTTGACTATCTTCTTCCCCTCGATGGTTGGCGTGGTGGTTACCAGCATGCAGTCCCGCACCATTGCATAGTTAGGTGTCACGAGTCATTTAGAAATCCGCTACTGGGCTGGGACCGGGCTTTCAGTAGCAACGGGCTGAAGATCAAATGCTCCACCGCTCTCGACGAAGAAAACGCATTCCGACGCCAGGTCGCAGCTTGTCGTGTGCCGATAGGTTCCGCCCGGCTGCATGAGGTAAGAACCCGGTCCGAGCCGGAACTCTGGCTGCCCTTCCGGACCCTGTACGTACGTGCCTGACACGATCACGAGCTTCATGGCGTGAGTGTGAGTATGCAGCGGAGCCGAGAACCCTGGCGGCAGCCGAAAGATTGCTCCGAAAGGTCCGGTGCGATGGTCACCCCACAGATCGGCCACCTTCACGCCAGGCGCGCCGGTCGGGTCGAGTTCGATCCATTTGAAATCTTCGGCCGCAAGGGGAGTTGGCGAATTCGCATTGGTTTGACCGGTGCTCTCGACATCCTCTGCCAGTACGAGTCCGGCTCCAGCCAAACTCAATACCAATGCCCACAGGCCGCCAACCGTTCTTTTCATCTCTGTTCTCCCATTGCGCAGATTCGGATAACGTCCGCGTTGAGCGGACCTCGCTCTAACGCATCGTTAGGCATCGGACCTCGATTCGATGTTCAGCTCTACCCCACCGACAATGGCGGCAGCCCGGTTATAGATCCAACACCCAATGGGCACGAAGATCAGGCCGGCGATACCGTATAGAAACGGCATGGCGATGAAGAAAAACGGCCCAGGCTTAGCCTGACCCGGCTCAGCTGGAAATAATGAGGAAAGTAAACCGACTGGCACCGCCACTAAGACCCCCAGAGCGAAGTAAGTCAGCGCCAATGTCTTTGCTGACTGCCATGGAGCGATTCTGGTAACAACCTTTTTCATGACCCCCCCTTTTCGTGAATCGACTCAAGCCGCACGCGCGTAAAATCCGATGCCTAACTACTGTTGGGTGTGAACGTGACGTGATGTTTTACGTCATTTCCTGCCGCATATCATCTGTCCGCGCCGTAAGTCCTTGTCCAGATTAGCTTGCTTCCTATCTAACGTAACGCACCGGCGAGCTTCCTTCGATCGTCGGTGGGGCATCTGTCCAAATGGCAAAAAGGCCGCCCGACAGGCATCCTACGCACACTTTTTTGTCAGCCGGGACCAGAAATCATGCCGCCGTCCACGGGAACCAGGCCCCTCAGCAACATCGAGATCGCCCAGCAAGCCAAGATGAAGCCGATCGTCCCGCTCGCGAAGGAGCGGCTCGGCATCCCTGAGGAGCATCTCTCGCCGTTCGGCCACTACAAGGCCAAGGTTTCGCTCGACTACTGCACGCACCTCGATAGCCAAGAAAGACGGCAAGCTGATCCTCGTCACGGCTATCTCCCCGACGCCCGCGGGCGAAGGCAAGACGACGATGACGGTCGGGCTCGGCGATGCGCTGAACCGCATCGGCAAGAAGGCGATCATCTGCCTCCGCGAACCGGCGCTCGGCCCGGTGTTCGGCATGAAGGGCGGTGCGGCCGGCGGCGGCTACGCACAGGTCGTGCCGATGGAGGACATCAACCTCCATTTCACCGGCGACTTCTCGGCGATTGCGCTCGCGAACAACCTGCTCGCGGCAATGATCGACAACCACATCCACCACGGCAATGCCTGCGGCTTCGACGTCCGGCGCATCACCTGGCGCCGCGTCGTCGACTGCAACGACCGCGCGCTGCGCGACATCAACGTCGGCCTCGGCGGCCCGGGCAATGGCTACCCGCGCCAGGACGGCTTCGACATCGTCGTCGCCTCGGAAGTCATGGCGATCTTCTGCCTCGCGACCAGCCTCAAGGACCTCAAGGAGCGTCTCGGCAAGATCGTCGTCGGCTACACGCGCGACCACAAGCCGATCCTCGCGCGCGACATCAAGGCGCATGGCGCGATGGCGGCGCTGCTGAAGGACGCGCTCGCCCCGAACCTGGTGCAGACGCTCGAGAACAACCCGGCCTTCATCCACGGCGGCCCGTTCGCGAATATCGCGCACGGCTGCAACTCGGTCATGGCGACGAAGACTGCGCTGAAGCTCGCCGACTATGTCGTCACGGAAGGCGGGTTCGGCGCCGACCTCGGCGCCGAGAAGTTCGTGGACATCAAGTGCCGCAAGGCGGGGCTGAAGCCGGACGCGGCCGTGATCGTCGCGACGGTGCGCGCGATCAAGTACCACGGCGGCGTGGAAGTGCCGGATCTCGGCAAGGAGAACCTGAAGGCGCTGCAGGCCGGCATCGCCAACCTCGACCGCCACATCGACAACGTGCGGGACGTGTTCGGCCTGCCGTGCCTGGTCGCGATCAACCATCGCGCCGAGGACAGCGATGCGGAACTCAACTGGCTGCAGGAGCGAGCGACGCACCACGGCGTCAAGGTCATCGTCGCCCGGCACTACGCCGAGGGCGGCAAGGGCGCGCTGGACGTCGCGAAGGAAGTCGTCGAGCTCTGCGGTCACGCGAACTACTTCAAGTTCGTGTACGGCGACGAGGACACGCTCTGGGACAAGATGAAGGCCGTCGCAACAAAGATCTACGGCGCGGCCGAGATCACCGCGGACAGCAAGGTGCGCGGCCAGATCAAGCAACTCCAGGAGTCGGGCTACGGCCACTACCCGATCTGCGTGGCGAAGACCCAGTACTCGTTCTCGACCGACCCGAAGCTGCGCGGCGCGCCGCACGGGCACGTGGTAAACATTCGCGAAGTGCGCCTCGCGGCCGGCGCGGAATTCGTCGTGATGATCTGCGGCGACATCATGACGATGCCGGGCCTGCCGGTGACACCGGCAGCGAACAACATCGACGTCACCGACGACGGGAAGATTACGGGGCTTTTCTAGTCCCGACCACGCGGTCGACCCAGTCGTTGCAGAGCGCAGCGGCGTCCTTCGGGCGGATGCTCGTGGGATCAAGGCAGAGCTGCAGCCACAGGCCGTCGAGGAGCGCGGTGAGCCCGGTCACGGCGAGGCCGATATCGACGGGCGCGCCGCCGCGGGACTTCGCGAAGTCGGACAGGAGCTGCCCGAGCACCTGGCTGTAGCCCTTGCCTTCCTCGTCGCGCACGGTGTGCATCTCGGGTGACACCTGCACCAGGCTCCAGTACACGACCCAGGCCGTCAGCACCTGCGGGTCGAGGTTCGGACCCGAGAAGAAAGCGTTGAAGTAAGCCCGCAGCCGCGCGCGCGGATCCTTGCCCGCCGAGGCAGCGGCTTTCTCGAAGTTCGCAGCGAGCCGGCGACTGAACGTCCGGTAGCTCTCGGCGACCAGCGTGTCCTTGTTTGGAAAGTGGTGATTGATGAGACCGATGGATACGCCGGCCTCGGCCGCGATGCGGCGCACGGAAAGACCGTCGTACCCGTAGCGCTTCAGGCTCTCGATCGCGGCGTCCACCAGCGCTTCGCGCCGGTCGCCCGCGGCCTGGCGCTCGAAGCGGGGCCGGCGCGACGCGACACTCACTGCGGCCGCGGCGCCTTGCGGTTGATGCTCCAGCCCTTCGGCGGCGGCGCGCCCTCGCGCGCCTCCGGGAACAGCGCGCGCATGCGCCGCCCGAAGCTCCGCAGGCACACCTCGCCCTCGCCCAGCGGGCCGGTCGCGTAGCTCGAGGACGCCATGCCGGCCTGCACGCGCTCGATCAGGTGCTTGTCCTCGAAGTTCACGAGCCGGTTGATGCGCCAGTTGAGGTAGCGCGCCGCGCGCATCTCGCGCCGCCCGTCCGGGACCCCGTAGTTGATGTAGCGAAGCTGTGTCTCGGTCGGCGAGACCGGTACGAACTGCATGAAGTCGATCTGGTCCGGGTACAACTCGATCGCCGCGTTCGGCCAGAGCTTGTAGTACGCCCAGTTCGCGCCTTCGGCGAGTCCCATCTCGTGGATCAGCTTCTGGTACATGCGCTCGGATGCGTGCGGCGACGGCTGCTCCACGAGCTGGCCGGACATCTTGTCCACCCATTCGCGCGCCTCGACGGCATAGCTCTTGCCGAAGATGCGCATGAGGCCCGGGTGCGCCACGGGAATGTGCAGCCCGTCTGAGTAATTGTCCGCGACGTTCTTCCAGTTGACGTGCCGGGTCTGCACGCGCGGCGGGCCGAGCGGCTTCAGGTCCTCGAGCGGCGCCCCCGCGAGTTCCGCGGCGTACGGCGCCATCTGGTCCGCGACGGACGGCAGGCCCGGCGCGAAGCGCACGAACACGAAGCCGCGCCAGATTTCCTGCTCGACCTCGGCGAGGCCGTAGTGGTCCGGGTCGAGGCCCGGGTAGTTCGAGCGCAGCGGCACGCCCACGAGGCGCCCGTCGGTCGCATAAGTCCATGCGTGGTACGGGCAGGTGATGCGCTTGCCGCAGTTGCCCTGCTCCCCGTCCACCAGGCGTGCCGCGCGGTGGCGGCAGACGTTGTGAAAGCTGCGCACGCGGCCATCGGCGCCGCGCACGGTCAGGATGGATTCGTTCAGAAACTTGAACGTCAGGTAGTCGCCGACAGCCGGAACGTCGTTGACGTGGCCGACGAGATGCCAGCTCTTCCTGAAAACGACCTGTTTCTCGAGCTCGAAGAACTCCGGGTCCCAGTAGATCCAGCCAGGCAGGCTGAAATCGTCCTCGGTGCGGAAATCCCGCGCGGCGGTGCCGTCGGCGTGGATGCGTGCGTTCATAGTTGAACGATCGTACAATAAGACTCGGCGACAGGTCAATGCCATACTGATCGCTTACTCATGAACGCCCAGCGAGAGGAAAGCCCGGTCCGCGAGGTGTCGATCGACGCGATGCGCGACGACCGCCTGACGCCGCGCCAGGACCTGGTCGTGGTCGAGGAACCGCTCGAGATCCGCATCGCGCTCGCCGGCGAGACCGGGCCCGGCACCTCGATTTCGATCACCATGCGCACGCCCGGCCACGACATCGAGCTTGCGCTCGGGTTCCTGCACGGTGAAGGCATCGTACGCTCGAGGGAAGACGTCGCCGACAGCCGCATCTGCGGCCCGGTCGGCAACGTCGTGCGGATCCAGCTCGCCGAGGGCGCCGCGCACGATCCCGACCGGCTGCAACGCAACTTCTATACGACCTCCAGCTGCGGCGTCTGCGGCAACGCCTCGCTCGCCGCGGTCGAGCGCATGCTGCGCTCGCCGAGCGTCGATGACTCGCTCAAGGTGTCGTCCGCTCTGATCGAGTCGCTGTCCGAGCGGGCGCGCGCCGGCCAGAACGTCTTCCGCGAGACCGGCGGCCTGCACGCCTCCTGCCTGTTCGACGCAAATGGCAAGCTCCTCGACGTGCGCGAGGACGTCGGGCGTCACAACGCGCTCGACAAGCTGGTCGGCGCGCGCCTCCTCGCGGGCGAGCTGCCGCTGTCGAACTGCGTGCTGTTCCTTTCCGGGCGCGCAAGCTTCGAACTGCTGCAGAAAGCGGCCGCAGCCGGCATCCCCGTGGTCGCGGCAGTGGGTGCGCCCTCCTCGCTCGCCATCGACCTCGCGCAGCGCACGGGCATCCTGCTCGTCGGCTTCCTGCGCGGCCACAGCTTCAATGTGTACGCGCACCGCGAGCGGCTGCAATGAGCGCCGTCGCATCGCCTGCAGCCACGAACGAAGCGCGCATCGTCGCGATCGTCGAGCGCCATCGCCACCGCGACGGCCCGCTGATCGAGATCCTGCACGACGTGCAGGCCGACTTCGGCTGCATACCGTCGGGCGCCGTGCCCGTAATCGCGAGCACGCTCAACATGTCGCGCGCCGAAGTCCACGGCGTCGTTTCCTTCTACCATCACTTCCGCACCCGGGCTCCGGGCCGGCACGTCCTGCAGATCTGCCGCGCGGAATCCTGCCAGGCGGCTGGCGGCCGCGCGATCGAGCTCCACGCACAGAAGCGGCTCGGCATCGGCTTCGGCGAGACGACGCCGGACGGGCAGGTGACACTCGATGCGGTGTTCTGCCTCGGGCTTTGCGCCTGCTCCCCTGCGGTGATGTTCGACGGTGAAGTCCTGGGGCGCGTGACGCCGGAGAGCCTCGACGCGCTCGTCGACGCGGGCACACGGGTGACGCTATGAGCGTCACGGCCTGGGTTTCGCGCGACGCCGGCGCGCTCGCCGTGGGCGCGGAAGCGACCGCGCGCAAGCTGCAGTCGGAAGCCAAGGCCGCGGGCGTCGACCTCACGATCCGCCGCAACGGCTCGCGCGGGCTGTACTGGCTCGAGCCGCTCGTCGAGGTCGAGTGCTGCACAAGGGCGCATCGCTTACGGTCCCGTAAGCGAGCGCGAAGTGCCGGACCTCGTCGCGAAGGGGCTCCTGAAGGGCGCGGCGCATCGGCTGCGCATCGGGCCGATCGAGGAGCACCCCTGGCTCGCGACGCAGCAGCGCCTGACCTTCGCGCGCGTCGGCCGCATCGACCCGCTGGACCTCGCGGCCTACCGCGCCACGGGCGGCTACAAGGGGCTCGCGCGCGCGCTCGAACGCGGGCCGGAAGCGACGGTCAACGAGGTGTTGGAGTCGGGCCTGCGCGGCCGCGGCGGCGCTGCTTTCCCCACCGGCATCAAGTGGCAGACGGTGCTGCGCCAGCCGGCAGGGCTGAAGTACGTCACCTGCAACGCCGACGAGGGCGACTCAGGAACGTTCTCCGACCGGATGCTGATGGAAGGCGACCCGTACGCGCTGATCGAGGGCATGACGATCGCAGGGTTCGCGGTCGGCGCGACGCGCGGGTTCATTTACCTGCGGATCGAGTACCCGCACGCCTTCAAGGTGCTGGCCTCGGCACTCTCGACGGCGCGCGAGGCGGGCCTGCTCGGCGACGACGTACTGGGAAGCGGCAACAGCTTCGACATCGAGGTGCGGCTCGGCGCCGGCGCCTACATCTGCGGCGAGGAAACGTCGATGCTCGAGAGCCTCGAGGGACGCCGCGGCGAGGTCCGCGTCCGCCCGCCGCTGCCGGCCGAGAAGGGCCTGTTCGGCGCGCCCACCGTCGTCAACAACGTCATCACGCTTGCGACCGTCCCGACGATCCTCGCCGGCGGCGCGGTGGCTTACCGCGACTACGGGCAGGCGAAGTCGCGCGGCACGCTGCCGCTGCAGCTCGCAGGCAACATCCGCCGCGGCGGCCTCGTAGAGCGCGCCTTCGGCCTCACGGTTCGCGAGCTCCTCGAGGACTACGGCGGCGGTTCGCAGAGCGGACGGCCCATACGGGCCGTGCAGATCGGCGGCCCGCTCGGCGCCTACCTGCCTGCCTCGCAGTTCGACACGCCGCTCGAGTACGAGGCCCTCTCCGCGATCGGCGCCCTGCTGGGCCACGGCGGGGTCGTCGCATTCGACGACACCGTGGACATGCTCGAGATGGCGCGCTACGCGATGGAATTCTGCGCGATCGAGTCCTGCGGCAAGTGCACGCCCTGCCGGATCGGCTCGGTCCGCGGGGCCGAGGCCCTGGCGGCGATCGGCCGCGGCGAGGACCGTGAACGCCAGCTCGTGCTGGTCGAGGAACTCTGCGATACGATGGTGAATGCGTCCCTGTGCGGCCTCGGGGGCATGACCCCCTTCCCCGTGCAGAGCGCCATGAAGCACTTCCCGGAAGACTTCAGGCCGCGGACGCGAGGAGGCTAGGTGTACTCGATCGACCATCGCGACCTCGGCACCCCGCCGGCGAAGTCGGCCGACTCCGTCACGCTCGAAATCGATGGCGCAAGCGTCACCGTGCCCGCGGGCACCTCGATCATGCGGGCAGCGGCGCTCGCGGATGCCCGGATCCCGAAACTCTGCGCCACCGACTCGCTGAAGGCCTTCGGATCCTGCCGCCTGTGCCTCGTCGAGGTCGAAGGCCGCAAGGGCTTCCCTGCATCCTGCACGACCCTGGTCGCGCCGGAAATGAAAGTCCGCACGCAGTCGCCCAGGCTGCAGCAGCTGCGGCGCGGCGTCGTCGAGCTGTACGTCTCCGATCACCCGCTCGATTGCGACGACTGCCCGGCGAACGGGCACTGCGAACTGCAGGACGCGGCCGAAGTCACGGGCGTCACGCACTCCCGCTGGGCACCGGGCCGGACTCAGCGCGGCCTGGCCCCGGACGTCAGCAATCCATATTTCGACTTCAACCCGGATTTGTGCATCGTCTGCTCGCGCTGCGTGCGCGCCTGCGACGAGACGCAGAGCACGCTCGCCCTCACGATCGAGGGCCGCGGCTTCGGCTCGCGCGTGTCGGCCAGCGAGCACCAGCCCTTCCTCGCCTCCGAATGCGTGTCCTGCGGCGCCTGCGTGGAGGCTTGCCCGACCGCGGCGCTCACCGAGAAGTCGCTCGTCTCGCTCGGCGCGCCCGAGCGCGCGGTCACGACGACCTGCGGATACTGCGGCGTCGGCTGCTCGCTGAAAGCCGAGGTCAAGCAGGAGACGGTCGTACGCATGGTTCCGAACCGCGCCGGGGCCGCCAACCAGGGCCATGCCTGCGTCAAGGGCCGCTTCGCCTACGGCTACGCGACGCACCAGGATCGCGTGACCAGGCCCATGATCCGCGAGCGCATCACGGACCCGTGGCGCGAGGTGAGCTGGGAAGAGGCCTTCGAGTACACCGCGCGCGAGTTCCGCCGCATCCAGCAGAAGTACGGGCGGGACTCGGTTGGCGGCATCACGTCGTCGCGTTGCACCAACGAGGAGACCTACCTCGTCCAGAAGCTGGTGCGCGCCGCGCTCCTGACCAACAACGTCGACACCTGCGCGCGCGTCTGCCACTCGCCGACCGGCTACGGCCTCAAGCACACGCTCGGCGAATCCGCCGGCACGCAGGCGTTCACGTCCGTGCAGAAGGCGGACGTCGTCGTCGTGATCGGCGCGAACCCAACCGACGGCCACCCGGTGTTCGGCTCGCAGCTCAAGCGGCGGCTGCGCCAGGGCGCGAAGCTCATCGTTATCGACCCGCGCGCCATCGACCTCGTCCGCACACCGCACATCGAGGCGGCCTATCACCTGCAGCTGCGGCCGGGCACGAACGTCGCGGTCATCAACGCGCTCGCGCACGTGGTCGTCACGGAGGGCCTCGTGAAGGAGGACTACGCCGCGACGCGCTGCGAGACCGACTCGTACGGCCAGTGGAAGGCGTTCATTGCCGACCCGCGGCACTCGCCCGAGGCGACGGAGTCGATCAGCGGGGTGCCTGCGCAGCTCGTGCGCGAGGCCGCGCGCCTGTACGCCGCCGGCCCCAACAGCGCGATCTACTACGGCCTCGGCGTGACCGAGCACAGCCAGGGCACGACCATGGTGATGGGCATCGCGAACCTCGCGATGGCGACCGGCAACCTCGGGCGCGAGGGCGTGGGCGTGAGTCCGCTGCGCGGCCAGAACAACGTGCAGGGCTCCTGCGATATGGGCTCGTTCCCCCACGAGCTGCCGGGCTACCGGCACGTGTCGGACGCCGTCACCCGCGGCCAGTTCGAGTCCGCCTGGCAGGTTTCAATCGCGGGACGAGCCGGGCCTTCGCATCCCGAACATGTTCGAGGCGGCCCTCGACGGCAGCTTCCGCGCGCTCTACATCCAGGGCGAGGACTTCGCCCAGTCCGACCCGAACACGAGCCACGTGGCCGCCGCGCTCAAGGCGATGGAATGCGTCGTCGTCCAGGACCTGTTCCTGGTCGAGACGGCGCGCTACGCCCACGTATTCCTGCCAGGCTCTTCTTTCCTGGAAAAGGACGGCACGTTCACCAACGCCGAGCGGCGCATCTCGCGCGTGCGCAAGGTCATGGAGCCGCTCGCCGGACTCGCGGACTGGGAAGTCACGATGCGCCTCGCCCAGGCGCTGGGCTACCCCATGGAGTACGCGCACCCGTCCGAAATCATGGACGAGATCGCGCGCCTGACGCCGACTTTCACCGGAGTCAGCTACGACAAGCTCGATGAGCTCGGCAGCATCCAGTGGCCCTGCAACGCGAAGGCGCCCGAGGGCACGCCGACCATGCACGTCGACAGCTTCGTGCGCGGCAAGGGCAAGTTCTACCGCACCGAGTACGTCGCGACCGCCGAGCGCTCGACCAGCCGCTACCCGCTGCTCCTGACCACCGGCCGCGTGCTGTACCAGTACAACGTCGGCACCCAGACGCGCCGCACGAAGAACCTCGTCTTCAACAAGGAAGACGTCCTCGAGATGCATCCCGACGACGCCGAGGCTCGCGGCATCAAGGACGGCGACCTGGTCGGCGTCGCGAGCCGCGCGGGCGAAATCGTCGTGCACGCGGCGCTCACGGGCCGCATCGCGCGCGGCGTCGTGTACACGACCTTCCATTTCCCGGAGTCCGGGGTGAACCTCGTGACCACCGAGAACTCGGACTGGGCGACGAACTGCCCCGAGTACAAGGTGACCGCCGTCGAGGTCGTGAAGGTCACCCAGCCGGATGCCTGGCGTGCGCGCGTGAGCACCCAGCGCAATGTCCGCAAAGGCGCGTCGGCGTCCGTCGGTTGAGGGCGCCGCCGCGATGAACGTCCAGCGCCTGGTCGCGATGGCCAACGACATCGCGAACTTCTTCGGCTCGGACCCGGATGCGGCTGCCGCGGCTGAGCAGGTTGCGGTGCACATGAAGAAGTTCTGGGAGCCCCGGATGCGCGAGGAGATCCGCCGCTACGTGAGCACGGGCGGCGAAGGCATGTCCTCGATCGCGATCCAGGCGGTGAAGCGACTGGCCTAAAGCCGCCTGATCTCGAAACACGCGTGCACCTTCGCGTCCCGCGCGAAATCGAATGGGATCGTCCCCTTGGTGATGTCGCGGACCTGCAGGTCCTCCAGCGCCCCGGCATCGAGCTTGAACTTCCGGAAATTCGTCGAGAACAGAAGCAGCCCGCCCGGCGCCAGGCGCTGCAGCGTCGCGCGGATCAGGTCGACGTGGTCGCGCTGCACGTCGAACTCCCGCTCCATGCGCTTCGAGTTCGAGAAAGTCGGCGGGTCGAGGAAGATGAGGTCCCAGGGCCTGCCGCTTCCCTCGGCGAGCCACGCGAGGCAGTCCTCCTGGATGAACGCGTGCTCGCCGCGCAATCCGTTGACCGCGAGGTTGCGCTTCGCCCATTCGACATAGGTGCGCGACATGTCGACGCTCGTCGTGGACGCCGCGCCGCCCGCGGCCGCGTGCACCGTCGCCGCGCCCGTGTAGCAGAACAGGTTCAGGAAGCGCTTGCCTTGCGCCAGCTTGCGGATCCGCGCGCGCGTCTTGCGGTGGTCGAGGAAAAGGCCCGTGTCGAGGTAGTCGGTGAAGTTGACCAGGAACCTGAGCCCGCCCTCCTCCACGACGACGCGCTCGTCGACGTCGGCGATCGCCTCGTACTGCGACTTGCCCTTCTGCGGGCGGCGCGTGCGCCAGTAGATCGCATCGGTGCGCGAGGCCCGTCACTTCGGGCAGGACGGAGAGCGCTTCCTCGCGCCGTGCGCGCGCCCGGTCGCTTGTCGACCGTCGCGGGCGGCGCGTACTCCTGCACGTAGAGCCAGCGGCCGGCGCTGCCCGCGGGATCCGACTGGTACAGGTCGATCGCGAAGGCGTACTCGGGCATGTCGGCGTCGTACAGCGCGAAAGCACGAGACCCCTTCGCGTCTCGCCCAGGCGGAAACCCGGTCGAGGTTCTTCTGCAGCCGGTTGGCGAACATCTGCGCGCCCGGGCGCGCGCGCGCCGCCTGCGCGTCGATGACCGGCGGCCGCCCCGGCTCGCGCGCCTGCACGAACTCGGCGGGCTCGATCGCGAGCCGAGCAGCCGGCACTCGATCGGCCCGTTCATCATCCTGATGCGTGCGCCGGGCGTTGATGCCGAGCTCGCGGCCGAGCGCGGGATTGCCGGTGAAGACGGCGGCCTGCCAGCCGCGGTAGCCCTCGCGCAGCCGCTCGCCGAGGAGCGCATACAGCGCGCGCAGCTCGTCGGTCTCGCCGATGCGCTCGCCGTAGGGCGGGTTCACGGCGACGAGTCCCGTCGGCGCCGGCGCCGCCGGGAGCTTCTCGAGCTCGCAGCGCTGGAAGAAGAGCCGCTTCTCGAGTCCCGCGCGCGCCGCGTTGGCTTCCGCGTCGCGGATCGCGACCGGGTCGCGGTCGAAGCCGCGGATGCGTCCCGGCGTCAGCGAGCGCCACGCTGGCCTTTCGCCTCGGCGGCAGTGCGCACTGCGGCCCAGGCATCGGTGTCGTGCTGCTTCCAGCGCTCGAAGCCGAACGTGTCGCGCAGGAGCCCCGGCGCGATGTCGGCTGCGATCAGCGCGGCCTCGATCGCGAGCGTGCCCGAGCCGCACATCGGGTCGACGAACGACTCCGCCGGCCGCCGCAATGGCCGGCCAGCCGGCGCGCACCAGGATCGCGGCCGCAAGGTTTTCCTTGAGCGGCGCCGCGCCCTGCCCGCCGCGATAGCCGCGCCGATGCAGGCTGTCGCCCGACAGGTCGATCGCGATCGTGACGGCGCCGCGCGCGGCGTGTGCGTTGATGCGCAGCGTCGGCGACTCGCGATCCACCGAGGGGCGCTCGCCGGTCCGCTCGCGGAACTGGTCGACGACCGCGTCCTTCACGCGCTGCGCCCCGAACTGCGTGTGCGTCACGCCGGGCACGGCACCCGAGAAGTCGACGACCAGCGTTCCCGTGGCATCCATGTGCTGTGCCCAGTCGATCTCGCGCACGCCCGCGTAGAGTTGCCTGGGCATCGGCGACGGGGAATCGCGCGAGCTGCCACAGCACCCGCAGCCCGATGCGCGACCCGACGCAGGCACGGTAGGCAGCCGCGAGGTCGCCCTCGCAGGCGACTCCGCCCTGTACTTCGCGCGCGCCCTCGATGCCGAGTGCCGCGAGCTCCGCGGCGAGCAGGTCCGCCGTCGCCGTGGCCGCCGTGACGAAGAATGGCGCCCGGGTCATCGCTCACCCGGCTTCAGCAGCCTCGCCCCGCGCATGGGGCGGTCGAGGAAGCCGGTGAGGAGGCGGTAGACGTCGAGGTCGAAGGGCTCGTCGGCGTAGCACCAGCGATCGAAAGTGTGCGTTTCCTCGACGCCGCGCCAGTCGCGCTCGCGGATGCCGATGGGGCCGGCGAACGGCCACTCGCGCCGCTTGAGGCCGGCAAGCGCGAGCCGCGCGCGCACGGCGTGCAGCGCGGGCGGCTCCCGACCCACGCAGACCCCGCGGCAGCGGCCGAGCTGGAAGCCGATGCAGGAACCCTCGCCGTCCTCGATCCCGAGCCACCGGGCGCAGAGCTCGTGCGTCGCGCGAGAGCCCCTCGAGCGCGCGCCCGGCATCCGCGCGGCGGCGGAACATGCCGTAGCTCGCACCCGGGTCGTCGATCGCATCGAGCATCGCGACGGACGCGAGCGGCATGGCGCCGTCCTCCCGCAGCACGATCGCCCACAGCTCGCCGGCATCGCGCAGCTTCCGGTTGAGGAGCGGCCTCCTCGACTTCACGAGGCGCGCCTCGGTCACGAGCGCGCCGAATTCGCCCGCCGTCTCGATCCACTCGATGCGCCGCACGCGGCGCGCCAGCTCCAGGTCGAGCCCGGCCCGTCGCCTCCGCGAAGTGCGCCGGGCACCCGGGTCGCCAGGTTCTTCGCCTTGCCGACGTACAGGAGCGCGTCGTCCTCGCCATGGAAGAGGTAGACGCCGGGCCCATCGGGCAGCTCGTCGGCGACCGTCGGGTCGATCTGCGGCGGCAGGCGCGACGCACCGGTCAGGCGTTGCACGATCGCCGCGAGCTCCTGCGCCGGCCACTTCGCCTTCGCGATGCCGAGGAACTCGGCGAGGACCCGCGCGTCGCCGAGCGCGCGGTGGCGCGCCGTGCAGGCGATGCCGTGCCGGTCCATCACGGCATCCAGGCTGTGGCCGCGCTCGGCCGGCGTGAGCGCGCGCGACAGCCGCACCGTGCAGAGCACGGGCGCGCGGAATCGCCGCTCGAGGCGCCGGAACTCGCTGCGCAGGAAGCCGTAGTCGAAGCGCGCGTTGTGCGCGACGAAGAGCCGGCCCTCGACCCGGGCCTCGATGGCGTCGGCGACCGCCTCGAACGGCGGCGCGTCCGCGACCATGTCCTCGGTGATGCCGGTGAACTGCTGGATGGCGTACGGGATGCGCGTGCCGGGATTGACCAGCGTCGAGTACTCCTCGACGACCTCGCCGTCCTCGAGCAGCACGATGCCGGCCTCGATCACCCGGTCGCGCGCCGCGTGCCCGCCCGTGGTCTCGAGATCCACGCAGGCGATGCGGCCTGCGAGCGCGTTCTCAGCCCCGCCCACCGTCCAGCTTCATGAGCGGCGCGTACAGGTCGGGCCGGCGGTCGCGGAAGACGCCCCAGGAATGGCGGTACTGCCGGATCTCCTCGAGGTCGAAGGTCGCCGTGATCACCTGTTCGCTGTGATCGTCGGCCTGCGCGACGATCGCGCCGGTGTGGTCGGCGATGAAGGAATGCCCGTAGAACGTGATCTCGAGCTTCTCGCCCTTCTCCGTGCCGATGCGGTTCGAGGCGACGAGCGGCATGACGTTGGCCGCGGCGTGGCCCTGCATCGTGCGCTGCCAGTGGTAGCGCGAATCGAGCGACGGGTCCTGCGGCTCGGACCCGATCGCGGTCGGGAAGAGCAGGATCTCGGCGCCCTGCAGGGCCATCGCGCGCGCAGTCTCCGGGAACCACTGGTCCCAGCACACCGCGACGCCGGGCGTGCCGAACCGCGTTGGCCAGACCTTGAATCCCGTGTCGCCGGGAGAGAAATAGAACTTCTCGTGGTAGCCCGGGCTTTCGGGGATGTGGGACTTGCGGTAGATGCCCATGATCGAGCCGTCGGCGTCCACCATCACGAGCGTGTTGAAGTACGCGTTCTGCGCGCGCTCGAACACCGACAGCGGCAGGACGACCTTCAGTTCCTTCGCGACCTTCGAGAGCCGCTTGACCGCGGTGTTCTCGGCGATCGGCACCGCGAGCTCGAAGTGCTTCGCGAGGTGGTCCTTGCAGAAGTACGGCGCCTCGAACAGCTCCTGGATCAGCACGATGTTGGCGCCCTGCTTCGCAGCCTCCCGGACCAGCTTCTCGGCATTGGCGATGTTGGCCTCGCGATCCCAGCTGCAGGCCATCTGCGTCGCGGCGACGGTCACCTTCATGACAGGTCGATCCAGGTGGTCTTGAGCTCGGTGTACTTGTCCATCGCGTGCAGCGACTTGTCGCGGCCGTTGCCGGACTGCTTGAAGCCGCCGAACGGCACGGTGATGTCGTCGGCGTCGTAGCAGTTCACGTAGACCGTGCCGGCGCGCAAGCGTTTCGCGATGCGGTGCGCGGTCGAAATGTCGCGGCTCCAGACCGCGGCCGTGAGCCCGTAGCTGACGTCGTTGGCGATCTGCACCGCCTCCTCGACGTCGCTGAAGGAGATCGTCGACAGCACCGGCCCGAAGATCTCCTCGCGGGCGATCTTCATGCCGGGCTTCACGCCGGCGAACACCGTCGGCTCGACGAAGTACCCGCCGCTGTCCTTGCGTGCGCGCGTGCCGCCGAGGCGCACGTCCGCGCCCTCCTCCTTGCCCGACTCGATGTAGCCCATCACGGTGTTGAGCTGCACCTGGTCGACGATCGCGCCGAGCCGCGTCTTCGGGTCGAGCGGGTCGCCGGGGGCCATGCGACTTGCCGATCTCGACGATCTTCTCGAGCATCGCGTCGCTTCACCGACTCGTGCACGACCAGGCGCGAGGCGGCCGAGCACATCTCGCCCTGGTTGAAGAAGATGCCGAACGCCGCGGCAGTCGCCGCGCGCTCGAGGTCCGGGACGTCGCCGAGCACGACGTTCGGCGCCTTGCCGCCGCACTCGAGCCAGACGCGCTTCATGTTGGACTTGCCGGCGTACTCCAGCATGCAGCTTGCCGGTGCGCGTCGAGCCGGTGAACGCGACGCAGTCGACGTCCATGTGCAGCGCGAGCGCCTCGCCGGCGGTCGTGCCGAAGCCCGGCACCACGTTCAGCACGCCCTCGGGCAGCCCGGCCTCCATCGCGAGCTCCGCGATCGCGCAGCGCCGTCAGCGGCGACTTCTCGGAGGGCTTCAGCACGACCGAGTTGCCGGTCGCCAGCGCAGGGCCGAGCTTCCACGCACGCCATCAGCAGCGGGAAATTCCACGGCACGATGGCCGCCACGACGCCGATCGGACTCGCGCGTGATCAGCGCGAGCGCATCGTGCGAGGTGGGCGCGACCTCGTCGTAGACCTTGTCGATCGCCTCGGCATACCAGGCGATGCAGTTGGCCGCCGCGGGCACGTCGACCTTCAGCGAGTCCGAGATCGGCTTGCCCATGTCCAGCGTTTCGGTGAGCGCGAGCTCCTCGCGGTGCTTGCGGATCAGCTCCGCGAAACGCAGCAGCACCTTCTTGCGCGCGGCCGGCGCGCGCCGCGACCAGGGCCCGCGTCGAAGGCCTTGCGCGCGCTCGCGACCGCGCGGTCGACGTCGGCCGCGTCGCAGGAGGCGACCTTCGCGATCGACCTGGCCGTTGGCCGGGTTGACGCAGTCGAAGGTCGCGCCGGAGACGGCGGGCCGGTAGGCGCCGTCGATGAAGGCCTGCGTGCGTGGCGCGAGGGCCTTGGCGCAGCGCGCGCCAGTCCACGGCTTTCTGTTCGCGGATCACGGTTCCTGTCCTGGCACAGGGTCGGTGGGCTCGAGGCGCTGATGATCTCACAGCGCTCGCGCCCGCGATTGCGGAAGCGGTGCGGCACCGCGCTCGCGAAATAATAAGCGTCCCCGGGCCCAAGTACGCGGGTCTGGCCGCCGATCGTCACCTCGACGCTGCCCGAGACGACGACGCCGCCTTCCTCGCCCACGTGCCGCAGCATGTCGGAGCCCGTGTCGGCGCCGGGTTCGTAGGCTTCGTGCAGGATCGCGAGCCGCCGGCCCGGCCGGTGAGCGGCGACCAGCCGCAGCGAGACGTCGCCCTCGCCGAGTTCGACGAGCTCGTCGCTTCCGTAGAACACCTGCGGACGTGCCCGCAGTGTCCATCGTGAAGAACTCGGCGAGACCCATCGGCAGGCCGTCCAGCACCTTCTTCAGCGAGGCGACCGACGGGCTGACGCGGCCCTGCTCGATCAGCGAGATCATGCCGTTCGTGACGCCGGCGCGCTTGGCGAGCTCGCGCTGCGACAGGCCGTGCATCTGCCGCACGGCCTTGAGCCGCGCCGCCACGTCATTCGCCATGGTGAACACCCCGGTTGTCTATGATTTTAAACACGTTGTCGCGCGTAATATCGCGTGTTCCACGCGTCAGGAGTGTCAATTATCATGACGCGCCGTTCGACCCTCTCGACCTCGATGCGTTCTGGATGCCGTTCACCGCGAACCGCCAGTTCAAGGCGAACCCGCGCCTGCTCTGCGCGCGCCGAGGGCATGCTACTACTGGACCCCGGAAGGCCGCCAGGTCCTCGACGCGCGCGCCGGGCCTGTGGTGCGTCAACGCGGGTCACGGGCGCAAGGAGATCACCGAGGCCGTCGCGAAGCAGATCGCGACGATGGATTACGCCCCGCCGTTCCAGATGGGGCACCCGGTCGCGTTCGAGCTCGCGAATGCGCTCGTCGAGATCTCGCCCAACGGGCCTCGATCGCGTCTTCTTCACCAATTCCGGCTCGGAATCCGTGGACACCGCGCTCAAGATCGCGATCGCGTATCACCGCGTGCGTGGCGAAGGCGCGCGGACCGGCTGATCGGCCGCGAGCGCGGCTACCACGGCGTCGGCTTCGGCGGCATCTCCGTCGGCGGCATGGTCAACAACCGCAAGTTCTTCGGCGCCATGCTGCCGGGCGTGGATCACCTGCGCGCACACGCACGATCCGCCCGCGAACGCCTTCTCGCGCGGCCTGCCGGAGCACGGCGCGCCGAATTCGCCGACGACCTCGAGCGGCTGGTCGCGCTGCACGACGCATCGACGATCGCGGCGGTCATCGTCGAGCCGATCGCGGGCTCGACCGGCGTGCTGTTGCCGCCCAAGGGCTACCTCGAGCGCCTGCGCGAGATCTGCACGAAGCACGGCATCCTGCTGATCTTCGACGAGGTCATCACCGGCTTCGGGCGCACGGGCTCTGCTTTCGCGGCACAGGAATTCGACGTCGTGCCGGACCTGATCACCTGCGCCAAGGGGCTGACGAACGGCGCGGTGCCGATGGGCGCGGTGTTCGTCGAAGCGGGAGATCTACGACACGTTCATGCAGGGCCCGCCCGGCGCGATCGAGCTCTTCCACGGCTACACCTATTCGGCACATCCGATCGCCTGCGCCGCGGGCCTCGCGACGCAGAAGATCTACCGCGGCGAAGGCCTGTTCGAGCGCGCCAAGGCACTGGCCCCGTATTGGTCCGACGCCGTGCACGCGCTGAAGGGCCGCGGCACGTCGTGGACCTGCGCGCCTACGGCCTGGTCGGCCGGCATCGAGCTCGACCCCCGCGAGGGGTCGCCCGGCGCGCGCGGCTACGACGCCCTCGTCGCGGCGTTCGAATGCCGGGCTGCTGGTCCGAACCACCGGCGACACCATCGCGATGTCGCCGCCGCTCATCATCGAGCGCAAGGACGTGGACCGGATCTTCGAGACGCTGGCGGGAATCATCGACCGCTTGGACTGAACCCTCGCCGCGGCGTATTGTGGCGTTGCTTGAATACGCTACGGCCTCGTGCCGTCTGGGGGAAAAGATGAACGCCCGATCCGGGCGGCGATCCATTGGGCCGTCGTCAGCGCGTTGTCTTATCCGCTGTCCGTACTCGCCCAGGAACAACCGGCGGCGGCGCCGCTGGCCGCGGCCGAGGCGCAGGAAACGGTCGTCGGCCTCGAGGAAGTCGTCGATCACGGCGCAGAAGCGCCAGCAGTCGCTGCAGGACGTGCCGCTCTCCGTTTCCGCGTTCACCGGCGACATGCTGAAGGAAGGCCGCATGGCCGACATCCGCGGCATCGTGGACTTCACGCCGGGATTCAGCGGCAAGACCGAGGACGGCTTCACCGACGCGCTCGCGATGCGCGGCATTGCGACCAACGACTTCGGCATCGGCGGCGACCCCTCGGTCGCGATGTTCGTGGATGGCATCTGGTCCGGCCGCACCGGCGGCGTCATGACCTCCATGTACGACGTCGAGCGTGCGGAAGTCGTGAAGGGCCCGCAGGGCACGCTGTTCGGCCGCAACTCGATCGCGGGCGCGGTCAGCGTCATCACCGACAAGCCCGACAGCGTCTTCGGCGCGAACGCGGAACTGACGCTCGCCGACTTCGACCACGTCGAGGCGCAGGCGATGGTCAACATCCCGCTCAACGACCAGTGGGCGGTGCGCGCGGCCGGTTACGTGCTGGACAACAAGGGCTTCCTCGAGAACCTCGCCGGCGGCGACGACCTCGGCTTCCACCAGGTGAGCGCGGGCCGCGTCTCGCTGCGCCGGACCGGCGACTCGTTCGACGCGACGCTGATCGCGGCTTTCGAGGACCGCGAGCAGGATCCGTCCGTGTACTGGGTTCCCGGCAGACGGCCTCGACGAGGAAGAGGTGAACATCGACCTCGGCGAAGACGGCATCGACGAATCGGACGGTCTCGGAGGCGCGCGCCATCCTGGAGTGGACGCTCGCCGGCGGCTATAGCGCTGACTTCGCTCACCGGCTTCAAGAAGTTCAGCTTCCACTACCTCGAGGATTACGACGGCGGCCCGGACCAGGTCAACGACTACGGGCAGATCAACGACGTCGAGTACTGGAGCCAGGAGCTCCGGCTCAACTCCCCGGGCGACGGCAAGGTGACCTGGTTCGCGGGCGCGAGCATCTACCAGGAGGAGATCGACGGGCGCTTCGACTACATCTACGACGAGGACGCGCTCTGCCGCGCAGCTCAGCATCACCGAGGCACCGGACTTCGACGGCCCGGCGGCGGGCTGCGACGACCCGAACTTCGAGGCCTACTGGGAGGACGACATCGATCCCGCCGACATCCTCGAGGACAAGACCGAGCGCAGCTTCGTGGACGTGGAGAGCAAGGGCTGGGCGGTCTACGGCGACTTCACCTGGGCCGATCAGCGACCGCCTGGAGCTGACCGCCGGTGCGCGCTACACCTACGACAAGAAGGAGATGACGAGCGGGTGCTGGACAGCGGCGGCGCGCTCGGCAACAACTTCAACTTCGAGTTCTTCACGAACGGAAACGTCAGCGACTCGGCCGACTGGAGCGACTTCACGCCGCGCCTCGCGCTCGTCTTCGACGTCAACGACGACGTCAACGCTCTACGGAACCGCGTCGATGGGCTACAAGTCCGGCGGCTTCGCCACCTTCGGCTACGACCTGAACGGCCAGGACATCAACGACGACGGCTCCGCCCCGGAGGGCACGACGCCGCTCGAGTTCGATCCCGAGCAGGTGGACAGCTACGAGATCGGCGCCAAGACGCGGCTCCTCGACAACACGCTGCAGCCAACGTCTCCCTGTTCCTGTACGACTACACGGACCTGCAGCTCGTCTATTTCGACCAGGGCTCCTCGCAGGTCGCGAACGTCGGCGAGGCGCGCGGCCAGGGGCTCGAACTCGACCTGCGCTGGGTGCCGAACGCGCACTGGGACGCCACGGTCGGCCTTTCGTTCCTCGACACCGAGATCACCGACGCGACGGACATCATCGAGGTCGGAGCCTGCGGCGACTGCGACGGCAACAGCCTGCCGTTCGCGCCGGAAGTCAGCGCCTCGACGATCCTCACCTATCGCACGCCGATCGCCTCCGGGCGAGGGCTTCTTCACGACCGAATACGTCTACCGATCGAAGATGTACGGCGGCCCCGACAACATCCCGGACGCCACGGTCGGCGTCCTGGGACGAAGTTCAACTTCCGGCTCGGTTACCGCAGCGCCTCGACCTGGTACGTGACCCTCTGGGTCGAGAATGCCTTCGACGAGGTCTACTTCGAGCGCGGCTGGGAGAACGCGGATGCCGACAACCTGTTCGGCTACGGCCTGTTCAATGAGCTGGTGTGGCCGTCGCGCCCGCGGACGGTCGGCATCACCTTCGGGATGGAGTGGGAATAGACGCGCTCAGGACGGGGCTTGGCGGCCTCGAAGATCGCGTAGCGCTTGCGCGCCGGCTCGATCGATTCCCAGGTGCCCTTGAATCCTGCCGGGATGACCCACGCGTCGCCGGCGTTGAACTGCCAGCGCTTGCCCTCCTCCGAGGTGAGCGTCACGCGGCCTTCGAGCAGGTGGCAGAACTCGTTCTCGGTGTACTCGACCTTCCACTTGCCGACGCTGCTCGACCAGGTGCCCGCGAAGAACTGGCCCGCTCGGGTCGCTGAAATAGTTCTTGACGAGCGTCTTGGGCTCGCCCTTGACGACTTTTTCGGCGGCTACCGGCGATTCCTCGCCTTTCATGCTGCGGCGGAAATCCACGATCGCTGGGGTCGGCATGGCACCTGCTCCAGATCTCGTATTTTCCGTCGATTGTAGTCTCTGGAATGAGCCGGCGTTCGGGCGTAGGATGCATTCATGGGCAACCGACTCCCTCCAATCGTCGGGAACTGGTACTCGCATCGCGACAAGGGCGCGTTGTTCCAGGTGGTTGCGCTCGACGAAGACGCGGGCACGGTCGAGATCCAGGAATTCGACGGCGGACCTCGACGAGCTCGACCTCGACGAGTGGCGCACGCTGCTGGTGGACAGCGCGGCGCAGCCCGAGGACTGGGGCGGCCCGCTCGACGACGTCGAGCCCGACGAATTCGGCTACACCGACATGGCCGGGGACGGGGACAAGGCGGCTTCGCCCGAAGACGCCGTCACGACCTGGGAGCAGATCGTCGAGGAAGACGACTTCGACGAGCCCATCCACTGACGGGAGAGAGTTTTGGCAAGCAATGAATCACTGGTTGCCCGGCGCCAGGCCGCCGTCGCGCGCGGCGTTTCCATGGTCCACCCGGTCTTCATCGAGCGCGCCGAGAACGCGCTCCTGTGGGACGCCGAGGGCCGGCGCTACGTCGACTTCGCGGGCGGCATCGCCGTGCTCAACACCGGCCACCGCCACCGCCGCGTGCTCGAGGCCGTGCGCGCCCAGCTCGACAGGTTCACCCACACCTGCTTCCAGATCACGCCCTACGAGCCTTATGTCGCACTCTGCGAGAAGCTGAACGCGCCTCGCGCCCGGCAAGGGGCCGAACAAGACCGTGCTGATGTCGACCGGCGCCGAGGCGGTGGAGAACGCGGTCAAGATCGCGCGCGCCGCGACCGGCCGCGCTGCGGTCATCGCCTTCTCGGGCGCGTTCCACGGGCGCACGATCATGGCGCTCGCGCTGACCGGCAAGTGTGATCCGTATAAAACCGGCTTCGGCCCCTACCCGGCCGAGGTTTACCACGCGCCGTTCCCGAATGCCCTGCACGGCGTGTCGGTGGACGACTCGTTCGACGCGCTGGCGCTGATCTTCAAGTGCGACGTCGCGGCGGACCGCGTCGCCGCGATCATCGTCGAGCCGGTGCAGGGCGAAGGCGGCTTCTACGTCGCGCCGAAGGAGTTCATGACCCGCCTGCGCGAGCTGTGCGACCGCCACGGAATCCTGCTGATCGCGGACGAGATCCAGAGCGGCGCCGGCCGCACCGGCCGCATGTTCGCGATGGAGCACTACGGCGTCGCGGCAGACCTGTATACGCTCGCCAAGTCGATCGCCGGCGGCTTCCCGCTCGTCCGCCGTCGTCGGTCGCGCCGAGGTGATGGACGCCTGCGCAGCCCGGCGGTCTCGGCGGCACCTATGCCGGCAACCCGGTCGCCTGCGCGGCGGCGCTCGCCGTGCTCGAGGTGTTCGAGGAAGAAAGGATCTTCGAGCGCGCGGACCGCGTCGGCGAGCGCATCGGCAAGGCGCTCGACGCGCTGGCCGGCCGGCATCCTGAGATCGTCGAAGTGCGCCGGCTCGGCGCGATGGTCGCCTTCGAGCTCGGCGAGGGCGGCGACCCGCACCGCCCGGCTGCGGACCTCGCGAAGAAGCTGACGGTCCGCGCCCGCGAGCTCGGCCTGATCCTGCTGTCTTGCGGGATCTACGGCAACGTCGTGCGCATCCTCGTGCCGATCACGGCCGAGGACGCCGTCGTGGACGAGGGCCTCGCGATCCTCGCCAAGGCGGCGTCGGAACTCCTGTCCGACGCCAACGCGACCGTGCCGCGCCTGCGCCCCGCGCGCTAGGACGGCTCGTGCGGTCGCCGCGCGGGGATCTCGCCTCCTGCGCCGCTTTCGAAGCCGGCCGCCTCATCCCACAAACCGAGTAGTCCGATTCTGACCGGCGCAGATGGTCTGCGGCGATGGTCCCGTCCGGGTCGCTCGCCTATCAAAGGGTTGTCTCAACTCTTCAGGAAGCGTGACCATGAAACTTCATTCGATGTGTACCCATGCAACGTTTGCGGCCGCGGCCGGCAGCCTGTTGCTCGCATTCGGCGCGAATGCCGGCGAAGACAAGATGGCGATGATGGATGCGAACAAGGACGGGATGATCTCGGCCGCCGAGCACCAGGCTGGCGCGCAGTCGAAGTGGTCCAAGTGGGACTCGGACGGCGATGGCCGCGTCAACACCTCGGAAACGGACTCCGCGCACCAGTCCATGGATGCCGACAAGGACGGCACGATCACGTCCGCCGAGTTCGAATCGGGCACGCGCTCGATGTTCTCAAAGATGGATGCCAACGGCGACGGGACCCTGTCATCGGCCGAGATGCAGGCCGGCCACGAAAAGCCGATGGCGCAGCAGCCTCAGTAGCCAAGCCTCGAACGACTCCCCGCCCGGCGGGGAGTCGTTTCTTTCGGGCTCCCAACCGCTATTTTTTCGCGGCGATGTAGTCGTTGACCAGGCCTTCCAGCACCGGCAGCGGCACGGCGCCGTTCTTGAGGACGACGTCGTGGAAGTCGCGGATGTCGAACTTCGGGCCGAGTGACGATTTCGCCTTTTCGCGCAGCTCGAGGATCTTGATCATGCCGATCTTGTACGAGAGCGCCTGGCCCGGGTTGTCGATGTAGCGCTCCGTTTCCTTGGTGGCGTCCTCGACCGTCATCGGGTTGTTCGACGTCATGTAATCGATCATCTGCTCGCGCGTCCACTGCTTGGCGTGCGCGCCCGTGTCCACGACGAGGCGGCAGGCGCGCAGCATCTCGTTCTGCAGCCGGCCGAAGTCCTGCATCGGGTCCTTGAAGCGTCCCTCCTCCTTGGCGAGGCGCTCGGCGTAGAGGCCCCAGCCCTCGACGTAGGCGCCGAAAAAGGCGAACTTCTGGAATGTCGGCACGCCCTCCAGCTCCTGCTGGATCGCGATCTGGAAGTGGTGGCCCGGCGCGCCTTCGTGGTAGGCGACGGTCTCCATCTCGTGCTTCTGCCGCGTCGACATGTCGTGCAGGTTGACGTAGTAGATGCCCGGGCGGCTGCCGTCCGGCGTCGGCTGGTTGTAGAAGGCGATCGGCGCCGTCGCCTCGCGCCACTCTTCGACCGCGCCGGACCTCGAGCGGAGCCTTCGGAAGGACGTTGAAGTACTGCTCGACGTCCGAGTAGATCGAGTCGATGTAGGCTTTCGACTGGTCGAGGTAGGCCTGCTTGCCTTCTGGCGTGTTCGGGAAGAAGTTCTTCGGGTCCGTGCGCAGGTGCGCGAAGAACGCCGGCAGGTCGCCCTCGAACCCGACCTGCTTCATGATCGCCTGCATCTCGCCCTTGATCCGCGCGACTTCCGCGAGCCCGATGTCGTGGATCTGCTCCGCGGTCAGGCCGGGCTCGGTGGTCCAGAACTTGATCTGGTTCTTGTAGTAGGCATCGCCGTCCGGCAGCTTCCACACGCCGTGCGGTCCGGGCGACTTTGCGCGCAGCGCCTCGATCGCCGTGACCATCTCCTGGATGCCTGTCTGGAACGGGCCCTTGAGCGCCGCGATGCCCGTCGTCGAGCAACCGCTTCTTCGTGGCGTCGTCGGCTTTCAGCTTATCCAGCTTGCCGCGGAAGTCCGCGAGGATCGCGGAATCCTTGCCGCTGTCGTCGAACGGCGCGCCCGAGATCACGTTCCGGCTGTCCCCGAGCACCGGGTCGAAGGAGATAGGATGTCGGCACGATGCCGCGCCGCGCAGCCTCGTTCATGACGACGATGCCCTGCTCCATCGCCTTTTGCACGCCCTCGAGGCGCGAGACGTAGGCCTCGGCGTCCTCGACGCTGTCAACGCTGTGGATGTTCTGCATGAAGGTCGCCGCCTGGCTGACCGGGTTCGTCTGTGTCTGGAACGCGTAGCCGTGGAAACGCCACGGGAAGGCGTCGATCGACGACTGCGGTCTGCACCTCGAAGATCCGGTAGCTGATCTTCAGCGGCTCGGAGAGCTTGTCGTAGTCGAACTCGGCGTGCAGGCGCTGGAGGTCCTGCTTGGTCAACTTGTCCTGGCGCTGCGCCTCCTCGTCCGAGAAGTCGTTCCACTTGCCGTAGTCTGGTCCCTTCATGCCGAGATAGGCCTGGTAGATCGGGCTGTCCTTGACGCTGCGCTGGAACACCTCCTCGAAGAACGCGGCGAGGCGCGCGTCCTCGGTCGCAGGTGCCGTCGCTGGCGGCGCTGCCGCAACCGCTTCCTGCGCCATTGCAGGCATCGCGGCGAGGGCCGTCATCAACAGGCCGCAGGCAAGCGCGGCGATTCGTCGGTGCAGGGCGGTCATCCTGGTCTCCTCGGTCGGGACGGCAGTCAAACTAGCGGCGCGGGCCCGCCGGCGCAGCGCGTTTCGTCGCGCCCATCCGGGCTTTCGTCTCAGGCAGGGGTCCGGACGCAGGCCGGACGCCTGCGGCGGACACAGAATAAATGGTGGCTAGGGAGAGAATCGAACTCTCGACCCCGGGGTTATGAATCCCGTGCTCTAACCAGCTGAGCTACCTAGCCACACGGCGGGAAGGTACCTCGGGGAGGCGCGATTGTCGGGACCGGACCCTTGACTGTCAAGAAATCGCGGCCCGGGCCGCTCGAGGAGGAAATCATGGAATCGGTAAGGCACCCCAACCGGCATCGCCTGGCCACGGCGGCCACGGCGGCTGCGGCATTGCTCGTACCCGCGATCGCGGCGGCCGCGGACGAGGCCGCGGCATCCGACGGCGGTGCGCGGATGCTGCGCATCGCGGACAACGTCTTCGTGATCGAGCACGACGACGCGACGGACGAGTGGCCGCACGGCAACACCGGCGTGATCGTCGGCCGGACCGGCGTGTTCGTGATCGATTCCGGCTACCTGCCCTCGCGGGCCCGGGCCGACATCGCCCTGATCCGCCGCGTCACCGACAATCCTGTACGGTTCCTGATGACGACGCACTGGCATTTCGACCACAACAACGGCGCGTCGGCCTACCGCGACGCATTCCCGGGCGTCACGCTGCTGGCGGAGCGCCATACGGCCCGCTGGATCGAGCTCAACCAGGAGTACTGGAAGACGCTGTCCACCGCAGAGGGCTCTCAGCGGCGCGCCGCGCTCGCCGGACTCGAGCCCGCGATCGCGGAGAAGCGCCGCGCCGAGCTCGCCGAACTGGAATCGCTCGAGGTCGTGAAGCCGACGCTGCTGTTCGACGGCCGGCTCAGCTTCGACTTCGAGGGCACGCGGATCGAGATCGAGGACCGCGGGCGCGCGAACTCGCCGAACGACGCCACCGTATGGCTGCCGGACGAGCGCATCCTGTTCGCCGGAGACATCCTCGTTCGCTCGCCCCTGCCCTATGTCGGCGCTTCATGGCCGGTGGGATGGGCGGCCGTGCTGCGCGACCTCGAGGGGCTGCCCGCCTCCGCCATCGTGCCGGGTCACGGGCCGGTGCAGGTGGACCACGGCTACACGCGCGCGGTCCGCGAGCTGATTGAAACCACGCTGGAACGCGTCGAAAAGCTGGTGCGCGCGGGCCGGAGCCTCGCGGAGGTGCAGGACGAGCTCAACCTCGACGACGTCCGCAAGCGCGTGCCCGAATGGAGCGGCACCGCGGCCAGCGACGAGGACTGGACCTACACGCGGCGCACGCTGGCGGAGCGCGCCTTCATGGGCCTGCGCGGACAGGGTGCACTCTAAGGCTAAGTCGTTCCGCCTACGGCGCGCAGGCATTCCATTCGCGGCAGAAACCGGCAGGCTCAAGCGACTCCAGGAACCGCGTGTCCCAGACGTGCTTGAACGTCGCGAGGCGCCCCTCCAGCTCGGCCAGCCGGTTGTAGGGGTCGGGGCCCGTCGGACTCGCCGGCAATGCTGCCCCGAACAGATCGACCCGCTCGCGCGCGAACTCGCAAATCCCGAGGGCGGCGCCGGTGAGCGGCTTGAAGGTCTTGGTGACGCAATCCTTGATCTTCTTGTTCGCTTCCGCCCAGCGCGCTGACAGCGTATTGCACACCGCGTTCGACAGCGGGGCCTGGCCGCCCGTGGGCGTCGGATCTGCCTGCTTGCAGGCGTAGTTGGCGCGAACCTCGCCAAGATCCTTCCACAGGGACTCGACCAGTCGCGCAAACACCGCGTCGTTATTGGCCGTCACGAGCGGCTTTGGGCTCTTGATGGTCGGGCCATAGGTATCCGGCGTCGTCTCGAGGATCGAGTAGAGGGAGAGCCGGGTGCCCTTGACCTTGGTCGGGTTTACGCAGTCGTAGTTGATGATCGTGTCCACGTACCGTCCGCCGACGCTCTTGGCGACTTCGGAGCCCGTCGCGATCACGTCCCAGGCCAGTAAGTCGGTATCGGGGAAGCAACCGAGCTCGCTGCCCGTCAGCACGGACACGTCGATCTCGCCTTCGAAGACGTCGATGAACTGGATGCCGCTGGCAGTCTTGAAGAAGAATCCGGGAATCACGTGATTCTTGGCCCCCTGGCCCTTCCACCGGGAATCGATCCAGAGTGGCGGCAGCCCATTTGGCGGGGTACCGCTCGAGTCGAACAGCGAAGTGACTTCCGGCGGCAACAGTTTCGTGACGTTCAGCAACTGCGTCGCGGGATGCAGCTTGTTGGGTCCCGTGGGATCCAGCGACTTGATCACGCCCATGTCGATGAGCTTCTGACGCCTGGCGTTATCCGTCGCAGGAGTGGCGTCACCTGCCGACAGCTGGTCGAGGCAGGCCTTTGGAATGTATCGGCAGTCGAGCAGCTCGACCTCGATCGCGCGCGCCAGCGTCGATCCACCCGGGTTGCTGACGTTCATCGAATTGAAGTTGAAGCCTTCGGCGACCTCGCAGCCGTCGGGGCCCGAGCAATCGAGCAGGTCCAGGAGGGCCTCGTTCTCGATGTCGATGTATCCCACCGAATAGTCCGAGTTGCTCGTGCCACTGCCCGAGAACGGCGTGGTGCCGGGAATCGCGGAGAAGGCGAGCTGCCCCACCGCGGCCGGGAATGGGTTGGTCACGACGAAGCAACCGGTGCCGATCGAAGTCGTGGCGCCGCACTTCGTAACGGTGGCTCCGGGAGCGCTCCAGCTGGCAGCCGCGTCGTCCGCGTCGTTTGCCACCGAAAGCGTATAGGCGGTGCCGTCCGCGGTCACTCGCGCCTTTTCCGCCTTGTCGCCGAATTCGGGGCCGTTGTATAGGAACAGGAACTTGATTTCGGTGATATTCCGGGCATCGCCCACATCGACGCTCAATGTCTCGCCGATGTCGATCTCGCTGCCAGCGGCACCGCCGCTCACGCCGAACCCGGTCGCGCCGGTTGCCACCTTCTTCGCGATCGTGCCGCTGCTCACCGACAGCTGCACGCCTTCTACCTGGCAGGCGGCCTGGCCGAAACAGCCGCTTGCATCCAGGGCGGAGGCATCGATCCGCGTCGTTTCCTGGGCGTTGGCGGCGCCGGGCAGGACCATGACAGCCAAGCCCGCAGCCGCAAGGACTGCGCGCACCATGTAACGTCGCGACATGACTGTCACTCCTCGTATCTCGTAATTCTTGAGGGCGCGCCATCCAGCCGCGCCGTCCCCAATCCCCTCAATCATTCTGATCTGCCGGCAAAGCGTACAACAGGCCGACGGTGCGCGTATGAACATCGACGGAAACCCTGTCCGTCGGACGGGGCCTGCATTATGTGAATCGCTGCGGCCTAGCGGGCGAACTTTGCGGCTTTTTCCGGCTTCCCCCAGGCGACATAGAGCTCCGCCAGCCGCGCGCGTCCACGCGCGGGCTGGTCGGCAATCGGCGAGCCCCCGAGGGCCGGCAGGCTCTCGAGCAGGAGCTTCTCGGCTTCGGCATAGCGCCCGAGGCCCGTCAAGGCGGCACCCTTCACGTTCCTGGCCATGGCGATCAGCCAGTGATCGGCCGGTAGCTTGGGTTCCAGGATTTGCAGCGACTGGCTGGCCACGTCGAGTGCATCCGCGTACTGCTTGCGCGCGACGAACAGTGTGGCCTGGATCGCAAGCGTACTGGCCAGCTGGGGGTGATCCGCGCCCAGCGCCTTGCTCCGGATGGTGACGGCCTCATCGAGCAGGCTCGCCGCCTCGTCGTACTCGCCCGCAGTCGTGAGCCAGTAAGCCAGGCTTGTGCCCCCGCCAGCCACTTCCGGATTATCGGGCCCCAGCTCGTGGCGATTCATCTCGATCGATTCACGCATCATCCGGATCGCACCCGTGCGATCTCCCTTCTCGTAGAGAACGAAGGCCAGGTTGTTCATGCCGGCCGCGATCTCTGCGTGGCTTTCGCCGAGCAGCTCGCGGTTCATATCGAGAGACTCTCGGTATGCCCGCTCCGCGCCGCGATATTCGCCGCGCGTCTCGAGCACGAATCCGAGGTTGGTGAGCCCGGCCGCCAGCTGCGGGTGCGCGTCGCCAAAGAGCTTGCGCTTGAGGGAGAGCGACTCGCGGTAGAACGCTTCGGCTTCCGTGAACCCGCCGAGCTCCTGCAGCGCCCAGGCGAGGTTGTTCATGGCCTCGGCGAGGTCCGGGTGAGCTCCGGGATGCAGCCTGCTTTGCTGGTCCAGCGCCTGGCGCAGGTAGACCTCGGCCTGCTTGAAGTCGCCGCGCTCGCCGAAGTTGACGCCGAGGTCGCCGAGGCTCTCGGCGACGTCGGCGTGCATATCGCCGTACAGTTTGCGCCGGATCCTCAGGGCCTCCTCGATGAGCGGCAGGCCCTTGTCATATTGGGCGGTGTACGACATGAGGTCGGCGAGCGCGCTCAGCGTGTCTGCGACGTCCGCATGGTTCTTTCCGAGCGCCTTGCGTTGGATCGCGAGCGCTTCCTGCAGCCGCTTGGTCGCCTCGTCGTAGTCGCCATTGAGCATCAGCGCCTCGCCGAGGTGGCCGAGCGACTTCGCAATTTCGGTCGCCGTATCGCCGGAGAGTGACTTGCGCTTGAGGAGCGACTGACGCATGAGCGGGATCGCGGTGCGGTAGAGCCCGAGGCCCGTGTAGATGGTGCCCATCGTGTCCATCAGCGTCGCCTGGATGGCCGGCTGGTCCGCGAGCTCTGTCTCGATGCGTGCAGCGCCCCGATCGAGGATCTCGCGGGCAGTAATGGTGCTGCCGATTCCCTCGTTCGGGTCGTACACTTCGAACAGGTCGACGATGAAGGCCGTCACCTTGCGCGCCGTTTCAGCTTCCTTCACGGCAAGCCCTTTTTGGTGGACGGCCTCGTTGCGTGCGATCCAGGCCGCAGCCGCAAGCGCGATCGCGATCACCATGCCCGCCACCGACGCGGAGACCATTGCAAGGAGGCGACGATACCGGCGGCTGGCCTCGCGCCGCCGCAGCTCGTCGAATCCGATGCCGAGCATCCCCGCGAGAAGCTTGAGCAGCGCCGTGGCCTTCCGGTCCTTGCCGGGCCGCACGTCTGCGGCGATCGGCTCGCCGCGCTCGTCGGTCAGCTCGCCGCCGGCGCCGAGCACGCGCACGAGCGCGGGCGGGAAGCACTCGAGTTCGGCCTGCGCGGGGTCGGCGGATGCGCCCGGCTCGCCGGCGACAATCAGGCAGAAGATGCGGTCGCTGCGCCCGAGGCGCTTGAACTCCCGGATCTCTTCGTTGACCCACCGGGACCTCGCGGCCGAGGGAGAGCCGATGACGATCAGACAGGCGGACCGCTCGAGCGCCGCGGTCAGTGTCGCGCCGAGGTTCGTGGCGGTCGCGAGCTCGTCGCGGTCGCGGAACACGGGGGTAAACCGCGCCGGCACCGGGCCGAACGCCGTTTCCTGACCGACCAGGTGCTTCGGCAGCCTGTAGGTCTCGAGGCTGCGATGCAGCCACCGGGCCCATTTCTCGTCGCCGTGGCTGTAGCTGATGAACGCGCGGTACTTGTACGGTGGGTTCATCACTTGCGCTTCAGTGTGACGCGCCGAAGCTCCTGATCGAATGCCATTCGATCACTTCCTGCAGGAGCGCGCGTTCCGTCTTCAGCACGACGTGCTCGAGGCTGTTCCAGGTCCGGCAGGAGGCGATCTTGGCGCGGCTGATCTCGAGCACCGCGCGCATGTCCTTGTATCGCGCCACGCGACGCTGCAGGTCATTGATCGAGATGATGGAAATCATGAGGGTGGCCGCAGCCGGCAGGGAAATCGGCAGGAAGACGTATGTGGTTCCGGTCAGCCAGCCCGGCAACTCGGCGTGCGCGGTGCGGGTGACCGCGTAAAACGCAGTCGACACGAGCGCGAGTACGGTCGCTATCCAGAACGCCGCCGTGAGCCGCCGGAAGAGCGGTTCCGCGCGGTGCACCTGGCGCGCGTAGTACGCGAGCTGGTCGTCGATCCGCTTGGCCAGGTAGATCTGCTTGAAGTCCTCGATCGAGACCGGTTTCGCCGCGGACGAGCGCGAATGCAGGATGTACAGCGCCCGGGTCAGCCCACGCGTTCCGACCAGGTCCAGGTCCTGGAGAAGAGGCGCTGCCCGCGGCAGCCCCCAGGTTGCGAGTGCGGACCGGCAGAATTCCGCGGCCAGCCGGCAGCGCACCCAGCTGTGATGCGAGTGGAGTTGACGGCGCAGCACCAGGGCCGCTCCGAGGGCGAAGCTGATGCACGTCAGTTCGAGCCAGGGCAACGCGAGCAGGTGCGAGTTGTACCCCACGACCACCGCGCCGATCACCGATGCCGTGAAGTGCGCGACAACCGTTGCAACGATCAGCCGCCGGAATTGGGGGGCGCCCAGGCTCGCGTGATGGTCGCATTTCTGCTGGAACAGGAACACCGAGTCCGGCGCCTTGAACGGGTTGATTGACCAGGCGCTCGCGGCCTCCGCCATCCCGTTCAGGTCGGCAAGCACCGGATCATCCGCCTCCAGCCGTTTCCAGTTGACCTTGCGCACCTCGTGGCTGTCCGCGTCGATGATCATGACCGGCTTGCCGATCGACTGGGCATACTCGACGACGTCGGCGGTTCCGCCCTTGCCGCGCGCGGGTGCGCCGTCCCAGAACGCAATCAGGACGTCGGCGCCGTTCACCGTCTCGATGCCGCAGTCCAGGTAGCCGTCCTTGCGGTCGCCGTTCTCGTCGATCGTGCGCACGTGGTCCGCCGCGGCCAGCATGCGCTCCACGGCCTCCCAGTTCTCGGGCGTGAAGTCCTTGGCGAATTCCGCGCGGGTCATCGGCAGGATCGCATGCCACGCGAGGCCTCCGGCGCGCGCCTGCTTCACGAACAGCTGGTCGCTGCCGCCCGCGATGGAGGACAGCGCGATCCACTCGCCCGGCACCTCGCGGCGCAGCGTATCGAGCGCACCGCGGATCGCGCGCGCGGCGCCGGCGGGATCCGTCATGTGCCGATGGCCGGTGAAGCCGACCACGTGGAACTGCGGCAGCTTGCCGGCAGGTGGGTCGGGCGCTGGCGCCTCATCGAGTGCGGGCATCGTGGTCTCCGGTGAACCTGCGCGCCCGCTCAGGGCGCCACTTCCGGGGCGGGCGCCGCGGGCGGCTTCATCGGGAATTCCCCGTCGGCGCTGAAGCGGTGCGAACCGAGCTTGCCGCTCATCCGATAGCGGAACTGCCCGGCGGGGGCCTCACCGTGCATGCCGATGACCTGGCGCACCATGCGCAGCATCGAGACGGTGACCGGCACTTCGACGACGGCCTCGCTGAAGCCCGCCACGCTGCCTCCGGCGTTGCTCACGCCAGTGGCGAAGGTCCTGTCCTGGACCTCGAGCTTCACGTAGGCGCCGTCGTAGCCGATCGGCGCCGAGTTCGGGTTCTGCACGCGCAGCTTGACCAGCAGCCGCAGCTCGAGTCCCTCGCCCTTCTCCTGCATCGGCTCGATTCCGGCGACGGTGACCTGCAGCGGATCCTTGCCGGCGAGCGTGGCGCAGCCGGAAAGAGCGAGGATTGCGACGGCCGATGCGATGACCTGCCGGGACATGTTCATTAGACGTTGAACCGGAAATGCATGACGTCGGCCTCCCGGACGAGGTAATCCTTGCCCTCGAGACGGAGCTTCCCCGCCTCGCGCGCACCGGCTTCTCCCTTGTACCCGACGTAGTCGTCGAAGGCGATCGTTTCGGCGCGGATGAAGCCGCGCTCGAAGTCGGTGTGGATCACGCCTGCGGCCTGCGGCGCCGTCGCCCCGGCGCGCACGGTCCAGGCGCGCACTTCCTTCGGGCCGGCGGTGAAGAAGGTCAGGAGGCCGAGCAGCCGGTAGCCGGCGCGGATGATGCGGTCGAGCCCCGCCTCGGCGAGGCCGAGGTCGGCGAGGAAAGCCGCGCGGTCCGCCTCGTCGAGCTCGGAAATCTCCGCCTCGATCGCGGCGCACACGGCGACGACGGCCGAGCCTTCGGATTCAGCCAGCTTTTCGAGCGCCTCGAGCCGCGGGTTGTTCGAGAAGCCGCCCTCGTCGACGTTCGCGACGTACAAGACCTGCTTCGCGGTCAGCAGCGACAGCTCGCGCAGCCGTTCGCGGTCGAACTCGTCGAGCGGCATCGCGCGCACGGGCCGGCCCTCGTCGAGCCAGGCGCGCACCCGCTTGAGTGTCTCGCGCCAGCGGATCGCGTCCTTGTCCATGGCCTTCGCGGCCTTGTCGGCGCGCTGCGCGGCGCGCTCGACGGTGTCGAGGTCGGCGAGCGCGAGCTCGGTGTTGATCGTCGCCACGTCAGAGGCAGGGTCCACGCGCCCTGAGACGTGCACGACGTCCGGGTCCTCGAAACAGCGCACCACGTGCGCAATCGCGTCCACCTCGCGGATGTGCGCGAGGAACTTGTTGCCGAGGCCCTCGCCCTGCGAGGCGCCGGCGACGAGGCCGGCGATGTCCACGAACTCGACGGTCGTCGGCACGATCTTCTCGGGTTTCGCGATCGCAGCCAGCGCGGCGAGCCGCGGGTCGGGCACGGGCACGATGCCGACGTTCGGGTCGATGGTGCAGAACGGGTAGTTCTCGGCCGCGATGCCGGCGCGCGTCAGCGCGTTGAACAGCGTGGACTTGCCGACGTTCGGCAGGCCGACGATGCCGCAGCGGATTCCCATTACTGCTCGCGTCGCCGGGGCGGAGGAGTGCAGGCGGTTCATCATTCTTTCCGCGCCATCGGACAGGAGGCGCGGGAACTCCGCGACCGCAAGCTCGATCGCCTCGCGCATCAGGCGCTCGTCCACGGCGCTCGCGCGCTGCAGTACGTAGTCGATCACCTGGTCGCGGTGACCCGGGTGGCCGATGCCGATGCGGATGCGCCAGAAGTCCTCGCCGAGGTGCGCGATGACGTCCTTGAGTCCGTTGTGCCCGCCGGCGCCGCCGGCCTTCTTCAGTCGGGCGGCGCCGGCCGGCAGGTCGAGCTCGTCGTGCACGACGAGCACCTGGTCCGACGGGATCTGCAGGTATTCGCAGAACGCGCGCACCGACTGGCCGCTGCGGTTCATGAAGCCCATCGGCTTCAGGAGCCACAGCGGCACGCCCGCGACCGTGACGCGGCCGGCCTGGCCGTTGTAGCGGCGCTCCGGCTTCAGGCGGCAGCCATGCCGGGCAGCCAGCCCGTCGATGAACCAGAACCCCGCGTTGTGGCGCGTGTCCTCGTGCTCGACGCCCGGGTTGCCGAGGCCGACGATCAGTTGCAGCGAAAGTCCGGCCACGCCCTACTTCTTGGCGTCGCCCTTCTTCGAGTCCTTGGCGTCCTTGCCTCCCTTCGCGTCCGCGGCCGGCGCTGCGGCAGCCGCAGGCGCGGCGCCCGGAGCGGCCGGGGCGCCGGCAGCGGGCGCGGCGCCCGGAGCGGCGGCGGCGGCGGCAGCTGCCTCGTCGACCGCCGGAGTCTCCTCCTCCTCGACGCGCGGCATGTGGATCGAGGCCACGGGACCGTCGCGCTTCGCGAGCAGGTCCACGAGCTCGACGCCCGCCGGCAGCTTGAGGTCGGAGAGCCGGACCACCTGGTTGATCTCGAGCCCCGAGACGTCTACCTCGACGAACTCGGGCAGGTCCTTCGGCAGGGACGTGACTTCGACGTCGTTGCGCACGTGCGAGAGCACGCCGCCCTGCTCCTTGACGCCCTTCGACTCGGCGCCGCCCTTGAAGTGCAGCGGTATGCGCATCCTGATCTTCTCGTCCTCCAGCACGCGCTGGAAGTCGATGTGCATGATCCGGTTCTTGTACGGGTGACGCTGCACGTCCTTGAGGACCGCGGCTTGCTGCTGGCTGCCGACCTTCAGCCCGACGATGGTCGAGTAGAAGCGCTCGTTGTCCATCAGCTGCGCGAGCCTGGTGTGGTCGACGAGCAGCGCGCGCGCGTCGCGCTTGCCGCCGTAGAGTATCGCCGGGACCTTGCCGAGATGACGCAGGCGGCGGCTCGCACCCTTGCCCTGGTCCTCCCGGAACTCGGCGTCGAGTTCGAAGGAAATTTTCATGTCATGACTCCAGTGTTAGTCCACGTACAACGAACTGACGGATTCCTCGTCCCGGATCCGCCGCATGGTCTCCGCGAGCAGCTCTGCGACCGAGAGCACGCGGATTCTCCTGCACTTTCGCGCCTCGTCGCCGAGCGGAATCGTGTCCGTCACGACGAGCTCGTCGAGCGCGGAGGCGGAAACCCTCTCCACCGCCTTGCCCGACAGCACGGGGTGCGTGATGTAGGCGATCACGCGCTCCGCGCCTTCGTTCTTCAATGCCTGCGCCGCCTGGCAAAGCGTCCCCGCAGTGTCCACGAGGTCGTCCACCAGGATGCAGGACCGCCCGCGCACGTCGCCGATGATGTTCATCACCTGCGACTCGTTGGCGCGCTGGCGGCGCTTGTCGATGATCGCGAGGTCCGCGTTGTCGAGCCGGCGCGCGAGCGCCCGCGCCCGCACCACGCCGCCGACGTCCGGCGACACCACGATCATGTTGTCGTACTTCTGCTTCCACACTTCGCCGAGCAGCACCGGCGAGGCGTACACGTTGTCCACCGGCACGCCGAAGAAACCCTGGATCTGGTCCGCGTGCAGGTCCACCGTCAGCACGCGGTCGACCCCCGCGCAGCCGATCATGTCCGCGACGAGCTTGGCCGTGATCGGCACCCGCATCGCGCGCTGGCGCCGGTCCTGCCGCGCGTAGCCGAGGTACGGGATCACCGCGGTGATCCGGCCCGCCGACGCGCGCTTGCAGGCATCGGCCATCACCAGCAGCTCCATCAAGTGCTCGTTGGCCGGCGGGCAGGTCGACTGCACCAGGTAGACGTCCTTGCCGCGGACGTTCTCCATGATCTCGACCTGGATCTCGCCGTCGCTGAAGCGCCCGACCTGCGCGCGCCCGAGCGGCTGCATCAGGTGCCGCGCGATGTCCTGCGCGAGCACCGGGTTTGCATTGCCCGTGAACACCGCCATCGTGGACTGGTCCACGCGACTCTCCCTACGGCGCCGCGCTCCGCGCGCCGCGTGTCATCTGGCTGGGGTGGAAGGATTCGAACCTTCGTATGACGGGATCAAAACCCGTTGCCTTACCACTTGGCGACACCCCACTATTAAAACCTGCCGCTCCCATTGGAGCGTTCCGCCGCCAGGCGTTCCTGCAGTGGCGAGCGGTCGAGCCCACGGGCCACGAAGCCGCGCCATTCCGGTGGCAAGCCCTCGAGGGCCGCTTCGGCGGGCGCGCGGTCGGCGAATGCCGCGAACACGCAGCTGCCAGTGCCCGTCATTCGCGCCTCGCCCCGCAGGGCGAGCCAGGCCAGCGCCCGCCGCACCTCGGGACTGCGCCCGGTCACCACCGGCTCGCAATCGTTGCGTCCACCTGCCTTCAGGAAGCCGCGAATTGTCGTCTCGGGGGTTTTCCTTGTCAATTCAGGAGCCTGAAACACCTCGGCGGTGCGGATCCCGACCCCCGGAAAGACGATGGCAAAGTGCCGTTCAGGCAGTGCCAGGGGGGTCAGGCGCTCCCCGACGCCCTCGCCCCAGGCGGTCTCCCCACGAACGAACAGCGGCACATCCGCCCCGAGTTCGAGCCCGAGCGCCGCTAGCCGCGACGGCGCGAGGCGCAAGCCCCAGATTTCATTGAGTGCCACGAGCGTCGTCGCCGCATCCGAGCTGCCGCCGCCGAGTCCGCCCTGGATGGGTATTCGCTTTTCGATATGGATGTCGACGCCACGATCGACGCCACAGGCCGCCTGGAGCCGGTGCGCGGCGCGCACGGCGAGGTCGTCCGCCGGGGCGACGTCCGGCGGGCCGTCCACGCGACGGATCTCTGCGTCCCTGCGCGGCGTGAAGTGCAGCCGGTCCGCCAGGTCGACGAGCTGGAACACCGTCTGGATGTCGTGGTAGCCGTCGGGCCGGCGACCCGTCACGTGCAGGAACAGGTTGAGCTTGGCCGGTGCCGGCCAGTCCTCCGCGCTCACGGCGGAACCCGCCAGTTCGACACGGAGACGCGCAGCCGCAGGCCCGCCGTCGTCAGTTCCATGCGTGCCGGCAGCGCGAGCGGGCCCACCGGCTCGTAGCGGTCGTAGCGCACCTGCCACCCGGCCTGTGACAGCGACGCGAGCCGTTGGTCCGCGCCGACGGTCGCCTCATGAGGCGAGTCCGGCGCAGGCGCGCCGACCAGCCAGTAACGCATTTCCGCAACCGGCAGCGAGCGGCCCGCGCCGAAGTAGCGCGCGAAGAGCGCCTCGCCGTCCTCGCCGGACAGGTCTTCACCGTGGACCGACACCGTAGCCTCGCCGCCGGCGACGCGTATGGTCATGGCGGAGCCGCCCATCGGGCCTGACAGCACGACGTCGGCGCGCTCGCCAGCCTGTTCCCAGTCGAAGCCGCCGGAGAAGCCGTCCTCGCCGGCCGCGACCGCAATGCGCCCGTCGAGGGCCCAGGCATCGAGCGCCTGCAGCGCGGCGCGGCGGGTTGGCCAGGCGTCGACCGGCGCGGGAGCCGGCAGCGTCGCACATCCGCCTGCGAGCAGCACGAGGGCAAGCGCCGCGAGGCGCCGCGTCACTCGGCGCGGGCCTCGATCGCGCGCTTGAGCGGGCGGCTCTCGGGATTCTCGGCGAGCGCCTCGTCCCACAGCTTCTTCGCCTCCGCGGTGCGTCCCATGCGCCAGAGCGTTTCGCCGAGGTGCGCGGCCACCTCCGGGTCTTCCGAGCCGGCCCAGGCCTTGTCGAGCCAGGCCTTGCCCTCGTCGAGGCGGCCCGCCTGCACGAAGGCCCATCCCATCGAGTCCTGGATCGCATAGCTGTCCGGCTTCTCGGCGACGGCGCGCTCGATCAGCTTCGTGCCCTCCTCGACAGACCGCGTGCGGTCGACGAGCGTGTAACCGAGCGCGTTCAGCGCCGTCGGGTCGGCGGGCCGGCGCTGCGCGACCTTGCGCATGTCGGCGACGGCCTCGGGCACCCGGTCGAGGCGCTCGAGCAGGAAGGCGCGCGCGAGCAACAGGCTGTCGCCCGGCAGGAGGTCGCGCGCGCGGTCGATGAGCGCGATCGCCTCGTCGCCATGGCCGTCCTCGACGAGGTTCGCGGCGACGCCGGCGACCACGTCCACGCCGTCGCCCGGTGCGCCGTCGAGGTAGTCGTCGATCAGCATCTCGGCCATTTCGGGCGCTCCCTGCTCCTGCAGCAGGCGGTGCGCGCGTAGCTGCGCGCCGAGCGCCCGCGGGCCGGTTTCGATCCCCTGGTAGAGGCGCGCCGCGCCCGCCTCGTCGCCGCGCTCCTCGGCGATCCGCGCACGCTGCCAGAGCGCGCCGGCTGCCTGCTCGGGGTCGCGCGCCACGTCGTCCAGGAAGCGCTCGGCCTCCTCGAGGCGCGATTCGTCGATCGCGATCGAGGCGAGCGCCGAGGCTGCGTCGGCGGATGCGGCGTTGCCTTCGCGGCGGATCTCCTCGAACAGCGTGGCCGCCTCGTCGCGCCGCTCCTCGCCGAGAAGCTGCCAGGCGTGCGCGAGCCGCATGAACGGGTCGCCGCCGGCTGCGAGCCTGGAGGACAGCGCGAGCGCCTCGTCCTGGCGGCCGACGGTCGTGAGCGCGCGCACGCGCGCGTACTCGGCCTGCGGGTAATCGGGTCGCAGCGCAAGCGCCCTTTCCGCCGCGGCGAGCGCCCTGGCGCCGTGCTCGGCGCGCTGCCACAGCATCGCCGCGGCGTACTGCGCCTCGGGCAGCGACGCGTCGCCGGCCGCGAGCCGCTCCATCACGCGCGCCGCGCCCGTGTCGTTGTCCTCGCCCGAAAGGATGCCGAGCAGCACGACGTAGCCGCGCGCTCGGTCCGCATAGGATGTTTCGAGCAGGGCCGCGAACTGCTCCGCGGCGCCGTCTTCGTCGTACAGCCGCAGCAGCGAGGTCGCGAGATAGCGCCGCGCGACTTCGCTGTCGGGCGCGAGCTCCAGCCAGCGGCGCGCGGACTCGGCCGCGCGCTCGAGCTGCAGGTTGTCGTAGGCCGTGCGCGTCGCGCGTTCGGCGAGCGGCGGCGTCGGTGCTGGCGGTTGCGGCGCAGGCGTAGTCGCGCGCCGCCTCGGGCCATGCGCCGCGCTCGAGCGCACGCTCGGCGCCGATCGACAACGACCACGCGTCGCCACGCGGGACAACCCCGGATCCGCTCCGCCGGCAGTGCCGGCGCGGCCACCGACGCGAGCAGGAGGGCCGCTGCAATGCGCGTTCGCAGAGTGCATCACGTCACTATAGCCCAGCGCTTGTGCTGCCGGGATCGTTACCGGACAATCCGGCGGGATTCTGCACCTGGCACATCATGCCTCTCCTCGTCCTCGGCCTGAACCACCGCACCGCGCCCATCGAGGTGCGCGAACGCATCGTGTTCGACGCCGAACGGCTGCCTCGCGCGCTCGCGGCGCTCGGCGCCTTGCCCGGGCTCGCCGAGGCGCTGATCGTCTCCACCTGCAACCGCACCGAGCTCTACGGCGTCGGCGGCCGGCGCCGGAATCGCTCGCAGACTGGCTGGTCACCGAATCCGGCGGCGACACTGCGCTCGCCGCATGCCTGTACCGCTTCGACGGACCGGACGCGGTGCGCCACGCGTTCTCCGTCGCCGCCGGGCTCGATTCACTGGTCCTCGGCGAGCCGCAGATCCTCGGCCAGCTCAAGGATGCCTACCGCGCCGCGCAGCAGGCAGGCACGGCCGGCACGCAGCTGAACCGCCTGTTCCAGACCACCTTCGCGGTGGCCAAGCGCGTGCGGACGCGAGACCGCGATCGGCGCAAGCGCGGTCTCGGTCGCCTCCGCGGGCATCCGGCTCGCGCGGCGCGTGTTCGCGGGCTTCGAACGGCACACTGCGCTCCTCGTCGGCGCCGGCGAGATGATCGAGCTCGCGGCTCGCCACCTGCACGCGCAGAAGATCGGCCGCCTCATCATCGCGAACCGCAGCACCAACCGCGCCGAGCGCATCGCCGAAGGCCTGCCCGCCTCGGTGATCCGCCTCGAGGCGCTCGCCGCGCACCTGCCGCAGGCCGACATCGTCGTCGTCCTCGACCGCGCGACCCGGGTTCGTGATCGGTCTCGCGGACGTGCAGCGCGCGCTCGGGCAGCGCCGCCACCGGCCGATGTTCATGCTCGACCTCGCCGTGCCGCGCGACATCGACCCCGCGATCGCCGCGCTCGAGGACGTCTACCTTTACACGGTCGACGACCTGCGCGCAGGTCGTGGACGAGAACGTGAAGGCGCGCGAGGCCGAGGCCGCGCGCGGCGCGGCGCATCATCGACGCCGACGTCGCCGCGTTCACTGGCGGGCCTGCAAGCGTGCGGGACGCCGCGCCGGCGATCCGCGAGCTGCGCAGCCAGCGCAGAGGCCGCGCGCGACGCGACTGCTCGCCGAGGCGCGGCGCCAGCTGGCCGCCGGCCAGGCATCCGCCGGATACGGTGCTGGAGCAGCTTGCCGCGACGCTCACCAACCGCCTGCTGCACGCGCCGTCGGCGGCGCTGCGCGAGGCCGCGGAGGGCGGCGACGACGCGCTGGCCGCGGCCGCCGCGCGCCTGTTCCGCACCGGGCGGGAGGCGCCATGAAGGACGCGATCCGCCGCCGGCTCGAGCGCGTCGCCGACCGGCGCGCCGAAGTCGAGCGCCTGCTTGCGGACCCCGCGAGGTGCACGGCCAGGTCGGACCGCTTCCGCGACCTGTCGATCGAGTTCGCGCGCATCGACCCGATCGCGCGCGGGCTCGAGCGGCTCGGCGGACGCGAGCGCGAGCTCGCCGCGGCGCGCGCGCGTGGCCGACCGACCCGGACGCGGGCCTCGCGCGCGCTGGCGCGAGCAGGAGGTCGCCGAGCTCGAGCGCGCGACCGCCGCGGACGAGAGCCGAGCTGCAGCAGCTGCTGGTTCCGCCCGACCCGCTCGACGACCGCAGACGTCTTCCTCGAGGTTCGCGCCGCGGCCGGCGGCGACGAGGCGGCGATCTTCGCCGGCGACCTGTTCCGCATGTATGCGCGCTACGCCGAGAGCGCGCGGCTGGAGCGTCGAGATCCTGTCGGAGAGCCGCGGCGAGCACGGCGGCTACCGCGAGATCATCAGCCGCATCGCCGGGCGCGGCGTCTATGCGCGGCTCAAGTTCGAGTCCGGCACGCACCGCGTGCAGCGCGTGCCCGCGACCGAGTCGCAGGGCCGCATCCACACGTCGACCTGCACGGTCGCGGTGCTGCCGGAAGTCGGCCGAAGTCGAGAGCGTCGAGATCAATCCGGCCGACCTGCGCATCGACACCTACCGCTCCTCCGGCGCCGGCGGCCAGCACGTCAACAAGACCGACTCGGCCGTGCGCATCACGCACCTGCCGACGCGGCATCGTCGTCGAGTGCCAGGACGAGCGCTCGCAGCACAAGAACCGCGCGCGCGCGATGGCGCTCCTGCGCGCGCGCCTGCTCGTCGGCCGAGCGCGAGCGCCGCGCCGCGGAGAAGGCGCGACAAGCGCCGCCTGCAGGTCGGCACCGGCGACCGCTCCGAGCGCATCCGCACCTACAATTTCCCGCAGGGCCGGCTGACCGACCATCGCATCGAGCTGACGCTGTACGAGCTCGACGACGATCGTGGACGGCGACCTCGACGAGGTGATCGACGCGCTCGCGCGCGAGCATCGGGCCGACGAGCTGGCCGCAGCTCGAATGACGCGCGTCGCCGACGTGCTCGCGGCGCTCCGGGAGCGGCTCGGCGCCGCGTCGCCGTCCGCGGCGCTCGACGCGGAGATCCTGGTCGCGCACGCGCTCGGCACCGGCCGCTCCGCGCTCGCGGCGGACCCCGACCGGCCGCTCGCCCCGAAGAACTGCTGCGCGCTCGAGTCGCTCGCCCGGCGCCGGCTCGCCGGGCGAGCCCGTCGCCTACCTCACCGGGCGACGCGAGTTCTGGTCGCTGGAACTCGAGGTGACGCCGGACGTGCTGGTGCCGCGGCCGGAGACCGAGATTGCTGGTCGAGTGCGTGCTCGCGGCGACTGCGGCGACGGCAGCGTGCCGGCGGTTCGATCTCGGACGGAGCGGGCGATCGCGCTGGGGTGGGGTGGTGCTCGCGGGCGGCTCGCGTCGGGTGAGCCGCGTCGCCTACCTCTACTGGGTGCAGGAGTTCTGGTCGCTCGAGCTCGAGGTGACGCCAGACGTGCTGGTGCCGCGGCCGGAAACGGAGCTCGCCGTCGAGCGCGTGCTCGCCGCACTCGGCGACGGCAGACGCCCGGCGGTCCTCGATCTCGGCACGGGCAGCGGCGCGATCGCGCTCGCTGTCGCCGACGAGCGCCCGGATGCCGCGGTGACGGCGACGGACGTGAGTGCCGCGGCGCTTGCCGTTGCGCAGCGCAACGCCACCCGGCTCGGGTTGCGGAACCTGCGCTTCCTCGAAGGCTCGTGGTTCGATCCGCTGGCGGGCAGCCGCTTCGACGCCATCGTTTCGAATCCGCCCTACGTCGCCGCCGGCGACCCGGCGCTCGTTGCGCTCGCGCACGAACCACGCGCCGCGCTGCTGGCGTGGCATCGACGGGCTCGACGCGATCGAAGCCATCGTGCGCGCGGCGCCTCGCCACCTCGAACCGGGCGGCTGGCTCATCGTCGAGCATGGCGCGGCCCAGGGCGCCGCCGTGCGCGCCCACTTCGCGGCCGCGGGACTCGCCGGCTGTCGCGACCCGGCGCGGACCTCGCGGGCCACGAGCGCGTGACGGAAGGCACGCTGGCCGCGATAGCCGGCTAGAATCCGCGCCATGCCCGGAACAAACCCGATGGTTCGATTCGAGACCTCGCTCGGCGACTTCAGCGTCGAAGTGGACGAGGAGTCGGCCCCGATCTCGGCGCAGAACTTCCTGCGTTACGTGGACGAGGGCTACTACGACGGCACGATCTTCCACCGCGTGATCCCGGGATTCATGGTCCAGGGCGGCGGTTTTACGGCCGACATGGAGCACAAGGACGGTCACGCGCCGATCAAGAACGAGGCCGACAACGGGCTCAGGAACCTGCGCGGCTCGCTCGCGATGGCGCGCACCAACGACCTGCACAGCGCGACCTCGCAATTCTTCGTCAATCTCGTGGACAACGGCTTCCTGGACCACCGCACCGGCAATTTCGGCTACGCGGTGTTCGGCCGCGTGGTCGGCGGCATCGACGTGATCGACAAGATCGCGAAGGTGAAGACCGGCCGCCGCCACGGCCACGACGACGTGCCGGCCGAGCCGGTGCTCGTCAAGTCGGCGCGGCGCACCGCCGCCGCCTGAAGCCTCGCGTCGCGATGAGCCGCTCGCTGCCGGCGCGGCTTCGCCCGGTGGGCGGTGAACACGCTGCTCGCCGCCGGCGTCGCGAGCATCCTCGTGGTGCCGCATTCCGCTGGCTGCCGGTGCCGATGACCGCCTTCATGATCGGCGAGCGCTTGGCCGCCGGCGCGCCGCACGCTCGAGCAGCGCACGACTGGGTGCCGTGGAGCGGATCTCGCCGCACGCGGCGGTCGCGGTGATCGCGGCGGAGGACCAGAAGTTCCTGCTGCACGACGGCTTCGACTTCGAGCAGATCGACAAGGCGATGACGGACGCCGGACGCGGCAGGCGGCTGCGCGGCGCGAGCACCATCAGCCAGCAGGTGGCGAAGAACCTGTTCCTGTGGCCGGGCCAGAGCTGGGTGCGCAAGGGGCTCGAGGTCTGGTTCACCGTCTGGATCGAGGCGCTCTGGCCGAAGCAGCGGATCCTCGAGGTCTACCTCAACAGCGCGCAGTTCGGCCGCGGCATCTGGGGCGTCGAGGCGGCGAGCCGCGCATACTTCGGCAAGCCCGCCGCGCGGCTCACGCCGCCACGAGGCCGCGCTGCTCGCCGCGGTGCTGCCGAGCCCGAACCCGCTACCGCGTCGTCGAATCCGCGGCCTTACGTGCGCCGAGCGCCAGGACGTGGATCCTCGGGCCAGATGCACGGCTCGACACCGCCGCCCTGCGCCACGCGCTCGAGTAAACCCTGCCCGCGCCTCGGAGCGCGCTGAAGATCGGTGCCTCGAGCGCTAGCCCCAGTGGTCGCGCATCGGCAGGTTGCGGATGCGCACGCCGGTCGCCGCAAAGATCGCATTGGCGAGCGCGGGCGCCGCGGTCGGGATGCCCATCTCGCCGCAGCCCGGCGGGATCCGCGGCGGAGTCGATGACGTGGACCTCGATGTCGCGCGGCATCTGCGCCATCGGCGCGAGCGGATAGCCGTCGAAGTTCGACTGCTCGACGCGGCCGTCCTTGATCGAGATCTCGAGGTTCATCGCAGTCGAGAGCCCGTCGATCGTGCCGCCCTGCATCTGCGCGGCGATGCCGAGCGGATTGATCGGCCGGCCGACGTCGATCGCGCAGACGACGCGCTCGAAAGAGATCGCCCCCGCCGGCGAGACAGAGACCTCCATCGCGTGCGCCGCATAGCCGCCGAAAGTGAAGTGCGCCGCGAGCCCGATGCCGCGCCCGCGCGGGAGCGCGCGGCCCCAGCCGATCTCGCGCGCGACGCGCTCGAGCACCGCGCGCAGGCGTCCGGTGCTGAACTTCGGCCCGCCGTGCTGCGCATAGTCGAACTCGCGGTCGGGACCGAGCATCGCGAGCCGGAACGCGAGCGGGTCCTTGCCCGCCGGCGTGGGCGACCTCGTCGACGAAGCTCTGCACCACGAAGGCATTCGCCGTGTGCGCGGGCGCCCGCCAGGAACCGCGCGGGATGCCGCTCGTTACCGCGTGCCATTCCAGCCGGTAGTTCGGCACGAGGCGTGCCGGGAAATCGTCCGGATAGAGCTCGGGACCCCACATGTCTTCCGGCTTCACGTCCGCGCGACGGTAGTACTTCGACGCACTCGCGAGCCGATGCGTCCAGCCGGTGACGCCTCCGTCAGCGCCGAGCGCTGCCACGAGTCTCGTGGTGGCCGAAGGGCCGGAAGAAGTCGTGCTGCAGGTCGTCCGAGCGCGTCCACACGAGCTTGACCGGCCAGCCGGTCAGCCTTGGACACGAGCGCAGCCTCGGCGACGAAGTCGTTGGTCAGGCGCCGCCCGAATCCGCCGCCCGCGCGCGTCATCTCGACGCTGATCGCCGCGCGCGGGATGCCGGTCACCGTGTGCACGGCGCGCGACGCGCCTCCCGGCTGCTGCAGGGCCGCGACCACGCGCGCCCGGTCCGCCTGCACGTGCACGAACGCGCAGGGCGCCTCGAGCGGCGAGTGGCTCACGAACGGGATGCGGTAGCGCGCCTTGACGACGCGCGCGGCGTCCCGGCTCGCGGCGTCGAAGTCGCCGTCGTCGTGCACGACCTGGCCGCGCTTCGCGAGGAGCTCCGCGCACTGGGCATCGAGCGCGGCGCTCGACTCGGCGGCGAACGGGCCGCGCGTCCACTCGACTTTCAGCGCGTTGCGCCCCTTGAGCGCGGACCACGTGTCGTCTGCGACGACCGCGACGCCGGTCGCGAGGTTCGCCGTGAACGGCTCGCCCGGCTTCGGGCCCGGTACCACGACGACGGCGCGCACCCCGGGCACCGCGCGTGCCGCACTGTCGTCGAGCCGCGCGATGCCGCCGTCGAAATAGGGGCAGCGCAGCATGACGGCCGTGCGCGCCTCCGGTTCGTACACGTCGATGCCGTAGCGCGCGCGGCCCGTGACGATCTCCTCGGCGTCGACGACTCGGCGTGGCCGCCCGATGATCGCGGTACTCGGCGGCTGCCTTGAGCGGCACCGGCTCGACGGGCAAGGCAAGCTTCGCTGCCGCCGCCACGAGCGCGCCGTACGGTAGCCGCCGGCCGTCGGGGTGCAGCGCATGGCCCGCCTCGGTCTTCACGTCCGCGAACGGAATGCCCCATTCGGAAGCCGCGGCCTGGCGCATGAGCCAGCGCCCCTGCGCGCCGAACTGGCGCAGCTCCGCCCATCCGTCGGGAATGCTCGTGCTCCCGCCCGCGCCCTGCGCGCCCCAGCGCCAGCGCGGCTCGGCGCCGCTGAAGTCGATGGATAAGCGGCATCTGTTCGACCGTGACCTGCGACCAGTCCGCGTCCAGCTCCTCGGCGAGGATCATCGGCAGCGACGTCTTGACGCCCTGCCCGATCTCGGCGCCCGTCGCGCCGATCACGACCCGGTTGTCGGGCTCGATCCGGATCAGGACGCCGAGCGGGTTCTCGGGCATCCGCGGCGGCGGCGTCCTGCGCCGCTCCAAGCCGCGGCGACAGGACCAGCGCGCCCGACGCTGACAGCGTGGCCTGCAGGAACAGGCGGCGCGAGACGATCGCAGCCAGCGCGTTCACTTCGCAGCCTTGAGGTCTTGCGCGGCGCGCGCAATGGCGCGCCGGATGCGCACGTAGGTGCCGCAGCGGCACAAGTTGGTGATCGTGTCGACTTCCTCGGGCGCGGGATCCGGATTGCGCTCGAGCAGCGCCACGGCCGACATGATCTGGCCGGCCTGGCAGTACCCGCACTGCGGCACGTCTTCCTCGATCCAGGCCTTCTGCACGGCGTGGAGCCCGCCGGCGCCCAGTCCCTCGATCGTGGTGACCTGCCGGTCCGCGAGCGCCGACACCGGCAGCAGGCATGAGCGCTGGGCGGCGCCGTCGACGAGCACCGTGCAGGCCCCGCAAAAGCCGCCGCCGCAGCCGAACTTGGTGCCGGTCAGGCGGGCGTGGTCGCGCAGGTACCACAGCAGCGGCATTTCGCCGTCCCCGGCGAACTCCCGCCCGACTCCGTTGACCTGGAAGCGGATGCCCACGATGGGCGGAGAATAACCCGAGGCGAGCGCAGTCCGATGTCGCTTCGTCGCCGGACAGCCCCGCCTCGCCTACTTGAGGGCGACTACCAGCCTGGCGGAATGGCTGCGCCAGTTGATCGGGATGACGTACGGGCGCAAGTCCCGGGTCATCGGGATCTCGACGTCGTCGCCGGTGAGGACGCTCGGAACCGAGATGACGAACTCCCGCCCGAAGTCCCGGCGCGCGTTTCCGGAGATCGTGTTCGCCACCTCCCCGACCAGGTCGCAGAGCGTGGCGTCGCTGAAGTCCGTTTCCTTAAGCTTCATGAGCAGCACGGTCAGCATGGTTCGGGGCGCCGTGAAGTACACGATGCCCTCGCGCTTGCCGGAGACCTTGATCACGCCCGTGTACCCGTGCACGCCCGGCTTGCCCTTGGTCACGAGGTAGGGCGACCCGACCGACGCCGGCTGCTGGGCCGCGATCTCGAAGTAATTCGTCGTTCCGTCGACGAAGGTCTTGAGTTCCCGCTCCTGCAGCATCTCACATGCCTTGCAGCAGTTCGGCGAGGGCTTCGTTCAGCTGCCGGTCGGTGAAGGGCTTGTTGAGGAAGCCGTTGGCGCCTTTCTCCATGGCCTCGACCGCGGTCGCCTTGTCGGCCAGCGCCGAGATCACCAGGATCCGGACGGTCGGCTTCAGCGCGACGAGCTGTGCGATGCACTCGATGCCGTCCATCTGCGGCATGGTGAGGTCCATCGTGACGAGATCTGGGTCGGTCTCCTTGAACAGCTCTACCGCCTCGACACCATTGGCGGCAGTGCCGACGACCTCGAGGTCGTCGAACTGCTGCGAGCGCTCGATGTGCCGCCGCATGATGTTCGAGTCGTCGACGATCAGCAGCCGGCCCGCGCGTCCGAGCTGCTGAGCGAGGGCGTTGGCCTTGACGGGGAACACGATCAGGCCACCGCCGTGTTCGCGACGGCGGCGATTGCCGGCAGCGTGATCTTGAAGCGCGTGAACTTGCCCAGGCCGGTCGCGACGCCGATCCTTCCGCCGGCACCGTAGACGCTGCGCGCCACGAGGTCCATGCCGATGCCGCGCCCGGCGTCCATCGTGAGCTCGTCGGCGGTTGAGAAGCCCGGCTTGAAGATCAGCGACATCAGGCCGCGGTAGTCCAGCGCCGCGGCCTGCTCCTCCGTGACCAGGCCCTTGCTCACGGCGGTGCTGCGCAGGCGCTCGGGCGCGAGGCCCGCGCCGTCGTCCTCGCAGACCAGCTCGAACGCCTCTCCCTGCCTGCTGAAGTCGAAGCGCACCATGCCCATGTCCGGCTTCGAATGGGCCCTGCGGACGTCGGGCGTCTCGATCCCGTGCACAACGGCGTTGCGCAGGATCTGGATCAGGATGTCCTTCACCATCGCCTGGTAGGTCGACGGCACGTCGGCGACGCCTGTCACCTTGAACTTGAAGCTCTTGCCATGCTCGCTGGACAGCCGGCCAGCCAGGGCGTTGAGCGTCTTCGAGATCTCGTTTGCGGCCGCGCCACCGGCGGCCGCAGGCACCGGGCGGCGCGCCTCGGCAGCCGGCGTCGGCTTGCCTTCCGGCGTCACGGCGAGCCGCGTCGCGAGCTCGCGCAGGCTCCGCAGGTGCGACATCAGCTCGTCGAGCTTGAGCAACAGCGGCAGGAAGTGGCTGCCGGCGAGCTGCGGCTCCCGCTTCAGGTCGCCAATCATGTCCTCGATCGCATGCACGCGCTGGGCGGCGCTGATGAGGCCGAGCGCCGACGCCTCGCCCTTGATCGCATGCATTTCGCGGAACAGCTTGTCGAGCTTCCTGCGGAACTCGCCGTCGTCGCGGGCCGGCTCTTTCATGATGGCGTTCACGTGCGAGAGGCCCGCGTCCGCCGCTTCCAGGAATGAAACGAGCTGCAGCGGGTCGAGCTGCATGACCCCGAGCAACATGTCGGCCTGCTGGTCGGCGTTTTGCTGCGACTCGGCGAGCTCGCGCGCGAGCAGGACGTTCGCCGTCACGTCGCTCACGCTGACCAGCACGTGCTTCACGCCCCGATCGCCCATGACGCGGTGGAAGTCGAACTGCAGGTAGCGCGCGTCGCGGCCGCCGCGGCCGTCATCCATCTGGATCTCGACCTGGCCCAGCGGATTGATGCTCTTCATCAGGTTTTCGTGCGCGCGGTCGCCCCACAGCAGCTTGATGTACTTCGTGGCGGTGGCAAGCGTCGCGGGCGGCACGCGATCCTCGAGCAACGCCTCGAACGAGAGCCCGGCGAAGTCCTGGCGGCCGAACATGCGCGCAAGTGCGCTGGACCATACGGCGCCGATTCGGTAGTCCGCGTCCAGCAGGAAGAATCCCTCCTTAACCGTATGCAGGATGTCGCGCGTCTGCTCGCGCGCCTCGCGCGCGATGCGTTCGCTGCGGCGGCGGGTCAGCTGCAGGTAGGCGGCCGCGACCAGCAGGACCACGGCTGCGAGCACGCCAGCGGAAAGGAGGAGCCTCAACCGGCCGGCCTGGGCCGACGCGCGGTCCTGCAATTCCGCGCTGGCGTCGGTAAGCAGCGACTGGAGCTCGCCCGTATTCTCGCGGACGAAGGACTGTGCACGCTTCACGTCGCCGTAGAGCGCGACGCCCGCCCTCGACAGCGAGCTCCCGCGCTCTTCCGAATCCACGTACGGCTGGCCGCTGAAGTCCTTGACCGGGTCGAGCACAGGCCGGTGCTGCTGCCACAGCAGCCGCGCGCGATCGATCTGCGCCGACCCGCCGGACGCACTCGCCAGCTCCTCGAGGTCGCGGTCGAAGGTCTCGATTGCGCTGCCGAAATCGGACAGCGTCTGGCCGGCGTACGCCCGGCTCTCCAGGCGGACGCGCAGCGAAGCCAGCTGCTGCGCGATCAGCGAGGGCTGCCATTGCAGCGCGCTGGCGGTCTGCAGTGCCGCGAAGCTCTCCTTCATCCGGGTGGCAAGCCGGAAGCCCGCGGTCAGCACGCCGGCCATGACGATCAACAACAGCGCGCCGACGCCCGCGGTCAGTAGCCGGGACCTGCGCTCTGCGCTCACTGGTTTCATGCGGGGATTCTCCGGAGCTCGTTACTTCGGCAGCGTGAAGCGGATCGAGATGCGCAGCCGGGCCTCGGTCGGCACCCCGTCGACCGTCGCCGGCTCGTAGCGCCAGCGCCTGATGGCGCTCGTCGCCGCCCTGTCGAAGACGCCGGGCGGCTCCGACGACTCGACGCGCACGTCCTGCGTCTTGCCTTCGACGTCCACCGTGTAGGCGACGGTCACGCGGCCGGAGAGACCCTTGTCGAAGGCTTCAGGCGGAAAGTCCGGAGTGATGTTGCGCTTGAGTTTCGGCTCGACGCGCTGACTGGCGTTCTTCTGGGCATTGGCTTCGGCTTCCGCCATCTTTCCCGTCGCTTGAGCGGCGTGAGCCGCCCGCTCCGCCTCGAGCTTCTTCGCGCTCTCGCGCTCTCGCGCTGCCTGCGCCTCGCGCACGGCTTGCGCCGCGCGCGCTTCCCGGGCCTTCTGCTCGGCGGCGGCCGCATCGCGCGCCTGGCGCTCGGCCAGCTGTTCCTGCTTCGCCTTCTCGGTCAGGCCCGAGATCTCGGAGCGCCATTTCGCGAGCTGCGCCGCGGGGACGGCGTTGGCGGCCTGGGCGGAGCGGACCAGCGCGGTGGCACGCTCGGCGTCCTCGTCTTCGATGGCCTTCGCGATCCGCGCGGCAGCAAGGCGGAGGCGCAGCTCGGCGATGGCGGGATCGTCAGGCAAGGCGATCGCAAGTTCGGCGAGCGTGCCGGCGGCAGCGTCGAGGCGGCCGGCCTTTGCCAGTTCGTCGAAATCCGCGACGATCACCGGCCGCAGCCGGTTGAGCCCGTCGAGCGCTTCGGCATTGCCCGGATCGGCCAGGGCAGCTGATCGGTAGTAGAGGAGCGCGCTGTTGTTCGCCGGCTCGATGAAGCGCCGTTCGCGCATCGCGAGCCGCGCCTTCTCGAGCAACGCGTCGACGTCACCCACTGCCGCAGGCGACCCCTGTTCGAGCGGCGCGTCGGCGGTTGGTGCGGGTTCCGCGCCGGCGGATACCGGCGGCGGGTCGGCTGGAGCCGGCGCTTCCTCGCGCGTCAGGTACCACGCAGTGGCGGCCGCTACGACGAGGCATGCGGTGCCCGCCAGCGCGAATACCTTGATCCTGCTGCCGCCCGCGGAATTGTGCCGCGGCGGCGGCTCGAAGGCCGTGGCGGATTCGGGCGCTGCCGTCCCCGTACGCGACTCCGGACGGGCGGCGGGCTTGTGCTCGGAAACGGCGGCTGGCCTGGCTTCGACGCCTGCGGCGCCTGCGGCGCGCGCGGCGCCGCGCCGGCTCTCCGCATCCGCAACGGCACCCTCGAACAGGGCGGACGTTTTGCGGGGATCGATCGGCAGCGGGAGCACGGCGAAGACGCGCGAGCCCTTCAGCGCCGTGGCGACCTCGGCCTCCGCGTCCTGTTCGGCGAAGACCAGCGCCGAAAGGGCCGGCAGCCGGGCCATGAGCTGATCGACTTCCTTGCGCAGCTCGTCGAGGTCGCGGCTGTCGATCACGAGGATCTGCGTCCGCTTCGACCTGGCGGCAACGGCCTGCGCGAGCTCGGAGGACTCTACCGGCGCGATCGCCGCCGTCCCGTCGAGCAGCTCGCCAAGCTCGAGCAGGAAGTCGTCCCGCGCCGTCAGCGCGATGACGTCGACCAACGCATGCGCGGGCGCATGTTCCGGATGCCCGGACGGACTCGGGGAAGCAACGTGCGGGCTCTTGATCGTTGCGGCCATGGCGAAGGGTCCTGTCTCCAGGTGCAGAACCGAAGGTTAGTGCGCTCATGTGCCAGCGCCCTGCTGCAGTTCACATATATGGGTCGGCGCCGCTGCAGCGGCCGGTAGGACGATCCCGGGAAACCGTGACGCGATTAACGTTTTGCTGGGCAGGCGCGGCCGCCGATATACAATGTGGCGCCTCTCCGGGAGTCCCAATGCTGGAAAGACCACTCGAGCGGCTGCTCTTCGCCTGCCGCTGGCTGCTCGCGCCGCTCTATCTCGGCCTCTCGCTCGCGCTGATCGTCCTCGGCATCAAGTTCTTCCAGGAGGCATTCCACGTCTTCGCGCACGTGATGACACTGGCGGAGGCCGACCTCGTGCTGATCGTGCTCGCGATGATCGACATCTGACCCTCGTCGGCAGCCTCATCGTGATGGTGATGTTCTCCGGCTACGAGAACTTCGTGTCGCGCATCGACCACGATGCCGGGACGGACGCGCCGGCATGGCTGTCGAAGCTCGACTCCGGCACGCTGAAGCTCAAGGTCGCGGCCTCGATCGTCGCGATCTCCTCGATTCACCTGCTGCGCGTCTTCATGGACGCGCAGCAGATCCCGAACGACAAGATCATGTGGTACGTGATCCTGCACCTGACTTTCGTCGTCTCCGCCGTCTTGCTCGGCGTGCTCGACAAGATCTCATTCGCCGCGCACCGCAAGGACTAGCGGCTTTCGGCTGCAGCGCTCGTCCGGCAGCTGCAGCGAGGCCTGGCCGAAGAAATACTTCCAGCCCGCGGCGTGCGCACGTAGGTGTCGCTGAACCAGACGCGCCGGTCGAACGGCAGGCCTTCGTTCGTGCCCTTGAGCCGCAGCAGTGCCGTGACGACGGCGGTGTCGCCGAGCACGCGCACGGCCTGGGTGCCTGGCTCCTCGTCCTGGATCTCGTAGCTGGATCTTCTTCTCCCGCGCCGCCTGCAGGTGGTCCGCCTTGGTGAAGACGCGGCCGTCGCCGAGCACCAGCACCATGTCCGGATGCTGGATGCGGTCGATGGTCGCGGCATCGTGGTGCTTCACCGCCGCCTGGAACTCCGTGTCGAGCGCGGCGACCGTGCGCCGGTCGTCCTCGGGCGAGGCCTGCGCCAGTCCGGCGCCCAGGGCGAGTGCGGCGACGGCGGGCACTACTTTCTGCTGCATGGCATGGTCCTCGATCGGCGTCAGGTCGCAACGTACGCGAGCCGGCACCAGAAGTCCCTGCACTCCCTTGCAAAGTGCCGGCTAGTGAATTCCCGGCGGCGCCGGTTGCGGCGCGCCAGGCGAGAAGAGTCCCGCGACGTCCACCGCGTCGAAGCGCCAGGCGCGGTTGCAGAATTCGCAGCGCACCTCGACGTCGCCGCGTTCGTCCAGCAGCGCCTGCACCTCGTCGCCGCCGAGCGCCTGCAGGATCCCCGCGACGCGCTCGCGCGAGCAGGTGCACTGGAAGAAGACCGGCGCGCCCTCGAACAGGCGGATGTCGTCCTCGGGAAAGAGCCGCGCGCAGCAGCTCGCGGCACGGCAGGTCGAAGAGTTCCTTCGGCGTCACCGTCGCGGCGAGGAGGCCGATGCCGCTGCCACGCGTCGTCCGCCTCCGCGCGCCCGGGCCCGCTGCCGGCATCGCCCATGCGCGACGCGCTGCAGCATGAGCCCCGCGGCGCGGTCCGGCGTCGCGGCGAGCACGAGCCGCGACGGCAGCTGCTCGGAGCGCTCGAAATACTGCTCGAGGCAGTCGGCGAGCCGCGCCGTCACGAGCGGCACGACGCCCTGGTAGCGTTCCCCGCCTTCCTGCTGCTCGATCGTCACCGCGAGCTGGCCGTCGCCGAAGAGCGCCGTCTGCCGGATGCGCCGTCCGGCGGCAACGCGTCGTGGCGCGCGACGCCGCGGATGCGCGTGGCGGTGCGTGCACTGGGCGAGCATGCAGGCGCACCGGCGCCCGGCCCCTCGAACTGCAGCGACAGCCGGCCCTCGAACTTGAGCGCGCCCGCCATCAGCGCCGAAGCCGCCATCGCCTCGCCGAGCGCGGCCGTGACGGCTTCGCGGATACGCGTGGTGCTCGATCGCCGCGCGCCAGCTCGAGTCGAGGCGCACCAGGTGGCCGCGGACCGGCAGTCGCTCGAACAGGAAGCGATGCAGCAGGTCGCCCGGGGCGCGTCATGGATCCCGAGAGCATTGTCTTCAGCAGCTCGTTGAGCTGCGCGGGATTCGCCTTGCCGGCGGTCGCCTTCATGACCTGGCCGACGAAGAAGCCGAACAGCTTGTCCTTGCCCGCGCGGTAGTCCGCGAGCTGGCCGGGGTTGGCGGCCAAGACCTGCGCGATCGCTTTCTCGATCGCGCCCGTGTCCGTGATCTGGCGCAGTCCCTTCGCGTCGATGATCGCGTCGGCGGGCTTGCGCTCGGTCCACATCGCCTCGAACACGTCCTTCGCGAGCTTGCCGGAGACCGTGCCGTCGACGATGCGCTTCAGCATGCCCGCGAGCGCGGCGGCGGTCACCGGCGACGCGCCGATCTCGAGTCCGTCGCGGTTGAGGAACCCGGACAGGTCGCCCATCACCCAGTTGGCCGCGAGCTTCGGCTCGCCGCCAGGCCGGCCGCGACCTCCTCAAAGTACGCGGCCAGCTCGCGGCTCGCGGTCAGGACGCCGGCGTCGTACTCGGACAGGCCGTGCTCGCGCGCGAACCGCGCAGCCTTCGCGTCGGGCAGCTCGGGAAGTCCCGCGACGCGACGCCGTCGATGAAGGCGTCGTCGAGCACGAGCGGCAGCAGGTCGGGGTCGGGGAAGTAGCGGTAGTCGTTCGCCTCCTCCTTCGACCGCATCGACCGCGTCTCGTCGCGGTCGGGGTCGTAGAGACGCGTCTCCTGCACGACCTTGCCGCCGCCCTCGATCAGCTCGACCTGGCGCTCGACCTCGTGGTTGATGGCGCGCTCGACGAAGCGGAACGAGTTGAGGTTCTTGATCTCGCAGCGCGTGCCGAACTCCCGCGCGCCCTTCCGGCGCACCGAGACGTTGGCGTCGCAGCGGAACGAGCCTTCCTGCATGTTGCCGTCGCAGATCTCGAGGTAGCGGACCAGCGTGTGGATCTTCTTCATGTACGCGACGGCTTCGCGCGCCGAGCGCATGTCGGGCTCCGAGACGATCTCGAGCAGCGGCGTGCCTGCGCGGTTCAGGTCGATGCCGCTCGCGCGGCCGAGTCCCTCGTGCAGCGACTTGCCTGCGTCCTCCTCGAGGTGGGCGCGGGTGACGCCGATCGACTTGCGCGCGCCGTCCTCGAGCAGGATCTCGACCGTGCCGTGCTCGACGACCGGCTGCTCGTACTGGCTGATCTGGTAGCCCTTCGGCAGGTCCGGGTAGAAGTAATTCTTGCGCGCGAAGATCGAGCGCCGCGCCACGCGGGCGCCGACGGCGAGCCCGAGCATGACTGCCATGCGCACGGCCTCGCCGTTCAGCACCGGCAGCACGCCGGGGTAGCCGAGGTCCACGAGGTTCGCCTGCACGTTCGGCGCCGCGCCGTATGCGGTCGACGAGCCGGAGAAGATCTTCGAGCGCGTCGCGAGCTGCGCGTGGATCTCGAGGCCGACGACGGTTTCCCATTCCATGGCTGCGCTCACGCGAAGGCCGTCGGCATCCGGCGGTGCCAGTCGGTCGCACGCTGCCACGCATGTGCTGCAGCGAGCAGCCGTCTCTTCTGCGAAGTGCGGGCCGATGATCTGCAGCCCGACCGGCAGGCCGTCCACGAGGCCGCAGGGGACAGATACCGCCGGCAGTCCGGCGAGATTGGCGCCGATCGTGTAGATGTCGTTCAGGTACATCAGCGACCGGGTCGTCGGTCTTGGCGCCGATCGGGAACGCGGGCGTCGGCGCAGTCGGGCCCATCAGCACGTCCACCTTTCCGAACGCGCGGCGGAAGTCCTGCGTTGATGAGGCTGCGCACTTTCTGTGCCTTGAGGTAATAGGCGTCGTAGTAGCCGGCGGAAAGCACGTAGGTGCCGGTCATGATGCGGCGCTTCACCTCGGCGCCGAATCCCTCGCCGCGCGAGCGCTTGTAGAGGTCCATGAGGTCCTTCGGGTCCTTGCAGCGGTGGCCGAAGCGCACTCCGTCGAAGCGAGAAAGGTTCGACGAGCATTCCGCCGGCGCGACCACGTAGTAGGTCGGCACCGAGAGCGGCAGGTTCGGCAGCGACAGTTCCTCGACCGTCGCGCCCTCGGCGCGGAACGCCTCGATCGCGGCGCGCACGGCGGCGGACGTGGCGGCCTCGAGGCCCTCGCCGAAGAACTCGCTGATGATGCCGATGCGCAGGCCCTTCACGGGCGCTGCCAAGCCCCGCGGCGTAATCAGGTACCGGCTCGGCGACGCTCGTCGAATCGCGCGCGTCGTGGCCCGCCATCGCGCCGAGCACGAGCGCTGCGTCCTCGGCCGACTGCGCGAGCACGCCCGCCTGGTCGAGGCTCGATGCGAAGGCGACCATCCCGTAGCGCGAGACTCGCCCGTAGGTCGGCTTGAAGCCGGTGAGTCCCGTGAGGGCGCCCGGCTGGCGGATCGAGCCGCCGGTATCGGTGCCGGTCGCGACCGGCGCGATGCGCGCGGCGACCGCGGCGGCGGAGCCGCCCGAGGATCCGCCCGGCACCATTGCCGTGTCCCAGGGGTTCTTCACCGGGCCGTAGAAGCTCGTCTCGTTCGACGAGCCCATCGCGAACTCGTCCATGTTGGTCTTGCCGAGCATCACCATGCCGGCGGCGTCGAGCCGCTCGACGACCGTCGCGTCGTAAGGCGCGACGAAGTTCGAGAGCATGCGTGATCCGCAGCTCGTCAGGATCCCGCTGGTGCAGAAGATGTCCTTGTGCGCGAGCGGCACGCCGGTGAGCGGCCCGCCCTCGCCGCGCGCGATGCGCGCATCCGCCCGGCTCGCGTCCGCCAGCGCGCGCTCGGCGGTCACGGTCACGAACGCGTTGAGCGACGCGTTCGCGCGGCCGATACGGTCGAGGAAGTGCCGGGTCACCTCTACGCTCGAGTACTGGCGCGCGGCGAGGCCACGGCCGAGCTCGGCTGCAGTCGAATGGTGCAGGCTCATTCCAGCACCTTCGGCACGAGGTAGAGGCCGGCTTCCACCGCGGGCGCGTTCGCCTGGTACGCCTCGCGCCGGTCCGATTCCGTGACGCAGTCCTCACGCAGACGTCTGCACCTGTCCCTCGAGCGGGTGCGCCATCGGCACCACGTCCCCAGTCGCCGCGCCGGAGAGCTGCTCGACGAACGCGAGGATCGCGGAGAGGCTGCCGACGTACACCGGCAACTCCGCCTCGGTGATCTCCAGCCGGGCGAGGAGCGCGATGTTTTCGACGTCGCGGCGGGTCAGCGTCACGTGTGCTCCACAGCGGAAAAAGTGGGAAAAACTTGACGGAAATCATACATGTCGGCTTGTGGAATGTCCCGCCCGCGGCTAGACTCGCGGCGCTCCATTCAGTGAGCGCCCAGGTCCGTCCCGCCATGTTCAAGAACCTCCGGGGTTACTTCTCGAGCGACATCTCCATCGACCTCGGCACGGCGAACACGCTCATCTACGTCCGCGGCCAGGGCATCGTCCTCAACGAACCCTCGGTGGTCGCGATCCAGGACGAGCCGGGTCGCGGCGGCAAGGTCATCGTCGCCGTCGGCGTCGAGGCCAAGAACATGCTCGGCCGCACGCCGGGGCACATCACGGCGGTCCGGCCTATGAAGGACGGGGTCATCGCCGACTTCACCTACACCGAGCGGATGCTGCAGTACTTCATCACCAAGGTGCACGGCAACCGCTGGCTGCGTCCGTCGCCACGCGTGCTGATCTGCGTGCCCTTCGGGTCGACGCAAGTCGAGAAGCGCGCGATCCAGGAGTCGGCCGAGGGCGCGGGCGCGCGCCGCGTCGACGTGATCCCGGAACCGATGGCGGCTGCCGTCGGCGCCGGCCTGCCGGTCAACGAGGCGCGCGGCTCGATGGTGCTCGACATCGGCGGCGGCACTTCCGAGGTCGCCGTCATCTCGCTGAACGGCATCGTCTACGCGGAGTCGGTGCGCGTCGGCGGCGACCGCTTCGACGAGGCGATCACCAACTACGTGCGCCGCAACTACGGCATCCTGATCGGCGAGGCGACCGCCGAGCGCATCAAGATCGAGATCGGCTCGGCCTACCCGGGCCAGCAGGTGCGCGAGATGTCGGTCAAGGGCCGCAACCTCTCCGAGGGCGTGCCGCGCAGCTTCACGCTGAACTCGAACGAGATCCTCGAGGCGATGCAGGAACCGCTCCAGGGCATCGTGCAGGCGGTCAAGAAAGCGCTCGAGCAGACGCCGCCGGAGCTCGGCTCCGACGTCGCCGACCGCGGCATCGTGCTGACCGGCGGCGGCGCGCTGCTAAAGGACATCGACAAGCTGCTCATGGAAGAAACCGGCCTGCCGGTGGTCATCGCCGAGGACCCGCTGACCTGCGTCGCGCGCGGCGGCGGCCGGATCCTCGAGCTGTCCGAAGAGCACCCGGGGCTGTTCGGCCTCCGTTAGAGGCCAAGTGACGTCTCACGATTCGGATCCCCGTCCCCTGCTCCTCGGCGGACCCGCCTTAGGGCTCCGCCTCATCGTCCTCGCGGCCATGGCGGCCGGCCTCATGGTCGCGGACCATCGCCAGCACCACCTCGCCGTGATCCGTGACGGTGTCGCGTCGCTGGCGTACCCGATCCAGTGGGCCGTGCAGGCGCCGGTCCAGGCCTTCGACGCGATGCGCGAGTCCTTCGCCACCAAGACCCGCGTCGAGGCCGAGAACGTCAAGCTTGCCGCCGACAACCTGGTGCTGCGCCTCAAGCTCCTGCGATTCGACTCGCTCGAGCAGGAGAACCTGCGCCTGCGCGCGGTGCGCGAGAGTTCCCCGCGCGTCGTGCAGCGCTCTCTGGTCGCGGAAATCGTGCGCGTCGACCTCGATCCGTTCCGCCAGCGGGTGCTCATCAACAAGGGTACGCGCGCGGACGTGTTCCGCGGCCAGGCCGCCATCGACGCGAACGGCATCTACGGACAGGTCACCCGCGTCGGACCATACTCGGCCGAGATCATCCTGATCTCCGACCCCGAGCACGCGATTCCCGTCCAGGTGAACCGCACCGGCGCGCGCAGCATCGCGCTCGGCACCGGCCGTTCGGGCCTCCTGTCGCTGCCCTACCTGCCGCAGAACACGGACGTGATCGTCGGTGACCTGCTCGTCAGCTCGGGTCTCGGCGGCGTCTATCCGCCCGGCTATCCGGTCGGCAAGGTCACGGCCGTGACCCGCGATTCCGGCCAGCCGCTGCTCGATGTCGAAGCAGAGCCGCTCGCGGGGCTCGACCGTGACCCGGAAGTGCTGCTCGTCTGGTTCGACAGCGAGGTGATGGAGCCGCTGTCCGAGCCCGAAGCGGCTCCCCCACCGGCGCAGGCGCCCACAGGTGACGCGCCATGATGATCGGGACCCGCACGAACTTCGGCTGGGGCCGCGTCGTCGGCCTCACGGTGCTTGCGCTCGCGGCGAGCGTCGCGCCGCTGCCTTCGTTTATCGAGCCGTACCGGCCCAACTTCGTCGCGCTGACCGTGCTGTGGTTCTGCCTGCTTTCGCCGCGACTGCTCGGGCTCGCGTACGCCTGGTGCGCGGGCCTCGCGCTCGACGGATTCCAGGGCGTCCTTCTCGGCCAGCATGCGCTGACGCTGACCTGCATCGCCTACGTCGCCGCGAAGTTCAGGCTGCAGATCCGCGCATTCCCGCCGCTGCAGCAATCGGCGGTGGTCCTTGCGCTGCTCTGGCTCAACGAATTCCTGCTGTTCTGGATCGACGGCGTCGCCGGCCATCCGGTGACCGACTGGCGCCGCTGGCTGTCCGTCCCGGTCAGCGCGGCATGCTGGCCGCTGCTGACGGTCTTCTACGCGCGCTTCGCATCGCGGCGGTAAGGGGACTACGTGCGGCGCGTGCGCATCAAGGACGAAGCACTCGAGCAACGCATGTTCTTCCAGCGCGTGCTGATCGCCGCGGCTGTCGTCGCGGTGGCCGCACTCGCGCTGCTCGGGCGCGCCTTCTGGCTGCAGGTCGTCCAGCACGCCCACTATGTCGAGCTGTCGCAGGGCAACCGTGCCCGCATCGAGCCGTTGCCGCCGAACCGCGGCATCATCTATGACCGCGCCGGGCGCGTCATCGCGGAGAACACGCCGGCCTACCAGCTCGAGCTGATCCGCGAACAGGCGGGCGACCTCGAAGACACGCTCGCGCGCCTCGTGCGCTTCGGCCTGCTCGAGGGCGGCGACGTCGGCCGCGTGCGCCAGCTCGTCCTCTCGAGGCGCACGTTCGAAGCCGTGCCTTTCCTGTTGCAGCTCGACGACGAGGAAGTCGCGCGCTACGCCGTGCACCGGCACGAGCTGCCGGGCGTCCTGCTCGAGACGCGCATGGCGCGCTACTATCCTTACGGCGCCGTCGGCGCCCACGCGCTCGGCTATGTCGGCACGATCAGCGAACAGGACCTGTCGCGAGTGGACCGCGAGCGCTATTTCGGGACGGGCGTGATCGGCAAGACCGGAATCGAAAGCGCCTACGAGGCGGAATTGCTCGGCACCAGCGGCTACCGCGAGGTGCTGGTGAATGCCGAGGGCCGGCCGGCGCGCCTCGCCGAGGGTGCGGACCCGCAGCTGCGCACGATCGAGCCGCAGGCCGGCCGCGGCCTGCGCCTGACACTCGACATCGAGCTTCAGCGCGTCGCCGAGGAGGCGTTTGCCGGCCGCCGCGGCGGAGCCGTGGCGATCGACCCGACGAACGGCGACGTGCTCGTCTTCGCGAGCCTGCCGACGTTCGACCCGAACGGCTTCGCCCGCGGGATCTCCCGCAGCGACTACCTCGCGCTCACCGAGAACCCGGACCAGCCACTGTTCAACCGCGTGCTGCGCGGCACGTATCCGCCCGGATCGACGATCAAGCCGCTGATGGCGCTCGCGGGGCTCGAGAATGACGCGATCCTTCCGGACGACCATGTCTACTGCGGCGGCAGCTACTCGCTGCCGGGCTCGCGCCATCGTTACCGCGAGCCGAAGCGCGGGGGAACCCACGGATCGGTCGACATGCAGCGGGCGGTCATGAAGTCCTGCGACGTGTACTTCTACCGGCTCGCAAACACGCTCGGCATCCAGCGCATCCACGACTCGATGGCGCGCATGGGCTTCGGCGAGCCGACCGGTATCGACATCGTCGGGGAGCGCGGCGGCATCATGCCCTCGCCGGCCTGGAAGAAGACGGCCTTCTCGACGCGCGAGCAGCAGGTCTGGTTCCCCGGCGAGACCGTGATCGTCGGCATCGGCCAGGGCTACTGGACAGCGACGCTGCTGCAGCTAGCCAAGGCGACCGCGTTGCTCGGGACGCGCGGGCAGCCCTACCAGTCGCGGCTCGTTCGAGCACTCGTGGATCCTGCGACCGGCGCCGTCGAGAACAGGAGGCCGGGCCCGTTGCCGCGCATCGAGCTCAAGCACCCGGAGAACTGGGAGATCATCGTCGACGCGATGGTGGCGGTGACGACCGGCGGAACCGCCACGCAAGCCGCGCGCGGCGCTGCCTACTCGATCGCCGGCAAGACCGGCACGGCGCAGGTGTTCTCGGTGGGCCAGACCGAGAAGTACAACGAGAAGGAAGTCGCCGAACGGCTGCGCGACCACGCGCTGTTTGTCGCGTTCGCGCCGGCGGAGTCGCCGAAGCTTGCGGTCGCCGTGCTGGTCGAGAACGGCGGATTCGGCTCCTCGGCCGCGGCGCCGATCGCGCGCGCCATCTTCGACGCCTACCTCGCGAAGGCCCCGCCATGATTTACGGCGGCCTGGGCGATTCGCGCACCCGGCGCACCGTCACCGGCATGGCGCGCCTACTGCGCGCGCTCAGGCTCGACGGCATGTTGCTTTCTGCGCTCATCGCCGTGAGCCTGTTCGGCCTGTTCGTATTGTGGAGCGCCGCCGGCGACAACAACTCGCTCTGGTTCAGCCAGGTCGCGCGCGTCGGCGTCGGCTTCGTGCTGCTCGTCGTGCTGGCGCAGATCCCCGACCATTTCCTGCGCATGCTCTCGCCGGCCGCCTACGCGATCGGGCTCGTGCTGCTCGCCGTGGTCGCGCTCGTGGGGGACATCGGCAAGGGCGCGCAGCGCTGGCTGGACCTCGGCGTGATCCGCTTCCAGCCGTCCGAGATCATGAAGCTCGCGGTGCCGATGATGTGCGCCTGGTACCTGCACCAGCGCCCTCTTCCGCCGTCGCTGCGGGACGTCGGCGCCGTGCTGCTCATCATCCTGTTGCCCGTCGCGCTGATCGCCGAACAGCCCGACCTCGGCACCGCGCTCCTCGTCGCGGCATCGGGCATCATCGTGCTCGTGATGGGCGGCCTTTCATGGACCTCCATACTGGGCGGGGTCGCGATCCTCGGCGCGGCGGTTCCGGTCGGCTGGCACTTCATGCACGAATACCAGCGCCAGCGCGTGCTGACGTTGCTCGACCCGCAGAGCGACGCGCTCGGCGCCGGCTATCACATCATCCAGTCGCAGATCGCGATCGGCTCCGGCGGCGTGTTCGGCAAGGGCTGGATGAACGGCAGCCAGGCGCAGCTCGAGTTCCTCCCCGAACGGTCGACCGACTTCATATTCGCCGTGATCGGCGAGGAGCTCGGCCTGCTGGGGCTCATGGCGTTGCTCGCGTGCTACCTGTTCATCGTCGCCCGCGGCATGACCATGGCGCTGCAGTGCCGCGACGCCTTCGCCCGGTTGCTCGCGGGCAGCATCGCGCTCACGTTCTTCGTGTACGCCTGCGTGAACGCGGGCATGGTCATGGGCCTGCTCCCGGTCGTCGGCGTGCCGCTGCCGCTCGTCAGCTACGGCGGCACATCGTTCGTGACCCTGATGGCCGGCTTCGGTATCCTGATGGCGCTGCATTCCAGCAGAAAGCTCGTGGGATGAGGATGAAAACAGCGACAGCGATGCTGCGGGCGCCTTGGCTTGCCTTACTGCTCGCCGCGGCGGCGCCGCCGGCCGCTGCACTCGACCTGTCGCGCGAGGACGTCGGCGCATTCGCCGCCGAGATGAGGACGAAGCACGGCTTCGAGGCCGAGTGGCTCGACGCCGTGCTCGCCGACGCCGCCAGCCAGCCGCGCATCATCGAGCTCATGTCGAAGCCGGCCGAGTCGGTGATGCCGTGGCACGCCTACCGCAAGCACTTCCTCACGGCCGAGCGCGTCGACGCCGGCGTCGCATTCTGGGGACTGCATCGCGAGGACATCGCCCGCATATCCAAGTCGAGCGGTGTCGCGCCGCACGTCATCGTCGGCATCATCGGCTGCGAGACCTTCTTCGGCCGCATCACCGGCAAGTTCCGCGTGGTGGACGCGCTCTCGACGCTCGCCTTCGACTACCCGCCGCGCTCGAGCTACTTCCGCGCCGAGCTCGAGCAGTTCCTGCTGCTCGCGCGCGAGGAAGGCTTCGACACCAAGGCTGTGCTCGGCTCCTATGCCGGCGCGATGGGCAACGGCCAGTTCATGCCGCGCAGCTACCGGACCTGGGCGGTCGACGGCGACGGTGACGGCAAGCGCGACCTCTGGGGCAGCTGGCCGGACGTCATCGCAAGCGTCGCGAACTACCTCGCCGACCACGGCTGGCGTGCCGGAGAACCGGTCGTTGCGCCGGCCAGCCTGTGGTTCCCGGCGGCTGCGGGCCTCGTCCCCGGCAAGCTGGCGCCCGACACGACCGTCAAGGCGCTGCGCGACCGTGGCCTCGCATTCGAGACGACCCTGGGCGCCAAGGCACCCGCCCTCTTCATAAATGTGGACGGCGACGGCGGACCGGAACTGCGCGCCGGCTTCCACAACTTCGGCGTCGTCACCCGGTACAACCGCAGCACGCTGTACGCGCTCGCAGTCAACGATCTCGGCCGCCGCATCGAATCGCGGCTGCCGCAGCCTGCCGCGCCCGCGACGATCGCCACGCCCGCGCCACTCGCGGTTCCGTCGCCATGAGTCCGGTCCGGACGGGCTGCCTGCTCGCACTCGTCCTGCTCGCGGGATGCGCACGCGAGCCGCTGCGGCCCCCGCCGCCACCGACGCCCGCGCCTGGAACCCCCGCGCCATCGACCCCGCCCGACGCACCGGCCGTTCCGGACGGCGTTTCTCGCGACGAGCCGCGCGCGAAGCACGGCAACCCGCCGTTCTACGAAGTCGGCGGCCAGCGTTACGTCGTGCTGCCGAGCGCAGTGGGCTACGTCGAGCAGGGCGTCGCCTCCTGGTACGGGCCCGATTTTCACGGCGGGCGCACCGCGACTGGCGAGACCTACGACATGGACGCGATGACCGGCGCGCACCCGACGCTGCCGCTGCCGACCTGGGTACGCGTGACGAACCTCGGGAACGGCAAGAGCGTCGTCGTGCGCCTGAACGACCGCGGCCCGTTCGCGCGCGGACGCATCATCGACCTCTCGCGCGCAGCGGCCGAGGCGCTCGACATGGTCCGGGCAGGCACTGCCCGCGTCGAGGTCCAGAGCCTCGCTACCGGCGGCACAACGCCGCCCGCCGCGCCCGCCGCCTACTACGCACAGGCAGGCGCCTTCGGCCGCCGTGAGAACGCCGACGCACTCGCCGGCCGCCTGCGCGCGGCGGGAATCGAGGGCGTGACCGTCGTCGAATCCGCCGCCAGCGGGAGTGCGCTGTTTCGCGTTCGGGCGGGGCCCGCGGCGAGCCTTCCCGACTTCGACCGCCTGGTCGAGCGGATGCTGGCCGCCGGCGCCGAAGCCGTCCGCCTCGCCCTGTAATAATGAATCACCGCCACGCCACGAGGTCTGCCTTGAGAATCCTGTCTGCCCTGCTGCTTGCCGCCGTTTCCGCAACCGCCCACGCCGCCGCGCAGCCGGTGCCGCCCCCGCCCGCGCTGGAGGCCTCGTCCTGGGTGCTCGTCGACCAGCAGTCCGGGCAGACGCTCGCCGGCCACCGTGCGAGCGACCCGGTCGAGCCTGCGAGCATCACCAAGCTGATGTCGGCATACGCCGTGTTCCAGGCGCTGAAGGACGGCAAGCTCGGGCTCGACACCGAACTGCCGATCAGCGAGCGCGCGTGGCGCTCGGAAGGTTCGCGCACCTACCTCGACCTCAACACGCGCGTGCCGGTCGAGGTCCTGGTCCAGGGCATGATCGTGCAGAGCGGCAACGACGCGACGATCGCGCTCGCCGAGGGCGTCGCGGGCACCGAGGACACTTTCGCCGCGCTCATGAACCAGTACGCCGAGCGCCTCGGCATGGCGCAGAGCCACTTCCAGAACTCGACCGGCCTTCCCGGCGACAACCACAAGATGTCGGCGCTGGACATGGCGAAGCTGGCACGCGCACTCATCCGCGACTTCCCGGAGTACTACCGCTGGTACTCGCAGCGCGAGTTCACCTGGAACAACATCCGCCAGTCCAACCGCAATGGCCTCCTGGCTCGCGACCCGAGCGTGGACGGGGTCAAGACCGGCATGACCGACGCCGCCGGCTACTGCCTGGTGTCGTCCGCGAAGCGTGACGGCACGCGGCTGATCGCCGTCGTGACCGGCACGAAGGGCATGAAGGCGCGCGAGGACGCGAGCCTTGCGCTCCTCAACTATGGCTTCAACTTCTTCGAGACGCGCGCGCTCAAGAAGGCGGGCGAGGAGCTCGCCCTGCACCGCGTCTACAAGGCGCCCGACGGTCGCGCCGCGGTCGGCCTCGCGCGGGACCTCGTGGTCACGCTGCCGCGCGGGCAGGCGGATCGCGTCGAGTTCGCGATCGAGCTCGCGCCGCGCGTGTTCGCGCCGCTCACGAGGTCGGATCGCGTCGGGACGCTGCGCGCCACGCTCGACGGCAAGGTCGTCGCAGAGGCGGCGATCTCCCCGATCGCGGACGTGCCGCGCGGCAACTTCTTCCGCAGGATCTGGGACACGATCCTGTCCTGGTTCGCTTGAGGAAAGGACCTCGATGCCACTTCCGCTCGTCTGGCTCGACGGCCGGCTGATCCCGCTCGAGGACGCGCGCATCTCGCCGCTCGACCGCGGCTTCCTGTTTGGCGACGGCGCCTACGAGGTGCTGCCCGTCTACGGCGGGCGCGCGTACCGGTTCGAGGCGCACATGGAGCGGCTCGACCGCAGCCTCGCCGAGATCCGCATGGCCCCGCCGCAGGGCCGCGCGGCCTGGCTCGAGGCCTTCGGCAAGCTCGTGCACGGCAACGGCGGCGGCGACCTGCTGCTCTACGTGCAGGTCACGCGCGGCGTCGAGCCGGAGCGCAACCACGTGCCGCAGGCCGGCACGCGGCCGACCATTTTTGCGAGCGTCCAGAAGCTCCCGGAAATACCGGCGTCGGCGATCGAGAAGGGCGTCGCGGCGGTCACCGCCCAGGACATCCGCTGGTCGCGCTGCGACATCAAGTCCACCTCCCTCCTCGGCAACGTATTGCTGCGCTGGCTGGCGGCGGACGTGGGGGCGACGGAGACGCTGCTGCTGCGCGACGGCTGCGTGACCGAAGGCAGCGCGAGCAGCGCGCACCTCGTCAGGGACGGCCGCATCGCCACGCCGCCGCAGACCAACGCCATCCTGCCGGGCACGACGCGCAGCGTGATCTTCGAGCTGGCGGTTCGCGGGGGAATCGCGTCGGAACGGCGGGCCGTGACGGAGGCCGAGCTGCGCATCGCAGACGAGATCCTGATCGCCTCGGCGGGCGGCGGCATCCGCGCGGTGACGGCGCTCGACGGGCGGCCGGTCGGCAACGGCGCGCCCGGCCCGGTCTACCGGCGCATCTACGCGGCCTTCAAGGCGACGCAGCGCGAGTTCTCGACGGAACTGCCCGCGTGACCCGGTCGGACGAGCTGTTCCAGTTTCCCTGCGAATTCCCGATCAAGGTGATGGGCCGGGACTCGGAGTCGTTCCGCACGCTGACGCTCGCGATCGTAGAGCGACATGCCGGCTCGCTCGCGCCAGAGAGCATCAGCGAGCGCGCCAGCAGCAAGGGCCGCTTCCTCTCGCTCACCTACACGATCAACGCCGAAAGCCGCGTGCAGCTCGACCGCATCTACCAGGACCTGACCGACAGCGGCGTGGTGCTCGTCGCGCTCTGAAGGGGACGTTCACCTTTAGCGGCCACCGCCTCACGGCCTTTAGGTCGTCGGTCGCTAAAGGTGAACGTCCCCTCTCCAGCGGCCGTCCCATTCGAGCCCGAGCTCCCTCACCGCGAGCGGTGCGAGCGCCGTGGCAGCCGCCGCGACGTCCGTGCGCGCGCCCTCCGCCGCAAGCTGCGTCATAGCGAGACCCGCCATGCCGCAGGGATTGATGCGGCCGAATGGCTCGAGATCCATGTCGACGTTGAGCGCGACCCCGTGGTAACTGCAGCCGCGCCGCACGCGCAGCCCGATGCTCGCGAGCTTGCGCTCCCCGGCGTAAACGCCCGGCGCCTCGCGCCTGCCCGTCGCGGCGATTCCGTGCCCCGCCGCGAGCGCGATGACGGCGTTCTCGAGCGCGATCACGAGCTCGCGCACGCCGATGCGCCGCCGGCGCAGGTCGACGAGCGCGTACATCAGGAGCTGGCCGGGCCCGTGGTAGGTGACCTGGCCACCGCGGTCGATGCCAACGACCGGGATGTCGCCCGTCGCGAGCAGGTGCTCGGGCTTGCCGTTCAGCCCCTGGGTGAAGACCGGCTCGTGCTCGAGGAACCAGAGCTCGTCCGGCGTGTCTCCGTCGCGCGCGTCGGTGAAAGCCTGCATGGCGCGCCAGGCGGGCTCGTACGCGACGCGTCCGAGCTGTCGGACGACCGATCTCACGCGGCCTCGACGATCTCGGCTTCGAGGTGCTTTACGGCCGTGAGCGAGTTGGAGATCGGGCAGCCTTTCTCGGACTTCTCGAGGAGCTGCCGCGCGCGCGCCGCGTCGCTGCCCGGAGGCACGGCGAGGCGCACGCGCAGCGTGATCTCGGTGAAGCGGCTGTTGCCTTCGACGCGCTCGAGCTTGCCCTCCACGTCGGCGGTGAGCTCCCGCCACTCGAAGCGCGAGGCCTTCGCGATGGCGCGGAAAGTCATCATCGTGCAGTCGCCGAGCGCGGCGAGCAGGAGCGTTTCCGGCGCCCAATAACCGCCGGGCCCGCCCCACTCCGGCGGCGGCAGCGAGCGCAGCTGCGGCAACCCCTCGGAATCGAGGCTGACTTCGCCCTCGGGCCGGATGCCGATGCGGACGCGGTAATGGTGCGGGAACGGATGCATCAGCCGGCGCCGATGCCGCAGTTGTTGCCAGCGAGCGCGCGCTCGGCGCGGTAACTCGAGCGCACCATGGGGCCGGACACGCATTCGAGGAAGCCGCGCTCGAGCGCAGCGACGCGAAGCGCGATGAACTCCTCCGGAGTCACGTAGCGCTCGACCACGAGGTGGTTCGCCGTCGGCCGCAGGTACTGCCCGAAGGTCAGGATGTCGCAGCCGATGGCGCGCAGGTCGTCCATGGTCGCGAGGATCTCGCCCGTCGTCTCGCCGAGCCCGAGCATCAGGCTCGTCTTGGTGAGCACGCCGGGACGGTGTCGCTTGGCGTGCTCGAGCACCGCGAGCGTCTGCCCGTAGCCTGCGCGCGGGTCGCGCACCGGGTGCGTGAGGCGCTCGACCGTCTCGACGTTCTGCGCGAACACCTCGATGCCGGAATCCACGACCGTCTCGACGTCGGCAAGCACGCCCTGGAAGTCCGGCGTCAGCGCCTCGACGGCGGTGGCGGGATTCGCCGCCTTGATCGCGCGCACGCAGGCCGCGAGGTGGGCAGCGCCGCCGTCCGGAAGGTCGTCGCGGTCCACCGACGTCAGCACGACGTAGCCGAGCCCCATCAGCGACACGGTGCGCGCGGCGTTTACGGGCTCCTCGTGATCGAGCCAGCCGCGCGGATTGCCCGTATCCACCGCGCAGAAGCGGCAGGCGCGCGTGCAGACCGAACCCATGAGGAGCAGCGTCGCCGTACCCGCGTTCCAGCATTCGCCGATGTTCGGGCAGTGCGCTTCCTCGCAGACGGTGCTGAGGCGATGCTCGCGGACGGTCCGGCGCAGCGACTCGTAGCGCGCGCCCGACGCGAGCGGTGCGCGCAACCAGCGCGGCTTGCCGCCCGGCGCGAACGGCAGGCTGCCGGCGCTCTTCTTGATGCCGTCACGGATCGCCGTGAATCCCTGGGGCGTGACGAATTTTTCCCCGCTGCGCGCCGGGAGGCGTTCGACCTGGATTGGAATGCCTTTGAGATCAGCCACTTGTCGAGTCCCGCAGCGGCGAGACGCCCATTTTAGCCGACCGGAGACGACAGCACCGGGTGCCGCTCGCGGCCGAGTCGCAGGTCGGCGTCGAGCGCGGCAAGGCGCGCGGGCGTCCCCACGTCGCGCCAGGTGCCGCCGTAGCGCTGGCCGCTGAGGCGCCCCGCCGCCAGCGCACGTTCGAGCAGCGGCTTCAGCGCGAAGACACCCGCCGCGCAGCCGTCGAAGAGGCGTGGATCGAGCATCGACACGCCGGAGAACGTGAGCGTGTCCGGGCCTTCGACCACGCGCCCCCCGGGCGCCAGCGCGAAGTCCCCGGCCGGGTGGTGATCCGGATTCGCAACGAGGACGAGGTGTGCGAGGGAATCCGGCGGCAGCTTCAGCGACCGCAACGGGAAGTCGGTCCACACGTCGCCGTTCACGACGAGGAACGGTGCCTCGCCGAGGAGCGGCAGCGCTGCGAACAAACCGCCCCCGGTGCCGAGCGGCTCGGGTCCCTCCTCGCTGTAGCGAATCGAGAGCCTGCGCGCGGCGCCGTCGCCGAGCGACTCGCGGATGCGCTCGCCCTGCCAGGACAGGTTGATCACGACATCGCGCACGCCGAGGTCCACCAGCGCAGCGAGGTGATACTCGATGAGCCGGTGCCCGCCGACCTCGAGCATGGGCTTCGGCAGCCTCTCGGTGAGCGGGCGCATGCGCTCGCCGCGCCCCGCGGCGAGGATCATCGCTTTCAACGAGCCAGGCCTGTGCGCCGCGCAACGCCCGCGAACGCGGGTACGACTCGATTGCGCATGAACGCATCGAACTTAGCCAGCTCCGGCAGCGCCGACGTGACCTCCAGGGTGTAGTCGAGCACGCGTGGCAGGTCGCCGAGGTAACCGGGCTTGCCGTCACGGTGCCACAGGCGCGCGAAGATGCCGAGCACCTTGAGGTGGCGCTGCAGCCCCACGCGGTCGAACCAGCGCAGGAACTCGTCGCGGTCGCTGCCCACCGCGATGCCCGCCGCCGCGGCGCGCGCGCGGTAACGGTCCAGCCAGGCCAGCAGCCGCTTGCGCGGCCAGACGACGTAGCAGTCCTTGAGGAGTGACACGAGGTCGTAGCTGACGGGCCCTTGCACCGCATCCTGGAAGTCGACGATGCCCGGGTTGCCCTCGGGACGAACGAGCAGGTTGCGCGAATGATAGTCACGATGCACCAGCACGACCGGCTGGGCGAGCGCCTCGCCGCAGAGCCAGTCGAAGGCCGACGCGATGACGGTGCGCTCGCCGTCGTCCGGCGCGAGCGACAGGTGGCGCGAGAGGAACCATTCCGGGAACAGATCGAGTTCGCGCATCAGCAGCTCGCGGTCGTAGGGCGGCAGCTCCGCGACCGCGGCGGCGTCGCCGGACTGCAGGAGGACGAGCGCATCCACGGCGTCGGCATAGAGTGGCCCGGGATCGGCGCCCTGGCCGAGCGCCTCGAGGTAATGCTGCCGGCCGAGGTCGCCCATCAGCACGAATCCCTGCTCGGCGTCCACCGCGATCACCGGCGGCACGTGCACGCCGGTTGCGGCGAGGATGCGCGCGACGCGCAGCCACGCTTCGAGGCCTTCGCGCTCGGGCGGCGCGTCCATCGCGATCTGCGCGACGCCGCCGCGATGCACGCGGAAATATCGCCGGAAGCTCGCGTCGGCGGATGCGGGCGCGATGCGCTCGACGGCGGGGCCGGGCAGGCCCGCGATCCATCGTTCCAGACTGTGCAGCCGCGGATCGGCGTTGTCGTTCGTTGTCATGCAGAGGCGACGGCCGGGGTTCACTCATTATAGACTGCCCCACTCCTGTGATTTCCCGACGAATCATCGCCTTGCTTGCAACGACCGGCGCGCTGCCGCCGGCCGGCGCCAGCGAATGCATGTGGCCGGGAGACCCGGAGACTGCGGCGACAGCCGCGCAGCCAGCACCCGGAGCGGAGGCTGGCGAACCGGAAGAGCGGCCGGTCCAGGTGAGGAGCGGCCATGCGGAAATGACTCGCGAGGGCGACGCGACGCTCTCGGGCGGCGTGACCATCCTCCAGGGCGAGCGCGAAGTGTCCGCCGATGCCGCCACGTACGACGCGTCGGAACGGCGCTTCACGGTCGAGGGCGACGTCGAGTACCGCTCGCCGGACCTGCGCCTGAAAGGCGGGTCTGGCAGCTGGAATGCGCTCGGGACCGGCCAGTTTACCGGCGCGGAATTCGAGTTGCCGCAGAGGCCGGCGCGCGGCTCGGCCGAGTCGCTCGAGATGGACAACGAAGGCAAGCTCAGGCTCTCGGAAGTCCGCTTCACGACCTGCCCGGCCGGCAACACTGACTGGGAGTTGCGGGCATCCGAGATCGAAATCGACCAGAAGACGCAGCAGGGCAAGGGGCGGAACGTGCGCGTGGACCTCAAGGGCGTGCCGATCCTCTTTACGCCGGTCATCTCGTTCCCGGTCGGCGACGCGCGCAAGTCCGGCTTCCTGTTCCCGTCGTTCGGCAACTCCGACAAGAGCGGATTCGAGCTCGGCGTGCCGTACTACTTCAACCTCGCGCCGAACTACGACCTGACGCTGACGCCGTTCCTGCTCTCGCGGCGCGGCTTCGGCCTCGGCGTCGACTACCGCTACCTGACCGAACGCAGCCGCGGCAAGTTCGACACCGACTACCTGCCGGGCGACGATCTCGCCAACCGCGACCGCCGGCTGTCCACCCTCTGGCACCAGGGCGATTTCAGCGAAAGGCTGCGGCTCACGGCGGACCTCGCGGACGCGAGCGACAGCCGCTACTTCGAGGACTTCGGGCTGGGGCCGGACGGCACGAGCATCACGTTCCTCGATCGCCAGGTCCACCTCGCCTGGCTCGGCGACGGCTGGCGCCTCGACAGCCGGGTGCAGGACTACCAGGTGATCGACACCACGGTCGACCCGCCCGAGCGGCCCTACTCGCGCCTGCCGCAGGTCGCGTTCACCGGCCTCTGGCCGATGCCGGCGGGCTTCGAAGCCTCCCTCGACGCCGAGACGGTTTGGTTCGATCGCGATTCCGGCGTCACCGGTCTTCGCGCCGACGCCATGCCGCGCGTCGCTTGGGGCCTGCGCGGGCCCGGCTATCACCTCGAGCCGAGCGCCGCCTGGCGCGTCACCGGCTACGAGCTTTCGGACACCGCGCCCGGCGCCGACGACTCGCCTCAACGCTCGGCACCGGTCCTGTCGCTCGACACCGGTCTCGTGTTCGAGCGTGAAGCCGGCGAGCGGAACCAGTTCGTGCAGACGCTCGAGCCCCGGCTGCGCTACACGTGGATCCCCTTCCGCGACCAGGATGACCTGCCGGTGTTCGACACGGCGCTGCCGGACCTGAATCTCGTGCAGCTGTTTCGCGCCAACCGCTACGTCGGCGCCGACCGCCTCGGCGACGCCAACGAGCTGGCTGCGGGACTGACGACGCGTCTCGTGCGCGCCGAGAGCGGGCAGCAGTACCTCACCGCGACCGTCGGCCAGCGCTTCTACTTCGAGAGCCCGCGCGTCGTGCTGCCGGGCGAGCTGGCAGAGACGCGCAGCGCCTCGAACCTCGTCGGCGAGGTCGAGCTCACCGCGTGGCGCAGCTGGAGCGCGCGCGCCGCGGTCGAGTGGGACGCCGAGCAGTCGAACACGCTGCGCGGCGAGGCGGGAGCCCAGTACCGCCCCAGCCCGGACACGGTCGTGAATTTCGGCTATCGCTACCGCGAGGGAACGCTCGAGCAATGGGATTTCGGCTTCGCCTGGCGGCTGTCGCGGTCCTGGCAACTCTACGCCCGGCAGGTCTACTCGACGCTCGAAGACAAGTCGATCGACCGCTTCGCCGGCTTCGAGTACTCGGGCTGCTGCTGGCGCCTGCGCCTCCTGGGCCGCAATTACGTGTCGAATCGCACCGGCGAGAGCGACAACTCGATCCTGCTGCAGGTGGAACTCAATGGCCTTTCCTCGGTCGGATCCCGCAGCGACACTTTCCTGGAACGCGGCATTCGGGGATACTCCCCCGCCTCCGTTTCCACCTATCCCTGAACCGGGCGAATCATGAGCCGAGTCCTGACCGGATTGCTGTGCACTTTCCTGCTGGCTGGCGCCGCCCTGCTGGCTGACGCCGCTCACGCGCAGACCCGGGACATGTCCTCGAGCGGCGTCGCGCTCGACCGCGTGATCGCGATCGTCAACGAGGGCGTGGTCCTGCAGAGCCAGCTCGAGTCGCAGACCGCTCTCATCACCGACCGCCTGCAGAGCCAGGGCTCGCAACTGCCGCCCGCCGACGTCATCCGTGAGCAGGTGCTCGAGCGCCTGATCCTCCAGGAAATCCAGGTCCAGCGCGCCGGGCGCCTCGGCGTCCAGGTGCCGGACGAGATGCTGAACGAGGCGCTGCGCGACGTCGCCAAGCGCAACAACGTCGAGTTCGAGCAGATGCCGCGCGTGCTGGAGCAGCAGGGTATCGACTACGCGGCCTACCGCGAGGAGATGCGCCGCGAGATCATGCTGTCGATGCTGCGCCAGCGCGACGTGCTCCCGCGCATCTACGTCTCGCCGCGCGAGCTCGAGCAGGCGCTCGAGCGCGATGCGAGCCAGGCAGGAGTCAACACGGAGTACGACGTCTCCCACATCCTGCTCTCGCTGCCCGAGGCGGCGACTACCGAGGAGATGTCCAAGGTCGAGGCGCTGGCGCAGGACATCCAGCGGCGCGCGGCCGCGGGCGAGGATTTCGGGCAGCTTGCGCTCGCGTACTCGAAGGCGCAGTCCGCGCTCGAGCGCGGCAAGCTCGGCTGGCGCCGCCTGGGCCAGCTTCCGCAGTTCATCGGCGACCTCGCCATGAACATGCAGCCCGGCGACGTCAGCGAACCGGTGCGCACGCCGACCGGCTTCCACCTCGTGCGGCTCGACGGGACCCGCGGCGGCGACAGCGGCCCGGTGATGGTCGAGCAGCTGCACGCCCGGCACATCCTGATGCGCCCGAACGAGGTGCAGGACGACGCGACCACGCGCCAGCGCCTTGCCGCAGTGCGCGACCGAGTCCTTGCCGGCGAGGACTTCGCGGCCCTCGCCAGCGTCACGTCCGAGGACCCGGGCTCCGCGAGTCGCGGCGGCGACCTCGGCTGGACCTCGCCCGGCACTTTCGACCCGGCCTTCGAGGAAGCCCTCGAGCGGTTGCAGCCCGACGAGATCAGCGAGCCTTTCCGCACACAGTTCGGATGGCATATCGTTCAACTCCTGGGCCGGCGCACCCACGACCAGAGCGACGAACTGCGCCGGCAGCGCGTGTTGACGGCGCTTCGCGAGAGCAAGGTCGACGAGGAAACCGAGTTGTGGCTGAGGCGGCTGCGCGACGAGGCCTACGTCGAGATCAGGAATCCCTGATCGCTCGTCGCATCATCATTACCACCGGCGAGCCAGCCGGCATCGGCCCCGACCTCGCGCTGGCCGCGGCCCTCTCCGACTGGCCCTGCGAACTCGTCTTCGCGGGCGACCCCGAGTTGCTTGCGGCGCGGGCTGCCGGCCTCCGGCTGCCGCTATTGCCCGCCGAATGGCGCGCCGGCGCCGCGCCCGTGCCGCATCGGGCGGGGACGCTGCCCGTGCTCGCCGCGCGGCTCGGCCGTGCAGCAACGCCGGGCCGGCCGGACCCGGAGAACGCCCGCTACGTGCTCGCCCTGCTCGACGCGGCCGCCGACGGCTGCATCGCCGGCCGCTTCGCGGCGATGGTGACCGCGCCGGTGCAGAAGTCGTCGATCAACGACGCCGGCATCCCCTTCCAGGGACACACGGAATACCTCGCCGCGAAAGCCGGCGGCGCACACCCGGTGATGCTGCTCGTCGCCGGGTCGCTGCGGGTCGCGCTCGCGACGACCCACTTGCCTCTCGCCGACGTCCCGCGCCGGATCACGCGCGACTCCCTCGAACGCACGCTCGGCGTGCTCGACCGGGGCCTGCGTGAATCGCTCGGTATCGCCTCGCCGCGCATCCTCGTCTGCGGCCTCAATCCTCACGCGGGCGAGAGCGGCCACCTCGGGCGAGAGGAGATCGAAGTCATCCGGCCTGCGATCGAGTCCCTGGCGGCGCGCGGCATCGTCGTCACCGGTCCGGTGCCGGCGGACACCGCGTTTACGCCCGCCTCGCTCGAAGCGGCCGACGCCGTGCTCGCCATGTACCACGACCAGGGCCTGCCGGTGGTCAAGCACGCGGGCTTCGGCCACGCCGTCAACGTGACGCTCGGCCTCCCGTTTCACCGCGCGTCGGTGGACCACGGCACCGCGCTCGACCTCGCGGGCACCGGCCGCGCCGACCCGGGGAGCCTGTTCGAGGCGATCCGGCTCGCGGGACGCCTGGGCCGCATCGGGTGATCCGCGCGCGCAAGCGCTTTGGCCAGCATTTCCTGCACGATCCCGGCGTGCTGCGGCGCATCGTCGCAGCCATCGATCCCCGGCCGGGCGAGCGCATCGTCGAGATCGGGCCCGGACGGGGTGCGTTGACGTTGCCGCTGCTCGAGCGTTGCGGCCGCGTGGAGGCGATCGAAATCGACCGCGACCTCGCGCCGCTCCTCGCCGCACGGGCCAAAGGGCGCGGCGAGCTCGTCATCCATCTCGCGGACGTGCTCGACGTGGACTTCAAGGCGCTGCACGGCGGCGGCGCGAAGCTCCGTGTCTGCGGCAACTTGCCCTACAACATCTCCACCCCCCTGCTCTTTCACCTGCTCGGGTCGCGGGACGTCATCGCGGACATGCACTTCATGCTGCAGAAGGAGGTCGTCGACCGCATCGTCGCGCCACCCGGCGGGAAGTCCTACGGCCGGCTGACCGTGATGCTCGCCGCAGTGTGCAGCGCAGAGGCGCTGTTCCGCGTGGGGCGCGGCGCGTTCCAGCCGCCGCCCGCAGTCGACTCGACGGTCGTGCGCCTCGTGCCGCACGCGGGAAACCCGTTTCCGCTGCCGGATCCGGCGCGCTTCGCGCGCCTCGTCGCGGCTGCGTTCTCGATGCGGCGCAAGACGCTCAGGAACTCCCTGCGAGGCCTCGTCGACGCCGCGCAGTTCGGCGCCGCCGGCATCGAGGCCGACCGTCGCCCCGAAACGCTCGCCCCCGCCGAGTTCGCGCGACTGGCGGCGCTATAATCCGGCGATGGGCATGTACCGCCGAATCCTGCTGGTGGTGGACCTGGGCGAGCAGTGCGACCTGATCGGTACGCGGGCGCGTGACCTCGCTTCGCTGATGGGCGCGGAGCTCTCGGTCCTGCACGTGGTCGAGTACGTCCCGGTCGAGCCCATGGGCGAGACGCTGCTGCCCGCGATCCAGATCGAGGAGGAGCTCGTGAACCGCGCGAACTCGCGGCTCGCGCAGTTCGCCGAAAGGCTCGGCATCGGCGCGGCGCGCCGCGAGGTCACCGCAGGCAACATCAAGGCGGAGATCGTGCGCGCCGCCCAGGAGCAGCGGGCCGACCTCATCGTGCTCGGCTGCCACGAGCGCCGCGGACCGTCGATCCTCGTCAACTTCACGGAAGACACCGTGCTGCACGCCGCGCCTTGCGACGTGCTGGCGGTGCGCCTGCAGCAGGCCCCCAGATGACCGTTCCCCACACGAACCCGATCAGCGTCGCGATCGACACGCGCTACCTCGAGGACCAGTCGGATCCCGACGAGCAGCGCTACGTCTTCGCCTATACCGTCACGATCAGGAACCGGGGCACCGTGCCCGCGAAGCTGCTCGGCCGTCACTGGGTGATCACGGACGCGAATGGCAAGGTGCAGGAAGTGCGCGGCGAAGGCGTCGTCGGCGAACAGCCGCACCTGATGCCCGGCCAGGGCTTCCGCTACACGAGCGGCGCCGTCCTCGAGACGCCGGTCGGCTCGATGCAGGGTTCCTACCAGATGCTCGGCGACGACGGCGTGCAATTCGACGCGCCGATCCCGGCGTTCACGCTGGCGATACCCGGCAAGATCCACTAGCGAGACGGGCTAGTGGCGATCTACGCGATCGGCGACCTGCAGGGCTGCCACGCGGAGTTCATGGCGCTCATGGGGCGCATCGGCTTCGACGCCGGCCGCGACCGCCTATGGCTCACGGGCGACCTCGTCAACCGCGGCCCAGACTCGCTCGCCGTGCTGCGCGAGGTCAAGTCCATGGGCAGCGCCGCGACCGTCGTGCTCGGCAACCACGACCTGCACCTGCTCGCGATGGCTTTCGCGCCGAAGGGCGTGCGCAAGCGCGAAAAGGAGCTGGAGGCCGTGCTGGACGCCCCGGACGCCGCGGAGCTGCTCGACTGGCTCGCCTCGCGGCCCCTTCTGCACCGCGAGCGCGGCATCCGCTGGACGCTCATCCACGCGGGGCTCCCACCCGAGTGGTCGCTCGCCGACGCAGAGCGTTGCGCAGGCGAGGTCGAGAGGGCGCTGCGCAAGGACCCAGCCGGGCTGCTCGCGGCGATGTACGGCGACGCGCCTGATCGCTGGACGCCGGCGCTCGAGGGTGCCGCAAGACTGCGTTTCATTGTGAATTGCCTGACGCGGCTGCGACTCGTCGACCGGAAGGGGCGGCTCGTGCTTTCGCACAAGGGCACGATCGAGGACGCGCCGCACGGCACGATGCCGTGGTTCCGGCATCCAGAGCGCGGGACTCGGGGGGACGCCTTCGTATTCGGCCACTGGTCGGCGCTCGGTTACCTCGCCGAGCCCGGCCTGCTGTGCCTCGACACCGGCTGTGTCTGGGGCGGGTCGCTCACCGCGCAAAGGCTCGACGGCGACGCGGCCCCGATCCGGTTGCCGTGCCGGAACCGGCGCCACGCTGAACGCTGATCAATTGCCGGGGGCGGCCGCGTCGTCCACCGACGGGACCCCGGTCAGGACCTCGAAGCGCAGGTCGATGCGGTTGCCCACCAGCTGGTGCGGAATGCAGTTGACGTCGCCCTGCATCTCGCGCGTGAAGAACTTCGGCATCACGCGATCGCGGAAGATCTCGACCAGCTCGCAATCCCCCATCTCCAGTCCCTTCGGTGAATTGCGCTTGATCGTGACCGCCTTCCACACGCCGAGCACCGGCTCGCCCGGATCCTTGTCGCCCGTCTCCGGCAGCGTCGGCGCCCAGAACGTGATCTTGAGGCGCGGGAAGTCCGCGACCTTCTGGTAGCCGAATTCGCAGCCGCGCTCGAGGATCTTCACGTCTTCGCGCACGCCCATGTGCTTGAGGAGCAGCTTGACCTTGCTCTTGAGCCCGCTGCACGTGTAGCGGGTCGTGAAACCCATGTACTGCAGGTCAACCTCGTGCCGCGTCCACGCGGCCGGCTCTTCGGCCGGCAGGCTGTCTTCCGCGACAGCCGTCGCCGCGGCGAACAGGAGAAGGCACAGGGAAGCGGCGCGAGGCGCCATCCAGAAACTCCTAGGTATTCCGAACCTCAGACCCGGGGGCGGCCTGTCGGGTTCCGTCGGGCGCCTATAATTACACAATGAACGTCATGCGATTCGAGGCCCACGGCCGGAGCTTCCGGGCGGACTTCGGCAGCCCCATCTCGATCGCGATCCCCCTCGATTTCGCCGGACCGCAGCCATCCTGCTTCGAAGCGCCACGCGCCGACGCGCGGCCGCTGCGCGCAGGCTCGTTCGTGGGCGACACGCGCGCGGGCGGCAGCTGCAACTGCGAAATCCTGACGCTGGCTCCGCACTGCAATGGCACGCACACGGAATGCGTCGGCCACGTGACCGACGATCGCGTCGCGGTCAGCGAGCGCGTGCCGGGCGGGCTTGCCCTGGCGCGGCTCGTCACGGTCGAGCCGATGGTCGCGTCCGGGTCGCGCGAAAGCAGCGATCCGGCGCCCGCGCCGGGCGACCGCCTGCTCACGGCGGCCGCGCTCGAGGAGGTGCTGGCACGAGGCGGTGGGCCGCCGCCGACGGCGCTCGTCGTGCGCACCACCGCCGACGAACCAAATCGCGCCTACCGCGGGCCCGCGCCAGCGCCATACCTCACGCGGCAGGCCGCGGCCTGGCTGGTCGCTCGCGGCATCGACGCTCTCGTGCTCGACCTGCCGTCGGCCGACCGCGCCGACGACGGCGGCAAGTTGACCGCGCACCGCGTCTTTTTCGGCCTGCCGCCCGGCTCGCGGCGGGCAGCCGATGCGACCCGTCCGCGGGCGAGCATCACGGAACTTGCGTGGATCGCGCCGGAGATCCCGGACGGACTGTACCTCCTCGACCTGCAGCTGCCGGCTTTCCTCGCCGACGCCGCGCCGTCCCGGCCGCTTCTATTTCCGGTGCAAGCCGAGTGAGTGCCGATCTATCGCTGGAGGCCGCGCGCGCTCGCGACGCCGCGGACCCTGCGACTGCGCGGCGCGCGGAGTTTCATTTCCCGCGCACGCCAGACGGGCGCGAGGTGATCTACCTGTGCGGCAACTCGCTCGGGTTGCAGCCGCGGCGCGCGGCCGAGGACGTCGTGGCGTTCATGGGCGAGTGGCAGCGCCTCGGCGTGCTCGGTTACCACGATCACGGGGCCGACTGGCTCAACCTGCACGAACGGCTCGCACCGACGGCGGCGGCGCTCGCCGGCGCGCAGCCGCTCGAGACGGTCGTGATGAACTCGCTCACGATCAACCTTCACCTCTTGATGGCGAGCTTTTTTCGCCCGGCCGGCGAGCGGCGGGTGATCCTGATCGAGCACGGTGCGTTTCCGTCGGACCGCTACGCCGTCGTGTCGCAACTCGGCTGGCACGGCCTCGATCCCCGCGACTCGCTGGTCCAGGTGGCACCGCGCGCCGGCGAGCACCTGCTGCGGCACGAGGACGTCGTCGACGAGATCGACCGCCTGGGTTCGCGCCTCGCGCTCGTGCTGCTGCCGGGCGTCCAGTACCTGACCGGCCAGAGCCTCGACATCGCGGCGCTCGCTGCGGCCGCGCACCGCGTCGGCGCGATGGCGGGCTTCGACCTCGCGCACGCCATCGGCAACCTGCCGCTGTCGCTGCACGACTGGGAGGTGGATTTTGCCGCCTGGTGCTCGTACAAGTACCTGAACGGCGGGCCCGGCGCGACGGCCGGTGCCTTCGTGCACGAGCGTCACTTCGACACGAAGGCACCACGATTGTCCGGCTGGTGGGGCAACGACATCGACAGCCGCTTCGAGATGGCGGAACCGTTCCGCCCGTACCGCGGCGCCGCGGGATGGCAGGTCAGCAACCATCCGCTGCTCGGCATGGTCCCGTTACAGGCCTCCTTCGCGCAGTTTGCCGCGGCCGGCTTGCCGGCCCTGCGCCAGCGCTCCCTGCTGCTCACCGGCTGGCTGGAACGGCTGCTCGAGGCGCGCCTGGGCGAGCGAATCGAGATCCTGACGCCGCGCGATCCAGAGTCGCGCGGAGCGCAGCTCTCGGTGCGCCTGCGCGGTGCGCGCGGTCACGGGCGCGCCCTGTTCGACCGCATGCTCGCACGCGGCCTGACCTGCGACTGGCGCGAGCCCGACGTGATCCGGCTCGCGCCTGCAGCACTTTACAACTCCTATGAGGACTGCTGGCGGGCGGTGGCAGTGATCGAGAACGAACTGGGCCGCCGCTAGGACCGGGGACCCCTGAGAGCCAGGAGCCCCCTGACCCAGCCGTCTGGGCAGCCCGTGGATCGAGTAAGCTTGACGACAAGTACCAACTTCTTCGGGCCAGCGGCGTATTTGGTAGGTCAAAACACCATTGCCGGCCGTTCCGGCCCAATTCAGGGGAGAGGCAAGATGGCAATTTCGGACAGCGGTTCGTCCAGGAACAAGATCTGGCTCGTCGCGGGCGGCATCGTCGTGCTGGCTGGCGTCGCCTACGTGGCGAAAAACAACCCGCCTTCGGATGAGACCCTCGCGGGCTCCGTCGTACCCGCCGAACGCTATCGGGCCGAAAGCGCCACGAAAGGCAGCGGCAGCGTCCTGGGTGACCAGGGCATCGCTCAATTCATGCAGACGGACATCTATCAGATGATCGTGTCCGACAGGGTCCTGGCCGCCGCGTTTGCCTCCGATGCCTTCCGCCAGACGCTCGCCAGCGACGGCTTCAAGCAGGCCCTCGCCAGCGACGGCTTCAAGCAGGCCATGGCCAGCGACGGCTTCAAGCAGGCCCTCGCCAGCGACGGCTTCAAGCAGGCGATGGCCAACGACAACTTCCGCCAGGCACTCGCCAGCGACGGCTTCCGCCAGGCACTCGCCAGCGACGGCTTCAAGCAGGCCATGGCCAGCGACGGCTTCAAGCAGGCACTCGCCAGCGACGGCTTCCGCCAGGCACTCGCCAGCGACGGCTTCAAGCAGGCACTCGCCAGCGAAAGTTTCCGTCAGGCGCTCGCCAGCGACGGCTTCAAGCAGGCCCTCGCCAGCGACGGTTTCAAGCAGGCCATGGCGAGCGACGGCTTCAAGCAGGCGATGGCCAACGACGGCTTCAAGCAGGCGATGGCCAACGACGGCTTCAAGCAGGCGATGGCCAGCGACAACTTCCGCCAGGCCCTCGCCAGCGACAGTTTCCGTCAGGCGCTCGCCAGCGACGGCTTCAAACAGGCGCTCGCCAGCGACGGTTTCAAGCAGGCCATGGCCAGCGACGGCTTCAAGCAGGCGATGGCCAACGACAACTTCCGCCAGGCCCTCGCCAGCGACGGTTTCCGTCAGGCGCTCGCCAGCGACGGCTTCAAGCAGGCACTCGCCAGCGACGGCTTCAAGCAGGCCATGGCCAACGACAACTTCCGCCAGGCCCTCGCCAGCGACGGCTTCCGTCAGGCACTCGCCAGCGACGGCTTCAAGCAGGCACTCGCCAGCGACGGCTTCAAGCAGGCACTCGCCAGCGACGGTTTCAAGCAGGCCATGGCCAGCGACGGTTTCAAGCAGGCGCTCGCCAGCGATTCCTTCCGCGCCGCCCTCGGCCAGGACGCCATGAAAGCCGCCGCGCAGGCGCAATAGCCGAGCAATCGTTGGAATGCTGAAGCTCACAGGGCCGCCCGCGCACGCGCCGGCGGCCCTTTCTTCGTCACCGGTCATCGCGAGCCTGTGGGTCGCCGCGCTGCTGGGCGCCCAGCCGGTCCTCGCCGCTCCTTTCGAGATGGACCAGCTCGAGACCGACGATTTCCTGCTGCTCTACCTCGATCCCTTCCAGACCTATCTGACGCCCCTCGTCGCCAGCACCTTCTATAACTCACTGCAGTTCCAGCGGCAGATCTTCGACTGGACGCCGTCCGAAAAGACCATGGTGCTGATGACCGACCTCGCGGACTTCGGAAACGCGAGTGCCGGAGCCTCACCCCGCAATGGCGTCACCCTGTACGTCGCTCCACCCAGCCGTACGTTGGAGACGATGCCGAGCAGCGAGCGCATGTATTCGCTGATGAACCACGAAGCCGTACACGTCGTCAACGCGGACGTCGCCAACTCCCGCGACCTGAGCTGGCGGCGGTTCTTCGGCGGTAAACCGGCTCCGGCCGACGAACACCCGGAGACGATCCTCTACAACTACCTCACGGTGCCGCGGCTCAGTGCACCGCGCTGGTATTTTGAAGGTGCGGCGAATTTCATGGAGACCTGGATGGCGGGGGGTATCGGCCGGGCCCAGGGCGCCTTCGACGAAATGGTGTTCCGCGCGATGGCCCGCGACGACGCGCATTTCTACAGCAGCCTCGGGCTGGTATCCAAGGGCGTTGCCGCGGATTTCCAGACCATGACCAACGCCTACCTGTACGGCACGCGGTTCTTCAGCTACCTCGCTTACGTCCATTCGCCGGAGGCCGTAGTCGATTGGCTGAAGCGCGGCGAAGGGAGCGAGGCGTACTACTCGCGCCAGTTCTCCCAGGTATTCGGCAAGCCGCTCGAAACCGCATGGGACGAGTGGATCGCCTGGGAGCATGAATTCCAGGGGGCCAACCTGCGTTCGGTGCGCGAGCATCCCGTCACGAGCGGCCGCCGTGTCACGCATCAGGCGCTCGGCTCCGTGTCGCGTTCCTACTACGACGGAACGACGAATTCGCTGATCGGTGCCTTCCAGTATCCCGGCGTCGTCGCTTATGCCGGCGGGGTGTCGCTGAAGGACGGCAGCATCCGGAAACTCGTCGACATCAAGGGACCGCAGAAGTTTCGGGTGGCGTCGACCGCCTTCGATCCGGGCGCCCGGACGCTGTTTTACACCGCCGACAACTACGACTCCTGGCGGGACCTGATGGCGGTGGATGTCGACTCGGGCCAGTCGCGCATGCTGCTCGAGGACGCGCGCATTGGCGACATCTGCCTGGACGAGTCGGACCGCTCGCTGTGGGGTCTGCGAACTCTCAACGGCTACGTGACGCTGGTACGCATCCCGCACCCCTACACCAGCTGGAACCAGGTCTATACCTGGCCGTACGGTGATGTGCCCTTTGAGCTCGACGTGTCGGCTGACGGCTCCCTGCTATCCATGTCGATCGGGACGATCGACGGCAAACAGTTCCTGAACGTGTTTCGCACGGCGGACCTCGAGGCCGGCAAGGCGGAGCCCATTGCCAGGTCCGATTTCGGGCAGGCTATTCCCGAGGGCTTCGTGTTCACGCGCGATGGCCGGTATCTGTATGGCAGCTCCTACTACACCGGCGTTTCCAACATCTTCCGCTTCGAGCCTGCGACCGGCGAGCTCGAGGCGGTCAGCAACGCCGAGACCGGATTCTTCCGCCCCATCCCGATGGCGGACGGAACGCTGATCGTCCAGGAGTACATGGGCACCGGCTTTGCGCCCGTGATCATCGACCCGAAGCCGCTGGAGGATGTCAGCGCGATCACCTTTCTCGGGGCCCAGATCGCGAGCAAGCACCCGATCGTCAAGGAGTGGGCCGTTGGCCCGCCCGAGGCCGTGGACCTGGCGCCGATGATCACGCGCCGCGGCAAGTACCGGCCGATGCGCGAGCTCGAATACGGCGGCGGCTATCCCATCGTCGAGGGTTATCGCGATTCCGCCGCGCTCGGCTGGCACGTCCGCCTCGCAGATCCCGCCCAGTTCCACAGGCTCGATGTCTCCGCCAGCTACTCGTGGGATGACGAGCTGTCGTCGGATGAGAAGCCGCACGTCAACGTGCGCTACGAGACGCCCGTCTGGCGCTGGGAATACTGGCACAACGGCGCGGACTTCTACGACCTGTTCGGCCCCACCAAGCGCAGCCGGAAGGGCGACGCGTTCCTCGGCGAGTACAACAAGTCGCTCATCTTCGACGATCCGCGCCGGCTCGACCTGTCGGTCATGGCCGCGTACTTCACGGGCCTCGACACGCTGCCGGTCAACCAGAACGTGCCGTCCGATTTCGACGAGATCGTTTCGGGCCAGGTCGAGCTCGATTACACCCACACGCGAAGCTCGCAGGGATCCGTGGACCACGAAAAAGGCTATCGCTGGGAGCTCGCCGGTAATGTCGACCGGGCCGACGGAGACACCGTGTCGAGGTTTCGCGGCGGCCTCGATTTCGGGTTCGCGCTTCCAATCAGGAACTCGTCCGTGTGGCTGTACAACGCCGCCGGCGTCGCGGGCGGAAACCGGGAGAATGTCCTGGCCAGCTTCTACTTTGGCGGCTTCGGCAACAATTATGTCGATGACGGCGAGGTCAAGCGTTACCGGGAGTTCGACAGCTTCCCGGGATTCGAGATCGACGAGCTGGCCGGACGGGACTTCGCCAAGACGGTGCTGGAATTGAACCTGCCGCCCCTGCGGTTCGAGGAAGTCGGCTCGCCGGGCTTTTACCTGGGCTCGGCACGCCCGGCCGTATTCGTCGGAGCGCTTGCCGCGAAGCCTGCGGACGGCTCCGGCCGTCGCACCGTCTACGATGCCGGCGCGCAGGTCGACCTGACGTTCACGGTGCTCAGCCGCCTCAACATGACCCTTTCGTTCGGTTACGCCGCCGGTTTCGAGGACGGCCGCAAGCTCGACGACGAGTGGATGCTGTCGCTCAAGGTCCTCTAGGTCGAGCGCTTCCTGAGCCTGCCGACGTATGTTGCGTGAACGCGCGTCGTAGAGATTGCACCGATCTTTTCGCGATTGGATTTCAGGCCCAGCAGGTAATACAGGTAGGCGCAGCCGGCACCGACCAGCGCCAGCATGACGCTGATCTGGCCTTCGCTCGCCGCGAGGTTGAAGGCCGCGTGGTAGGCACCCGCGAGGATGAGTCCCTCGAACAGCTTGGCCTCGTGGTAGAGGTGCTCGCGCCGGAACAGGAAGACCTTGTGCAACAGGCGATACGCCGGCCCCCGGCCACCATGGCCGCGCCGAACCTCCTCGGCCGAGAAATGCGCCAGCCCGTAGAAGTAGCCGAGGATTCCGGACGCTATCGCATGCATCAGCACGGTCAGCACCGAGCGCATGAGCAGCGTCGGGGTGTCGCCCTCGGCAAGCAGCCGTGGAAAGTACAGGAGGACGTTCTCCGCAAAGGCGAAGGCCAGTCCGACGATGATGGAGAATTCGATGGCATCGTCGATCGATCGAATGCTGTCGTCGTCGGTGAAGCGGACGATCAGGTGCTTGGAGTATTCCTCGGCGAACGCCAGGAAGATCAGGCTGAAAGCCACGACCGAGAGCCCGAACCAGTGAAACACCGCGATGAACAACGTCAGGAACAGCCCGACCCCGATGAAATTCAAGGGTTCCTCGTACAGCCCGGTGAACAGGGCAAAAGCCGCGGCGCCCGACTGGCGGACGAAAGTGACGACCGACCACACCGACAGCCCGATCAGCAGCGCGATGTTGGCGTACCAGGCGATTTCGACCGGTTTCGGCGCGGTGCGGAAGTCACTAGCCAGCGGCAGGTCGGGACTCACGGCCGCCACTGCCCAGGCCAGGAATGGCAGCGAGAAGAAGACCAGCGACGTGCCGTGCACGAACTTTATCCAGTGGTTCTCGTGCAGCAGGTAGATCACGTGGACCAGAGCCACGACCAGCAGCGTGCTGATCGCCATGACCGCGAAGGTCAGGTAGACCTGCATGAAATTCAGGATCCGCAGCGTCAACATGTTCTGCTCGGCGACCTCGAGCAGGAACGGCAGGCTGAATATCGTTGATATCGAGCTCAGCTCCGTTCCATCCGCGGTCGCCACGCCGGAGTTGGCCTTGACCACCACCAGGACGAGCACGGCGGCGAGCGCCGCGACCGCGGCGTTGGCAATGGTCCGGTTGGAGAGCCGCTCCAGCAGGAACATGAACAGCGAGAACATGATCAGGAAATGGAACAGGTCCGCGAGCTGCGTGCCCAGGACGCCGAGATTTTCGCGCAGCTGGTCGTGGGTGAGGGTTGCCACTACCAGCAGCAGTGCTGCGAGGACCAGGGCGCCGAGGCGCAGTGAGTGTCGCGTGACCCGTTGTGAAATCAACTGAAAGAGCTTGATGACGCCGACCAGCACCAGCGCCACGCCCGCCAGAAACAGCAGCAAGCTGAGCGCCTGCTGCACGGAGTCCCGGCCCCCGAGTTGCGACGCCGCCGCTTCGTGGACCTGCAGGCGGACGCCCAGCCCCGCCATGAACAGCAGCAGCGGCACCACCGACAGGGTGCCCAGCAGGAATGTCACCACGACCAGCTGCCGCGATTCGGGGTTGCGGGAGACGAAAAACCATCCCCAGACGACCGAGGGGATCATGGCGATCCCGGCAGCCTGCAGGAAATTGATCACTGTCACCTGTCGTGATGCCCGCTTGACCCGAACCATGGCAACGGTAGAGTGGCCGCCGAGGGGGCTTGCCGCGCGAGCCCTCGGGGATGGTAAGGGATTTCGGCGCCAACTTGGCGGGCCCTGGCGTGTAATTACTATGAGCGAGAACGTCGACGCAGCAAGGGTCCGCGACTGCCTGGCGGGCGATCCGCGGGCCTTTGCCGAACTCGTCGAGCAGTACGAAAAGCCCGTCTACAACGTTGCATTGCGCATGCTCCGCAGCCCGGAGGACGCCCGCGACATCGCACAGTCGGTCTTCCTGAAGGCCTACCAGAGTCTCTCGAGCTATGACCCGCAATACAAGTTCTACAGCTGGATCTACCGGATGGCGATCAACGAATCGCTCAACGTCCTGCGGGTGCGTGGCCGCAACGCGGGGCCCGTCGATGAGCGCCTCCCTTCGGCTCACGCCGGCCCGTCCGAATTGCTGGCCGACGATCAGACGCGCGACGTGGTCCTGGACGCGGTCGATCGGCTCAAGCCGGAGCACCGGGCAGTGATCGTGCTCAGGTACTTCGTCGACCGCAACTACGAGGACATTGGCCAGATCCTCGATATTGACGCCAGGACGGTGAAATCGCGCCTCTACACTGCGCGGCAACTCCTCAAGAAGCAGCTCACCGCACACGGGGCGCTTTGACGATGGACAGGGTCCAGCTCCAGGACTTGATCCAGGCCGATCTCGACGGCGAGCTTTCCGTCGCCGAGCGGGCAGGCCTCGCGCGGCTGCTGCTGCGGGATCCGCAGGCCCGGAACCTGCACGAGGAATTCCGGCGGACGGACCAGTTGCTGCGGGACATTCCCGCTGCCGAGCCGCCGCCTGGCCTGCGAGCGGCCATCCTTGCGGGGCGCGCGCTGTCGGAGCGGCGGGACGATCCTGCGCGCAGGTCATACGGGCTGCCGGCTTTCCGGCTGGCCGCAGCCGTCTTCGGCGGGCTGCTGATCGTCGGCCTCGCGTACGTCCTGCGCGATGGTGATGCGCCGGGGTCGGACCTTCAGGGATCCCTGGGTCGGACCGGAGACCCCGCGCGCAGCGAACGGATCGCGCTCCAGGACCAGTGGTCTTTCCAGGCGGAAGGCGTCGAACTGGATGCCTCGCTCCGGCGCGCCGGGCAACTGCTCAGGCTCGAACTCGATGTGTCGTCCGCGATTCACTGCGAGCTCATCGCCAGGGTCGACCCGTCGAAGGCAAGCCTGGTCGGCGGTCCCGGCGACGCGCACCCGATGACGGCGAGCGGCCACGTCACCGTCGAGGCCGCACCTGGGAGACGCTCGTTCGTGCTGGAATTTTCCGGCGTGGCGCCGATTCAACTACAGCTGCACGCCGGCGGGCAGATGCTCGGTGAAGGCGAGCTGTCGGTACGCGAACCCTGAACGGCCCGCCCTGCGCCGTCAGCGCCTGAGGAACGTCACGAAGTCGAACGGATACGCGTGCCGCGCGTCGGCCGCATGCGGTTCGCGCGCCACTTCGCGCCACGCGGCGCGGTCGAATCCCTCGAGGCAGGTGTCGCCATCGACGTCGGCGTGAACTTCCGTCAGCTCGAGCTGCTCGATCACGGGCCAGCTCAGCGAGAACACCTCGGCGCCGCCGATCACGAACAGCGCAGAGTCTCCCGCTCGCGCGCGCGCCTCTTCAATCGAGCCGACCGGTTCACAGCCGGGTGCCCGCCAGTCCCGATTGCGCGTGAGCACGAAATTCAGCCGGCCCGGAAGCGCGCGCCCGATCGAGTCGTAGGTGCGCCGGCCCATGAGCAGCGCGTGCCCCATCGTCAGCGCCTTGAACCGCTTCAGGTCGTCGGGCAGGTGCCAGGGCAGGACGTTGCCGCGGCCGATCACGCCGTTGTCGGCCATCGCGACGATCGCGACCGTCTCGCGGCTCACGGGTCGTCTCAGACCGCGACAGGCGCGCGGATCGCCGGTTGCGGCTCGTAGCCGGGCACCTGGAAGTCTTCGACTGCGGTAGTCGGCGAAGTCCGCCGGCCGGCGCAGGAGCGCGAGTGTCGGGAGCGGGCCCGGCGTGCGCGCGAGCTGCGTGTCCGCCTGCTCGAGGTGATTGAGATAGAGATGGCAGTCGCCGCCGGTCCAGACGAGATCGCCGACCTTGAGCTCCGCCTGCTGGGCGAGGATGTGCGCCAGCACCGCATAGGAGGCGATATTGAACGGCACGCCGAGGAAGATGTCGCAGCTGCGCTGGTAAACCTGCAGGGACAGGCGCCCGTCCGCCACGTAGCACTGGAAGAACGCATGGCAGGGCGACAGCGCCATCCGGTCGAGCTCGCCGACGTTCCAGGCGCTCACGATGATGCGGCGCGAGTCCGGGTCATTGCGAAGCAGGTCGATCGCGCGCGCGACCTGGTCGACATGGCCACCATCCGCCGTGGCCCAGGCCCGCCACTGCCGGCCATACACCGGGCCGAGTTCGCCCTGCTCGTCCGCCCACTCGTCCCAGATCGTGACGCCCCTCTCCTGCAGCGAGCGCACGTTGGTCTCGCCGCGCAGGAACCAGAGCAGCTCCTCGATCACGGACTTGATGTGCACGCGCTTCGTCGTGAGGAGCGGGAAGCCGGCGGACAGGTCGAAGCGCAGTTGCCTGCCGAACACGGACAGCGTCCCGGTGCCGGTGCGGTCGGTCTTGCGGGTGCCGCGCTCGCGCACGTGACGAAGCAGGTCGAGGTAGGCGTGCATCTCAGCTCAGGCGTAGTTTCCGGAAGGCTCGCGCCGAGTGTACGCGAAGGCAAGCATCCAAAGTCCCGCCGCCAGCACGGGCAGCGACAGCACCTGGCCCATCGTCAGCCACCCGAACGCGAGGTACCCGATGTCGGCATCCGGCACGCGCACGAACTCCACGGCCATGCGGAATACGGCATAGAGCGCGAGGAACAGGCCAGACGGCGCGAGCCGCGGCCGCGGCCGCGAGGTGAACCACCAGACGATCGGCGAACAGAACGACGCCCTCCAGGGCCGCTTCGTAGAGCTGCGACGGATGCAGGACCTCTTCCGTCCACCAGCATGCCCCAGGGCAGTTCCGTGGGCCTGCCCCACAGCTCCCCATTGATGAAGTTGCCGATGCGTCCGGCGCACAGGCCGACCGCCGGCAGCGGCGCCGTGAAATCGAACACGTCGGCGACGCGCCGGCCGCGCCGGCGCGCGAACCAGGCGACGGCCATCATCACGCCGATGAGCCCGCCGTGGAACGACATGCCGCCTTCCCACACGCGGAGGAAGGCGAGCGGGTCCGCGCGCAGGCTGTCGAGGCCGTAGAACAGCATCCAGCCGAGCCTGCCGCCGGCGATCACGCCGACCGCCGCGAAGAAGATGAGGTCGTCCACGTCGGCCGGCTTCCAGGTCGAGCCCGGCTGCGCCGCGCGCCGGCGCGCGAGCCACCAGCCCGCGATGAAGCCGAGCACGTACATGAGGCCGTACCAGTGCACCTTGACCGGGCCGATCGCAATCGCGACCGGGTCGATGGCCGGATAGACGATCATCCGTCGGTCACCCGGAACAGGAAGGCGCGCAGGTAGCGCGTCTCGTCGATCGCCGGGTGCACCGGATGGTCCGGCGCCTGGCCGCCGACGGCGATCAGCTGGGCGAAGCGGTCGCGGTGACGCGCGGCACGCTGGACGGCGTCCACCAGCTCGCCCGGGCGCCAGGTGGTAGGAGCAGGAACAGGACATCAGCAGGCCGTCGCGGTCGAGGAGCTGCATCGCGAGCAGGTTGATGCGGCGGTACGCCGCGAGTCCCTTCGCGATGGTCCTTCTTGCGCTTGATGAACGCGGGCGGGTCGACGACGATCGCGTCGAAGCGGCGCCGCTCGGCGACGCAGCGCCTCGAGCGCCTCGAAGCCGTCGCCTTCCAGCAGCTCGACGTCGAGGCCGTTGGCGTCGGCCGTCGCCGACGCCGCCGCGAGCGCCGTCGCGGAGGAATCGATGCAGGTCGCCTCCGCCGCGCCCGCGCGCAACGCCTGCAGGCCGAAACCGCCCGCGTAGCTGAAGACGTCGAGCACCCGGGCACCCCGGGCGTGACTCGCGAACAGCGCGCGATTCGCCGACTGGTCGAAGTACCAGCCCGTCTTCTGGCCCGCCGGCGAGCGGCACGTGGAAGTCCACGCCGCCCTCCGGCACGACGACCGTGGCCGGCACGTCGCCGAAGGCGGCGTCCACGTGGCGCTCGAGTCCCTCGAGTTCGCGCATGGGCGAGTCGTTCTTCCACAGGAGCGCGCGCGGCGCCACGACCTTGGCGAGCGCCTCCTGGACGTCGGACTTCATCGCCTCCATGCCGGCCGTGTTCAGCTGGGCGACGATCACGTCGCCGTAGCGGTCGACGACCAGGCCCGGCAGGAAGTCGCCCTCGCCGTAGGCGAGGCGGTAGAACGGCGCGGCGTACACGCGCTGGCGCAGCGCGAGAGCCACCTTCAGCCGATGCACGAGCAGCGACTTGCCGGGCGGGTACTCCGGATCGCGGCCCGAGCAGCCGCGCGCTGATGAGCGTCCGCGGATTCACGTACGCATGGCCGAGGAAGCGGTCGCCGCTCGAGCGCACGGCGACGTGCGCGCCGGGCGCGAAGGCGGTCAGGGGCGTCGCCGTGGTGTCGATTTCGTTCGAGAACACCCACAGGTGCCCCGCCTGGAGGCGGCGCTCTTCCCGAGGCTTCAGCACGAGCCGCGGCAACGCGCTTGCCGCCGGCACGGCGGGTTCAGGCAGGCTCGACATGCGGGATCACAGCGCGGTGGCTATAGTGAACGCAATTCTACCCGACCGCGGGCACCGCCATGCACGGCCAGCCTCCCGCCGGGCCGCGCAATCGGCTTGCGGACGAAACGAGCCCCTACCTGCTGCAGCACGCGGCGAACCCGGTGGACTGGTACCCGTGGGGCGCGGAAGTCCATTGCGCTTGCGCGGAAGCTCGACCGCCCGATCCTGGTCTCGATCGGCTACTCCGCCTGCCACTGGTGCCACGTGATGGCGCACGAATCCTTCGAGGACGAAGCGACGGCCGAGGTCATGAACCGCCTGTTCGTGAACGTGAAGATCGACCGCGAGGAGCGGCCTGACCTCGACAAGGTCTACCAGCTCGCGCACCAGCTCCTGACGCGGCGCGGAGGCGGGTGGCCGCTCACGATGTTCCTCGCCCCGGACGACCTGACGCCGTTCTTCGGCGGCACCTACTTCCCGAAACAGCCGCGCTATGGCATGCCGGCGTTCGCGGACGTGCTCGAGCGCGTCGCGGCCCTCTATCGCGACCAGCGCGAGGGGGTGCGCACGCAGAACGCGGCGCTACGCGGCGTGTTCGCGGAACTTGAGCCGCCCCCGGCCGAGCCAGGTGCCGGGATCACGCGCGAGCCCGTCGCAGCGGCCTGCCGCAACCTGGCCGCGAGCTTCGATCCGCGCCATGGCGGATTCGGCCCCGCGCCGAAGTTCCCGCACGCCGCCTCCATCGAACTCCTGTTGCGCGAGCCCGACCCCGAGGCGCGCTCGATGGCCCTGGTGACGCTGCGTCGCATGGCCGAGGGCGGAATCTTCGACCAGGTCGGCGGCGGATTCTGCCGGTACTCGGTCGATCCATTCTGGATGATCCCGCACTTCGAGAAGATGCTCTACGACAACGGGCCGCTGCTCGCGCTCTGTGCACAGGCGGCCGTGGCGGCGGAAGACGCGCTCCTGCGCGACGCTGCGCTCGCGACTGCGAACTGGGCGCTGCGCGAGATGCGCTCGCCGGGCGGCGCCTTCTACGCCGCGCTCGACGCGGATTCCGAGGGCCACGAGGGCCGCTTCTACGTGTGGCGGCGCGAAGAAGTCGAGCGCCTGCTGACGGCGGACGAGTACCGCGTGCTCGCGCCCCGCTTCGGGCTCGACCGCGAGCCGAATTTCGAGGGCGCCTGGCACCTGCACGGCTTCGTCGCGATGGTGGACGTCGCCGAACGACTGGGACTGACACTCCCCCAGGCCGAGGTCCTGCTCGCTTCCGCCCGACCCAAGCTATTCGACGCGCGCTCGAGGCGCGTGCGTCCCGGCCTCGACGACAAGATCCTGACGGCCTGGAATGGGCTGATGATCCGGGGCCTCGCGATCGCCGGACGGCAGCTCGACGAGCCCGGGCTCGTCGATGCCGCGCTCGAGGCCCTCGACTTCCTGCGCGCGAACGCCTGGCGGGACGGTGCGCTGTATGCGTCCTGGAAATCCGGCGAGGCGCGCTTTCCGGCCTACCTCGACGACCATGCTTTCCTGCTGGACGCGCTTCTCGAGGCGCTGCAGTCGCGCTTCCGCATTGACGACCTGAATTTCGCCTGCCAGGTCGCCGATGTCCTGCTCGAGCGGTTCGCCGATCGCGAGCGCGGCGGGTTCTGGTACACGGCTGCCGGGCAGGACCCACCGCTGTTCCGCCCAAAGAGCTTCGCGGACGACGCAACGCCCGGCGGCAACGGCGTCGCGGCGCAGGCACTCGCACGGCTCGGCTGGCTCACCGGCGAGACGCGCTACCTCGACGCCGCGGAAGCGGCGGTGCGCGGCGCCTGGCCTTCGCTTGCGCGCGGCCCGGAGGCCCATGCATCCGTCCTCAATGCGCTCGACGAGTTCCTCGACCCGGTCGAAATCGTGATCATCCGCGGCGACGCGGCGGGGGCCGAGTCCTGGCGCCGACAACTCGCGCGCGGCTACGCGCCACGGCGCATGGTCGTCGCGATCCCCACTGATTCGACTGCATTGCCGGAAGCGCTGGCCACCAAGGTAGCGCGCGAGCGGACCGTCGCGTATGTCTGTCGCGGGCCCGTCTGTTCCCAACCCCTTGAGTCCCTATCCGAACTGACCAAGCAGACGCTCAAGGAGTCCTGATGACTAGGCCGCTCACCGTCCTGCTCATGGCCGCCGTGTTGCTCTGGCTGCCGCTAGTCGCATCCTCGAAAGGGTCCGACGGCTTTGTGATCCTTCACGGCCGGATCGAGGAGGCAAATGCAAACGGTGATGCCGTCAATTTCCAGTTCACCGGCGAATTCTCCTTCACGATTCTAACGGCAATGCCGGACGACCCCGGAAGCCAAAAGTTCGAGCAGGAGTTCAAGGTAACTCGCCTTCCCGTGCGCATACCGTGGTGGAAACCCAACCCGGTTCCCGGCGTCGAAGGTCCGTACGTCGTGAACTTCGAGAACGCGTCGCGTCACGCGATGCACGCTTCACGAACGGGCGAAAGTGTGACCATTGTGCTCTTCCGGCCAATCATTTCGTATGACATCTACGGCGTCATGACGTTGGCGGGCTTCACTCATGCCCAGGTCATGCTTGACCGAGGTCCGCCGGTGGCGCACTAGTGCGCTGCCAGTCTGGGTGTTAGCGCCGAGAGATGGCCTTGAATCTGGCAAGCCCCGGATCTTCTGTTTCGTAGCGTGGCAGTGAATCGCCGAGCTCGACCCACTCGGCGCGCTGGTCATGGAAGACGTGGCACTGCGGCCCGCGGTCGATCGGCCCCGGAATCGCCGGCCGCGCGACATGGATCTCGCCGGGGCAGATGGCGGAGGCGAAGAACAGCGTCGTGCCGCAGGTGAGGCAAAAGCCGCGGCGGCTCTGCGGCGTGGACTGGTACCAGGCCGGCGGCGCCGAATCCGGCAGCAGGCGGAATCGATCCTCCGCGCAGCCGACCCAGCTCACGAAGGCGGCGCCGTGTGCCTCGCGGCACCAGCGGCAGTGGCAATGCGCGAAGAAGAGCGTCGGCGGCGTCACCGCAAAGCGCACCGCGCCACACAGGCAGCGGCCCTCGAACTCGCTCACGACAGGATCCTCGCGACGAACGCGGCCCACATGCCGAACAGCAGGAGCGTGCTCGCTACGTAAACCAGGAAGCGGTGCACCACGCGGTTGTAGGTCACGTGCACGAGGCTATGGATGGCACGTAGCACAACATAGGTCCAGGCCGCCGCCACGAATCCCGGCGTCGAGCCACCGTTCAGCACGAGGGCGACGCAGAGCAGGTAGAAGAGAACCGGAACTTCGAAGAGGTTGCGGAAGTTGTCGGCGGCCGCAGTCCGATCCAGCTCTCCGGCCGCGGCGCGCGCCGACGCGAGCGCCTGCGGATCGATGCGCCTCGCGCGCATCTCGCCGAGCCGGTCTGCGTAGAGCTTGAGCCAGACAAGCGCGGTGAGACCCACCATCGCAGCGCACGGCAGCCAGATCGGGTCGGTCACGGCAGGGTCCGGGCGCGGCGGCGCCACGGCGTGGCGAGCACCAGCACGGCGACGCCGCCAAACAGCGCGTAAAGGCCGAATGCGCTGAGCAGCCCCGGGTCGCGTCCCGCCATGGGCTCGGCGAAGAACGCGAAGAAGAGCAGTGCGGCGCTCACGAGTGCCAGCAGCGACCCGGCGACCACGGAGCCCCGGCGCACCGCGCCTTCAGGGAGCGCGTAACGCAGGCCCAGGGACAGGTTCACGAGCCCGGCGCACAGGATGTAGATGTGGCGCGACCGAAACAGCAGGCGGTCGCCCCAGTCCATCGTCGAGAGCGGCGGCTCGTGTCCGTACATGATCATCCCGGTGACGACGAAGCCGCCACGGTGATCGCCCCGACGACGAGATGCGCCGCGCGCAACGTCCCCTGCATGCGGCTAACATAGCATCCGGTGAACGCGCAGCACGACTTCCCGCCCCTGCCCGGCTTTGCCGACGTGCAGGCCGCGGCCGGACGGCTCTCCGGCATCGCGCGGCGCACGCCCCTGCTCGCGGCGACACCGCTCGACGAGGCGCTGGGTGGCCGGATCCTGCTCAAGGTGGAGTCGTTGCAGCGCACCGGCTCCTTCAAGTTCCGCGGCGCCTACAACCGCCTCGTGCAGCTCGACGCAGCGCAGCGCCGCGCCGGCGTCGTCGCCTTCTCGTCCGGCAACCACGCCCAGGGCGTCGCCGCGGCGGCCAGGATGCTCGGCATCCCGGCAACCATCGTGATGCCGGCGAACGCGCCCGCCGTAAAGCTCGAGAACACGCGCGCGCTCGGCGCCGAGGTCGTGCTCTACGACCGCATTGCCGAGAACCGCGAGGCCATCGCGCGCCGGATCGTCGCGGAGCGCGGCGCAACGCTCGTGCCGGCCTACGACGACCCGCACGTGGTCGCCGGCCAGGGCACGGTGGGACTCGAGCTGATGCAGCAAGCGGAAGAGCTCGGGATGACACCGGACCAGGTGCTGGTTCCGACCAGCGGCGGTGGGCTCACCGGCGGGACCGCCATCGCAGTCCACGCGCTCGCACCGGCCGCCGCCGTCTACGGCGTCGAGCCGGAAGCCTTCGATGACACGCGCCGCTCGCTCGCGGCCGGGACGCTCCTCAGGAACCCGCCTGAGGCGCGCTCGATATGCGATGCGCTGCAGTCGTCGCCGCCGGGGACGCTCACGTTCGCGATCAACCGCGAGCTGCTGGCCGGGATCCTGACGGTCAGCGACGCGGAAGTCCTGGCGGCGATGGCGCGCGCCTTCCGCGACCTCAGGCTCGTCGTCGAGCCGGGCGGCGCAGTCGCGCTTGCGGCCGCCCTGTCTGGGAAGATCCCGCTCGCGGGACGCACGACGGCGATCGTGCTGTCCGGCGGCAATGTGGACCTCGACATGTTCGTGGCGGCCCTAGGCCGCTGAGGCGTCGTCGAGGAACTCGACCCTGCCGGTCTCGAGCGAGTACCAGGCCCCGGTCACGACGAGGCCATCGTTCGCGATCAGGGCCTCGACGATGGTCGATCCGTGCCGCAGCTGGTCCACCGACGCGCGCACGTTCGCCGTCATTACCGCGTGCTCGACGGCGAGCGCCCCCTCGGCCTCGTGGCGGGCGACGATCTCCTCTACGCCCGGCCGGATGCGATCCACGATGTCGAGCATGTGCGGCGACGAATCCGGCGCGGGACGGTGCAAGTCCTCGATCGTCGCCGCGATCGCCCCGCAGGAGGAATGACCCAGCACGACGACCAGCCGCGTGCCGAAGCGTTCCGCCGCGAACTCCACGCTGCCGATCAGCGACGGCGCGACGATGTTGCCGGCCACGCGGATCACGAACAGGTCTCCGGGACCCTGGTTGAACACGAGCTCGACCGGCACGCGCGAATCCGAGCAGCCGAGCACGATCGCGAACGGTTCCTGGGCCGCGGTCAGCTGCGCGCGCCGCGCGGCGGTGATCAGCGTGCCGGTGCCGCGCGCGTTGGCCGCGAAGCGCGCATTGCCCTCCCGGAGCTTCTGCAGGGCCGACGCGGCCGTGACGCGCCGGCTCACGGCGCGATCTCCGATTCGAGCTGCGCGAGGAATGCCTCGAGAAACGCGGTGCGGCGCGCGGCTTCGCGTCGCCCGGCCGCAGTCTGCATCGTGCCCGCGAGCTTCAGCAGCTTCGCGTAGAAATGGTCCATGGACGCGCCATTCTCGTCCGGCGGGCGCTCCCGGCAGAACGGATCCACCGGTTCGTAGAGCGGCCGCCCGAGGGCCGTGCCGACCGCAAGGCAGCGCGCCAGGCCTATCGCACCGAGGGCGTCGAGCCGGTCCGCGTCCTGCACGACCTTCGCCTCGACCGTCCGCGGGGCAATGCCGGCGGAGTAGCTGTGCGCCTCGATGGCATGTCGGACGTCCGGGAGGCAGGCGGGCGGATAACCTGCCGCCCGCAGGAACTCGAGCGCGTGATCCGCCGCGAGCCTCGACGCGCGCGAACGCTCCGGCGAGTCCTTGGCGACGTGAACGCAATCGTGCAGCCAGGCGGCGGGCAGCACGACGTCGAGGCGCGCCCCCTCCTCGGCCGCGAGCCGCATGGCCGTCGCGACCACCCGCTCGAGGTGGACCGGCCCATGGCCGGGATCCGCATCCGGCTGTTCCGCGACAAACCGGCGAAAGCGCGGCTCCCAGTCGTCGCGCAGCCGGGTCACGGCGTCTTCCCGCTGCGCACTCATCGACGAGCGCGGCGCTTCGCGAGCGCGACGCCCGCTGCTTCGCGCGCCCAGGCGACGAGCTCGTCCGGATCCTCGAGCACCTCCGCCGGAACCTGCCAGTAGCCCATGACCTGCTCCGGCCGCAGCGGATCGGGGCAGAACGGCTTCGACCCGGCCGCCTCGAAGCGTTTCCGGCTCGCCTCATCGGCCTTGAAGTACAGCGTGTCGTCGTCGATCAGCGCGAAAAAGATCCCGTCGAGGTAGAGCCCGACCCCGCCGAACATGGCGCGCGGCGAAACGCGGCCCGCGGCCGCGAGCTGTTCGAGCACGAAATCCCGGTAGTCGTTGCTGACGGACATGCGGCTAGTCTAAGCCGCTCGCGCCGCGAACGCGCCGATCACGCCGGCGACGTTGATGCCGATCTCTGCGACTGCATAGCCGCCCTCCTGCACCAGAACGCTCGGCAACCCGAGTCCGGCCAGGTGGCGACCGATGAGCGGGTAGTGCGGGACCTCGAGCTTGAACGCGCTGATCGGGTCGGCCACAAACGTGTCGACGCCGAGCGAGACGACGAGCGCGTCCGGTGCGTAGCGCCGGATGGCGTCGAGCGCCGTGCCGAGCGCGTCCTCGTAGACGTCCCAGCCGCTGCCCGCCGGCAGCGGCAGGTTGAGCGTATGGCCTGCGCCGCGGCCCTCGCCGCGCTCGTCCGCATAGCCCAGGAACCAGGGATACTCGGTGTCCGGCGTGCCGTGCAGGGACACGAACTGCACGTCGTCACGCTCCCAGAAGATTTCCTGGGTGCCGTTGCCGTGGTGGTAGTCGACGTCGATCACGCTGACGCGACCGCAGCCCTCATCGAGCAGGTACTGCGCAGCGAGCGCCGCGTTGTTGAGGTAGCAGTAGCCGCCGAAGCTGCTGCGGCCCGCGTGATGGCCCGGCGGCCGGCACAGTGCATAGGCCGCGGCCTCCCCTTCGATCACGAGCGCCGCGGCCGTCATGGCGCAGCGCGCCGCTGCGAGCGCGGCGTCCCAGGTGCCCTCGACGATCGGCGTGCTCGCGTCGAACGCGTAATAGCCGAGCATGCCGCTGATGCCCGAGGGCCGGCGGTCGCGCCGCAGGCCGCGGGCCGGAAAGCCACTCGGTAGCACGTGCCCCTGCCGGCCCTCTGCCAGCCAGCGCGCGTGCGCGCCGCACAGGAACGCGACGAATTCCGCGTCGTGCACGCGATGCAGCCGCGATTCCGGGATGTCCCGCGGCGGCGTCACCTCGTGCCCGGCGGCCTCGAGCGCGGCGAGGATCATCACGGCGCGCTCCGGCTTCTCGAACAGCGGGACGAGCTGGCCGCGGTACAGTTCCACGCCGCCGTCGTGGCGCGCGTGCAGCGGCGAATGGACCACCTTCATCGGGCTGCTCACGCGGTCCGCGCGAGCGCCGCATGAATGCGGTCGCGCAAGTCGCGGTGCTGGTCGGGATCGAAAGCCGCTGCGGCATCCCAGTCGTAGGCCCAGGGCTGGGCCGTCCGCAAACCGGCCGGCTCGTCGTGGTAGCGCGGGATGACGTGCGCGTGCAGCGCCGGGTCGAGGTTGCCGAAGATCGCGTAGTTGATGCGCACGGCACGCGTCACCGCGAGAACCGCGTCGCCGAGCGCGGCCATGTCGGCGAGGAACTCGGCGCGCGCAGCGCCCTTCAGCGCGTTCAGCGTCGGAACGACCGGGTCCGGCAGCAGCAGGCAGTATCCCGGCAGCACCTGGCGCTCGCCCAGCACGGCCCAGCCCGATGCGAGGCGCGCGACGAAGGTCGGGTCGTTGCCCGCGCGCAGCGCGTCCACGCGGCGGTGGATCGAGGTCGTCACGGCCCGCCGGACCCGCGCTCGACGTTGACGGCGACGACTTTCGCGCGCGGGAAGAAGTTGAAGTCCGTCGCGCAGGCCATCGTATAGGCCCCGATCTGCCGCCCGATGATCCGCTCGCCGATTTCGAGCACCGGCATCGGCAGGTCCTCGGCGATGACGTCGAGGCTGTCGCAGGTTGGCCCCGAGATCACGCAGGGCTCGCGCGGACGGCCAGGTTCCGAGAGCGGCTCGATCGGGAAGCGCATCTTGTCGTAGAGCTGGCCGCTGTAAGTCCCGTAGATCCCGTCGTCGAGGTAGTACCACCAGCGGCCTTCGCGCCTCGAGCGCCCCATGACGGTCGAGATCGCGACGACCGCCGGTCCGCAGATGTAGCGTCCCGGCTCGGCGATGATGCGCAGGCCCGCCGGCAGTCGCGCGAGCGCCGATCGGATCGGCGCGCAGAACGCGTCGATCGGCGTCACCGGCTCGAGATAGTCGATCGGGAAGCCGCCGCCGATGTCGAGCACCTCGAGCGGCGGCAACCCGCGCGCCGCCGCTTCCGCGACCAGGCGGCCGCAGGTGCCGATCGCCTCCACGTACTTGCCGGGATTCGGCAACTGGGAGCCGGCGTGGAACGACAGTCCCACGACGCGAAGGCCGAGTCCGTGCGCGTGCTCGATCAGCCCGACTGCCGCATCGGCGTCGCAGCCGAACTTGCGCGACAGGTCGATGATCGTGTCCGGGTTCCTGAACGAGACGCGCAACAGCAGGCGGACGCGCTTTCGTGAAACCACGAACTTCGCCATCTCCTCCGCGTTGTCTACCACGAAGGTCTTGACGCCGAAGTCGAGCGCATGACGAATGTCGGATCCGCGCTTGATCGGGTGCGTGTGGACGCAGCGCCTGGGCGGAATGCCGGCATCGCGGACGAGGTCCACCTCGCCATTCGTCGCCAGGTCGAACCAGGACCCTTCGCGCGCGAGCACCTGCACGACCGTGCGGTCCGGCAGCGGCTTCAGGGCGTAGTGAAGGTCCACCCCCGGCAAGGCCTTGGCCAGCGAATGATACTGCCGGCGCAGCGCGTCGCAGTCGATGACGAAGAGCGGCGAGCCGAACTGGGCGGCGAGCGCCTCGAGCTGCTCGGGGTCATGTGGCGAAGGCAGTCGCAGGTCGGTTTTCAATCCAGGGACTCCGTCACTTCAGCAGAGGATCGACGAGCGTGAGCAGCCGATCAAGCGCGCCGCGATTGGCGTCGAGCACCGCCCGGCAGGCGGCGCCCATGACCGAGCGCAGGTTGGCGTCGTCGAGCAGCCCCTTGATCGCGTGGGCAAGCTCGCCGGCGTCCCTCACGATGATCGCCGCGCCGGCGTCCACCAGGAGTTGCGCGATCTCCTCGCCGTTGAAGTTGTTCGGCCCGGTCAGCACCGGCCGCCCGACCGAGGCCGGCTCGAGCAGGTTGTGGCCGCCGATCGGGACGAGGCTGCCGGCGACGAATGCCACGTCCGCCGCGGCGTAGAAAGTCATCAGCTCGCCCATCGTGTCGCCGAGCAGCACGCGGGTCGATGGCGAGATCGGCGCGCCCGAGGAGCGATTGGCGGCGCGCTCGTGGCGCTTCGCGAGCAGGTCGCGCACGCTCTCGAAGCGCTGCGGATGGCGCGGCACGAGCACGAGCAGGGCGTCAGGAAAGCGCTCGAGCACCTGGCGGTGTGCGTCGAGCGCGATGGCCTCTTCACCCTCGTGCGTGCTGCCGGCGACCCAGATCGGCCGCCCCGGCGCGTGCTGCTCGCGCCAGCGCCGTCCCGCCGGCTCGATGCCCTCGGGCGGCTGGAAGTCGAACTTGATGTTGCCGGTGACGTGGGTCCGGCCGGCGGTCGCGCCGATGGACTCGAAGCGCCTGGCATCCGGCTCGCTCTGGGCCGCGATCACGATGCCGTGCGAGAGCGTCTTGCGGAACAGCGAAACCAGGCGCCGGTACTTGCCGACCGAGCGCGGCGAGATGCGCGCGCTCGCGAGCACGAGCGGTACGCCGCGCAGCCCGCACTCGCGGTACAGGTTCGGCCACAACTCCGTCTCGAGGATCATCGCGAGCTTCGGCTGGACGCGGTCAAAGAAGCGCTTGACCGACCCCGGCAGGTCGAGCGGCACGTAGCGCAGGTGCACCCGATCGCCGAACAGGAGCCGGGCACGGGCGGCACCGGTCGGCGTGACGGTCGTCAGCAGGATGCCGTAGCGGGGATGACGCTTGTTGAGCTGCGTTATCAGGGGCTGTGCCGCCTGCACTTCCCCGACCGACACGGCGTGGATCCAGATCGTCTCCCCGGGGATGGCCGGCCCGAGGCCGAAGCGTTCGCCGAGGCCGTCGCGGTAGCTCGTGTCACGCAGGCTGCGCCACAACTGCACCAGGATGGCGAAGGGCGCCGCCAGGTAGACCAGGAAGTTATAGAGGTAGTACATCGCCCCTCAGGCGTCGTGCGCGCGGCGCAGGAGTTCGAATCCGGCACGCCAGTCGCCCACGTCGCCCTCGGCCTTCACGAGGCTGCGCGCCAGGCGGTCGAGCGAGCGCGTGCTCCACGCGCCCGGCGCGCGCAGCCGGCCGCGGTCGAAGTCGAGGACCCAGACCTCCCCCTGCTCGCCGAGCATGATGTTCCTCGAGTTCAAGTCGGCATGCTGCACGCCGGCGTCGTGGAAGCGGCGCAGGCATCGGCCGATCGTCGTCCATAGCGCGCCGTCCATCGGCCCGGCCTCGAGCACGGCCTCGAGCGAGCGCACACCATTCAGGCGCTGCGTGATGAGCTCCGCGCGGTAAGTGAGCACGGCACGGACGTAGCGGCCCGCGACCGGCGGCGGCACCGGCAGTCCGCGCGCGTGCAGCGCCGCGAGCAGCCGCAGTTCCTGGAACGAGCGCGTGCGCGCCTCGCCGAGCCAGAGGTAGCGGTCGCGGGCGAAGCGCGCCGCGAAGCCGCCGCGCAGGTAACGCCGCAGCACCCAGCTCTTGTCGGCATCCTCGATCAGGAGGATCGAGCCGCGTCCTCCGGCAAGCTCGCGCAACGCGCCGCGCGCACGCCAGAACTCCGGCTCGAAGAGCTGCGAGCTGGGTTCGGCGACGTGGCGGGGATCGTAGAGGATCGCGCCGCGGTCGATTGCGAGCCGCTGGAGCATCGCCGATCAGCGGTTGAGCACGTACTCGGCGCTGCAGTACGGGCACTTGGCGAAGCCCGTCTGCTCGATCGGCAGGTAGACGCGGGGATGGCTGTTCCAGAGCGACATCGACGGCATCGGACAGGCGAGCGGCAGGTCGGCCGCAGTCACGTCGTAACGCTCACGAGTGTTCGGCGGTTGAAGGGGGCTCTCCTGAGGCATCGGGCGATTATAGCGGCGCCGGGTCTTCTCCCGCGACCATCACCCGCTCCCACAGGCCGGCAACGAGCGCCTGCTCGGCCGCGAACTCGCCGGCCTTAACGATCGCCGGAAGCTGCTCCAGCGACAGGTGGTGCGCGGCCGTGCGAAACGCGCGGTAGGCGTCGACCAGGCGGTCGATGACGCGGTGGTCCACCAGGGCAGCCGATCCGACCGACTCGAGGTGGCGGATCGTGTCCGCGAACTCCGCGAGCGGCGGGTGCTCGCGTACGTGGCGGAGCACCCAGTACTGGGCCAGGAACTCGATGTCCGCGATTCCCCCGCGGTCATGCTTGAGGTCGAACTGCCCCTCGCGGGTGCGGCCGTGCTCGCCCCGCATCCGCTCGCGCATCGCAAGGACGTCTGCGCGAAGTTGCTGGAGCTTTACAGCCTCGGTCAACACGCCCCGGCGCACGCGCGTGAATGCGGCGCCGAGCGCGGCGTCACCTGCCACCCAGCGCGAGTGGAGCAGCGCCTGGTGCTCGAACGTCCAGGCCTCGCGGCGCTGGTAGTCCTCGAATGCATCGATCCGGGTGAATGCGAGCCCGCCCTTGCCGGAGGGCCTCAAGCGGACGTCCACCTCGTACAGTCGACCCGCGGGCGTGTGCACGGTCAGGAGGTGCACGAGGCGCTGCGCGAGCCGCAGGAAGAAGACCTCGTTGTCGACGACCTTCGGTCCGGACGTCTGTGCGGAGCCTGTCGCGTCGTGGAGGAAGACGAGGTCGAGGTCCGAGGCATAGCCGAGCTCCATGCCGCCGAGCTTGCCGTATCCCGCGATCCCGACACGCGCAGTGCGCGTGCCTTCCGGGCTGTCGCAGCACGGCACGCCGTACTGGACCGCCGTATGCCGCCATGCGAGCGCCAGCGCCCGTTCGAGGATCAGCTCGGCGACGTCGGTCAGCCGGTCGCTGACCTGCATCAGCGGCAGGCGTCCCGCCAGGTCGAGCATGGCGACCCGGAATGTCGCGGCGCGGCGGAAGTGACGGAGGGCGTCGACCTGCAGTTCTTCATCGGCTCCGGCGTGCTCGAGGCGCGCCGCGAGCTCCTCGGCAAACTGTACCCGGTCCGGCAGTGTCTCGAGGACGCGGGCGTCGATCAGTTCGTCGAGCAATAGTGGATGCGCGGCGACCTGCCGCGCGAGGTAGTCGCCCATGCTGCAGGCCTGCACGAGCCGCTCGAGTGCCTGTGCGTTCTCGTTGAGGAGCGCGAGATAGGCGGTGCGCCCGCCGATCGCCTCGATGATGCGCACGAGCCGCGTGAGTACGGGCAGGCCGGGGAACCCCGCGCCCCCCTTCTCGACGTGCGCAACGGCGTCGAGGACGCGCGGCAGCAGCGTGGCGAGGCGTCGACGGCCAAACTCGTCGAGCCGGCGGAAATACGCCGACTGGCGCAGCTCGAGCAACAAGCGCGCCGCGGCTTCAGGTTCGGCAAGGCCCGCGCGCCGCACGTCCTCCGCGACGCGCTCCTGCGACCCTTCGGGCGACCACAGCGACTCGAACAACGCGGCCGGCCTCGGTTGCCCCGGTGCCCCGCGGCCGAGGACGACGGCATCGAAGCGCGCGGTGACCGCAGTGCGTTCCGCGTCCAGTGCCGCAACGAACGCGTTCCAGTCCGCAAGGCCCATGGATGCCGCGAGCCGCGCGCGCCCGGCTGCATCCTCGGGCAACGCGTGCGTCTGGGCGTCATTCGCCATCTGCAGCCGGTTCTCGACCCGCCGCAGGAAGGAGTAGGCTTTCGTGAGTTCGGCGACGGCGGCGGGCGGGAGGAGCTTGGCTCCCGCGAGGCGTGGCAGCGCCGTCAGCAGCGATGGCGTCCGCAGGCCCGGCTCCGAACCACCGCGGATAAGCTGCTGCGACTGCACGATGAACTCGATCTCGCGGATCCCGCCCGGGCCGAGCTTCACGTTGCCCTGCAGCTCGCGCCGCTCGACCTCGCGGGCGATCATCGCCTTCATCTCGCGCAGGCTTTCGTAGACGCCGTAGTCGAGGTAGCGCCGGAACACGAAGGGTCGCACGACGTCCTCATGAAGCGCCGCGTAACGCGCCATGCCGGTTATCGCGCGCGCCTTCACCCAGGCATAGCGCTCCCAGTCACGCCCGTGCTGCTGGAGGTAGTCCTCGAACGCGCCGAAGTTCATGGCGAGCGGGCCGGGCTCGCCGAGCGGCCGCAGGCGCATGTCCACGCGGAACACGAAGCCTTCGGCCGTGCGGGCATCGAGAAGCCGGATCAGGGCCTGGCCGAGTCGCGTGAAGTACTCCTCGCTCGAGACGCTGCGCGGGCCGTCGGTGTCGCCCTGCTCGGGATAGAGGAAGACGAGGTCGACGTCCGAGGAAAAGTTGAGCTCGCCGCCGCCGAGCTTGCCCATGCCGACGACGACCAGTTCCTGGGCGTCGCCGCCTGCGGATCGCGGCGTGCCGTAACGCGGCGCCAGCGTGCCCGTGGCGAATGCGAGCGCGGCGCGGATCGCGCCGTCCGCGAGCGAGGACAGCTCGTGCAGCGTCTCCTCGAGCGTTGCAAGCCCGGCGAGGTCGCGCCACGCGATGCGCACGAGCTCGTGCCGCCGCAGGCGCCGCAGTGCATCCATGAACTGCGGCTCTTCGCCGTGACCGCCGGCAAGTGCCGACGTGAGCGAGCCAATTTCGCCGGCGGCGCGCGCATGGCCGAGTGCGCCCGACCCGGCGAGGCCTGGAAGCATGCCTGGTTCGCGCATGGCGGACTCCAGCACGAAGTTGCTGGCGGCGAATACCGCCGGTAGCGCCGCCCGGGCCTCGGCAGGCAGTGCGTCGGGATCGCCGCCGGCCTCGCGCCAGCGGTCCACCGGCCGTTCGATGCCGCCTGCCGCCCCGGCGCTCAATCGCCGCTCGCCATCCCGGCAGGCGCGTGTCGGGCCTGCAGGCGCTCCAGCGCCGGCCGGGCGTATTCGTCGATCGCGAGGCGCAGCGCCTCGCTTGCTCCCGCCTGCTTGGCGGCGGCATCGCCTGAGAATTTCTCCGGCCGCCCGATGGGCGCCTTGGCGTTCATCGCGGCGGCGGCCCGCATGTGCGCTTGCACCGCCCTGTCCACGGGTTGCGAGAAATGCGGCGCAACCGTCTCCCAGACGGCCGCAGGCAGCGTCGAATAGTCCACGAGACGGCCGCGAGCCGGGTCGAGGCGGCTGGCCGCGGTGCAGAGCACGGCAAACAGGCGCGCGACGTACTCCTCGCGCGAGCGCGCCTGACTCTCCGGGTCGATGTGCTTCGCGAACGGCGCAACGGGCATCGCGCCGTCCCAGACCCAGCCCGCCGGTTGCCGCAGCAGCGAAACGCCCACTTCGACCGGATCGCGCAGGCACAGGACCCATGGCGAGTCCGGAAACGCCTCGGCCACCACGTCGCAAAAAAGCGTGTTCCAGCTCGTCAGCTTCAGGACGTAGGGCTTGCGCGCGTGGCGCGCGAAGGCGGCGCCCAGCGAGCGCAGCGCGGCGACGGTATCCGTCCGCGGCCACTTGTGCGGCGGCAGCAGGATCTCGTTGACCGGCATCGGCTCGGCATAGACGACCAGCCCGACGTGCTGCTTCAGGAGCTGCGACACGAGCGTCGAGCCGCAGCGAGCCACGTGGAAGACGATCCCGGCGGGCGAGGTGCCGGCCGCGCCCTTGCCGACGTCCGTGCGCGCGACCTGGACGACCGACTCGCGCGCAGGCACGCGCGCGATCGTCTCCTGCATGAACGGATCCTGGAGCTCCGCCGGGCGTATGTCGCGCAGCGCGAAATAGAGCCCCGTCGGATGCAGTGCGGCGCGCGCCGGCAGCCAGTCTCCTTGCGTCGCCTGCATTCGGGAGCCTTTCTCGACAGGAGCGGACGCGCAATGTTAACGTCCGGGCGCCATGGAATTCGCGGAATTTCTCGCGCCATTCGATGCGGGCACGTTCCGCGCGCAGTACTACGGCAGGCAGCCGCTGCACCTGAAGCGCGGCGGCGCGGGCAGCGCCCTCCTGCCGTGGCGGCGCTTCAACGAAGTGCTCGCCATCACGCCCTACTGGAACGAGGAGTCGCTGAAGGTCTTCTACAGGAGCCGCGCGGCGCTCCGGGAGAACTACTGCGACACCGCGGACGTCCGTCCGGGGGCTCTCGCGCCCGTCAACCCCGCCAAGCTGAAGGCGCTGACGGCCCTCGGCGCGAGCCTCGTCGCCAACCACCTGCACCGGGTCTGCCCCGAGGTGGGCACGGTCGTCGCCATGCTCGAGCGCGAGTTTTCGGCGCGCGCGTTCGCAAACGTGTACTGCTCCTTCAAGGGCGTGCAGGCTTTCCAGACGCACTTCGACCTGCACGACGTTTTCGCCGTGCAGGCCGAGGGCGAGAAGACCTGGCGCGTCTACGAGTCGCGCGCCGATGCGCCGGTGAACCCGGTGCCGCCCGGCGACGAATGGGAGAAGTGGCTGACAGAGTCGCGCGGCAAGCTGATGTTCGAGGCGCACATGAAGCCCGGCGACGTCCTGTACCTGCCGCGCGGGCAGTACCACGACGCGCTCACGGGCGATCGCGCCTCGCTGCACGTGACCTTCGGCGTCGCGCCGGTGACGGGCCTCGCCGTGTTCAAGCTGCTCGAGAACGCGCTCGCGAAGGAAAGCGAGTTCCGCGCCTGGCTGCCGGACGCACGCGCGGAATCCGAGCTCGGCGAGCGGCTCGCGAAGCTAGCCGAGCGCGTCCGCGCCGTCATGACCTCGAAGGCGTTCGCGGTCGACGTGCTGAACCACCAGCGCGACCTGGCACGGCCGCCCGCTTCGTTCGACCTGCCTGCCCAGCCTCCGCCCGCCTGGTATTCGGTCGCGCGGCGCGCAGAGGTGCTGCGCCGCGACGCGGGCTTCGCCGTCGCCTTCGAGGGCAGCGAGATCCCGGTCGGCGCGACCTGGCCGACGATCGAGTGGATCCTCAAGCAACGGCTGTTCTCGGTGGACGATGCGCTCGCGCGCCAGCCCGGCGCGGACCGGCATGCGCTCGCCGCCGACCTCGATCGGCTCGAGAAGGCGGGCATCATCGTCCGGACCGAGATGCGGTGAACGAGCCCGCAACCGTCAAGGCAATTGCGCTCGAGGCGACGCGCGCCTTCGTGCAGCAGCAGTACTCACAGGCCGCGGCGGGCTACGAGCAGTGCATCCAGCTGATGCCCGGCGAGCCTGCGTTTCACTTCAATCTCGGCACGGCACGCGAGAAGCAGGGCGATGTCGCCCGCGCGGTCGATGCCTACCTCACGGCCTTTCGCCTGAACCCGAAGGACGCGCGGCTTGCGCTGTTCGCCGGTGCGGCCCTCGAGGCGGCCGGGCGACGCGAGGACGCCGCGGTCCTGTTCTCCCTGGGCGACGACATCGACCTTGCCGTCCGGCGCGCCAAGGACCGTCCCGACATCGACCCCGAAATACGGCGCCGCTCCGCGACGGCGGACCGGGTCATGCGCGAGCACCTGACGGGGCTGCACGCCGCCGCCGTGTCGGCATTCGAGCGCGAAGCCACGGCGGCCGGCGGCACTCCACCCGACGTCGCGCGCGTGCGAAACGCGGTCTGGGTCCAGACGCACGATCGCCCGTTCACCTATCGCACGCCGGACCAGAAGCCGGCCCTCTTTTACATGCCGGACCTGCCCGCCGTGCCGGTCGTGCCGCGCGATCGGCTGCCCTGGGCCGCGGCCCTCGAGGCGCGGACCTCCGAGCTGCGGGACGAGTACCTCGCGGCTGTCGCGGCGGGTGCAGAACACTCCCCGTACGTGGACGCGGCCACCCGCGGTCCGATCTGGCAGTCACTGCGCGGCAAGCTCGACTGGTCCTCGCTGCATCTATACAAGGTCGGCATGGAAACGCCGTTGGTACGGGCATTCCCGAAGACGCTGGCGGCGCTCGAAGACGTCGACGTCGTGCGCCTCGAGGGCCGGCCGATCGAGCTCCTGTTCTCGCGCCTGCGGCCCGGCGCGCACATCCCGCCGCACTTCGGCACCGAAAACCAGCGGATCACGGTTCATCTCCCGCTGATCGTGCCGGGCGACTGCGAGATTCGCGTAGGCGGCGCGCGTCACGCCTGGCGCGAAGGCGAGGTCTTCGCGTTCGACGACAGCTTCGAGCACGAGGCCTGGAACCGCTCAGGCAAGGACCGCGTGGTGCTGATCTTCCAGGCACACAACCCGGACCTGCGGACGGAGGAGCGCGCGGCGATCGAATATGCGATCGGCGCCCGCGAACGGTGGATCCGGACTCGGCGAGTGCCGTCTTGATTCCAACGGTGCCTCACGGCCTCCGACATCTTGAATTCAGAAGCCGAGCGGCGCCAACGGTGTGGTGACCGTGTTCATCGAAGTGTTGTTGGCGGCACGCCCCACCTGGCCCTCGTTGTTTCGTCCCCAGCACCTGACGTCGTCCGTGCCTGCGGAGACGACGGCGCAGGTGTGATATCCGCCGGCGTCGATGCTCACGGCCGGCGGCAGGGCGCCGGCGATGACGGCCGGAATCGTGATCGAACCGCCAGATGTGCCTGTGCCCAGTTGCGCGCTGTCATTCGAGCCCCAGCAAGAGACCGCGCCCGCCACGATGGCGCAGGTGTGGAATCCGCCGCTGGCAACCGCGCTGGCGGCACCTGTCACACTCGCCGTGATCGGAGTTCCGAGGGGCGTCGGGTTCGTTGTCGTGCCGTTGCCCAATTCCCCGAAGCCGTTGTATCCCCAGCATGAGACGACTCCGCCCGTCAGCAAGGCGCAGGTGTGCCAGCCACCGAAATTGGAAGTTCCATTGATTCCTGCGCCTGTCGCGGCATCGATCTGCACGGCCGATATGGCTACTGTATTGGACGGATTCGTCGTGGTTCCGGTTTCGCCGTTGTTGTTGTAGCCCCAGCATACGGCGCTGCCACCGCTCACGAGCGCACAGTTGTGATAGGCGCCGGCGGAGACGGTCGTCGCGCCCGCCACTCCTGCCACGGTTTGCGCCGTGTGCGTGCTGGCGAACGCGCCCGTCGTGACCTGCTGGTTGCGGTTATCGCCCCAACACATCACCGTGCCATCACTCATCACCGCACAGGAGTGGTACCCGCCCGCGGCGATACCGAGCGCGGGAACGGTGGCAAAGCTGCGAATGTTCGTGGGCGCAGAGATCGGACTGGCGCCCGTGGCATCGCCAACCTGCAGCTCATTGTTGCGTCCCCAGCACTGAATCGTTCCACCCGCGAGCAGCGCGCAGGAGTGATAGGCCCCCGCCGCGATCGCCACGACGCTGCCAGCGAACGTCACGGCCGTCGGAAAATCATTGTTGACGTTCTGCGTGGTGCCTCTTCCCAGCTGTCCCTCGTTGTTCCGTCCCCAGCATTTGACGGACCCATCCAGTTTCATTGCGCAGGTGTGGAAGGCGCCGGCGGCGACCTGGGTAGCCCGGAAATACGCAACGGCAATCTTGTGGCCATCCATCGTGACCGTGCAGTTCGGGTCGGTACCGCTACAGACTCCACCCCAACCTCCAAATGCCGAACCGGCGTTCGCGGTCGCGGTCAGGATGATCGAGGTGCCGTTGTCTGCGGTTTGCGAGCAGGCCCCGCCACCGGCACCGCAGGAAATTCCTGCAGGAGCGGTGGTAACGTTGCCTGTGCCGACGCCCCCCAGCTGCACGGTGAGCGTACTTGTGCATCCGGCGAGTAGTAACGCCGAAACGATGAAGGCCACGCGGATAAGCGGGCGTGGGAATAGTCGCGTGTTCATGCTTGCTCCCGGGGTGTCCCAAGCCGAGCCGGTTCGCGCAACGGCCTCATTGGTGAGGCCGAGCCTACCGGCCGCGAGCGCTGCCCGGCAAATCTCGTCCAGGGGTCAAGTATCATCCTAGGCCAATGTCGGCTCTCGCACGCATTCTGCCGGTCGGCCTCCTCCTCGCGCTCGCCTCCAGCGTCCTCACGTGCGCGTCCGCCGCCGAGCCGCCCAAGGACGGCATCTACCTCCCGGCCGCTGAGACCCAGTCCGAAACGGACGAATACACCCGCTACGAGCTGCTCGCGCCCGACAGCGGCAGGTTCAGGATCACCTACGAAGTCACGGCCACCACCGCCGGCGCCAGTACGTTCTACAACCCCATTCGAAAGGGCAGCGTCGCGAGCGACGAGGCCGTGCTCGACGTGATGACCGGCAAGCCGCTGCACTTCGAGGTCGTCAGCGGCGCCGACGCACGCAAGGATCCCTTGATGCCGGACGCCGACCCCGCCACCGATTACATCAAGGCGACGCTCGCTCGTCCCGTGCCGGCGAATGGCCAGGCACGCCTCATCATCATCAAGACTTACGAGGACCGGAAGAGCTACTACGTCGACGGCAAGACGATCGTGTTCGACCGGCCGCTCGGCATACGCCGCAATAAAGTCGTGCTGCCCACGGGCTACGAAGTCGTCGGCCTCACCGTGCCTTCGCAGATCCTCACCGAAGCGGACGGCCGCATCGGCATCAGCTTCGTGAATGGCACCGAAGGCGAGGCACCGCTCGTGCTCCGCGCGGCGAAGGGCGCGCGAACCGGAGCGGCGGCAGCGCCGAAGGCTGCAAGCAAGCAGCGCAGCCGGGAATCACCATTCGAAGGCGAGACCGAGGAGGATCGCCTCTCCGAGCGCGCGCACCAGGACCGCGACATCGTCTATTTCCTGCAGCAGCCCGAGTCGCACGCATTCGCGCTCTATCACGACTACACCGAGTCGCGCCCGGGCATCAACGGCTATGCCAACGTAGTACGCGCGGGCAGCACGGCCAGCAATCCTTCGGCGAGCATCCTCGATACCGGCGAACCGCTGCAGGCCAAGGAGATGAGCGGTGCCGAGATGGCCGCGCTCGAGATCAATGCCGGCGAACCCGTCGATCCCGACGCGCGCGTCGTGGTGATTCCGTTCGCGCCCATGAAGCCCGGGCAGTCGTTGCGGCTCCGGATCGCGGAGACTTACACCGCGCCGGTCAGCTACCGGCTGGACGGCGACGACCTCGTGTTCGACCGCAGCCTCGGCCGGCCGCGGAACGCCGTCGTGCTGCCGTCGGGATGGTACTGCACGTTCAGCTCGATTCCCGCAACGGTGAGCCAGCTTCCCGACGGGCGCGTGCGGCTCGACTACTGGAACGGCCGGCCCGAGCCGGTGGTCGTGCTGCTCAAGGCGCGTCGCCGCGTCGCCCCGTAGCCGGGCGGCACATTCGACTACAATCCCCCATGAGCCAATAGGCAGGGTGGACGCTTGCCGGACGACACCACCGCTCGCAACACGCGCGCCGCCCTGCAGGTCGCGTATCACACGATCGCGGCCGCGATTCTGCTTCTGTTCGTCGCCTTCAGATTGCGCAAGCCGGTCGCCGTCGCGTCCGAACCCGGCTTCCCGTACTCACAAGCCTTCCGCGGCCTCGGGGGCAGCTGGACCAAAGAGCGCCTCGACGCCTTCATCAGCGACGCGACTGCTTACGCGCCGGTACGACGATGGGGACGATCGCGGTCCCCGATGCTGCGACGCGCAAGGCCGTGATCGACTATCTGGCGTCGCCCGACAGCCAGCTCGACGAGATGCCGGATCGCAGGACCCGAATCGAGACGCCGCAATACTGAGGGCGAGCCTGTCGCGGCCTTGCGCCGAAAAAAAAGGGCCCGGGAGTCGCCTCCCGGGCCCTTGTTCGATCCGTAAAGCCCCGCGGCCTTACATGTCCATGCCGCCCATGCCGCCCATGCCACCACCACCCATCGGCGGATGGTCGTGGTCATCCTTCGGCGCGTCGGCCACCATCACCTCGGTCGTGAGCAGGAGCCCGGCAACGGACGCCGCATTCTGGAGCGCGAGGCGCGTGACCTTCGTCGGGTCCAGGATGCCCATCTCGATCAGGTCGCCGTACTCGCCGGTCGCGGCATTGTAGCCGTAGGCGCCCTTGGCCTCGCGCACCTTGGCGAGGACGACCGAGCCGTCTTCACCGGCGTTCTGCACGATCTGGCGCAGCGGCTCCTCGAGCGTGCGGGACAGGATGCGGATGCCGACGTTCTGGTCCTCGTTGATGCCCGTGAGCTTGTCGAGCGCCTTCTGCGCGCGCACCAGCGCCACGCCGCCGCCCGGGACCACGCCCTCTTCGACCGCGGCACGGGTCGCGTGCAACGCGTCCTCGAGGCGGGCCTTCTTCTCCTTCATCTCGATCTCGGTGGCCGCGCCAACCTTGATCACGGCGACGCCGCCGGAGAGCTTCGCAACGCGCTCCTGCAGCTTCTCCTTGTCGTAGTCGGACGTGGCGTCCTCGATCTGCTGGCGGATGTTTTCGACCCGCGCCTTGATGTCGGACGTCTTGCCGGCGCCGTCGATGATCGTCGTGTTTTCCTTCTCGGCGACGATCTTCTTGGCCTTGCCGAGGTCGTTGAGCGTCGCCTTCTCGAGCGACAAGCCCACTTCCTCGGCGATCACGGTGCCGCCCGTCAGGATCGCGATGTCCTTGAGCATTTCCTTGCGGCGGTCGCCGAAGCCCGGCGCCTTGACGGCGCAGACCTTCACGATGCCGCGGATCGTGTTCACCACGAGCGTCGCGAGCGCCTCGCCCTCGACGTCCTCGGCGATCACGAGCAGCGGCTTGCCCGCCTTCGCGATGCCCTCGAGCAGCGGCAGCATCTCGCGGATGTTCGAGATCTTCTTGTCGTACAGCAGGACGTACGGGCCCTCGAGCTCGCTGGTCTGGTTTTGCGCGTTGTTGATGAAGTACGGCGACAGGTAGCCGCGGTCGAACTGCATGCCCTCGACCACTTCGAGCTCGTTGTCGAGGCCCGAGCCCTCTTCGACGGTGATCACGCCTTCCTTGCCGACCTTCTCCATCGCCTCGGCGATCTTCTTGCCGATCGCCTCGTCGCTGTTCGCCGAGATCGTGCCGACCTGGGCGATCGCCTTCGAGTCCTTGCAGGGCTTGCTGAGCTTGTTCAGCTCCGCGACCGCCGCAACGACCGCGAGGTCGACGCCGCGCTTGACGTCCATCGGGTTGATGCCCGAGGCAACGGCCTTCATGCCCTCGCGGATGATCGCCTGCGCGAGCACGGTGGCAGTCGTGGTGCCGTCACCGGCCTCGTCGGAGGTCGAGGACGCGACTTCCTTCACCATCTGCGCGCCCATGTTCTCGAACTTGTCCTTCAGCTCGATTTCCTTGGCGACGGAGACGCCATCCTTGGTGATGGTCGGGGCGCCGAAGCTCTTCTCGAGCACGGCGTTGCGACCCTTCGGGCCCAGCGTCGCCTTGACGGCGTTCGCGAGCAGGTTGACGCCGCGGACCATGCGGGTGCGCGCGTCGTCGGAAAAACGGACTTCCTTGGCTGCCATGATTGCGTGTTCCTCTGGATTACTTTTCGATGACGGCCATGACGTCTTCCTCGCGCATCACGAGGAGGTCTTCGCCGTCGACCTTGACTTCGGTTCCGCCGTACTTGCCGAACAGGATCTTGTCGCCGACTTTCACGTCGAGCGGACGGACCTTGCCGTCTTCCAGGATCTTGCCCTTGCCGACCGCGACGATCTTCCCGCGGACCGGCTTCTCGGCCGCCGTATCCGGGATCACGATGCCACCGGGGGATTTGCGCTCTTCGTCTTCGCGCTTGACGATCACACGATCATGAAGCGGACGGATCTTCATGGTTCAACACTCCTTGGAAAATTCACGGTGAATGGCCGGGACAGCCCTGCTTACGCTTTGGCACTCTCCCTGATCGACTGCCAATGATAGGGATTGACGACCCAAATTCAAGCACTCTCGGCGACCGAGTGATAAAGGCCCCTAACCCATTGAAAATACTGCCCTGTGTAGGCTTCCGGCGACCTTCGATCGGGGCCCGCGATGGCAAAATCGGGCAGGCCGTCGCGACAAGCCGTCGTGAGGCGGCTAACCTCTCGCCCGCGATGATGAAATTAAGGAATGCACTCGCCGTCCTTGCGCTCCTCCTTTCGGGCGCAGTCACCGCGCAGGGACTGCTCGGACCCGTCTCCAACGATGACCAATTCCTGCCGGTCGACCAGGCTTTCGTGTTCACGGCGCTGGCCGACGGCGGCGATCGCGTCCTGCTCGACTGGCAGGTCGCGCCTGGCTACTACCTGTATCGCCACCGCACGTCGGCCAAGACCGAGACGCCCGGGTTCGCACTGGGCGACATCGCGATGCCGGACGGCAAGAAGAAGACGGACGAGTTCTTCGGCGACGTCGAGGTTTACTACGGGATCCTGAGCGCGACCGTGCCGGTGACGCGTCCCGAGGGCGCCTCGTCGTTCGAGATCCAGGTGAGCTACCAGGGCTGCGCGGACGCCGGCCTCTGTTACCCGCCGGTGACGAAGACCGTCGCCATCGAGCTGCCCCCGCCCGGCACGCCCGCGGCCAGCGAAGCGGCGCCGATGGTGTCCGAGCAGGACCGGCTGTCGAGCCTCATCGCCGGCGGCAGCCTGTTCGCGATCATGGCGAGCTTCTTCGGATTCGGATTGCTGCTTGCGTTCACGCCCTGCGTTCTGCCCATGATCCCGATCCTCTCCGGCATCATCGCGGGTCAAGGTGCGGCAGCGACGCCACGCCGCTCGTTCCTGCTGTCCGTCACCTATGTGCTCGGGATGGCGCTGACTTACACGATCGCAGGTGCGGCGTTTGCCGCGGCGGGGCAGCAGGCCCAGGCCTTCTTCCAGCATCCGTGGATCATCATCGCCTTCGCGGGGCTCTTCGTCGTCCTCGCACTCGCGATGTTCGGCCTTTTCGACCTCAAGATCCCGGCGGCGCTCGAGACGCGGCTCGCGAGCGTGTCGGGCCGGCAGAAATCGGGAAGCTTCGTCGGCACCGCCGCAATGGGCGCGTTGTCGGCGCTGGTCGTCACGGCCTGCGTCGCCCCGCCGATGGTCGCGGCGCTCGCCGTGATCGGCCAGACGGGAGACGTCATGCGCGGTGCGCTGGCGCTTTTCGCCATGGGCATCGGCATGGGCGCGCCACTCTTGCTCGTCGGCGTCGCCGGCGGCCGTTTCCTGCCTCATGCCGGCCCCTGGATGTCCACCGTCAAGGCGTTGTTCGGCGTGCTGTTCCTCGGGGTGGCGGTCTGGATGCTCGAGCGCATCCTGCCCGGATCCCTGACGCTCGCGCTTTGGGCGCTGCTCGTGATCGTCGGCGGTTACTACTTCGGCGGCTTCGGACGGACGAGCGCGGGCCGAAGCACCGGCAGGCTGGTTGCCCGCGGCCTCGGCCTCGGAGCCATCGTCTGGGGCGTCATCATGATGGTCGGCGCCGCTGCGGGCGGGCACGACCCGCTGCAACCGCTGCGTGGCGCGTCGCTTCCGGGTGTCGGCGGCCTGGCAACGGCCGGCACCGTCGAGGCCCTGCCGTTTCGCATGATTGCGTCCATCGACGAACTCGACCGTGAGCTCGCCGCCGCCCAGGCGGCCGGCAAGCCCGCCATGCTCGACTTCTATGCCGACTGGTGTGTCTCCTGCAAGGAAATGGAGAAGTACACCTTCTCCGTGCCCGAGGTGCAGGAAGACCTCGCCGGGTATGTCCTCCTCAAGGCTGACGTGACCGCGAACAATGAAGCCGATCAGGCCCTGTTCCGTCGCTTCGGCGTCTACGGCCCGCCCACCACGGCTTTCTTCGGCACCCACGGCCGCGAATGCCGGCCGTTCCGGCTCGTCGGCTTCGTCAAGGCGGAAGACTTCCGTTCGCATCTCGCGCGCTTCGCGCGAGAATGCTGACGATGGGACAAGCCGGACGCTGGATCCTCGCCTTCCTCCTTGCGCTGGGCGCCGGCTTCGGCGCGTATTGGCTGGCAAGCCGCGGCGATCTGGCAGCTGAAACGGCCGTGCCGCCGCAGGCCGCGGCTCCGCCGTCACCCCCGGCAGCGGTCATCCCCGAGCGGCGCCCCGAGATCACGCTGGCCGACCGCCATGGCAAGCCACGTGCCCTCTCGGAGTGGAACGGCAAGCCGCAAGTGATCAATTTCTGGGCAACCTGGTGCGCACCCTGCCGGCGCGAGATCCCGATGCTGAATGCGCTCGCGAAAGACGGCGCGTGGCCGGATATCGCCCTGATCGGCATCGCCATCGACTTTCGGGAAGACGTGTTGAGCTACCTCGAATCGACGCCGATCGACTACACGGTCCTGATCGGCGAGCAGGATGGCCTCGATGCGGCGCGCGCCTTCGGCGTCGAGTCGCTCGGCCTGCCCTTCACCGCGTTCGTGGACGCGTCCGGCCGCATCGTCACCATCCACGTGGGCGAGTTGCACCGCCCGCAGGCGGACGCCATCCTGTCCCTTGTCCGCGCAGTGGATGCCGGCCAGATCGACCTTGAGACCGCGCAGGCCCGGATCAAGGCCGAAGTACCCCGAATCAGCTAGATTGGCGCCAGATCGGCGCCGTTCGATCCCTTATCGGCGCTTTTTCTGGACAAGTCGCCGAATGTCCGGTTGAATGCGGCGTGCCTCGGATCCTGCTCATCAATGGTCCCAACCTGAACCTGCTGGGCCGGCGCGAACCCGGCTGGTACGGAGACGTGACGCTTCCCGCGATCGAGGAGCGGCTGCGGACTGCCGCTTTGCAGCGGGGCGCGACGCTCGAGAGCTTCCAGAGCAATGCCGAGCACGAGCTGGTCGACCGGGTCCAGGCACTCGCAGCCGAACCGGCCGACTTCGTCATCCTCAATCCGGGTGCCTTCACCCACACGAGCATCGCGCTTCGCGATGCCTTGCTCGCGGTCGGGGTCCCGTTCATCGAAGTGCACCTGTCCAACGTGCACGCGCGGGAGCCCTTCCGCCAGCACTCGTATTTTTCGGACATCGCGGCGGGCAGCATCGTCGGCCTCGGAGCGCAGGGCTATGAGCTCGCACTCCAGGCGGCGCTCGACCGCCTCGAAGGACCTTCCGGGGGAAAGTAATGGATATCCGCAAGATCAAGAAACTCATCGAGCTGCTCGAGGAATCGGGGCTGGCAGAGATCGAGATCACCGAGGGCGAGGAGTCGGTCCGCATCGCGCGGAACGTCCAGAGCGCGCCGGTCGTGACCCAATACGCCGCTGCGCCGGCCCCGGCGCCGCCCGCGGGCGCCGCGCCGGCCCCGGCAGCTGCCCCGCCCGCACCTGCCGCCGCGCCGGCCCCGGCCGCCCGCGACGAAAACCTCGTGACCGCGCCCATGGTCGGCACGTTCTATGCCTCGCCCGCCCCGGGCGCGAAGTCGTTCGTCGAGGTGGGCCAGGAGGTCCGCGTCGGCCAGGTGCTCTGCATCATCGAAGCCATGAAGATGATGAACCAGATCGAAAGCGAGCGCGCCGGCAAGGTCGTCGCGGTGCTCGCCAAGAACGGCGAACCGGTCGAATTCGGCCAGCCCCTGTTCGCGATCGAGTAAGCGGGATGCTGGACAAGATCGTCATCGCCAACCGCGGCGAGATCGCGCTGCGCATCCTGCGCGCCTGCCGCGAGCTCGGCATCAAGACGGTCGCCGTCCATTCGACGGCCGACCAGAACCTGAAGCACGTCCTGCTCGCCGACGAGACAGTCTGCATCGGGCCGCCCAATTCGCGCGAAAGCTACCTGAACATGCCCGCCATCATCAGCGCCGCCGAGGTCACGGATGCGGTCGGCATCCACCCGGGCTACGGCTTCCTCTCCGAGAACGCGGACTTCGCCGAGCGCGTCGAGAACAGCGGCTTCGTCTTCGTCGGCCCGAAGAGCGAGACCATCCGCCAGATGGGCGACAAGGTCTCGGCCATCCGCGCGATGAAGGAGCACGGCGTTCCCTGCGTGCCGGGCTCCGACGGCCCGCTGCCCGAGGACCAGGACGAGTGCTTCCGGATGGCGCGGTCGATCGGCTACCCGGTGATCATCAAGGCTTCCGGCGGCGGCGGCGGGCGCGGCATGCGCGTCGTCCACAGCGACGCGACGCTCGTGAACGCCATCAACGTGGCGAAGACCGAGGCTCTCGCGGCTTTCGGCAACGACATGGTCTACATGGAGAAATTCCTCGAGAAGCCGCGGCACATCGAGTTCCAGGTGCTGGGCGACAACTACGGCAGCGTCGTCTGCCTCGGCGAGCGCGACTGTTCGCTGCAGCGCCGGCGCCAGAAGATCATCGAGGAGTCGCCCGCGCCGGGCATCACCGCGAAGCAGCGAGCCGAGATGACCGAGCGCCTCGTCGCCGCCTGCACGGCCGTCGGCTACCGTAGCGCCGGCACCCTCGAGTTCCTGTACGAGGACGGGAACTTCTACTTCATCGAGATGAACACGCGCGTGCAGGTCGAGCACCCGGTCACCGAGCTCGTCACGGGCATCGACATCGTCAAGATGCAGCTGCGAATCGCGGCCGGCGAGCCCCTGCCGTTCAAGCAGGAGGACATCGTGCTGCGCGGCTGGGCCATGGAATGCCGCATCAACGCCGAGGACCCGAAGACCTTCGCGCCTTCGCCCGGGCCGGTCCGCCTCTGGCATGCGCCGGGCGGGCCGGGTATCCGCGTCGACAGCCACCTGTACTCGGGCTACAACGTGCCGCCGTTCTACGACTCGTTGATCGCAAAGCTGATTTCCTACGGCGAGACCCGCGACACGGCGATCGCGCGCATGCGCAACGCCCTCTCGGAGATGGTCGTCGAAGGCATCAAGACGAATGCCCCGCTGCACCAGGAGATCTTCGGGCACTCGGCGTTCCGCCAGGGCGGCCTCGACATCCACTATCTCGAGCGCCGCCTCGGCCTGAAATAAAGCGCAGCCGGCCGGTCGATGCCATTCCACCAGCTCGTCCTCGAGCTTCCAGGCCATGTGCTCATGCGCGCCGATGACGCCTGCACGCGCCTCGGCGCCATTGCCGTCTCGATTGTCGACGCTGGAAACGAGCCGCTGCTCGAGCCGGCGCCGGGCGAGACGCCGGTGTGGCAGGCCGTGCGCCTGCGTGCGCTCTTCGACCTGTCGGCGGATCCCGGCGTCGCGGCAGCGACGCTCGCCGTCGTGCTTGCGCTCCCGCCCGGCGCCATCTCGATCGAGCACGTCGAGGACCGCGCCTGGGAGCGCGAGTGGCTCAAGGACTTCAGGCCCCTGCGCTTCGGCCGCCGGTTGTGTGTCGCGCCGGCGGGACAACGGCCGGACCCGCCCGCACCGGTCGTTCTCGAGCTGGATCCGGGCCTCGCGTTCGGCACCGGCACGCACGCGACGACGGCGCTGTGCCTCGAGTGGCTGGATGGCAGGATTCAGGGCGGCGAGCGCGTCCTGGACTATGGCTGCGGCTCCGGGATCCTCGCGCTCGCCGCACTCAAGCTCGGCGCGCTGTCGGCCGTCGCCTTTGACATCGATCCGCAGGCCCTCATCGCGACACGCGAGAACGCGGCCAGGAACGGCCTGGCACCGCGGGTTGAGGTTGCAGAGCGCGTGGAAACGGTCACTGGAGCATTCGACCTCGTCCTCGCCAACATCCTGGCCGGGCCGCTGGTCGGACTCGCGCCGCGTCTCGCGCGCCTTGCACGCCCGGGCGGCGAGATCGTGCTCGCCGGCCTGTTGACGCGCCAGGCCGCCGAGGTGGCGCGGGCCTATGAGCCGTGGTTTGATATCGACCCGAAAGCGGAACGCGAAGGTTGGACCCTGCTCGCGGGCCGCCGGCGCGCGGAGTAGGCGTGTATACGCAATGCCCTGATTGTGCGACGGTCTTTCGCGTCACCGCGGAGGCGCTTCGGATCGCGCAAGGCGACGTGCGCTGCGGCGTGTGCGCGACGACCTTCAACGCGCTCGAGAACCTGAGCGAGCAGGCGTTCAAGCCCGGCGCCGAGGCGGAAGCACCGTCGCCGGACGATTCGATGACTGTCGAGGAGCTCCCGGGCGGCGAGAATATCGAGTTGTCGGCGCCGGTCGAATTGTCGGTCGTCTCCGAGTTGCCGGCGGACGCGAAGTCTGAGCCCGAACCTGAACCCGCTCCCGCTCCCGCTCCCGCGGATGAACCCAAACCCGAGCCGGAAGATGATGAGCGCGCCATGGAGTTCCACGGTGACGCCGCAGACCTCGATCGCCTCTTCGTCGTCGCAAGTCGCGGTGCGGTCGATCTCGACAGCACCGATGAACATCCGATCCTGGTGCTCGACGAGCGGGACGAGTCGCCTGAGGAAGAAGAAGAAGAAGAAGAAGCAGATGAAGAAGAACCGGTAGTCGAATCCATCGTGCTCGAAACCGTGGAGCCGGTGGCGGTCGCCCCACCCTCGCCGTCGGCCCCGCCGCCAACTCCAAAGCGTGCGCCGCCAGCCGCTCCTGCTCCGCCGGCACCGCCACCGTTGCCAGCGCCGCCAGCGACGCTGAAGAAGCCTACGGCGAGCGGGCACACGGCCCCGCGCATCCTGATCCCCGACGAAATGCGAAAACGCCTCGTCGAAGAGGCCGCGTCGCGCGCTGCGGCGGCGGAGGAGTTCGAACCCGACGAGTCGCGCGGTTTGCTGGCCCAGCGCTGGCCCTGGATCGCCGGCGTCTCGGTGCTCGCGTTCCTCCTCGTGCTGCAGATCGTCCACAGCCAGCGCGATGCGCTCGTACGGAGCCCGTCTCTCGGGCCCGCGATTGCTGGCGTGTATGCGTTACTCGGACTCTCGATGCTGGCGCCCACCGATCTCTCGGCCTATGAGCTTCGCCAATGGGGAGCAGCCAGCGACCCGAACGAGGCGAATCGCCTCATGCTGCGCGCCAGCATCGTGAACCGCGCGTCTTACGCCCAGCCGTTCCCGCTGCTGCGGCTCACCCTGCAGGACCGCTTTGGCGGGACACTCGGCCTGCGCGACATCGGGCCGGCGGATTACCTGCCGGGCACCGGCGTCGGGGGTCATCTTGGCCCGGGCGAACGGGCCGACGCGCTCATCCGCATCGTCGATCCGGGGCCCGAGGCCGTCGGCTTCGAGCTCGACGTCTGCCTGCCGGCGACAGGCGGCGTGCGCTGCTCCAGCCAGATCAAGACCGCAGGCCCGTGAAGATCGGTTCCTACGAGCTCGCGGCGCCGCTTGCGCTCGCGCCGATGGCGGGGGTCACTGACTTGCCTTTCCGCCGGCTATGCCGACGCATGGGCGCCGGCGTCGCCGCATCCGAGATGGTGACGTCGGACCTGCGCCTGTGGAATACGCCGAAGACGCGCCACCGGCTCGACCATCGCGGCGAGCCGGAGCCACGCGTCGTGCAGATTGCGGGTTATGACCCTGCCATGATGGCCGACGCGGCCCGCATGAACGTCGAGCTCGGCGCGCAGGTCATCGACATCAATTTTGGCTGCCCGGCCAAGAAGGTCTGCAACCGCGCAGCGGGCTCTGCGCTCATGCGCGACGAAGGGCTCGTGGCGCGCATCCTCGCCGGCGTCGTCGTTGCGGCGGGCGTCCCGGTCACGCTCAAGATGCGCACCGGTTGGGACCGCGACAACCGCAACGCCGTCGCCATCGCGCGCATCGCGGAGGACGCGGGCATCGCCGCCCTCGCCGTGCACGGGCGCACGCGCGCGGATTTTTTCGCGGGCGAAGCCGAATACGAAACGGTCGCGGCCGTCAAGCGCGCCGTCCGCGTGCCGGTGTTCGTCAACGGCGACATCGATTGTGCGGCCAAGGCATTGAGTGCGCTGGAACAAAGCGGCGCCGACGGCGTGATGATCGGGCGCGCGGCCCAGGGACGGCCCTGGATCTTCCGCGAACTGCGCGCGGGATTTGCGGGAAATGCGGCTGCGCCGCCTGCGCTGGAAGAAGTACGTGCTATCATGCTTTCGCACCTCGAGGCCCTTTACTCGTTCTACGGCGAGGCAAAAGGTGTTCGCGTGGCGCGCAAGCATCTCGGTTGGTATTGCCGTCTCCATCCGGAGGTCGGGCACTTGCCAGCCGTGCTGTTGACGACGGAATGCGCAAGGGAGCAGCACCTGCATACCTGCGAATTCCTGTCAGGACTGATCGGCCGCAGGGCACAGGCAGCCTGACCGAAAACGGACTGCGAGAATCGGGGGCCACTTGGCAATGACCGCGAAGCAGAGGGCGCAGGCGACGCGCCGCCCGCACTATCTCCGTCCCGTCAACGGACACGCCCGCGAAATACCCCTGCGCGCCCACACCGAGCAGGCGCTCAGCCGCTACTTCGACAGCCTGAATGGCCACCGCCCGGGCCGCCTCTACGACCTCGTCATGCGCGAAGTGGAAATGCCGCTGTTCCAGGCCGTGATGGACTACGCCGATGGCAACCAGAGCCGCGCGGCGACCATCCTCGGCATCAACCGCGGCACCCTGCGCAAGAAGCTGCGCGAGTACGGACTCGCTTCCTGACGAGATGGTGCGGCCGAACGCCCGGCGGGCGTTGCTCTCCGTTTCCGACAAGACCGGCATCGTCGACCTGGCGCGCGAACTCGCCGCGCTCGGCTTTTCGCTGATCTCGACCGGCGGCACGGCGCGCACGATCGCCGGGGCGGCCCTCCCCGTGACCGAGGTGTCCACGCTGACGGGCTTCCCGGAGATCATGGACGGGCGCGTGAAGACCCTGCACCCGAAAGTCCACGGCGCCCTGCTCGGCCGCACCGGCACCGACGATGCGGTCATGCGCGAACAGGGCATCGAGCCGATCGACGTCCTCGTCATCAACCTCTATCCGTTCGCCGAGACCATTGCGCGTCCGGGCTGCCGCTACGAGGACGCGATCGAGAACATCGACGTCGGGGGTCCCGCGATGCTGCGGGCCGCCGCCAAGAACCACGGGCGCGTCGCGGTCCTCGTCGATCCCGCGGACTACGCGGGCGCGCTCGCGGAACTGCGCGCGGGTGGCGTCACCGAGGCAAGCCGGCGCCGGCTCGCGGCGAAAGCCTTCGGGCACACGGCGCAATACGACGCGATGGTGTCCGGATGGCTGCGCCGCCAGCAGGGCGATCGCGTGTTTCCGGATTTCCTGGCACCCGGATTCCGCAAGAGGCAGGAGCTGCGCTACGGCGAGAACCCGCACCAGGCGGCGGCCTTCTACGCCGACCCGCTGTCCGCGGGCGCATCGGTCGCGACGGCACGGCAGTTGCAAGGCAAGGAACTCTCGTACAACAACATCGCCGACGCCGACACCGCAATCGAATGCGTCCGCCAGTTCGAGGGCGCGGCCTGCGTCATCGTCAAGCACGCCAATCCCTGCGGCGTCGCGGTCGCGGTGAGCCTTCGCGACGCTTACCTCAGGGCCTATGAGCCGGACACGACCTCGGCCTTCGGCGGGATCATCGCCTTCAACCGGCCACTCGATCCAGGGACCGCTGCCGCCATCCTCGAGCGGCAGTTCGTCGAGGTGATCGCGGCGCCCTCCTGCGAGCCAGAGGCGCTGGCGGCACTCGCCGGCAAGCAGAACATCCGCGTGCTGGAGACCGGGCCGCTCGATGGCCTTGCCCCTTCGGCGCTCGACCTCAAGTCGGTCACCGGCGGGCTGCTCGCGCAGTCGCGGGACGAAGGCGCAATCGGCGCTTCGGACCTCGAGACCGTAACCCGACGTGCCCCGGACGCGCCCGAGCTTGCGGACCTGCTCTTCGCCTGGCGCGTGTGCAAGTTCGTGAAGTCGAATGCCATCGTGTTCGCGAAGGACGGTCGCACCGTCGGGATCGGCGCCGGGCAGTCGAGCCGCGTCGTCTCGACGCGGCTCGCGGCGATGAAGGCGGCCGATGCGAACCTCGAAGTCGCGGGCTGCGTGATGGCCTCCGACGCGTTCTTTCCGTTCCGCGACGGGCTCGACGCCGCGGCCGGGCTCGGCATCCGGGCGGTGATACAGCCGGGCGGATCGCTGCGCGACGACGAGGTCATCGCCGCGGCCGACGAGCGCGGCATCGCGATGGTTTTCACCGGCATGCGCCACTTCCGGCACTGAGGATCGAGTGAAGGTCCTGGTGATCGGCGGCGGCGGCCGCGAACATGCGCTGGCGTGGAAGCTTGCACAGTCGCCGCGCGTCACCGAGGTGATCGTCGCGCCCGGCAACGCCGGCACCGCGCTCGAACCGAAGTGCCGCAATGCCGCGGTCGCCGCAACGGACGTCGCCGGCCTCGTCGCGCTCGCGCGCATCGAGGGCGTCGGCCTCACGATCGTGGGTCCGGAGGGCCCCCTGGTCGCCGGCGTCGTGGACGCGTTCGAGGCCGCGGGCCTCGCCTGCTTCGGGCCGCGCAAGCTCGCGGCGCGGCTGGAGGGCAGCAAGCAGTTCACCAAGGAATTCCTGGTGCGCCACGGCATCCCGACGGCGCGTCACGCCGCGTTCACGCGCGAGACCTTCGATCCCGCGGCGATCCGCGCCCAGCGCCCGCCGATCGTGGTGAAGGCAGACGGCCTCGCCGCGGGCAAGGGGGTGATCATCGCCGCAAGCGCCGACGAAGCCATCCGGGCCGCCGAAGACATGTTCGCGGGCGGTTTCGGCGACGCCGGCCGCGTGGTCGTCGTCGAGGAATTCCTCGAAGGCGAGGAAGCGAGCTTCATCGTCATGGCGGACGGCCGTCACGTGCTGCCGCTCGCGACATCGCAGGACCACAAGCGTCTCGGCGACGGCGACGCGGGCCCCAACACCGGCGGCATGGGCGCGTACTCGCCCGCGCCGGTCGTGACGCCGGAGATCTTCGCGCGGATCATGCGCGAGGTGATCGACCCGACGATCGCCGGCCTCTCCGCAGAGGGCATGCCTTACACCGGCTTCCTCTATGCGGGCATCATGATCGCGAAGAACGGCACGCCGAACGTGCTGGAGTTCAACTGCCGCTTCGGCGACCCGGAAACGCAGCCCGTGCTCTCGCGTCTCACGAGCGACCTCGTGACGCTGTGCGAGGCGGCGCTTGCCGGCCGTCTCGATTCGGTACGGGCCGAGTGGGATCCGCGCGTCGCCCTCGGCGTCGTCCTCGCGGCAGGCGGCTACCCGGACGAGCCGCGCACCGGCGACGTCATCAATGGTCTCGAGGATGCCGCGAAACTGCCCGGCAAGGTCTTTCACGCGGCCACGCGCGCGAACGAAGGCGGCGTGGTCACCGCGGGGGGACGCGTGCTTTGCGCCGTCGGCCTCGGCGATGGCGTCGCGGCCGCGCAGCAGGCGGCCTACGCCCTCGTCGAACGGATCCGATGGGACGGCATGCAGTTCAGGCGCGACATAGGCTGGCGGGCGCTGTGAGCTAGCCTCAATCTGCTGGCCGCATGCGGCGCCGTCTGACAGACAGGCTGACGGGCGGCGTACGACGGTGCCGGGGAGCATGCGCACGCATCATCAGTCGTGGGCGGCATGGATTGCTGCACTCACGCTCGCCGGCTGCGGCAGCACGGCCCGGCTGCAGGTCGCGGACGGGACCGGCCCGGACCCGCGGCTGCCGCCGCCCGACGACGAGGGCTACGTGCCGGTCGTCAACATCGCTCCGGCCGTCGGCTGGAACGAGGGCGAGACCCCGCTCGTCGCGGCCGGGTTGCGGGTTTCCGCCTTTGCCGACGGCCTGGATCATCCGCGGTGGATCCACGTCCTCCCGAACGGCGACGTGCTCGTCGCCGAGACCAACGCGCCCGAACGGCCCTTGCGCGAGGAGCTGCTCGGCGTCAAGGGCTGGGTGATGGGCAAGGTCATGAAGCGCGCGGGCGCCGCCGTGCCGAGCGCGAATCGCATCACGCTCCTCCGGGATACCGACGGCGACGGCAGCGCGGACAAGCGCTCGGCCCTGTTGACGGAACTCAACTCGCCGTTCGGCATGGCGCTCGTCAGGGACCAGCTCTACGTCGCAAACACCGACGCACTCGTCCGCTTTCCCTACCGGCCGGGGGCGACCACGATCGAGGGGCGTGGCACGAAGGTTGCGGACCTGCCCGGCGGCGAGTTGAACCATCACTGGACGAAGAACGTCATCGCGAGTCCGGACGGCTCGAAGCTCTACGTCACGGTCGGATCGAACAGCAACGTCGCCGAGCATGGCATGGACAAGGAAGTCGACCGCGCTGCGATCCTCGAGATCGACGCGGCGACCGGCGCCCGCCGGGTGTACGCATCCGGCCTTCGCAACCCGAACGGAATGGCCTGGGAGCCCATGACCGGCGTGCTGTGGACGGTGGTCAACGAGCGCGACGCGATCGGTGGCGACCTCGTCCCCGACTACATGACTTCGGTAAAGCCCGGTGCCTTCTACGGCTGGCCCTACAGCTATTACGGCCAGGTCGTGGACGAGCGCGTGCAGCCGCCGCGTCCGGATCTCGTCGCAAAGGCCATCAAGCCCGATTACGCGCTCGGGCCCCACACAGCGTCGCTCGGCCTTGCGCTCGCGGAGGGCGCACGCCTGGCGCCGCAGTTCGGCAGCGGCATGTTCGTCGGGCAGCACGGCTCATGGAACCGCAAGCCCCACTCGGGCTACAAGGTGATCTTCGTGCCGTTTCGCGACGGCAAGCCTTCCGGCCCGCCCCTCGACGTCCTGACCGGCTTCCTTGACGACGACGGCAATGCCCGCGGCCGGCCCGTGGGCGTCGCCGTCGACAAGGCCGGCGCGCTGCTCGTCGCCGACGACGTCGGCAACGTCATCTGGCGTGTCACGGGTTCGCAATAAGGAGAAATCACATGTTCAATCTTGCAGTGCTACTCATCGCGCTCGGCGCGGTCGTCGGCCTGTACATCGCGGTGCAGCACTTTCGCGGCCGCACGCCACCCCGCGGCATCGTCGCCGCGACGCACGGCCTGCTTGCCGTCTCGGGCGTCATCATCCTGCTGATCGCATCGCGCGAAATCGGCCTGCGGGGCGCAGGGCCCTGGGCATTGTGGCTGTTCGGCATCGCCGCGCTGGGCGGGCTCTACCTCGCCGTGCAGCACATGGACCAGAAGCGCCTGCCGAACGCCGTCATCGTCGTTCACGCGCTGGTCGCGGTCGTCGCCTTCCTCATCACGCTGACGGCGGTCTACCTGGTTCCCTGATCCAGCGCAGCGCGCATGGCCGCGATGTGCTCCGGCGTGCTGCCGCAGCAGCCGCCGATCATGCGCACGCCGAGTTCCCGCATGCGCCGCGCATAGTCGGCCATGACCTCCGGCGTGCCGCCGTAGGTGATGCGGTCGTCCTTCCAGCGCGGCATGCCGGCATTCGACTTGGCCATGAGGACGACTCCCGCGGGCCTCGCCTGCGACATCTCGGTCATGATGCGCTCGATCTCGGCTGGCCCGTTCCCGCAGTTGGCGCCGATGAATCCCACGCCCCAGCCGGACAGCGTTGCGACCGCCTTCGCCGGCTTGATGCCCATCATGGTGTGGAAGTTGGTGTCGAAGCTCATCGTCACGGCGACCGGCAGGCCCGCCTCGCGGACGCCGTCGACTGCGGCCTGCGCTTCCTCCAGCGCGCTCATGGTCTCGATGAGCGCGAAATCGACGCCGCCCGCCTTGAGCGCGCCGGCCTGCTCGCGCGAACGATTGCGCGTGCGCCGTCGGGCGTCAGCAGGCCCAGAGGCTCCATGAGCTCGCCGGTCGGCCCGATGGATCCGGCAACCAAGCGGTCTGCCCGCCGCCTCGCGCGCGAGGCGCGCGCCGGCTTCGTTGAGCTCGGCAACGCGGTCCGCAAGGCCGTCGAGCTGCAGGCGATTGCGCGTTCCGCCGAAGGTGTTGGTCGAGATGAAGTCGCTGCCTGCCTCGACGTACGCGCGATAGATGGACGACACGACGTCCGGCCGCTCGACGTTCCAGCGCTCCGGCGCGCCGTCCGTGAGACCGGCGCGGTGCAGCATCGTGCCCATGGCGCCGTCGCCAAGCATCACCTCGTCGGCGTTCGAGCGCCTCGCGGAGCCTATCCACGCTTCGCCCTGTGCATGTCCACCGCGCGCCAAAGGTACCACGAGGCCGTCGTGCGATACGGCGCCCACATCTCACCGAGCCTCGCGAGCGCCTTCGGTTTCGGCAGCATTCGCTTGCCGTAGGCGATCTTGTAGCCGAGCCGGATGCCGTAGTCGTCAACCGGCAGGACGTCCGGCCGTCCGAGCGTGAACATCAGGAACATCTCCACGGTCCAGCGGCCGACGCCGCGCGCTTCGATCAGCCGCTCGATGATGGCTTCATTCTTCATGCGCGCGAGCGCCCGGCGCGTCGGGATCGTGCCGTCGAGGGTCCGCGCCGCGATGTCCTTGATGGACGCCGCCTTGGCGCGCGAGAAGCCGCAGCCGCGAAGGCGCTCCACCGGCGTCGCGACGAGGGCGGCGGGTTCCGGGCAGCAGTCGAGCCCGTAGAGCGCGTAGAAGCGGCCGAGGATCGTCTCCGCGGCCTTGCCCGTGAGCTGCTGGTACGCGACCGCGCGCACGAGCGACTCGTAGGGACCGACTCCGCGCCGGGGACCGGCCGCGTACGGGCCGGCGCGGCGAATGAGCTGCGCCATCACCGGGTCGACCCGGCGCAAGTGGCGCAGTGCCTCGCTCATCCGCGCTTCATGGAATCGAAGAATTCCCCGTTGGTCTTCGTGTCCTTCATCTTGTCGATGAGGAATTCGACCGCGGCGAGCTCGTCCATCGGGTGCAGCAGCTTCCTGAGGATCCAGATCTTCGCCAGCTCGTCCTGCGAGGTGATCAGCTCCTCGCGGCGCGTGCCCGAGCGGTTGATGTTGAAAGCCGGGAACACGCGCTTCTCGGAGATGCGCCGGTCGAGGTGGATCTCGCTGTTGCCGGTGCCCTTGAACTCCTCGTAGATCACGTCGTCCATGCGCGAGCCGGTGTCGATCAGCGCGGTCGCGATGATGGTCAGCGAGCCGCCCTCCTCGACGTTGCGCGCCGCGCCGAAGAAGCGCTTCGGCCGCTGCAGGGCGTTCGCGTCCACGCCGCCCGTCAGCACCTTGCCCGAGCTCGGCACGACGGTGTTGTAGGCGCGAGCGAGGCGCGTGATCGAGTCGAGCAGCACGACCACGTCGCGCTTGTGCTCGACCAGCCGCTTCGCCTTCTCGATCACCATCTCGGCGACCTGCACATGCCGGCTCGCCGGCTCGTCGAAGGTCGAGGCCACGACCTCGCCCTTGACCGTGCGCGACATCTCGGTCACTTCCTCGGGCCGCTCGTCGATGAGCAGCACGATCAGGTAGACGTCGGGGTGGTTCCAGGTGATGGAGGTGGCGATGTTCTGCAGGAGCATCGTCTTGCCGGCCTTCGGCGGCGAGATGATGAGGCCGCGCTGCCCTTTGCCGAGCGGCGCCATCAGGTCGATCATGCGCGCCGTCAGGTCCTCGGTGGACCCGTTGCCGCGCTCGAGCTTCAGGCGCTTGGTCGGGTGCAGCGGCGTGAGGTTCTCGAACAGCAGCTTGTGGCGCGCGCTCTCCGGCGTGTCGTAGTTGATCTCGCCGACCTTCAGCAGCGCGAAGTAGCGCTCGCCGTCCTTCGGCGGGCGGATCAGTCCCGAGATCGAGTCGCCGGTGCGGAGGTTGAAGCGCCGGATCTGGCTCGGGCTGACGTAGATGTCGTCGGGCCCGGCGAGGTAGGAACTGTCTGCGGAACGGAGGAAGCCAAAGCCGTCCTGGAGGATCTCGAGGACGCCGTCGCCGTAGATGTCCTCGCCGCCCCTGGCGTGCGCCTTCAGGATCGAGAAGATCACGTCCTGCTTGCGCTGGCGGGCCATGTTCTCGAGGCCCATGCCTTCCGCCATGGTGACGAGCTCGTGCACCGGCTTGTTCTTCAGCACCGTGAGGCTCATCGCGCTTCGCGACGCGGCGAGCTCCTCCGGCGAGATGATGTCGCCGTCCGGCCCGTCCATCCCCGTGTGGTCGTCGACCGGGAGGCCTTCCTGGCTGTGGCGCGGTCCGCCGCCGCCGCGGTTGCGATGGCCCTTCTGGCGGTTGCGGGCCTGGTTGCCGAGATAGCCCCTCATAGGTGCTGGTCCAGCAGGGCCGCCAGCTTGGACTTCCCGACGAGGCCCACCTGCTGCGCCTCGGGGGCGCCGTTCTTGAACAGGATCAGGGTCGGGATGCCCCGTACGCCGTACTTGACGGGCGTCTGGCGGTTGTCGTCGATGTTGAGCTTTGCCACCTTCACCCGGCCCGCGTAGTCATTCGCGATGTCGTCGAGGATGGGGGCGATCGCCTTGCAGGGGCCGCACCACTCGGCCCAGAAGTCGAGCAGGACGGGCGTATCGGATTTGAGGACGTCGTTGTCGAACGTCGCATCGGTCGTATGGACGATATTGCCGCTCACGCGGGCATTTCTCCTGGTTTCAAGTTGATCGGTGACGGGCGAATGCCCGATGCGGCACAATATTCAGCGCGTTTGGGAGCAATACGTGCGGGGAACCGCACCGCTAGGACCCTTTTGTAACGTGTCGGAGGCTTTTTTTCAAGTGATGACGCCCAAAGTAGTGATCCGTTGACACACCAGCAATTCTCGGACCTTTCCTTCACCGGCCTGCACCTGCCTGAACCCGTCGCCCGCGGCATCGCCGATGCGGGATTCGAGCGCTGTACCCCGATCCAGGCCCAGACCCTGCCGCGCTTGCTTGCCGGCTTCGACGTGGCGGGGCAGGCCCAGACGGGCACCGGCAAGACCGCCGCATTCCTGGTGGCCCTCCTCACCCACCTGCTGCGATACCCGGCGTCCCCGGATCGGCGGGTCACCTCGCCGCGCGCGCTCGTGCTCGCACCGACGCGCGAGCTGGCGATCCAGATCCATCGCGACGCCGAAGTCCTCGCGCAGTACACCGGTCTCTCGCTCGGACTCGCCTTCGGCGGCGTCGACTACGAAAAACAGCGCCGCACGCTCACGGCAGGCGTCGACGTGCTGATCGGCACGCCGGGCCGCACCATCGACTTCTTCCGCCAGCACGTCTTCGACCTCCGGCACGTGCAGGTCATGGTCCTCGACGAGGCCGACCGCATGTTCGACCTCGGCTTCATCAAGGACATCCGTTTCCTGCTGCGCCGCCTGCCGGCGCCCGAGCACCGCCTCAACCTGCTGTTCTCCGCGACACTGTCGCACCGCGTGCTCGAGCTCGCCTACGAGCACATGAACGACCCGGAGCTGATCCGCATCGAGCCCGAGCGCATCACGGCCGAGCGCGTGCGCCAGGTCATCTACTACCCGGCGATGGAGGAGAAGGCGGCCCTCCTCGTCCACCTGCTGCGCAAGGACGCGGCCACCCGCACGCTCGTGTTCGTCAATACCAAGCGCCTGGCGGAGCGCCTCGAGCGGCTGCTGCGGGCCAACGGCATCGTCGCCTCCGCGATGTCGGGTGACGTCCCGCAGAGGAAGCGCATGCGAATGCTGCGCGAATTCCACGACGGCAAGCTGGCGGCGCTCGTCGCGACCGACGTCGCGGCGCGGGGACTGCACATCCCCGACGTGAGCCACGTGTTCAACTACGACATGCCGCAGGACCCGGAGGACTACGTGCACCGGATCGGCCGCACGGCGCGGGCGGGAGCGGCGGGCGATGCGGTCAGCTTCGGCTGCGAGCAGTACGTCGAGTCGCTTCCGGACATCGAGGCGTTCATCGGCCACCGAATCCCGGTCGGCAGCTACGACCCGGCGGAGCTGGCGGAGCTGAAGCCCGCGCACTTCGCGCCGCGCTCATTCGGCGACGAGGAAGACGACGGTCCGTCGCCCCGCGACGTCGGTCCGTCGCTCCGCAGGGCCGGCGGCGCCGGCGTTAGACTGCCGGTGCGGGGCGCGAGTCCCTGTGCGAGCTCCAGCAAGGACTCCACGCCGGTGAACCCGTTTGCAGCCCTGGCCGGCGCGCGATGCACCGGTCTTCGCACCGCATACAGCCAGCGGATGCCGTGGTCCCGCGCGGAGCCGAGCACCGCCGCGTTGTCGTCCGCAAACAGCGTGCGTGCCGGATCGAAAGGCTCGCGCTCGGCGAGCCTGCTCCAGAATTCCGCGTTCTCTTTGGGCACACCGAAGTCGTGGGAGGAATGGACGGCGTCGAAATGGCGCCGGACGCCGAGGTGCGCATCCTTGATCGCCAGGATCTCCGGGTGCGCGTTGGTGACGAGCGCCGAGCCTGCGTCCCGATGCCCGGACCCGGTCGAGGAATTCGCGCGCATCGGGCAGCCAGTCGATTTCATGGCGTGTCGAGCGCTTCAGGGCGGCGATGTCGAGTGCGAGCGCCCGGCTCCAGTAGTTGATGCAGTACCAGTCGAGCGTCCCGGCGGTCGACTCGAAGATCGGGCGCATGCAGGCCGCCGGGCTTCCTCGACGGTGACGCCGCGGCTCGCGGCGAAGCGTCGAGGCAGGTGCTCTTCCCAGAATCGCTTGTCGTAAGCGAGGTCGAGCAGCGTGCCGTCCATGTCGAGCAGGACGGTGTCGATGACGGACCAGTCGGGCGAATGGGCGCTTCCGTGCACGCGCCTATGATATAACGCGCCCACTTTCCGGAGCCGAAATGACCACCGACCCGAACCAGCTGCTGCTCGACGTGACCGCGCTCGCGCGCGAGGCCGGCCGCGCGATCCTCGAGGTCTACGCGTCCTCGTTCAGCGTGCAGGAAAAGGCGGACAGCTCGCCGCTCACCGAGGCCGACCTGCGCTCCGAGAAGCTGATACTCGCCGGCCTTCGGCGCATCGCGCCGGAGATCCCGGTGCTGTCCGAGGAATCGGCCCAGGCCGCGTACGCGACGCGCAGGAACTGGGGGCGGCTGTGGGTCGTCGACCCGCTCGACGGCACCAAGGAATTCGTGCAGCGAAACGGCGAATTCACCGTCAACATCGCCCTCGTGGACAACCAGCGGCCGGTGCTCGGCGTCGTTCATGCGCCGGTGCTCGAGCGCGACTATTTCGCCTGCGAGGGCATCGGTGCATTCCGTTCCGACGCGACTGCACAGGGACGCCCGATTCGCGTCGCGAAGCGCGGTGCCGGCCCGGTGCGGGTCGTCGGCAGCCGTTCGCACCGCGGCAGCTCGCTGGATGCCTTCCTGTCGCGGGTCGGCCCGCACGAACTCGTGGAAGTCGGCAGCTCCCTGAAGCTCTGCCTCGTGGCCGAGGGCCTCGCGGACGTGTACCCGCGCCTCGGTCCCACCTGCGAGTGGGACACCGCGGCCGGGCAATGCGTGCTCGAGCAGGCGGGCGGCCAGGTCCTCAAGCTCGACGGCGAGCCGCTCGAGTACAACCGCGAGGACACCCTCAACCCGAACTTCGTGGGATTCGGTGACGCCGATGTCGACTGGCTCGCGCTGGTGCGATGACCTGGGGGCTCCTGCTCGCCGTCGCCGCGCTCGCCGCAGCCGTCGCTTTCTGGCATTCGAGCCTCGCGGCCCGCGAGCTCGCCAACCGGGTCGCGCAGGAAACCTGCGCGGGCGCCAACGTGCAGATGCTGGACGGCACGGTCGCCATCCAGCGGCTGCGCGTCGTGCGCGGCGGTGACGCCCCGATCACCTGGCACCGCACCTATGTCTTCGACTACACGGCCGACGGCTACCAGCGCCAGCGTGGATTCGTCGTGCTGACGGGCGGGCACGTCGACACGGTGGGGCTCGGGCCTCGCGCCGTATGACCCCGCACTCCCCGGTCGACCTGCACCTGCACTCCACCGCCTCGGACGGCATGCTCGACCCGGCCGCCCTCGTCGCCCACGTGGCGGCCCGCGGCGTCAAGCTCATGGCGCTCACCGACCACGACACGGTGGCAGGCGTCGGTGCGGCGGCGGCGGCGGCGCGCGCTTCGAACATCGCATTCGTGCCGGGCGTCGAGCTGTCGGCGAGCTGGCGCGGGCGTTCGATCCACGTACTCGGTCTTGCGATCGACCCCGCCTCCCCCGTCCTGTCGCGCGCACTCGCCTCGCAACAGGCCGAGCGCGAGCTGCGCGCCGAGCAAATCGCGGGCCGCCTGGACGCGGCGGGCGCGCCGGGAAGCGCCGCGCTCGAGGGGATTCGCGCAGCCGGGAGCCTGCCCACCCGCACGCACTTCGCGCGCGCGCTGGTCGCGCTCGGCGCCGCCAGGGACCTGCCCGGAGCCTTCGAGCAATGGCTCGGGCGCGGCCGTCCGGGTCACGTCGCCGGCGACTGGCCGTCGCTTGCCGAGGCGACGGCGTGGATCGTGGAAGCGGGCGGCAAGGCGGTGATCGCGCATCCGATGCGCTATCCGCTCTCCGCCGGCGCCCGGCGCGACATGTGCGCCGAGTTCGCGGCGGCAGGCGGGCGCGGCGTCGAGGTCATGACCGGCGGGGGCAGCCCGCGCGACCGCGAGGCCGCAATCGCGCTGGCCGTCCGCTGCCGCCTCGAAGGCTCGGTCGGCTCGGACTTCCACGACCCTGCAGTACCGTGGAATCCGCCGGGTCGTTTGGCTAAGCTTCCTGGATCGGTCCGGCCCGTGTGGCTGGACCCCGCATTCCCCGTCCTCGAGACCGACACCCTGCCGGCATGACGGACGAAGAGAAGGTCAACACCGAACTATTCGCGCGCGTGCAGCGGCTGCGCGAGCTGCGCATCGAGCATCGCGACCTCGACGACGTCATCTGCCGGCTGTCCCTCGACATCTACGTTGACGAGCTCCAGTTGCGCCGCCTGAAGAGGCGCAAGCTGCTGCTCAAGGACCGGATCCAGAGGCTGGAGAGCGAGCTGATACCGGACCTCAACGCCTGATGGACCGCGTCGCGGCAATGTGGGCTGCCGTCAAGGCCTTCGCAGGCGATCCCCAGTTCCCGGTGATCGCGGCCACCGCGATCGTCGTCGTGGCGGGCGTCCTCTGGGGCCGGCGCTGGTACCTCGCGCGCACGAACGGCCATGCGGGCGGGATCGTCGCCGACGCCTTCGTCGTCGTCGCGCCCTACCTCGCCGGCCTCGTGATCCTCGGGCTCGCCCTGTTCGCCGCGGGCGGCAGTCCGCGGCCGTGGTACGAGACGGCGGCGACGCTGCTCGCGCTGCTCGCGATGATCCGGCTCGTGACGTACCTGCTCCGGCTCTCGCTCGGCAAGAGCCGCATCATCAAGACCTGGGAGCTGCGCGCCACGCTCATCATCTGGGCGCTGATCGCGGCCGAGGTGCTCGGCTGGCTCGACCCGGTGATCGCCGCGCTCGACTCGATCGGGCTCACCGAGGGGAAGAACCGGATCACGATCTGGTCCGTGCTGAAGGCGATCGCCACGGTCACGGTCTTCGTGGTCGTGAGCGCGTGGGTGGCGCGCTGGATCGACCGGCGCGTCAACGCCATCCAGGAACTGGCGCCGTCGACGCGGATCGGCATCGGCAAGTTCTCCTATGCGCTCCTGATCGCGTTCGGCGTGCTGTTCGGCCTGCAGGCGTCGGGCGTCGACCTGACCACGCTCACCATCTTCTCCGGCGCCATCGGCCTCGGCCTCGGCTTCGGCCTGCAGGCCATCGCCGCAAACTTCGTCAGCGGCTTCGTGCTGCTGATCGACCGGTCTATCAAGCCGGGAGACGTGATCAGCTTCACCGGCGCCACCGGCACCAGCACCACCGGATTCGGCTGGGTCGAGGAGCTGCGCGGACGGCACATCGTGATCCGCGACCGCGACGGCGTCGCGACGCTCGTGCCCAACCAGAACGTGATCACCAACCCGCTCATCAACTGGAGCTACGGCCATCCGCGCGTGCGGCTCCGGCTTCCCGTGCGCATCGCCTATCACGACGACGTGGAGCTCGCCCTCTTCCTGCTGCTCCAGGCCGCGGAGCACCCGCGCATCCTGAAGGATCCGCCGGCCGTCGCGCGGCTGCTCGAATTCGCCGACTACGGCATGGAGGTCGAGCTGCGCTTCTGGATCGGGGACCCCGCCGAGGGTGTCAACAACGTGCGCTCCGACGTGAACCGCCGCATCTGGGCCCTGTTCCGCGACAAGGGCATCACGATCCCGCCGGCACAGCGCGAAGTCCGCATCCTGGAGGGCGGCAGGTCCGCATCCTCGCTCGCGCCGCGCGACTCGAGGCCGATCACGCCGTCGGCAGACGGACAGGACTGAGCGTGATACCCGAGGGCGAATACACGCTCTCCTTCGTGCGCAGCCCCGGCCCCGGCGGGCAGAACGTCAACAAGGTCGCGAGCGCCTGCGAACTGCGGTTCTTCGTCGCCGCGACTTCCCTGCTCGACGAGGCCGGCAGGGAGCGCCTGCGCCGGCTCGCGGGCCGCCGGCTCACCCAGCACGACGAGATCGTGATCGAGGCGCACCGCCATCGCGGCCAGGAGGCGAACCGCCGCGACGCCATCGGCCGGCTCGAGCAGCTGATCGAGCAGGCGCGCCACGTGCCGAAGCCGCGCAAGAAGACGCGGCCCGGGCGGGCGGCGAAGGCGCGCCGGCTGGAGGGGAAGCGATTGCAGAAATCGAAGAAGCTCATGCGCGGACGACCGGCCCTCGACTAGTTCGATTCTTCATAGGTGACGATCTGTCGTTTCCGCGGAAACGCCCCCTGCTCTCCATAAGGCACTGAACGGCAATCCCAAGGTCCAGCGACTCCCCCGTCCAGCGCGTGATCGCCGTTCGTGACGTGACCTGGATATCCGCGGCCTCGTTCATGCCGACGAGTTCGTGCCAATCGACCGAGGGCGGCAACGGACTTTCGAACGATTCGCCGTCGGGCCGCACGAACCTGAACGCCCCGTCATCGAGTGTCTGGATGACGACCTGGCCTTCGTGCACCAGCCGATGGTGGAACCGGCAGAGCGTCACGAGGTTCGAGAGCTTGGTTTCCCCGCCATGCGCCCAGTGCTTCACGTGATGGCCGTCGACATAGCGCTTGAATGAACAGCCCGGAAACCGACAGCCCTGGTCCCGCGAATTCAGGGCCCTGCGGATCGCGGGTGGAATGGTGCGGGTCTTGTGGCCGACGTCGAGCGGCTCGCCGTTCTCGTTCTCGACGATCCTGACCACGCTGGCATCGCAGGACAGACGCCGGGCGGTTTCCGAGGCAACTGAAGGCCCACGCTCGAGCTCGCAACGGCCGGCGTGGGAATCCTCGAGGGTCTCGGCATCCACGTGCACCACGATAGAGTTCCGATCCGCCCCGGACAGATCCCGCGGCCCGGTCGCGAGGAAGCTCTCGGCGAGGGTCGCGAGCGCCTCGACCTGGCGCTTGCGCAGGTGGTGCCGGTCATCGGAAGACATTTCCGCGGAAACGTTTTTTGGGATCGGCAGGCATCCTCGGCCGCCTCGAGCGCCCGCACGAACAGCGCCCCGATCTCGGCCGGTAGCTTGCCCCGGATGACCAGCGAGCCGTTGGGCTGTGTGTAGTACAGGAGGTACTGATCGCGCTCAACCTGCAGCTTGCCCGGCACGAGGCGATTCCAGGCGAACTTGATGCCAAGTGCGCCGTCGTGATCGACGAAGCCTGCGCCACCCGGCTTGAAGACGAACGTGCCGTCCGGTGGCACTCCCGCCTGAAGGAAATCGTTGCCGAAGAATGAAACGCCATCCGTCTGCGTGACCGGGCAGCTGCCTGCCGACGCCGCGCAGGCGAGCGTTAGTGACGCCGCGAGCGCGGAGGGCTGCATCACACCGCCGTCTTTGACCTCGGCAGCAGCCACGCCCCCAGCGCCGGCAGCAGCAGCATCGCGCCCAGCATGTTCACCAGGAACATGAAGGTCAGCATCAGGCCGACGTCGGCCTGGAACTTGAGCGGAGAGAACACCCAGGTCGCCACGCCGATGGCGAGCGTTACGCCGGTGAAGAAGATCGCGGCGCCGGTCACGCGCAGTGCCGCCAGGTACGAGTAATGGACGTCGTGGCCGCGGTGCAGGAACTCCTGCATGCGGCTGAACAGGTAGATGCCGTAGTCGACGCCGATGCCGGCGCCGAGCGCGACCATCGGCAGCGTCGTGACCTTGAGGCCGATGCCGACGAAGGCCATCACCGCGTAGACCAGGATCGATACCAGCGCGAGCGGGATGATGACCATGACCGTGCCGGTCACCGACCGGAAGTTCACGAGGCACATGATCGTCACCGCGGCGAACACCCAGCCGAGGATCACGAATTCCTTGGCCTTCACCTCCTCGTTCTGCGCGGCCATCACGCCGACGTTGCCGGTCGCGAGCCGGTAAGCCACCTCCGGAGTCGGGTTGTCCTCGCGGTACGACTTGACCTCAGCGACCACGCGCTCGATCGTCTCGGCGCGGTGATCCGACAGGAACAACATCACCGGCATCACGCTGCAGTCGCGGTTGAGGAGCCCGGTGCTGGTCTCGACGTAGGTCTGTGCCTGCACCAGCTGGCGCTCGTCGCGCGGCAGGTTGCGCCACTTGAGGCTCCCCTCGCTCCAGCCGGCGCTCACCACCTTGGTCACGCCCGCGAGCGACATCACGTCGCGCACCCCCTCCACGTTCGCCATGTGCCAGGCGAAGCGGTCGATCGCGTCGATGACCGGGAAGCTGATGCAGCCGTCCGCCTTCGTCTCGACGATCACGTTGATGATGTCGGTGCCGATCGAGAAACGTTTGCTGATCAGGCTGCTGTCCCGGTTGTAGCGCGAGTCGGCGCGCAGCTCCGGCACGCCGGCCTGGGTGTCGCCGATCGGTGTCTCGAGGCCCTTGATCGCGCCGAGCACGCCGAGCACGAGCGCGATCGCGATGATCACGGCCGCAGGTCCCCGGTGCGTGATGCGCGCGAGGCGCGACCAGACACCCTGAAGCGCATGCTGGCGCTTCTCGACGCGGTCCCTGAAACGGCCGCTGATCGGCACGAAAGACACCAGCACCGGCAGCAGGATGAGGTCGGTCAGGATGATCACGCCGATGCCGAGGCTCGCCGTGACCGCCATCTCGCGGATCACCTGCACCGGGATCAGCAGGATGGTGACGAACCCGACCAGGTTCGCGAGCAGGGCGACGATCGCCGGCAGGAACAGCAGCCGGAAGGTCCGGCGCGCGGCCTCGTTGCTGTCGGCGCCGCTCATTGCGGCGTCGCTCACGGCGCTGATCTTCTGCACCCCGTGGCTGGTGCCGATCGCAAAGATGATGAACGGCACCAGGATCCCGAGCGGGTCCACGCCGTAGCCGAGCAGCACGAGGAGCCCGAGCATCCACACCATGGCGACCAGCGAGGACACGACCGGCACCAGGGCGATCCGGAACGACTGGATGTAGATCCAGACGAAAAGCAGCGTGAGCCCGGCCGTCACGATCGCGAACGTCACCACCGACAGAGCCCCGTCGGTGACGTCGCCGACGACCTTGGCGAAGCCGATCATGTGCACGGACACCGGGGCCCGGACCGCGATCTCGACCTTGTCGCGCTCGATGCGACCGCGAACCTTCTCCTCGAGCGCCCTCGAGACGGCGATGTAGTCGACCGGCGCGCCCGTCTCGGGGTCGGCGTCCACGAGTTGCGCGCTCACCATCGCGCCGGAGAAGTCGTTCGCGACCAGGCGCCCGACGATGCCGGCCTTCAGGATGTTCTCGCGCACGCGGGCGAGTCCCTCGGCGTCCGCCTGGAAGTCAGAGGGAATCACGTCGCCGGCCTCGATCCCGCCCTCCACGACCTCGGTGTAGCGCGTGTTCGGCGTCCACAGCGACTGCACCCGCGCGCGGTCCACGCCCTTGATGAAGAAGACCTCGTCGGTCGCGACCTTGAGCGCCTGGAAGAACTCGGGCGTGAACATGTCGCCGTTGCGCGCGATGACCGCGATCAAGAGCCGATTGGCGCCGCCGAACTCCTCCTTGTGGTCGAGGTAGGTGCGGATGTACTCATGCTCGAGTGGCAGTTGCTTGTTGAAGTTGGTGTCGAGCTCGAGGCCGGTCACGGCCACCCAGCCGAGCGCGAGCGTGACGAGCGCGAAGAATGCGAGGATGAGCTTGCGGTGCCCGAACACGTGCGGCTCGAGCCGGGCCGCGATTCGTGCGTCGCCGGACTCGTTCATCGCACCGCGCCGCCCGGCAGCGGCAGCCGGCGCAGGCCTCCCTCGCCCGCCACGACCAGTGCGCCGTCGCCAGAGGGCACGACCGACGCAATCGACTTGCGATCGGCCTGCTGGCTGAGCTCGAAGCTCCGCCCACCGTCGCGGCTGACGAGGATCACGCCCGCCGAGCCTGCGACGACGACGGTGTCCCCGTCGATGCGCGCGCCGGCGGCGAGCAGCGCCGTCGTGCCCGTCGGGATGGCAGTCCAGTTCGTGCCGCCGTCCTCCGACCGGAACAGGTTGCCGCGCAGGCCAAAGGCCAGCACCACGTCGCCGTCGAGCGCGAGGACGCCGTGGAATGAGCCGTCGTACGGCGACGGCAGCTCACGCCAGCTCGCCCCGTCGTCGTCGGAGCGGAACAGCCGACCCGCTTCCGCGCCGACGTACATGCGTCCCGTTGGCCCGCGCGTGATCGCATTCAGGTGGAACTCGAAGCCGAGGTCCACGTCCGCTTCCATGCCGTCGGCAGCCTCTTCGACTTTCGCCGCGCCGGGCAGCGGCGCGGGCTCGAACGGGACCTGGCTCCAGACCTTGCCGCCGTCCGACGTCAGGTAGATGACGCCGTACGCACCGACTGCGACGCCGCGCGTCGCGTCCGCGAACGCGACGTCGAGCAGCGGCTGGGAATTGGCCGGCTCGAAGTGCACGAGCTCCCAGGAATCGCCTCCGTCCTGCGTGCGGAGGATCGTCTCCACGTGCCCGACCGCCCAGCCATGCTTCGCATCGGCGAAGTACACGGCCGTCAGGTTCGCGCTCGCCGGGACCGGCGACTGCGCCCAGGTGCGTCCCGCGTCGGAGGAATGCAGGATGTGGCCGCGCTCGCCCGCCGCGACTATGCGCGGTCCCGCCCAGGCGGCGTCGAGCATCAGCGAGCGGTGAGCGAGCGGCGCAATCACCGCGGGACGAGAAGCCGGGTCCTCCGGCGCGTCCTGGCCGAGGGCCAGCGGCGCCACCGCGAGCGCGAACGCCGCATGCGCCGCGAGCGCGAGCCTCATCTGGAACCCTTTCCTAGCGCGTGCCGCGGTTCGCGATCGCGGCCGGCGTGAAGTCGGCGGCCGTCTTCCTGGCGGCAAAGTTGACGGTCATCCGCTCCTCGTTGTCGAGGCCGAGCGCGAGATAGCGGCCGGACTGCAGGTCATAGGTCGTCTCGAGCGTCGTCCAGAAGGTCGGGATGTCGTAGTAGTTGATGGAATGGCCTTCCTGCACGCGCCAGAGCTGGTCGCGGTTGTCATAGCAGTCGACGACCAGGATCTGCCACGAGTCCTCGTCGATGTAGAACGTGCGTCTCTTGTAGATGTGCCGCTGGCCGGGCTTGAGCGTCGCGTCGACGACCCAGACCCGATGCAGCTCGTAGCGCGCGTGCTCCTGGTTGATGTGCAGCGGCTTCAGGACGTCGCTGTACTTCAGCTTGTTGCTGTGCAGCGGGTAGGCGTTGTACGGGACGATGATTTCCTGCTTGCCGACCAGCTTCCAGTCGTAGCGCTCGGGGCTGCCGTTGTAGATGTCGAACTGGTCGGACGTGCGCAGGCCGTCCGAGCCGGTGCCCGGATTGTCGAAGGCGACGTTGGGCGCGCGCCGCACGCGGCGCTGGCCCGGGTTGTACAGCCAGGCCTTGCGGTGCTCCCTGGACTGGTCGAGCGTCTCGTGCACCAGCAGGATCTCGCCCGCGAGCCGCGCCGGGGCGATCGTTTCCTGGATGAAGTAGACGATCACGTTGTCGAGCGACTCCTCGGTCGCGCCGGGCATCGCATAGCCGACGTAGGTCTCGTCGCGGAGCTTGACCATGTTGTAGCTGCCGGAGCGGGTCACCGCCGCCTGGCCGAACACGCGCTCCGCGATGTTGGCGCGGTAGCGCAGGATGTGGTTCCAGATGGCCTCGACGCCGGACGTCGGCATCGGGAACGGCGGCCCGCCGATCGCGCCGGTGACGCCGTTGCCTCCGTCCGTCAGCTTCGCCGTAGCGGCGTTCGCCTTGACCGCATCGTAGATTCGCTGCGGGAAGGCCGCACTGCGGTGCGATGGGTAGACGTTCATGAAGTAGCTGCCCTTGTACGCGGCGAGCAGCGCCTTGTGACCCGCTGTCAGGTTGGCCTCGTACTTGGCAACGTTCGTTGCGTCGACCTTGTAGGCCGGCTTGTCGGCGGCAAACGGGTCCGGGTGATGCCCGCCCGGCTTGAATCCCGTGGCGCCGGCGTCGGCCGCCGACTTCAGGCCGCCTTCCCACGCCGGGATCGTGCCCGCTGCGTTGGCGGCCTTTTCCGCGCCCATCGGCGTGAGCTCGGCGCCGAGCCGGGCCTGCTGGGCCGTCACCGTGGCGGCGATTCCGAGCGCGCCCGCGGCGAGGATGCCGGCACCGAGGATGTGATTCAGCTTCTTCATGGCGTGCCTCCGCCCCGGTTCAGAACGAGTACTTGATGTTCGCCGCGATGAAGTCGCGATCGCCGAGCTCGTTGTAGCGGCCGGCGCCGTTGAACCGGGTGTAGCTGACGTCGAACTCCAGCTGCGCCTGGTAGCTCGCCAGCACGCCCAGCGTCGCGCCCTGGCGGCCGTCGACGAAATTGCCGCCGGGCCCCGGCGTCGTGCCGTCGACGTCGTGCGACCAGACGATGCGCGGCGAGAAGTTCCACGCGCCGATCAGGCTCAGGTAGTCGAGCCGCAGCGCCAGTCGGTAGCCCCACGAGTCGGCGTCGGCGAACCGGTCGAGCGGTTCGACCTCGTTGAAGTGCCGGCCGGCTAGCTCGGGATTGCCCGAGACCGAAGTGCCCGGTCCGTTGAAGCGCAGTCCGCGCCCGTTCGGGCCGCCTTCGGTCTTGCTGGGCATGCTGGCGACGTGCGTGTATCCCGCCTCCGCGACCGCGATCAGCTGCGAGGCGCCGAGCAACGGCGGGAACGCCTTGGTCGCCGTCATCTGGCCCTGCCACATGTCGAAGACGTCCCAGCCCTGCACGACCTGGTCCGGTGCGAACCCGCCGAGCTGCCCGCAGCGCGTGAGCGTCGTCAGCGGCGCGGCGCAGGTTGCCGGCATCGCGATGCCTTGCGCGCCGAGCGCGGCCGCCTCGAACGGCGTCAGCGCGGCGAACAGCACTTCGACGTCGTCGAACTGCAGCGGCACGTCCTGGCGATACGAGACCTCGCCCTGCAGCGCGATGCCGCTGGTGCCGAGCTGCGTGTTGAAGGACACGCCGAACAGCTGGATGTCCTCCGGGTATTCGGTGAAGTACCTCGCTGTCTGCGCATACTCATGAGTTGCGAGCGCGGTCGCCTGGCTCGTCACGTTGCCGCCGCCGAGCGCCGTGTTGCCCGCGATGGTCGCGTAGCCCGCGGCCGTCTCGACCGCGAGGTCGCCGCCGTTCGCCGCGGCGGCGTTCGCGCCGGCGTTGGCCGCGATCGCGACCGCAGCGTCGAGCGGCAGGCCGGAAGCGAGGCCCTGCGCCGTCGCGATGGCGGCGGTCAGCGTGCCGAGCGAGTTTGCGAGCCCGGCCTGGGTGCCCGTACGGCCGCTGATGAGCGGCAGCTTGCTGTGGTAGTTGACGAAGTAGAAGCCGAACTCGGTCCCCTGCGCGAAGCCCGGCACGAACCAGCGCAACGACACGCCATACTGGCCGGAGTCCGAGGGCTCGATCGTGGGCCCGCGCGGCACGGCCTGGAAGTTCTCGATGAACGGCCCGCCGAGCGGCCTGAAGTCCGTCCCCTGGTCCGAGAACGCGCCGAAGCCGAGGAAGACGTCCTCGCCGCCGCGCGGGACGAAATCGTTGCTCGAGAAATAAGTGCCGACAGGTTCCGGCTCGGTGCGGTCCCAGTCGAAGATGCCGATGCCCTCGACGGTCACGTTGTCGGTGAGGCCGAAGCCGACCTTCAGGATTTCCTGCGGCAGGTAGGCTTCGCGCAGCTCCGAGCCCGGCACGCGCAGCGCCGCGACGTCGAAGTGGTTGATGGCGCCGTTGATGCCGCCCTGGATGAACGTGCTCTCGCCCCAGTTCACGACCTGCCGTCCCGCGCGCACGTCGAGCAGGTGACCGCCGACGTCCCAGCGCCCGTAGACGAATGCGTCCAGCAGGCGCAGGTAAGAACCCGCGAGGTCCTTGCCCGATTCCGAGATCGGGGTACGGTCGGTCTGGCTGTCCTCGACCAGGTCGTCGTACAGCATCGATCCGCGCACGAACAGTCCGAAGTTCTCGCCGCGATCGAGCGAAAGTTCCGCGACCAGCTTGTAGGCGCTCGAGACCCGGCCCTTGCGGTAGTTGAGGTCTCCGTCATCGATGTTGGGCGAGCGTCCGCTGCCGCCGTTGGCGGTGCCGATCAGGCGCGGATCGCGCTCCTCGTCGCGCCAGGTCTGGCCGAAGGAAACCGTCGTGTCGAAGCTCCCGTTCCAGCCGCCGGCGGCGAAATCGATCGCCTGTGCGGCGTTGGGGGCGAGGATCGCGGCGACGAGCGCGGGCAAGGGCCGGAAAAGCGTCTTGGTCATTTGGTTCCCCAGTGCCAGACCGGTCGGAATTTCGCGCAAGGATATAACAGCAGTCGGTCTTTGCACTGCAAAACGCGGCCCTCGATCAACTGTGAGTGACCTGGAGGATACTGTTCCTGATCTGCTCGGAGAGCACGACGCGCGCGTCTTCGGCCACCGCGACGAGCGCGTCGTCATACGTCAGCTTGCCGTTGCCGTCCTGGCGCACGACGCCGCGCTGGCGCAACAGGTCGATGAAGTCGCGGAACATGGCCCTGTCGAAAAATTCCGGCGCGGCGAGCCCGTACAGCATCGACATGCGCTGCGCCATCGCCACGCAGCGTCGTTCGAGTGCGTCGGCCGTCAGCGCGGACGGGCCGGCGCGCAGCAGGAGCGCAATCGCGAGATAGAAACGCTCGATCGCCTGGATCGTCGCCTGGGCGAGGACCGACAGGCGGACGGCCTCGGCGCTGCCCGTCGTCGATCGCCGCCAGGTCGAGCCGTCTTCGCTGCGGGTCAGCAGGCCTTGGCGCTCGAGCGCTGCGAGTACGCCGTCCACGACGCCCGGCAGTTCGTCCTCGCGCCAGCGCAGGTTGAGTTCCGCACGCATGTAGGGATAGACGCGCCAGAGCAGGCGCTGGATGTCGTCGTGGCGCATGACGGCATTGTTCAGGAACGCGCAGGAGACGAGCGACGGCATGGCGAAGAGGTGCAGGACGTTGTTGCGGTAGTAGGTCGCGAGCACCGCGTTCTTCTCGTCCATGCGCAGCACGTCGCCGAGCGGGTGCGCGCGCCGCTCGAGCATGCCCATGGCCTCGACCTGCCGGATGGCCGCGGCTCCGTCCTTCGCCGCGACCGAGACGTCGGGGGAATACGGAAACTCCTTCAGCAGCTCGATGTAGAGCTGCAGCTGGCGTTCGAGGTCGGCCTCCAGCATGGCCTGCCGCGGGGCCGCGAGCAGTGCGACCGCAAGCAGGTTCACCGGCGTGACCGCTGCAGCGGCGTTGATTCGCCGCATGACTTCGGCTGCAACCGCATCCACGGTTTCGCCGAACCAGGCAGGCCGGGCATCCTCGTCGAGCGGGTCGTTGCGCCAGCCCGGTTGCACCTGGTCGAGCACGCCGTCGAGCAGAAGCGGCTCGCCAAAGGCCACGTGGACGCGACCCAGGGGCTTGCGCAGCTCGGGCAGCACGCCGAGCAACCTGCCCACGGATTCCTTCTCTTTCGGGCGCCCCATCAGCTCGTCGATGTACGACTCGCCCTCGAGCAGCCTGTCGTAGCCGAAATAAACCGGCACGTAGGCGACCGCGCGGCGCGCGTCGCGCAGGTAGCTGCGCACCGTCATGCCGAGCATCCCGGTTCGCGGCCGCAGGAGCCGGCCGGTGCGGCTGCGGCCGCCCTCGACGAAAAACTCGATCGGGTGGCCGCGGTTCATCATCACGTCCACGTACTTCATGAACACGATCGGGTACAGTCCCGAGCCGCGGAAGCTGCGCCGGATGAAGAACGCCCCGCCCTTGCGCAGCAGGCGCCCGATCACCGGCAGGTTCAGGTTCACGCCCGCGGCCACGTAGGGTACGGCGTAGCCACGCTTGTAAATCACGTACGAAAGCAGGAGGTAGTCGACGTGGCTGCGGTGGCAGGGCATGTAGACGATCTCGCAGGCCGGCGGCAGCCGGTCCAGGTACTCGGCGTTGCGCACCTCGATGCCGTCGTACACCCGCGTCAGGAAGCGGCTGAGGATGCGCTCGGCGACGCGTACGAACGTGTGCGAGTAGTTCGCGGCGATCTCGAGCGCGTGCTTGCGCGCGACCAGGAGCCCGTCACGCCGCGTGCGCTTCGAGTCGCGGATCTCCTGGCGCACCGCCTGGCGGACGGCGCGCGTGCGCAGCACCTGCGCGACGATCGCGCGCCGCCGCGACAGGTCGGGCCCGAGCGTGTCCACGCGCATGTGGCGGAACTCCGCGCGCATGTCCTTCATGAGCTTGCGGGCGCCGCGTGAACCGTCGGGTCCCGCCGCCGCGTAACTCTGGATCGGCCGCGGCTCGCCGAAGCGGATCAGCGTGCTGCGGCCATTGAAGACGATCGACAGCAGGCGGCGGAACGGCCCGACGAACGCCCAGCTCTCGGACAGCAGGATCCCGAGCCAGGATTTCTCACGCTGCGGCGCGCGGCCCCAGTAAACGGCGACCGGGACGATGTCGATCTCGAGCGCCGTGTCGGCGCCGGCCGCAGCGACCGCGCGCGCGAGTTCCGGTGGCGTGCGACGGTCCGCGCGCCGGCGCAGCACGCCGGCCCGGCGCTCGAGCGCGACTGCGGAGTGCGGCAAGTCGAGGCCGCGCAGCCGGAGCCGCTTGCCGGGACGCCTGAGGCCGGCCTGCATGCACGCAATCTCGAGTGCGAGGAGGTCCGACGTGCTGCGCTCCTCCAGCATGTACAGGAGCGGTCGTGCGCGGCCGTGCAGGCGCGCAAGCGAGTCCTCCGGCACGACGGTCGGGCGCACGAACACGCGCATGACGCCGCGCAGCATCCACATCAGGGTGCGGTTCAAGTGCCTTCGTCTTCCTCAAGGCGCTCGTTCAGGTTTTCGCGGTGCAGGTCGACGGCCGCATTGGCCCGGTCGCGCGCTTTGTCCTGGGTCCCGATCAGCGGCCCGAACGCGGTGTCCTCCACCTTCATCGGCTCTTCTTTCTTCTCGTGCTCGTCCGGCCCGCCGCAACCGGCGAGCGCGACTGCAACGGCCAGCATTCCGGTCGCAACGATCGCGTGCATCGCGGCACCTATCGGCGCTTGGGCAGGTCGAGGGCGACGAGAAAGTACTCGAACAGGTAATTGACGAGCGGGAGCTCGCTGTGCAGGCGGTGGTCCGACTCGAGGATGTGCAGCGTCGCCGAATGCTCGCGCGCGAACTTCATGCTGTTCTCGAGCGGCACGACGTCGTCCTTCCACCCGTGCACGATCGCCTTCGGGCAGGGCGCCGGCTTCGCGGTCAGCTGCTCCATCCCCGGCATGTAGAACGCGGGCGCCATCAGGAACAAGCCGCGCGCGTGCAGGAGCGCGGACGCCGAGGTCGCGACGTAGCCGCCCATGCTCGAGCCGACGAGCACGAGGTCGCCGCGCAGGTCGCGGCAGAAGCTGAGCAGTCGCGTCACGCGGTCGCGCGCGTCGTTGACGCCCCGGTAGTCGACGGAGTCGACGTTCCAGCCCTCGCTCTTCGCGACTTCGGCCATCGCGGAGATCTTGGTGCCCCACGGGCCGCTCTCCTGCCCGTGCGAGAACACGACGTGACGACTCGCCATTCACCGCTCCGTTGAAGTACGGCCCGATGTTATCAGTCCCGGCGAGGCTTCCACAGCAACGCGTCGAGGTCGAGTTTCCCGGAGCGCGCCAAGTCCACCCGGCCGTTCCGGAACACGACGCCCTCCGCTTCGAGCAGTCGCCGCTGCATCCGGTGCGCCTTCGAGCCGGCCGGCAGGCTGATCCGGCCCTGCGCGTTCAGCACCCGGTGCCACGGCAGCTCGAGGCTGTCCGGCGCGACCTTCAGCGCGTGGCCGACGAGGCGTGCGCGGCGGGGGGCGCCGGCGCGTCGCGCGATTCCGCCGTAGCTCGCAACGTGCCCATGCGGAATCTCCGCGACCGCCTTCCAGATGCGCTCCAGCAGCTTGCGGTCCGTCACAGTCATGATGGACGATTCTAGCCGTGGACTCCGAAGACGAACGGACCGAGATCGACCCGCGGGACAATCCCTGGGCCATGCTCGCGGCACTCCCGCTGTTCACCGGCCTGCCGAAGCAGGTCGTCGACGAGGCCGTCGCCGAGCTCGAGTGGACGTCGCTGCCGGGCGGGGCCCTGCTGTTCGAGGCCGGTGGTCCCGCCGACGCGGTCTACTTCGTCGTGAGCGGCTGCCTCGGCGTGTATGGGCCGGGCGGCGAGCTGGTCGGGCGCATCGCGGCCGGAGAGTCGGTCGGCGAGATGGGGCTCATCGTCTCGCGGCCGCGCCGGGCGACCGTGCGCGCGTTGCGCGATTCGGAACTCGCGAAGCTATCGGCGGGCACCTTCGAGCGCGTGCTCCTCGGCCACCCACTGGCAATACTGCGACTCGCCCGCCTCACCGTGGCGCGAATCGACGACCGCAACGCAGAACGGCAGCGGGTCATGACGCCGCGCACGCTCGCGCTCATCCCGCTCGACGAGGCCGCGGACCGTCCGCTGCACGCGGCCCGGCTGGTCGATGCGCTCGCCCGCTTCGGGCGCGTCTATCACGTCGGGCGCGAGCGCGCAGGTGGCCACAGCCCGCAATGGTTCCACGAGCGCGAGTCGAAGAACGATTTCGTCGTCTACTCAGCCGAGGCCGGCGACACCCCGTGGACACGGTTGTGCCTGAGGCAGGCCGACGTGGTTCTGGTCGCGGGTGCAGCGCGGGGAGAGGCGCCCGCCTGGGCCGGACCCCGCTGGCTCGACGGCGGCATGCGCCGGGCCGAGCTGTTGCTGCTGCATGAAAGCGGGTTTTCGAACGGCGCGGCTGCACGCTGGCGCGCTGCCTTTCCCGGAATGCCGCATCATCATCTGCGCACGCCAGCCGACTACGACCGGCTGGTGCGCATCCTGACGGGCAGGGCCGTGGGTCTCGTGCTCTCCGGTGGCGGTGCGCGGGGCTTCGCGCACCTCGGCGCCGTGCGCGCGCTCAGGGAACACGGCGTGCCGATCGACATCGTCGGCGGCAGCAGCATGGGCGCCATCCTCGCTGCGGGAGTCGCCTCGGACTGGGGCGACGAAGAGCTCGTGCTTCGCTTCAAGCGCAGTTTCGTGGACACCAACCCGCTGTCGGATTTCACGCTGCCGCTGGTCTCGCTCGTCTCGGGCCGCAAGGTCGGGATGCTGCTGCGGCGGGAACTCGGCGACATCGACATTGCGGACCTGCCCCTGCCCTTCTTCTGCGTGTCGTCGAACCTGACGACCGGCCGCATCGCGGTGCACGAGGAGGGGCCGTTGTGGCGCTGGCTGCGGGCTTCGGTGGCGATCCCGGGCGTGCTGCCGCCCGTGTTCCAGGGCGGCGAAGTCTTCGTCGATGGCGGCGCGATGAACAACCTGCCGGTGGACGTGATGCGCGCCAAGGGACGCGGCGCGGTCATCGGCGTCGACTGCGGCACCGACCGCGCGTTCACGGCGGACGTCGAGGCGACGGAAGCGCCCTCCATCTGGTCGATCCTCGGGGGCCGCGGCGCACAGCGCAGGCCGGGCATCCTGCAGATCCTGTGGCGCGCGGGCATGGTGAACAGCACGGCGGCGACGCTGGAGCGGCGCCAGCAGAGCGACCTGCTCATCACGCCCGCGCTCGAATCCGTCGAGCTCCTCGACTGGAAGGGCTTCGGGCGCGCCATCGAGATCGGCTATCGCGACGCCTGCGCGCGACTCGAAGCCGGCGCGCTCGAGCAGCTCAGGAAGGTCTACGCCCCCGGCACGCTATCCTGAGCCGCATGGAAGCGACCGGCGGCTGGCAGTTCTGGATCGACCGGGGCGGCACGTTCACGGACATCATCGGCCGCGAGCCGGGCGGCGGCCTGCACGTGGCCAAGCGCCTGTCGCAGGCAGGCGGCGCGACCGACCCCGGCGTCACCGGGATCCTCGAGCTGCTCGCACGCGAAGGCGGCACCGACGCCCGCATCGAGTCGATCCGGATCGGCACCACGGTCGCGACCAACGCGCTGCTCGAGCGCCGCGGCGTGCCGACCGCGCTCGTCATTACCGCGGGATTCGGCGACGCGCTCGCGATCGGCTACCAGAACCGGCCGCGCCTCTTCGACCTTCGCATCGAGCTGCCGGCGCCCCTGTATGCCGAGGTCGTCGAGGCCGCGGAACGCGTGACGCCCGAGGGCGAGGTCCTGCAGCCGCTCGACGAGACGCAGCTCGCGGCCGGCCTTGCGCGGCTCGCCGCGAGCGGCATCGAAAGCGTCGCGATCGTCTTCATGCACGGCTACCGGCACCCGGCGCACGAGCGCCGCGCGGCGGCGCTCGCCCGCGCGGCGGGCTTCCGGGAGGTGATCGCCTCGCACGAGGTCTCGCCGCTCATCCGGCTCGTGAGCCGCGGCGACACGACGGTCGTGGACGCCTACCTCTCGCCGCTCCTGGCGCGTTACGTGCGCGCGTTCCGGGCCGGTCTCGGCGAGCGTCACGCCGGCGTCCGCCTCGAGTTCATGCAGAGCAACGGCGGGCTGGCCACGCCCGAGGCCTTTCGTGCCTGCAACGCGGTGCTCTCGGGCCCGGCCGGCGGGCTCGTGGCGACGGGGCGGATCGCCGAGGCGAGCGGCCGGCCTCGCCTGATTGCCTTCGACATGGGCGGCACCTCGACCGACGTTGCGCTCTATGACGGCGCCCTTCCCCAGCGCTTCGAAACGGGCATTGCGGGCGTCCGGCTGCAGGCGCCGATGATGAACATCCACACGGTGGCCGCCGGCGGCGGCTCGATGCTCGCGTACGCCGGCGGACGCCTCACGGTCGGTCCTGGTTCCGCCGGCTCGGAGCCCGGCCCGGCCTGCTACCGCAATGGCGGCCCGCTGACCGTCACCGACATCCAGGTGCTGCTCGGGCGGATCCGCGCAGACACGTTTCCCGCAATCTTCGGCGCGGGCGGCGACGAGCCGCTGGACGTCGCCGTCGTGCGGCGGACGTTCGAGGCGCTCGCGAGTTCGATGGGAAGCGTCGCGCCCGAAGGCATCGAGCGGCTCGCGGCGGGATTCCTCGACGTCGCCGTCGAGTCGATGGCGCGCGCGATCCGGCACGTGTCGGTCCGGGAAGGCCACGACCCGGCCGAGTTCGCGCTGCTGTGCTACGGCGGAGCTGCGCCACAGCATGCCTGCCGCGTCGCCGATGCCCTCGGCATCCGCGAGATCCTCATCCATCCGCTGGCCGGCGTGCTCTCCGCATTCGGCATCGGGCTCGCGGATCGCCGGCTGGTCCGGCGCCAGAGCCTCGAGCGCCCGCTCACGCCCGGCCTGCATGCGACACTCGATGCCGCATTCGAGGCGATCGCCGGGCCACTGCGCGCATCCATGGCGCAACAGGGCGCGGCGCCGCGCGACATCCGGCTGCGCCGCACGCTCGAGCTGCGCGCGCCCGGCACGGAAACCGCGCTCGAGATCGCCCACGCGCCGTTTGCCGACGTGTTGCGTGAGTTCCGCGGCGTGTTCACGCGGCGGTTCGGCTTCGCGCCCCCGGATTCGGACCCGCAGGTGGCGACGCTCGCAGTCGAAGCCGTGGTCGCGGGCGAGCGCGAAGCGCGCGTCGCGGTCGCGGGCGAGCGCGCGAATGCTTCCCGCCGCGTCGAAGCCTGGTTCGACGGCTGGCGCGAGCTGCCCCTCGTCGAGCGCGCGGCGCTTGCCCCGCGCGCGCCGCTCGCAGGCCCGGCGCTCGTCGTCGAGCCCAACTCCACGACCGTCGTCGAGCCCGGCTGGACCGCAGAGAGCCTGCCCGACGGCACGCTCCGCCTGGCGCGGCGCGGCGCGCGGCAGGCGCCCAAGGTCGATGCGGGAAGCGCCGATCCCGCGCAGCTGGAGCTTTTCAACCACCGGTTCATGCAGGTGGCGGAACAGATGGGCACCGTGCTGCAGGCGACGGCCGTCTCGGTCAACATCCGCGAGCGGCTCGATTTCTCCTGCGCGCTGTTTGACGCTGCGGGGGCACTCATCGCGAACGCGCCGCACATGCCGGTCCACCTGGGTTCCATGGGCGCAAGCGTGCGCGCCGTCATCGCGGCGAATGCGGGCGAGTTCCGCCCCGGGCGCGCCTGGATGCTGAACGCGCCCTACGCAGGCGGGACGCACCTGCCGGACATCACCGTGGTGAGCCCGGTCTACGCGGGCGGCCGCCCGGAGCCGTCCTTCTTCGTCGCCTCGCGCGCGCACCACGCCGACATCGGCGGCATCACGCCGGGCTCGATGCCGCCGGCCTCGCGCACGATCGCGGAGGAAGGGGTCGTGTTCGACAACTTCCTGCTGGTCGACGGTGGCGCGATCCGCGAAGCGGCGCTGCGTGACGGCCTCGCGCGCGGGCCGTGGCCGGCGCGGAACCCCGACCAGAACGTCGCCGACCTCAAGGCGCAACTCGCCGCGAACGCGCGCGGCGCCGCCGAGCTCGGGGCGCTCGTCGGGCGTGCGGGCTACGACACGGTCGTCAACTACATGCGGCACGTCCAGGACAATGCCGAGGCCTGCGTGCGCGAGGTCATCGGCCGGCTCGGCGACGGCCGGCTGCGCTACGAAATGGACGACGGCAGCGCCGTCGAGGTCCGGGTCGAGGTCGATCGAGGGAAGCGGAGCGCCATCGTCGATTTCGCCGGCACGTCGCCGCAGCAGCCGGGCAACTTCAACGCCCCGCTCGCGGTCTGCACCGCCGCGGTCCTCTATGTGTTCCGCACGCTGGTCGACGCAGACTTCCCGCTGAACGAGGGCTGCCTGCGCCCGATTGTCATCCGCGCGCCGCGCGGTTCGATGGTGAACCCGGTTCCCCCCGCGGCGGTCGTCGCCGGCAACGTGGAGACGTCGCAGTGCATCGTCGATGCCCTCTACGGCGCTCTCGGCGTGCTCGCCGCATCGCAGGGCACGATGAACAATCTCACGTTCGGCGACGCCGGCCACCAGTACTACGAGACGATCGCCGGCGGCTCGGGCGCGGGACGGGGATTCGACGGTGCCTCCGGCGTGCAGACGCACATGACGAACTCGCGCCTCACCGATCCGGAAGTGCTGGAGAGCCGGCATCCCGTGCTGGTGCGCGAGTTCCGCTACCGGCTCGGTTCCGGGGGCCGCGGGCGCAGCCGCGGCGGCGATGGCCTGGTGCGCGTGATCGAGTTCCGGGCGTCGATGACGGTCGCCGTCCTCTCGAATCATCGCCGGGTCGCGCCCTTCGGGCTCGCGGGCGGCGGACCGGGCGCAACGGGTGTCAATCGGCTCCTGCACGCCGACGGCACGGCACGCGAGCTGCCTGCATGCGCCGCCGAAAACGTCGGGCCCGGCGATGCGATCCGGATCGAGACGCCGGGCGGCGGGGGGTTCGGCTAGGGAAGCGCCGGCGGCAGGTCGAGTCCGGCGAGCACCTGCGTGAGGCCGGTGTCCGGCAGGCCCGCGAGGTTCGGGCTCACCGTCTGGACGCGGCTTCCGCCCGCGCGATGGCTCACCAGCCACGCGTGGAAATGTCCCGGCCGCAACGCCGGGATGCCGACGAGGATGTTCACGATGCCCTGTTCGCGGTGGCGCTCGCGGTTCACGCGCTCGTCGCAGAGCGCGAACCAGCGATCCCCCGGATCGCGGCCCGCGAAAGCGCCGCGCTCCTCCAGCGTCGCCATGAACTCGCGCAGCTGCGTCGTCGCTCGCCGCCAGGTGGCAGGCTCGTTGGGCTCGAAGACCATCCAGCGCGTGCCGCGCTCGATGCTGTTGACGACGAGCAGCGCGAGGCGCTTCGCCGCGAGCGAGCGCCAGTCCGCGGCGACCGCGCCCGGACCCGCGAGCGTGCGGGCTTTCGGCCCCTCCCGCCCGGGCCGGCGCACGGACTGGACGGTGTTCACGCCGACGGCCGCAAGGCGGGCGCGTTGTGCGTCGTCCACTGCGCAGGCCGGACGCAGTCCCGGGCGCACGACGGCTTCCTCGCCGCAGGAATTCGTCCACACCGGCCAGTGCTCGGAGGCGCGCGAAAGCATGCCGGCGATGGCGCCCGACGACGCGAACGCCTCGAAGCGCCCGCGCAGCTTGTCGTACCCGAGCAGGCGCGGGAAGAACATGCACGCCGAGTCGGACGGCAGCGGCCAGTGGCGCATCTCGGCGAGCGCCTTCGTGGCGCTGTCCCAGGCGAGCGGCGGGTCGACGAAGAGGATCGCGCGCCGTTCGCGGCAGAACCGGTTGGCGACGAGCAGCGTGCTCGCGCCGACGTCCACGTCGCGCGCGAGCGGTGGGATGCAAAGCAGGTTAAACCCCTCGGTTGCGTCCAGCGCGAACAGTCCGGTGCCGCGCGCGGCCGAGCCGATGATGTCGTAATCCGTGAGCGGCGCGCCGTCGTCGGCATCCGTTCCCGAGAATACGTAGCCGGCGAGCCCGCGCGCGTCCTGGCGCGGCGTGAGGTCGGGCCTTGCGTTCGGCAGCTCCCCCGCTACGCGAGCCAGGGCGGATTCCGCCAGCACGACCCCGACCGAACGCGGCGCATCGGGCGTGACGGACACGCGGCGGTAGATCTCCTGGTCCTCGATGTGCTCGGAGCCCGGCGTGCGCACGCGGTGGATGACGAGGTTGAAGCAGTCCTCCTCGTTGTCGCCGATGCCGTCGTAGTCGATGGCGGCGCGCAGGAACTCGCGGGTGCCGGGTGCGAGCGCCTCGAGCACGAGCACCCCGTCGCCTGCGGGCAGCCGGATCGTGCAGCAGCGCGCGCCGTTCGTGACGCGCACGACGACCGCGGTGCGGCCGCCGTTCTCGAAGTACTGCTCGACGGCGTACGACAGCGTCGACGGCTGCCAGAGGCCGCCGAAGACGCGCTGGAACTCGTTGAAGCCGGAGATGCGGACGGGCCGGTCGACGGGACCACGCAGGCAGCGGCCGACAAAGGCCGTTATGGCCGTCGGTGCTTCAGTGATCGATTGCCCGGAGCCGGATTCTTCTTGAACCTGGATGCCGGCCAGTCGTTCCGTCTCGGCTGACTCCCCCAGCACCCGCGCAGACTATCATGAACGGGCATGGCAGGCGGCTCCACCCACCACTGGCGGCTCGGTTTCACGCTCTCGCTCACGACGGCAGCGCTGTGGGGATTGCTGCCGATCGCGCTCAAGGTCGTGCTCGAGTCCATGGACGCGTACACGATCGTGTGGTGGCGATTCGCGGTCGCAATGGCCGGGCTCGGCGCGTTCCTCGCGTGGCGCGGCGAACTTCCGCGGATCCGCGGCGCGGGCGGTGCGGCGATCGCGCTGCTGGCGGCGGGGACGCTGACGCTGACCGGAAACTTCGTCCTCTACCTCGTCGCGCTCGACCACGCGACGCCGTCGGTGACGCAGGTCGTGATCCAGCTCGCGCCGCTGCTGCTGCTGGCCGGCGGCGTGCTCGTCTTCCACGAGAGGATGGCCGCGGCGCAGTGGGCAGGCTTCGCGATCCTGGCCGCGGGGCTCGTGCTGTTCTTCAACGATCGGCTGCCGGAACTGCTGCGCCCGGCCGAAGGGCTCGGGCTCGGTGTCGCGCTCACGGTCGCAGCCGCCGTCTCCTGGGCGCTCTACGGGCTCGCGCAGAAGCAGTTGCAGCGGCACTTCTCAGCGCAGCAGGTGCTGTTCGTCATCTATGCCGGCGCGACCGTCCTGCTGCTGCCGACTGCGACACCTTCGCGGATTACGGCGCTCGACGGCTTGCAGTTCGGCATGTTCGCCTTCTGCTGCGCCAACACGCTCGCGGCATACGGCGCCTTCGTCGAGGCGCTCGAGTGCTGGGACGTGTCGCGGGTCAGCGCCGTGATCGCGACGGCGCCGCTGTTCACGATCGGCGCCATGTGGCTCGTCGAGTCGATGGGTCTCGGGCTCGTGGCCCCGGAGGGCCTCAACGCGCTCTCGGTGCTCGGCGCCCTGATGGTGGTCGCCGGATCGATTGCCTGCGCGTACCGGAGGGGACGCGCACCTTCATATTCGTAGCTGCCGGCTTCGTGGAAGGGCGAGTTCCCTTCGCGAATATGAAGGTGCGCGTCCCCTTCAATTCCCCGTGCTGGCCGCCGTGTCGGTTTCTTCGTCGGGCTTCGCGAAGCGCGGGTCGCCGGCGTACTGGTCCTCGACCCCGTTCCACGTCGCGCCGGCCGGGATGGCGTTGCGCACTCTCGGGGCGGCGGCGACGATCGCCGCGAGGCCGCGGTTCTCACCCGGACCCGGCCCGATCGCGTAGGCGATGCCTCGCGGCTCCGCTGCCACCGCGGAAACCGCCTCCCAATCGATCGCGTCCGCGTGCTCGGCGACCTTCTTCCAGAGCGGCTGCTTCGGCTTTCGCATCTTCTGCTTCAGTTCCTTGGGCACGTCGGTCCAGTCGCGCTTGTCGTCGACCAGCGGCTCGTAGGCCTGCAGCAGGAGCTCGTCTCCTCGCCATCCGAGCAGGTAAGGCTGGTTGACGACGGTCACCTTCGTGCCGTCCGGCACCATCTCGTAGACCTGCGCGATGTCCTCCGGATAGAGGCGAATGCAGCCGGCGCTCGCGCGCATGCCGACGGCGGGCGGCTTGTTGGTGCCGTGGATCAGGTAGGTGGGCCAGCCGAGGCGCATCATGTGCCGGCCGAGCGGATTGTCGGGTCCCGGCGGTACCGTGGGCGGCAGGATGTCGCCTTCCTTCTCATGGTCCCGGCGCACCGACAGCGGCGGGGTCCACGTCGGGTCCTTCACGTGCGAGACTACCTTGGTCGTGCCTTCGGGCGTCGCCCAATCCACCTTGCCGATCCCGATGGGGTGCGTCACGACCTCGATCGGGCCGTCCTTCGGCGCATCTTTCTCCGGCTTCGGGAAATAATAGAGGCGCATCTGCGCGAGATTCAGCACGAGCCCCTCGCGCGGCGCGTCCGGCAGGATGAACTCGGTCGGCAGCACGATCTCGGTGCCGTCGCCCGGCAGCCAGGGATCGACGCCGGGATTTGCGCGCACGAGCTCGGCATAGCCGACGTTGAACCGCCGCGCGAGATCCGCGAACGTGTCCTCGTGCTTCGCGACGGTCACCTGTACCTGGCCAACGACGTCCTGGCCGGGCGCGAGCAGGAAGCGGTGGGTTGCCTCGCCGAGCGGCAGCGGCGGCGGCTCGGGCGCCTGTGCCGCGGGCTTCTCTGCGGACCTGGGCTTCTTCCAGAGCGACTCGAACGGCGTGCACGCGGCGACGAGCGCCGCCAGCAGCGGGATCGCAAGGCGGAATGCGGGCGGCATCATGTCCCGCGCATTATCCCCGCCCCGGCCTGCGATCACCAGATCTTCACGCGCTCCGCAGCCGGCCGCCACAGCTTGTCGCCTTCCTTGACGCCGAACGCCGCGTAGAACTCGTCCATGTTCGCGACCACGCCGTTGGCGCGGAACTCGCTGGGCGCGTGCGGGTCCGTCAGCACGATTTCGCGCATGAGCCCGTCACGCCACTTCGTGCGCCAGGCCTGGCCATAACCCAGGAAGAAGCGCTGCGGACCCGTTGTGCCGTCGATCACCGGCGCCTCGGCGCCGCCCAGCGAATGGATGTAGGCGCCGTAGGCGACGGCCGCGCCCGACAGGTCGCCGATGTTCTCGCCGAGCGTCAGCTCGCCGTTGACGTTGAGGCCCGGCAGCGCCTCGAAGCCCGAGTACTGCTGCACGAGGCCCGCGGCCTTTGCCTTGAACTTGTCGTTGTCCTCAGGCAGACCACCAGTCGCGGAGGTTTCCGTCGCCGTCGTACTGCCGGCCCTTGTCGTCGAAGCCGTGGCTGATCTCGTGGCCGATCACCGAGCCGATGGCGCCGTAGTTCGTGGCGTCGTCGGCCTGCATGTTGAAGTACGGCGGCTGCAGGAACGCGGCCGGAAACACGATCTCGTTGTTCGTCGGCAGGTAATACGCGTTGACCGTCTGCGGCGTCATGAACCACTCGGTCGGGTCCTTCGGCTTGCCGGCGCGCGCTGCCTGCCAGTTCCACTCGAACTGGTTGGCGCGCATCACGTTGCCGACGAGGTCGGAGGCAGAGATCTCGAGGCCGGCGTAGTCGCGCCACTTGTCCGGGTACGCGATCTTGACGTTGATCTTCGCGAGCTTCGCGTGCGCCTCCTTCTTGGTCGCCGGGCTCATCCAGTCGAGCCGGTCGATGCCGCGATCGAACTCCGCGAGCAGGTTGTCGACCAGCGTGACCATCCGCGCCTTCGCCTCCGGCGGGAAGTGGCGCGCGACGTACGCGGCGCCGATCGCCTCGCCCATCGCGTTGTCGGTCTCCTGGACGGCCCGCTTCCAGCGCGGGCGGAGCGTCTCGGTGCCGCGCAGCGTGCGCGAGTTGAAGTCGAACGAAGCCTCGACGAATGCGGCGGGCAGCACGCGCGCATAGGCCCCGATCGTGCGCACCTTCAGGTAGTCCTTCCAGGTCGCGAGGTCCTCGCCCGCGAGGTGGGTACCGAGGGCGGTCACGTAGCTGGGCTGGCGGATCACGAAGTCACCGGCCGGCAGGCCGGTCGCCGCGTGCCAGGCCTTCCAGTCGAAACCGGGCGCGAGCGCTCGCCACGGACTCGAGGCTGTTCTTGTTGTAGGTCTTGACCGGGTCACGGTTCGCGACCGGCGTCCACTGGTCGGTCGCGAGCTTGGTCTCGAGCGCGAGGATCTTCGCCGCGCGCGCCGGGCCGTCCGCCTCGCCGGCGAGCGTCAGGAGCTTCGCCAGGTAGTCGACGTACTTCCTGCGGAATTCGACGTAGTCCTCCTCGGTCTTGAGGTAGTAGTCCCGGTTCGGCATGCCGAGGCCGTCCTGGTCCACGTAGGCGACGTTGTGCGTCGAGTTGCGCGCGTCGGGGTAGACGTAGACGGCGAGCGGCGTGCTGATCGCGCGGCCCTGGGCGCGGCCGAACCACGTCGAGAGCGCCACCGGCCCGTCGATCGCGGCAATCTCGGCGAACAACGGCTCAAGCGGCTCGATCCCGCGCGCCTCGACCTTCGCCTCGTCCATGAAGCTCGAGTACATGGCGCCGAGGCGCTGCATCCCCGGGGTTGCCTTGCCGCCCGCGGCCGCGGCCTCGAGCAGGATCGCCTGCACGTCGGCCTGCGCCTTTTCGAACAGCATGATCCCGACGCCGGCACTCGCGTACTCGGCCGGGAACGGAGTGTTGGCGAGCCAGGTGCCGTTCACGTGCCGGAACAGGTCGTCCTGGGGCCGGACCGACTTGTCCATTGCGCTCGTATCGATGCCGGTGACACGGGCCGCGTTCGCGGCGTCATCGGCGACGGCGGCGCTCGCGACAGCGAGGCAGAGGACTGCGGGCGTGAGGATGCGCAGGGACATGCCGGATCTCCAGTCTGCGAGGGCGCGGAGTATAAGGCAGGGCCGCGCCGGACAGGTTCCGGGCCGCGACCAGTCGTGGCTCAGTTGCGATGAGCCCGAACGACGAGCGGCCAGCGCATCTCCCGCGGGCCCTCGCCCCAGGCGGCCGAGAACGGCCGGACGAGAAGGCCGAGCGGATCGCGTCCCGATCGCGCCCTGCAACGTCGCACGGCCGACCAGGTGTCCAGGTAGCCGAGCATCGCCGCCGCGTCCCAGCGGGTTTGCATCTCGAAAGCCGGCGCCTCGAGCGCGGGCAACGGCACGACGAGGTCGCGGTAGCCCTCCTCGACCTGACGACGCTCGCGCGGCCAGTACGGCCCGACGACGTCCCGCGAGAAATCCGCGACGAGGCGGTCGATTACGGGGGTCACGAGGCAATTTCCGTAGGTCCAGAACGCGAGCACGCCGCCGGGCCGCAGCACGCGGCGGGCTTCCTCGACGAACCGCGGCCAGTCGAACCAGTGCGCCGCCTGGGCGACGACCAGGAGGTCCGCGCTGCCGGACGCGACGGATATCGACTCGGCCGCCTCGCAGCGGTATTCGACGCGTGAATGTGTGTGTGCCTGCGCGAGTTGTGCTTCAGAGGGCTCGGTGGCGATGACTTGATCGAAATGGCCGGCGAGGCCAACGGCCGCCTGGCCGCTGCCGGTCGCGACGTCGATGGCGAGCCCGCGGCCCGGTGCTTGCGCCGCCAGCCATTCAAAAAGAGTCGCAGGATACTCGGGCCGGAATCGCCGGTAGGCTTCCGACTGGAGCGAGAAGTGATCCTTGAACGGTGCCATCAAAAAAAACGCCCCGGATTTGAGGTCCGGGGCTCAAGTGCGGACTTTCGGTGAAGGGAAGGAAGTCCGCTAGGGGATACTGACGTAGGCACTAAAAACTGGACTCCAGACTAGTCGCCTGCTTGCGGCGCGAGCGTGAGCCACGACACAGTTTGGCAATTGCATTATGTCCAAATCGAAGTATGCGACCCCCGAAGGGGCCCGGCGCCTGCGGGCCGAGCTCGACGAGCTATGGCTCGTCGAACGTCCCGCGGTGACCAAAGCCGTGACGGAAGCCGCGGCCATGGGCGACCGGTCGGAGAACGCCGAGTACATCTATGGAAAGCGTCGCCTGCGGGAAATCGACCGGCGCGTGCGCTTCCTGCGCCAGCGGCTCGACGGCCTCAAGGTCGTCTCCGGGCCGCCCCCCGACAGGAACCGCGCCTTCTTCGGCGCCTGGGTGACGATCGAGGACGCGAGAGGAAGCCTGCGCCGGCACCGCATCGTCGGGCCGGACGAGTTCGATCGCGAGCCGGGTTACATCAGCATGGACGCGCCGCTCGGCCGTGCCCTCCTCGGCAAGCGCATCGGCGACGAGTTCGAGGCGACGTTGCCGGGCGGCCTGCTGGCCGCCCGGATCACCGCGATCGAATACGAATGATCAGAGCACCCGGATGTTCTTGAACTGCCACGGGTCGCTCTCGTCGAGGTCCTCCGGGAACAGCCGCCCCCGCTCGAACAGCGGCGTCCAGGTGGTGAACTTGCCGACGACCGGGCCGAGGTATGGCCGGCAGATTTCCAGGTTGCGGCGGAAATCGATCTCGTCCGGCTCGACGATGCCGGCAGCCGGGTTCTCGATGGCCCAGATCATGCCCGAGAGCGCCGCGACGGTGACCTGCAGCGACGTCGCGCTGTTGTAGGGCGCGAGCTTGCGCGCCTCGTCGATCGAGAGCTGCGAGCCGAACCAGTAGGCGTTCTTCTTGTGCCCGGCGAGCAGCACGCCGAGCTCGTCGATGCCGCTCGTGATGTCGCCCATCATGATCCGCTTCTTTTCCTGCAGCTGGAAATTCTTGCCGCAGAACTCGTGCACGGAGAGCACGGCGTTGTCGGATGGGTGATAGGCGTAGTGCACGGTCGGCCGGTAGACCGCGCGGTCGTTCTGGCGCACCGACAGGAAATCGGAGATCGAGATCGACTCGCCATGCGTGATCAGGAAGCCGTGGAAGTGCCCCGCATCCGGCGTCCAGGTGCGCACGCGCGTCGCGCAGCCCGGCTGCGTCAGGAAGATCGCGTTCTTGCGGCCGAAGTCGTGCTGGCGCCCGTCGCGCGGGAAGTGCCGCTCGTGAGTGCCCCAGCCCAGCTCGGCCGGCTGGCTGCCCTCGCTGACGAACCCGTCCACCGACCAGGTGTTCACGAACTCGCCCGGCATCTTCGGCTGGTTCGAGACCTGGGTGTCGCGCTCGGCGATGTGGATCACCCTGATGCCGAGGTCGCGCGCGAGGACCGCCCAGGCGTCGCGACCCTGCGGGTCGCCGGCGTCATGGCCGGTGGCCTCGGCGATGTCGAGCAGCGCCTGCTTCACGAAATGGGACACGAGACCGGGGTTCGCGCCGTGCGTGATGACGGCGGTCGGGCCGTTGCTCCAGCCCTTGCGAAGCTCGAGGACTTCTTCCCGCAGTGCGTAGTTCGTGCGTCGGCTCGCTGGAATGTTCGGGTCCGTGTAGCCGCCCGGCCACGGTTCGGTGCACGTGTCGAGGTAGAGCGCGCCCTTCTCGTGGCAGAGCTTGATGAGCGCGACGCTGCCGACGTCGACGGACAGGTTCAGGACGAAGTCGCCGCGGCCGACGAGCGGCTCGAGCACGTGCCGGTAGTTCTCGCGCGTGAGCGGGTGGTTGACGAACTTGATCCCGTACTCGTTCGCCTCGTCGCGGCCCGCGTCGTCGGCAGTCACGATCGTGATGCGGTCCGGCGTCAGCCCGCCGAGGTGACGCAGGATCAGTGGCAGCACGCCCTGGCCGATGCTGCCGAAGCCGATGAAGATCAGGCGGCCGGGAAAGTGCGTGTGGATCGTGTGCTCGCTCATGGCAGCGAATGTACCAAATCCACGAAGTCATGGCGCCGCGAGGTCGCGGCCGAGCAAAGGTGAACGTCCCCTTCGTCAGGCGGGCTGGAATGGAAACGGCGCCGGACGGCCGCAGCGCTGGCGCGCGCGCTCCATGGCGACGGCGCGGCGCCAGAATTCGCGCTCCGCGCTCGTCACGAGCGGCAGCGAGCGCTTGCGATCCGGCGCCTCGACACGAGTGCCCGGGACTTTTTCTTGAAGCACGCCCATGGCGAGTAAGATGCAGGAGGCGGAGAAAAGGTTGCGTACACCCCTCATCACGACGAGCGAGCTCGAGGACGGACTGTCCAGTCCCGGCTGGCTAGTCGCGGATTGCCGCTTCGAGCTCGGCAAGCCGGAAGCCGGGATCGCGGCCTGGCGCGCAGGCCACATCCCGGGCGCGGTGCACGTCGACCTCGAGCGTGACCTCTCCGCGCCGGTCACGCCGGCATCCGGGCGGCATCCGCTGCCCTCTCCTGCCGCATTTGCGTCGACGCTTGGCAGGTTCGGCATCGGCAATGACACGCGGGTTGCCTGCTACGACGCGGGCTCGGGCGCTTTTGCCGCGCGCCTGTGGTGGATGCTGCGATGGGTCGGCCACGACTCGGTCGCCGTGCTCGACGGCGGTTTCGCAGCCTGGGTTGCCGAAGGGCGGCCGGTATCGACCGAGAGTGCGCCGCCCCGGCCCGCGGCGGCGTTCGTCCCCCGTCCGCGTCCCGCGATGGTGCTCGACGTTGACGGCGTGCTGCGCGCGCTCGCGGAAGGCGGGACGCTCGTCGACCTGCGCGGCGCCGAGCGCTTCCGCGGCGACGTCGAGCCGATCGACGCGGTGGCCGGCCACGTGCCCGGAGCGGTCAACCTGCCGTATCCCGACAACCTCGGGCCGGACGGCCACTTCCGTGCGGCGGGCGAGATCGCCGGGCTCTGGCGTGCGCGCACCGGCGCGGCGCCCGGTCGCGCGCCGATCTGCATGTGCGGCTCTGGCGTCACCGCCTGCCAGGGCCTGCTTGCGCTCGAGGCGGCCGGCATCCACGGCGGCCGGCTCTACGGCGGCTCCTGGAGCGAGTGGATCCGCGATCCGTCGCGACCGGTTGCGCGCGGCCCGGCTTGATCTGCTATCGTCCGCGCCCTCTGGCACCGAACGGGGCGGCGATTTGGACAGCGTGACGCGCGGGCTGGTGGCGCCGCGGGCGCCTTGGAGCGTCGAGGACTCCGAGCAGGTCTACTCGACCGGCTCCTGGGGCAGCGGGTACTTCGGCATCAATGCCGCCGGCCACGCCGTGTGCCGCCCGGACCGCAGCCACGAGCGCGAGATCGACCTCTACGAAGTCGTGCGCGAGCTCGAGGCCCGCGACCTGACCGCGCCGATGGTGCTGCGCTTCTCCGACATCCTGCGCGACAGGCTGCGCTCGCTGCACGACGCCTTCGCCGCCGCGATCGCCGAGAACGACTACAAGAACCGCTACGCCGCGGTCTTCCCGATCAAGGTCAACCAGCAGCGGCTCGTCGTCGAGGAGGTCTACCGCGGCAGCGCCGACCTCGGCTTCGGGCTCGAGGCGGGCAGCAAGCCGGAGCTCCTCGCCGTGATGGCCATGACCGGCGACGCGCCGGGCCGCCTCATCATCTGCAACGGCTTCAAGGACGACGACTACATCGAGGCCGTCATCCTCGCCACGAAGCTCGGGCGCGCGATCATCCCGGTCGTCGAGAACTTCTCCGAGCTCGGCTACATCCTGAAGCACGCCGAGAAGTACCAGGTGCGCCCGAAGATCGGCGTGCGCGTGAAGCTCGCCGCCGAGGGTGCTGGCAGATGGCGTGAATCGGCGGGAGACCGCTCGAAGTTCGGCCTGTTCACGACCGAGATCCTCGAGCTCGTCGAGGTGCTCCGCTCCCACGGCATGCTCGACTGCCTGAAGCTGGTGCACTGTCACCCGGGCTCGCAGCTGCACGACATCCGCCGCGTCAAGGACGCCGTCAACGAGCTCGCCCAGGTCTACGCGGAGCTCGCGCGGCTCGGCGCGGGGCTCGAGTACATCGACGTCGGCGGCGGGCTCGGGATCGACTACGACGGCTCGCGCACGAACTTCGAGTCGTCCACCAACTACTCGCTGCGCGAGTACGCGAACGACGTCGTCTACCGCGTCGCGAGCGTCTGCAACGCGCGCGGCCTCGCCCACCCGATGATCATCAGCGAGTCCGGCCGCGCGATCACGGCGCACCACAGCGTGCTCGTGTTCAACACGCTCGGCGCCGCGCGCCTCGACCGCTTCAGCGTGCCGGAGCGCCCGGCCGGCGGCAACCTGCCGTCACCGGTTGCGGACCTGTACGACGCCTGGCAGACCGTGAGCGAGCGCCGCCTCGTCGAGTGCTGGCACGACGCGCAGCAGGCGCGCGAGCAGGCGCACCAGATGTTCAGCCTCGGCTACCTGACGATCGAGATGAGGAGCCTCGCCGAGCGGCTCTACTGGGCGACCTGCGCGAAGGTGCGCGACCTCACCCGCAAGCTCGGCCGGGTGCCGGAAGAGCTGGAGGACCTCGAGACGGTCCTCTCCGACATCTATTTCTGCAACCTCTCCGTGTTCCAGTCGCTTCCGGACAGCTGGGCGATCGACCAGTTGTTCCCGATCATGCCGCTGCACCGGCTCGACGAGCCGCCCACGCGCAGCGCCGTGCTCGCGGACATCACCTGCGACTCGGACGGCAAGATCGACCGCTTCGTGTCCCAGCGAGACGTCAAGCGCACGCTCGAGGTGCACGAGCTGGTGCCGGGCGAGGAGTATTATCTCGGCGCATTCCTGGTCGGCGCCTACCAGGAGACTCTCGGGGACCTGCACAACCTGTTCGGCGACACGCACGTCGTGCACATCCGCCTCGACGAAGCGCACGGCTGGTGGATCGAGGAGATCATCAAGGGAGACACCGCGCGCGCGGTGCTCGGCTACATGCAGTACGACCCGGGCGAGCTCTACCCGCGCTTCGCCCGCGACTGCGAGCGCGCGATGCGCGACGGCAGCCTCTCGGTCGCCGAGGGGCAGGCGCTCAAGCGCTTCTACGAGTCGGAACTTGCCGGCTACACGTATCTCGAACCGGATGGCGCCGCCTGAGGGCGCAACTTAGTGTCGTGACACCAGGAGCACATGCAATGACCAGGACCCGAACCCTTCGCGGCGCAGCCACGGCTCTCGCCTGCCTCGCTGCTTTCGCGGCCACGGCCGCCGAACCGCCCGTCACGGACGCTGCGACGCTCGCGACCCTCGACAAGGTGCTGGCGGGAGACCACCGCAGCGACGAGAACCGCGCGCGCGACAGGTACCGCCACCCGAAGGAGACGCTGCAGTTCTTCGGCTTTCGCCAGGACATGGCGGTCATGGAGGTCTCGCCGGGCGGTGGCGGCTGGTACACGGAAGTGCTCGCCCCCACCCTGCGCGAGAAGGGCGAGTACATCGCCGCGGCCTGGGACCCCAATTCCACGAGCGAGTACGCCAAGAAGAATTCGAAGAAGTACGCCGACAAGCTCGCCTCGCGCCCTGAACTCTATGACCGCGCGAAAGTCACCGCACTGCAGGCGCCGAACGCCCTGAAGCCCGTGCCGGACGGCAGCGTGGACATGGTCCTCACGTTCCGCAACATCCACGGCTGGATGGGCGACGACGCCGCCGATGCGATGTTCAAGGCCATGTACGCCGCGCTCAAGCCGGGCGGCATCCTCGGCGTCGTCGAGCATCGCGCAAAGGCCGACAAGCCGCAGGATCCGAAGGCGGAGTCGGGCTACGTGCGCGAGGACTACGCGATTGCGATGATCGAGAAGGCCGGCTTCAAGCTGATCGGCAAGAGCGAGGTCAACGCCAACCCGAAGGACACGGCGGACCACCCGAAAGGCGTCTGGACGCTGCCGCCGACGTTGCAGGGCGGTGACGTGGACCGCGACAAGTACCTCTCAATCGGCGAGAGCGACCGCTTCACGCTGCGCTTTCGCAAGCCCGAGTAAGGTCGGCGCGCGATGAAGCGCGCCTGGCTCGCGCTGTTGCTGTGGCCGGCCGGCGTTTGCCTGGCGGCCGCCGCGACGGCGGGCGAAGCCGTCACGTTGCGCGTCATGACGTTCAACGCGTGGTACGGCGGCGAGCAGGTGAGCCTCGAGAAGATCGGCGAGGCGATCCGCGCGGCGAATGCGGACATCGTCGGCGTGCAGGAGGCGGACCGCAACCTCGAGCGCATCGCCGAGGCGGCGGGCATGCCCTACGTCGACTCGCGCCGCCGCCTACTGTCGCGCTGGCCGATCTTCGATTCCGGTTCGGGCCTGCGCACGGAGTCCGGACCCTCGCCGTACTCGACGACCGCGCTCGACCACGACGCGTTGCACGCCTGGGTCATGGTGCGCCCGGGCCGGGTTGTCGCCGTCGCAAACGTCCACCTGTCGAGCGGCGCCGATGAGGACGCCGTGCGCCTCGCGGAAACCCGGCCCCTCGAGGCTCTCGGCCGCCTCGCAGCGGATGGCACCCCCGTATTCCTTACGGGCGACTTCAATTCCTCCTCGCACCTGGACGCGGCCGTGCGTGGCCCCAAGCGGCCCGAGGTTACGAATCCGCTCGATCGCGCGGTCACCCGCGTGCTGGCCGAGGCAGGGCTCCGCGACAGCTTTCGCGAAGCGTATCCGGATTCCGTCAAGCATCCCGGCTTCACCTGGACGCCGGGCGCGCCGCATCCGCTGCTGGACCAAGATCGCAGCCGCAGCCGCATCGACTACGTGTTCACGGGAGGCCGCAGTTCGACCGTCGAATCCGAGATCGTCGGCGAACTCGATGGCCTCGAGACAGACATCGCAGTGTTCCCCTGGCCGTCGGACCACCGCGCCGTCGTGTCGACGTTTCAGGTCGTGCCGACCGATGCGCCCGCGCTGATCTCGGCGACGCCGCGCCTCGTGCAGCAGGGCGCGAGCATCCTTGTGCGCACCTGGGACCCGCACGGCCCGGCATGGACGGCGCTCGTCGTGCACCGCGGAGGCGAACCACGGGATGCGTTGACCGGTGTGCGCGACATGCCGCACGACTACCAGCGGACGATCCCGCTCGCCACCGCCGGTCTTGCAGCCGGCGACTATGACGCCGTTCTCGTCGGCGAGGACGGCGCCGTGCTGAGGCGCAGCGCCTTCACGATCGCGGCACAGGGCGCGCGGCCGGAGATCGAGGCCATCTCCTCTTCGACGCGGATTGGCGAGCCGATCCGCGTGCGCTGGCGCAACGCACCCGGCGACCTGCGCGACTGGATCGGCCTCTACCGCGCCGGCGAGACCGACGTTTCGCAATACCTCGGCTTCATCTATACGGAAGCGGCTTTCGCCGGCGAGACGAGCTTCGTTCCCGACGCGACCGACAGTCGGATCGTGCCGGGCGACTATGAAATCCGGTTGCTACACGACGAGTCGTACGTCGTGCTTGCCAGGGCAGGCATCACGCTCGCACCTTGAATCTGCCTGCGGCGGATTCTCCAGTTCGACTGTATGTCCGTACAGGAACGATCCGGGCCTGCCGACGCATTGATTATGTGAATGCCTTCGCGGAACCGGCCCTGCCGCTTCGCTACCGTTCGCCGGGTAGGCGGATCCCGCTGGGCGGTAACTCGATGGTCGACAAGGACAAATCGCGCAAGATCGGCGACAGCGCCAAGGAGATGAGCCACTACGCCGAGGAGCAGAGGCTCGGCCATGGGCGCATCGAGTTCGACGAACTCGGCAACGCGATCTGGGTGCCGGTCAGCGGCAGCTCGAGCGACGAGGTCATGCGTCGACTGCTCGACGACCCGACGCTCGCATTCAGCGCGGATTATTCGCCGGGCACGCAGAAGCGAATCCAGCAGAACCAGGTCGGCCTGAAGAAAGGCTACGACCCCTACGACAGCGGCCAGCTCGTCAAGAAAGAATGGAAGAAGAAAAAGGACCTGCGCAAGCTTTCCGACTGGATCAAGTCGCGCAAGCCGAAGGACGAATGACCAGTTGACCCTCCGGGCCGGGACGCGCAGTCTCGGCCGCATGAGCGCGCTCATGCTCGTCGTCGGTAGCCGCAACTACAGCTCCTGGTCACTGCGGCCATGGCTCCTGCTGAAGCACCTCGGCCTCGCGTTCACCGAGCGCCAGTTCGAGCTCGACTCCCCGGAGTTCGACGCCGAGATCGCCACGATTTCCCCCACGCGGCGCGTGCCGGTCCTGCTGCATGGCGCGGTCCGCGTATGGGAGTCGCTCGCGATCTGCGAATACGTTTCGGAGCTCGCGCAGGGCCGCGGCTGGCCGGGCGATCCCGCGCTGCGGGCGACGGCACGCGCGATCGCGGCCGAGATGCACTCCGGCTTCGCCGCGCTGCGCGCCGCCTGCCCGATGAACGCCCGCGTGTCCGGCCGGCAGGTGCCGATGACGCCGTCGCTCGAGCGCGACGTGAAGCGCATCGACGCGATCTGGTCCGGTTGCCGCCGCGACCACGGGGAACTCGGTCCCTACCTCTTCGGCCGGTTCAGCGTCGCCGACGCGATGTTTGCGCCGGTCGTGCTGCGCGTGCGCAGCTACGGGCTGCCGCTTTCGGAGCTGGCGCGGCGCTACCAGGAAACGATGATGTCGGACGCGCACCTGGCCGAATGGATCGAGGCGTCCCGCCTGGAGACCCGGGTCATTCCTCACGAGGAAGTCGGTGCCGGCGCCTGAGCGGCGTGGTCCGATGAGTTTCGCGAGCGCCATCGGCCTCGGCGCGGGGCTCGATGCCGCGATCGCGGACGCGGCAGATCAGCTTGGCGCGGAGGCCGGCGCCGCCCGGTTCGACCTCGCCATCGCATTCGTCTCGGCCGCCTACGGATCCGCGATCGAGCGCCTGCCCCAGCTCCTGCGGCCGCATCTCGGCGGTGCGCTGCTCGTCGGCTGCAACGCGGGCGGCTTGATCGGCGGCGGCAGCGAGGAAGAAGACGAGCCCGGCGTCGCCTTGCTCTGCGGCCGCCTCCCGGACGCGACTCTCACCTGCCGTCACCTCGAGCAGGCGACCCTGCCTCCGCTCGTGGCCTCGCGCGAGCATTGGTGGCGCCTGCTCGACCTGGCGCCGGAATCGGAGGCGAGCTTCATCCTCCTCGCGGACCCGGCCACGCTCGATGCCGAGGCCTGCTCGCGCGGCCTCGACCGCGCATTCCCCGGCTCGGCCGTCGTCGGCGGCCTCACGAGCGGCGTACTCGAGCCCGGTGCCGCGCGACTCGTCGGCGGCGACGAAGTGCATCGCACCGGCGGCATGCTTCTCGCGCTTTCGGGCAACGTCTCCATCGACCCGGTGCTGGCGCAGGGCTGCCGTCCCGTGGGCGAACCCCTCTTCGTCACGGGCTGCGACGGGAACCTGATCGCCGAGCTCGACGGGCGCCGCCCGCGCGAGATCCTCACGGCGCTTTTTGCCGACCTCGACGAGGCCGATCGCGCCCGGTTCAGCGACGCGCTCTGCATCGGGCTCGCGCTGCCGGGGCCGCGGCAGACGGTCGGCGCCGGCGACTTCCTGATGCGAAACGTGCTCGGCCTGGACCCGGATAGCGGCGCGCTCTGGATCGGCTCGCGCGTCGTGCCGAACGCGATCGTCCAGTTCCACCTGCGCGACGGCGAGTCCGCGTCCGACGAGCTCGAACAGCGGCTCGCGACCTGCCTCGCCGGCAGCATGCCGCCTTCGGCGGCGCTGCTCTTCGCCTGCGCGGGCCGCGGCCGCCAGATGTTCGGAGTGAGCGGCCACGACTCGGGAACGCTCCGGCGCATGGTCGACATACCGGTCGCCGGCATGTTCAGCTCCGGCGAGATCGCGCCGGTGCAGGGCGCGACGTTCGTCCATGGCTATTCGAGCGTGTTTGGGCTGATACGGCCGAGGACCGCGTGACGGAAAGGCTCCTGGCAGCCGCCGCGATGGCGGCGCTCCCCTGGCTCGCCGCCGCTGCGCCGCACGGGATGACGGCGCAGGATCTCGTAAGCTTCGCCCGCATCTCGGAGCCGGCGATCTCGCCCGACGGCCGCCGCGTCGTCTACACGCTGCGCGAGACCGACCTCGCGGCCGATCGGGGCCGCAACGACCTGTGGATGCTCGACCTCGACGGAGACGCTCCTGCGCGCCGGCTGACGAGCCATGAAGAGAACGACGGCGCAGCCGACTGGGACGCCGACGGCAGCGGGGTCTTCTTCCTCTCCTCCCGCAGCGGCACGCCGCAGGTGTGGTTCCTGCCGGTTGGCGGCGGAGAGGCGACTCAGGTCACGCGGCTGCCGCTCGACGTCGCGGGATTCCGCGTGTCGCCGCGCGGCGGGCGGCTGGCCGTCGCGATCGAGGTCTTCCCGGACTGCCGCAACCTCGAGTGCACCCGTCTGCGTCTCGAGGAGCGGCGCTCGGCGAAAGGGCGCGCCCAGGCCTACGACGGCCTCTTCGTTCGCCATTGGGACAAGTGGGACGACGGCCGCGTCTCGCAGCTCTTCTCCATCGCGCTCGACGCCGAGCGGCGGCCGCGTGGTGAACCGGTTCCACTGACGGCTGCGCTCGATGCGGACGTGCCGTCGAAGCCGAACGGCGGCCGCGCGGACTACGCGTTCAGCCCGGACGGGTCGCAACTCGTTTTCTCGGCGCGCCTGCGCGGCAAGCTCGAGCCGGTCTCGACCAACTTCGACGTCTGGCGCGTGCCGGCGGACGGCAGCGGCGCGCCCGTCAACCTCACGGCCGACAACCCCGCTTGGGACGCGCAGCCCGCGTTCTCGCCGGATGGCAAGTTGCTCGCCCATCTCGCGATGGACCGGCCCGGCTTCGAGGCCGACCGTTTCCGGCTCGTGGTACGCGACGCAGCGAATGGCGCCATCCGCTTCACGACGCGGAACTGGGACCGGTCGATTGCCGCGTTCCGGTTTTCCGCGAACGGCCGCGAGATCCTCGCCACTGCCGACGACGTCGGGCAGCGGCCGCTGTTTGCGATCGACGTGGGCAGCCTCGAGCGACGCAAGCTGTCCGGGCCCGGCAACGTCCCGGAGTTCGAGACCGCGGGCGAGCGCATTGTCTTTTCCCTGCAGAGCCTGACGGCGCCGGTGGACCTCTACCTGATCGAGGGCCGTGCGCCGGCGCGCCCGCTGACCCGGGTGAATGCCGCGCGGCTGGCGGACGTGCGGTTCGGCGCGGCCGAACAATTCACTTTCGAGGGCGCGGGCGGGGAGAAGGTCTACGGCTACGCACTGAAGCCCTCGAACTGGCAGGCCGGCACGCGCTATCCGGTCGCGCTCATCGTGCACGGCGGACCGCAATCGAGCATGGCGAACACCTGGAGCTATCGCTGGAACCCTCAGGTGTTCGCCGGCGCGGGGTATGGCGTCGTGCTCATCGACTTCCACGGCTCGACCGGCTACGGCCAGGCATTCACCGATTCGATCAGCGGCGACTGGGGCGGCAAGCCGCTCGAGGACCTGCAGAAAGGACTCGCAGCCGCCGTCGACCGGTTCCCCTGGCTCGACGGCGGCCGCGCCTGCGCGCTCGGCGGCTCCTACGGCGGATACATGGTCAACTGGATCGCAGGCCGGTGGCCGGACGGCTTCCGCTGCCTCGTGAACCACGCGGGGCTCTTCGACCACCGCTCCATGTACTACACGACCGAGGAGCTCTGGTTCCCGGAGTGGGACCATGGCGGCCCCTACCACGAGAATCCGGAAAGCCACGAGCGCTCGAACCCCGCGCAGTTCGTGAAGGCGTGGAAGACCCCGATGCTCGTCATCCACGGCGCGCTCGACTACCGCGTTCCCGATGCGCAGGGACTCGCGACGTTCACCGCGCTTCAGCGACGCGGCATCGACAGCCGCTTCGTGTACTTCCCCGACGAAAACCACTGGATCCTGAAGCCTGCGAACAGCCTGCAGTGGCATGCGGAAGTGCTCGGCTGGCTGGACCGCTACCTGAAGTGAAGGAGACGCGTTACTTCCCGCACGCTGCGCGCTAGCCGCGCCCCAGCGTGACGATGCGCTCCAGCAGTTCCGGGTACGCGATGCCGTCGTGCAACGCCGCGTCGGCGAAGTCCTCCGCGCGCTCGAGGTTCGGGTTTGCGTTCGCTTCCAGCACGAAGGGCGTGCCGTCGTCCCGGACGCGGAAGTCGATGCGCGCGTAGCCGGTCATGTGCAGTGCGCGGTAGATGCGCCGCGCCAGGCGGTCGAGCTTTTCTGCGAGCCCGGCGGGCAGGCCCTCGGCCTTGTCGCTGGAGATCCCGTGCCGCTTCTGGTACGCACGGTCCCACTTGGCCTTGCGCGTGGCAATCGCCGCGCGCCCCGCCTTGAGCTCGCCGAAGATGAACTCCCAGGGCGTCAACGTGCGGAGCCGCTCGTTGCCGAGCACGCCGACGTACAGCTCTCGGCCTTCCACGTATTCTTCCACCAGTGCGTCCGACTGCGTGTGTTCGTGGATGAACCCGATCCGGTCGGTGAGCCGCGCCGCATCCTCGACGACCGAGGCCTGCGAGATGCCGAGCGAGGCGTCCTCGGTCGCCGACTTGACGAACAACGGGTAGCGCAGCGCCTTCGGGATCCGGATCGCGCCGCCGCGCCGGAACACCGCGAAGTGCGGCGTCGGGACGCGGTGGTAGGCGAGGATCTGCTTCGACAGCACCTTGTCGCGCGAGAGCATCATGCCGCGCGGGTTGCAGCCGGTGTACGACTGGCGCAGCAGCTCGAGGTAGGCGACGACGTGCTGGTCGTAGGTGACGATGCCGCCGAATTCCTCGAGCAGGTTGAAGCAGGCCTGCGGCTCCCACTCCTGGATCGCCGCACGCAACTCCGTGAGGCTGTCGCCGATGCCGAGCGGGCGCACGTCGTGTCCCGACTCGCGCAGGCAGCTCACGACGTCGAACTCGGTCCGGCACTCCGCCGCTGCCTGCTCGGCGACGCCCTCCAGCGAGTCCGGCGGCACCAGCGTCTCGTGGACCAGGACGAGGATGCGCAGCCGCCCCACGGGCTCAGGGTCCCCGCGCGCGCGGCGCGGCGTCGACGAGCCGGTCGGCGAGCGCCTCGATGTCGTCGGCCCGCGCGAGCGCTGCGCGGATTTCGCCCGGCAGTGCCTCCGCACCGTAATACGCGCCCGCGACCTGCCCGGCGATCGCGGTCGCCGTCGCGGCATCGCCCGGACGCGACGCCGCGGCCGCGAGGGTCTCCGCCAAGGTGTCCGCGCCCTCGAACGCGCCAAGCGCAGATTCGAGCGCAACGACGGCCGCGAGCTTGCCACGCAGCAAGCGGCGCGGCCGACGGCCGCGCCAAGCGCCGGCCGCGAGCTCGCGCAGCGGCGGCCGCAGGCTTCCGGGATCGAACGCCTCGGGATCGGGGCTGAAATCTGCGGACAGGAGCGTGTCCTTGCCGACACCCGCGAGCGCCCCGAAGAGCAGCGCGGCGAGCAGGCGAACGGCGTCCAGCGTGACCGGCGCCTGGTGCGTCACGCGCGCGCCGTTGACCGCGGCGTCGATCGCCGCCCCTGGAGACGCGTGAAACCAGGCGACGGCCGGCCCGATGCGAGCCAGCGGCTCGGCGTCGGCGTGCGCGGGATCGTGCGAGCCCGCAAAGGGATTGCCGGACCACTGCGCCGACGCGAGCGCACGGCTCGTCGCCGCGCTGATGCCGACGCAGCTGCCGGTGCTCGACCAGGTACCGGCGCGCTGCCATTCAGCGTAGCGCGTCACCTGGTCGAGGGCGTCGGGACCATCCTGCGACGCGAGGCTCTCCGCGAGGCAGAGTGCCATCGCGGTCTTGTCCGACCACGCGCCGGCCGGCAACCCGTGGATGGCGTGGCCGAGTGCGTCGCCCGCCGCGAGCCCGAGCAGCATTCCCCGAACGCGGTCGCGCAGGTCGAGCGCGATTGCGGGCGCGACCGCCACGGCTCTCGCCGCCTGCGCGGCCACCGCGGGCCGCGGCCAGGTACGCACGAATTGTTCCTGCGCCGGCGTTTCCGGGACGATGGGCCAGGTGCGCGAACGGGCGTTCTTGCGCCACCTGCGGTTCAGTTCCTCGAGCGCAGTGGCTCCGGCGCCGTGGCGGGTCGCCATCCAGCAGCCGGCCACGAGGTTGGTGCGGCCGATGCCGGCGCGGCAGTGCAGGTAGACGATCCGGCCTTCCTGCAGCACGCCGTCGAGCGTCTCGAGGATCTCGTGCATGACCGCGTCCGAGTCCGGCAGCCCGTGGTCGGGCAGCGGCCGGCGCAGGTAGGAGATCTCCCGGCCGCGCGCGGCGCTCGCGAGCAGCGGCTCGTAGGAATCGAGTTCGTCGGGCTCGGTGAGGTCGAAGAAGAGGTCGATTCCCGCGTCGATGAGCCTGGCGATGCGCTTCCTCGTCGCCCGGTCCCCGTCGCCGGCCGGATGCTCTCCGGCGAGCAGCTTGCCAGGCTCGATCCAGTGGCAGTTGCGCAGCGGCGGGCGCGCCACTAGCTTCCGGCCCCTGGCGGCACGCGCTCGAGCCCGGCGAAGTCGAACGCGCCGGGATCGGCGAGGTGCGACGGCTCGATGTTGCAGATCGCGGTGAAGATGGAGTCGACCCGCCCCGGGCTCGCACGGTCCCACTCCGCGAGCATGCGGCCGATTGCCTCGCGCTGGAGGTTCGGCTGCGACCCGCAGAGGGTGCAGGGAATGATCGGGAAGCCGCGCGCGCGCGCATAGCGCGCGATCTCGCGCTCGGGCACGTAGCAGAGCGGTCGGATCACGACGTTCGTGCCGTCGTCGGCCAGGAGCTTCGGCGGCATCGCCTTCAGCCGGCCGCCATGGAACAGGTTCAGGAACAGCGTCTCGACGAGGTCGTCGCGGTGATGGCCGAGCGCGATGCGCGTGAAGCCGCGTTCGCGCGCAAAGCGGTAGAGCGCGCCGCGCCTCAACCGGCTGCAGAGCCCGCACTGCGTGCGGCCCTCCGGGATCACGCGCCGCACGACCGAGTACGTGTCCTGCTCGATGACGTGGAATGGCACGCCGAGCGACTCGAGGTAGCCGGGCAGGACGTGCTCCGGGAAGCCCGGCTGCTTCTGGTCGAGGTTCACGGCGCAAAGCTCGAAGCGGACCGGTGCGGCGCGCTGCAGCGAGAGCAGCATGTCGAGCAGCGTGTAGGAATCCTTGCCGCCGGAGAGGCAGACCATCACGCGGTCGCCCTCGCCGATCATGCCGAAGTCGGCGATGGCCTTGCCGACGAGCCCGCGGATGCGGGCCGCGAGGCGCCTGAAGTTCGCGGAAGTCTCGTAGTGCGCGGGAATCATGCGCGTATTCTAGGATTCCGCGAGGTACTTGCGCTCCAGGTAACGCAGGAACGGCGTCGCCGACAGCGGGCGCCCGGTCGCTTGCTGCACGAGCTGCGGCACGCCCATGCTCGCGCCCATCGAGTGCACGCGCTCGCGCAGCCATCCCATCAGGCCGCCGAACTGCCCCGCCGCGATTTCCGCTTCGATGCCCGGGCGCTGCTCGCGGATCGTCTCCCAGAGCTGGCCCGCGATCACGGCGCCGACGCCGTACGACGGGAAGTGCCCGAACGACCCGATGGCCCAGTGTATGTCCTGCAGGCAGCCCTCGACGTCGTTCGCCGGGACGAGGCCGAGCCGGTCGGACGACAGCGAGTTCCAGGCCTCGCGCAGGTCCTTGACCGCGAGGGCGCCCGTGAGCAGGCGCCGCTCGAGCTCGTAGCGCATCCAGATGTGCGTCTGGTAGGTGAGCTCGTCGGCGTCCATGCGGCTGGTCCCGCGCGCGACGCGGTTCAGGTGGCGGAAGATGTTGTCCTCGCTCCACTCGGGGCCGGCGGCGCCGTAGTGCTTCTCGAGCAGCGGCCGCAGGAAGCTGACGAACGCGCGGCTGCGCCCGACCGTCATTTCGAGCAGCAGCGACTGGCTTTCCTCGATCGCCATGCCGCGGTCCTGGCCGACCGGCTGGTCGACCCATTCCGACGGCAGGCCGAGGTCGTAGAGCGCCTGGCCCGTCTCGTGCAGCGCACCGAGCAGTCCCTGGAACGGGTCCTTCTGCACGAAGCGCGCGGTGACGCGGATGTCTCCCGGCACGCCCTCGGTGAAGGCGTGGTCGCTCTCGTCGAAGCGGCCGCGGTCGAACGGGAAGCCGAGCGCCTTCATGACGTCGGTGCAGAGCCCGCGCTGGCGGCTCGCCGAGAACCGGCCCTCGATCGGCAGCGCCGGCGCCGCGGCCTGCAGCTCGATCGCCTCGGTCACGAGCGCCGGCAGGCGCTGGGCGAGCGGCGTGAAGATCGCCTCGATGTCGCGCGACAGCAGGCCCGGCGTGAACTCGTCCGCGAGCGCATCCCAGGGATCGAGCGAGAAACGCTGGCCGAGGAGCTCGGCCTTGCTGCGCACCAGCTTGACCGTTTCCTCGAGCTGCGGGACGAGCACGTTGAAGTCGTTCGCCTCGCGCGCCTCGCGCCAGCGCGACTCGGCGCGCGCGAATGCCTTGGCCATCCGCGCGATCAGCGACTGCGGCGTCGCGATCGCGTGGTCGTGCAGGCGCCGCATCTCGCGCAGGTTCGCCGACTGCCAGCCGGCGAGCGACTGGGCGTTCGCATCGGCGCGGTCCAGGAGTCGCGAGATCCGGGGCGACACGAGCAGCGTGTGGGACTCGATTTCGAGGGCTGCCAGCTGGTCGCCGCGGACGTCGGCGCTTGCCCGCGGCATGGTGACGGCGGCATCCCAGCGCAGGATCGCGAGCACGCCGCGGAAGGCGTGCAGCCGCCTGAACTCCTGCTCGAGCTGCTGATACGGGGTCGCCGTCGCCAAGCGCTGCTCCATGATCGAGGGATGGAAGGCCCGGGCAGGGAACGGCGGGGGCCCTCGATGCGCGGCCGATTCTACCAGCCGGGGCTCCGCGCCCAGACCGCGATTCAGTGTTTTTGTATCATTATCAAGTACTTACTAGCACAGACCCGGCTTGACACGAGGCCGGCCGGCAAGCGGCGTCAGGCGCGGCCCGCCACTTCGGGCGTCTGCCGCTCGAGGGCCTCGAGATGCTTCGACAGGGCCTCCGGCGACCGCGTGTACGGCGCAAGCAGCGCATAGAACGACGGCACGACGAACAGCGAGAGCACGGTCGAGAACGCGACGCCGAAAATCACGACGACGCCGATGGTCGAGCGGCTGGCCGAGCCCGGGCCGCCGGCAGCGACGAGCGGCACCGCACCCGCCATGGTCGCGATCGAGGTCATGAGGATCGGCCGCAGGCGCACCGCGGCCGCCTCGACGATCGCGTCGCTGACCGACTCGGCCTTCGTCCCGCAGCTGGTTCGCGAAATCCACGATCAGGATGCCGTTCTTGGCCGCGAGGCCGACCAGCATGACGATGCCGATCTGGCTGAACAGGTTCAGCGTCCCGCCCGAGACCGCGAGCCCGATCAGCGCGCCCAGCACCGCGAGCGGCACCGTCAGCATGATGACGAGCGGATGGATGAAGCTTTCGAACTGCGCCGCCAGCACCAGGTAGACGATGAGCAGCGCCATCGCGAACGTGAACAGCACGGCGCCGCCTGCCGTCCGGTACTCGCGCGACTCACCCTTGTAGTCGATCTGCGCGTAGTCGGGCAGCTCCTCGGCGGCGGTCTTCTCCATCCAGTCGATCGCCTCGCCGAGCGTGTATCCCGGCGCAAGGTTCGCGGAGAGCGTGATGGCCCGCAGGCGGTTGAAGCGGTTGAGGCTTCCGGGCTCCGCGATCTCGGTCAGCGTCACGAGCGACGACAGCGGCACCAGCTCGCCGCTCCGGCCCGAGCGCACGTAGAGGTTCTCGAGGTTGGCGGGCGCGCGCGCGGTCGGCGGCGCGCGCCTGCAGCACGACGTCGTACTCCTCGCCGTCCTCGACGAAGGTCGTGACCTGGCGCGAGCCCATCATCGTCTCGAGCGTGCTGCCGATCGTCCCGGTGGAGACGCCGAGGTCCGCCGCGCGCTCGAAGTCGATCGTCGACACGCATCTGCGGCCGCGTCTCCTTGTAGTCGGAATCCGCGTCGCGCAGGCCCGGGTTTTCCGCCATGCGCGCGAGCATCGCGGTCGCGCCAGCCGGCGATCTCCGCATAGTCCGGGCCGCCGAGCACGACGGAGACCGGCTGCCCGCTGCTGCGCACGAGCCCGGTGCGGACGCGCGGCGTCGGCGCGGATCGAGGGGATCGCGTCGAGCTCCCGGCGCAGCATCTCGACGATCTCCGCCGTCGTCACGTCGCGCTTGTCCCAGTCCTGGAGGAAACACGATCGCCTGGCCGGTGTGCATCTCCTCGCTGCGCCCGAACCCGCCCGGGCACCCGCGTGTTGATGCGCTGGATCGGCTTGTCCTCGCCGATGTGCGCGCCGATCAGCTCCTCGACCTTGTGGATCTGCGCGACGGTGTAGTCGAAGCCCGGCGCCCTCCGGGCCCTCGATGCGCGATCCAGAACGCGCCACGGTCCTCGGCCGGCGCCAGCTCCTTGGGCACCAGCTGGAACAGCGCGAAGCTCAGCACCGCGCTCGCGGCCATCACGGCGCCGAACAGGACCGGCCGGCCGATGGTCCGCGCCACGAGGCCGCGGTAGCGTTCCGTGAGTGCCGCGAACCTGCCGTGGATCCAGGCGTTCAGCCCGCGCGGTTCCTTGTGCGGGCCGCACCAGCTTCGACGACATCATCGGCGTGAGGCTGAGCGCGACGAAGCAGGAAATCGCGACCGCGCTCGCGAGCGCGACCGACAGCTCGCGGAACAGCCGCCCGGTGTTGCCTTCCATGAACCCGATCGGCAGGAACACGGACGACCAGCACGGCGGTCGTCGCGACCACGGCGAAGGCGACCTGCGCCGTGCCGCGCTTCGCCGCGACCAGCGCCGGCTCGCCGAGGTCGGCGCGCCTCTGCACGTTCTCGACCACGACGATGGCGTCGTCCACGACGAGGCCGATGCTGAGCACGATCGCGAGCAGCGTCAGCAGGTTGATCGTGAAGCCGAACGCCCACAGCGCCGCGAATGCGGTGACCAGGCACACCGGGATCGTGACGGCCGGAATCAGGGCCGAGCGCGCGCTGCCGAGGAAGAGGTAGATGACGACGATCACGAGGATGACCGCCTCGACGAGGGTCATCAACACGCGCTCGATCGCCGCCCCGATGAAGACCGTGCTGTCGTAGGCGACGAAGATGCGCGTGCCATCCGGCAGGCTCTTCTGGATTTCCTCCGCGGTCGCGCGCGCGGCGCGGGCGACGTCGAGGCTGTTTGCCGTCGAGGTCTTGACGATCCCAGGCCGATGTTCGGCTCGCCGTTGCTGCGGTAGTAGGCGCGGCGCTCGTCCGGGGCGCGCTCGACCGTCGCGACGTCGCCGAGCCGCACGAGGTAGCCTTCCTCGCCCTTGGCCAGGGTCAGCCGCGCGAAGTCCGCGGGCTCCCGGTAGCCGCGCTGGACCCGCAGCGTGAAGTCGCGGTCCGTGGACTCGAGGCGCCCGGCCGGCAACTCGACGTTTTCCCGCTCGAGCGCCTCCTCGACGTCGGCGACCGTCAGTCCGCGCGCCGCGAGGGCGGCGCTGTCGAGCCAGATGCGCATCGCGTAGCGCTGCTGCCCGCCGACCCGGATCTGCGACACGCCGTCGATCGCGGACAGGCGATCGACCACGTAACGGTGCGCGTAGTCCGTGATCTCGAGCGTGTCCATGCGCGACGAGCGCATGTTGAGCCAGATCACGACCTCCGAGTCCGATTCCGCCTTCTCGATCTCCGGCGGGTCCGCCTCGTCCGGCAGGCGGTCGAGCACGCGGCTGACCGCGTCGCGCACGTCGTTTGCGGCCGCCTCGATGTCGCGGGACAACGAGAACTCGATGTCGATGTCGCTCTCGCCGTTCATGCTCTGGGACTCGATGGTCTCGATTCCCTCGATGCCGGAGAGCGCGTCCTCGAGGATCTGGGTCACGCGCGTCTCGACGACTGCGGCAGACGCCCCGGTGTAGTCGAGGCCGACCGACACGACCGGCGGGTCGATCGCGGGCAGTTCCCGGAGCGTGAGCCGCGAGAAGGCGATGACGCCGAGGACGACGAGCAGCAGGCTCACGACGGTCGCGAAGACGGGACGACGGATCGAGAGATCCGAAAGGCTCATTGGTTCGCCTCGCGGGCGCCGCCGCCCGACTCGACGACGCGGGCGCCTTCGCGCAGCTTCACCGTGCCTTCGACGACGATGCGCTCGCCGGCGGAGAGTCCGGACGTCACCTCGACCTCGCCTTGCCGGCGCGATCCGAGCGCAATGACGGCGCGCTCGACCGTCCCGTCGGGCTTCACGCGGTAGACGAACGACTCGGTCCCGACCTGGACCACGGCGATCTCGGGCACGACGACAGCCTCGCGCGGCTGCAGGAACACCTGCACCGACATCAGCATGCCGGGACGCAGCAGCCGGTCCGGGTTCGGGATCTCCGCGCGCGCCGTGACCGACCGGGTCACGGGATCGACGCGCGAATCGACGGTCGTTACACGGCCGCCGAACTCGCGCTCCGGATAGGTGCCGCTCCGGGCGGTCGACTTCCTGGCCCTTCGCCAGCACGGCCAGGAATCGCTCCGGAACCTGGAAGTCGAGCTTGATCAGCGATATGTCGTCGAGCGTCGCGATCGGCGTGCCCGGCGTCACGAGCGAGCCGGGGCTGACCTGGCGCAGGCCGAGGATCCCGTCGAAGGGCGCCGTGATCACGCGGTCCGAGAGCTGCGCGCGCACCACGTCCATGCGGGCCTTCGCGGCGTCGCGCGTCGATCGCTGCGTGTCGAGCTGGCTCTCGGAAATGATCTTCGTCTGGCGCGAGTTCCTGGCCGCGCGCGAGCTGGCGCTCGGACTCCTGGAATGCCGCCCGCGCTTCCTCGAGTCCCGCGAGCTGCGCGCCGCTCGAGAGGTCCACGATCACGTCGCCGGCGCGCACCACGTCGCCGCTGTCGAACGCCACCTTGCGCACGGTTTCGCTGACTTTCGCGGTCAGCGTGACGGATTCATTCGCCTTTGCCGTGCCGAGCGCCTCGATCGAGTCCCGCCAGGTTTGCGTCGCGACCGTTTCGCTGACCACGGCCGTCGCGGCAGCCGGCTCGCCGGACTCGGGCAGGTCGGCCCCGCAAGCTTGCAGGAGAGCCGCCGCAGCCAGCAGCATTGCGGTAGCGCGTACGCGAAAAACCGGCAGTGGGCTGCGATCGCTCATCGAGCCCTCCATGCTAGCGGCTCAGCAGCCATTGGGCGATGGCCCGCGGCAGGAGTTCCTGCGCGCTGCGGCTCACGTAGATGCCGATGTGCCCGCCGTCGAACTCGAAGGCCGAATAGTCGCGCGTTGCGGTCAGGCCCACGAGTGCGCGCGAGGACGCGGGCGGCACGAGGTGGTCCTGCAGCGCGTAGACGTTGAGGATCGGGCAGGTGATCTTGCCGAGGTCGACCGGGTTGCCGCCGATCTGCAGGCCGCCCTTCATCAGCCGGTTCTCCTGGAACAGGCCGCGGACGAACTCGCGGAATGCGGTGCCCGCCTGGTCCGGACTGTCGTGGATCCAGCGCTCCATGCGCAGGAAGTTCTCGAGCGCCGCCCGGTCTGCCGCGATGTCGGCGAGCCCGGCGTACTTGCGCGCCGTCAGCCGCAGCGGCATCAGCGCGATGAACGCGGCATTGAGGAGCGTCCCCGGCACGTTGCCGAGCACCTCGACCATGCGGTCGACGTCGACCTTGCGCACCCACGCGGAAAGCAGGTTGTCCCCCGTGTGGAAGTCGACCGGCGTCACCATCGTGATGAGGTTGCGCACGCGCCCGGGATGCAGCGCCGCATGGCAGAGCGAGAGCGTCCCGCCCTGGCAGACGCCGAGCAGGTTCACGGCGGGCACGCCGTGCGCCGCGCGGACCTGGTCGATGCACGCGCCGAGGTGGCGGTTGACGTAGTCGTCGAGCGAAAGGTGGCTGTCGCCGCGGTCCGGGTAGCCCCAGTCGACGAGGTAGACGTCGAGCCCGCGCGCGGCGAGCGCGCGGATCAGCGAGCGGTCGGGCTGCAGGTCGAGCATGTACGGCCGGTTCACGAGTGCGTAGCAGATGACGAGCGGCGCAAGCCCGGCATCGGGCGCCGCGCGCGCGTAACGCCAGAGGACCGTCTTGCCGCGACGCATTGCCTCGGTGCGCGGCGTGCAGCCCTCTGCCCGCACGTCGAGCCGGCGCGAGCTCGCCCGCCGCGAGCGTCATGCGCCGGGAGAACTCCGCCATCTCCGCGGCGGCGCGAACGGGATCGAGCGCGAGCCTTGATGCGCTCATGCCTGCGCCGCGCGAAGCTCGACGAGGGCCATGAGGAGCTCCGCCTGCGCCGCGGCAAATTCTTCGCGGCGCGCGGCTTCGCCATAGGCGGCTTCGCCGCAGTCGATCCACAGCGCGTGCAGTTCACGCAGGCTCGTGATGGGCGGGGCCTGCGGCCCGGATTGTGCGAGGGCCTGTGCAAGGCGCCGGCTCGCATCCAGCGCGATCCCGGACGCGAGCTCCGCCGAGCGCCCGGCGGCGTGCTGGTAGCGTGCCCATGCAGCGCCAGTACCTGTGGCGGCAGGGGCCGCCGCGTCGGGCATCGCGAATCCCGCCGGCGCGAAGAGGCGCTGGTAAGCAGCCGCAAGCGATTGCAACAGCGCTTCCGGGGTGGCCGGTCCTCCGCTCCCCGGGGGCTCTGGACCGCGCCTGCCAGGGCGGCAAAACCCCGGGCGAACTCGCTGAGGGTGCGTTGCAAAAACAAGGGATCGTCAAAGCGCGGTTCCATGGGATTGTCTGTTATCAATAAGCTGTTGATTTATAGATTAATATAGTCGCATCGACGTCACGGGCGGACGCCGGGCGCAATTCCTGTTGCAGTGCAATATAATCCCCGCTACAATGCCCCCATCGCAGTTCGATCCATGTTGATTTCAAGGATGCCAGAAATGACCCAGCCGACTTTCGATTTCAATGCTTTCCTCGACGCCGGCAAGAAGGCGATGGCCCCGGCCGTCAAGTTCAGCGAGCTCTCGCTCGCCGGTTTCGAGCGCATTGCGCGCCAGCAGTACGCCTTCGCGGGCGAGGTCCTCGAGTTCTCGCTGAAGCAGATGCAGCTCGCGAGCACCGTGCGTGACCTCAACGACCTGACCGCGCGTCAGATCGAGCTCTCGACGCAGTTCGCCGAGCGTGCGACCCAGCGTTCGCAGGACCTGATCAAGTTCTCCTCGGAGCACCAGGCCCAGCTGACGAAGTGGTTCGACCAGACCGTTTCCGAGTCTGCCCAGACCGTTTCCGAGTCCGCAAAGGGCGCCAAGAAGGCCGCCTGACCGGATTCAACCCTCCCCCTCGGGACGGCGTGCCTTCAGGCCGCCGTCCTTTTTTTTTGCTCTGCGGTAGACTGGACGGCCATGACCAAGGAACGGCTGATCAAGAAGTACGCCAACCGGCGGCTTTACGATGCCTCGATCAGCAAGCACGTGACGCTCGAGGACATCCGCGACCTCATCGTCCGGGGCGAAAAGATCAAGGTCGTCGAGGACAAGACCGGCGAGGACATCACCCGCCTGATCCTCCTGCAGGTCATCGCCGAGCAGGAGCAGTTCGGCAAGCCGATCCTCACGACCCAGCTGCTCGAATCGATCATCCGCTACTACGGCGGGCCGATGCAGGACTTCATGGCCGGGTACCTGGAACAGAGCGTGGCCGCCTTCATGCGCCAGCAGGAAAGCGTCCAGCAGCAGATCTCGCAGATGCTGACGAGCGCGCCGCCGCCCATGAATGCCATGGCCGAGCTCACGCGCCAGAACATGGAGATGTGGAACCGGATGCAGGAGGGCATGCTCCAGATGCTGGTGCCACCCCGCAAGCCGCGCACCCCCGGTGAGCCCGACGACGAGCCCATGGAGTCGGACGGGACGAATCCCTAGCTCGCGCGCTGCGCAGTGCTCCCACGCCAGCATCGCGCGCTTGCGCTCGACGCCCCAGTGATATCCGCCGAGCCCGCCGTCGCGACGCAGCACGCGATGGCAGGGAATGAGCCAGGCGACCGGGTTTGCGCCCACGGCCTGGCCGACCGCGCGGCTTGCGCCCGGGCTGCCGATCGCTGCCGCGAGCTCGCCGTAGCTGGTCGGTCCCTGCGAGCCGAGCTCGAGCAGCGCCTGCCAGACCTTGACCTGGAAGTTCGTGCCGACGGGCGCGAGCACGATGCGTCCGCCCCGGCTCGCTGAAAATCTGCCGGGCCAGCCGCGTCGGTTGCCGCGTCGTCGCGCGCGAGCACGGCACGCGGCCAGCGCCGCTCGAGTTCGGCGAGAGCCGCGCGCATCGCTGCCATCGGCGAATGCGAGGTACGCCAGGCCCGCGGTCCGACGTGGCCGCGATGGATCCGGCCGAACGGCGAGTCCGCGAAACCATATGCCAGCCGCAGGCCCGCACCGCCGCCTTGTACTCGCCGGGCGTCACGGCATCGAACTGAACGAAGAGGTCGTGCAGCCGGCCGCCGCCGGACAAGCCCGGCCGCCCAGGCCGCCGTCAGCACGGAACCGCGCCCGTCCAGCTCGCGCTTGGCGGCCGAGAGCGAGAGCGTCCGCAGGTATCGCGTCGGCGACAGCCCGGCCCAGCGCCGGAACTCGCGCGAAAAATGAAACACCGACAGTCCCGCGACACGGGCGAGCTCGCCGAGGTCCGGCTGCCGCTCATGATTGCGGTCGATGTGGGCGATGACTTTCTCGATGCGGCGGTAACTGTGCTGTGTCTCGTTCATGGCGCCAGATTGAAGGCGACCGATGCGCAGCGGCAACCCGGATCTTGCTGGGAGCTGGCTCAGCCGCCCTTTTTTCGCTTGCCGAGGAGTTCCGAGATCGGCAGCGTTCCGGTCTCCTCGAACGGGATCGTGCGCAGCAGGCCGATCCGGGTGGAGAGCTTGCCCTTGCAGCTTGTAGCCGATGTCGTCCGACTTGCGGTCGCCGCCCGCGATCTTGAGCAGTGCCGTCGCCGCGTTCGCGGTGACGATGCATGTCGAACTCGGCCTCGCCGTTCGCCGGCACCACGAACTCCCGCGCACAGAAACGCCGTGGGCGAACGGCTCGCTCGGCGAGCTCGATGTCTACGTCGAGTCCGTTGACGGGCAGTTCGATCGTCATTCGGGTTCTGCACTTTCATGCGCACCTCGAGCCTCTGCTCGAAGAACGAGGCTTCCACCGCGCGCAGGCTCACGAAGGACACCTCGGGGGTCTCGAGGTTGCGTCGGAATCGCCGCGCAGCCACCGAGCGACCAGGGCGGCGAGAACGGTCAGGTGCCAGTCGGATTCGCATCGAATCCTGACCTTGCCTGATCTGGCGGTGCATTCAAGTGGGTACGCTTGACTACTACTATACTTAGTAGTACTATCCAGTGCAATAATGCTGCGCAATCAGGTAGCCATCCGTGGACGAAGAAACCACCGTGGAAACCGCCGATAGTCGCGAGGAGCGCGAGCGACTTTCCCTTAAATTTCAAAGGGAACTGAACGCAGGGCCTGGTCGGCCTCGTACTGCTTGCGGTCCTCGACCAGGCAGGAGAAGACCTTTACGGCTACCAGATTGCCAAGCGCCTGCAGGCCCTCGCCGACGGCAGCCCGCCCGTCAAGCAGGGCGCGCTCTACCCCGTCCTCCGGCAGCTCTCCGCCAATGGCTTGCTGGCGAGCCGCATCGTCCCGTCCTACGCTGGCCCGCCGCGGCGCTACTACCGGATCACCGATGCCGGGCGGGCGATGCTCGAGGAGTGGCGCGGGATCTGGCGCAGCACGCGCGATTTTGTCGATGGGTTTACGGAAGCGAACGGAGCCTCCCCATGAACGAAAGCACCGCCCCCCGCTCGATCGAGCAATACCTGGCCGCATCTTCGCGCCGCGCTCGCGGGCGAGGATCCGGCGCTCGTTCAGGACGCGCTCTACGATGCCGAGGAGTACCTGCGCGCCGAAGTCTCGGCGAATCCCGGCCGCAGCGAGGCCGACACGCTCGAGCTCATCTCGAGCACCTACGGCGCGCCCGAAGAAGTTGCCGAGGCCTATCGCACCACCGAAAAGCAGGTGCGCACGGCGCTCGCGCCGCCGCCGCGCAAGGTGCGCGACGCACGGCGCTCGGCCGTTTCTTCGGCGTCTACGGCGACTCGCGCACCTGGACGGCGCTCTTCTACATGCTGCTGGCGCTCGTCACTGGCGTCTTCTATTTCACGACTGATGGTCACCGGCCTGTCGATGTCCGCGGGCCTGATCGTCATGATCATCGGCATCCCGTTCTTCCTGCTGTTCGTCGGCTTCACGCGCGTGCTCGCGCTCGCGGAAGGCCGCCTCGTCGAGGGGCTTCTCGGCCAGCGCATGCCGCGCCGGCCGGTCTATCCCGCGAAAGGCGTGCCGATCTTCGAGCGCATCAAGCGGATGCTGGTCGACCGCCGGACCTGGACCACGATGTTCTACTTCCTGCTGATGCTGCCGCTTGGCATCCTCTACTTCGTGATCGCCATCGTCGGCATCTGCGTCAGCATGGGCCTCGTCGGCGGCGCCGTTGCGGCCGTCCTGATGGCGTTCGGCGTGGGCGGCGGAAGCGTGACCTGGGACGATCCTGTCGTCTACTACGGCCCGTCGCCGCTCGCGGCGCCGTTCCTCCTCATCGGCGGCGTGCTGCTCCTGACGGCGGTACTGCACCTCATCCGCGCGATCGGGCGCGGGCACGGGACGCTCGCGAAGAATCTGCTGGTCGCGCGCATCGGACGCGGCGGACTGAGGCTGGCCCGCGTGTTCGCCGCCCTGCTCCTGCCGTTGCTGATGTCGCAAGCGGACGCGTCGCCAGCGACACCGCCGGCCCTGCGCTGCCTGCCGGGCGAGGACGGCTTCATCACGATGCGCCTGCGGGGCAGCATCGAGCAGGAAGTGCACTGGACCGAGCCCGCGCTCGAATGCACGGGCATGTCCCGCCCCGACGGCAAGGGACTGCGCGTGCGCTTCGCGGGCGCAATCGCCGGGGGAGAACTCGCGGTCGTGTTCGCGGCGCCGGAGCTCGCCGTCGGCCGTTCCGCGCGCAGCGTGCCCGTCAACGTGACGCTCCTCGACGGCTCCGGGGAACGCATCTATGGAACGCAGGGCGACGGCCGCTGCGAGCTTCGACGCCGTGGAGCAACGGCCGATCGACGGCGGTTCGTTGCCGCGGACAGAGCTTCCGCATCAGCGCGCGCGGCTTCTGCGTGGCCCCGGCGCGCGCGCTGGACGGCGAAGGTTCGGTGCTGCTCACGCGCTTCGATTTCGCCGGGCGCGTGACGACTGACGACGTGGACGGCGTGGCGCTGCCGGCCGCTGCAGCCCGCGCCAGCACGCCTGTCCGGACGCCCGCGCTCTTTCCTTCGCTACAGCAGGACCGGGTCCAGGTCACGACGGCGAGCGGCGTCCACGAGTTCAGCGTGTGGATCGCCGCGGACGACAGGAGCCGCGAACGCGGACTCATGTATGTGCGCGAGCTGCCGCCCGGCTACGGCATGCTGTTCGTGTTCGAGCAGCCGCAGCCGTTGGCCTTCTGGATGAAGAACACCTATCTGTCCCTCGACCTCATCTTCATCGACCCCGCCGGCCGCGTCCTGAACGTCGCTGCCAACACCCGGCCACTCTCCCTGGACCCCATCCCGTCGGTCGGCGAGGCGATCGCGGTGCTCGAGGTGCCGGGCGGGACGGCTCGCTCGATCGGACTGCAGCCGGGCGACCGGTTGACGCTGCCGACTTTGCGAACGACAGGCGATGCGGCATCGAGCCCTTCGCAGGCGAAACCGGCCCGGAGGGTATGGAACTAGGCGGTCGCCTCCAGGCTTGGGAGGTTTTGCGCCAGAGTGGGATTATCTGGCCACATTTACACTCGAAACTCGCATGAAGTGGATCAAGCGCATCGCATACGCGACTGCCTGACCGATCGCTCGCTGCGCTCCCGACTTCCAGCTCTGTAGCGGAAAAGCAACGAATCCCGCCGCAGCGGCCGGCCGGCTTCACTTTTGCGCGCCATCAATTGAGTCTCGGCCGCCAATCCCGGCGAGCGGTTTCCCCGCTGTTTCGCTCAATTGCGTTGCTATTTCGCAACGATTGTTGCGCATCCAAACAATGTTGTTATGATCCGGCCATCCAAAGTGGCGGGCAGACCGTATCTATTTCGCCACGGTGGCTTTCGAGTTGTTTGGTTGACTAGTCAACTCATCAAATCAAGGAACGGCCAGGCCGTTCGCGGGAGGACGTAAGCAATGGAACGTAAATACCAGGTCGCTTCGGCCGTACGTCGAGCACTCGTCATGGGTGCACTGACGGCCGCCGGTGCGACACCTGCGCTCGCGCAGGAAAACCTGGGTGAAATCGTCGTCACGGGTTCGCGCATTCGTTCGGCGAACCTGGAGTCGAGCACACCCGTCACGCAGGTCACCGCGGCGGACGTCGTGACGCAGGGCGTCACCCGCATCGAAGACCTCGTGAACCAGCTGCCGCAGGCCTTTGCGGCGCAGAACGTGACGGTCAGCAACGGCTCGACCGGCACGGCAACCCTGAACCTCCGTGGTCTCGGCTCGCCGCGCACGCTCGTGCTCGTCGACGGCCGTCGCTTGCCTTATGGCGGCGTGACGAACTCGGCGGCGGACATCAACCAGATCCCGACGCAGATGATCGAACGCGTCGACATCCTCACCGGCGGTGCTTCGGCCGTGTACGGCTCGGATGCCGTGGCCGGCGTCGTCAACTTCATCATGAAGAAGGACTTCGAGGGCGTGCAGGTCACCTCGCAGTACAACTTCTACTGGCACGAGAACGACTTCAGCGGCCCCGGCGGCACCAAGCTGCGCGACACGATCGAGGGTCTCAGCGAAGTGAACCCCGAGCAGTACCAGCTGCCGGATGACAGCGTGACCGACGGCGAAGGCAAGGAGCTGTCGCTGATGGTCGGCGTCAACTCCGGCGACGGCCGCGGCAACATCACGGCCTACGCCACGGTGTTCGACAGCAAGCAGGTGCTGCAGCGCGACCGCGACTACTCGGCCTGCTCGCTTGCGACGGCGCCTCCGACGGAGTCCTTCGGGTGCGGCGGTTCGGCGACCAGCGCCGGCGGCCTCTTCACGGACTTCTCGAACTATTACCTGACTGTGGATTCGGCAACCTCGTTCCGTGACTTCGACTTCGGCGCAGACCTGTACAACTTCGGCCCGCTGAACCACTACCAGCGTCCCGAGCGCCGCTATGCCATCGGCGCCATGGGTCATTACGAGTTCAGCGAGAAAGCCGACGTCTACACCCAGCTGATGTTCAACGACTACGAGTCGATCGCGCAGATCGCCCCGTCCGGAAACTTCTTCGAGACGAGCTCGATCAACTGCGACAACCCGTTCCTGCCCGTGGACTCGCTGGCCTCCCTGATCAATACGGATGCGGACGGCAACGTGATTGCCAGCTGCGATCCGTCCTCGCCCGTCTTTGCCGACTCGATCACCATGTACATCGGCCGGCGCAACGTGGAAGGCGGCGGTCGCCAGCAGTCGTTCGCGAACAGCACTTTCCGCTTGATTGCCGGATTGCGCGGCGCGATCAACGACGGTTGGGGATACGACGTCTCCGCCCAGTACTCGAGCGGCTCGGGAACGGCGAAAACGCTCAACTATTTCGTGACCCCGCGTGTCGTCAGATCCCTCGACGTCATCCTCGATCCGGATCCGGAATCGGCTACGTTCAACACACCGCAGTGCCGCTCCGCCCTGGAGGGGATTGATACCGCGTGCGTGCCCTGGAATCCGTTCCAGCCAGGCGGGATCACGCCGGAGGCCCTCGCATATCTCCAGGCAAGCGGCCTGCAGCTCGGCCGGATCAACCAGGAGATCTACAACGCCTCCGTCTCGGGTGACCTCGGCGTGTACGGCATCAAGTCGCCGCTCGCTTCCGACGGCATCCAGGTCGTGTTCGGCACCGAATGGCGCCGCGACACGCTCGAGAACGAGGTCGATGCGCTCCAGGAGCTCGGGCAACTTGCCGGCTCCGGCGGCCCGACGATCGGCATCAGCGGCGGCACGAAGGTGGAAGAGCTTTTCATGGAAGCACGGGTCCCGATCGCTCAGGACCGCGCCGGCATGGAGAGCCTGTCGTTCGACACCGCGTACCGGTATTCGGACTATGGCGACGGCGTACAGACCGACACCTACAAGTTCGGCCTCGAGTGGGCGCCCGTCCAGGACGTCCGCCTGCGCGGCAGTTACCAGAAGGCGGTACGTGCGGCCAACATCGTCGAGCTGTTCACGGCGCAGGGCTTCAACCTGTTCGACATGACGGGTGACCCCTGCGGCGCGGACGCGCGTGACCCGGAGGCGAGCGTGCAGGAGTGCATCGACTCCGGCGTGCCGGCGGGCAACGTGGGCGCCAACGCGCTCGACAGCCCGGCCGGCCAGTACAACTTCCTCCAGGGCGGCAACACCGAGTTGACGCCGGAAGAGGCGGACACGTACTCGTACGGCGTCGTGTTCACGCCACGGTTTGCGCCGGGGCTCGCGATCACGGTTGACTACTTCGACATCAAGATCGACAACACGATCTCGACGTTCGGGTCGATCAACTCGCTGAATGCCTGCTACATCAACAACGACCCGGACGCATGCGGCCGGATCAACCGCAACCCGAATGGCCAGTTGTGGGTCGGTTCCGGGCACGTGGTGGATACCAACATCAACATCGGTTCGGTGTCGACCAAGGGCTGGGACCTCAACGCCACGTACACGGGTCTGGAGATGGGCCGCTTCGGCAGCCTGGGCTTCAACCTGACCGGCACGCTGGTGGAAGAGCTCATCACCGAGTCGGGCCCGGGCATCGATCCGTTCGACTGCGTCGGTTTCTACTCGCAGAACTGCTCGGCGAACTCCGTCGGCGTCCCGACTCCCGAGTGGCGTCACCGGTTGCGCACGACCTGGGTGACCCCGTGGGATCTGGACCTGTCCCTGACCTGGCGCTTCATGACCAAGGTCGAGGGCTTCGGGGGGCCGCCGACTTTCTCGGTCGCCCGTATCGACTATGAGCTGCCGGCCCAGGACTACTTCGATCTCTCCGCGAACTGGGCGATTACGGAGAAGGCTGGGGTGACGCTCGGCATCAACAACGTGCTGGACGACAACCCGCCGCTCAGCGCGACGGTCGGCACGACCGGCAACGGCAACACCTACCCGCAGACCTACGACGCCCTCGGTCGCTACGTCTTCGTGCGGGCGACGGTGGACTTCTAAGCCGGATCGAGAACGACTGGACTGCAATCTTGGCGGCGGCCTTCGGGCCGCCGCTTTTTTTTACGCCGCGGCGGCGTGCCACTATAGTGCGGCATGCTTGCCGGTCCGCAGAACGCCGGCGTTCGCGACCTCGAGGCGCTGTTGCCCTCCTCGCCGGACGCCTATGCCCATAATCTCGACCTCGCGGGCGGGCGCGTACTGGTCGTGCGCCTCGACGAGCGCGGCTACCGCAACGCCAGCTTTCTAGACGACCGGATTCTGTCGCCATCGACGCAGGGCGCCTGGCTGCCGGGCACCGCGGTGACCGAGGCGAGCCGCCGCGTGCGCGACCCGCGCCCGCTCCATTTCATCTTCCACAGCGGGCACGTCGGCTCGACGCTCCTCTCGCGCCTGCTTGACGAGTGCACACCCGTCTTGCCCCTGCGCGAGCCGTTGCTGCTGCGGACCCTCGCCGAAGCGCACGATGCGCTCGGCCGTCCCGAGTCGCTCCTCGCCGCACCGCAGTTCGAGGCGTTGCTCGACATGGCGCTCGCGCTCTGGAGCCGGGGTTACGCCGAAACCCGCGCGGTTGTCGTCAAGGCGACGAGCAGCGCAGGCAGGCTGGCGCCCGCGATCCTCGCGCGCGCGCCCGCTTCCCGCGCCGTGTACCTCAACCTTGCGGCGGAGCCGTACCTCGCGACGCTGCTCGGGGGCGCCAATTCGGCGACCGACCTGCGTGGCCACGGCCCCGGGCGCATGCGGCGCCTGCTCGCTGGCCGGGATCTCCCGGTCCAGCCGCTCCACGCGCTGTCGCCGGGCGAGCTGGCTGCGCTCGGCTGGCTGGTCGAGAGCCTGTCCCGCGGCCAGGCTGTCGCGGCTCACGGCGCGCGGCTGCTGGCTCTCGATTTCGACGCGTTCCTCGCCGATGTCGCGGGCGGGCTTGTGCGCGTTGCCCGCCACTTCGGGCTTGCCGCGGACGACGCCACGATCGAGGCGGCGGCCACCGGTCCCGTGCTGCGCCAGTATTCCAAGGCGCCGCAGCTGCCTTTTCCGCCCGGGGAACGCGAGGTCCGGCTCCAGGAATCGCGCCGCGACAATCGCTCCGAAATCGCGAGGGGACTCGCCTGGCTCGAGCGCATGGCCCAGGCAGACGCCGCAATCGCCTCGCTCCTCGCGGACGAGCGCAGATGAACACGGGGGTCGCTGCCGATCCCGGCCTTGCCGCAGGCCTCGAGCAGGCGGGCCGCCATGTCGAGGCGGAAGCCGCCTACCGCAAGTACATCGAGGGCCAGCCGCAGGACGCCGTTGCGCGCTTCAATTTCGCCTGTTTCCTGCGGCGCCGCGGCCGCCTGGAGGAGGCGCTCGAATCCCACCAGGCGGCACTCGACCTCGCGATCGAGAGGCCCGAAGAGGTCCTGTCCAACATGGCGGTGATCCAGACCGAGCTGCGGCGGGACGCGGCCGCAAAGATGCTGCTCGACCGCGCCCTGTCGGCGAACCCGGCCCACATCCCGGCTTTGTTCAACCTGGCGCTCTATTTCGAGGAGTACGGCGACCTGCCGCGCGCCCTGGCCCTCTACCGGCAGGTCCTCGCGCTGAACCCCGCCTGGCACGACGCGCTCGTGCGAATTGCGCATGCCGAGACGGTCCGCGATGCCGAGGGAGAGGTCGTGAAGCGCCTGCGGCGCGCGCTACGGCGCTCGAACCTCGAGCCGCTCACGCGCGAGAGCCTGCATTTCGCGCTCGGCAAGGCGCTCGACGACTGCGGGCGCTACGACGAGGCGTTCGAGCAGTACGTCGCGGGCAACCGCGTGAGCGAACTCAGGCTCGCGCGCTACGACCGCTATTCCGTCGAGCAGGGCGTGTCGAAGCTGATCGAGGGCTTCGCTCCGGACCGGATCGCCTCGGCGAATCCCGTTTCCGAGGCGGCACTGGTCTTCGTGACCGGCATGTACCGCTCGGGCTCCACCCTCTTCGAGCAGGTCCTCGCGGCGCACCCGCGCGTCACGGCCGGCGGCGAGATCGACTGGTTCATGCGCGTGCCGATCTCGCTCGATCCGGCCGACTGGCAGGCGCTCGGCCAGGGTTATCTGGATTACCTGCAACGCAGGTTCCCGGGCGCCGACATCGTCACCAACAAGCGCCCGGACGCGTTTGGCCTGCTGGGCATGCTGAAGGCCGTGTTCCCCAACGCCCGCTTCGTGAACACGGTGCGCGACCCGCGCGACACGGCGCTCTCGATCTGGTTCCAGCAGTTTGACGACCGGCTCGGCTATGCCGCCGACCTCAGCGACATTGCCCACCACCACCAGCAGTACCGGCGCCTGATGTCGCACTGGCGCGGGCTTTTCGGCGACCGCATCTTCGACGCCGACTACGACGCGTTCGTGCAGGATCCGCGCGGCGTGACGGAACGGCTGCTGGCCTTCGTCGGGCTCGACTGGCACGACGGCTGCCTCGACTTCCACAAGAACGCGGCGCGTGTCCGCACCGCCAGCGTCACGCAAGTCAGGCAACCGCTCTACGCGAGGTCTTCAGGGCGCTGGCGCAACTATGAAAGCCAGCTCGCGGCGCTCGCGCTCGACTTCGGGGACGGCCCAGTCAGCTAGCTCGCTGACCACATCCGGAGCAGGTTCTGCCTCACGACGTCGAGCCGCACGCGGCTCTCCGGATTCATGCGCAGGCCCTCGAGGGCCGCGATCTCGTTCAACTCGTGGACCTGCATGCGCTCGTGCTGGTCCGCCACGTGGCTTTCGATGAACGTGATCGAGACGAGCCGCTGGCCCGAGCGCACCGGCACCACTTCGTGCAGCAGGGTCGACGGGTAGACGACGGCCTCGCCAGGCGCGCCCTTGAACGCCAGCGTCTGGTTGCCGAGGATCATCGCGAGCTCGCCGCCCTCGTAGGTCGAGGGATCGCCGATGAAGACGGTGCATGACAGGTCCGAGCGGATCTTGCCGGTCGGCAGCTGGATGATCGCCGCGTCCGCGTGCGAACCGTACTTCATGCCGGGCTCGTAACGGCACAGGAGCGGCGGGGCCAAGCGCTTCGGGATCGCGAAGCTGCCGAACTCGCGCGAGCGCGCCATCGCCCCGGCGACGACCTGGACCGACTCCGCGTACTTAGGGTCCGCGGAATCCGCCTGCAGGTTCTGCTTGCTCGTGTTCGCGGGGTTCGAGACGCGCCCGTCCACGAACTTGAGCTCGCTGGCAAGCGCGACGAGCCGCGCGCATTCCTCCGCGGTCAGCAGGTTCTTGATCTTGAGCAGCATGGCCCCGAACTATATCTGAGCGCCAGGGGCCGTGCCCCGGAAGGCGTCCGTCGCGGCGATCACCGCTCGGATCGCTTCGCGTTCCTCGGGCGCGAGCCGCGGGCTCCAGACGTCGCAGATCAGGATGATGCGGGTCTCGTCACTGTCGTTCCAGGCCTCGTGCTCGATCGTGTCGTCGAACACCCAAGCCTCGCCGACGCGCCACTCGCGCGTCTCGCCACCCACGCGGAAACCGCAGTGCCCAGGCAGCACGAGCGGCAGGTGCACGACCAGGCGGAAGTTCGCGATGCCGGTGTGCGGGGGAATGCGCGTCTTCGGCTCGAGCACCGAGAACATCGCAGTCGGCGAGCGCAGGTCCACCACCGCCTGCGGCAGGCGCCGGACGGCGGCCATCGTCTCCGGCGCCCGGGCGCAGCGCTCGGCGATCTCGCGGCCCTTGTCGTAGAAATGAAAGGCGCTCCAGCGCGGCGACTTGTTGAGCTCGCGCCACTGGTCGAGCGGCTGGTGGTCGTCGTAATGAATGTAGGGGCTGAAACCCGCTTCGTCCTGCGCGAGGATCCGGGCGAGCTCGCGCTGGATGCCAGCCGTTGCCGCCTCGAATGCGGGCAGCCAGGGAAACTCGTCGCGCTCGTAGAACTCGATGTCCGGCAGCCCCGGGTACCAGTACTCCATCGGCTCCTGCCGGTATCGCTTGCGCGCCCGGAGCGTCGTGTCGATGAACGACTCGAGCCGCTTCTTTTGCGCGCCGGAGAGTCCGTCTCGGGCGGTGCCGAGGTGCTCGCGGACATGGCGGCCGATTTCCCCGACATGGCTGGCGTGGACTTCGCGCGCGCGCTCGACGGCCCGGCGCGTCGGCGCGTCGAGTTCCGCATCCGGCGGCGCCTGGACCAGCGCAATGCCGTAGGCAGTCGCGGCGTCCTTCGTGCGCCCGAGCTTGTCGAGCAGCGTCGCCTGCATCAGGAGTGCCGGGAAGTTACGGTTGTCGATCGTGAGCGCTTCGCGCAAGGCCTGGAACGCGCCTTCGATGTCGCGAAGCGCGCGCCGAACGACGGCGAGGTTGAGCCACAGGCGCAGGTCCCCGCGGTGGTGCGCGACGGCGCCTTCGAGGGTCGCCCGGGCCGCCGGCATGTTGCCCGCCGCCATCGCCTGCAGGGCGGCCTGGTTCGCGCGCGTCGCCTCGTCGTTCATGCGGCTGCCAGTATAATTCCAGCCCGCATGGCCACGCCCGCCACACCCGCGAACGCCACCGTCCTGCTCGAGCTCGCCCGCGCCTGTCGCGAGCGCGGCGATTCCGCGGGCGAGGCCCAGGCACTCGAGCGCCTCCTGGCCGCGGAGCCGCGACACATCCCGGCCCTGGTGCGGCGGGCGGACCTCTATACCGCCGCGGGCGATGCGCGCTCTGCGTCGTCCTTCTACCTGATGGCGCTGCGTTCCGCGCCGGCGAAGGAAGTGCCGAAGGAGACGGCAACCCTGCTCGCGCGCGCAAAGGAAGCATGCGACCGTTTCGCGATCGACTACCGCGACTATCTCCTGCGGAGCCTCGCGGCCAATGGCTTCGACCCCGCGACGTCGAGCCCGCGTTTCGCGCAGTCGGTCGACCTGGTCCTCGGCCAGAAGCGCATCTACCTGCAGCAGCCGAAGTACTACTACTTCCCGGGCCTGCCGCAGGTCCAGTTCTACGAACGCAGCCTGTTCCCCTGGTTCGACGAAGTCGAAGCGGCGCTACCCGGAATCCGCACCGAGCTCGAGGCCGTCCTGCCCGAGCCCGGTGCCTTCTCACCCTACGTCCAGGGCCATGCGAACCGACCGAAGAAGGACGAGATGGGGATGCTGAACAACCCCGCGTGGAGCGCCTACTACCTGTGGAAGAACGGCGAGCCGGTTCCCGCGAACGCCGCTCGCTTCCCGCAGACGATGCATGCGCTGCGCAATGTCCCGCTCGCGCACGTGCCGAACCGCTCGCCCTCGATCCTGTTCTCGCTGCTGCGGCCCGGCGCGCACATCCCGCCGCACAATGGCCTCGTGAACACGCGGCTCATCTGCCACCTTCCCGTCGTCGTGCCCGGCAAGTGCCGGTTCCGCGTCGGCAACGAGACGCGCGACTGGGTCGAGGGCAAGGGTTGGGCCTTCGACGACTCGATCGAGCACGAGGCCTGGAACGGAAGCGACAGGACGCGGGTCATACTGCTGTTCGACGTCTGGCGCCCGGAGCTGACCGAGGACGAGAGGCGACTCGTGGTGTCGCTGTTCGAGGCGATCGACGCGCATAGCGGCAAGAAGCCGGACTGGGAGATCTGACATGCGCCATGTGCCCATCCATGTATCCCTGGCGATTGCGGCTGCGCTCGGCATGGGCTCCGCGGCGGGCGCGGAGGACATCGGCGCCGCCGTCCGCGCCTGCCGGGCGGAGGCCGACGATGCCCTCCGGCTCGCCTGCTACGACCTCGCGGCAGGCCGCGCCAAGGCTCTCGAACCCACGGCTGCGACACCGGCGGCTTCCCAGCCAGCCGCTTCGCCAGCCGCGGCCCCATCGCCAGAAGACAAATTCGGCCGCGAGCGTCAACTCGCCTACGAGGAAGACCAGAAACGTGCCGAGGCCACCCATGCCGTCGGCGAACTCGAGTCGTCGATCGCGGGCATCGAGAAGCGCATGGACGGCCTCCTGACGTTCACGCTCGACAACGGTCAGGTGTGGCGGCAGGTCCGGCCGGACTCGAGGTTCAGCATCAATGACGGCGACGCGATCCGCATCCAGCCCGGCTCGCTCGGCTCGTTCATCCTGTCCGGCCCCACCAAGAAATCGACTCGGGTTACCCGGGTGAAGTGAATGGGCGCGCCCGCGCTCGACTGCTGGAAATGCGGCGCACCGCTCGTCGACCTTCCGCTGCCCGTCGGGCGCAGCGAGTACTGCCGCGCCTGCCGGGCCGAGATTCACGTTTGCCGGATGTGCCGTTTCTACGACCTGTCCAAGGCGAAGCAGCTGTGCCGAGCCGGTCGCGGAACCGGTGCAGTACAAGGAACGCGCCAATTTCTGCGGCTATTTCGAGCCGGTCGGCAGGCCGGTTCCGGCCGGCCGAGACGGCGGGGGATTCGGCCCGGACGGCGCTCGACGCGCTCTTTGCCCCCAAAAAGTGACACATCTCCCGCTTCGGGGTATGCAGGCTGCGCCCCATGAGCGACAATGAGCAGGGCCTTTGTCTTCCGGAATCCCCAGGATGAATGACACCGCCCAAAACGCAGCGCGCGCCGCTGGTCTGGTCCCGCGTCCTGATGTTCGCCGTGACCTTCGCGGTCGCGGTGACCGTCGTGCCGTGGTACGGATTCACGCACGGTTACAGCGCCGCCGCCTGGGTCTGGTTCGCGGTGCTGCTGTACGCCAACGGCCTCGCGATCACGACCGGCTACCACCGCCTCTGGTCGCACAAGACTTTCGACGCGCACTGGTCGGTGCGGCTCGTGCTAATGCTGTTCGGCTCGATGGCGCTGCAGAACAGCGTCCTGCACTGGGCCGCGAACCATCGCGTCCACCACCAGCACGTCGACGACAACGATCGCGACCCCTACTCGGCCGGCCGCGGCCTGTGGTTCTCGCACATCGGCTGGATGCTGCGCAGCTACCCGAGCGGCGAAGCCGACTTGGCGACGGTCCGGGACCTGCAGAAGGACCCGATCGTCGCGTTCCAGCACCGCTAGTACCTGCCGATCGCACTCGGCATGAACATCCTCCTGCCGCTCGCACTCGGCTGGCTGCACGGCGACCTGTGGGGCGTGTTCCTGCTCGCGGGCGTGCTGCGACTCGTCGTCAGCCACCACTTCACGTTCCTCATCAATTCGCTCGCCCACGCGTCGGGCCGGCAGCCGTACAGCGACGAGCACAGCGCCCGCGACAACGGCTGGCTCGCCTTCCTGACCTACGGCGAGGGTTACCACAATTTCCACCACCAGTTCGCCCACGACTACCGCAACGGGATCCGCTGGTGGCAGTGGGACCCGAGCAAGTGGATCATCTGCTCGCTGTCCTGGGTCGGGCTGACGAGGCGCCTGCGGCGCACGCCGGCCGTGGTCATCCAGCGCGCGCGGCTCACGATGCAGTTCCGCCGCGTCCAGGAGAACCTCAAGTCGCGCGGCGCGGTCCTGCCGCACGTCGACATCGAGCGGATCACGTGCGACGGTCGCCCACGAATACGAGCAGTTCGTCATCGACCGTCGCAAGATGGTCGAAGCTGACTGACGCCTGGTACCAGAAGACACGCGAGCAGCTGGTCCATCGCTGGGAAGAGGCCGAGTTTCCGCTCCGAGACGCGCGCCCTTCTGGCCGAGCTGCGCCTGCAGTACCGGCGCCTCGAGCTGCTCGACGCCCAGCTCGCCTGACCCGCATGTCCCGCATCCTCGCCTCGGCGGCAGCCATCGCCTGCACGCTGACGGCCGCCTGTGGCGGCGGGGGCGGTGAGGGCGGCGGCGGCATGGCCGGCGGCTCCGCGTGCTCCGAGGCTCGCCAGAGACGCTTCGTGCTGGACACGGCGCGCGAGTGGTACCTCTTCCGCGAACTCCTGCCCGACGGCGTGGACGCCGACCAGTACGCGACTGCCGCGGACCTGCTCGACGCGCTCACCGCGAATGCGCGCGCCCAGAGGCATGGACCGGTTCTTCAGCTACGTGACCACGCGCCAGGCAGATGACGCCATCCTGCAGGCAGGGGCAGTTTGCCGGTTTCGGGTTCCGCTCGCGTATCGAGGATGGCCGGCTGTGGCTGACCGACGTGTACGAGGACAGCCCGGCTGCCGGCGGAGGCCTGTCGCGCGGCACCGAGATCACGCACGTCGATTCGGGCAACGGCTTCGTGCCGATGGCCACCCTGCTCGAGGAGGACCCCGACCTCGCGGCGGCATTCGGCCCGCCTACGGCCGGCGTCGAGCGCGGGATGCGATTCGTGCCGCCCGGCGGCGCGCCGGACGAGGCGGTTTTCACCAAGGCCGTCGTGACCATCCCGCCGGTGCCGGCGGGCGGCGCGCGCATCCTCGCCCTCCCCTCGAACCCGTCCGTCCCGGTCGGCTACCTCAGCCTGCGGACGTTCACGACCACGGCCGAGGCGCCGTTGCGCGAGGCCTACGCCGACTTCCGGGCCCAGGGCGTCGAGTACTTCATCGTGGACCTGCGCTACAACGGCGGCGGGCTGGTCCGCATCGCGGAGCTCATCGGCGACCTCAACGGCGAGGCGCGCGACGACTCCGACGTGTTCCTGCACACGCTGTTCAGTTCGGCCAAGTCCGGCCAGAACAGCGTGCGCCGCTTCGACCCACAGCCGGAATCGGTCGCGCCGGTGCGCATCGCCTTCATCACGACCGGCCTCACCGCCTCGGCCAGCGAGATCGTCATCAATGCGCTCGCGCCCTGGACGGAGGTCGCGATCGTCGGGGAGGACACACTCGGCAAGCCCGTCGGCCAGTCCGGATTCGACGTCTCGGGCTGCGACATCCGGCTGCGGCTGGTCACGTTCCGGTTCGCGAACGCGAATGACGAGGGCGACTACTACGCGGGACTGGCGGGCAGCCTGCCTTTTGCCTGTCGTGCGGACGACGATCTCATGCGCGAGCCGGGTGACGAGGCGGAGAGGTCGACGGCCGAGGCCCTCGCCTGGCTCGGCACCGGTGCCTGCACCGAGGTTCTCCCGCCGGACAGTCGCTTGCGCAAGGCGGTGGCGGGCTTTCGGGTCCCACAGGCCCGGCGACCCACCCCCGTACAGGACGCTTCTGGCCGGGAATCTTCTGACGAAACGAGACTGCGTGCTCGCCGACAGACGGCCAACTGGCTACTCTTACCGTCCCCCAACGGAGGATTCCCCATGGCCATCTGGAAGGACATTGTTCGCCAAGGACTCGAACCAGCCTGAGACCGCCGCAGGCAGCCCGCCGCCGGTGAACAGGCCGCGTCCCGAAGTCGTTGCAAACACCCCCGCGCATTCGGCCGTATCCGTCGCGCCGGCCGCGCGCAAGGATCTCAAGGAGTCGGTGATCGCCACCGGCCTGACCTTTGAAGGCAAGATCGAAGGCTCTGGTCACGTGCGCATCTCAGGCCGCTTCAAAGGCGACGTCCACGTCGACGGCACGCTGACCGTCGAGGCCGGTGCCCACCTCGCGGGCGCCGTGCGCGCCGGCTCGGTCGTGGTCGCCGGCGAAATCGAGGGCAACATCGAGGGTGCGCAGCGTGTCGAGCTGCACCAGAGCGGCGTCGTGAACGGCGACATCTCCGCGGGCTCCCTGACGGTCGCGGACGGGGCGCGCATGCGCGGTCGCTCCGAGTTCGGCTGGAGCGAGACGGGCGGCAAGGCCAGCGGAAATCGCTGAGCCATGGCGCGTCCGTTAGAGCGGCGCGCGGCGGTCGGCAAGACACGCTCCTGTCCGCACTGCCGGGCCACGATCCTCGAGAGTGCCGCGGTCTGCCCGGCCTGCCGGCACCACCTGCGTTTCGAGCACCGTCGGGGCGAGGAGTTGCCGCAGGCGGCCAGCCAGCGTGGCTCTCAAGGTCGCCGGCCAGTTCGTCCGGAATGCGGCGGCGGGCCCCGGCGAGTACCACGTCGTCGTGGTCATCCGTGACGCGGCCGGCGCCGAGCTCGCGCGCAAGGTGATCGGCGTCGGCGGCCTCGCGCCGGGGGAAGAGCGCAAGGTCGAGCTGTCGGTCGAGATCTTCGACCCGCTGCCAGGGACATGACGCTCAAGGTCGCGGAATTGCACCATTGCGCGGTGCGCATCCCGCCCGGACCCGATGCCGTGGGGGCGGCGCTTCGCTTCTACAACGACGTGATCGGCCTCGAAAGCGACCATGCGCCGTGGGACCGGCCGGGCAGATAACCAGCGGATCAATGCCGGCGGTCACGCCCAGGTCCACCTCGTTCCCGGCCCCGTGAAGAAAGCGCTGGCTACCGGCGAGCTGGACTTCTCCTCGCCTCACCTCGCCTTCGCGGTCATCGCGATCGACGAGGCCCAGGCCGAGCTCGACCGGCTCGAGGTCCCATACCGCGTCGTCCATGGGCGGCTCGGCCCCGACTCGCGCCGGGTCTTCCTGGCCGACCCGGCCGGCAACCTGATCGAGCTGCACCAGCTCGGAACCTGCCGCTGCACGGCCCGTGCGCGCGAGGGCTTCGGCCAGGCGCGCGTCTCGGGTACGGTGCTCTTTGCCGACATGCGGGGATTCACGGCCGTCGCCGAGCGGCTGTCGCCTTCGGACGTCGTGCCGCTACTCAACGAGTATTTTTCCATGCTGTCGGCCATCACCCGCGAGCACGGGGGCACCGTCTTTCACATGGCAGGCGACGGCCTGATGGCGGGTTTCGGGCTGCCGCTGCCGGCCGATGACGCCAGCGGCCGCGCAGTCTCGGCGGCCCGCGTCATGATTGCCGGGTTCGGCAAGCTCGCCGCCGAATGGAAGACCCGTCTCGGCATCGAGACCGGGATCGGGATCGGCATCAATGCCGGCGACGTGATCGTCGGCGACGTGGGTGCGCCTGAGCTTCCGAGCTACACGCTGATCGGAGACGCGGTCAACGTGGCGGCCCGGCTGGTCCAGCGGGCACGTGCAGGCGAAGCCCTGTTCTCGCTCTCGGTCAAGCAGGCGCTCGACCCGGTGCCCCAGGGCGTCCTCGAGCTGCCGCCCCTGGTATTGCGTGGCCGCACGCGCCCGGTCGAAATCTACTGTCTCGAGTCCCCCACCCGCCTCGACGTGAGCACGGCCGCCGCCTGAGGCGGCCCGCTATAATGTCCCGGTTACCGCCCGGGCCGACCCGGCGGAACTGTCGGACACCGCGGCCGTCTATCGGTCGCCACACCTCAACTGAGCGGGATCTCTAGCGAATGGCATTGGCAGCACGAGCCGCCGCCCGGGCGGTAGCCGGATTCTGTGCCCTGTGGGGCCTCCTGGCCCTCTCGGCCTGCGAGGGCGCCTTAGGCACGAGTCCGCCACATGCGGCTCCGGCCAACCCGTCGGCCGAAGCCGGCGACGGCCAGGTCGAGCTGAGGTGGGGTGCGGTCACGGATGCGACCCGGTACGTGATCCTCTGGGACAACAATCCCGGCCCCGCCACCTACGACAATGAGATCACCGGTATCGAGGACACGAGCTTCACGCACGAAGGGCTCACGAATTCCACCCGGTACCGCTACAAGATCGTCGCGGAAACGAGTGGCGGGCGGGGACCCGAAAGCCTCGGGGTGGTGGCGATCCCGGGCCCGGTGCCCGGCACTGTCGAGTGGACCGCCGTGACCGCCCAGGACCCTGGGCACACCATCTACTTCCCCCCGGCACCGGGGGCGACCCACTACCGCATCTACTTCGCGGGCCTCGAATCGCAGCTCACGGGACGCCGGCCGTCCACGACATTTGTGGAAGCTGATGCCTCCCCGCACTCGCGCGAGGACATCCCGGTGACCACGGCGGTCTTTTACCGCGTGTTCCCGATGAACGACTCGCGGATCGGCGTCGGCGGACCGGTGGCCGTCTCGCCGTCGCGGATCGTGAGCGAGCACGCCCTGGGAGTGGACAGGGTTGCTGGAGCGGCCTTCGGGATTGCGAATGACGACGACTGTCTCGACCTTCCCACGGCACTTGGCAGCGTGAACTCGGGCGCCTGTTCTGGAAGCCTGACTGCACGGGAACTGGACGAAGTCGGCTTGGAAGACTTGACCGCGGCGCCGCGCGATATCAGCGACGTGCGCTACGCCGACTTTGACAGTGACGGATTTGACGAAATCTTCAGCAACACTGCGTCCCTTGCCACGGAGGCTGGCTCTATTGCACTGCTTCACGTCAACCAGGGCGACGGAGAATACCTGACGTCGGGGGGCGTTTCCGCGCTGGGGATCGGCGGATTCGGCGGCACGCTGCTGGTTGCCGACCTGGACAACGATGGCGACCTGGACGTGCTCGCCCCCAACGACCAGACGCAGGGCGATGGTGCGCGCAACTGGTTGTTGCTGAATGACGGCGCTGGCAATTTCACGGATGCGGCCAATGCCGCGGGGGTCGAGACCAACCCGCCCGGCGCAGCCTACGTGCCGCGTGGCGGCCAGGCCGTGGACTTCGACGAGAACGGCTTCGTCGACCTGCTGTTCGGCTCGCGGCTGCTCCTCAACAATGGCGACGGAACGTTCATGGACGGCAGCGCAGCCTCCAACTTGCCGGTACTCCCTGACGAGGGGCTGAAGTTGATCGACGTCGATCTCGACGGCGACCTCGACCTCATACACCAGGACGGAATCGCGACCCGTCTCTTTCGGAACTCGGCGGGTATCTTCGACAGCGGCGAGATCGTCGACAGCCACGTGACGGCGAGCACGAGCCGGGGCCTGAATGCGTGCGACATCAATGGCGACGGATTCGAGGACGTGCTCATCGCTCGAAACAGCGATGCCTCGGGCGTGGGCACGCCCAAGACGCTATTGAACGTGGCTGGCGACCTGGTGTTTTCGGCGACACAACGCGGAACGCCCGCAAGTCCTGGCAACCTCCTGGCGCCGAACTTTCAGCTCGCCTGCGGAGACGCGGACCGTGACGGAATGATCGACTTCGTCTCGCGATGGGGCGGCGGCGGCAAGTACCGCCTGCTACGGGGGTCGAGCTCCCTGTCGCGGCGGATCCAGTTGCGCATCGTCGGCGCGGACGGCGAGCGCAACCAGCAAGGGCGCATCGTGCGCGTCGTGCCGGAGGGAGAGCCTGGGCGCATCATGACGCGCGTCGTCGATTCCGGCTCCGGCCTGCGCTCCCAGAACATGTACGACCTGCTGTTCGGGACGCCCTGGCCAGGCGACTACGCCGTGACCGTCCGGTTTGCCAGTGGCGACGTGACCACGACGCTCGAGTCCGGCGACGCGAAGATCATCTTCGAGGACGGCACGATCGAGGACATCGACCCCGACGAGGAAGAGTAGCGCCTCAGCCGAGCGCGGACTCCAGGTCCGCGACGAGGTCGGGCAGGTCCTCGATGCCGATCGAGAGCCGCACCAGGGAGTCGCTGATGCCGAGCTTCGCGCGCGCCTCCGGCGGCACCGAGGCGTGCGTCATGATCGCGGGGTGGTCCACGAGGCTCTCGACGCCGCCGAGGCTCTCGGCAAGCGTGAACACCTCGAGCCGCTCCAGGAAGCGCCGCGCCTCGGGCAACGCGCCTTTCAGGAAGAACGTGACGATCCCGCTGCCTCCCGCCGCCATCTGCCGCTTCGCCAGCGCGTGTTGCGGATGCGAGGGCAGGCCCGGATAGACCACGCGCTCGACGCGCGGGTGGCGCTCCAGCCATGCCGCGATCTCGAGCGCCGACTCGCTCGAGCGAAGCATCCGCAGCGGCAGCGTCTTGAGCCCGCGCAGCGCGAGAAAGCTGTCGAACGGGCCGCCGACGGCGCCGATCGCGTTCTGCAGGAAGCCGATGCGTTCGGCGAGCGCCGCGTCGCCGACGACCGCGACGCCGCCCACCATGTCCGAATGACCGTTCAGGAACTTGGTCGCCGAGTGCATGACGATGTCGGCGCCGAGCTCGAGCGGGCGCTGGATCCACGGCGTCGCGAACGTGTTGTCCACCACGACGAGGATCCCGCGGCCGCGCGCGGCTGCGACGACGGCGCCGATGTCGACGAGCTTCAGCAGGGGGTTCGTCGGCGTCTCGATCCAGATCATGCGCGTCTTCGGCCCGATCGCGGCCGCGGCGGCGTCCGGGTCCGAGAGGTCCGCGAAGGTGAAGTCGAGCTTCGCCGAGCGCCGCCGCACGCGCTCGAACAGGCGGAAGCTGCCGCCGTACAGGTCGTCCATCGCGACCACGTGATCGCCCGAGTCCACCAGCTCTAGCAGCGTCGCCGTCGCCGCCATGCCCGACGCAAAAGCGAAGCCGCGCGTGCCGCCCTCGAGGTCGGCGATGCAGCGCTCATAGGCCATGCGCGTCGGGTTCTGCGTGCGCGAATACTCGTAGCCCTTGTGCACGCCGGGGCTCGACTGGGCATAGGTCGAAGTCGCGTAGATGGGCGGCATCACGGCGCCGGTCGACGGGTCCGGCGACTGCCCGCCGTGGATGGCGCGGGTGGAGAATCCGAGCGGCTTCTTCGTGTCCTTCATCGTTGCCTCAGTGCGCCGCGGTCATCTGCCGGCGCAGGTAGTTGAGCACGTCGGCGCGGGTGATGAGCCCGTGGAAAACGCCGCCCTGGATCACGGCGACGTAGGGCGTCGTCTCCAGCATCGAGACGAGGTCGTGGATCGGCAGCGTCGGGGCGACGACGGGAAAATCGCGGAACATCGCGGCGGATACCGGGTCGTTGAAGCGCTCGGGCTTGCCGAAGGCGTGACGCAGGATGGCGTCCTCGTCGATGAACCCGACGAGACGCTCGCCTTCCATCACGGGCAGCTGGCTGAAGCCCGCGTTGCGCAGCCGGTTGTGCGCCGTCGCGAGCACGTCACCCGGCCCGACGACGACCGTGGCGCGCTCGCCGTGCGGCCGCCCGACGAGATCGCGGAGGTCGCCGTGCTGCTCGCGCCGGATGAAACCCTGGTCTTCCATCCAGAAGTCGTTGAACAGCTTCGACAGGTACTTGTTGCCGGTGTCGCAGGCGAAGGTCACGACCCGCTTCGGCTGATCCTGCTCGCGGCACCACCGCAGCGCCGCCGCGACCAGGGTCCCGGTCGACGACCCGACGAGGAGGCCTTCCTTGCGCAGGATCTCGCGCGAAACCGCGAAGGACTCGGCGTCCGGGATGCTGTAGCCGCGGCGGCACATCGAGAAATCGCAGATCTCGGGAATGAAGTCCTCGCCGATGCCCTCGACCAGCCAGGAGCCCGCCTTGCCGTAACTCCCCTTGTTCACCTGGTCGGCCAGCACCGATCCCTCGGGGTCGGCCAGGATCATCTCGACGGCCGGCAGGCGCTCCCGGAAGAACTGGGTGAGCCCGGTGATGGTCCCGCTCGAGCCGATGCCGACCACGATCGCGTCGAGTCGCCCGTCCATCTGCTCGAGGATCTCCGGGCCGGTCGTCGTGCGGTGCGCCATCGGGTTGTCGGGATTGCCGAACTGGTTGACGTGGTAGTAGCCGCGCTCGCGGGCGAGACGCGTGGCGAGGTCCTGGTAGTACTCCGGGTGGCCTTTCTCGACGTCCGAGCGCGTGAGCACGACCTCCGCCCCCATGGCGCGCAGGTTGAAGATCTTCTCCTGGCTCATCTTGTCCGGCAGGACCAGCACGACGCGGTAGCCCTTCTGGAGCGCGACGAGCGCGAGGCCGAGCCCCGTGTTCCCGGCCGTCGCTTCGATGATCGTGCCGCCCGGCCGCAGGTCGCCGCGCCGCGCCGCCTCCTCGATCATCGACAGCCCGATGCGATCCTTGATCGAGCCTGCCGGGTTCTGCAGCTCGAGCTTCAGGAAGACCTGGCACGGTCCGGCGTCGAGCTGCCTGAGCTCGAGCATCGGCGTCCTGCCGATCATCTCGAGCACGTTGCGGTAGACTTTCATGGCGCAATTGTAACGGGAGACGCTTGGTGCTTTGGCGAACGATCGGCCCAGCCTTCGCCGGCGTCCTGCTCGTTGCGGGTCCCGCGCGCGCCGTCGACGGCCCTTTGCCCCTGCGCGACGATGCCCGCGTCCAGGCCGCGGTGGAAGACGCCCGCGCCCGTTTCCTGCCGGCCGGGCGCCTCGACCGCCTCGACGTGACCGTGCTGCTCGCCGCGAGGGACGGCCGCTGGCGGCGCGGCAGCGTCGGAGGGCGCACGTCCTGGTACCCGGCAAGCTGCGTGAAGCTAGGCTTCGCGGTCGCCGCCACGAATTGGTGCGAATCGAAAGGCCGGCCGGCGGATTGCCTCGACGCGCACGTCGCGCCGATGCTGCAGGTCTCCGACAACGTCGAGACCGGGTTCGTCGTGGACGCCGTCACCGGCGCGCCGAATGGCCCGGCGGAGGGCGCGGATTACGAGACCTGGTTTGCCAAGCGCCTCTACACCGAGGACCTGCTCGCCGGGCACGCGCTGCTGGACGGGCAGCGCTTCATCAACAAGACCTACCCGACCAACTCCGGCGAAGAGCCGGCCGGGCTCGAGGCACTCGCGCGCGAGCGGCACGGCCGCAACGCAATGCACGCCGATGGCGCCGCAAACCTCATGCTCGCGATTGTCTCGGGGAGGTTCGGCAGCCCCGCCACGGACTACCTCCGCGCGCGGCTCCGCCGCCCGCCCGTCTCTCGCCACAGCTTCATGGGCGGCGGCTTTCCGGAGGGCACTCTCTACGAGAGCAAGGTCGGCGACGCCTACGACACGCTCGCGGAGATCGTGCACGCCGAGCTGCCGGACGGCCGGCGCGTGATCATCGCCGCATTCTCCAATGGCCGTGACCCCGACGGCCCCGACGAGCAGGACCTGACCGGACTCTCCGGCTTCGCGAAACTGCTGCTCGAGCGCCTGCCGGCGGCAGATGACTGACCGCGAAAGCCGCCTGCGCGGCGTGATGCTCATGATCGTCGCGGTCGGCGCCTTCTCGGTGATGGACGCGCTGATGAAGCAGCTCGCGGCGAGCTACTCCCCGATGCAGGTCGCGTTCCTGCGCGGCGCTAGCTCCCTGCCCTTCGTGTTCCTGAGCTATGCGCTCACCGGCCGCCTGGCCGAATTGCGCCCCCGCAGCGTCCCGATGCACCTCGCCCGCGCGGCGCTGTCGATCCTGATGCTCTGGAGCTTCGTGTGGGCGCTCTCCCGCATGAGCCTGGCCAACACCTACTCGATCACCCTGAGCGCGCCGCTGCTCGTCGTGCCCTTTGCGGCGCTGTTCCTGCGGGAGAAAGCGGACGGGCACACCTGGGCCGCGATTCTCGCCGGCCTCGTCGGCGTGCTGGTGATCCTGAAGCCGACGGCCTCGGGTTTCGTGAGCCTCGCGGGGCTCGCGGCACTGGCGGCGGCGGTGTGCTGGGCCATCGTCGTCGTGATGCTGCGCGTAATGGCCGCGACCGAGACGACCGCCTCGATGGTGTTCTGGTTCCTGCTGCTGACCGCCCTGGGCGCGGGCGCGCTGGCTTTGCGCGGCTGGGTCGCGATCGACGCGCGCGACTGGACGTGGATCGCGCTGCTCGGAGTTTCCGGCTGGGCCGGCCAGCATCTCATCACCGAGGCGTTTCGCCTCGCGCCCGCATCGACGATCGCCCCCTTCGAGTACATGTCGATCGTGTGGGGCGCGTGCATCGACTGGATCGTGTGGCAGACCGTGCCCGGCGCGCGCATGTTCGCCGGCGCGACGATCGTGGTCGCCGCGGGCCTCTACCTGATGAACCGGGAAAGGTCCCGGTTCGCGGTCGTCCCGCCGGAGCCGCTCTGACGCGCTAGCGCGAGAGGTCCCGGATGAGGCTCCGCCACTGGACGACGGCGCCGTCGATGGTTGCGACCGGGACGCGCTCGTTGAGCCCGTGGGCGAAGCTGTCCTTCGAGTTCATGAAGGTTCCGGATACGCCGTAACTCGGCACGCCCGCGTTGCGGAAGTGCAGGCTGTCCGTCGCCCCCGCGGACATCGACGGCACGATCGGCAGGCCCGGCGAGCGCAGGTCGATGGCCTTGCGCAGCGCCTTCATGACGTCCTCGCGCAACGGCGACGGATCGCTCGGCACGGCGTCGTACTGGAGCTTGATCTCGGCCTCGGGATTGTCGATCACGGTAGCCAGCGTCGACTTCACGTAATCGACCGTCTCGCCCGGGAAGACACGGCAGTTGATGTTGACCGTGGCGCTCTGCGGCAGGGCGTTCGGCGCATGGCCGCCGCGCAGCATCGTCGCGACGCAGGTCGTGCCGAGCTGGCCGACGTACTGCGGGTTCGACGCGAGCACGTCGTAGGCGGCCCGGTCGGCCGGGTCCTTGGCATAGGCGAGCATCGCCGGCCCCGCGGGCGCCGGGGTGATGGCGCCCGTCGCCTCGAAATACGCCTTCGTGATCTCGTTGATCCGCGCCGGAAAGCGGAATGCGGCCACTTTGTCGATCGCGCGCGCAAGCTCGTAGATCGCGTTCGTCGCGTCGGGCCGGCTGCTGTGCCCGCCCTCGTCCTTGATCGTGACCTCGAAGTCCATGTAGAGCTTCTCGGCGGCCTGCATCGCGTAGATCACCGGCTTGCCGTCGTCGCCGAGGGTGGCCCCGCCGGCGTCGCTGTTGAGCAGGAGCTCCGCGCCCTTCAGCTCGCCCGCGAGCGCGGCCGTCGTCGACATCGACGTTTCCTCGTCGCCGGACAGCGTGAGGATGACGTCGCGCTTCGGCTTGAAGCCTTCCTGCTTGAGCCACATCAGCGCGACAGTCGAGGTCACGAGCCCGAGCTTGTTGTCGCTCGAGCCGCGTCCGTAGACGAACCCGTTCTCGACGACCGCCTGGTATGGGTCGCGCTCCCAGTCCTCGCGCTTCGCCGGCACGACGTCCATGTGCGATGCGACGAGGATCGGCTTCGCGTCCGGGTCGGTTCCGCGGTAGCGCGCGGTGAGCGTCGCGGTCTCGCCGTGCCGCGTGATCTCGATGTCCTCGGCCGCGAAGCCGGCGGCCTTCAACTCGCCCGCAAGGTACTCGGCGTAGGCCGGCACCTGGCCCTCGCCCTCGGCCGTCTTGAAGCCGATCGAGCGCTTGAGCATCTCGAGCGCCCGGGCGGAAACGTCCGGCGGAATGGCCGCGTCCTTCGCCGCAACGGCGGCCAACGGGAAGAGGCACAAAAGCACGGCGGCCAGGCGGCGCCTGGCAATGATGGAATGCATCGCGTCAGTCCTTTGGGGCAGGTGCGCACATTCTGATGTAGAGTACGCGCGTTCTGCAAACGGGGGGCCACGTGACGATTACCGTCTTGCTCGCCGCGCTCGCGGCTCTCGGCATCGCGTTCACCGTCGTTCTCCTCGGCACCGCCGCAAAGCGCGGCGAGACGAAGCCCAACGTCGAGGCCATCGGCCTCGGCGCCGTGACCAACTTCTTCGACACGCTCGGCATCGGCTCGTTTGCGCCGTCAACCGCGTGGATCAAATTCCGGCAGCTCGTCCCTGACAGCTTCATCCCGGCGATCCTCAATACCGGGCACGCGCTGCCGACGGTCGTGCAGGCCTCGGTCTTCCTCGTCATCCTTGGGGTGAGCGTCGATCCCACGCTGCTGGCGTCTTGCATCATCGCGGCCGCGGTCGGCGCGGTCGTTGGCGCCCGGCTCGTCGTGCGGGCGCCCGTGCGCCTCATCCAGGGCGTCGTCGGCGTCGCGCTCCTGATCGCGGCCTCCTTGTACACGATGAGCAACCTCGACTTGTTCCCCGTCGGCGGAGAAGCGACGGCGCTACCAACGGCAAAGATGGTCCTCGCCATCACCGTGCATTTCGCCCTGGGTGCGCTGATGTCCTTTGGCATTGGGCTCTACGCGCCGTCGCTGATCCTGCTGAGCCTGCTCGGCCTCGACCCGCGCCTCGCTTTTCCGATCATGGCCGGCTGCTGTGCCTTCCTGATGCCTACTACGGGCTTCAGCTTCATGAAGACCGACCGCATCGACCTGCGAATAGTCGTCGGCATCACGCTCGGCGGAATACCGGCCACCCTGGTCGCCGCGCTGATCGTCAAGGAACTGCCGATCGTCTGGCTGCGCTGGGGTGTCGTGGTGGTCGTCCTCTACGCGTCCACGCTCCTGCTGCGCTCGGCATTGAAGGGCAGCGACCCGGTTGAAGGAGGCACTCGATGATCAATCGCAGAAATTTCCTCGGAACGTCTCTCGCCGCAGCCGTCGCATACGCGCTGCCGGCGCCCCGGCTCTACGCGCTCGACCAGGCCGCCTCGCAGGCTGCGGGCGGACTCGCCGCGGTGAAGCTCGACGGCTCGGCGACCGTCATCGAGCAGGCGGCCGTCGCGGAGCTCAAGGCGAGCCTGCGCGGCCCGCTGCTGATGGCCGGCGACCCGGGCTACGACGAATCGCGGCGCGTGTTGAACCGCTCGATCGACAAGCGCCCGGCGCTCGTCGTGCAGCCGACGGGCGTCGCGGACGTCCGCAACGCGGTGAACTTCGCGCGCGAGCGCGAGCTGCTCCTCGCCGTGAAATGCGGCGGCCACAGCTTCGGCGGCAAGTCCACGTGCGACGGAGGCATGCAGGTCGACCTCGCGCGCCTGCGCGGCGTCCGCGTCGATCCGCTCGCGCGCGTCGCCTGGGTCGAGGGCGGCAGCCTGCTGGGCGAGATTGACCACGAGGCGATGTCGCATGGCCTCGTGACGACGGCAGGGACCGTCTCCCATACCGGGGTCGGGGGCCTGACGCTCGGCGGCGGGTTCGGCCGGCTGGCACGGCGCTTCGGACTCGCCATCGACAACCTGCGCGCGGTCGATATCGTCACCGCTGACGGCCGCCTGCTGCACGCGGACGCCGACGAAAATCCAGACCTCTACTGGGGCGTTCGCGGCGGGGGCGGAAACTTCGGGGTCGTCACGAGCTTCGAATTCGGCCTGCATCCCATGCAGCGGCAGGTCGTGGGCGGTGACATTGTTTTCCCGCTGGACCGTGCCCGCGAATTGCTCAATTTCTACGCCGAATACACCGCCAAGGCGCCGACTGACCTGTACGTCGACGCGATCATGAGCGCCCCGCCGGGCGGCAAGCCCGGCGTCTTCATGCTCAGCACCTGCTATTCCGGGCCCGCGGGCGACGCCGAGCGCGTGCTCGCACCGATCCGCAAGCTCGGCAAGCCGCTCGCCGACTCGATCGGGGCGATCGACTACGTCGCAGCGCAGCGCATGCACGACAACGCCGACCCGCGCAACATCGGCACGTACCTCAAGTCGGGCTTCATCGGCGGCTTCAAGCCGGAGCTGGTCGATGCGCTCGTCAGCGGCTTCCAGCCTCACCCGCAGCGCGCCACGATGCAGTTCTTCCAGCATGGCGGGGGCGCGATCGGCCAGGTCGCTGCAGGCGCGACCGCGTTCCCGCACCGGTATGCGACGCACAACATGCTGGCTCTCGTGAGCTGGCCGCTGGAGGTCGACGGCAAGCCGCACATGGATTACATGCGCGGCGCGTGGTCGCAGCTCGAGCCGTTCACCCGGGGGTATTACACGAACGAGGTTGCGGACGAAGCCCAGGCGGTCGTGGACGAGAACTACCAGGGAAACCTGACGCGCATGCGCGAGGTCAAGAAGAAGTACGACCCGATGAACCTGTTCCGGCTGAACGCAAACGTCCAGCCCGCCTGATCAGTCGCTCGTCTTGGCGAGCGCGGGACTGAAGGCCCAGCCGAGCAGCAGGCCGACGTCGGGCGTGTTGTTGAAGTTCTGCAGGTTCTCGGTAAATGCGAACGACAGCACGCCGCGCCCCATGCGCCAGTAGAAACCGAGGCTGAGCTGCATCTTCGTGTCGAGTAACGACGCGAGCCGGGTGTCTTCCTTCGAGTAGATGCTGTCGCTGATGTACGTCTGCAGGACCAGGTGCGTCCTGTCGTTCAGCTTGCGCTCGTAGCCGAGCACCAGTGTCGGGATGACCTGCGGATCCGTCGGGGTGATGCTCGACCGGCCGTCGTAGTAGACGGCCGAGGCGCTGACGTACCAGGCGTGGTGGTCGCCGAAACGCTGCAGCGTCGCCTGCACGCCGTAGTCCGACCTGCCGGTCGAGAGAAATTCCTCTTCGCCCTGCAGGGCGAGCTTGGCCGCCGCCTCGACGACGTAGTTCCACCCCTTGAGCTGCTGCGGGCTCGAGTAGCGCACGCCGATCGTCGGATCGAGCAGGCCGCCGGTCGTCGGGGCGTCGAAGACCGCGATGTCCGCGCTGTTGAGGTCGGCGATCAGGTTGATCGCGTCCTGCTCGACCGCGGGCCTGGCGTTGTCGTCGAAGCCCAAAGCGTCATGGAAGTTCTCGATGGTGCTGTCGAGAAATCCGCCGCTGTAGTTCACGCCGGAGAGCACGAGGTAGCCGCCCCAGTGCCTCGTGAACTTGTAGTGAAGCGTCACGTCGAGCTCAGCGAGCTCCATGTCGAACACGTAATTTTCGCCCGGCAATGCGCGGATGTCCGCGACTTCGGCGGGTCCGAGGTTGCGCCGGCCGGACAGCCCGTCCAGGTAATTGCGCGCGCCGCTGCTCAACGCCCAGGTGTTCTGGTGCGCGAGCTCCGTTTCGATCGCCCAGGTGCCCGGCGCCGAATGGACGGCATGGGCAGGGCGCATGTCGAGGCGCAGGAAGCCGAAGGTCGTGAGGTCGCGCGCGCGCACAAGGCCGAGGTAGTCGCTTTCGGCTGCGGAAAGCGGCGGCCCGAAGGCCGCCGCCGCCATCAGGAACGCCGTCAGAATGCTCCTGCGCATCGGCATAGGGTTTCATTCCGCCGCCGTCAGTCGTGTAGGACAACGGCGCGAAATCCGGCAATGCCGGCGGTCAGAAGTCCCGGGTCACCCGCAATCCGTACTCGCTCGCGTCGTTGGACAGGATCACGAGGACGTAGTCGCCCGTATTGAGGCGCGCGTTGTCGTAACGTTCGTCCGTGACGTTCTTGCCGTATGCGGACACGGACCAGTCGCCGTCTGCCGGCTCGTAGGTGATGTCGACATTGACGAGGTCGCGGCTGTCGATCTGCGTGAACCGGCCCGGATCCGCGCTCGGCTCGCCGAACATGTCGTCCCGGAACGAGTAGTCGGCGCGCATCGTCAGGTTGCCGCCGCCCAGAGCCAGGCTGTATTCGGGGCTGATCGAGAACGTGACCTCTGGTGTGAGCGGGGCCACGGCGTTCGGAGGCGGATTGTTCGGGTCGGTGACTTGCTCGTCGGCGTCGGTGTCGATGTATCCCAGCGTCGAGTGGACGCGAAACGCCTCCGTCACCTGCCAGATGCCTTCCCACTCGAAGCCGATCGACGTCTGGTCGACCAGGATGTTGCGTGTGTCGAACCCGGCGCCCGGCAGCGTTTCGCTCACCTGGTACGGCAGGTCCGAGTAGTCGGTGTAGAACACCGCGACGCTCATCTGCAGGTTGTCGAGCGGCTGGCCCTTGAGGCCGACCTCGTAGTTCAGCGCGGTTACGTTGTCGTTGGCGACGAAGCAATAGTTCGGGTCCTCCGACAACGGATCGAAGGGCCCGACGCCCGGCGGCGGGAACAGGGAACCGAACAGGCAGAACGGCCGCGCCGGGAACTGGCCGGACTGGTAGCCGCTCTGGATCGTGCCGTACACGTTCATGCGGTTGTTCAGCGCGTAGTTGGCGGAGACATCCCAGCTGACCTCGGACCAGTCGCGGCTGTTGGTCTCGTCGATGAGCCCGGAATTGATGTTCACGCGCGCGGTCTTGTCGTCCTGCGTGTAGCGCAGGCCAGCCGAGACGCGCAGTGCGTCCGAGAAGTGATAGCCGACGTTGCCGTAGATCGCCTGGCTGTCGACCTTTTGCGCGAGCAGGAAATCGCCCGGGTCGCCGAGGAAGATCGTCGGGTCCTGGCTGTTCTCGCCCTCCTCCTCGAACCAGTACAGGCCCGCGACGTAGTCGAACTGGCCGACCTCGCCCGTGAACTGCAGCTCCGCGGACTGCTGGTCGGCCTCGCCCTCCTCCGGGAAGCTCAGGGCGTCGTCGAACAGGCCGTCGTCGTCTAGGCCGGACTGGTACTCCGAGTGGCGGTCGCTGAGGAGCAGCTTGGCCGCCATGGTGTCGGAAATGTCGTAGTCCACCGTCAGGGAGACGCCTTCCGCCGCGTTCGTGACCGCGATCTGTGATTCCTGCCCGGTGTTGTTGTTGTACGGATTCGCAGCCCCGTCAGAATTGCGGTAACCCAGTGCGAAGAGGCCGCCGTTCGGCAACTCGTCGATCAGCGTGTCGTAGGGACGCAGGCCGCCGTCGCCCTCGTTGGCGTCGGCGGTCACCAGGAACGACAGTCGGTCGCTCGGCGACCACTTGAGCGCGACGCGCCCGGAGATGTCCTCCATCTCGCCCACTTCCGTGCGCGGGTTCTCGAGCAGCAGGAAGCGCCCGAGACCGTCGCGGTGCTGGAAGGCGCCCGTCACGGACACCGCGAGCTGGTCCGACAGGGCCATGTTCGAGTAGAAATCCGCGTTCAGGCGGCCGCGCGAGCCCGCCGTGAGCGAGACCCGGCCGCCGTCCTCGTCGCCGGGCTTCACCGTGATAATGTTGATCGCGCCGCCGATGGAATTGCGCCCGTACAGGGTGCCCTGCGGCCCGCGCAGCACTTCGACGCGCTCGATGTTCGCGAGGCTCCAGTTCTGTCCGACCTGGCGGCCGAGGTAGACGCCGTCGACGTACACGCCGACGCCCGGGTCGGTCGTGATCAGGTGGTCCTGCAGGCCGATGCCGCGGATGAACGGGTTGGCCGACGACGTGTGGCCCGCCGAGAACTCGGTGACGTTCAGGTTGGGGACGTACTTGCCGATGTCCGTCAGCGTCGTAATGCCCTGCTTCTCGATCGTGTCCGCCGTGAACGCGCTGATCGCGATCGGGACTTCGTAGATGTTCTGCTCGCGCTTCTGCGCGGTCACGATCACCGGTTCGAAGACCGTCGTTTCCTGCGCGACTGCGGGTCCTGCGGTCGCCAGGCTGCCGAGCGACGCCGCAACGGCCATCGCGAGATTCTTTTTGTGCACTGCGAAATCCCTCGGGTTGGGGTCAGATGGCGCCGATCATAATCCAGTCCCGCGGCGAACGGGCGCGGACGCGAGGGATCGAGTGTCAGAAGCTGGCGGTCACCGTGGCCCGGACGGCCGGGGGCGATCCCGGCGTGATGTTGTTGTTGTTGTGCGCGTTCGGGTAGTAGCGCTCGTCAAGGAGGTTCTCGACGTTCAGCTGCATGCGCAGGCGCTCGTTCGGCGTGTAATAGACGCCCGCATCGACGCGCGTGAAGCCCGGCAGCTCGACGGTGTTGTCCGCCGCGGCGAACATCTCCGTCTGGTAGATCACGCCGAGCCCCACGCCGAATGCACGGCTCAAGTCGTAGCTGATTCCAGAGCGACGCCACGTGCTCGGCAGCTGCGCGAGCGGGTGCCGCCCAGCGACGTCCGTCAGGTTCGCCGTCCTGGTAGGCGTAGCCGCCCTGGATGCTCCAGCGCTCGCTGACCTGCCCGCTGACGCCGAGCTCGATGCCCTCGGTGCGCTGTCCGTCGACCAGGATCGACTGCGCCGGGTCGTTGGGATCGGGATCGCGACGTTCTTGCGATCGAGCTGGAACAGCGCGGCCGTCAGCGGCGAGCGCCGGGACTCAGGTCCCACTTCGCGCCGACCTCGATGTTCTCGAACTCCTCGGGGTCGAAGGCCGCGTTCGTCGGCGACAAGCGACGAGAGCTGCGCGCCGGCACGGGGCACGTAGGTCATGCTGTAGCTCGCGTACAGCGACAGGTTCTCGGCCGGCTTGTAGATCAGGCCGCCGCGCGGCGACAGCAGGTCGTCCGACGTCTCGATGTTGACGCCGGCGCCGCGGCGGTCCGTGAAGTCCATCTCGAAGTTGTCATAGCGCAGGCCCAGCACGGCGAGCCAGTTCGGCGTGAGCTGAATCTGGTCCTGCACGTAGATGGCCGCGATCGTCGCGCGGCCGTGGTTGGTGTTGTCGGTCGCGCTCGGCGCGAACGTCACCGGCACCGACACGTTCGGGTCGCTCGCGGGCACGAAAAGACCGGAATCAGTGCCGTTGAAGAGTCCGGTCATGCGCTGGTTGTCGGTGGTCTGCTCGCCGAGCTCCATGCCCACCAGGAACTCGTGGCCGACCGAGCCCGTTTCTGCCGAGAACGTCAGGTCGGTCTGGTTGAAGAAGTTCTCGCGCAGCTGCTGGTTGTTGTAGGCGGAGAGCGGCACGAGGCCCGTGCCCGGATCGACGGCGCCGCCGGCGAAGACGTTCTGGTAGAACTTGTCGTAGTCCGCGTACACGGTGCGGTTGCGCATGCGCACGTCGTCGTTGAACGCATGGTCGATCGTGACCGAGCCCTGGTTCACCGTCGCGTAGGTCGGGCTCTGGTCCGGGTCGCCGAAGAATGTGGACTCGTCCGTGCGGAACGGCCGGTCCACCGTCGCGTCATCATTGTCGGTGAGCGACGGGATGCCGCGGTCCGCCACGCGGTCGTAATCGTAGTACTCGTAGGACACCCGCAGCACCGTCGCCTCGCCGAGCGCGAACGCGACCGTCGGGTTGACGCCCTTGCGCTCGAGCTCGAAGCCGTCGCGATAGCTTTCTGAGTCCTCGTACACGCCCGTGATCCGGGCCGCGAAACCTTCGCTGATCGGCGTCGCCGAAGTCGAAGGTCGCGCGCTTGCCGTCCCAGGAGCCGCCCTGCAGCGAAACTTCGCGCACGGGCTGCCAGTTCGCCTGGCGCGACACGCGGTTCACGACGCCACCTGCGCCGCCGCGGCCGAAGATCATCGCGTTCGGTCCCTTCAGGACCTCGACGCGGTCGAGGTTGTACAGGTCGCGGAAGTACTCGACGTCGTCGCGCACGCCGTCGAGGAAGAAATCGCTGGTCGAGCTGTTGCCGCGCAGGATGATCGTGTCGCGGTTGCCCTCGCCCTGCGCCATGCCCGGCGCCCGGCACGTAACGCGCGACGTCCGCCAGGCTCTGCATGGACTGGTCCTGGATCAGGTCGCGCGTCACGACGCGAGACCGATTGCGGCACGTCGATGAGCGCCGTATCCGTCTTCGTCGCCGTGCGGCTGCGTTCGGCCAGGTAGCCCTCGGATTCGTGCTCGCCGAGGACCGTGACTTTCGGCAGGGGTGTTGGCCCCGTGGCCGCGGCATCGTCTGCGGTTGCGGCCTGCATGGTGGCCATTGCCAGAACGCCCAAGATCGCGATTTGAAGTCTCATATATCCCAGGCTCCCGCCAGATGAGAATAGTTCTCAATATGCTAGCGGGTGATGCGAGCGCTGTCGAGCGTAATACGACTCATTCGCATCTGTGTTTGCGAAGCCGAGGGTACGCCAGGCAGATCATGGACTTGCGAGTGGCCGCAACCTGCCTGCCGGGCTGAGCGCAAAATGCCGGGCAACGCGGGAGCATCGGGGCTCACATGCGCAACGACTTCGGAACCCGACGAGGAGCATTCCTCTCCCTGCTGGTCGCCTGTGTGACGTCAGCCGGCTGCGGAAACGACCCGACCCCGGTTGCGAAGACCGCGGCCAAGCACGAGCCTGAGACCGTGGCTCCCGCGCCCACAGTCGACGTTCCCGACACTGGCATCGCGCCGATCGCGCTCGCGAAGTGGACCGGCGATCTCGACGGCATGATCGAGCGGCGCATCATCCGCGTGCTGACGACGTACTCGAAGACGTCGTTCTTCATCGACCAGGGCACGCAGCGGGGCCTCGTGCCGGATGCCTTCAAGCTGTTCGAGGACGACCTCAACAAGCGCCTCGAGAACAAGCACCTTCGTGTCCAGGTGGTGATCGTGCCGCTCGCCCACGACGAGCTCATGCCCGCTTTGCTCGAGGGGCGCGGCGATATCGTCGCCGCGTCAACCCGACGAGGAGCGGCATCTCGATCATCCCCGTGACCGGCCCCGGCGTTGCACCGGTCACGAGCGTGCAGGACCTGGGTGGGCGCGAGCTCTACCTGCGGCCCTCGGACATCCCGCGCGGAGCAGTCGAGCGCTTCAACGCGGAACTCGAGGCAGCGGGCAAGCCGCCGCTCCGGGTGCGGCCCGCGCCCGAGGTGCTCGCGGACGAGGACATGCTGGAGATGGTCAGCGCTGGCCTCGTGCCGGCGACGCTGGTCGAGGACCACATCGCGGGGTTCTGGCAGCAGGTATTTCCCGACCTCGTGCTCAACCACGCGGCGGCCCTGCGCACCGACGCCCAGGCCGGCATGATGGTGCGCAAGGAAAGCCCGAAGCTGCTCGCCGAGCTGAACGCGTTCCTCGCGCGCTATCCGGAAGGGTCGCTCACCCGCAACGTGCTGCTGCAGAAGTACCTGGAAAGCGTCAAGTACGCGAAGTCGGCGACAGCCGGGGACGACATCAAGCGCTTGCGCGCAGTTGTCGACCTGCTGCGCAAGTACGGCGACCAGTACGACATCGACTACCTGCTGATGGCCGCGCAGGCCTACGAGGAGAGCGGACTCGACCACAGCCGGCGAGCCACGTCGGCGCGGTCGGCGTGATGGAGGTGATGCCGAAGACCGGCGCCGAGATGAAGGTAGGCGACATCCGCCAGATCGAGCCGAACGTCCACGCCGGCGTCAAGTACGTGCGCTTCATGATGGACCACTACTACAAGGACGAGCCGATGGACGAGCTCAACAGGGGATTGTTCGCCTTCGCCTCGTACCACGCCGGGCCCGCGGTCGTCGAGCAGACGGAACAGCGGAAAGACATAAAGGCCGTATCTTGACGTTGAACCTGCCCGTGATACGAGCCGCGAGCACGTTTGCCCGCATGACGCTGCTCGTAGCGCTCACGGTGGCGACGCCGGCCGACGCGCAGTCCCCGCCGACGCTCACCGATCCGGTGGCAATGGCGATCGCGACCGAGCTCGAGTCGCTCATGAGCCCCGAGCCCGCGCCGATCCACGGCGTTCACGTCGCTTTCCAGGAGCGCATCCAGTCTTTCTACGCGCGACGTGCCTTCCGGCCTGCGTGGAACAGCGCGAAGAACGCTTCGCAGCTTCGCCGCGCGCTCGCCGGCAGCACTGCGGACGGGCTGGACCCGGCGGACTACGAACTCGAGCTTCTCACGCGCCTCGGCCGGGAGCTCGAAGGCCCGGCCGCTACGCAGCATCCTGCGCGCGCAGCACGATATCCTGCACACCGAGGCCCTGCTCCGGCTCGCCTATCACCTCTCGTTCGGCAAGGTCGATGCCGAGAGCTTCGATGCGCAGTGGAACTTCGGCCGGACGCTGGCGCACCGTGACGTCGAGCGCGAAGTCGAAGCGGCGCTCGCGGCCGAGGACATTTACGGTCGCATCGAAGCCCTGAAGCCGACCCACCGGCTGTATGTCGGCCTCAAGCGCGAGCTCGCGCGGTATCACGCGGCCGCAGGAGCAGCGGAGCCTGCCGCGATCCCGGCGGGTCCTGCGCTCAAGCCGGGCACGAGCGACGCGCGCATTCCGCTACTGCGCGCGCGCCTGGTCATGAGCGGCGACCTGGCCCCCGCAGGCGCGGCCGAGTCCGACGTCTACGACGCGCCGCTCGAGGACGCCGTGCGCCGCTTCCAGGCGCGCATGGGGCTCGAAAGCGACGGCGATCGCGGGACCCGGCACGGTCGCCGAGCTCAACGTGTCCCTCGGGGAGCGCATCCGGCAGCTTCGGGTCAACCTCGACCGCGGGCGCGTGCTGCTGCAGGACCTGCCGGACAAGTTCGTGATCGTGAACATCGCCGGCTACACCGCCTACGTCGTGAAGGGCCAGGACATCGTCTGGAGCGCGCGCGTGCAGGTCGGCAAGCCCTACCGGAAGACGCCGCTCTTCCGCTCGGAGATCAACTACCTCGTCTTCAACCCGACCTGGACCGTGCCACCCGGGATCATCGCCGCCGACATCCTACCGGCCGCGAAGCGCGATTCAGCCTCGATCACGCGCAAAGGCCTGAAGGTGCTCGACGGCAAGGGCCAGGAAGTGGATCCCGCCTCGGTCGACTGGTCGCGCTACTCCGGCGGCCACATCCCGTACACGCTGCGCCAAGACCCGGGCCCGAAGAACGCGCTCGGCCGCGTGAAGCTGATGTTCCCGAACCCGTACTTCGTGTACCTGCACGACACGCCTTCGCAGGCGCTCTTCGACCGCGCCGAGCGCGCGTTCAGCTCCGGTTGCGTGCGAGTCGAGCGCGCGCTCGAGCTCGCCGCAATCGTGCTGGACGAGCCGCAGGCATGGAACGCCGGCAGCATCGATGCCGTGATCGCGGGCGGCAAGCTCCAGAACGTGACCCTGAAGACGAAGGTGCCGGTGCTGATCGCCTACTGGACAGCCTGGGTGGACGCCGACGGCCGCATGAACTTCCGGCGCGACCTGTACGGCCAGGATGCCAGGTGGGCCGCGGCGCTCGATGCGCCCTTCAAGGTCCGGGCAAAGCCGCTCTTCGAGTCGGACCTCAGCCCGGAGCCGGACGTGCGGGGTCGTTGAGCGCACGCAGTGCGCCGGCAAGGTCGGCGTGGACGTTGTCCGCGCCTGCCAATTCGAGCACGCCTGCGCGCGCGAGCGCGCGGGCAAGGCGCTCCGGGATTTCCACCAGCAACACCCGGATCCCACGCCGATGGAAACGCTCGATGATCTCGGATAGCGTGTGCATGCCCGTCGCATCCATGAATGGAACGCGTCCGAGACGGATCACGACGGTCTGCACGTGCAATTGCGCGCGCTCGACCGTCGCCTCGAGCTTCTCGGCAGCGCCGAAGAAGAACGGCCCGTCGATCCGGTAGACCAGCACGCTCGCCGGCACGGCGGGCAGCGGCACGCCGGGATCGCCGCGCGCCTCGCCATCACCGAACACCTCCTGCTGCACGCTGACCGACTCCGCCATGCGCCGCATGAAGAGAAGCGCCGCCAGCACCACCCCGACGTTCACCGCGACGACCAGATCCACGAAGACCGTCAGCCCAAAGGTCGCGAGGAGGACGATGCGGTCGGAGGTCGCGGCGCGCCGCAGGAGCCTTCCGAAGTGACGGACGTCGCTCATCGTCCAGGCCACGAAGAAGAGGATCGCCGCCAGCGCTGCCAGCGGCACGTGCGAGGCGAAAGGTGCAAACAGGACGATGACGAGCACGAGGAACACCGAGTGCACGATGCCCGCGAGCGGGCTCGTCGCGCCGTTTCGCACGCTGGTCGCCGTGCGCGCGATCGCGCCGGTGGCCGCGAAGCCCCCGAAAATGGGCGCGAGCAGGTTCGCGGCCCCCTGCCCGATCAGTTCCTGGTTCGAATTGTGCCGAGTGCCCGTCATGCCGTCGGCGACGACGGCCGTCAGCAGCGACTCGATCGCGCCGAGCAGCGCGATCGCGAACGCGGGTCCGACCAGTTGAATGACGTCGGTCAACCCGATCTCCGGCCAATGGAGCGTCGGGAGGGAACGCGGGATGCCGCCGAACGCCGAGCCGATCGTGGCGACTCCCGGGAAGTGCCAGGCTGCCTGCACCGCGGTCGCCGCCAGCATCGCGACGAGAGGCGCCGGAATGCGGTCGAGGCCCGGAATGCGGTCGAGCACACGGTTGCCCGCCACGACGATCGCGAGGGCGAGGACCGCGATGCCGGTGGTCGCGGGATGCAGGCCGGGCAGCGCCTGTGCCAGCGCCCAGACGTTCTCGTGAAAGTGGGCCTCGGCCGCGACCGGCGGCAGGCCGAAAAAGTAGGGCCACTGTCCGATGAAAATGATCACGGCGATGCCCGAGGTGAATCCGACGATGACCGGGCTCGGGATGAAGCGGATGACGCCGCCGAGCTGGAGGAAGCCCATGACGAGCAGCATTGCGCCCGCCATCATGGTCGCAGCCTGGAGCCCCGCGATCCCGTATTGCGCCGTGATGCCGGCGAGCACCGCGATGAATGCCCCGGTCGGCCCTGAGATCTGCACGCGCGTGCCGCCGAGGGCGGAAGTCGCAAGCCCGGCGACGATCGCGGTATAAAGTCCCTGCTCCGGCTTCGCGCCCGATGCGATCGCGAACGCCATCGCGAGCGGCAGGGCAACGATGCCTACGACGACGCCCGCGACGACGTTTCGCCAGATTTCGCCCCGGCGAAACAGCCCCGCCTTGCGGGCTTCGAGTAATGCGATCATGGTGAAGGCGGGAATGATACTCCGATGAAGCTCTTCGGCGACGGACCGGTGATTCTGGACGGCGGACTCGCCACCGAGCTCGAGGCGCGCGGCTGCGACATCTCGGGCGCGCTCTGGTCCGCACGCGTCCTGCGCGAGCAGCCTGAGGCGATTGAGCAGCTGCACTACGACTATTACGCGGCCGGCGCGAGCGTCGCGATCACAGCCAGTTACCAGGCGAGTTACGAGGGGTTCGCGAGCCTCGGCATCGATGCTGAGGAAACGACGCGGCTCTTGCAGCTGTCGGTCGAGCTCGCCCACAACGCGCGGACGCGCTATCTCCGCGACCACCCGCACGACCGGCGGGAACTGCTCGTCGCCGCATCCGTCGGACCGTACGGCGCAATTTCGCACGACGGCGCCGAGTACCGCGGCGACTACGGGCTCGACGCCGATGCGCTCGCCCGCTTCCACGGGCGGCGGTTCGAAGTGCTGGCCGATGCCGGCGCCGACCTCCTCGCCTGCGAGACAATCCCGCTCCTCGAGGAAGCGCGTGCTTACAGCACACTGCTCGGAAGCCAGCCGGGCACTCAGGCCTGGTTCAGCTTTACTACGCCGGACGGCGAGCGTACTTCGCATGGGGAGCCGCTCGCCGACTGCGCGCGGCTCGCGGACGGCGCCGCCCAGGTGATCGCCGTCGGCGTCAACTGCGTGAAGCCCGGCGTCGTCGCGAGCGCGATCCGGTCGCTGCGAATCGGCACCGACAAGCCGATTGTCGTCTACCCCAATTCCGGGGAAATCTGGAATGCGGGCGACGAATCGTGGCGCGGCTCACCGGGCGAGCTTGGCCTTGCGGCCCTCGCGCCGGCATGGGTCCGGGCCGGTGCGGGCCTCGTCGGCGGGTGCTGCCGTGTGGGGCCTGGGCAGATCGCAGGGCTCGCGGCGGCGCTCGCTCGCGCCGGCGCGCAATTCACCTCGGCAGATGCTTGACCATGAACGCGGAGCCGGCCGGGCAGATGTCCGCGAACTCGCGGGTCGAACGGATGGCGTCGGGTGCGGCCTCGCGGTCAATCCGGGCATAGCCCCGCCGCGCGAAGAAATCCTCTGCGGTCGTCGTGAGCAGGTAGACGGTGCGGACGCCGTGCGACTGCGCATGCGCCTCGGCAAGCTCGACCAGCGCCGTTCCGGCACCGCCCGCGCGCGCGAATGGCGCGACCGCGAGTGAGCGCAACAACGCGCATTCTCCGTGCAACTCGAGCCCTACGACCCCGACCGGCTCGGTCGCTGTTCCAATGAAGAAGAAGTTTCGGAGGTGCCCGTCGTGCAGATCCGACGTCGGCAGGTCGACGGATTCGAGCAGGCGTATTGCGCCCGAGCGGGTCGGGCGGGCTGCCATGGAAAAGGCCGGCGCGCGTTTCACGGCCGGAATGTAGCTCACAAACCTGCCTTCCGGAGCTCCTACGGGTCGGCATCCCTCCAACCGCATGCCAGCCGACAGCAAGTGAGGGCAATGGCCGACCGCGTCGCCAGTCCACAGCCCGGATCCTGCCGACGTTATGTACGCATGTCCGCCGGACAAGGAGAGTCCCATGTTGAAATCTACCGCGCTGGCATCCGTGATGCTTGTGCTGGCCGGGCCTTTCACGATGGCTTGCGCCCAGGACCTGGACGAGGAGCGGCCGATCGGCGAGGTCGCGCTGAGCGACGACACGATCCAGCTCCGCTACATCTCGAGTGGGCGCAAGATGGACCTCGAGCAGGCGAACCGCATTTCCGCCGGGTTCTTCCTTAGCGAGGCCCGCGATATCGTCCTGATGGGCGACGTCCTGTTCCCGGCGGAATTGAACGTCGACGGCCTGCAGTTCCTGTTCGGTCCGCGGGCCTACGCCGCGCTGCTGGAGGATGAAAACAACGACGTCCTGGCCGCCAGCCTCGGCCTCGAGGTGCGCTATGAGATCGGCGGCTCGAGCGGACTCGCCATCTCCGGCCAGGCCTTCTATTCACCGGACATCCTGACTTTCGGCAGCGCGAACAACCTCACGGACCTGAGTGCAAGGGCCGAGTTCGAGGTTCAGGAGCGCATGACGATCTTCGGCGGGATGCGCTGGTTCGAATTCGAGCTCACCGAAGGCGAGGGAGACCGCACCCTGCAGGAAGAGATCTTTGCGGGCGTCGCCTGGCGGTTCTGAGGCGAATTCAAAGGAGCTCGTTGAACAGGTAGTACATCTGGTCCACGAGCTTGTGGGCCGGGCTGCGCTTCGCCCAGCGCTCGAGCTCGATCTCGCTGCCCTCGGCCGCGTAGCGCTCGAAGATGCCGTCGAATCTCTTCGCGGTCGTGGCATCGATGAACGCGATGGTGATTTCATCGTTCGTCTCGAACGAGCGGTCGTCGAAGTTGGCCGTGCCGATCGCGCACCACAGCCCGTCGATCGTCATGATCTTCTGGTGCAGCAGCGCCGCGGGGTATTCGATCAGGCGTACGCCGCAGCGGAGCAGCTTCTCGAAGTTCCGGTGCCCGGCATGCTGGACCATCGGATTGTCCGAGCCCGAGGTCGACGGCATCAGCACCCGCACGTCGACACCCCGCTTGACCGCGTCCCCCAGCGCGTCGATCGCGGCGGGTTCCGGCAGGAAATAGGGGTTCTGGATCCAGATCCGCTTGCGCGCGCAGCAGATGGCCGCGTGGTGCAGAATCTTGACCGCCGGAGCGGATCCCTCGGGCTTGACGAACGCCGCGTGGATCGCGACGTCTCCGGCGCGTTCGAGCGTGGGAAACACGCTGTCACCCATGAAGAGCTCGCCGGTCCGCCCGACCCAGTTCTCGCTGAAGGCGGACTGCATGCTGTGAACGATCGGGCCGCGCAACCGCACGCTGACGTCAAAGACGCGCTCCTCGGCTCCCTCCTCCGCCAGCCAGCTGTCCACGATGCAGTGGCCTCCCACGAAGGCGACGCAGCCGTCGACGATCGCAAGCTTGCGGTGGTCCCGCTCGTTCAGGACGCCGATGTTGCCGATATGCACCCGGTGGAATTTGCGGACCTTGCAGCCTGCGTCAGTAAGCAGCTTTTCCGCCCCCTTGCCCATTTCCCTCGTCCCGGTTGCATCGAGCAGTACGCGCACGTCGATGCCTGCCCGGGCGCGCCGGCCCAGCGCTTGCGCCAGGCGTGAGCCGAGTTCGCCCTGCTTCCATAGGAAAGTCTCGAAATGCACCGAAGCGCGCGCCGCATCGATCTCCTCGATCAGGGCGTCGAAGAACGCACGATTTTCGAGCACCTCGACACTGTTGCCCTGCACAACCGTGCCGAACGTGAGCCCGGCCAGGGACGGAAGCAGATTTTCGATCGCTGCGTCGCAGTCGACCTCGAGCCTCGGATCGCGGTGACGCTTCATCGACCAGATCAGCAGGATAAAGAAGCCGATCGTGCCGGCCATCGCCAGCACCGCAACCGCTGTTGGAATTTCCAGTTCGCTCACTTCAGGCTCCCCGGTATAGCTTAGGCGAATGATCACCGAGGCGGCCGGCAATGGAGCACCATGGCTTCGCGTGCTGACGCTGAACGCGCACCAGGGTTTTCGCGCGGGGCACCGGCACGAGGCCCTCCTGCGGATCCGCGACGCCCTGCGCGCGTCGCAGGCGGACCTCGTCTTCCTGCAGGAGATCGGGGCCGCCAACGGCGTGCAGTCGCCCATGCACCAGTACGAGGTGCTCGCGGACGGCGTGTGGACGCAGTATGCCTACGGCCGAAATGCCGTCGCGACGGCCGGGCATCACGGCAATGCGCTTCTTTCCCGGCATCCCATCAAATCCTGGCGCAACGTGGATGCGTCTGTTGGCGAGGCGGAGCCGCGGGGCCTGTTGCACGCAGTGATCGCGCTGACGGGCGATCGCGAGCCGCTGCACGCGATCTGCCTGCACCTCGCACTGCGCGAGTCTCACCGTCGGATGCAGATCGGCCGACTTCTCGAGCTCATTGCCCACGACGTGCCCCGCGACGCGGCGCTCGTCATCGCCGGAGACTTCAACGACTGGCGCGAGCGCGCCCACCGGCGGCTGGTGCGCGAAGGTGGCGTGACGGAAGTACACTCGGATGCCGCGGGACGACCGGCGCGCACGTTCCCCGCGCGCGCGCCCTGGCTCCGGCTCGACCGGATTTACGTCCGGAATCTCCGGCACCGCCCGGTGAAAGTTGATGCACGGGACTGGCGAAAGCTGTCGGATCATATGCCTCTCGCCGCGGAGCTCAGGCCCTGCGAGCGCGATGCCGGCGCTGTCTCGACGGGCGAGACATCGCCCTGCGCTGAAAATCCTCCCTCGTGAGCGCCCTGTTGATCCCAAAGGCCGCCCGGGCGCCCTCCGCCGCCGCGACGATCGCGAGCTGCACGTCCTTGATGATGTTTCCGGCGACGAAGACGCCGGGCACGTTCGTGGCCTCGTAGCGACCGCATTTGACGCCACCACGCCGGTTGAACTGGCAACCGAGCGACTCGGCCAGCCGTGACTGGCCGGTGACGGGCGTATCGAAGAACAGCGCCCGCCGAGACAGCGTTGTGCCGTCCCGAAACTCAATAGCGCGAAGTGCCCCTCGACGGGCTTCGAGCCCGGCGATGCGATCCTCGCGGATCTGAATGCCGTTGGCTTGAAGCTCATCGCGATGTCCGCGAGAAAGCGTGGCCTTGCCATCGCTGCAAAGCACGATGTCGCGCGTCCACGCCGTGAGCGCCCGCGCCATTTCGTAGCCGCGACCGCCCTTACCGTACACGGCGACAGGCTGGTCGCGGAATTCCCATCCGTCACAGTACGGGCACTGGAACACGCTCGTCCCGAACAGGGCGCCGGCGCCCGGAATCGGCGGCAGCCGGTCGAATACGCCCGTTGCGATCAGCAGCTTGCGGCATGAAATGCGGGAACCACCGTCCGTTACAAGGCTGAAACCGCCGATTCCGGAGCGCCGGGCGGATTGGATCTCCGTGCGCCGGAACGTCACTCCCCTGTAACGGCGCAACTCCGCACGCGCAAGCTGGCGAAACCGCGCCGGAGGCGTGCCATCCCGCGTCAGGAATGCGTGTTGCGACTTCGATGCCCAGCTCCGGGGCGTTCCGGAATCGCAAATGAGCACGCGACGGCAGGCGCGCCCGAGTATCAGCCCGGCGCTCAGCCCCGCAGGTCCACCGCCGACGATCACGACATCCCACCGCATTCGCAGCACGATAGGGCCGTCGTCCTGACGCGCCTATAAGCCTGTCGAGGGTTTCCCCGCCCGTTCGTCCTACAAATGCGGCCTCGTACAGCAACGGGTCGGCGCCTAGTCCTCGGAATCCGCGTACAGCTTCACGACTTCGTAGAGGAACCGGCGCCCCTCCATCAGCGACTTCACGCGCATGCGCTCGTTGAGGCCGTGGATGTAGTTGCCCTCGGCGTCCTCGAAGAGTCCCGAGATCCCATAGGTCGGCACGCCCGCCGGGTTGAGGTACTTGCCGTCGGTGTAGCCGGGCAACATCGTCGGCACGATCGCGACGCCAGGCCAGATGGACTCGGCCACCTTGCGCACCGGCGCCACGATGGCTTCCGTCAGCGGCGGCATCGGCGACTGCACGCCGCCTTCACCCTTGGGCGTGATGGTTACCGCATCGTTGGCAACCACCCCGGCAATCTCCGCCTGCACGTCCGCCATCGGCGTGCCCGGCATGATGCGGCAGTTGACCGTCGCCTTCACGTGCTGGGGAATCGCGTTCGGCGCATGACCGCCCTCGATCTCGCTGACGATGCAGGTCGTGCGCAGCGTGGCGTTCCACGAGGGATCAGCCGACCACAACCGCTGCGCCGCGGCCTCGTCAGGCGGCGACTGCAAGACGGCGCGCATGTCGGCCGCGATGGCGGGCTCGACCAGCTTCGACATGGCCTCGAAGTAACTGCGTGTCACCGGGTTCAGGATGATGGGGAACTGGTGTGCGCCGAGCTTCGCGAGCGCCTCGGCGAGGCGCACGATGGCGTTGACCCGCGTTGGGCGGGAGCTGTGGCCTCCCGCGTCCGTCGTCTCGAGCGAGAAGTCCTGGTAGATCTTCTCGCCCGCCTGGATCTGCAGCGCAATCGGCTTGCCGTCCTTGTCATATTCACCGCCCGCGCCTTCGTTGATGGCGAACGCGGCATCGAGCACTTCCGGCTGCGTCTGCACCAGCCAGCGCACGCTGTCGAAGAGTCCCGCGCCCGCCGTCTCCTCGCCGCAGGTCAGGGCGAGCTTGATGTCGCGGCGCGGCACGTAGCCTTCCTTCCGGTATCGGACGAGGTTGTCCGTGAAGATCGCGGCCATCGACTTGTCGTCGCTGACCCCGCGCGCGTAGAACCAGCCGTCTTCCTCGACCAGCTTGAAGGGGTCGCGCTTCCAGTCCTCGCGCTTCGCCTCGACCACGTCGATGTGCGCGAGCAGCAAAATGGGCTTGACCGAGCGGTCCCGGCCGCGCAGCACGGCGACCAGTGCGCCGTCTTTCGGCGCCTCGGGCGGCGCCAGGATCCGGGTGTCCTCGCGCGGGATCCCGGCCGCGAGAAGGTGCTTCTGCATCGCCTCGGCCGCCTGCGTGCAGTTGCCGACCGAGCGCGTCGTGTTGATCTCGACCAATTCCCTGAAAAGCGCACGGAACGCGGCTTCGCCGGCGCTCGGTACGTTCGCCTGCGCCGCCGCCTCTCCCGCGGCCGCCAGCAAGGCCGTTGCCGCGATGATCGTCCCGCGCATCCGCATGTTCATGTCACTCCCCGACGAAGATGTCCGGGGAGTCTAACCGAGCGACGGGCGGCGGCTAGCTTTTCGGGAGCTCCGGCGCCTCGAGCGATTCGTTGTCCTTGCCGCTCGACAGGTTGTACTGGGCTTCGACGATCGGGGTCTTGAACCACAGGTTGAACAGGAAAGCGAGCATCGAGTCGTCGCCGACGAAGCGCTTCTCGACCGGCGTCCAGTCCATGGCGGCTCGGGTCTCGTCAAGCGACTTGCCCGACTTGACCGCGGCATCGACCTGGTCCGCCACGAGGTCCATCGTCTCCGCCAGCAGGTCCACGTACGCCGTATCGGTCATGACGTCGCCATGGCCCGGCACGATGTACTTCGCGTCGAACGTCTTCAGCTCGCGAAGCACCGATGCCCAGCTGCGCGGATAGCTGTAGAAGCCGTAAGGCGTCGGCCGGACGACGATGTCGCCGGTCGCAATGATCTTCTCGTCGGGCAGCCAGAGGAACATATCGCCCTTGGTGTTGCCGGGCGCGATGTGGCGCAGTTCCACGGTCCTGCCGCCCAGGTCGATGCTCATCCTGCCGGTCATGGTGCGGGTCGGCGGCATGGGCTGCCGCCGCTGGATTTCCTGGCTGACGAAATCGAAGTTCTCGAGCAGCTCGACGTAGAATTCGCGCATCTTCGGCGTGACCGGCGTGCCGTCGGAACGCACTCCCGTCGCGAGTGCTTTCTCGACGCGCGCCCGGTACTCGGCCTCTGCCTTCAGGTCCCGCGGCTCGACCTTTTCGCCGTTGGGGCTCGCGTTGTAGCGCGCCGTGAATTCGTGCGCGATCACTTCCGCGTCCGGGAATTTCTCGAGCACTTCGTAGTCGCCCATGCTGTGGTCGCCGTGCCAATGGCTGATGGCGACGTGCGTGATCGGGTTGTCCGTCAGCTCGGCGACTTTCCTGACGAGCCGCTCGCCCTGGATCGCGAAGCCGGCCGCATCAAAAACCAAGACGCCCTCGGCGCCGATCACGACCATCGTGTTGGTCATCACCGGAGAGCGGTAGGAAACCGGCCGGACTCCGGCCCAGACGCCCTCGGCGAGCTCGCGCCATTCCATCTCGAACGGGTCGGCCGCGAGCGTAGCGGGCGGCGCAAGTACACCCGCAACCGCGACCAGGAAGCCGAGCATCCGCCACATCGCCGCATGCTAGGACACGCGGCGGATGCAGCGAGGGGCGACGCGACGGGACGAAATCCGGGCACGGCCAGCCGAGGGGCTGGCCCTGTCCCGCGTCAGAACTTCCAGCCGATCCCGAGACGGAAGCCGTCGATGTCCGGCGTGTAGTCAGTCTGTCCGAAGGTCAGGTTTCCACCCAACTCGAGGTTGTCGCTGTCGACCTCAGCCGTCGTCCCGCCATCGAAGTCCCAGTCCGACGAATTCTGATAGACGATGTCGAGGCGTGTTTCCCAGGTGCCCGCGCGGTCGGCTGACTGGGCGTGCGCTGCGGGCGCCAGCGCGAGCAGCGCCAGGCAGGCTATCCCGTGCGGAACAAATGCAGTCCTTGCATTCATGTGATCCCTTCCTTGGTCCGGAGGTTAGCCGCCCGGGAAGTGTACTCCCGGCAGTACCACCCGGGAGGGGTACCTGGCCGTGTGGCGAACCGTGATCACGGCCTTGCGGGATACCGCCGAAGCCACTTCGGACTCCCCGGTCTGGAGATTGCGCGACAGGTGAGGATCGAATGACGCGGAGACCTGGACACGGATGCGGTGACCCTTGCCAAGGCGGATGCCCGTCAGCGCCTGCGCCAGCCGCAGCTCATAGACGGTGCCCGGCTCCACCGGCTGCCGGCCGGCAGCCGGGTCGCGGTAGCTCGCGCGGATCACGTCGTTGCCGGGGCTGGTCACGTTGATGGCCCTTCCGTCGGGATGGACATCCTGGAGGCGCACCCACAGGTCGAAGTCGCGACAGTCGCAGGACGCGTACAGGAAAGCCTCGACGTTGCCTGCGACGGTCCATTCTTCGGTCAGCGGGTCCGTTTCGAACGTGAGCACGTCGTCGCGGGAGGCGAGCGCGCGATAGTCGTGCGCGCCCGGCGTGCCATGCGGGTCCGTGACGGGCTGCTGCGGATCGGCGGTGAACGCGCTTCGGGAATCCGGCGATGCCGGCGGCTCTGTTTGCAGCCGGTGCAAGCCGCCGTCGCCCGTGCCGCCGAGGTAGAGCGTCGTGATGCGCTCCGCCGGTGGCGGCCACCCGGCCGAATCGCGCCATTCGTTGGCGCCCATCACGAAATAGCGCACCGGCGGTTCGCTCGCAAAGCGGTTGTCGATGCCGCGCAGGTGGTGGTCATGGAAGTCCAGCACCAGCCCGTCGTAGTCGAAGGCCGCGGCAGGCCCGAAATCCAGGTCGCCTGCACGGCTCTGCGCGGTGGATGGCGCCCCGTGCACCCAGGGTCCGAGGACGAGGTGCGTGCGCATGCGGGGTTCAGCGTGCCGCGCGGCCCGCAATCCATTGAAGTTCGTGGCAGCGCCCTCGACGCCGTAAGCATCGTCGTACCAGCCGCTCAGGTTGAGCACGGCGGCCGTCACGCGCGCGTAGCGGCCGCGCAGCTCCGCCCAGTCCCACCAGGAATCCTCCGGCGGATGCTCCAGCCATTCGAAATAGTACGGCGCCTCGCGTCGCAGCTCCGGCAGATCGCGCAGCGGCAGCCACGAGAGGAACTCGCCGGAATCGTCCGCCCAGCTCCGCCCGGCGTCGCCCTTGTCCGGCATTCCGCGCCGGCGCCGCGCGTCCGGCGCGACGTACTGGTAGATCCACGGCAGCCACGAGCGGTCGAAGATGCCGTTCATGTAGAAGAAACGCCGCGGCGAGGAGAATGTCATCGCCGGCGCCATGGCCACGAGGTGCGGGGGCGTCTCCACCGCGGCGAGCCACTGCACGGCTCCGGGGTACGAGAGGCCCCAGGTCCCGATGCGGCCGTCGGACCACGGCTGACGCGCGGCCCATTCGATCGTGTCGTAGCCGTCCCGGCCCTCCTGGCGATAGGGATCGAAGATCCCGTCCGACGCGTAGCGGCCACGCACGTCCTGCATGAGGACCGCGTAGCCACGCTCGACCGCTTTCAGGTGCACGCCGTCGCTTTCGGCCGCGTTGTGCTTCCCGTACGGCGTGCGAAAGACTAGGACCGGGAACACGCCACTGCGCGCCGGCCGGTACACGTCTGCACGCAGCACGACACCGTCACGCATCGGCACCGCGACGTCACGATCGACGCGCAAACCGGCCGAAGTTCCGCAGCCGGCGACTGCAGCGAGCCCGGCCGCAACGAGTGCGCCGGCGAGCGTCGCGGGTATCCTGACGCCCGCCATCCGACGGACCCGGATCAGTCGCCCGACAGCGCCGCGACCAGCGCGAGGTCCGCCGGCCGCACCTTGCCGACGTCGAAACCCTTGGCAGCCGCGGTCATGCGCGTCAGCGCGGCCGCGATGGGCATCGCCGGCTTCGTGTCGCCGGGCTTAGCCCGGTGGAAGCGCACGGGGTTGATGCGCGCGACGACGAAGGCGCGCAGGTACGGTGACTTGAAGCCGCGCGCCTCCAGCGACTTGATGACCTTGCGCACCTCCCCGTCGATGTCGCGCAGCCGCGCCGCGTAGCCCTCCCGCTCTCGCAGGCTCACCGCCAGCGTGCGGTCGGAGAAGCGATCGACCTTCTTCAGGAACGAGCTGTAAGCGCCGCCCGCGAAGCGCCCGTCCTTCGCATAGAGCACGCCGAGCGTCAGGAACTCCGGCGCCTCGAACTGGGCGGCATAGTCGGTCTCCTTCGCGCGCGGCTCGCGGCGCGCCAGGGCGCGCGCCATGCGGATGACCTCGAGGCTGCGGTCCTTGACGTTGTGCGCCTTCTCCGTGTTGAGCGCGAGGATTCGGAATGCGAGTCCCTCGTCGGGCGAGATGAGCGCCGTGATCTGCCTGAGGCCGAGCACCTTGGCGGCCGCGAGCCGGTGCCGGCCGTTCGGCGTGCAGAACTCCCCCTTCTCGTCGCGCACCACGATGATCGGGTCGAGGAACGACCCGGCCTCGTCGATCTTCTGCGCGAGGCGCTTGGTGTGAGTCGGCGAGAGGTCGCGCTGGAACGGCGTCGGCTGGACCGAGGCGAGCGGCAGCGAGGCGACGAGGACGGTGCTGCCGGACAACGGCTCGCGGTACGCGCCGATCGGCGCGCCGCCGCGCTCGCGTACCTGCGCCGCGAGCTCCGCGATGCGCGCGTCGTCGATCGACAGCACGATGTCCGCGGCGTCGAGGCCGCGCCGGTCCTTGCTCGGCGCGATGGACTTGCCGCGGCCCTTGCTTCTGCCGGGTTTCGCGCCGCGCTTCGCGGCCATCAGGAACGCACCAGCCGCCAGAGCCCGACCGTCAGCACCGGGATGATCAGCAATACGATGAAGGCGTACGTGAGGTAGCCGTAACCCTTCGCGATCAGGTCGACGAGCCCGATGGCGGACGCCGCATAGACCGAGATGACCATGATCGTCACCGCGAGCGCCGGGCGGAGGATCCTCGGCATCGGCCGCGACCCTTCCTCGTAGACTTTCGCGACCCTCTCGTTGATCGAGTGCAGCAATGCGACGCCCGTGTCCACGAGCGTCAGCAGCACGGCGAGCTGGAAAACCAGCTCGAACCACGGCGCGCCGAGCTTTCCGAGGAGGAAGGCCGAGGGCAGCGAGACGTCCGCGAGCTCCCGGTGGAAACCGATCATCGCGATGAAGAAGAGGACGCCCGGAAGCATTCCCAGCGGTCCGGCGAGGAACCCGGCGATCAGCGTCTCGCGCGGCCGGGTCAGGTGGCGGATGCAAAACAGCACGGCCGGCAGCGTCGCGACGTTGTAGCCCGCGTAGGTGATGCCTGCCTTGAACCACTTGTCGCCGACCGGCTCCGACGCCAGGGCTTCCCCGATCCTGTCGCCGAAGACGACGATGCTCCAGATGACGAAGACGATGTAGACGAGGTACAGGTAGCCCACCGAGAGCGCGAGGAACCGCTCGATCGTCGCCGTGCTATAGAAGAGAAGGAGACCCGTCAAAGCGATCATTCCCAGCGAGCCCACGAGCTTCGGCAAGCCGAACAGGCTGTGCACGATCTCGCCTGCGGCAGCGCCCATCACCGCGAGGATGATCACGAGCAGCAAAAGGTATGCGATCTCGAACAGGAACCAGCCACGCCCGAGCAGCAGCTTGAAGAAAGACCGGTAATCATAGCTCCGGGCGCGGCGTGCCAGCTCGAAGCTGATCATCAGCACCGCGCTCCAGAAGAGCATGCTGACGACCATCCCGAGCAGGCCGCCCCATGGCCCCGCCGGAAGGAAGAACTCCACCAGCTCGCGACCTGTCGCGTAGCCGCCGGCGATGACCGCCGCCTCGAACACGAATCCGGGCAGCAGATAGCGTCGGAACCAGTTGCTCACGTATGACCCCCCCTTTCCCGGGCGCATCATGCGCCAGCCGCGGGGTTCTGGCGAGTCGGGCGCCTGCGTGCAACGATCCGCATTCAGGGCGAAGGGAGCGGCGGATGGGTCAGGGAATACGGGCCGGCATGCTGAAGACGGCGCTGGTTTACGGCTTCGCGCTCGCGGCCGGCGCCGTCGCACTGCAGTGGCTGGAGTACCAGGTCTGGGCCCGCACGCACGCGGGCACTGTCTACGTCGCGCTGGTGGCGGCGGTGTTCCTGGGTCTTGGAATTTGGGTGGGCCGCAAACTGTTTCGCAGCGAGCCGCGCGCCAGCGAGTTCACGCCGAATGAGCGCGCGCAGTCCTCGCTCGGCATCACCCGGCGCGAATGGCAGGTCCTGCAACTGCTTGCGGACGGCCGCTCGAACAAGGAGATCGCCGCGCGACTCAGGCTGTCGCCGAACACGGTGAAGACGCACGTCGCGCATTTGTTCGGGAAGCTGAAGGTCGCGCGGCGGACGGAGGCGATCCTGCTCGCCCGCGACCTCGGACTCGTCCCCTAGGGTGATCCGTCCGAAATCACCCGTTTGGGCGATGGTCCGGTGACGCCGCCTGCCCCGTAATGCCGGTGCCCAATATCCGGAGGGAAACGAACATGTCTCGCACGATCCTGTTCTTCGGCCTCGTCGCCGGCCTGGTTGTCGCCATCCCGATGTGCCTGATGGTGGCAAACGCGGAGCCGGGTTCGGCGGCCACTTCCCATTTCACCGGCTACCTGATCATGTTGCTGGCGCTCAGCCTGGTGTTCGTCGGCGTGAAGCGCCTGCGCGACCGAGAGCTGGGAGGCGCGATCCGGTTCGTTCCCGCGTTGCTGGCCGGCCTCGGCATCAGCGCCGTGGCGAGCCTGGTCTATGTGATCGGCTGGGAGATCACGCTCGCGGTCACGGACTTTGCGTTCATGGATTCATACAGCACGGCCGCGGTCGAGTCGGCGCGCGCCAAGGGCGCATCGGCCGTCGAGATCGAAGCGGTCGTTGCCCGGATGGACGATTTCCGCCGCCAGTACGCAAACCCGCTGTTCCGCATGCCGGTCACCTTCATCGAGATCTTTCCGGTCGGTGTCCTGGTCTCGCTGATCTCGGCGGCGTTGCTGCGCAACAGCCGGTTCCTGCCCGCGCGACCGCCGGCGCACTGATCCTATACGGCCCTTCATCCCGAGGTTAGACTGCGCCGACCATTCGGGGGGGGCACGATGCGCGAGCTGGCGAACCAGGGCCCGTCCGGGAAAGCCGTCGATTTCTCGCTCGTGCTGGGCGGGCCGCTCTACCAGCTCCTCGTCCGCGCAAGGCTCTCGGGCAGCGCGCTCGAACTGCTGCATCGGCGCATGTTCGTCCTCGTCACGGTCGCCTGGATGCCACTGCTCGTCCTGTCGCTCCTCGACGGCGTCGCCGTGGGAAACGCTGTCAGCGTGCCGTTCCTGTTCGACGTGGACTCGCACGTCAGATTCCTGCTTTCGCTGCCCATCCTGATTGCGGCAGAGCTCATCGTCCACCAGCGCACACGCATCGTGGTCGCGCAATTCGTCGCCCAGGGCCTCGTGCCCGATGCGCTGCGCGCCCGTTTCGACCAGACGCTCGAGAGTGCCGCGAAGCTGCGCAACTCGATCGTCGCCGAGCTGCTCCTGATCGCAATCGTCTACGGCGTCGGCATCTTCGTCGTGTGGCGTTACTACATGGTTCTCGACGTGCCCACCTGGTACGCCACGCCGGAGGCGGGCCGCGTACAGCCGAAGCTCGCCGGCTGGTGGTACTTCTTCGTGAGCCTGCCGATCTACCAGTTCATCCTGCTGCGCTGGTACTTCCGCTTCGCCGTCTGGACCCGGTTCCTGTGGCAGGTCTCACGCCTGCCGCTCGCCTACCAGCCGCTGCACCCGGACGGCAATGGCGGCATCGGGTTCCTGGCGGGCGTGACACGCGCATTCGCGCCGCTCCTGTTCGCCCAGGGCGTGCTGCTCACGGGGACGCTGGCCAACACGATCCTGTACGAAGGCGAAGTCCTCACGTCCTTTTATGTCGAGGTCGTTCTCTTCGTGGCATTCGTCGTCTTCATAATCATTGCTCCGTTGTTCCTGTTCACGCTCCCGCTTTCGGCCGCCAAGCGGCAAGGGGTGCGCGACTATGCCCGGCTGTCGAGGCAATACGCCGACGAGTTCGCGGACAAGTGGATTCGCGGTGTGCCGCCCGCGGGCGAGGCGCTGATCGGCAGCGCGGACATCCAGTCGCTGGCCGACCTCGGCAACAGCTTCGACAAAGTCCGTGGGATGAGCGTCATCCCGATCACGCGGGGTGCCGTGGCTCAGCTCGTCATCGCGGCCTTGCTGCCGCTCGTACCGTTATTGCTGACGCTCATCTCGTTCGAAGAGCTGCTCAAGCGCATCGTCAAGATCCTGGTCTGACGAAAGCCGCGCTCGCAAGCTCGCGGGTCACGTCGAGGACCACGTCCACGTCCGCCGGGCTGACGTACACATGCGCGGACAACCGCACGCCGCGCTCGTCGTTCTGTGCACGCACGCGCACGCGCCTGGTCCACAGCGCGTCCTGCAGGGCCTTCGCGTTCACGCCGTCGATGCGAAAGGTCGTGATGGCCGCGGTCAGCCGCGGGTCGGAGGGTGAGGCAACGCGCACATTCGCGATGCCGGCTAGACCGTCGCGCAGCCGCTTCGTGAGTCCCGCGTCCCACCGCTCGATTCGCGGCATGCCGATCTTCTCGAGGAAGCCGAGTGCCGCCACCAGGCCGTCCACTACGGCGATGCTCCCCGTCCCGTACTGCATGAAGCGGAAAGCGCCGTCCTCGTGGTTGTCCCACTGGTAGCTCGCCAGCGTGGTCCAGAACCGATCCTGCACTTCGCGCCGGATGTACATGAAGCCGGTGCCTTTTGGCGCCATCATCCACTTGTGCGGGCTGCCGACGTACGCATCGCAGCCGAGAGCCTTCACGTCCACCTGGACCTGGCCCACTGCCTGCGCGCCGTCGACGATCGCTAGCGCCCCGCGGTGCCGCGCGAGCGCGCACAGCTCGCGCGCCGGCAGCAGCGCACCGAGCCCGCTCGTGATGTGGCTGAACATGATGACCCTCGTGCGCGGCGTCATCACGGCTTCGAACAGGCGCACGACCGCGTCCGGCCCATCCGCAAATGCCGGCTCGAGCGGCAGTTCCCTGACGACGATGCCGCGGCGCTTCGCCAGCAGTCGCCAGGGCGAGATGCCGCCGCCGTGCTCCTGGTCGGTGCTGATGACCTCGTCGCCGGGCTCCAGGTCGAGGCCGTTGGCGAGGAAGTTGATGCCCATCGTGGCGTTCTGCGTGAGCGCGATCTCGCCCGCTGACGCATTGACGAAGCGCCCCAGCGCGGCGCGGGCCCCGAGCAGCTGCTGGTACCCCGTGAGCGGTTCGCCATCAGGCTGCTCGTAGGGCCAGGCCGCGAGTTCAGCCTCGATGCGGCGGACACCCTCTGTCAGCGCACTCACGACTTCCCGGGGCGACGCGCCAAGCGTGCCGGTGTTGCAGTAGGCAACGCCCGCGGGAATCAGGAAATGCCCGCGAGCCGCCGCAAACACGGCCGCGTCGTCAGGCCCTCCGGCTGGCGCATTGAACTCGCCCGGAGCGAATGCCATCGCGGCGGGTGCAATGCCGATCGCCAATCCGGGGACTGCGAGGGCAGACAAGAACTGGCGTCGTGTGCTCATGGGCCCAACGACATGGTATGCCCCGTGCAGGACTGTGCGGTACTGTTATCCGCATCGGCCTTCGCGACGGAGTGGAACGATGGATACGTTCAGTGTCGGATACCTCGTCGGCAGCCTTGCCAAGAACTCGATCAATCGCAAGCTTGCCCGCGCCCTCACCCGCCTCGCCCCGCCGGCACTCAAGCTCTCCGAGGTCCCATTTGCAGACCTCCCGCACTACAGCTACGACTACGACTCCGACTATCCGCCGGCCGCGCTAGCCTTCAAGGCGGCGCTCGCGGCCGTCGACGCAGTCCTGTTCGTCACGCCCGAGTACAACCGCTCGATCCCCGGGGCGCTCAAGAACGCGATCGACTGGGCCAGCCGTCCCTACGGCAAGAACAGCTTCGCCCGGAAGCCCTCGGCGGTGATCGGCACGTCACCCGGCAAGATCGGAACGGCCGTCGGCCAGCAGCACCTGCGCAGCATCCTGGCCTTCTGTAACTCGCCGCTGATGAACTCAATCGAAGCCTACATTCAGTTCGAGAAGGGCTTGATCACCGACGAGGGCGAAGTGACGAACGCGGAGACCGCCAGGTTCCTCCGCAACTACATGACGGAGTTGCACTGCTTCATCGTGCGGTGCTACATGGTCCTGCCGCGCAACGTGGCTAGCCCGCAATGACGAACGACGAGCGAACGACCGACGCTGACATGCGGGCGCGGCCACCAGCCATGCTCGCCATGCCCGCGATTTTCTTTGGCCACGGCAATCCGATGAATGCCGTCAGCAACAATGCGTGGACAGAGGCGTGGCGACGCATCGGTGAGCAGACTGCGCGGCCCAAAGCGATCCTTGCGATATCCGCGCACTGGTACGTTCCAGGCACTGGCGTGACGGTCAGCACGGCGCCCAGGACGATTCATGATTTCGGCGGATTTCCTGCCGAGCTCTACCGGGTGCGCTATCCGGCGCCCGGGGAACCGGCGCTCGCGCGCCGCGTTCAGGGCTTGCTGGCGCCGCTCGACGTCGCACTCGACGATTCGTGGGGTCTCGATCACGGCACATGGTCCGTGCTCAAGCACGTGTATCCCGCGGCCGACATTCCAGTTGTCCAGCTCAGCATCGATGAGAGCAAGCCGGCATCGCATCATTTTGATGTCGGCAGGAAACTGGCGCCGCTGCGCGAGGAGGGCGTGCTCATCGTCGGCAGCGGCAACCTCGTTCACAATCTTCACGCCTATGCTTGGGGCCGCCACGCGCCCGATCCCTATGATTGGGCCGTGCGTTTCGAAAACACCGCGCGGAACCTGATGCTTTCGGGGGAGTTCAGTCCGCTGGTGAACTACGAAATGCTCGGAAAGGACGCTTTGCTGTCGATTCCGACACCCGACCATTACTTGCCGCTGCTGTACGTCCTGGGGTGCCACCGGAAAGGCGAGAGCATCCTTTTTCCGGTCGAAGGCGTCGACGGCGGGTCAATTTCCATGCTGTCAGTGCAGGTCGGGTAGACTCGAAACATGATCGAACTCGTCATCGAACAGCGCCGCCGGGACCTCGGCGGATTTGAAGTCGGACGCGTGCTGCCATATCCGCGGCGGCGCATGGTGGGGCCGTTCGTCTTCTTCGACCACATGGGCCCGATCGATTTTCCGCCCGGCATTCCCCGGACCGTGGACGTTCGGCCGCATCCTCACATCGGCCTCGCGACGGTGACGTACCTGTTCGACGGCGAGATCATGCATCGCGACAGCCTCGGGTCCGAGCAGCCGATCCGGCCGTTCGAGGTCAACTGGATGACCGCCGGCCGCGGCATCACGCATTCCGAGCGCTTCGAGCGCGCGCGCCGCGAAGGCGGACACCTGAACGGCATCCAGGCCTGGGTCGCGTTGCCGAAGGAACACGAGGAAGTCGAACCGTCGTTCGCGCACCATGCGGGCAAGGACCTGCCGAAGTCCGACGAAGACGGTGTTTCACTCCGTCTCGTCGCCGGCGAGATGTCGGGGCTCAGGGCCGCAGTGCAGACGCGTTCGCCGCTCTTCTATGCGCATTGCGATGTCGCCGCCGGTGCGCGGGTGCAACTTCCTTCCGGCTACGCAGAACGTGCCGCCTACGTGGCGTCGGGCTCGGTCGAGGCCGACAGGCGGACCTTCGCCGAAGGACAGATGATCGTCTTCGGCCCCGGCGACGCGGTCATCGCGGCAATTACCCCTGCCATCGTGATGCTCCTTGGTGGAGAGCCGTTGGGCGAGCGCTTCGTCGAGTGGAACTTCGTGTCCTCGTCGCGCGATCGCATCGAGCAGGCGAAGAGCGACTGGCGCGCGGGACGCATGAAGCTGCCGGACCTCGACGACCAGGAATTCATTCCGCTGCCCGAAGATCCGAAGGCGCCGGCGAATCCGATGTCGTGAGTACGCTGCTAGACTCGTGCCTCACTGCATCACGCGAGGACACGACCATGAAAGCGATGAACTTCAGTTTGGCGATCGTCTTGACCCTGCTGCTGGCTGCGTGCTCGCGCGAGGAGCCCGAAACTGCGCCGCCTGCGCCCGACAGCGACTCTCCGGTGACCGAGGCGGCAATCCCAGCGGAACCGGTGCACGCGGCCGTTGCGCAGATCGCGCCGACCCAGGGCAACACCGTCACCGGCGCGCTGACACTGGCGCAATCGCCGGAAGGTGTGCGCATCACCGGCTCGGTCCAGGGACTGAAGCCCGATGCCGAGTTCGGCTTCCATGTGCACGAGAAAGGCGATTGCAGCGCGCCCGACGGCAGCAGCGCCGGCGACCACTTCAATCCGACCCAGGCTCAGCACGGCAATCCGGGCGGCAGCGAGCACCACGCCGGAGACATGCTGAACATAAGTTCCAACGCCGAAGGCGTTGCCCAGGTCGACACGACTGCAGCGGGCACGTCGCTGCTGGGCGACCCGAACACGGACGTCATGGGCAAGGCGGTCATCGTGCACGAGAGCCCTGACGATTACGCGACTCAGCCGTCCGGCAACTCCGGCAAGCGCGTCGGCTGCGGAGTCATCTCGGCGCCGGGCGCGCAGTAACTGCTGGAGCTTGTCGTCGCGGACGCTGTCTGCCCGTGCCTAGACCGCCTGGCCCGCGGCTTCCGGCTGGAACGGGACCTTTACGATGCGGTAGCGCTGTTTTTCGCCGCCGGGCAACTCCCAGTCGATCGACTGTCCTACCCGCAGCCCGAGCAGCGCCGTTCCTATCGGAACCAGGACCGAGATCTTTCCGGCGTCTATGTCCGCGCTTCCCGGATACACCAGCGTGACCTCGCGACGCTGGCCCGTGGTCTCGTTCTCGAAGACCACGCGGGAGTTCATGGTCACCACGTCTTCGGGGATCTGTTCACGCGGCACCACATTCGCGCGCACCAGTTCGCTTTCCAGCTTCTCCAGGCGCTTTCCGGGCTGGGATTCGACCAGCTTGAGCAGGCGGTCGGCGTCGTTCTGCGTGAGGTAGATTTGGGGCAGTTCAGCCATCGGGTGCTCCGTCACTTGATTCGGCACGTCGTATGTCTATGGTACCCGTACCCGCGACTTTAATCCGGGGTCAGTCGTTCGCGATGGACGCGCTTTCCGGCCCCGCCGCCCGCACGGTGGAGGGAGCGGCGGCCGGCCGCTCGATCATGCGCCGGACGCGCGGGGCGTCGGGGCCGCGGTGCAATGCGCGCAGCGACTCGGGAATCACGGCGTCGTTCCGCGTCATCCGGTTGTTGAGCCGCTGGTAGTCGAGCCAGGTCGGCGTCTCGTAGCGCTCGATCCACAGCTCCGGTTCCGACAAGTCGCGCAGGAGCCGCCAGTTCAACGCGCCGTCGCGGCGGCGGATGCGCCTGCGTTCCGACATCGCCGCCAGGAACCGCATCTGGTCCTCCTCGCGGATGACGTATTCGATGGTGATGACGACCGGCCCGGTCCTGGGGTCGACCGGCACGGCCGTCTGCGGTTCCCGCCAGTCTCGCAAGGGATCGAGATCGAGGTCCTTCGATTGCGCAAGCGGGCGCCATACCCCGAATGCCGCGCAGGCGAGCAGCACCGCCGCACAGGCCAGCAGCGAGAGCATGATGCTCTCGCGCGCGGCGACGACGCCCCAGAGCCAGCTTCCACCGGCGATTCCGCCAAATGCGGCCATCTGGTAAAGCGACAGCGCCCGCGCCACCACCCAGCGCGGCGCGGACAACTGGACCGCAACGTTGAACGTGGCGAGCGCGAGCACCCAACCGGCCCCCGCCAGCAGCAGGCCCGCCATCGTGGCCGGCAAGTACGCGCTCAGTCCGGCAATCGCCGCGGCAATGGCGAACGCGATGCAAGCTGCGCGAACGATGATTTCGGTCGAAAACGCCCGGCGCAGCCTTGCGGAACTGATCGCCCCCGCCACGGCACCGGCGCCGAAAGCGCCGAGCATCAGGCCGTAGACCAGCGGCCCGCCGCCGAGCAGTTCCTTGGCGACGAGCGGCATCAACGCCATCAGCCCGCTCGCCCCGGCGCCGAAGATTGCGCTGCGCAGCAGCACGGTCCGGATGGCCGGGGACATCGAAACGTAGCGGACGCCCGCAGCCATCGCGGCGCCGAGCGACTCGCGCGGCAGGATCTCGCGGGGGCGGACCGGGTGCCAGCGGGCAAGCACGACGATCAACGCGACATAGCTCACCGCATTGACGGCGAACGCCGCGGCTGCGCCTGCCGCGGCGACGATCGCGCCGCCAATCGCGGGACCGACGCTGCGCGCGACGTTGAAGTTGAGGCTGTTGAGAGCCACCGCGCCCGGCAGTTCCGTGCGCGGCACCATGTCGCCGACCGAGGCCTGCCACGCCGGCGCATTGAATGCGGAGCCGCAGCCGATCAGGAAGGTGAACAGCAGCAGCAGCCAGGGAGTGACGAGCCCGGCCCAGGCAAAGATCGCCAGAACGACGGAGACCGTCAGCATGAAGATGTCAGTGCCGAGCATCACCAGGCGGCGGTCGCGGTTGTCCGCCAGGGCGCCGGCGGCCAGCGAAAGCAGCATGACCGGCAGCGCGATCGAGGTCTGGACCAGCGCGACCATGTCCGCCGATTTCGCGATCGAGATCATCAACCAGGCGGCGCCAACCGACTGGATCAGCGCGCCGAAGTTCGCAAGGAGGCTGGCGGACCAGACCGCCCGGAACACCGGGTAGCGCATGGGAGACAGCGCCGTGGGCTCGGCCGGCGACGCGTCGATCCGGTCCATCGGCAGAGTGTACCGGGGAGCGAAAGCGATTGTGAAAGCCGTCGCGTACAATCACGGCGGTGACGGCGCGGAGGCCCGGTTGAACACGCTGCTGCTGGCCCTGGATCTCGTCGGCACGTTCGTTTTCGCGCTCGCTGGCGCAACCGCTGGCGTCAGGCGCCAGCTCGACATCTTCGGCGTCGCCGTGCTGTCTTTCGCCACGGCCTGCAGCGGCGGAATCGCCCGCGACGTGCTGATCGGCGCCGTCCCGCCGGCGGCTCTCAGCGACTGGCGGTATGTGGCGGCATCGCTCCTCGCCGGGCTACTCGCGTTTCGCTGGCACTCGCTTATCGAGCGCATGCACAGCCCGGTCCAGCTGTTCGATGCCGCCGGGCTTGCGCTGTTTGCCGTAACGGGCGCGCTCAAGGCGCTTACCTTCGGCCTGCACCCGGTCATGGCGGCGCTGCTCGGCATGTTGACCGGCATCGGCGGCGGCATGGTGCGTGACGTGTTGCTGGCACAGGTGCCGGTCGTGCTGCGTTCGGACTTGTATGCCGTCGCGGCGCTGGCGGGTGCCGCGGTGGTTGCGGTCGGCAGCCAGTTCGGGCTGGCGCCCGCGGTGACGGCGCTTGCCGGCGCACTGCTGTGCTTCGGGCTGCGGATGATCGCCATTCATCGCGACTGGCAGTTGCCGCGGGCAAGGGTCGAGCGCAAGTGAGTGCCTACGCCCGATACAGCTAAGGTCTGACGGACGGCATCGCCTTCGGCACGCGACGTTGCCGTGATCATGGTGGGTCACGGCCATACCCCAGGCTTCATGCTCAGGCACAAGCTCCTGTTCGGAGTATTGGGCGCCTGCGCGATCCTCGTGCTCGGCATCCTCGCAGGCATCGCCATCCTGTTGTCGGGCGCCTTCAGCACCGCGGCTACCGAACAACACTCGGCGTTTACGCACTGGCTCCTCGACACGGGCCTGCGTTACTCCGTGAACGCCAACGCCGACGACATCGTGGCACCCGCCCTGACCGGCGCGGCGATGATCGAACGGGGCCGCTCCTGTTTTCGCGCGCATTGCGTGCATTGCCATGGCGCACCGGCGCTCGCGAGGGAACCGCACGGCCTCGGCATGATGCCGATACCCAACGACCTGACCGAGTCCGCGCGCGACTGGCCTCCCGCCTGGCTGTATTACGTGACCGCGAAGGGCGTACGCATGACCGGCATGCCCGCCTGGGAATTCCGGCTCTCGGACGCGGATCTTTGGGCGACGGTCGCCTTCCTGAAGGAACTGCCTACCCTGTCGAGGGCGGATTACGTGGGCCTGGCGCCGTTGCCGCCGCAGACGAGCTGCAGGAGCGACGATGCCGCCACCGCCCGCCGTGCGGAAGCCTACGACGAGGACGAGCGCGGCGAAATCGTCCTGCGCCAGTACGCCTGCCATGCCTGCCACCAGATCGAGGGTGTCGTGGGCCCGGATACGAACGTCGCCCCCGCGCTCGTGAACTGGCCGAGCCGCCGCTACATCGCCGGCACGCTGCCCAACACGCAAGACAATCTGGTGCGCTGGATCGTAGACCCGGCGGGCGTCAGCCCGGGAACCCTGATGCCGGATCTCGACGTGTCGGAAGCGCACGCCCGCGAGATGGCGGACTTCCTGTTCTCCCAGGAATGAGTCGTGATGAAGAAGCGCACTGCCGGGCTGCCATGTCTCGTCGCCGCAGTGATCGTGCTGGGCGCCTGTGCGCGCTCCGACCGCGACGGGCCGATCGTCACGGGCGGCAATGCCGAGCGCGGGCGTGCCGCCGTGATCGCGCTCGAATGCGGCGCCTGTCATCGCATTCCCGGCATTCCCGCGGCTCGCGGGACGGTCGGCCCGCCTCTCGGCGGCTATCGCATGCGCGTCTACGTCGCAGGCCGGAATTCGAACGTGCCGGACCACCTGGTCGCATGGATCCGAGACGCGCCGTCACTGGATCCCGGTACCGCGATGCCGGACCTCGACGTGAGCGAGGCCGAGGCGCGCGACATCGCCGCGTACCTGTACCGATGAACGGCGAGCGGGTTCAATCCACGCTCGACCCGGCGGCGGGCAGCGCCGCCTGGCCAATCGAGGAGCTGGGAGTGGTCTTGTACGCCGGCGCCGCCGTCATCCTCGCGGTCGTGTGCATCCTGGCGATCGCCGGCGTCGTCGCGGGACCGCGCCGTGTCGATGCCAGGCGCTGGCTTCTCGTCGGCGGACTCGTCCTGCCGGGCATCCTCCTCGTTGCACTCTTTATATATGCGCTCGGGATCGGTCACGCGCTCGTTTCTCATGAGGGCTTGCATGAAGACTCAGATGCGCTTCGCATCCACGTGACCGGCAAGCAATGGTGGTGGGAAGTCCGCTACGAGGACGGCAACGACGCCGGCGTGCTGCTGGCGAACGAGCTGCACATCCCGCTCGGCCAGCCGGTGGAGATCCTGCTGGGCAGCAGCGATGTGATTCACAGCTTCTGGGTGCCGGCACTGGCCGGCAAGGTCGATATGATCCCGGGCCGGACGACACGGCTCGTCATCCAGGCCGACCGCGCCGGCATCTATCGTGGTCAGTGCGCGGAATACTGCGGCGCCCAGCACGCGCTGATGGCCTTCCACGTCGTCGCCGAGCCAGCCGCGGAATTCGAGGCCTGGCTCGCACACCAGGCGCGCGATGCGCCGTCGGCTTCGGATCCCGGGTTGCAGCGCGGCCAGGAACTCTTCTTTCGGACCGGTTGCTCCGCCTGCCACGCGATTCGCGGCACCGCGGCGGAAGGCCGGCTGGGCCCTGACCTCACGCACGTCGGTAGCCGGCAGTCGCTCGGGGCCGGCACGCTCGGCAACCACGTGGGCACGATGGCCGGATGGATCGCCGGTACGCAGGACCTCAAGCCCGGCAGCCTGATGCCGTCATCAAGCTCACTCACCGGACCGGAGCTGCGCGCGCTCGCGGCCTGGCTCGAAAGCCTCGAATGAAGCTCCCGAACCCACTGCCGCGGCCGGCAGGCGAGCTCGAGGCGCTCTCGGCCGTGTGGCGGCAGCCCCGCGGCATCCGCATCCTGACGGTCGTCAACAACACTTACATCGGACTGTTCTACGTGGGCGCGGCACTGCTGTTCCTGGTCCTCGCCGGGATCCTGGCGCTCCTGATGCGGACACAGCTCGCATTGCCCGGCAATGACTTCATCGATTACGACACCTACAACCAGCTCTTCACCATGCATGGCTCGGTGATGATGTTCCTGTTCGCCGTGCCGGTCGTGGAAGCGATCGCGATCCTGCTGCTGCCCGCCATGCTCGGCGCACGCGACCTGCCTTTCCCGCGGCTGTCGGCCTACGCCTTCTGGGCCTATGCGATCGGCGGCCTCATCTTCTTCTGCACGCTGTTCTTCGACCTGGCACCGGACGGCGGCTGGTTCATGTACCCGCCACTCACGAGCTGGCAGTTCTCGCCGGGACTTCGTGCCGACTTCTGGCTGCTCGGCATCGGGTTCATCGAGATCTCCGCGATCGCGGGCGCGATCGAGATCATCGTCGGTATCCTGCGCACGCGCGCGCCCGGGATGACGCTCGCAAGGATGCCGGTCTATGCCTGGGCGATGCTGGTGGTCGCCTGCATGATCGTCTTTGCATTCCCCCCGGTGATCGTCGCGACCGCGCTGCTCGAGCTCGAGCGCGCGTTCCACTGGCCCATTTTCACCGCCGGCCAGGGCGGCGATCCAATCCTCTGGCAGCACTTGTTCTGGCTGTTCGGGCATCCCGACGTCTACATCATCTTCCTGCCCGGCGCGGGGATCGTCTCGATCGTGATCGCGACGATGGCGCGCGTTCCCCTCGCCGGCTATCGCTGGGTCGTCGGCTCGATGATCGCGACCGGGCTCATCTCGTTCCTGCTCTGGGTGCACCACATGTTCGCCATCGGCATGCCTCACCACCTGGCGAACCTATTTTCAGCGGCGAGCATGCTCGTCGCGATCCCGGCGGGCATCCAGGTGGTCGCGTGGCTCGTCACCATGCGCCGCGGGAAGATGCAGCGCGCAGCGCCGACCTGGTTCATCCTCGGGTTCTTCGGGATATTCGTGCTCGGCGGGCTGACCGGCGTCATGGTCGCCGTCGTGCCTTACGACTGGCAGGTGCACGACACGTACTTCGTCGTCGCGCACCTTCATTATGTGTTGCTGGGCGGACTCGTCTTCCCCATGTTCGCGGCGATTTACTACTGGGCGCCGATGGTGAGCGGCCGCATGCTCTCGGAAAGCCTGGCGCGATGGGCCTGTGGACTCATGTTCGTCGGCGTGAACCTCACGTTCTTCCCGATGCATTTCGCGGGTCTGCTCGGCATGCCTCGACGCGTGTGGACCTACCTGCCCGGCCTCGGATGGGAGCTCCCGAACCTGCTCGCCTCCGCCGGGGCCGCCGTGCTCGCGAGCGGCTTCGGCCTCGCCTTCTTCGACATCCTGCGACGCGTGCGGCTCGCCTCGCGCGTGAACGTCGATCCCTGGCATGCGCCGACCCTGGAATGGTTGCCGCTCGACAACTACGGGACCCGCAGCATTCCGCGCATCGAAAGCCGCGAGCCGCTGTGGGACAACCCCGGCCTGCGCCAGGAGGTCGACACCGGGCAGCATTACCTGCCCGGCCTCGTGACCGGAACGCGGGAGACGATCGTCACCAGCCCGCGAAGCGCACGGCCCGAGTACATCCTTCGCCTGCCGGGGCCTACCTGGCTGCCCTTCGTCGCCGGCGTCGGGACGGCGGCGTTCTTCTTTCTCCTGACCCTGAAACTTTTCGTCGCCGCGGGACTCGCGGCCGCGATCACGCTCTTCGGTATCCTGCGCTGGGCATGGGCGAGCGATCCGGCGCCGGGCGGCGAACTGCACGACATCGGGGACGGCATCCGACTTCCGGACGCGATGACCGGCTCGCGCTCGCATGCCTGGTGGGCGATGATCGTCCTGCTCCTCGTCGATGGCGCCATCCTCGCGAGCCTGCTGTTCGGATGGTTCTATCTCGCGTCCGGTGCCGCCGAGTGGCCGCCGCCCGGTGGCGCGGCACCCGCGACCGCGCTTTCGGCACTCGCCGCCCTCGGCTGGATCTCGGGCAGCGCCGCAATCGAGTACGCGAACCGCCAGCTTCGCGCGGGAAGGCGCCGGGCTCTTGCGGGCATGACTGCGCTGGGTATCGTCCTGCTGATCGGCGCCTGCGCGACCATGGCGTGTGCGCTGTCGGCTTCCGGCGTGGAACCCACCGAGCATTCATTCGGTGCTTTGGCGCATACGCTTTTCTATTGGCAGTTGCTGCACGCAGCCGTGGCCGTGCTCATGGGGATATTCGTGCTCGCCCGCCTCTGGCGCGGACTCGTCGACTCCCGCCGTCGCGCGACCTTCGATCACGCGCGCCTCTTTGCGCATTACACGGCGGCTCAAGGCCTGGTCATCCTGCTGGCGTGGCAGGCTTGAAGACTCCGTTCGTTGGCGTGACGCGCCAGACGGTGTTCGACAGGTCGTCCGCCACGACGAGGGCGCCTCGCGGATCCACGCTCACGCCCACGGGCCGGCCGCGCGTCATGCCGTCGCTGCCGCGGAATCCGTATACGAAGTCGACCGGCGGGCCATCGGGGCGGCCGCCGCGGAACGGCACGAAAACCACCTTGTAGCCGACCGGGTCGCGGCGATTCCAGCTGCCGTGCTCGCCGACGAACACGCCGTCGGCGAACCGTCCGCCCATCGCGGCGTTGGAAAACGCGACGCCGAGCGCCGCGACGTGAGATCCCAGGCTGTAATCCGGGCGGATTGCCGATGCGACCTTCTCCGGATCAAGTGGCCGGACGCGCGGGTCCACGGTCTTGCCCCAGTAGCTGTAAGGCCAGCCGTAGAAGCCGCCCTCGCGGACGGACGTGAGGTAGTCAGGCACGAGGTTCGGGCCGATCTCGTCGCGCTCGTTCACCACGGCCCAGAGCTGCCCCGTGCCGGGTTGTATCGCAAGTGCCGTCGGATTGCGCAGCCCCGTGGCGTAGGGCCGATGCGCGCCGGTCGCGGCGTCCACCTCCCAGACCATGGCCCTGCCGACCTCCGCGTCCATTCCGCGCTCGGTGATGTTGCTGTTGGAGCCGATGCCCACGTACAGGAAGCGTCCGTCCGCGCTCGCCGCCAGCGCCTTCGTCCAGTGATGGTTGATCGCCGACGGCAGGTCCGTGACCTTCACCGGCGGGCCGCTGGCGCGGGTCGCTCCTTCGACATAGTCGAACCGAACCAGCGCATCCTGGTTGGCGACGTACAGGCGACCGTCGACGAGCGCGAGGCCATAAGGCGCATTGAGATCTTCGGCAAAAACGGTCTGCATCTCGTAGCGGCCATCGCCATCGGCGTCGCGCAACAGCGTCAGCCGGTTCCCGCCCTTGACGGGGGTGGTCCCCTTCGCCTTGACGTATCCGGCCACGATGTCCTTGGGCTGCAATTTCGGCGCGCCGCCGCCCCGCCCTTCGGCCACCAGGATGTCGCCGTTGGGCAGAATCAGCGTCTGGCGCGGAATCGCAAGGCCGGTGGCGATCGCCGTGATGGCATATCCCTGCGGAACTGTCGGCTGCTGGTCACCCCATTCGGCGGGCTTCGCGATGCCCATCGTGGGCACCAACTGGTACTGCAGCTCCGGGAGTGGAGGATCGGCCCCGTATTGCGTCGGGTCCGGGTCGCTGCCACCGCACGCCGTCAGCGCGAACGAAAACACGGCGACCATGCACGCGCGTGAGTGCTTCATGGCGCGGCCCTCCAGCGGACGGTGTAGAAGCCGATCACCGTCGCCACGCATGCGAGCACCGCCACGATCACGGAAAGGAAGAGGCCCGTAGGCATGGTGGCCCACGCATCCCGGGCGTGGACGAAAGCATTGACGACACCCAACACGCATACCGCGAGGATGAGTACGAGGGAAACTGCAAAACGACCGCCGCGACGATCGACGCGCCTCAGGTCGACGAGCGAGCACGCCAGCGCCGCGAAGGCAAAGACGAGGCCCCCGACGATCAACCACGACGAGAAATTGCTCCACTGCACGTGGTAGGTCGCGGTGTAGGCGTAATCGCTCAACACGGCGCCGAGAAAAAGCGGGACGGCCGCGGCGAGGAGAAACGCGTGCACGGGGTGCAGCGCTCCTCCACGTGCCTCGTCGGCGGTGGCTAGCATGAGGAGCCTCCTTCCCTGACAGTCGCCAACGAATGTTAACAAACGGGAATGTAGGCCGGCGCCGCATGCCGGCAGGTTGTTTCGCTGTCGGACCCAACAAGCCGGGTATGCTGTTGTATGCGCATTCTCCTGGCATCTGCCGGTCTCGTGGCGACTGCACCCGCCGCAGCACAGACGCCACCCCCTCTTTCCGCGCCCTCGACTATCAATGCCTCCGCGTCGGCGTACGCCATCGAGGACGACGAAGACTACGTGCAGCCGACGATCATCGCGGATCGTGACCACCTGCACTTCGAGGCGCGCTTCAATTACGAGGACCGTGACACCGGCTCGGCGTGGGTGGGTTACAACGGACGAAGGCCTACGAAACAGAATTCGACATCCAGCGCGGAATTCTCCTCGGGGTTTCCTCCGAGCGCCTGGAGTTGACGGCGTACGTCCTCAACCCGGACGACTCGCCCACGATGGTTCTGGCGATCGGCGCTGGTCTCTGACGCCGTTCGTCGGTCCCTGACGTAGCCCGGCCCGTTCCACGGCGGCCCGTCGCATTCACGCTTGTCCGCGCGGCAGCACGGTCATAGTGGGTCGCATGTCGACCTCGACTGATCGCATCGCGGCCCTGGTCGCGAACTACATGCGCGCGCCTGACGACGCGGCGCGGTGCGAAGCGTTCCGCCGTGGTTTTGCCGGGCTGAGTTCGACCTTGAACCTGCATCCGGCAGGCGCCACGGCTGCGGAGACGTTCGCGGCCGCCGCGGCCACCGCGCGCCACGTGTCCGTGGATTGCCTGCCGCTGGGCATCGCTGTCGTCATGCACCTCTATCCCCTGTGTGCGCTGAGGTGCGTGCCGTTGCCGTGGTGGCGACGAGGCGGCTTCCGCCGATCACGGCTTCTCCAAAGGATCAACTGCCGTGCGCTCATCCTGTCGAACGCCGGCAGTGAGCGAGCCGCCGCCGCACATGCGCCCGTGACACTGATCCGCACACACGATGGCATTCGCGTCGACGGCACCTATGACTACGTGTCACTCGCGAACGTGGCGGATCTCGTGTTGTTCAGCGCGCCGCTGGCCGGCAGCGAGCGCAAGCTGTTCTGCGCCGCCGACCTGCGCGGCAAGTCGGTACGCATCGGCGGCGGCAAATTCGGCGGCAGCATGCGGCTTTCCGACACGTGCCCGATAACCTTCTACAACCATCGCGTGGCGCCCGATTGCTTCATCGAAGTGCCGAACGAGACGGCGTTGAACTGCATGGCTCGATACCAGCGAAGCTGGTTCCACCTGCTGCTGGGGGAAAGCTACCTCTCGCGCATCGAGCACTTGCGCCGCCTATGGGGCCTGGCTCGCCCGGTCGAGCAGGTCGCAAGCCTCAACGAGCTGTTGCAGCTGCGAGAGTATGCATTGCGGTTGATGGACGGATCCTCTGTGCCGGCCAACGTGGAAACGCTGTCGCGCGTCACCGCTGCGATCAAGTTGCGCGTATCGCTGCATGCGCAGTCGACGGTTGCCGCGATCAGGAGCCGCGACGAGACCGCCGCCGCCGAGCTTGGCTTCCTCGGGCGTCAGCCAACCTCAGACGAGAGGATCCTGCGAAGCATCGGGGCGGCATCGATGTAGAGTTGCGTTCATGGCGCACGCTCGAGCCCTCGTTCCAACCCTGTTCCTCGCCGCTTCAACGGCCATCGTCATCGCCGGCCCGGCCCGTGCGCAGCACGACGATCACGAAGCCCACGAAATCGAGGAGGTCGTCGTCCAGGCGACCCGGTCGCGCCGCCGCGTGCAGGACGAGGCGATTCGCGTCGAAGTCCTGAACCGCGAAGAGATCGAGGAGAAGCTAACCTGCTGGACGTGCGCCAGACGCGCGAGGACCCGCTTGTCCGGCTCGAGCGCGCACCGGATGGCTCCTGGACCGTGGACGCCTGGGCTCCGCTCGAAGGCTTCGTGGCGAACGCCGGCGTGCGCGTCCGTTTAGGCCCCTGATCTTCCAGCGACCTTTCTCTACTCGTCGAGAATCGGCCGGAATCCGCCCCAGAACATGCGCTGCCCATCGAAAGGCATGTTTTCTCGATCGGGCTGCATGCGCTTGTCTTCCATGATCTTCGGCCAGGCTGCGTCGCGCGTCGCCTTGTCGGGCCATTCGACGAACGAGAAGACGATGTTCTCGCCGTCCTTGGCCTTCACGGCGCGGCGGAAGTCCGTGACCTTGCCGTCGGGCACGTCGTCGCCCCAGGCTTCGACGACGCGGGTCGCGCCATATTCCTTGAACACTTCTGCCGCCTTGCCTGCCATTTCCCGGTAGGCCTGCTTGTTGCCCTTGGGGACAGGCAGCACGTAACCGTCGGCGTATCCCGCAGAACCCGGGCCGGATTCGTCAACGATCGATTCGAAGCCGCCGAAGATCGCACGCTTGCCGTCGAACGGCATGTCCGAGAACATTTCCTTCATGCGCGGGTCGTCCTTCATCTTCTTGTTGGCCGCCTCGTAAGTCGCCTTGTCGGGAAACTCCATCCAGGAGAAGACGACGGTCTCGTCATCCCTGGCCTGTACCGCACCCTGAAAATCGGTCACCTTGCCCTTGGGCACGTCGTCGCCCCAGCCTTCCACCACGCGCTTCACGCCGAACTCCTTGAAGAACGACACGGCGTCAGACGCCTGCTTGCGGTACTTGTTCAGGTTGGCAGTCGGTACCGGTGTCACGAATCCTTGGACATAGTTCATCGTTGTCCTCCTAGCTTGCTGCTACTTGAATTACAAAGTGTGCGAGCTAGTGGATGTCCGGTATACCAGCCAATTCCCACAGTTGTTGTAATACCTGCGGCTATCTGGTGACGAAGTCCGCCCCCTCAATAACCTGGCGGATCTCGAGCACGTCGCCTTCCTCGGCGGGGCACCGCTGCGCCCATTTCACGAGTTCTTCCTTCGAGTCGGCTTCCACGAGCCAGTAGCCGCCCAGCACTTCCTTCGTTTCGATGAACGGCCCATCGGTCACCGCCGGCATCATCAGCATCATGAATTGCATGGGTTTTCGTCTGGCCGCACCTGAATTCGACACGCAGTTTCCCTAAAAGAAGAGTACGGTTGAGCAAGTCTATCGACCCCTGAACCGGTCCCTGGCCACGGAGTTGCACGGCGGATCCTTTTTGGAGCCGCAATGCCCAGCCCGAGCCTGCGCGACGCTCAAACGATCCTCATTCTGGCCTCGCTGCCAAAATCGTCTCTTCAGGCGATCATTCCCGATCTCCGCAAACGACCGCTCAAGCTCCGGCAGGTTCTGCAGCCACAGGGCGAGACACTCGAGGAAGTCGTGTTCCCGCTTGCCGGGGTGGCCTCGATGGTTTCGCTGGGTAACGGCGGGAACTCCGTCGAGGTGGCGACGATCGGTTGCGAAGGTATGGTTGGATTGCCACTCTTTCTCGGCGGCGCAAAGACGGCCGTCGAGGTTTTCATCCAGGTTCCGGGAGAAGGCCTCCATCTTTCCGCCGGAGCGTTCCGGCGGCACCTGGATCGTGAACCTTCGTTGACGCGAACGCTCCTGCTGTATACGCAGGCCCTGCTCACCCAGGTCGCACAGTGTTCAGCGTGCAATGTTTACCACACCGTGGAGTCGCGGTGTGCCCGATGGCTGCTGCAGACCCATGATCGCGTTGCCGGAGACGAGTTTCCGCTGACGCAGGATTTTCTCGCCCTGATGCTGGGTGTGCGCCGGGCCGGAGTCTCGGAAACCGCCCGGCATCTTCAGGACCTTGGCCTGATCCGATATCACCGGGGCGTCATCACGATCGTGAATCGCAAAGGACTCGAAGCGGCGGCCTGCGACTGTTACCCGCTCATCAAAGGGGAATTCGACCGGCTGTTCAGGACTGCGCGCAAGACATCGTGAGCGCCCCCAGCGGGTGCGTTCGCCACGCTATCGAATCCGGGTATCGACCGCCTTGTATATGTCCAGGCCTGGCATCAGTTGAGTCGCGATGCGTGCGCGAAGCTCTTGATCATCGATGAAGAAAATTGAAAGGGCTTCTGCGCCTGTGGCACTTCGCGTGTACAGAGCCAGCTGATTACCCGACACAAAGACATCCAGGATGGTTGCGCCGTCCATGTCCGGCTTCCCGTCGAAGCCGTCCGAGATGTGGTTGTCCCAGGTCGACGGCTCGCCAAGCACATCGCGAATGGTATTTATCCTCATGTGCGTCCCCTTCATTGCGTCTGAGGAGCGATGGAACTGGTGGCGAAAACGGTATACCCGCGATGCCGGTGTGTCGGTACGCAAGCGTACAAAAGCCGGCATCAACCGGTTAGCAGGGCACCGGTTGCGATGTCCCGCAGCCGGACTACCCGCGATTGTCCGTTTGGTCGCCTCAGTGATGGTGATGCCCGTGTATGACCGCATGGCCTTTGCCGCGCGAGATCAACCATCGATTGACCGGGAACGCTGCGGCACCCGCGATTAGCAGTGCGACCGCAAGGCTGATCCAGAACAAGGCGTCATCCAGGCCGGCATCCATAGCCCCCGGAATTGCCAGCATGATCGCGTTGTCAACGATCTCCATGATGAGAACTGAGGCCGTATCCGCGGCCAGCGCAAGCTTCATGATTGCGCCGAAAGCGAGGCCCGCCCTGAGCAATGGAACCATGGTGAAGGCATAGCCGAACAGGAATGCCAGCACGACGGCGAGCCCAATAGTCGGACCATTCGTCCAGTTCAAGGCTGTGCCAATCACGAGGCCGAGTACCTCGCCCGTCGCGCAACCCGACAGACAGTGAGCCGTGGCCGTGAACGCAAGACGGTTCAATGACGTGCCGGAAGAATGGTCGTGTTGCATGGCTTTCTCCGTCGCTCGATCTAGTTCTGGATATTCGGCACGACGAACGCGATCGCGACGCTGATGATCAGCAGTCCCACGCTCACCACGTAAAGCCGCAAGCCATATCTGCGCAACTGCATACACCTTCGACCAAGTCCGGCATCCACCGGGCAAGGCAGGCGGCTTGCCCAACGGAGGAGCGCACCACTCAAGATGAGCAACGCGGTGGCGATGCCGAACACCGCCACCTTGTGTTCGCTGAGCCAGATCAACTGCGGGAAGGCCGTGATCAACCCGACGACGGCCGCGCCCGCGCCGAGCGAGACCAGCACCGCGGGCAAGACACAGCACACCAGCGTCGTCGAGCTTGCCAGGAGCGCCGTGACGGCCGCGCCGAGGCTTTCCTTGCCGCCGGTCCTCATTTGCCCGACCTCTCCAGCCGATTGCGGATTTCGGCGACCGGCGTTTCCGTGCGCTCGATCGATTTGATGTCGTAGCCTGCGTCGGTCAGCGTGGCCCGCAGTTCCGGGTCCGAAATGTCGGTACCGTCCTTGGTTTGAACGGCGACGAGTCTGTCTTCGAGGCTTACGACGACGTCCGCGACTGCCGGGTTCTTGCGAAACGCCTTTTCGATGCCCTGCGCGCAGAACGCACAAACGAGGCCGTTGACCTTCATCTCGATCGTGGCCGCGTTTGCAATCATCGGAGCAATTAGCAGCACGCAGGCCCAGGTTGATGATTTGTTCATGCATTGGTCCTCGATTCAGAAATTGATCATGGTCATGACTTGCAGTTTTCCGTCGGTGGTGGCTCCTGCTTCCACCCAGACAGGCCCCTTGAAGAAGCGCAGGAGGAATGCGACCTCGGTGCCATCGTGGATTTCGCCGGTGTAGCGCCTGCCCTGCACGAGAAGCCAGGTCGCGACGTTGTCGTAGTCGTGCTCATACGGCGCCAGCCCGAGTTGCAGTGTGTCGACACGGTTCGAAAAGCTTGAGCCCTCGTGCAGATCGCTCTTGAGTGCTGCATAGACACGTCGTGTCTCATAGTCCAGCTGCGCGCCGGCGTTCCAGGCGGTTTCATCGCCAGGGGACTCCGAGACGCTTGCGCGACCGATGCCGCCCCACGCGAAGACGTTGGCTTGCGAGTCCTCGCGATTCCAGCGCTTCACGAGGTAATTGAATCGCGCATAAGTGATGTCACGCGACCTCCCGTCGCTGTCCCTCTCCAGCGCCAGGTACCCTCCACCCACAGAATAGAAATGGCGGGGCGCATGGAAGACCTGCAGTTCCTCCATCGTGCCCGCACCGTACTCGGCCATCACGGTAGTGCCGTGTGCAAAGGCAATCGGCTTGGCTGCGGCGTTTCCAGAGGGGAGCGACACCACAGTTGCTGCAATGGACAGTATCAATCGCTTCATCAACGAATCCTCCAACCGCAGGACACGAGCGCTTGAACGCCCGGTGTCAAACCGGGTGTTCAGCATCAGCTACGCGCTTTCAGCCGATTGGAGGTGGATTGACGGGCGAGTAAGCCCGACTGGGAAGAAGTGGAGCTGCAAACTCTGAATAGGTTCGATCGATGGGTGCCGACAGCAGCAGGGCGATGGCCGGTGCTGGAGCTGTCGCCCCGATGCAGACAGTCGCGCAATTGCCTTGCATGGAACCGTCGGGCGGACAGCAGGGACAATCGTCGTTTGCATCGCCCGTCCCCATGTCGCAGTCCGCGGCGGATGTTGCGTCCGAATGGGGAGCCGATGCCATGGCGACGGGTGTAATCGCGCCTGCCTGCAATGTGAGCAGGACTACAAGCAATGCTCGCGCTGCGTGCCGACCAGGCATCGGGGGAATGGTACTCCACCTTGACCGAGACGACGTGCGTGCTTGGACGGCCTGCTGTTCAGTCCAGGAGGAGCGAGCGCTAGACTCTGTAACGGGCTTCCATTGGGAGAGTGACCATGCGCCTAGCTCGCTGGTTCGCATGCGTCTCTATCGCGATGTCTGCCGCCGTATTTGCCGAGCCCGCTGCAACCCCAAGCCGGGCGGGTGGAATAGATTCATGATCGTGACGAAGAATCTCGACAGTATGATCGACGAGTTGCGCAACGCTGGAGCAAGCTTCCGCGGTCAAGTCGCCGAAGCTGGTGCGGGGCGGCAAATCCTGCTTCAAGATCCATCGGGTAACGTTGTCGAGCTGTTCGAATACGCGGATCGTTCTAGTTGACCTGGAGCAAATGCTTGCTCCCAAACACCGCCCAATTTCAACAAGTTAGACGGCTTCCTCGCCCTTGGCTCCGCTGAGCATCGTCGGGTGCCAGCCCGCGAGAATGCTGGTCCGTCCTACGCCAAGGTGGCATGGACGGGCGTAGCATGCGGACTCGCTCAAGGAGAGGCATTGCATCCCATGCCTGTGCTTGGTCTGAGCCATTTCAATCTTCGGGCGTCCCGTCCCTTGCTGGACAAGCTGAAGAACTTCTACGTCGAAATTGTCGGACTCCGCCCTGGGTTTCGCCCGTCGTTTCAGCGTTTCGGCTACTGGCTATATGCCGGCGACTCCGATGTCCTGCACTTGACCGAAGCCGATGCCTCTGAAAGGCAGGCACTCGACGTCCTCACGACGCTTGATCACGTGGCGCTCAGGTGCGCTGGGCGCGCCACGTACGAGGCTGCGCTTTCGAAGAATGGCGTTCACTACAAGGTTGCTTCAGTTCCCCAAACTCAACAGGTACAGCTGTTTTTCGATGATCCGGCGGGCAATGGCGTGGAACTCATTTTTTCGGAGACCGACGCCTGACCTATGCGTTGGTGGTGGCAAGTCGTCGCGCCATGCGCTCCGACGCGCCGGGGCCCACCTTGTCGATCAAGGGGTCCATCAGCGCAACCGCCAGGTCCGCATCCTCGAGCGTCGCCATGGCGCACGCGAGGTTGTAGTGCAGGCGCACATTGTCGGGATCGAACAGCAGGGCCCGCCGGGTCCACTCCTTCGCACGGTCGCCGAAGCCTAGCGACGCTAGGGAGGTCACCAGGAACCCCATTGCAGCACCGTGATCCGGCTCGTTGGCCAGGATCCTTTCGCACTGGGCCAGCGAGCGCCGGTGTGCGGCCGCCGCCGCCGCGCTGTCGCCCACCGCATCGTAGGCCTGCGACACCATGCCCGCCGGCCAATAGGCATCCGGATCGATTTCGATCGCGCGCTCGTAGTGCCTGATCGCCTTCTCATAATCGCGCTGCGCGATTCCGATCGAGCCCGCCACCAGGTGCGCATCGTAGCAATTTGGGTCCAGCTCGAAGGCGTTCGCCAGTGCGCCGGCAACTCGATCGTCGAGAACCATCGAGCCGCGCACGGGCGCCTCCGCGAGCGCCGCATGCCCTTCGGCCGCGGATGGATCAGCAGCGATTGCACGCTCGGCCGACGCACGTGCGCTCTCGATGGAATAGCCTTCGAGGCCGCGCTGAGCGATCTCGGACTCGGCGATCGCGAGCAGCGACCAACCCTTCGCGAAGCCGGGATCGAGCTCGACGGCGCGCCGTATATGTGAGTCACACGCTTCCGACCCGGCCTGGCCCACCCCACGTCGACGATGTCGGCGTCTGCCGGATTGCCGGGGAAACGCTAGACTTCCTGTCAATGCGCTTCACACCTTCGTTCTACCGGTTGGCGGCCATCTGCTCGTTCGCCTCGGCGATCACGACGCTGGGCCTGATCTCTCTGCCGGAATTGTTCGCGCCCGGCGAGGACTTCGCAGCCCGCATGAGCCGCGTGAACGATCCAGTGTATCGCCTCTACTCATGGGTCTACTTCGTTCATCCGTTCCTGGTCGTCGCGGCCGCGCTCGGCGTCGCGATGCGCCTGCGCGGAGATGCCACGTCGCTCGTGATCCCGGGCCTTCTGGCATTCGCGCTGTGGGGTGCGACGGAGGCCGGTCAGCAGGCGCTGACCCTGTTTGCCTTCAACCCGTGGCGCACTGCCTGGCTCGCGGGCGATCCGGCTGTTGTCGGAACGATGGAGTTGCGCGCCGCAGTGTACGACGGCGTGTGGAACGCGATGTATTTCCTGCTGGTCGTCGGCTTCCTCATCGCCAACCTGCTCTATGCCCTGGCGCTCCTGCGCGGGCGCGGGTTGTCGCGCGTCGTTGGCGTGTTTTATGCCGCAGCAGCAGCCTTGACCTTACACATCATCATCGTGGAAGTCGGCGGCGCGCAGCTGTTGCCCGAATCGCTCAACGTCTGGCTCTATCCGCTGATCCAGCCGCTCGGACGCGCGCTAACCGGCGTCTGGCTGTGGACGCATCGCGACGAGAATTTCGTTCTGAAGGCGTAGGAAACGATAGCGCTTGCGATACCTATAACATCAAAGTACTATACCTTGAACATCAAGGTATAGAGGTCTCAGATGGCTTTGCGCAAGACCAATCCGGAGTTCATGACCGGCATACCGGAGCTCCTCATCCTGCGCCTGCTCTCCGACCGGGAGATGTATGGCTATGAACTGGTACAGGCGATCCAGGATGCCACCGGCGCCGCCATTGCGCTGGGCGAAGGCGTCGTGTATCCGATCCTCCACTCGCTCGAAAAACGTGCCTGTCTCAAGGCCAGAAGCAAGCCTGTCAACGGACGAACCCGCGTCTATTACTCGACTACCGCAGATGGGAGGAAGCGACTCAGCGCCATGATCGGCGAATGGAAGCGCATCAATGCGGCTGTGTCCAGCGTCGTTGGAGGCCGAACCCATGCAACCACAGCAGCTTGAGTCCCTCGGCGAACGGCTTCTGCGCTCGGGTATCGCGCCGCGACATGTCCGACGTTACCTTCGCGAGCTACGGGATCACTACGACGACGCAGTACAAGGCGAACTGCGGAAGGGTGTAAGCCGGGCTACGGCTGAAGAAGCTGCGGCCACGCGTGTGGGTGATCCGGACCACTTGGTCGAGAGCGCACTTGCGCGGCCGGAACTGCTGAGCTGGAGCCGCCGATGGCCTTGCGCCGTATACATCGTCGCGCCGCTGCTTCTTTTTCCGGCAGCGTTCGTTGCTACGATTCTTGCGATGGTCGGACTCGCGCAAATTGTCCTGCCCCAAACGGAACTCCCCTTTCCAACGCCGCTACTGGAAATCCTGAAGGCGATTCGGCTCCTCAATCTGTATGTGCTACCGGTGATCGCGGCGTCAGGTTTTGCGCTGCTGGCAAAACGCCGTGGCGTTTCGCGCGCTTGGGCTTGGGCGTCGATCACACTCATTACCTTCGTCGGCGCTCTGCCAAATCTCGACGTCTACGCTCATCAGATTGGGGCGGGCATCGGCTTCTCTACGCGCCTCGACTTCCTGGTGGGAATGTTTCTGCAGCGTTGGTTGCCCACGGCTGTAGCAGCCGTGATGCTGTACATAGCGGCAGGACATGTCGCACATCGAATGCGAACGGACTCATAGTTGCTCAACTGGGCCAGAAAACTGGATAGCTGGCGCCGACGAGCGGAAGCGCTAGAACCAACAGTTAGCCGCGACGCGGATTCATGGGTTGGGCTCTCGAAGGGCCTTGCCGAACCGCGGGGGGATTAGTGGCCAGGGGCGCAATCGAACCACCGACACGCGGATTTTCAGTTCGGTGACTTGGGCGTGTACCAGATGGGCGACGTATACGCGCGCTCCTGCTGCACCACCGGCACATCCTTCGCCAGCTTGAGCTGGAAGAACTTGGCGTCGTAGGCAGTCCATCGCGGCGTCGGAATTTCAAGAACGCGCGCGTAGTAAAAGGCGGATTGCGCGGGATCGAAGTGCGGATCCTTCCAGACGGTGATCAGCTCGGAATCTCCGATCGTATTGGTCCAAGTCGCGTTCGCGACGTCAACGGTATTGCCGACGGCTGGCAGCTTTTCCTTGCCATCCGGCCGGCGGGTTCTTGCATCGCTCCAGGCCACGTCATAGACCTTCTCGTGAGCCGCGCCCCCGGAATCCAGCCACCCCTTCACGATCTGGATTCGATCGAGGTTCGCGCCAATCGGATCCTTCAACGCCGCGACGAGGAATGCCGGGGACTTCCCGCTCGGCGCATCGGTAATGTCGCCACCCATCGGCACGCCCTTGGTGTACCCGACGTTGGCGGGGAACCGATCCATGGCATCCTTTGCCTGAAATTCCCAGCCTCCGAAGAAGCGCACGATCATCCGCGATCCGGTCGTGGCGTAGGTTTCGCGCCTCTCCATGGCATCCCAGATTGCCTCGCGCGTATTCTCGGTTGCCCAGACGGCCGCATAACCGGAAGCAGCCGCTTCCCATCCCATGATCGTGATTCCGGTGTCCGGATTCTTGAGGAAGGGATGTTCGATGCGAGTCGGACTCGGCTCAGAGCCGGACGTCTTGCCGAAAAAATTGTCTTCTTCGACGGCCGCAAGCCCGGTATGGGAATCGGTGGATCCGACCAGCCCGAACTTGTACGGATTGAGGCCCAGCTCGGCTTCCAGCTTCAAGCCCGTCTTGAACGCGGAGCGCGCATATTCGAACTCCAGCATCTCGGGCTTCTTCGCTGCACTGACATCCAGGTTGCCCTTGTCCCAGATCTCGAATGCGGCGAACTCGTCGTTGGGGGAAAGGAAAGGATGCGCTTCGCTCGTTCCCTTCATCTGCGTCACTTCGTAAAGCGGCTCCCAGCGCCTGCGGTTCTCTGCATAGTCGCGGTCGATCGGCTTGCCGGTGAACGATTCAATGACCGGGAACATGGTTCCATTGCTGCCATTGCCGTTGTGGGCGATGGCGAGCGCCTGGCCGCCGGTCTTCGCTTCATAGTCAGCCATGTATTTCCAGAGATCGCGCGGATTGTCGCTGCCAAACGGCTTCTGGGCAGTAAACGGCTCGACCATGCCGGCCCGAGTTCCGTTGTCCCGAAAAATGACATTCCTATGCAGATTGTTTCCACCCGTTCCCGAGGTCCATTCAAAACCGATGAAAGCCGTGAATCGCCCCGGGTCGTTTGCATCTTCCGCCGCATCAATCGTCTCTTGCCACGCCGTTCGGTACGCGGGCGTGCCGGGCACCGGGAGCAAGCCCTTCTCGATCGTGCCCTTTCCGAGGTTGAAGTAGAGGTCCAGGGCGGCTTCCACGCCCTTGCCCTCCTGGATCATCTGGTACCACTTTTTGGCCTGCGGGTAGGCGAGCGTCTTGGGGTCACCTGCAATCAGCAGGGGAAAGAAGCCGAGACCGTCGGAGTGATCGGCGACGACGAGAAAATCGAGGGGTCGCGACAGCTTGGCCTGCTGGCCGGTTGAAGCGGTGATCTCCTCGCCCCTTGCGAACCGGTAGGCCTCCCTGGGACCAAGGCGCGCGCCGGCTGCGCCGCCATCCATGGAGTACGAGGTATGCAGATGCGTATCGCCGAAGAACGGCCGCGTTGGAAAGTTTCGTCCCGCATACGGCGAGTAGGGCCGCTTGTGGGACACGGCGGTGTCCTTGTCGATATGGCCGGCATCCTGGGCGAAAGCGGGAAACGCAAGAACCAGCGCGAGCGCTAATCTAGTGAGCTTCAAGGTCCCCCCAGGGAATTCAGAACAAACAAGCCATGAGTATAGATGCACTCAGGCGAAGCCAGAGGGAACAATATCAACCGGCCAACCGGGTTCCCATGCCATGTCGTCAGCGAGCTCCGCCCAGCTCAATGGCCAGTCGATGGATGTGATCCAGACCGCGATAGAACGCTGTGACCGGCAATCGCTCGTTGAGTCCGTGCGCGAACATCTCGCTGGGTTTGGTGAACAAGCCGGAGCTCGCGAATGTCGGAATGCCTGCCGCGCGATAGACCTTGCCGTCCGTGCCGCCGGATTCCAGGTAGGGAACGACCATCACACCGGGATAGTCTACGTGCACTGCCTTCGTGATCGCGGCCATCACATCGGGTCGCATTTCCGAGACCGGGCTGGCCTCGGGCTTCCCGCGCACTGTGACCTTCACTTCCGGGTCGGCGATGGCCGCAACAAGTGCATCTTGAACTGCTTCAACGGCAACGCCCGGGAAAATGCGGCAGTTGATGGCGGCCTTGGCTGTCTGTGGCAATGCGTTCTCTGCATGACCGGCGTCCAGCATCGTGGCAACGCACGTCGTGCGCGTCGTGCCGACGAACTCTGGTGACTTTGCCAGCGTATCGGCAGCATGTGCATCGGCCGGGTCGGCAGCAAATTTCCGCAACGTTTCGCCCAGCGGCCCCGACTGCGCCTTGCCGACCGCACCGAGATAAGCACGGGTAAGATCGTTGGTCATCACCGGAAAGCGATATGCCTCGACCTTCTCGAGCGCATGAGCGAGCTGGTAGATCGCGTTGTCACTGCGCGGACGCGAACTGTGCCCACCGGGATTGGTGACGACGACATCGAAAGTCGCGAACGTTTTCTCCGCCCCTTGTACGAGATAGATGAGCGGCTTGCCGGACGTCTCATCCAGGATCCCGCCGCCGGCATCCGTGTTGATGGCGAATTCGGCATTTTTGACCCACGGATGCGTGGCGATCTGACGGGTAGTATCCATGCCCGTCTCTTCGTCGCCGACGAAGGCGAACACGAGCTCTCGCGCGGGCTGCCTCTTCTCGGCCTTAAATCGAAGGATCGTCGTGACGAGTGCGACTACGCCTGCCTTGTTGTCCGAAGTTCCGCGTCCATAGAAGTTGCCGTCCTCCTCAATCAGTTCGAAGGGACTGCGCTCCCACTCCTCGCGGCGCGCATCGACGACATCCATGTGCGCCGAGAACAGTATGGGCCGGCCTTGCTTTAGTCCAGGCAACCGCACGATGAGCGCACGCTCGCCCTGTTCGTCCAGCGTCGCGACGTCCGCTTCCGGTACGCCGCCGGCCTTCAATACCTCGACCACGTAAGCAACCATCGCCGGCGTCTGCTTCTGGCCGGCCGCCGTCCGGAACGAAATGACCCGCGCGTAGATCTCTCGCGCCTTCATTTCGTGTGCGGCAGTCTGCGCGGTTGATGTACCAGAGAAAATGGCTGCCATTGCGGCCGCCAATGCAATCATTTGCTTCATTAATGGCGCCCCTCGTGAGACTGGCAGGAAGGATACTCGATTTACGAATGACCGACGCGCAGCGCATGGGACGCCATCTAAGGCAGATTTCCGGATTACCTGTTGCCACGACCCCGGACCGACGGGTAACGTCATGTCCACGTTCCGCTTTAGGAGAGTTTCACATGCACACCAATCACGCCAGTCGCTTGTTCCATCGCTGCGCCGCGATCGTGGCCGTCACGTCGATCGCGATCGTCGCGCCGCACGTTGCCGTCGCCGATATCGTAACTGGCACGCTCAAACCGGCGTCAGCCAAGGCGAGCCTCGTCAACGCCAAGGGCGAGGTCGTTGCCGAGATCAAGCCTGGCGCGTACCAGTTACAGCTGCCGGTCGGCAAGTACAAGGCCAGATGCGAAGCTCCGAAGGCCAAGGAGCAGGACGTGCTCGTGTTGTCCGAGCCCGTCACGTTCAACCTCGACTGCGGCTGATCGGGCGGACAAAGCTTGAGTCCCACCGAGGATCCGCGGGCCAACGTGCCCGGCCCAACGCCGCCGCGCGACTGGCGCGAGAACATCAGGTTCATCGCAAGCGTCGTCAACAGCCTCGCGATCCCGCTCTTGACCATCGCCGCGACAGCGGTCGGCATCTACGCGACCAACACGCTCAAGGAACGCGAAATAGAGATCGCGACGGAGAACAACGCCCAGGCGCTGCGCAATCAGCGCGAGGAATCCGAGACGAACCTGCGTTCGGCGATGTTCCGTGAGCTCGTGGGCCCACTCTGCAAAGCGAGACCGAGAATCTTGCGAAGGGCGACCCTGGCCGATCTGCCTCGCGCTCAACGGCTCGCGCTGCTGGCCGAACTCCTTGCCCTGAATTTTCACGAACACTTCGAGCTGGGCCCTCTGCTGCGCTATGTCGACACACTGCCAGGGCAGACCGACGACGCGCGACAGCGCCTGCGCAGCACCTCCCGGCGCGTGATCTCGAGGCAACTCGCACCGCTGCTGTCTTCCGCGACTTCAACGAGCCAGAAGCACCCGGCGTTTCTTGAGCTCTCGCTGAACTCGGACGCGACCGAACCCGCCGACAAAGCGATCTCCTGCGCAATGCCGGAAGGCTCCGCCGCTCGGGAGCCAGGCGCACTTGAACTGCAATGCTCGAGCATGGCAATGGGCGTACCGCTGCAGATCGTCTCGCCGGACGGCCAGGACAGGCTTCAGGTCAACGTGCGCGCCGTGAACTGGGCCGCACAGACGGTCGGCATCTACTCGGTGCTGCTCGGGCCAAAAGGCGAATCGCAGACGCTCACGCCGCCGATCGAGTTCACGCTCTCGCCCTACTCGTTCCCGTTCTCGGACAACACTCTGCTGCCGAGTGGCAACCGCTTCGGCATCTACCTTACGCGCATCGACGACATCCCGGACGTCGCGCGCATCATGCGACTCTCGTTCGTCTGGTTCCCCAAGGACTTCGTACCACCGCGCGAACGACCGTTCGACTTGGACGTAGAGACACCGCCGGTCGTCGCCACTCCGTCTGGTTCCGCCGAGCCGGAACGCGGGTCTGACGAGGGTGACGGTACCTAGCGAAGACGAGGGCCGGCGTGCCCCGGCGTGACGGGTTTTTGCAAGAGCTAGCGGACCTCATAGCCACCTGCGAACTCTCTGTGAGTACTCGTAATATGCCGAACCGAATATTGAATGTAGCGCCCTTTCTTCGGGAATTATTTGAAAGCGGGTGATGTAAAAGGCGAACATGACGGGCCCAAGCAGTGCAAGCGCGGACGGGAGATACACGGCCCAGCCCAGCAGGGCAATCAGCATCCCCAGATACATTGGGTTGCGCGTTCTTGCATAGATCCCTGTCGAGACGAGCGACGTGGAGGTTCCTGGCTTGAACGGATTGACAGTCGTCTGAGCCCGCCGGAACGAAAAAATCGCGCTTTGGGCTATGGCAATGCCAATGAGCAAGAGAATGCCGCCGACCCACAGACGGAAAGGTGCTGGCGGGGGCCAAACAGGGGGAAGTGACGCCATGATCCACATCGCCGCAGCAGCAGTTATCCAGACAAGCGTCGGCGGAATGCGGAGTTCTAAGTAGCGCATGAGCTCATCGCGTTGAATCTTTAGAAAAAATCGTAAACTCCTCTGCTAGAGTCGCTGCATGTTACCGCGGATCCTGCTCGCGGCCTTGTTCGCGACTTCGGCCGCTGCCGAGCCGTTCAGCTTCGTTGCGCTCGGCGATACGACATACGCGCAACCAGCCGACAATCAACTCTATGGCCAGCTGATCGACGCGATCAATGCTGCGCAGCCGGCATTTTCGATCCATGTGGGCGACACCAAGGGCTACGGCGACTGTGGCCGCGCGTTCCAGGAGAGCCAGCGAGACTTCTTCAATCGGTTCGCGAGGCCGGTGATCTATACGCCGGGCAACAACGAGTGGGCAGACTGCTGGAAGGCTAACCGCGGCGCGGCGGACCCAACCGAGATTCTCGCGCTGATGCGAGAAGTATTCTGGTCGAAGCCCGAGAGCCTTGGCCGGGACCGCCTGCCGCTGGCGCGCCAGTCGGACGAGAACCCGGAGTTCGCAGAGTTCGCAGAAAACTCGCGCTGGACCTTTGGCGGCGCTACCTTCGCGACGCTGAACCTGGCGGGCACGCACAACAACCAGGAACTGCGCGTCGAGAAATACTGGCGCGAATTCGTGCGCCGTGAACAAGCCAATCTCGCCTGGGTCAAGGCGAGCTTTGCGGCAGCGCGCCGAGCGAACCAGCGCGCCATCGTATTGGCCTTTCACTCTAACCCCTTCGACGAGAAGCTCCGCTACGACGGCGGTCCCTTCGAGTCTATCGTCAAGGCGATCGACGCCGAGGCCGAGGCATTCAACGGGCAGGTTCTAATCGTCCAGGGCCACGATCACGAGTTCGTGATCGATCGGCCGCTGACCCAGCTTGACCTGGACAAGCCGAGCGTGACGCGGCAGAACCTCATGCGCCTGCAGGTTTATGGCTGGCCCGATATGAAAGCCGTGCGGGTGAACGTCGACACTTCCAGGCCCTGGGTATTCGGCTTCGAGCCTGTCTACGCGCCGCAGAACTCGGTCTCTCCGAACAATGACGACGAATAGGGCATCGGTGCTCGTGCAGGCCTTTTCCGGAGGCGTCGGCCGGGCCGCCCTTGACCGAATCCATGCCGAACTGTTTCAGCTTACCTCCGTCGCGGCGGCCCGTACCCCATGCCGCTCAACGAGTTACTTACCGCGTGGCGCGACTGAACTGCGACCGAGCCGGGCCGAGACTTGACCGCTACTCATAAGCGGGGGAACGTCGGGCGCAAGTCTTGCACGCAGGTTTCTCACCAGGAGCGCTCGAATATCAGGCCGATGATGGGCAATGCTTCCCCTTCGTCTTCGACAATGACGCCCCGCCGCGGGTCGAACTCCTTGTAGCCCCCGTCCGGGCCGCCATAGACGTTGATCACGTCCAGGAACGCGACAAGGTCCACCGGGCCGAGAGGAAGCCGGTAGTCGACCCGGATATTGAGCGCGTGAGCGTCATCAAGCCGAAGCACGTTCTGCTGCGTCAGTTCCTTCGAGTAGCGCAGCGGCTGTCCTGCGCCCAGCACGTCACTATTGATGATGAAGTCGTCCGTGGGTCGCCCGGTCGCCCATTTCCAGCGCGCACCTAATTTCCAGCGTTCGGTGATCTCCCAGCTGCCGCCGATGGAAAAGAAGTGCTCGCGGTTGAAATCGGCGTCATATTCCCCGAAGCCGTCGTTATCATCGACGCGCGCGTCGTTATAGGCGTAGACGACATTCCCGAACCAGCCATCCGCAAAGCGCCGTGACAGTACGACGTCCAGGCCGAGATTCGTGCCTTCCCCGTCGTTGGAGACCCGGGCACTGGTGCGTTCCGGCTCGACGATGACATTGTCCAGCCACTGATAGTACGGCTCGACGAGCAGCGACCAGTTGGGGCCGAAGTACCGCTCGAAGCCGACACTCACGTGCGTGATTCGCTCGTTCTCGATATCAAAGTTCTCGGGGTTGGCCGCGCGGACCAGAAAGCGCGGAGACTGGTAGAACACGCCCGCGGTTGCCGACACTCGCATGTCCGGCTCGGGGCGCCAGTTCGCCGCAAACCGCGGGGAGACGAGCGATTCGTCCGAAAAGCCATCGTAATCGTAACGAAGCCCTGCCCTCAGGTCCCAGTCAGCGAACTCGAACACCTGCTCGCCGTAGGCGGCATAGCTGGTCTCCTTCGCCTCATAAACCGAGTCGATGTCATCCGGTGTCAACGTGATGTACTGCTGGCCGGGCGGGCGCGGGTCGGTCGTGCGATAGACGAACCGGTCCCAGTCCTCCCTGAGGAAAGTCGAATAATCAACGTCGGTCTGCCAGGCGCGCAGCCCGGCCGATCCCTGGCCGAAACGGTTTCGAGTCACATAGTCGCTGTGCCAGCCGATCTCGGTTTCCTCCTCGGTGACGGTCATCAAGCGCTCGCGCACCGGGACGTCCTCGGCCGGCGTGCCCTCCGGCACAAGATCCGGGTAAGCCTCACCCTCCGAGGTGATTTTGTCGTTCGCGCGGAAGTAAAGTCGATTCGTCCATTCACCGGTCTCCCCGACCAGGTGGCGCCAGGTCAGCCCCGTCAGGTACAGGTCCTGGTCGGTGTCGATCAGCGACACGTCCTCGAAGTCCGGGGACTCGAGGACGTTCTCGATATCGCGCGTGTATTCCTCCGGCGCGTAGATGCCGAGAAATTCGATCGTGTTGTCTTCATCGATGGAAGTCACCGTCTTGAGGACGATATCGGTCAGTTCCGGATCACCAATGTCCAACTCCTCGATCATGTCGAAGACTTCGCCGAAATCGAATTGGCGCGCCGTGAAAAACACGGTCGTATCGTCATGGATGCCGCTTGGCCCCTCGTACATGAGTTCGAGCCCCGCGATGTCGACCCGCAGGCTGGCGCTGGGCGTCGGACTGCCGCCCGCAACGTCGAGCTTCAGCAGGGAGCCCGAGCGGTCCTCCGTACGCAGCGCTCCAGCCGCCGGGCGAGAATTCCGCACTCTCGATGGAATTCGGCGCGAAGATCGAGTAGCGACCACCGCCACCGACGTCCTCTTCCTCGCCGAGCGTCTGGTCGAAGTGAACCACACGGTCAAAGGGCATATCGTCAATCAGAATCAGGTTGTCTCGGGGTCCACGGCCGCGCACTGAAAAGGCGGCGAATTCGCCGTCGGATATCAGCCCGGGCAGGCCGTCAAGCGCTCGCAGGGCGTCACTACCTGTGCCAGGGGCACTGCGCAGCTCCTCCCGGTTCAGCAGGGAGTTGCTCACCGCCCCGTACGGATCGGCAATCAGCGCGCGGGCGAGAACCACGACTTCCTCGAGCGCCTCCGTGCGGGCGAGCATCTCGAGGTTCAGCGGAGTCACCTTGCGGCGGACTACACGTACGCTGGGTTCCCTGGCTGCAATCAACCCCGGGCCATCTGCCGTGACCACATAGAGTCCCGCGTCAAGGTCACTCAATTCGACAGTTCCGTTGGCCTCCGTGCGCCTGGTAATGACGTCACCGTCGCTGTCTGTCACGGTCACAGTCACGCCCTCGAGAGGGCGCTGTGTCTCCATACTGACGACTGCAATGCGCATCCCACCATCTGCGCTTTGCGCCATCGCGGCAAATGGCCCGCAAAAGGCCAGCGCCCCTGCGAGAATCCGAATGATCCGTTTCACGCCGGTCTCCTCACTGTGCTGGGCGCGGTCGCCATGAAGGCTCAGCGCGCATGAATTCTGGGCCCATTAAGGTGCAGGCAGCGTGAAAAGCGCGTGAAGGCCGCGTGAAAATCGCGCGGCGGCCGCTTGAAGTCGCACTCGAGCGGGATGAGCCAGCGCCCTCGTGACACGCGAGAAGTTGATTACACGACGCCCGTCCCAGCAGTGGGCAAAAGGAGTAAACAGTTCCGCCGGAGAAAAGACTGTAGGAGAAAATATCGAGCGTCTATAGGACTGGGCGGGATGGTGGCCGGGGCCAGAATCGAACCAGCGACACGCGGATTTTCAGTCGCGCTCAAGATCGCTGCTGGCTTTGTATTTCAATTAGTTACCGGGGCGTCCATTGCCCAATTCGCAGGACGGTGAATGGCATCGACGTTCAAGTTACTTGGTTCCCATGACAGGCAAGCGTCGATCGCGCCCCGGTTGACGTCCAGCGTGAATGTCCAGCCATTGTGCTCGCAGAGTCGCTCGACAATGCTAAGTCCGAGTCCAAACCCTTGTGTCTCCGATCCGCGGGAACGCCGTTTACTCAATTCCTCAGGATCGTCAACTTCCAAGCCGCTGTGGTTACTGACGGATACCTCGTGTTGATCAATCCGGACGCTAACCGGGCCTTGATCATGGGGCGTGTGTTCGAATGCGTTGCGTACCAGATTGCCAACTGCGATCGCGAATGCTTGGGGATGACCGAGCAAACTCGGGTTAGTCAAGCGCTTCACGTCGACGGTTATGTTCTTGTTGGCCAACAGGTGGCGTTGTTGCTCGATCGCCTGGTCAACCAACGGGACGACTTCGAAGTGTTCGCTGTAACTGCTGTCATTGGATTCACGAGACAGGCACAGGAACATATCGATTGTCGTTTGCATGTCGACCGTTGCGCGTTCGATGCGTCCCACTGCCCGAGATGCATTCTTGGACATGTCGGCTTGCTCCAGAAGTTCCAACGCTCCCTTAATGACGGTTATCGGCGTGCGCAGTTCGTGACTTGCGGCACTAGTGAAATAGCGTTCACGGTCGATAAACGCGCAAATGCGCTTCAGGGTCTTCTCGATGGTCCTTGCCAGCAGCCCGACCTCGTCGTCGTCAAAACTAGCCGCCTTGACGCGCCGCCAATCGTCGTCCGACAGCTGTTCCGAGTTTATGCTGCCAACCGCTTCGGCCAAGCGTATTACGGGATCAATGGCGCGACGGCTGATAAAGGTACCCAGGGCGATCGCCAGCATGGTCAGCATCGAGAAAAATGTGACCAGGCCAATGATCCACCACACTTCTTCGGTCGCGGAAGCCTCTATGCCCGAGACGTCGGCTACGACGTACAGGGGTCTAGGAGGTACGCCGGTGGTGACTACGGCGACATGCAATTCATCACTCTGGAATTCGTAGTACCCGTCATCGGGCGTCTCGGCCGCCCAATCGCGCAAGGCTGTTGGCAGGTCGACGGGCTCGCGATAGCTCTTCAGATAAGCTGAGTGCGGCGGCGCCGCATCGGGATCGATCCCGGATCGGCCGATGTAATCTGTCACGGACAGGCGAAGTTGTTTCTCCACCATACGGTCTTCGGTGACTCGCATCGTCGCGAGGATACCCAATCCACTGGTGATGCCGAGCAGCGCTGCAAACAATCCAAACGCGAAGACAACGCGAGTACGCAGGCTATGTCGGAACATCGTCGTCCGACTCTGCCAGCCGATAACCGATGCGATGCACGGTGTGCAACAGCTGCCGGTCAAAGGGCTTATCTATCGCCTGGCGCAACTTGTACAGATGGGAACGAAGCGTATCGCTATCGGGTCGCTCATCGCCCCAAAGCAGGGTCTCCAGACTGGCGCGCACCACGACAGCGGGCGAAGCTTCCATCAGCCGCTCCAAGATCTTCAGGCACGCCGGGTTGAGACTCAGTTTTCGACTGCCTCGTCGGATTTCGAGGGTCTGTTTGTCCATCGTCAAATCCCCGACAGTCAACAATTGCGTGGTCTTTGCCTGGCCGCGTCTGTAGAGGGACACGAGGCGAGCATGGAACTCCTGAAGTGCAAACGGCTTCACCAGGTAGTCGTCGGCGCCGGCGTCAAACCCCGCCAGTTTGTCCGGCAACGTATCGCGCGCCGTCAGCATCAGGACCGGCGTATCCCGTTTAGCCTCGAGGCGTAATTTCCGGCAAAAAGTCAGGCCATCCATGCCGGGGAGCATGAGGTCCAGAACGATCACGTCGATTGGTTCCGTCAGCGCCAGATGCATCGCGCTAATACCGTCGTGTGCGAAATCGGTGATATGGCCTCGGGCACCGAGATAGTCACCTATGTTCTCGCAGATGTCCCGATTGTCTTCGACCACCAGTACACGGATACAGCTGGCACGCAGAGCCTGTGTCATCGTTTCCGTCCTCCCGTGGACGTAGCCGACACGTCTAGTTTGCGTCGCGAAGTCCGACCAATCGGTCGCCGCAACGTGACCAAAACGTGAACGACCGCATTTCTAGAGCCCGACCGTGCGATTCCATGATCTCGTATTCCGCGTAACCGAAATTGAGGGTCACGAGGCCGAGCGGCCGAATCAGGTCACCCTCGTACGTCACGCCCGGCGCTCCACAAAAAACGATGCTTAGGATGCTCAAGCCTTGTGCCTCCAGACGAGCAAGACAGGCCGAGAATAGCCGAGAATGGCAACGGGAAAGATGGTGGCCAGGGGCGGAATCGAACCACCGACACGCGGATTTTCAGTCCCGAGGCCAAGTTTGGAACATCAACTGCATCAACCGGTTAGCCGGGGCGCCCGTTGCAAGAGTGCACCACGATGCATAACAGTGCAGGACTGATTCCCGCAGATTTCCCGCGCGGTCCGATCAGAGCGGTTCTCGGCTTGGGGGCTTCGCTCACGCCGTAAGGGACGGGGCAGGAAAGACACAATGTAAGCACTGTTGGGCACGTGCTGTCGCGTCGTGCAAGCGATTCGTTGAAGATTCTTGCGTTATCATCGCCACAAACATTGGCCATAATCCAGCCTCCCTTGGAACCTATCCAGCGAGCTAGGAAATTCAGGGTGGTGGCCGTCAACCCTAAGGCTACAGTGGAGAATTGTGGCCCCGGGCACGCAGGAGGTCACGATGTCGTCGAAGAAGGCAGCTCGATCTGCACGCGGCCCCTCCAAGCGGGAATATATCCTCCAGGCGGCGCTTGGGAGCATTGGCGATGCCGTCATTGTCACAGATGAGAAAGGATGTGTTGGATTCCTCAATGCCACTGCCGAACAGTTGACCGGATGGTCGGCCTCGGAGGCGAAGCGGCAGTCTATTTCGCGCATTTTCCGCGTCGTCAATGAGCGCACGCATGCTGCCGTCGCGAACCCGGTAAAGAAGGTGCTTCGCAGCGGGCGAGTGCAGGGCCTAGCGAATCACACCCTGCTGTTGTCAAAAGATGGCCGCGAAATCCCGATCGACGATAGCGCCGCGCCAATCCGCGCGACCGGTGGCCGAATCGATGGTGTCGTGCTCGTATTCCGCGATATCACCGAACGCCGCCGCGCGGAACTTCACGACGCCTGGCTAGCCTCCATCGTGCAGTCTTCCGAAGATGCCATCATCAGCAAGCGAATTGACGGACAAATCACTTCCTGGAATCTAGCCGCGCAACGGCTATTGGGATACTCCGACGCCGAAATCGTCGGCAAGTCCATCTTGACAATCATCCCGCCTGAGCTGCGCGAAGAGGAGCAGCGAATCCTGGAGCACTTGCGGCGCGACGAGCGCGTCGAATATTTCGACACGATACGCCTCGCGAAAGATGGACGACACATCAACGTATCACTCACCGTCTCACCGCTCAAGAATAGCGACGGCGAAGTCATCGGCGCCTCGAAGATCATGCGGGACACTCGACGGCGAAAAGAGCTCGAGATGGCGCTTGCGAGCATCGGCGATGCCGTTATTGTGACGGATGAATTCGGGCGCGTCAGTTTTGTCAACGCAGTCGCGGAAGCGCTGATTGGATGGTCGCGCGCGGAGGCAAAAGAGCAACCGCTCGATCGTGTGTTTCACATAGTTAACGAGTTCACCCGAGCGGTTGCAGAGAACCCGGTCGACAAGGTGCTGCGCAGCGGGCGCGTTCAGGGCCTTGCGAACCACACCGTGCTGCTGTCGAAGGATGATCGTGAAATCCCGATTGACGACAGCGCCGCGCCCATCCGAGCGCCGGACGGCCGAGTCCTCGGCGTCGTACTCGTTTTTCGTGATATCAGCGAGCGTCGTTTTTGGGAGCTCAGAGCGGCCCGGCTAGTGGCAATCGTCGAATCGTCGGATGACGCGATTATCAGCGAGAGTATCGACGGCCAGATATCGTCGTGGAATCAGGCCGCGGAGCGGCTCTTTGGATACACAGAGTCCGAGATTGTCGGTAAGCCCGTCATGACGATCATTCCACCGGATTTGTACGAAGAGGAGCGGCACATCCTGGAGCAATCGCGGCGCGGTGAGCGCATCGAGCACTTCGACACGGTGCGCCTCACCAAGGACGGGCAAAGAATCGAAGTTTCACTTACGATTTCGCCTGTCAAGAATAGTGAGGGCATGGTTATCGGGGCCTCAAAGATCCTGCGGGATATTCGGCGACGAAAAGACTTCGAAAAGCGCCTGCTTGAAGAACATCGGCTGAAGGACGAATTTCTTGCCATGCTCGCGCACGAGCTGCGCAATCCGCTCGCGCCCATTCGTACCGCAAGCGAAATCCTTTCCCGCGTGCCGGCTGACAGCGTTCATGGACAGTCCGCGGTCACCACGATTCAGCGCCAGGTGACGCACCTCCAGAGGCTCGTGGACGATTTGCTCGATGTGTCGCGCATCACACGGGGGAGCATCAAGCTTCGAAGCGATGCGATCGAGCTCGGCAGCGTCGTCGCTCAGGCCGTCGAGACGGTCGAGCCGCATTTGCTCGAAAAGCAGCACCGGCTTTCCGTCATCCCCGCCCCAGGCCGCGAAGCGCTGTACGTGAACGGCGATTTCGCCCGGCTCGTGCAATGCGTAGGGAACATCCTCTCCAACGCCGCCAAATTCACCGATCCGGGCGGAGAGATCTCGGTGCGCACGTATTTAGAAGGCCCCGCAGTTGTCGTCGAAGTCACCGACAACGGCACTGGCATTTCCCCGGAGTTGCTGCCGAGAGTTTTCGATCTGTTCGTGCAAAGCGATCGCACGCTCGATCGGGCGCAGGGCGGCCTCGGGATCGGGCTTGCCGTCGTCAAGCGCCTGGTGCAGATGCACGGCGGGGAGGTCGCCGTCGAGAGCCCTTCCATCGGGCAAGGCTCTACGTTCAGGATCAAGCTGCCGCGGGTGGTCTCGCCCCACGCGCAACGCTTCGAAAAGGCGATTTTCACCGTGCCTCCGCGGCGTATTTTAATTGTAGACGACAATGTCGATGCGGCGAATTCGCTCGCGGCGCTCCTGAGCATGCAAGGCCACGAAACTCAGGCCGTCTACAGCGGTCACCAAGCGCTCGAACGTATTGAATTATTCAGGCCGCACATCGCGCTTATCGATATCGGACTGCCGCTGATGAACGGCTATGAGCTTGCGGAGCGGTTGCGGGACAGGCCGGATCGTGGGGCGCTGCGGCTCATTGCGCTCACCGGGTATGGTCAGGTGGAAGATCGCGCGCGCACCCATGCGGCGGGCTTCGACGACCACCTCGTCAAGCCCGTGGAACTTGCCACGCTGGAGCGCGTAATCGCGGGATTTGCATCCGACGCTGCGAAGAAAGATTAAGGCAAGGGTAATCGATCTGTACTCGACGTCCCCCCGCTTTCAGTAGCGGAGTGATTTGGAGTCGTCCGGCATTGTAGATGGCCTCATGGCCAGTTGCTGTGCGTACTGAACGGGCGTCAGCCCAGCCAGTGATTCCTTCGGTCTCGCCTCCTTGTACTCGCGTCTCCAGTCTTCGATCACCATACATGCGCGAGCGAGCGAGATGATCCAGTGCTCGTTCAGACATTCGTCGCGCAGTCGGCCGTTGTTGAACTCGCGTAACCAGCTGAAAAAACTGGTGGCCAGGGGCGGAATCGAACCACCGACACGCGGATTTTCAGTCCGCTGCTCTACCAACTGAGCTACCTGGCCGTGCTCGGGGCTGCGTATTAGACAGGGCGGCTCGCGCGGGCGTCAAGAATCCTCATTCCCCGAGATAACGCCCGGTTTCGAGGTCGACGCTCATGACCTTCAGGGCCTTGACGAGCGGCTCCAGGTGCGTCGCGTAGGCCTCGGCGCGCCGACCCGGCTCCTTGGGCGGCTTTCGGACCTGCACCGTGCTGATCGTGCTGACGGCGCGGCCGCTCTTCCAGAACTCGCCGCAGCCCTCCTCCCACTCGAGCCCGCAGTACGCCACGAGCTCTCGCGCCGACGCGGGAAAGCGCGCGACGAAGTCCTCGTACTGGATCGTCGTGAACGCATCGCCGGCGACCCGTTCCCAGTGCGCCATCACGCGCGCGTACTCGCCGTAGTAGTGCCCGATGTCCACGAGGTCGTGCGTGAAGCGCACTAGCTTTGTGAATTCGTTGCGCCAGATCGAGAACCCGGTCTCCATGGGAATGCGCCGCACGTGCACGATGCGCGCGTCCGGGAAGAGCCGCCGGATTATCCCGATCGAGTCGAAGTTCCAGGGATTCTTGTCGGTGACGAAGCGCGCGTCACCGGCCGGCGGCAGCAGCCCGCGGAATACTGCCCGCCACGCCATCCATTTATCGTCCGGGATCTGCGCAAGAGGCATCGCGCGCGCCTGAGCGAGGAAGTCCGGCAGGATCGTGCGGATCCCGGCGGTCTCACCCCCGGTCGCAACCTTCGAATGCGCGCCGATCACGCTCTCGATGAGCGTCGTGCCGGAGCGCGGCATGCCGACGATGAAGATCGGCACCGGGCCGTCGTCAGCAGGGGCGGCCGGCGCCGGCGGGACGCTGCGGAAAATCGACATCAACTCCGCCGTGTTCCGCTCGCTTTGCGCGCGGTCATAGAGCAGTCGCTCCGCCCGGGCCTGCTCGCCCGCGAGCGCGTTCGCGCGCTGGTACGCCGCGAACGCCTCGTCGATCCGGTCCTCCGAGTCGAGGCAGTCGCCGAGCGAGTACCAGGCCGTGATCCGGTCCGGAAGCCTCGTCTCGGTCGATTCGGCGATCGCCTGCAATGCCGCGAAGTCCGCCGCGGGCAGGCGGTTGTCCTCGAGATCGGCGAGCGTCTTGAGCGCGGTCGCATCGCGCGGGTTCGAGTCGAGCGCCCGGCGGCAGTACGCGCGGGCACCGTCGAAGTCGCCTTTCCACATCCGGAGGATCGCCGAGCCCGAGAGCATGGCGGCATTCATCGGGTCGAGATTCTCGGCTTCCGCGAACGCCGCCTCGGCGGCATCGTGGTCGAGCGCATGCAGGCATACGCGGCCGTAGGTTGCGAGCCACTCGGCGCTGCGGCCGCCGAGCTCGAAGGCCCGCTGGTGACTCTGCATCGCGAGCCGTGCATAGCCGCTCTGCAACTGCGCCTTCGCGAGTGCCCGCCAGGGCGCGGGATCGTTGGGAACGGCGTTGCGCCACGCGACGGCCTCGCGCTCCAGGGCACCCCAGTCGGCCGCGGCCTCGTGCAGGTCCGCGTTCAAGCGGAAGATCGACGGGGTGCCCGGCGCGAGCATCGCTGCGGCGGACAGCACTTGCGCGGCCTCCTTGCGGCGGCCGCTGTCGAAGTTCGCCTGCGCGAGCTTGAAGAGAAGCGACGGGTCCTGCGGCTGCAGTTGCACTGCGCGGCCGAAGTTGTCCGCGGCTTCGTCAAAACGCCGAAGGCGCGCCTTCAGCTCGCCGAGCCGCTCCCAGGCCCAGTGCCTGTTGGGCTCGTCGGCGACGATGGTCTCGACGACGCGCAGGGCCTCGTCGAGCTTGCCCTGCTGCGTGAGCCATTGCGCGAGGTTCATGCGCAGGGCCGGGTGGGCTGGCGCGATGGCGACCGCCTTGCGCAGCGGCGCCTCCGCCTCGGCGGCGTGCCCGAGCTGCAGCAGCATCAGGCCATAGACGCTCTGCGCCTCGGCGCTGCCGGGCTCGAGCTCGACGGCCGAGCGATAGTGATCGAGCGCCTCGGCCGCGCGCCCGGCCTTGCGCGCTGCGTGGCCGAGTTGCATGGGATTCATGGCGCGGCTTCCGGGTCCACGAAGCCCTGCGGCTTGTCGGATCCGCCACCGAAGAAATACTTCTCCATCTCGCCCACCAGGAACTGGCGCGCCTTGGGCTCGAATGCCACGAGCCGGTACTCGTTGATCAGCATGGTCTGGTGTCCGAGCCACTTCTGCCAGGCTTCCTTCGAGACGTTCTCGAAGATGCGCTGACCGAGTTCACCCGGATACGGCGGCCGCTCGAGGCCTTCCGCCTCGCGGCCGAGCTTCACGCAGTGGACCATTCGGGCCATCTCTCAACTCCTCGAGCAATCTTGCCACGGGCGCGGGCAATCCGACCGCCTCCAGGGCGGCAAGTTCGTGCCAGCGCGCTTCGCCGTCTGCCGCCTGCCCCGCATCCGCGCCGAGGTCGACGACCCAGGGCTCTATCAGGAGGTCGAAATGCGTGAACGCGTGCAGGACGGGCGCGAGCCGCCGCGCGGGCCTCCCGGCGCCGAATCGCGCCGCAAGGAAGGCGCCGGCGGACTCTGCATCCGGATACTCCGGGGGCGTCCACAGCCCGCCCCAGATGCCGCGCGGCGGACGGCGCTCGAGCAGCACGCGCCCGCCCGCCAGCACGAACACGAAATGCGCCGTCCGGGCGCCGCGCCGCGCGCGCCGCCTCGCGACCGGAATGGCATCGGTGCGCCCCGCCTTGAGCACGGCGCAGCCGCTCGACAGCGGGCAGCGCGCGCAGGCCGGCTTCGCGCGGGTGCAGACCGTCGCGCCGAGATCCATGATGGCCTGCGTGTATGCGGCGACGCGCCGTGTGGGTGTCGAAGCCGCGGCGAGGCTCCATAGCCGTTGCAGGCCCGCGCTCGAATCGGGCGGGTCCTCCACGAGGAATACCCGCGCCAGCACGCGCTTCACGTTGCCGTCGAGTATCGGGTGTGGCTGTCCAGAGGCGAGCGCCAGGATTGCGCCCGCGGTGGAACGCCCGATCCCGGGCAACGCCATCAGCGCGTCGAGCGATGCCGGCAGCCGCCCACCGTGGCGCGCGACGATTTCCTGCGCGGCCCGATGCAGGTTGCGGGCGCGCGCGTAATAGCCGAGGCCGGCCCAGTGGCGCATGACCTCGTCCGCCGGTGCCGCGGCGAGTGCCGCCGGGTCCGGGAATCGCGCCGTGAAGCGCTCGAAGAAAGGCTTAACGGTGTCCACCTGCGTCTGCTGCAGCATCACTTCCGACACCCAGACGCGGTAAGGCGTCGGGTCCGCCTGCCAGGGCAGGCCGTGGCGGCCATGGGCGTCGAACCAGGGCAGCAGCGCGTCGGCGAGCTGCTCGGGCGCCAGGTTCATGGTGGCGACTCCCCGCCCCGCTCGACGCGGATCACGGCATCGCGGACCGTCGCGCCCGCGATGCGCGCCTCGCTCCACGCGGATCTCGGCGTCGAGGTCGAGCTTCGCGAGCTCGGCGACCGTTGCCTCGAGCGTCGCCTGCTTGCCGGGCGCCGCCTCGTTGCTCGAAGCCGCATTGCCGGACGCCGAACTGCGGGTCGCCTTGCCAGGCGCGGCGGGCAAGTATCGATCGAGGTCGATGCGATCGAGCTTGGCACGTATGAGCCGCTCGGCCGGCACGACGCGGGCCGCGAAGTTCGTGTCATCGAGGCGTCCCGTGACCGGGTCGAGGCGCAGCGCGCCGTCCTGCAACGACGCGGTGAGCGCGAACTGCAGCGACTCGAATGCGGCGGGATCGGACGTCGCCGGCAGCGGTTGACCGAGGATGATGGCGGTCGTGCGCGGGGCGAAGGCTACCGTCGTCACGGCAAGGTTCGCTGCCAGCGCCGTCCCGCCGAAATCGATGCGGCCCGTGAACCGCCCTGGAACCTCCGCGAACTCGAAACGCCCGTCGGTGGCGGTCGCGACGCCCGATGCGCCGTCGTAAGCCGCCTGCCCGAGCGTGCCCGCAAGCTCCGCGCCGGCGAGCGGCAAGGGCTCGCCGCCCAGCCAGCCGCGAAACTCGAGCGCCGATCCCTCGTACTGCCCGGCCGCGGTGTCGATGCGGCCCTGACCTTTCACTGCAAGGTGGGTGGTATTGGGACCGAAGATGCCGCCGGCCTTCAGGTCGAAGGGAAACCGCTGGCCGGGCTCAATGTCATCCGCCGTGAGCGTGATGCCGGTGAACTCTGCGTGCGATCCCGAGGCGAGGTCCCGGTAGTCAATCGTTCCGCGTTCGAGCTCGACAGTGCCGATGCGCCAGCGGGCCGGCTCCGCGGCAGGTGCCGCCGCCGCGCCAGGCACCGGTTCGCCGCCGAGCTTCGACCAGTTCGCGGTCCCGTCCGGGTTCACGATGAGCCGCACGGTCGCGTCCGAGGCGGAAATCGTCTCGACCTCCGAGATGTCGAAGATCTCGGTCCAGGGAATTCGCAGGCGCAACTGGCCGATTGTCACGAGAGGCTCGTCCCCGAAGGTGGGCGGTTGCGCGATCGAGAGTCCGCCGATCCGGACCGAGGGCGACGGGAAGAACCCGAGACCGAGCGATTCAACCGTCGCCGGCAGTCCCGCGACGTCCGCGATCCAGCCCTCGACCATCCCGCGCGCGAACGGGGTGCGCACGCCGATCCACAGGACGGCAAAGGCCGCCAGCGCGACGAGCGCGATGGCGGCCGGGATGCGTGCGTGGCGTCGTTCGAGGGGCACGCATGATTCTATCTCAGCGGTCGCAGACGCTGATCTCCCCGGAAAGCGTCTCGATCTCTACCCGTGCGCCGCCCTTGCCCTGGGTGAAATTGAGCTCGCTGCCGGGAGTGTACTTGCTGGTGTCGCGCGGCTCCGGTCCGAAGCAGCTCTCGATGTCACCGCTGAAGGACTCGATGTCGAAATCGGCATTCACCGGCGGCTTGATCCGCAGCGTCACCGTGCCGCTCACCGATCCCATTTCGACCCGCGCGGTCGGCGTGAGCTCGGCCTGGACATTGATCTCGCCGGACACCGTGCTCACTTCCAGGTAATCGGCCGCCGCGACGGAAGCGCTGATCTCGCCGCTCACCACCTCGCCGTCGATAGCTGCCGCGCACGCCCGTGACGACGGAGCTGCCGCTCACGTTCTCGGTCGTCACGGCCGCCTTGCCGCCGTTGCCCGTCACGATGACCTCGCCCGAAACGGATGCCGCCTTCACGGCCGCGTCGAACGCCTGGGTGCGGACCTCGCCGCTCACGGACTCCAGGCTCTGCTCGCCGCGGGCACGCCGTCGACCCGATGTCGGCGCTCACGGTGTCGACGATGAGCCGCGCGCGGGCGGCAACGCGCAGCGTCAGGTTGGCGTCTTGCTCGTCGCCGCGGCCATACTTGCCGTCGGGCCGCTCGACCTCGATGCGCACGTTGCGTTCCGTGGCCTCGAACTCGAGCTCGTCCTTGTCGCTCTCGAGCTCGGCGACGAGCTCGACCTCGTTCTTGTCCCAGGTCGGTGATCGTCGACGCTGCCCTGCACGTTCGACACCTCGACCGTCGCGTCGGGCGCGACGTTCGCGCGCTTGTCGTGATCTGCTGCTGCGCCACCGCGGGCGGGACGGCCGCGGCCAGGACGGCGGCCGCGAGCCAGGTGTTCCGGGTGATCATCTCAGGTTCTCCTCGTGTGGCCGCCACTCGAGGTGACGACCGTCGAATACAACTGCAATTCCTGCTTGTACGTTCCCACCAGCATGCCCTTCAGCATGCCGCTCGCCGGGTCCTTCGCGAGCGCGGCGTCGATCTCGTCCGCCGCGGCCTGCATGATCGCGAGATTCTTCACGATCGCGTCCCGCGTCTCGGGCCTGAGCGTCGTGAACTTCTCGCGGAATTGCACGACCAGCTCGTCGCGCGCCGTCAACTCCTGCGCCGTGAGCCCGGAGTTCGGTGCCGTAGCTCACCGGCACGATGTCGGTCGCCTGCGCCTGCCCGGTCGGAGTGCCGGCAACCACGGCCGGCTCCGGGGCGCGCATCAGGCTCCAGGTCAGGAGTGCCGACACCGACGCCACCAGGAATCCTGCGGCCAGCGCCATCGGCCAGCGAAAGGCCTTTCCCGCCGGCTTGCGCGGCGCCTCGCCGAGGCGGGCGGCGATGCCGGGCCACAGGTCGCGCGAGGGCTCGATGTCCTTCGGCAGTTCGGCGGCCTTCGCGAGCAGCGGATCCTCCGGGGGATTTCGCGGCCCGAACGGAATGGTGTTCATGTTGCGATCTCCGTGCCCATGCGCGCGCGCATCAGGTGCCGCGCGCGATGCAGCTGCGCCTTGCAGGTGCCGACCGCGACGCCGAGCATCCCGGCGGCCTCCTCGTGGCTGTATCCGTAAATCCCGTGCAGCACGACGATGTCGCGCGCGCCGGGCGGCAGCGCTGCGATCGCCCGCTCGACGTCGATCGGAGTCGCCTCGTCCAGCGTCGCATGCGGCCTCGAATTCCGTCTGCCCGCCTAGCTCGTCCGTCATGCTGACTTCGTTCCGGCCCTGGGGACTGCGTCTCTTCGCGAGCACCGCGTTCACCGCGATCCGGTGCAGCCACGTGGAAAAACTGCTCCTGCCTTCATATCCCGGCAGGCTCCGCCAGGCGTTGACGAAGGTGTCCTGGGTCAGGTCCTCCGCCGTCTGCGCCTGGCCGCACATGCGCAGGCAGAGCCCGTACACGCGCCCGGCGTGCTGGCGATAAAGGGCCTCGAAAGCGCCCTCGTCGCCCCGGCAAGCCCGCGTCACCAGTTCAGCGCCCGATTCCACAGCACTTGCCAGATTCGTCACCTGCGGCGTCCGATTCGCAATCCGTTCATGGACTTGGACGCCCCGGCCGCCCCAAAGGTTGGAAGCCGTACAATCGGGCGGTATGGCGCAGTTTGCGACGATCACGGGCTGGGGCAAGTGCATGCCGCCGGCGGTCCTGTCGAATGCCGACATCGCGACCTTCCTCGATACCGACGACGATTGGATTCGCAGCCGGACCGGCATCCACGAGCGGCGCGTCTCCCATGTCTCGCTCGGCGAGATGGCCGAGGTCGCGGCCCGGCGCGCCCTCGCGGGGGCCGGCCTCGAGCCGGGCAAAATCGACCTCATCGTGTTCGGGACCTGCAGCATGGACGAGCAGGTGCCCAACATGGCGTCCTGGCTCCAGGCCCGCCTGGGCGCGTCCGGTTGCGGCGCCATGGACGTCAACACCGCCTGCACCAGCTTCCTGTACGGGCTCACGACCGCGAGCGCGATGATCAAGTCGGGGGTCGTGAAGAACGCCCTCGTGATCGGCGCGGAGCTGATCTCGACGTTGATGGACTGGACGAACCGGAATGTCGCCGTGCTCTTCGGCGATGGTTGCGCGGCCGTCGTCCTTCAGGCGACGGACCACGAGGAAGGCGTGCTGGCGGACCGGCTCGGCTGCTATGGCGACGCGCGCGGCATCCTGCAGGTGCACGGCATGGGCACGCGTTACGCCAACCAGGGCTGGGTGCTCGGCGACACCGAGTGGGTGTTCGAGGGCCAGGAGATTTTCAAGCGCGCGGTCGTCGGCATGAGCCAGGCCTGCGAGACCGTGCTGAAGGCACGCAGGCTCGCGGCCGACGACGTGCACGTCGTCGTCCCGCACCAGGCGAACCTGCGCATCATCGAGGCGGTCGCGAAGCGCGCCGGCATCCCGATGGAGCGTTGCGTCGTCAACATCCAGCGCTACGGCAACATGTCCTCGGCGACCGTGCCCGTCGCGCTCGTCGAAGCGCTGGAGGAAGGCCGCGTCACGCCCGGCTGCAACCTGCTGCTGACCGGGTTCGGCGCGGGACTGTCCTGGTCGGCGCACGTGCTGCGCTGGGGCGAGCGCGTGACGCCGCTCGGGACGAGCGACGCGGAACTGCCGCCCTGCACGAAGAGCGCCTTGGAGATGGTCCAGGGCTACATCGCCCTCAAGCAAGGCTCGCGCCTGTCCGCGTGACGAGCTCGCGGTAGAGCGCGAGGAAACGGTCTGCGGCGCCGGCCACGTTCTCCTTCCAGTGCAGCGCCGCGTTCTCGTCCGCGCCGTCGCTCACGTATTTCGCGCAGGCAAAGCCGGCGCCCTCGACGCGGCAGGCCTTCGCGAGCGCGTAAGCCTCCATGTCCACGACGTCGCAGGCGGGGCCATGGTCGATCGTCGCGAACGAGTCGCCCGAGCCGCACACGGCCTCCGGCAGGCCCGCGAACACCGCGGGAAACTCGAGCATCGGCGGAAGCTCGTCGAAGGGCGTGGTGCCAGGCGCGAAGCCGAGCGCGCCGACGTCCATGTCGCGGTCGACGAAGCGCCGGCAGGCGACGAGCGTGCGCGCAGGGATGCGTGCACTACCGGCCGTGCCGAAGTTGACGACGAGCGGCGGCCCGCGGCCCTCGCGGCGCAGGCGCGCGATGCGCCGCGTCAGCGCGATCGCTGCATTGACCTTGCCGACGCCGGTATAGAGCACTTCGATGCCGGCAACTTCGAACACGCCCGCGGATTCCGCGGGCAACGCCATCACTACGAGGATTGCGGGGGCATCACTCGCCATAGCGGATCACGGCGCGCGGCGCCTCGCCGAGGCAGCGGAAGTCCTGCCTGATGCCGAGGTCGATCAGGACGCCCGCGTGCAGTACGCGAAAGCCCGCGTCCGTCGCGAGCGCAGCGGAGGCGCCGAGTGTTCCGCCAGTTGCGAGCACGTCGTCCACGAGGATCAGCCGCCCCTCGTCCGCGCTGCATTTCCAGAACGCCGGAGCCGTATTCGAGGTCGTACTTGCGCTCCACGACGGGCGGCGGCAGCTTGCCCTTCTTGCGCACCGGCACGAATCCCTTGCCGCGCTTCTCGGCGAGCGCCGCGGCCAGGATGAAGCCCCGCGACTCGATGCCGGCCACCGCCTCCGCTTCGGACCATTCGCGATCGCTCCAGAGCGCGTCGAGCGCGTCGACGGCTTCCTGGAAGTGCGAGCGCAGGAGCGGCGTGATGTCGCGGAACAGGATGCCCGGCTGCGGAAAGTCCGGGACGTCGGCTACATGTCGTGCGAGCGGATGCATTTCACGCACCGCGGGTCGCCTCGGACGTGTGCGCGCGGATGAAGTCGGCCATCTCGGCGATCGCGCGGTCGCCGTCGACGAGTCCGCGCATGGCGGGGAACACGTGCGGCATGCCGTGCCAGACCGCCGCGATCGAGCCCGGGGCCTTGGCCGCGTAGCGCAGCGTGTCGTCGAGCAGGATCTCCGGACTGCCGACGTGCAGCTGCGTGGGCGGCAGGCCGTCGGCACGTCCGAACAGGGGCGAGATGCGCGGGTCCGCGAGGTCGAGGTCCGGGGCGTACCAGTCCTGGAGCCGCCGCGCCGTCTCGGCGCGGAACATCGGGTCGATGCCGTCGTTGCGCACGAACGACGGTCCGCCGAAGGTCAGGTCGAGCACGGGCGACATCAGCACGATCGCGGCAGGCAGTGGCAGGCCTTCGTCGCGGGCGCGCATCGCGGTGACGAGTGCGAGGTTGCCGCCCGACGAGTCGCCGGCGAACACGACTCGCGCGGGGTCGAAACCTGTCGACAGCATCCAGTTCCAGGCCGAGAAGCAGTCGTCGGTCGCGGCCGGAAACGGATGTTCCGGTGCCAACCGATAGTCGATCATGAGGCCGCGCGCGCCGGCCGCGCGGCCGATCGCCGCGACCAGCGGATCGTGGATCGCACGACACTCGGCGACGAACCCGCCGCCGTGGAAGTAGAGGATCACGCCGCCCTGCGCGTGGCCTGCCGGCGTGACCCACCGGCCGCGGGCCTCGCCGATCGCAAGGGTTTCCGAGGCCACGTACGCTTCCCGTCGCGCGACGAACGGTGCAGCCCGCGCCGTCAGCTCGCGCACGCGATCCACGGAATGCGCGCGCGCCAGTGCCGCCCGCGCGCCCTGCAGCACGCGTTCGATCGCCCAGCGTTGTACGGCCGCGCGCATCCCGGCATCCTACCCGCAATGGGACGCATCTTCGAAGTCCGCAAGCACGCCATGTTCGCCCGGTGGAACCGGATGGCGAAGCAGTTCGCGCGCATCGGCAAGGACATCACGATCGCCGTCAAGGCGGGCGGTGCCGATCCCAACAGCAACCCCGCGCTGCGGCGGGTGATCCAGAACGCCCGCGCGATCAACATGCCGAAGGACAAGGTCGAGGCCGCGATCAAGCGCGCCTCCGGGCAGGGCGCCACGGATTTCCAGCAGGTCCTCTACGAGGGCTACGCGCCGCACGGCGTTGCCGTGCTCGTCGAGACGGCGACCGACAACCCGACGCGCACGGTCGCGAGCGTGCGCAACATCCTTTCGAAGCACGGCGGCAACCTCGCGAGCAACGGCAGCGTCAGCTTCCTGTTCCGCCGCATGGGCGTCTTCCGCCTGAAGCCGGATGGCATCGACGCAGGACGAGCTCGAGCTCGACCTCATCGACCACGGTCTCGACGAGATGGGCGAGAGCACCGGGGAGAGCGGCGAGCCGCAGCTCGTCGTGCGCTGCGCGTTCGAGGATTTCGGCCATCTGCAGAAGCGGCTCGAGGAACGCAAGATCGTGCCGATCTCGGCCGAGCAGGAATACGTCTGCACGACGCCGATGGAGCTATCGGAAGCCCAGGCGACCGAGGCGCTCGAGCTCATCGACAAGCTCGAGCAGGACGACGACGTGCAGAAGGTCTATCACACGCTCGCCTGAAGCCCGCGGCGCTCAGAGAAAGACCGGCGCGTCCGGCTGTTCGTTGCGGTCCCCGCCCTGCCCCGGAAAGTGCCGCGCGAGCAGCCTCCCTACTCCAACGATTCCGGCTTCGGCACCCTCGCCGAAGCGGCCCGCCCGGAAATGCGTCTCCATCTCGCGGCAGACGGCATCCCAGTCCGCCTGTGGCACGCGCGCGGCGATCGCGCGATCGGCGACGATCTCGACGTCGCGGTCCGCCATCAGCACGTAGATCAGCACGCCGTTATTGCCTTCGGTGTCCCACACGCCGAGATGGCCGAACACCTGCACCGCGCGCTCGCGCGGCGTCGTGCCGTACCAGAGCTCCGGCAGGTCGAAGGCCGTCTCGATCGCGAAGCGGATCTCGCCCGCGTGCCGGTGTTCGAGCGCGGCGATCGCCGCCTCGATGCGCGCGCGCACTTCGGCCGTGAACCGCCGGCGCGTGCCCCAGCGCGTCGAGAACAGGTGCTTCAGCGTGCGGCCGGGAGACATCGCCTACCAGCGCCCCGAGGCGCCGCCGCCCCCGAAGCTGCCGCCGCCGCCGCCGAATCCTCCGCCGCCGCGCCGAACCGAAGCCGCCGCCGCCCCAGCCACCGGTCGTCCATCCGCCATGACCGGGGCGGCTCGACCAGCGGCCGCCGTTGCCGAACCCGAGCACGAGCGACAGCACGAGCCCGACGAGCCCGACACCGACGGCAAGCCCGAGCGCCTGCGTGACGAGCCAGGCGATGCCACCCGCGACGCCGCCGGTCGCGACCGATCCGAGGGCGCGGCCGAAGATCGCGCGCAGGATGGTCGACGCGAAGAAAACGACGAAGAACAGCATCGGCAGCATCCCGCCGAGGCCCTGCGGCCCGTCCCAGTGCTTCTCGGGCTCGGGCAAGGGCTCGCCGTCGACGACGGCGATCATGCGCTCGACGCCGGCCGCGATGCCGCCCGCGAAGTCGCCCTCGCGGAATCGCGGCGTGATGGTCTCGTCGATGATGCGGTTGGCGACGAGGTCCGTGAGCGCGCCCTCGAGCCCGCGGCCGACCTCGATGCGAAGCGCGCGGTCCTGCATCGCGACGAGGAGCAGCGCGCCGTCGTCCGGCTTCTCGCGGCCGAGCTTCCACGCGTCGACCACGCGGATCGAGTACTGCTCGATCGCCTCGGGCGCTGTGGTCGGCACGATCAGCACCGCGATCTGCGCGCCTTTCCGCGCCTCGAACGCGGCGAGCTTTTCCTCGAGCGCCGAGCGTTCCGCCGCCGTCAGCGTGCCGGTCTGGTCCGTGACGCGCGACTCGAGCGGCGGCACGGGTTGCAGTGCCTGCGCGCCGGCCGCCGTCACCGGAGCGGCGACGGACACGAGCCACGCCGCGGCCACCGCGGCGACGCGGAAGGGGATGGCGAAGGGGACGCGCACCTTCATATTCGTGAAAGGGACGCGCACCTTTGCGAATATGAAGGTGCGCGTCCCCTTCGCCGTCCTTCAGGTCGCGGGCTCGGGTGCCGGCGCTTCAGCAGGCTGCGGGGATGGCGGCGTGAAATCCACGGTCGGGCGGCTGCGAGATCACGGCCTCGTTCTCGACCGTGAAGTTCGGCTTCACGTCGTAGTTGAAGATCATCGCCGTCAGGTTGACCGGGAAGCGCCGGATCGTCCCGTTGAAAGCCTGCACTTCCGCGATGTAGCGGTTCCGCGCTACGGCGATGCGGTTCTCGGTGCCCTCGAGCTGCGCCTGCAGGTCGCGGAAGTTCTGGTCGGATTTCAGGTCCGGATACCGCTCGACGACGACGAGCAGGCTCTTCAGCGCGCTGGTCAGTTCGCCCTGTGCCGCCTGGAATTTCTGCAGCGCCGCGGGATCGTTGATGAGCTCCGGCGTGGCCTGGATCGACGTCGCGCGGGCGCGCGCCTCGGTCACGCCGATCAGTACCGCCTGTTCCTGGGCCGCGTAACCCTTGACCGTGTTCACGAGATTCGGGATGAGGTCCGCGCGCCGCTGGTACTGGTTGACGACCTCCGACCAGGCGCCCTTCACGGCCTCGTCCTGGGTCTGGATCGTGTTGTAGCCGCAGCCGGATAAGCCGAGGCAGAGCGTCGCGATGAGGGCGGTCGTCAGGTTGCGCATAGAAGGTCTCCCCGGTCGATTGTCATATGCTACTTTGCCAAGTCCAGCGTCGGAACGGCGGTTCCTGTATAGTTCGCCCGCCTTCCCCTTTCCCACCCACAAGAATCATCATGAATTTCAACGATCTCGGGCTTGAGCCTGAGTTGCTTTCTGCTATTTCCGCGCACGGCTACGACACGCCGACGCCCATCCAGGTCGGCGCCATTCCGCCGGTGCTGGCGGGCCGCGACCTGCTCGCCGGCGCCCAGACAGGCACCGGCAAGACGGCGGCCTTCGTGCTGCCCTTGCTGCAGCTGCTCGGCACGGCCGCCGGCCGCGGGCCGCGCGTGCTCGTGCTCGCGCCGACCCGCGAGCTCGCGGCGCAGATCCTCGAGAGCATCCGCGTGTACGGCGCGAACAAGCAGCTGCGCGCCCGCGTCGTCTTCGGCGGCGTCGGCGAGCAGCCGCAGATCAACGGCCTGCGCGCCGGCTGCGACATCCTGGTGGCGACGCCGGGACGGCTCCTCGACCTCGCGAACCGCGGGCTCGCAAACCTCTCGGAGGTTCGCCACCTCGTGCTCGACGAAGCCGACCGCATGCTCGACATGGGCTTCATCCACGACATCCGCCGCATCATCAAGCTGCTGCCCGCGAAACGGCAGAACCTGATGTTCTCCGCGACCTACACGCCCGACATCCGCTCGCTCGCCTCGCGCATCCTCGTCAATCCCGTCCAGGTCGAGGTCACGCCGCCGAACAGCACGGTCGAGCGCGTCACGCAGCTCGCGTTTCGCGTCAGGAAAGACGACAAGCGTCACCTGCTCGTCCATCTCTTCGAGAACGGCGCGAGCGGCGAGGGCCGCTGGCACCAGGTGCTCGTCTTCACGCGCACCAAGCACGGCGCGAATCGGCTTTCCGAGCAGCTCGACCGGGCCGGCATCCGCTCCGCGGCCATCCACGGCAACAAGAGCCAGGCCGCGCGCACGCGCGCGCTCGCGGACTTCAAGGCGGGCAAGCTGACGGCGCTCGTCGCGACCGAGGTCGCCTCGCGCGGCCTCGACATCCGCGAGCTGCCGCAGGTCGTCAACTTCGACCTGCCGCACGTGCCCGAGGACTACGTGCACCGTATCGGCCGCACGGCGCGCGCCGGCAATGACGGCCACGCCGTGTCGCTGGTTTCCGAGGATGAGGCGCCGCTGCTGCGCGACATCGAGCGGACGATGCGCCAGTCGGTGCCGTTCTTTCCGACGCCTGCATTCGAGCGCAAGGAACTGGCGCCGGCGGTGCATCGCGCCGCGCCCGCCGCGCCCGCCCGTCGCGCCGCACCGGCTCGTCATGCGCCCGCCGGACGGCGATACCAGCCCCGCCGCCGCTTCGGCTAGGACGGCTCTGTCCTAGATCCGCTCCACCAGCGGCGGTGCCTCTGCCGTCCGTTCCCCGATGGAGAATGCCGCGGTGAGCGCGGCTGCGCCCGCCTCCGCCGCGGCGCGGCTGGCCGCATGGACGCGGGCGATCGCGTCGCCCTTCTGCACCCTTGTGCCCAGCGGCAACAGGCGGTCAAACCCGACGGCGTGATCCACCGGCTGGTCGGGCGCGGTCCGGCCGCCGCCCAGCATCACGACTGCGAATCCGGCCGCGCGCGTGTCGATCGCCACGATAACTCCGTCCCGGCCCGCGGGCACGTCCGCGACGATTGCTGCCTTCGCGAGGTGCGCGCCGGGCCTATGCAGGATGTCGGCTGGTCCGCCGAGGCTGGCGACCATTCGCGCGAACCGCTCCGCAGCGGCGCCGCTCGTGATCGAACGCGCGAGAGCTGAACGCGCCGACTTCGCATCTTTCGCAAGCTTGCCGAGCAACAGCACTTCCTGTCCCAGCGCCAGCGTGACCTCGAGCAGCCGCGCGTCGGGCGTCTCGCCGCGAAGCAGCGCGATCGCCTCGAGGACCTCGAGCGCATTGCCGGCTGAGCGCGCGAGCGGCTCGGACATGTCGGTCAATAGCGCGCGGACCGGGAGTCCCGCGCCGGCAGCCGTCGCAATCATGGCTTGCGCCAGCTCTCGGCCGCGCTCGGGCTCGGGCAGCACGGCGCCGTTGCCGCGCTTGATGTCGAGCACCAGGCCCTGGAGGCCCGCCGCCAGCTTCTTCGAGAGAATGGAGGCGACGATCAGCGGCAGGCAATCCACGGTCGCGGTAACGTCACGGATCGCGTACAGGCGACGGTCAGCCGGCGCAATTCGGTCCCCGGCGCCGACGATGGCGACGCCGGCCTCTCGCATCGCCCGGCGCACGCGATCGGGCAGCGGCCGCGACTGGTAGCCGGGTATCGACTCGAGCTTGTCGAGCGTGCCGCCGGTGTGCGCGAGCCCGCGGCCGACGATCATCGGCACGTAGGCCCCGCAGGCCGCGAGCATCGGCCCGAGCGCGAGCGACACCAGGTCGCCGACGCCGCCGGTGGAGTGCTTGTCGAGCACCGGACCGGGCAGCGAATCGGCGCGCCAGTCGAGGACTTCGCCGCTGTCGCGCATCGCCATCGTGAAAGTCGCGCATTCCGCGGGGCTCATGCCGCGCTGGTGGACCGCCATCGCGAACGCACCGACCTGCGCGTCACTGAAGCTTCCGTCACCGATTCCGCGCGCGATTCGCGTCAGTTCGCCGGCGTCGAGCGCGCCGCCGTCGCGCTTGATGCGGATCGATTCCTGCGGCAGCCAGGTCACTGCGCCTGCGGGTCGGGCAACTCGAACGCGTACGGCAGGAGCTCGTCGACGCTCGCCGACTTGAGGCTTCCGTCGCGCCACGGAAAGTGAACCTGCACGCTGCCGTCCGCCGCGAACTCGAGGATGCGCTGGCGGCAGCCGCCGCAGGGCGAGATCGCGACCGTGCGCCCGCGGCGGTCGAGCGCCCAGACTGAGGTCTCCGCAATTCGAAACCCTCTCCCTCCGCCCGCACGCCCGCCGCGATCGCGCTCGCCTCGGCGCAATTGCCGAGCGGATAGGCAGCGTTCTCGACGTTCGTCCCCGTATAGGACGCCCCGCTCGCCGATCGGATGGCTGCGCCCACGTGGATGCCGGAGTACGGCGCGTGCGCGCTGCGGCAGGCTTCGCGCGCGAGCGCGGTGAGGCTTTCCCGGTCGTTCATGGAAATGGAGCGGGTGATGGGAATCGAACCCACGTTAGCAGCTTGGGAAGCTGCAGTTCTACCATTGAACTACACCCGCTTCGCCTTCCGCGATTCTATTGGCGAAAATCGCGGAACGCGAGCGGGCGGAGGCGACGATTACTTCGTGACGAGGATCTTCTTGACCCAGCCGCCGCCCTTGCCGGACTCGACCTTCACGAAGCCGTTTTCCTCGGCACCCATGTAGATGAGCTCTTCGCCCTTGTCGAGCGTCGCGATGGCCTTGCCCGCCTCGGCCGCGCTGCCCATGATCTTGACTCCGGCAATCTTCGGGTAGAGCACGTCACCCTCGTTATAGACGGCGCCCGCCTTGGTCGAGCCGCCGGCAGCGGCTTCCTGCGCGAGCGAGCCGACGTCGCGCTGCAGGCTCGGGTCGTTCCTGACCACGCGCACGATGTTGTTGTAGTTGTCGGCGAACGAGGACGCGATGATCTTGCCCTCGTTCGTGTTGCCGTAACCGCCGATGCCACCGCCCGCTCCGCCGCCGAACAGCCCGACGCCGAGGGCGAGGTCTGCCTTCTTCGTGCTGCCTTCGGCTGACGCGACCTGCACGCCCGAGCGCGAGTCCGCGAGCAGCATGCTGGTCTGGGCCTCCTTGAACTTGAGGCCGCCGGCGACGGCGCCGAGCACCGAGCCGCCCTTGCCGCCGAGGAGCCCGCCGAGCGCGCCGCCGACGCCGCCTGCGTTGTTCTCCGAGAACACGACGGCAGGCGTCAGGATGTAGTCCGCTGCGACCATCTGGCCGCCGCCGATGTTGGAGCCCTGGCGCATCTCGCCGCCGCCGGCGAGTGCCCGCTCCTGCATCATGTTCTGCATGCCCTGGCCGCGCTCGACGACGATGAAGCAGTTCGACTGCTGGATCATCATGCGGATGAGGCCGACCGGCGACTGCAGGTTGTAGCGCGCGAGCGCGCCCATCACGTAGTCCTGCGGCTCGACGACCGCCATCGCGCCCATCGGCTTGTCGCAGCGCTCGAGGTCCCCCGCGGCTCCCTGCGCACCCGCCGTTCCCGCGGCGCCCTGGACAGCCGAGCCGCCCTGGCCTTTCTTGGCGTCCGTCACGCCCTGCGCCTGGGCGCCCATCGCGATGATGCAAGCGGTAACGAACGCTGCGACCGGGCGCAGCGAAAGAAAATTCGTGTTCATGTGCCCTCCCCTGGGTCTTCCATCGCGCGGAATATACTCCCTCATGCTCACGGACCGCCATGCCGCAGACGTCGCGATCGCGGGCGCCGGCATCGCCGGGATTGCCGCCGCGATCGAGGCGCTCGACCGCGGCCGCCGCGTGATGCTCGTCGACCGCGACCTCGAGGAGAACCTCGGGGGCCTCGCGAAGGAGGCCTTCGGCGGGTTTGTGGTTCGCGGGCACGCCGTTGCAGCGCCGGCGCGGCATCGCGCGACAGCGCCGAACTCGCCTATGCCGACTGGGTGTCCTTCGGCGAGCTGGGCCCCGAGCACGCCTGGCCGCGCGCCTGGGCCCGGGCCTATGTCGAACGCTGCGTGCCGGAAGTCCACGACTGGCTGGCCGGGCTCGGCATCCGGTTCATGCCGATGCCGATGTGGGTCGAGCGCGGCCTCACGCGCCGGCAACTCGGTGCCGCGGTTCCACCTCGTCTGGGGCACGGGCCGAGCGCTGTCCGATTGCCTCGTCAACCGCCTGCTCGACCACCCTCGCCGCGAACTGCTCGACTTGCGGTTCGGCCATCGCGTGGACGCGCTCGTCACGCGCGCAGGCAGAGTCGCCGGCCTGCGCGGGTGCCGATCGAGCCTGGCGGCGAGCAATTCGAAGTCGATGAGCGAGTCGGTGCTCATCGCGGCGGGCGGCATCAACGGCGACGTCGAACGCGTGCGCCGCCACTGGCACGCCGACTGGGGCACGCCGCCGAAGGTCATCCTGAACGGCTCGCACCGGTTCGCCGACGGCCGGCTGCACGACGCGGCCGCGGCCGCGGGCGCCGCGGTCACGCACCTCGACTGGCAGTGGAACTACGCGGCGGGTATCCGGCACTGGCGCCCGCGCAAGCCCGGCCACGGCCTGTCGCTGATCCCGCCGAGATCCGCGCTCTGGCTCAACGCACGCGGCGAGCGCATCGGCCCGATGCCACTCGTGTCGGGCTTCGACACGCACGACCTCGTCGCGCGCATCTGCGCGCAGCCGGGCGGCTACAGCTGGCAGCTCCTCAACCGCAGGATCGCGCTCCGGGAACTCGGCGTCTCCGGCGCCGAATTCAACCCGTCGATACGCGACCGCAAGCGTCTCGGGCTCGTGCGCGACCTCCTCTTCGGCAACCGCTGGCTGTACGAGGAGCTCACGCGCAACAGCGAGGACATCGTGCAGGCGGCGACGTTGCCCGAGCTCGTCGAGCGCATGAACGCGCTGAACGGCGACGACGTCGTCGACCTCGCGACGGTCGAGTCGGCCGTCGCCGCCTACGACGCGGCGATCCGCCGTGGCCCGCGATTCCACAACGACGAGCAGCTCCGGCGCATCGCGTGGCTGAGGCGCTGGCCGGGGGATCGCATCCGCACCTGCGCCTTCCAGCCGATCGTGGACCGGGGCGCCGGGCCGCTGATGGCGATCCGCGAGCACGTCATCAGCCGCAAGAGCATGGGCGGCATCCGCACCGACCTCGATTGCCGCGTTCTCGGCGACAATGGCGAGGTGATCGACGGGCTCTTCGCGGCGGGAGAAGCGGCCGGCTTCGGCGGCGGCGGCATGAACGGCAAGCGCAGCCTCGAGGGCACCTTCCTGGGTGGATGCCTGTTCACGGGTCGCATGGCGGGGCGCCAGGTCTAGGAGGCGGGAATCTTGCGTTGCCGAGGATGCGATCAACATCGGAGAGTTGCGCGAGATCGCGCGCCGGAACCTGCCGCGCTTCGTTTTCGACTACATCGACGGCGGCGCGGAGGACGAGCTGACCTTGCGCCGCAACCGCGAGGCGTTCCAGCGAGCGTGCTGGCGCGGGCGCACGCTGGTCGACGTCTCGCGCCGTACGCTCGCGACGCGACTGCTCGGTGCGCCGTCGGCGCTGCCCGTGGTGGTCGGGCCAACTGCGCTCAACGGCCTGTTCTGGCGCGACGGGGACCTCGAGCTCGCACGCGCAGCTTCTGCCGCCGGCGTGCCGTTCACGATGTCGACGGTTTCGATGAACCTGCTGGAGGACATCGCGCGCGAGGCTCCCGGGCGACTCTGGCTGCAGGCCTACGTGTTCCGCGAGCGCGCCATCACGGACGCCATCCTGCGCCGGGCCGAGGCGGCAGGCTTCGAATGCGTGGTGTTGACCAGCGATTTCCCGGTGCCGGGCAAGCGCGAGCGCGACTGGAAGAGCGGATTGCTGCCCACGCAGAAGTTCACACTCGCCACCTGGCTGGACGTCTTCATGCACCCGCGCTGGATGATGACGATCGGCCGGCACCGGCCACGCTTCGTCAATGTCGGACGTGAGCTGCCGGCCGGCCAGGACGTAAACGCCTTCGTCGGCCACAACATGTTCGACCCCTCGTTCAACTGGGACGACGTCCGGCGTTTCCGCGACCGGTGGCCGCGCAAGATGCTTCTGAAGGGCGTCCTGCGCGTCGACGACGCGGAGCTTGCGCTTTCCATCGGCCTGGACGGCATCGTGCTGTCAAACCACGGCGGCCGCCAGCTCGACAACGCGGTCACGGGCTTCGAGGTGCTGCCGGAGATCGCGCGGGCGGTCCGCGGGCGTGCGTCCATACTGATCGACGGCGGCATCCGGCGCGGCGGCGACATCGCCAAGGCGCTCGCGATGGGCGCGGAAGGCGTGCACCTCGGCCGCGCGTGCGCGTACGGCGTGGCTGCCGGCGGCAGGACGGGCGTCGCGCGGGCGCTTGAGATCCTTGCCGACGAGTTCGACCGGACGCTCGCGCTGACCGGGTGTCCCGATCCCGCGGCGCTCACCGCCGATCTGATCGCTCCGGCGTGAACGCGCCGCGACAGCCGATCCGGAGCTTCGTCCTGCGGGCCGGGCGCATGACGGGGGCGCAGAAGCGCGCGCTCGAGGAACTGATGCCGCGCTACGGCATTCCGTACGCGCCCGTGCCGCTCGACCTCGAGCGCGTGTTCGGGCGTACTGCACCTCGCGTGCTCGAGATCGGCTTCGGCAACGGCGACATGCTCGTCGAGCTTGCCACGGCTTCGCCTGGGACCGACTTCATCGGCGTGGAAGTCCACCCGCCGGGGGCCGGCCATTGCCTGCTCGCCATCGAATCGCGCGGTCTCACCAACATTCGCGTCATCGCGCACGACGCCGTCGAGGTCCTGGCGAGCCAGTTTTCCGAGTCATCGCTCGACGAGATCCTGCTCTATTTCCCGGATCCCTGGCCGAAGAAGCGGCATCACAAGCGCCGCATCGTCCAGCCCGCGTTCGCGTCGCTCGTCGCCACCCGGCTGAAGCCGGGCGGCCGCTTCAAGCTCGCAACGGACTGGGAACCGTATGCGGCCTGGATGCTGGAGGTGCTGAACGCCGTCCCGGGATTGGAGAACGCGTCAGCGACCGGGGCTTGCGTCGAGCGGCCGGAGCGTGGGGCGACGCGCTTCGAGTTGCGTGGGCGGCGACTCGGGCATGCGGTGTTCGATCTCGAGTACCGCAGGCGTGAAGGGGACGCTCACCTTTAGCTTGAGGTGACCATGATGACGATGGCCACGAACAGCCTCGGGCCGAACTGGATTGCGAGCTCCACGAGCCGGCCGCGTGCTTCGTCGAGGTTCTCGAGGTTCTCGTCCACGGCTGTCCTAGGGGAAGGCGTTGGTCACGCCGGTGATGATGAACTGCACCGCGAGCGCCGCGAGCACGACGCCGGAGAGCCGGTTGACGACGTTGCCGCCGGTCACGCCCATCACGCGCATCACCAGCGGCGTCAGGCGCATCAGCAGGTAGGTGATCGCGAGCACCACGATCACCGCACCGAAGAGTCCCGCGGACAGACCCAGGTCGCCGCGCGAGGCGCCGAACGTCAGGAGCACGATCGCGAGGGCGCCCGGGCCCGCGATGAACGGGAATGCGAGCGGGAAGACGGAGACGTCCACGCGCTTGCGCCCCTCCTCCATCTCGTCGGGCGTCGTCCGCGTGCCGGACTCGCGGGCAAACACCATCTCGAGCGCGATCAGGAACAGCATGATGCCGCCCGCGATGCGAAACGCGTCGATGCTGATGCCCATCACCTGGAGGAACGCAGCGCCGCCGACCGCGAACAGGAGCAGCACCAATCCGGCGACGCAGACCGCCTTCAGCGCCATGCGCCGGCGGAAGGCCTCGTCCGCGCCCTCGGTCATCGCGGCGAACAGCGGCACCAGCGTGATCGGCTCGACCACGACGAAGAACAGGACGAAGAACTTCAGGACCTCGTCGGTCATCGGTCCGCCTTGCCCGCGGTGCCCAGCGCGCGGTCGACCAGGCCAGCGCGCATCATGAACCAGAACAGAAGGATCCCGGGCAGCGCGAGCGCGGTCGTCAGCAGGTAGAAGTTCACGTAGCCCAGCGACTCGATGAGCCCGCCCGCCGTCCCGCCGGTCAGCAGGCGTCCGACGACGCTGGCCGCCGCCGAGATCAGCGCGTACTGGGTGGCGGTGAACTGCAGGTTGCACAGCGCAGAGAAGTACGCGACCACCACGACGCCGCCGTAGCCGCTCGCGAAGTTCTCGAACCCCATCGCCGCCGGCGAGGCCCAGGTTGCTGTGGCCGGCGCCTGCGAGCAGCGCGAAGCTGAAGTTCGAGACGCCCATCAGGAAGAGCGCGAGCAGCACCGAGCGCTTGAGCCCGAGTTTCGTGTACAGGATGCCGCCGACGAAGATGCCGGCGAGGAAGGCCCAGAACCCGAAGACTACGTCGTACGTCGCGATCTCGTCGTTCGAGTAGCCCATGTCGTTGAACAGCAACCGAACGTCAGCTTCGCCAGCGTGTCGCCGATCTTGTGCACGAGGATGAAGAGCAGCACGAGCCAGGCGCCGTGCCGGCGCATGAATTCCGCGAAGGGCCCGACGATCGAGCCCCACACCGCAGAAAGCCCGCGCTTCGCGTTCGCGACGACGTGCCGCGCGGGCTCGCCGACGACGAGGCCCGTGATCATCGCCGGCAGCGCGAACGCGGCGCAAGCCAGGTAAGCCGCGGCCCAGCCCATGCGCGCCGCGACATACAGCGCGAGCGCGCCCGCGGCGGCCGATCCGATGCGCCAGCCGTACTGCGACATGCCCGAGCCGACGCCGAGCTGCTCCGGCTTCAGCGTCTCGATGCGGTAGGCGTCGATGACGATGTCGTAGGTGGCGCCCGCGATGCCGACGAGCACGGCCGCGACGACGGTCGCGTGGATGCTCGCCGCCGGATCGACGAGTGCGAGGTTCACGACGGCCGCGATTACGGCGACGCCGGCGAGCAGCAGCCACGAGACTCGCTGGCCGAGCCGGCCGAGCGACGGGAATCCGCACGCCGTCCACGACCCAGGCCCAGAAGACCTTGAGGTTGTAGACGAGGAACGCAAACGTGAACGCGGTGATCGTCCGCTTGTCGATGCCGTCCTGCGCGAGGCGCGTGGTCAGGGTCGCGCCGATCATCGCGTACGGGAATCCCGATGAGATGCCGACGAAGAAGGCGGCGAGCGATTCCCGTTCGAGGTAAGGCCTGACTGCGGCCCAGAACTTCACAGGCTCATAGTCCATCGTGAGCGGCGCGTGGTCGGAGAACCATCGGTCGCGGAAGATGGACGCAGACTTCGCGCGGCCCGCGAGCCGCGGGCTCGCGATCTGGTAGTCGATGCGCCAGCCGACGTTCTTCGCCCGCGCCTGGCCGCGATTCGACCACCAGGTGTACTGCTCGGGACGCGGGTCCACCTCGCGGAACGCGTCCACCCACTTCAGCTCTCCGAACACGCGGTCGAGCCAGGCGCGCTCCTCGGGCAGGAAGCCCGAGTTCTTCCGGTTCGACCTCCAGTTCTTCAGGTCGATTTCCTTGTGCGCGATGTTGATGTCGCCGCACAGGACGTAGTCGCGGTCGCGCCGCGCGAGCTTTTTCAGGTGCGGCAGGAAGGCGTCGAGGAAGCGGTACTTCGAGGCCTGGCGTTCCGGGCCCGCGGAGCCCGACGGCAGGTACATCGACACCACCGACAGCTTGCCGAACTGGAACTCGAGGTACCGTCCTTCATCGTCGAACTCTGGCACGCCGAACCCCGTGACGACCTTGTCGGGTTTCTTCTTCGACAGCACGGCAACGCCGCTGTAGCCGGGACGCCTCGCGTCGAAATACGCGCAAAAGTGCCCGCCGGGACGAAAGCATGCGTCCTGAGCTGGTGTTCCTGGGCCTTGGTCTCCTGCAGGCAGACGACGTCCGCGCGCTGCCGGGCGAGCCATTCGAACAGCCCCTTGCCGGCCGCGGAGCGGATGCCATTGCAGTTGAGTGTAATGATGCGCATTCTGTAGCATGCGCTCACACGAAAAAGAATTCATCGAGATGATCCTCGCCAAGCAGGTGCTGCGCTTCGGCGATTTCACGCTGAAGTCCGGCCGCACCAGCCCCTACTTCTTCAATGCCGGGCTGATCAACGACGGCGGCTCGCTGGCGCGCCTCGGCGCCTGCTACGCGGAGGCGATCCTGGCGGCGGGAATTGCTTTCGACATGCTCTTCGGGCCCGCGTACAAGGGCATCCCGCTCGCGACGGCGACTGCGGTCGCGTTCGCCGGGAACCACCGCCGCAACGTGCCGCTCGCCTACAACCGCAAGGAAGTGAAGGCGCACGGCGAAGGCGGCACGCTGGTCGGCTCCCCCCTCGACGGGCGCGTGCTCATCGTCGACGACGTGCTGACGGCCGGCACGGCGGTGCGCGAGTCGGTGAACCTGATCAAATCCGCCGGCGCGAAGCCCGCAGGCGTCGTGCTCGCCCTGGACCGGCAGGAGCGGGGCCGTCGGCAGCCTGTCGGCCGTCCAGGAGATCCAGGCAAGCTTCGGGATCCCGGTAATCCGCATCATCACGCTCGACCACCTGATCGAGTACATGGAGGCCGGCGGGGACAGCGACGAGCTCGAGGCGCTCAGGAACCACCGTAGGACATGGTGCGTCGAGGGCGAAGCGTGATGCAGTTACGTTCTGGACTCGCCGCGCGAATCAACAATAATACGGCCTGAGGTGCCCCGGATGAATGCCTGGCCTGCCAAGCTGCTGCTTTCCGCCGCCGTCGCTCGCGCTGCTCGCCGGCGCGGCGGCCGCGCAGTCCGATAAGCAGAAGAAGCTCTATCGCTGGGTCGACAAGAACGGCCAGGTCCACTACGGCGACAGCGTGCCCGCCGAGTACGCGGAGCAGGACCGCGAGGTGCTGAACCGCCAGGGCGTCCCGGTCGGGCGCGAGGAAGGCACGATCACGCCGGAAGAAGCCGCGGCGAAGGCGGTCGCCGACAAGGCCGCGCGCGACGAGCAGAAGCGCAAGCTCCGCGACCGCGTGCTGCTGCAGACCTACCAGTCGGTGCAGGAGCTCGAGGTCCTGCGTGACAACCGCCTCGACCTCGTCGACGCGCAGCTCACGATCCAGGAACAGTCGCTGTCGAACCTGCGCGCCCAGCGCGCGCAGATCGAGCGGATGGCGGCGCGCTACGCGCCGGCCAACGCGACGACCGACGCGCAACCCCTGCCCGATGAAGTGGCCGTGGACCTCGAGCGTTCCGCCAACGACATCCAGACGCAGGAAGCGAACCTCGTGAGGCGACGGCAGGAGCGCGAGAACATCCGCCAGACCTTCGAGGCGGACATCGAGCGCTACAAGGAGCTGCGCGCCATCAAGCCGCGCTAGGGCAGCCCCCGGCTCAGCCGGTGCTGCCGAAGCCGCCCGCGCCGCGGGCGCTCGCCTCGAACTCCTCGACCACCTCGAACTCCACCTGCACGACCGGCACGACGACCATCTGCGCGATGCGCTCGCCGGGCGCGATCGTGAACGCGCGATCGCTGCGGTTCCACACCGACACCATCACCTGTCCCTGGTAGTCCGAGTCGATCAGGCCGACGAGGTTGCCGAGCACGATCCCGTGCTTGTGCCCGAGCCCCGAGCGCGGCAGCAGCACGGCCGCGAGGCCGGGGTCGCCGAGGTGGATCGCGATGCCGGTCGGCACGAGCGCAGTCTTGCCGGGCTCGAGCTCGAGCGGCGCGTCGATGCAGGCGCGCAGGTCGAGTCCCGCGGAGCCCGAGGTCGCACGCCGCGGCAGCTCCATGTCGCGGCCGACGCGCGGGTCGAGGATCTTCACTTCGAGTTTTCTCATGGGACGATTATCCCGGAACCGGCGCGATTTGCGACAGGCCAGGCGCAGCCGCGTGCGCCAGACTCGCCACATGCACATCCGCGACTGGCCGGCGGCCGAGAGGCCGCGCGAAAGACTCCTCGCCCTCGGCTCCGGGGCACTGTCGGAGGCGGAGCTTGCTCGCGATCTGGCTGCGGCACGGCACGGGCGGCATGAACGCGCTCGACCTCGCCCGTTCGCTGCTCGGGCGCTTCGGCTCGCTGCGCGGGCTTCTTTCGGCGGGACGCGTCGCGCTCTGCAACCAGTCGGGCGTCGGGCCCGCGCGCTGGGCGGAACTGCAGGCAGCGCTCGAGATCGTGCGGCGCCACCACCTCGAGCGGCTGCAGGCCGGGTCCGTGCTCGCGAGCCCGCGTGCCGCCCGCGACTACCTGATCGCGCGACTGCGGGACCTCGAGCACGAGGTGTTCTGCTGCCTGTTCCTCGACAGCCGGCACCGGCTCACGAGCTGCGAGGAGCTGTTCCGCGGCACCGTCGACGGCGCGAGCGTGCACCCGAGGGAAGTGGTCAAGCAGGCGTTGGCCCGGAATGCGTCCGCGGTGATCCTCGCCCACAATCACCCGTCCGGCATCGCAGAACCGAGCCAGGCGGACGAGATCATCACCACGCGGCTGCGGGATGCCCTCGCCCTCGTCGAAATCCGCCTCCTCGACCACCTGATCATCGGCGACGGATGCTGTGTTTCCCTTGCGGAAAAAGGGCTTATCTGACGCGCAACACGCTGATTTGACTGCGCAAAGCTTCGCTGGTCTAATACGCGGCCCCAAGAGAGCCGCCACCATGTCCAGAGTCTGCCAGATCACCGGAAAGCGCCCCATCTCGGGGAACAAGGTGTCCCACTCCAACATCAAGAAGCGCCGCCGCTTCCTGCCGAACCTGCACACGCAGCGTTTCTGGCTGGAGAGCGAGGGCCGCTGGGTGACCCTCAAGCTTTCGACTCGCGGCCTGCGCACGCTGGAGAAGCAGGGCCTCGAGAAGGTGGTCGCGACCCTGCGCGCTTCCGGAACCCACGTCTGAGGTCAATGCCATGCGCGACAAAATCAAGCTCGTTTCGAGCGCCGGCACCGGTCACTTCTACACCACGACCAAGAACAAGCGCCTGCATCCCGAGAAGATGGAGGTCAGCAAGTACGACCCGGTCGTGCGCAAGCACGTGACTTACAAGGAAGCCAAGATCAAGTAGGCCGCCGTCGGCCTCTCGGCTACACTCCCCGCCATTCCAACCCGGGGAGTTCCAGGAATGCGTAACGCGACCCTCGCCGCCGCCATCGCCATGGCGCTGCCGCTGCCTGCCGCCTTCGCGCAGGAAACGCCTGCATCGACCGATACGCTCGGCGAGATCATCGTCACGGCCCAGCGCCGCAGCGAGAACATCCAGGACGTGCCGATCTCGGTGTCGGCCCTCGAGGGCGAGCGCCTGTCCGCGATGTTCGAGGGCGGCGGCGACATCCAGGTGCTCGCCGCGCGCGTCCCGAGCCTGTATGCCGAGTCGTCAAACGGCCGGCTCGCGCCGCGGTTCTACATCCGCGGCCTCGGCAATTCGGACTTCGACCTCGCCGCATCGCAGCCGGTCTCGATCATCGTGGACGAAGTCGTGCTCGAGAACGTCATCCTGAAGAGCTTCCCGATGTTCGACCTCGAGCGGGTCGAGGTCCTGCGCGGCCCGCAGGGCACGCTGTTCGGTCGCAACACCCCGGCGGGCATCGTCAAGTTCGACACCAGGAAGCCCACCCAGGAATTCTCCGGCGATGCCGCGGTGAGCTACGGCGAGCTCGGGTCCATGAGCTTCGAGGGTGCAGTCGGCGGAGGACTGTCCGACGTGGTGTCGTTCCGCCTGTCCGCGCTGTACCAGGAGCGTGACGACTGGATCGACAACGATTTTACCGGCGAGAACGACGCGATGGGCGGCTACGACGAGTTCGCGTACCGCGCGCAGCTCCTGGTCGAGCCGTCCGACAACTTCAGCGCGCTCCTCAACGTCCACGGCCGCGACATCGACGGCACGGCGTCCATCTTCCGCGCCAACGTCCTCGGTCCGGGCAGCGACGGCTTCAACTCCAACTACGACCGAGACAGCGTCACCTACGACGACGTCAACAACAACCCGCAGAGCGCCAAGGGCACGGGCGGGTCGCTCAAGCTCGACTTCGGGCTCGCTGGCGACGTCACGTTGACGTCGATCACAGCGTACGAGACAACCGAGAGCAAGAGCCTCGGCGACATCGACGGCGGTGCTTGCGCTCCTCTGGGTACTCCGGTTCCTCCCGGCCTCACGTCAGGCACAACGGATTGCTTCTTTCCCTTTGACGGTCCTGATGCCGTCACTTTCCCGGGCTTCATCCCGTTCGCCTCCGCGACGCAAGACGGCATCGACGACCTCGACCAGCTCACGCAGGAGTTCCGCCTCGCGTCTCAGGCGAGTGATCGCCTGTTCTGGCAGGCGGGCGCCTTCTACTTCGACTCCGAGTTCGAGGTCACGACAAACCCGTTCTTCACGCCGGCCCCCACGACGGTCGTCCATGAGAACACGGCGTGGGCCGTGTTCGGCCACGTCAGCTACGACGTAACCGACGCCCTGACCGTGACGGGCGGCGCGCGTTACACCGACGACGACAAGGACCTGTCCGGCACCGGCCCGATCGGCGCCCCGATCGACCCCGTGACAGTCGCCGACGACCAGATCAGCTGGGATCTCTCGGCACTGTTCGAGGTGAGCGACGACTTCAACATCTACGGCCGCCTGGCAACCGGCTTCCGCGCGCCCACCATCCAGGGCCGCGACGTCGCGTTCTTCGGGGCGCCGTCGATTGCGGACTCGGAGACGATTACGTCGATCGAGGCCGGATTCAAGTCGCAGCTCGCGGGCGACCGGGTCCGCCTGAACGCCGCGGTGTTCTATTACGAGATCGAGGACCAGCAGCTCTCCGCGATCGGCGGCGGCGGCAACCTCGTGCAGCTCGTCAACGCCGACAAGGGCACCGGGATGGGATTCGACCTCGACGGCGAGTTCCTCATCACGGAGCGCTTCATGATGACGCTCGGCTTCAGCTACACGGACACCGAGATCGACGACTCCACGCTCGTCATCCCGCCGTGCGGTTCCGGCATGTGCACCGTGCTCGACCCGCTCGACGTCAATGGCCGGGCCATCGTCGACGGCAACTCGTTCACGCAGGCACCGGAGTACGTGGCGACCGTCACGGCGCGCTACGGCATACCGATGGGGAACAACGGCGAGCTCTTCTTCTATACCGACTGGGCGTTCCAGGGCGAGACGAACTTCTTCATCTACGAGGCGGAAGAGTTCAAGAGCGACGGCAACTTCGAGGGCGGCGCGCGCATCGGCTACTCGCATGACGGCGGCAAATGGGAAGTCGCCCTCTTCGGCCGGAACATCACCGACGAGGAGAACGTCAAGGGCGCCATCGACTTCAACAACCTGACCGGCTTCGACAACGAGCCGCGCATCATCGGCGCCTCGTTCAGAACCCGGTTCTGAGGCCGGGCCGCATGGGATGCCGGAGCTACCGGAGGTAGAAACGACGCGCCGGGGCATCGAGCCCTGGCTCGTCGGCCGGCGGATCGACGCGCTCAGGGTGCGCGAGTGGCGCCTGCGCTGGCGAGTGCCGCGGGCGCTGCCAGGGAAGCTCGCCGGCGCGCGGATCCGCGCCGTCGGCCGTCGCGCGAAGTACCTCCTCGTCGAGACAGAGGCGGGCACGCTGATCCTGCACCTCGGCATGTCGGGGAGCCTTCGCATCCTCGACGCTGCCGAGCCGCCGCTCGTGCACGACCACTTCGACCTCGTGCTCGATTCCGGGCGTTGCCTCCGATTCAACGACCCGCGACGGTTCGGCTGCCTGCTGTTCACGACCCGGGAGCCCGCGCGGCACAAGCTGCTCGCGCGCCTCGCGGTCGAGCCGCTCTCGGACGAGTTCACCGGGGATGCCCTGTGGCGCCAGGCGCGCGGGCGCAGCGCCGCCATCAAGACGTTCATCATGGATTCGAGGGTGGTCGCCGGCGTCGGCAACATCTACGCGAGCGAAGCGCTCTTTCGCGCGCGCATCCGGCCCACGCTCGCGGCAGGCCGCGTGAGCCGCGCGCGCATGGACGCGCTCGTCGCGTCGATCCGGGACGTGCTCACCGAGGCGATCGGCGCCGGGGGCACCACGCTTCGCGACTACGCCGACGCGTCGGGCATGCCCGGATATTTCAGCCAGCGGCTGTTCGTGTACGAGCGCACCGGGAAGCCCTGCCGCCGTTGCCGGACACCGATCCGGCAGTTCACCCAGGGACAGCGCAGCACCTACTGGTGCCCGCGGTGCCAGCGCTAGGATTTCCTCTTCTTCCGAAGCGCTTCGGCCACCGTCGGGTGCACGAACTGCGACACGTCCCCGCCGAACTGGGCGATCTCCCGCACCAGCGTCGATGAGATGAACGTGAACTGCTCCTGCGGCGTCATGAACACGTAGTCCACCTCGCGCGCGAGATGCCGACTCATGTTCGCGAGCTGGAATTCGAACTCGAAGTCGGACATCGCGCGCAGGCCCCGCACCACGATGCCGCAGCCCTGTTCGCGCGCGAAGTCGACTGTCAGGCCCACGTAACCGAGCACGGTGACGTTCCTGAGGTCCTCGAGCACCTGCTGCGCGAGGCTCACGCGCTCGGCGAGCGAGAACAACGGCGCCTTGCCCGGGTTCGCGGCAATCCCGATCACGACCCGGTCGAAAATGCCGGCCGCCCGCCGCACCAGGTCCTGGTGGCCGTTGGTGATCGGGTCGAATGTGCCCGGATAGACTGCGCTGCGTTTCGGATTCACGTGGCCGTTCCCTCCCCCTGGCGCCGGGCGAGATGATACCCGACCGCCCCCGCGCGACTCGTGCGATGCAGTGTCCAGCCCGCGGGCAGCCCGGGCGGGCCCGCCTTGGCGGGCATCTCTAGGTAGACATGGGCATCCGCACAGAGCCAGCCGCGCGCCTCGAGGAGGCGCATCGATTCCGCGAGCAGCCCGTCCGCGAACGGCGGATCGAGGAACACGATGTCGAACGGCTGCGCCGCGCCTCGGAGCCAGGCGAGCGCATCGGCTTCGATGACCGTCGACCGTGCCGGCGCAAGCCGGGACGTGATCTCGCGCAGGCCTTCCACGTTCCTGCGTACCCGCTCGACGAAGGTCGCGTGCGCGGCGCCGCGGGACAGCGCCTCGAGGCCCAGCGCGCCGCTGCCGGCGAAGAGATCCAGGCAGCGGCTGCCCGCCACCTTGGCCATCAACCAGTTGAACAGGGTCTCGCGGACCCGGTCCGGCGTCGGCCGGATACCGCCCTCAGCCGCAAAACGAATGCGCCGGCCGCGCCATTCGCCGCCGATGATGCGCAGGGTCTGGATCATTTTTTGCAGCGCACATCCCTTAAACTTGCGCGATGATACGCGCCCGCGACCTCCACATTGCCGGAGCCACCGTCATGAGCAACCGTCTTGCCGCCGCACTCGTCGCTGCTGGCCTGGTCCTTGCGGGATGCTCGGGATCGAGCTCCGACGGCATCGGGCCGACCGATCCGACATCCGGCAATGGCAATCCGGGCGGCTCGTCGGGCGTCGGCGAGTTTCGCGCGAGCTTCATCCCGGCCTCCGGCGTGTTGCCCTACCCGACCGACTTGTACTTCAGCGGAAGCACCGACGGCACCCTGAATCTCCCGCTGCTGCAGTTGCTGCCCAACGCGGAGACGATCAATTCGCTCGACGGCTTTTCGACCGTGGCGTCGGCGACGGCGCGCTTCACCGCGCCGATCGACGCCACATCGATATCAGGCGCCAACGTCATCATGCTTGAGGTGGACGTCGACAACGCGACCAAAGCCACGATCGGCTTCCGCGGCGCGCTCGTCTACGGGACCGACTACACGGCCCGGGTGGCGCCGACCATCGACTCGTCCGGTCAGACACTCGAGATACAGCCGCTGCGGCCGCTCACGCCGTCCTCCGGCGCGACCAATGTCGGCTACCTCGTCATCCTCACCGACGGCTTGCGGGACGTGAACGGCAACCCGGCGACGCCAGACGAGGATTACCTCGCGATCAAGGACGCGCAGCCGACCTGCGCCTCGCTGACCGGCACGATGAACGGGATCTGCCTGCTGACCGGCGCGCACCTCGCGATCGCGGGGGCCGTGGGCGTTCCGGCCGAGGACATCGTGCTGACGTTCTCGTATTCGACGCAGGCCACCGCGGACACGATGAACATCGCGGCTGCGCTCGCGCAACCGACGCCTTTAGGCGTCGTGCCGACGGGCCTCAACCTCTCGATGCTCAACCCGGCGCTACCGCCGATCGCGGACATCTACGTCGGCACGCTCGAGATCCCCTACTACCATGACGCCGCGGCGCCACTCACCGGTAGCTGGCGCGGCGAGCCGTTCACGGCCGTGCCGGGCGAACCCACGACGACACACCTTTCCCGCTTCAACCCGGTCCCGGTGGTGCAGGCGACGCTCGACATTCCGCTGTTCGTAACCGTGCCGAACGCGGCGTCCACGCACGTCAAGCCGGCCGCCGGCTGGCCGGTCGTCATCTTCCAGCACGGATTGACGGGAAATCGTGTCCAGTCGGTAGCCATTGCGGGCGCTTACGCGTCGCAGGGATTCGTGGTCGCGGCCATCGACATCCCGCTGCACGGCGTCACGAACGACCCTGAGGATCCGTTCAATGGCTTTTACCAGGGCCCCGCCGAGCGCACGTTCAACATCGATCTCGTGAACAACGCGACCGGAGCCTCGGGCGCCGACGGCATCGACGATCCCTCGGGCTCGTACATCATCAACCTGGCGAGCCTCCTGACGAGTCGCGACAACCTGCGCCAGGCGGCCATCGACATCGTGCAGCTCGTCACGTCGCTGCCGAACCTCGACGTCGACGGCGACACGATCGCGGACATCGACGCCACGCGCATTCATTTCTCGTCCCTCTCCCTCGGCGGCATCGTCGGAACGGTCGCCAACGCGATGCCCATCCCGACGGTATCCGCTTACCTGAACGCGCCGGGCGGCGGGGTTGCGCAGCTGTTGCGCGATTCCGAGGCGTTGAGGGACCGGATCAATGCGGGCCTCGCGGCCGCCAGCCCGCTATTGCAGCCTGGCACGACTTTTTACGAGCAGTTCTTCCGGGACGCCCAGACCGCGGTCGACGCCGGCGACCCGCTCAACTACATCGAGGCCGCGGTCAGCGCGCGCCCGGTGCTCCTGACCCAGGTGTTGGGCGACGCCGTGGTCCCGAACACCGCCACGCAACGGCTCGTCAACGCCGCGGCATTTACGAAGACGAGTACCGGCGGCCCGAATCCCGTCGCGGCCGGCGCCGGAAAGTGGGTGCACTTCACCGTCGGGTCGCACGGCTCGCTCCTCAGTCCCGCCGCGGGTCTCGACGTCACGACCGAGATGCAGACGCACGCAGCCTCGCTCGTCGCCTCGGGAGGCGCCGCGTTCGTCATCGCGAACCCGGCCATCCTGGAACCTTGACCGCGGACGAGGACGGCTTTCTCGCGCGCCTGCGCGCGCGCGTCAATCGCGGCAGCTCCTGGGTCGCCGACCTCCTGCAGGGCCGTCGCATCGACGACGCCCTGCTCGAGGAGCTCGAGACGCGGCTGCTCGCCGCCGACGTCGGAGTCGATGCGACGGAGGTCATCCTGTCGGACCTGCACCGCAAGGTCGAGCGCGCCGAGCTCGCGGACGCACGCGCGCTCGAGTCCGCGCTCGCCGACGCCCTGCTCGCGATCCTCGCGCCCGTCGAGCGCCCGCTTGCCGTGGACCGGGCGAGAAAACCGTACGTGATCCTGGTCGTCGGCGTGAACGGCTCGGGCAAGACGACGACGATCGGCAAGCTGGCGCGGCGGCTCAAGAACGAGGGGCTCTCGGTCATGCTCGCGGCCGGCGACACCTTCCGCGCCGCCGCCGTAGAGCAGCTCGCGGTCTGGGCGGAACGCAACGCCGTGCCGGTCGTCGCGCAGGGAACCGGCGCGGATCCCGCGGCCGTCATCTTCGACGCGCTGCAATCGGCGAAGTCCCGCGGCGCCGACGTCCTCATCGCGGACACGGCCGGGCGACTGCACACGCAGTCGCACCTGATGGACGAACTCGCCAAGATCGCGCGTGTCGTCAAACGGCTCGACGGCGACGCGCCGCACGAAGTGCTGCTGGTGCTGGACGCCGGCCTCGGCCAGAACGCGGTGCGCCAGGCGGAGCAGTTCAGCCGGGCGATCGGCGTCACCGGCATCGTCGTGACCAAGCTCGACGGCACCGCGAAAGGCGGCGTCGTCGTCGCCATCGCGCGGCGTTTCGGTCTCCCGATCCGCTTCGTCGGCGTTGGCGAACAGGCAGAGGATTTCGGTGTCTTCGACGCCCGGGCCTATGTCGAGGGGCTGCTGCGTCCCGTGGCGGTCAACGCACCGTGATCCAGTTCGACCGGGTCTTCAAGCGGTATCCCAACGGGCGCGAGGCCCTTTCCGAGCTGTCGTTCGAGCTCGAGTCCGGCGAGATGGCCTTCCTGACCGGCCATTCCGGCGCCGGCAAGAGCACGGTGCTCCGGCTGGTCGCCCTGCTCGAGCGCCCGACGCGCGGCCAAGTGCTCGTCAACGGCCGCAACACCGGAAAGCTGCGCCGCCGCCAGATTCCCGCGCATCGCCGCCAGGTCGGGTTCGTGTTCCAGGACCACCGGTTGCTCGACGACCGGCCCGTCTACGACAACGTCGCGCTGCCGCTCGCGATCGGGGGCGTGCATCGGCGCGAGATGGACAAGCGCGTGCGCGCGGCGCTCGACCAGGTGGGACTGCTCGGCCGCGAACGGTCGTTCCCGCTCGAGCTCTCCGCCGGCGAGCAGCAGCGCGTCGGCATCGCCCGCGCGGTGATCACGAAGCCCCCGGTGCTCATCGCCGACGAGCCGACCGGCAACCTCGACCCGGACCTCGCGCTCGAGGTGATGAACCTGTTCCAGCGGTTCAACGCGGTCGGCGTCACGGTGCTGGTCGCGACCCACGACATTCACCTGCTGGACCGCTTCCGGGTGCGCCGCGTGCACATCGAAAACGGCCGCCTTGCCGCGGTGCCGCATGTCGCTCGGTGACGGCATCTCGATCCTGCTCGAGCGCCATGCCCAGGCGCTGCTCGGCTCGCTCGGACGGCTCGCGCGCCAGCCTTTTGCAACCTTCCTGACCGTGCTCGTCATCGGCATCGCGCTGGCGCTGCCGGCGGCGCTCTACGTCGCGGTCGCCAACATGCGCGTCGTCACCGTGGACCTCGACGACACGGTCCAGCTCTCCGCCTACCTCGCGCTGGGAACGACCCCGGCCGAGGCGAAATCGCGCGCGCAATCGATCGCCGTGCTGCCCGGCGTTGCCGCGGCGGAAACCGTGAGCCCGGACGAGGGACTCGCCGAGTTCCGCAAGCACTCGGGCATCGGCGACGCCCTCGAGGCGCTGCCCGGGAATCCGCTGCCCTGGCTGGTGAATGTCCGGCCGGCGCCGCCGAACGACACGGCCCAAGCCGTCGCGGCGCTGGCGGCCGAGATCCGCAAGATGGAGGGCGTCGACCTCGTCGAGGCGGACACCGCATGGGTGCGGCGCCTGCACGCCATAGAGGACACGATGCAGCAGCTCGTGCTGGTCGTCGCCGCCTTGCTGGCCGCGGGGGTGCTCGGCGTCGTGGGCAACACCATCCGGCTCGAGATCGACGGGCGCCGCGCGGAGATCGAGGTGACGAAACTTGTCGGCGGCAGCAACGCCTTCGTGCGCCGGCCGTTCCTCTATTCCGGGCTCTGGCAGGGGCTCGCAGGCGGGCTCGTCGCGGTCGGCCTCGTCGCGGCCGGCATCGTGGTCCTCGAGCCTTTCGTGACCCGGCTTGCCGCCGCATACGGTTCGCCATTCATCCTGAAGGGCCTCACGATCCGCGAATGGCCACTGGTCGTCGCGGGGGGCGCGGCGCTCGGATTCATCGGGGCCTGGCTCGCGGCCGCGTATCACCTTCGGCGGATCGAACCCAAGGCTTAACCGCCTGTTTTTGCTTGGTTTTCCGGCCACGTTGGATTGAACTTCCGGGCCGTTTAGCACTCTATTGACACGACTGCTAATATCGGTTGCAGGAGGTACCCCATTCATGACCGGCCAGGCGCTTTCGCTTCCCCACCCGTCCCTGATCCTCACCGCCCCGATCGGCAGCCTCGAGGCTTACGTCGAGCGCGTCTCGACGATCCCCATGCTCGATCGCGATGCGGAGCTCGAGCTCGCCCGCCGCTTCCACGAGCACCAGGACCTCGACGCGGCGCGCGACCTTGTGCTGTCGCACCTTCGATTCGTCGTGCACATCGCGCGCGGCTACCTCGGCTACGGCCTCCCCGTCGGCGACCTGATCCAGGAAGGCAACGTCGGCCTCATGAAGGCGGTCAAGCGCTTCGACCCCAACATGGGCGTGCGCCTCGTCAGTTTCGCCGTGCACTGGATCCGCGCCGAGATCCACGAGTTCGTGATCCGCAACTGGCGCCTCGTGCGCGTCGCGACGACCAAGGCGCAGCGCAAGCTGTTCTTCAACCTGCGCCGCATGAAGAAGAACCTCGCCTGGCTTTCGGAGGACGAGACGAAAGCCGTCGCCGGGGAGCTCGGCGTCGAACCGCGCGAAGTCCGCGAGATGGAGCGGCGCCTCTCCGCGCGCGACCTCTCGTTCGACCCGCGGCCCGATGCCGGCGACGAGGACTCGATCGCCTCCCCGTCCCTGTACCTCCCCGCGCCGGGGGCGGATCCGGCGACCCTCGTCGAACAGGACCAGTGGGACGGCGACGTCGCGGACCGGCTCTCGACCGCGCTCGACGGGCTCGACGAGCGCAGCCGCACGGTGATCCGCTCGCGCTGGCTCGCGGAGGACAAGAAGACGCTGCAGGAACTCGGCGACGACTACGGGGTTTCGGCCGAGCGCATCCGGCAGATCGAAGCGGCGGCGATCACGAAGCTCCGGACTGCGATGAGCGGCTGACCGCCGCTGCCACCGCCTGGTGCACTTCCCGGTCGAGCGGGTCGGGCACCAGGTCTTCTCCCCGCGCCAGTCCCGATATCGCCTGCGCCGCCGCGAGCAGCATCGCGTCGGTGAAGCGGTTCGCGCGCGCCGTCAGTGCACCCTTGAACAGTCCCGGAAACCCCAGGATGTTGTTGATGCCCTTGCCGTCGGCCGCGATCGCGGCCCCGTGGGCCAGCGCGACGCCGGGCTCGATCTCCGGGTCCGGGTTCGACAGCGCCATGATGATCTGGCCCTCGCGCACGGTCCCTGGCTGGATCAGGCCGCGCACGCCGGTCGTCGCGATGACGAGGTCCGCCTTCGCCATGATGCCGGCCAGCGTCGAGGGCTCGCCGCCCATGCCTGCGAACCGCGCAAGCGCGCGCCCGTCGAGATCCGTCCCGAGCACGCGACCGGCGCCCGCGCACCGCAGGAGCCTCACGATGCCGATGCCGGCGGCACCGAGCCCGACCTGGCCGACGACGCAGCCGGCGAGATCCCGTCCCGCGCGGCGCAGGGCGTTCAGCGCCGCGGCGAGCACGACGACCGCCGTCCCGTGCTGGTCGTCGTGCAGGACCGGCCGCGTGAGTCGCGCCTGCAGCCCGGTCTCGATCTCGAAGCAGGCGGGTGCCGCGAAGTCCTCGAGCTGGATCGCGCCGAAACCCGCGGCGATCGCCACGATGCGATCGATGCAGCGGGCAGGCTCCGTCTCGTCGAGCAGGATTGGCACGGCGTGGATCCCGACCAGCGTCGAGAACAGCGCCGCCTTGCCCTCCATGACGGGCAGGCCCGCCAGCGCGCCGATGTTGCCGAGACCGAGCACGGCCGTGCCGTTCGTCACGACGGCGACGGAGTTGCCGAGGCCCGTGTATTCCCAGGCGAGCACGGGATCGCGCTGGATGGCGAGACACACGCGCGCGACGCCCGGCGTGTAGATGTCGCGCAGGATCTGCTGGGTGGTGATCGGGATCACCGATTCGGTCCTGATCTTGCCGCCGCGGTGACGGTCGAACACGCGGTCGGACTTGCCGACGAAGCGCGCGACGGGCAGCGCGTCGATGCGGCCGTACAGGCTGCGGTCCGCCTCCTCGTCCATCTCCAGCGTGATTTCCCACTGCGTGCGGCCCTGCTCGCGGCGCAACGCCTGCAGGTGGTCGATCGTGAGTCCCGCATCCGCGATCACCTGCAGGACACGGGCGAGGCTGCCCGGCTGGTGCACGGTCTCGACGATGAGGATCTCGGGGACCTTCACGCGCGGCATGGTACCCGATCGGTGGTACGCTATGCGGTCAACACCCCGGGGGAGTTATTGACATGACCAAGGCATTCATGACTGCCGCGCTCGCCGCCCTGTGCCTGGGCGTCGCTGCCTGCGCGAGCCAGAAGGAGCCCGCCGAGCAGGCGCTCGCCGCGGTCGAGGCGAAGTTCAAGGAGTCCGCCGCCGAGATCCAGAAGTACCTGCCCGAGCGCTACGCCGAGATCGAGGCAAGCATCGCGTCGCTGCGCGAGTCGATGTCGAACGAGGACTACGGCGACGTGGTCGCCGAGGCGGGGCAGGTCCAGGCGTCGCTGAAGCGCGCCATCGGCGAGAGCCGCGTGCGCCGCGCCCAGCTCATGGTCGAGATGGAGTCCGAGTGGGACGAGATGGCGAAGACGATGCCCGCGATGGTCGCCGCCATGGACAAGAAGATCACCTCGCAGCGCGGCCGCGCGCCGAAGGGCATGACCGGCGACGAGTGGAAGCAGACCATCGCCGAATACGACGCGGCGCGCGATGCCTGGGGCAAGGCCGCGGCCGGGTTGACGCGCTCCAACTTCGAGGCATCGGTGCTCGCCGCGCGCGACGCGAAGGCGAAGATCGCGGCCATCATGGAAAAGCTCGGCGTCGAGCCGTCCTGAGGCGCCGACCGTGAACATCCGGATCATGGTCGCCGCGCTAGCGGCCATCCTTTCGCTCGCCGCCTGCTCGCAGAAGGATCCCGCGCGCGAGGCGATCGACGCCGCCGAAGAAGCCTTGAACGCCGTCTACGACGACGCCGGCAAGTACCTGCCCGAGCGCTACGCCGCGGTCAAGGCCGACCTCGACGCTGCGCGCGCCGCGGCCGGCGAGGAGCGATATGCCGACGCCATCGCGGCGGTCAAGGACGTGCCCGCCGCGGCCGAGGCGCTTGCGAAGGATGCGGCGGCGGCAAGGGAGAAGCACGTTTCCAGCCTCAACGCAGAGTGGGCGCGCATCTCCGGAACCCTGCCGGGCCTGCTGGCCGGCATCGGCGGCCGGATCGAGGATCTCGGGCAGATGCGCAAGCTCCCGGAAGGCATGGACAGTCAGTTGCTCGACGAGACCAGGGCCGCGTTCGCGAGCGCGCAGTCTGCCTGGTCCGAGGCCGGCACCCTGTTCGGCAACGGCGACCTCGAAAACGCGGTCGCCAGGGCCCGCGCGGCCGAGGGCATGGCACAGGACCTCGTCGTCCGCCTCGGAATGCCGGCCGGATGAACCCGCTCGATCTCTACGACATCGCCGGTTCGCTGACGGAAGAGGAGCGCATGGTGCAGGGCGCGACCGCGCGCCTCGTCGACGAAAGAATCCTGCCCGTCATCCAGAAGCACTTCGAGGAGCACACGTTCCCCCGCGACCTCGTGCCGGAGATCGCCGCACTCGGCCTCCTCGGCAGCTCGATCTCGGGCTACGGCTGCGCCGGCATGAACTCCGTGTCGTACGGGCTCGTCTGCCAGGAGCTCGAGCGCGGCGACTCGGGCATCCGCAGCTTCGTCTCCGTGCAGTCGAGCCTGTGCATGTACCCGATCCACGCCTTCGGCAGCGAGGCGCAGCGCGAGAAGTACCTGCCGCGCATGGCGGCCGGCGAGCTGATCGGCTGCTTCGGGCTCACCGAGCCGCACGGCGGCTCCGACCCCGTCAACATGAAGACCCACGCGAAGCGCCGCGGCAAGGACTGGGTGCTGAACGGCGCGAAGATGTGGATCACGAACGCGCCGATCGCGGACCTTGCAGTGGTCTGGGCGAAAACCGAGGAAGGCATCCGCGGCTTCATCGTCGAGAAGGGCACCCGCGGCTTCGCGGCGCCCGAGATCGAGCGGAAATTCTCGCTGCGCGCGTCCTCGACCGGCGCCCTCTATCTCGAGGACGTCGTCGTGCCGGACGAGAACATGCTGCCCGGCAGCACTAACGGGCTCAAGGCGCCGCTCTCCTGCCTGACGCAGGCGCGCTTCGGCATCACCTGGGGCGTGATCGGCGCCGCGCAGGCCTGCCTTTCGCAGCTGCTCGACTACACGCAGACGCGCGTGCTGTTCGGCAGGCCGCTCGCCGCGAACCAGGCGATCCAGATCCGCCTCGCCGCGATGGCGCGCGGCATCACCGGCGCGCAGCTCATGTCGCTGCAGCTCGGCCGACTCAAGGACGCCGGGAAGATGTACCCGTCGCAGGTCTCGCTCGCCAAGTGGAACAACTGCCGCATGGCGCTCGACATCGCGCGCGACGCGCGCGACATGCTGGGCGGATCCGGCATCAGCGCGGAGTACGTGCCGATCCGGCACGCACTCAACCTCGAGAGCGTGATCACCTACGAGGGCACCGAAACGATCCACCAGCTCACGATCGGCCGCGAATTGACGGGAATCAACGCATTCTGACGACCGGTTCACGCGGCGTTCAGGCGGCCCGGCCCTAGACTGGCGCCCATCCTGTCCACGGGAGGGACGCCGTGAAGACCCTGAAACCCGCCTATGCCGCCATCGCGTCTGCGCTCGTCGCGGGTCTCATCCTGCCGGGCCCCGTCCTGGCGGATCCGCCCGCGCATGCCCCGGCCCATGGCTGGCGCAAGAAGAACGACCCTTATTACGTCGGCTACACCGGACGCCAGTGGTCCGACGACTACGGCATCCGCGGCGGCCGCTGCGACCGCGACCGCGCCGGTGCTGCGCTCGGCGCCGTCGTCGGCGGAGCCATCGGAGCCGCGGTCAGCGACGACGACGATCGCCTCATCGCGATCCTGGCCGGCGCGACGATTGGAGCCGTAATCGGCCACGAGATCGGCGACGAGATGGACGACGACGATCGCGCGTGCTTTGGCCACTCGCTCGAATTGCTCGAGGACGGCCACAAGGTCGTATGGGATGGCTCGAAGCGTGGCATGCAGTACACGCTCACACCCGACCGGCGCTTCGAGCGCGACGGCCGCGTGTGCCGCCACTTCACGCTGCTGCGTGAAGTCGACGGCCGCAAGCTGAACAAGGAAGCCAGCGCCTGCCGTTACGGCGAGGGCGACTGGCGCATGATCGAGGCGTGAACGGGAGCCCCGCCGCCGGATAGGCTACGCTGCGCTCCACTGGGAGGCAGCATGCAGAAGACGGCGGCGAGGCTTGCCCGCGAAGCGCTCGAGCAGCTGGGGATCCGCTTCACCTTCGGCATCCCCGGCGTGCACAACACCGAGCTCTACGACGAGCTCGGCGCCTCGGGCTCCATCACCCCCGTCCTCGTCGCGCACGAGTGCGGCGGCGCCTTCATGGCGGACGCGGTCAGCCGCACCGGCGCCGGGATCGGCGCCCTCGCCATCGTGCCGGCCGCCGGCGTGACGCACGCGGCGAGCGGCATCGGCGAGGCATTCCTCGACGGCATCCCGATGCTCGTGATCTCGGGCGGCGTGCGCCGCGACCTCGGCCGCGCCTACCAGCTGCACGACATGGACCAGCAGGCGCTCGTAGCGCCGATCACGAAGGCGCGCTGGCGCATCGAGCGCCATGCCGACGTGATGCCGGTGCTGCACGAGGCGTATCGCGTCGCGACATCCGGCGAGCCGGGCCCCGTGTTCATCGAGATCCCGGTCGACCTGCAGCTCATGCCGGGCGATGCCGGGGAGCGTCCCGAGTTCACTCCCCCGCAGGCACCCGGCCACCGCGCGGCGAGCGAGGACGTCGCCCGCGCAGCGACGATACTTCGCGCGGCGAAACACCCCGCGATCTTCTGCGGCTGGGGCGCGGTGGACGCCACGGCCGAGCTCATCGCCATCGCCGAACTGCTCGGCGCGCCGGTCTCGACGACACTCCAGGGCCTGTCCGCTTTTCCGGGAAACCACCGGCTGCACGCGGGATTCGCGCTCGGGCCTGCGGCGGTGCCCGCCGTCGAGAACGCGTTCCGGGGCTGCGACGCCCTGCTCGCCGTCGGCACGCGCTTCGCGGAGATCCCGACCGGCAGCTATGGCTGGACCCCGCCCGCGAACCTCGTCCACGCCGACATCAATCCGCGTGTCTTCAACGCCAACTACGAGGCGGCCGTCGCCCTCGAGGGGGACGCGCGCGCGACGCTGGCCGCGCTGCGCGACGCCCTCGGCGGCACCGCCTTGCGCGCGCGAGCCGACGCCGTTGCCGCGGCCATCGCGAAGGACAAGCGCGCCTATCGCGAAGCGTGGCTCGCGCACGACCCGAAGGGCCGGGTCAACCCGCAGCGCTTCTTCAGCGCCCTGCGCGCGCGGCTGCCGGACGACGGCATCGTGGTGGCCGACGACGGCAACCATACCTTTCTCGTCGCCGAGCTGATGCCGATCCACGCGCCGCGCTGCTATTTCTCGCCCTCCGACTTCAACTCGATGGGCTACTGCATCCCCGCCGTGATCGGCGCGAAGCTCGCGCGCCCGGAGCGCACGGTCGTCGGCATCGTCGGCGACGGGGCCGCGCGCATGACCGGGCTCGAGATGGCGACGGCGGTCGCACAGCGGATCGGTGTCGCCTGGTTCGTGTTCAACGACGGCGAGCTCGCCCAGATCGCGCAGGCCCAGGAGACGCCCTACAACCGCAAGACCTGCACGGTGCTGCCGGAGCTCGACGTCGAGGGCCTTGCGCGCGCGAACGGCGTCGGCTTTCTCGCCATGCAGGGCGACGCGGACGTCGAGCGGGTGATCGGCGAAGCGCTCGACGCGGCGGGGCGCGAAAAGCCGGTGGTCGTGGACGTGCGGATCGACTACTCGAGGCGTACGCGCTTCACCGAGGGCGTGATCCGCACCAACCTGAAGCGCTTCGGGCTGGCCGACCAGGCGCGGCTCGTCGGCCGCGCGCTATGGCGGCGGCTGTCCGGCTGAATCCTCGGGCAGCGGCACGCAGTCGACGTCCCCCGCGCGGAGCCTCGCGCAGAGATCCCGTGCCGAACCCTCCGCGAGTGCGCCGGTCCGCAGCCGCCAGATCGAATCCGCCTGCCCGCGCGGCGCGATGACTCGAAGCCCGGTCCCGCCGAGCACGCCGCCGTGCCGTGCAACCGACCGCGCGAGATCCGTCCGGGCCGCGGCTTCGGTCGAATAGGCGCCGAGCTGCACGACGTATCGCCCGCCCGCCGGCACCGGGCCCGGAGGGATGAAGTCGATCAGGCGCTGCCGCGCCCGCCCTGCATGAAGGCCGTCGGGAAATTCGCCGAGGTATCGCTGCCAGGCTTCCGGCGTGCCGAGGCGCTCGGCCCGCGCCCAGGAACCGGCGTCGCGCAGTCCCGCGAGCGCCGCGCGCGCCTGCCCCGCGTGCGGGCCAGCCGGGAAACGCTCGAGGTAGGACTCGTAGGACGCGACAGAGTCGTTGCGCCGGGCCCGATCCCACCCGGACTCCTCGCGGCTGCAGGCCGCCGCGATCGCGGCGGCGAGAATCCACGGCACGACTATAATTCCGCGCATGCTGCCGACGATCGTCGCACACCGGGGGGATGCGGAACACTTTCCGGAGAACACCCTGCCCGCACTGGAGTCGGCCTGGCGGCGCGGCATCGTCCACGTCGAGTTCGACGTGCAGCTCTCCGCGGACGGCGTGCCTTTCGTGATCCACGATTCGAGCCTCGAGCGGACGACGGGCTGCGCGGGTGACGTGCGGCTCATGATGTCGGGCCAGCTCGACGGCGTGGACGCCGGCGAGCCCGCGCGCTTCGGCCGGGCGCATGCCGGCACCGCGCTGCCGCGGCTCGCCGCGGTCGCCGGCCTCATGGACGGCCTGCCGGGAGCGCGCGCGTTCGTCGAGGTCAAGCGCGCGAGCCTCGTTCATCACGGGCGCGCGCAATGCATCGCACGCGTCCTCGCGGCGATCGCGCCCGTGCTCGAGCGCTGCGCCGTGATCTCCTTCGACGCCGACGCCGTGCGGATCGCACGCACTTCGGCGCGCGTGCCGATCGGCTGGGTGCTCGATGGCGACCCGTTGCAGCTCCGTTCCGTGCTCGAGCTCCTGGCTCCCGAGTACGTGTTCTGCGACTACCGGCGGCTGCCGGCCGGCCGCGAGCCGCCTGCCGGCCGCTGGGCCTGGGTCGCGTACGAAGTGACGGACGCGACGCTGGCGCTCGAGCTCGCCGGCCGCGGGGTCGCGATGGTGGAATCGATGGCGCCACTGCGCCTGGCGGCGGAGACGGCCGCGCGACACGCGATTTCCGCATGACGGGCGGCGTCCATGTCGCCATCGACCAGGGCGGGCATGCGACACGCGCCAGCGCCTGGTCTGCCACGGGCACGCTCGAGGGCGCCGCGCTCGTCACGATCGCGACGCAGCGCAACGCCCTGGGCCACGTCGAGCACGATCCGGAAGAGCTGGTCGGAAGCGTCGAGACCGCGCTCGCCGAGCTCGCGCGGATCGTCGAGCCGCAGCGCTGGTCGGCAGCAGGCCTCGCAGTGCAGCGCTCGAGCCTCGTCTGCTGGAACGCCGCGGACGGGCGCGCACTGTCGCCGGTCATCTCGTGGCAGGACACGCGCGGCGCCGCGTGGCTGCGCGGCCTCTCGCGCCGCGCGGAGGACGTGCAGCGCCTGACGGGCCTCACGCTGTCGCCCCATTACGGCGCGAGCAAGCTGCGCTGGTGCCTCGACCACTTGCCAGATGTGCGCAGTGCCGCAGCACAGTCGCGACTCGCGGCAGGGCCGCTTGCCGCTTTCCTGCTGCACCGCCTGCTCGAGGAGCGGCCGTTCCTGGCGGACGCGTCGACCGCTGCGCGGACGCTCCTGTGGTCGCCGTTCGAGCGCGACTGGTCGGCGGAGCTTCTCGAGCTGTTCGGCATCCCGCGCGAAGTGCTGCCGCAGTCGACCGGCACTTCGCAGGCCTTCGGCACGCTCGCTTTCGCAGGCCAGCGCGTGCCGGTCGTCGTGTGCAACGGCGACCAGTCCGTCGTGCCCTACGCCGCGGGCCCGCTCGACTTCGACGCCGCCTACGTCAACCTCGGCACCGGCGCTTTCGTGCTGCGGCCGACGACCGAGGCGCTGCATGCGCCGCCGCTCCTCACGAGCCTGATCCGCGCCGATGGCCAGCACGCGGACTTCGTCCTCGAGGGTTCCGTCAACGGCGCCGGCGCGGCACTGGCCTGGCTCGAGCACCACCAGGGTGCCGCGGCGGACCGCCTGCTCGCCCTGCTCGGCAACGCGGAACTCGCCGACGAGGGCGCGCCGTTCTTCCTGAATGGCGTCGCGGGACTCGCCTCGCCGTTCTGGGTCCCGGACTTCGAGACGCGTTTCGTCGGGGACGGCAGCGACCTGCAGCAGTGCCGCGCCGTGCTCGAGAGCGTCGCCTTCCTGATCAAGGCAAACCTGGACGAGATGGACCGTCACCGGCCGGCGGCCGCCAGGCTCGTCGCGAGCGGCGGACTCGCCGAGAACCGCCTGCTGTGCCGGATGCTCGCGACGCTTTCCGGGTCGCCGGTTGATCGGGGCAGCAACCTCGAGGCGACTTCGCGCGGACTTGCCTGCCAGGTGGCGGGCATGCCGCCCGGTTTCACGGCGGCCCCGGTCGAGCGCATCGAGCCGGAGCCGGACCAGCGGCTGCTCGCGCGCTACCTCAAGTGGCTGGCGCTGATGCGCGAGGCCGCGGGATACGCCTGATCACGCAATGGCGAGCTCGTCCGCGATCCACCGGTCGATCCAGCTCGGGCCGCCGAGCGCATCCATGTAGCCGCAGTGGCCGCCGCGCGGCGTCACGGTGACCTCGAGCGATGCCGGGCGCGCCAGGTGCGCGAGGTCCCGTGCGTGGATCATGGGGTCGTCCTCGGACGTGAGGAGGTGCGCGGGCGCTTCCAGCGATTCCAGCATCGGCCCGGTGATCGCGTAGCCCTTCAGGTAAGTCGCAAGGTCCGGGTATTCCGTGTACTTCAGCACCATTCTCTCCGTCATCGCCGTCAGCGACGGGTCGCGGATCATGTCGCCGAAATCGTAGTGGCCGGGCCAGGCCGCCTGCTTGAGGCGCAGCGACTTTCGCCACTTGAACAGGAAATAGTTGCGGTAGACCGCCGGCCCGTTCTCGAGCGCGTCGAGCGTCGTCGCCGGGTCGAGCACGGGGCACACCGCCACGATGCGCGCGATGCGGATGCCCGCCGCCGGCGCGCGGGCGCCGACCCGCAGGCAGAAGTTGCCGCCGAGCGAATAGCCGGCAAGCAGCAGGCGTTGCCCGGGAAACAGCGCCTGCACCCGGCCGACGGCGCCGACGACCTCGGGCAGGCGGCAGGAATGGAACAGCTCGCGGTTCAGCGCGTGCGTGCCGCCGTGGTCGCGCAGGTTGAGGCGGATCACCGACAGGCCGCGCTCGTGGAGCAGTTGCGCGAGCGACAGCAGGTAGAGCGAGTCCGCGCTGCCCTCCCAGCCGTGCAGCAGGACGGCCATCCGGGGCGGGTCTGTGGCCGCCTCGGCGGGGGGCTCGGCGTGCCAGCCCATGAGCCGCGCGCCCGCGCCGCAGTCGAGCACGATCGGCTTGCTCGCACGGATGACGGCGCGCGCGCGCCACTCCACCGCGGGCCGGCGGAGCGGAAAGCTCGGCAGGATCGACTGCAGGTGCCGGTTGGCGAGCCAGGCCGGCGGCCGGAACGGATTCATCGCTCGACGATGCTGATCTCGATCCGGTTGTTGGACTGGGCCGCGGCGTTCCATTGCCCGGCCGTCGCCTGCTCGATCACGGGATACGCGACAGCGAGCCGGTCGCGCGGGGCGGAGGTCAGCTCGATCTCGATGGCACCACCCGTGCGCTGGCGGACGGACGAGGCGAGGTTTGCGAACTCGACCGGCTGGCGGGACGCCGACGCCAGCGAAACGTCGAAGGGATTGCCGACCTGGTCGCACTGCGACGCCGGTGAGGTCGGCGGCGCGAGCGTGTAATCGTCCTGTCCCGTGTTGGCGAGACAGAAGTTTCCGTTGAAGCTCTCGATCCGGACGACGCCGTTGATGGCGGCGCGCTCGAGCTGGGCCACGAGCGTGCGCACGGAATCGAGCCGCGCAGGGTTCAGCGCCTGCTCGCCGAACGGCACGGCGAGAACGAGCGGCCTGGAGCCCGCCTGGCCCGCCGGGTCGGCCGCGCCGGCGCCCGCGATGTTCCACTTCTCGATCGCCTTCGTCAGCGTCTCGTTCGAAGCCGTGACCGCCTGCAAGGCGCGCTCGGCATGTTCGGCGGAGACACGCGCCTGCCAGTAAAGGAGGCCGAGGACCGCGAGCGCGGCGAGGGACGAGACGGTGGCAAGGACCCACGGCCACTTGCGCACGGCAAGTTTTCGGGCGCCCGCCCCGTTTTCATCTTCGAAGACTACCGGCTCGCTCGGGCGCAGCTCGGACACGACGCGATGCGTCCACGCATCGAGCGTCGAGACGATGAAGCGCCGGAGCTCGAGGTTCTGCTCCTTCAGCAGCGCCTCGGCCGGCTGCGCCGGCGCCTGCGCAGCCGTCGCCGCTCCCTCGCGCGGCGCCAGGCCGTCGACGGCCTCGAGGCCGGACGGCTCGCCGTCGCGCCGGTCCGGCAGCAGGTTCAGCTGGTACAGCGCCTTCGTGACGTCGATCGGGCGGATCGATTTCGGCAGCACGCCGACGGCTCCGGAGGCTCGTGCCTGCCCGCTGTAGATCTCGCCCTCCTGGGAGGTGTACATCATGATCGGGATGGCGGCGAGATCGGGATTCGACTTGATCTCCCGCACGGCCTGCAGGCCGTCCATGCCCGGCATCAGGTGATCCATGAAGATCACGTCCGGGCGGCGGTCCTTGAGGTAGTCGAGCGCCGCCTCGGCCGAGTCGGCGGAATCCACCAGGATCCCGTAGCGCTCGAGCATTCGCGTGAGCACGACCCGCGCGGACCGGGAATCGTCGACGACCAGCGCTCGCTTGCCCGGAATCATGCGGCTCTCCTTGCCGGGCCGAGTGTATCGCAGCCCGCGACGGCCGTATTGTGACGGGTGATGCGCTTCGGGGGCATGCCGGCTACTGCTTCATCCGGTACCCGGTCCGGAACATCCACGCAATGACCGCGACGCAGCTGAGCAGGAAGACGAACGTCATCGCGAGGCTGAGCCCGACGGCCACGTCCGACTCGCCGAAGAAACTCCAGCGAAAGCCGCTGATCAGGTACACGACCGGGTTGAACAGCGCGGCCGTGCGCCACCCGGGCGGCAGCATGTCGATCGAATAGAACGCGCCGCCGAGAAAGGTCAGCGGCGTCACGATCAGCATCGGGACGAGCTGCATCTGCTCCCAGTTCTTCGCCCAGATGCCGACGATGAACCCGAACAGGCTGAAGGTGGCCGCGGTGAGCACCATGAACGCGGCCATCCAGAACGGGTGCAGGATCGTGAACGGCACGAAGAAGGCCGCGGTCGCGAGGATGATGAGGCCGAGCAGCACGGACTTCGTCGCAGCCGCGCCCACGTAGCCGAGCACGATCTCGAAGGCGGCGACCGGCGCCGAGAGGATCTCGAAGATCGTCCCGGTGAACTTCGGGAAATGGATGCCGAACGACGCGTTCGAGATGCTCTCGGTGAACAGCGACAGCATGATGAGGCCCGGCACGATGAAGGCGCCGTAGCTGACGCCGTCCACTTCCGCCATGCGCGAGCCGATCGCTGCGCCGAACACGATGACGAAAAGCGAGGTCGTGATGACGGGCGTCAGCACGCTTTGCAGCAACGTCCGGAGAAACCGCGCCATCTCAAAGCGGTAGATCGCCCACACGCCGTGTCGGTTGAACGCCGGCACGATCATGCCCGGGCGCCCCGGCCCACCAGGCTCACGAAAATCTCCTCCAGCGAGCTCTCGCGCGTGTTGAGGTCGCGGAAGCTGATGCCGAGCTGCTCGAGCCGGCGCAGCAGCGGCCCGACGCCGGTCTGCTCGAGCGCGGCGTCGAAGGTGAACTGCAGCTCGTGCCCGCCCGCGTTGAGCGCGAGGCTCCACTCCGCGAGCCCCGGCGGGATCGCGGCCAGCGGCTCCTGCAGCGTCAGCGTGAGCTGGCGCTTGCCGAGCTTCTTCATCAGCGCCTTCTTCTCGTCCACGACCACGAGCTCGCCGTGGTTGACGACGCCGATGCGATCGGCCATCTCCTCGGCCTCGTCGATGTAATGCGTCGTCAGGATGATCGTGACGCCCTGGTCGCGCAGGCGGCGCACGAGGCCCCACATGTCGCGACGCAGCTCCACGTCGACCCCGGCCGTCGGCTCGTCGAGGAACAGGATGCGCGGCTCGTGGGCGAGCGCCTTCGCGATCATGACGCGCCGCTTCATGCCACCGGAGAGCGTCATCAGCGTGTCGTCACGGCGGTCCCAGAGCGAGAGGTCGCGCAGCACGCGCTCGACGTGCGCGGGATCGGGCGCGCGGCCGAACAGTCCCCGGCTGAAAGCGGTGGCCGCGCGCACGGTCTCGAAGGCCTCGATCGCGAGTTCCTGCGGCACGAGCCCGATCCGCTCGCGCGCCGCCCGGAATTCCTTCTGGTTGTCGTGGCCCTCGACGAGCACGGTGCCCGAAGTCGGGCGCACGATCCCGCAGACGATGCTGATCAGCGTGGTCTTGCCGGCGCCGTTCGGGCCGAGCAGCGCGAAGATCTCGCCCGGGCGGATGTCGAGCGACACGCCCTTCAGGGCCTGGTGCCCGGTGGCGTAGGTCTTGGTGAGGTTCGAGATCGAGATGGCTGCGGCCATCGGCGCATTCTATCTAGGACTTTGAAAGCTCGGCGAGCCGGCGCTCGATGAACCGGCGCGCGGCGCCCTGCTGGGTGAGCTCGAGCGCCCGCCGGTACGACTCGCGCGCCGCCGCGTTCTGCCCGAGCCTCCGGCACAGGTCGGCGCGAGCGGCATGCGCAGGCTGGTAGTCGGCGAGCTCGCCGCTGGCGAGGAGCGCATCGACGAGCACGAGGCCCGCCGCCGGGCCATCGCGCATGGCGACCGCCGCGGCCCGGTTCAGCTCGATCACGGGCGAAGGCTCGACCTGGAGAAGCAGGTCGTAGGTCGCGACGATGCGTGACCAGTCGGTCGCCGCCGGCGTCGCTGCCTCGGCGTGCACGGCCGCGATCGCGGCCTGCAGCGTGTACGGGCCGAAGCGCCGCGAAGCGAGCGCGCCGCGCACGAGCGCGAGCCCTTCCGCGATCGCCTCGACGTTCCACAGCGAGCGGTCCTGCTCGTCGAGCAGCACGATGTCGCCGGTCGCCGAAGTCCGCGCAGCGCGGCGCGAGTCCTGCAGGAGCATGAGCGCGAGCAGGCCCGCGGCCTCCGGCTCCGGCAGCAGCTCGACCAGGAGCCTGCCGAGCCGGATCCCTTCTCCAGAGAGGTCCGCGCGCACGAGCGCATCGCCGCTGGACGCGGCGTAGCCCTCGTTGAAGACGAGGTAAACGACGCGCAGCACGGCGTCGAGGCGCGCGGGGAGTTCAGCCGAGCCAGGCACCTCGTAAGGAATGCCGGCGTCGCGGATCTTCGCCTTGGCGCGCACGATGCGCTGCGCCAGCGTCGGCGCCGGCACGAGGTAGGCGCTCGCGATCTCCTCGGTCGTGAGGCCGCAGACCTCGCGCAGCGTCAGGGCGACCTGCGCGTCCGGCGCGAGCGCGGGATGGCAGCAGGTGAAGACGAGGCGCAGCCGGTCATCCTCGACCGGATCCTCGGCCGCGCTCGCGGGATCCGATGACTCCTGCGCCTTCAGGTCCTCGACCGTGTCGTAAGACCCGCCGATGCGCGAGGCCTTGCGAATCGCGTCGATGCCCTTGAAGCGCGCCGCGGAGACGAGCCAGGCGCGCGGATTCTCAGGCACGCCGTCACGCGGCCATTGCTCGATGGCCGCCGCAAACGCCTCCTGCATCGCCTCCTCCGCCCGGTCGAAATCGCCGAGCAGGCGGATCAGCGTCGCGAACACGCGCCGCGATTCATCGCGCCAGACTTGCTCGACGCGCGCCCGGACGGCGTCGGCCGGGACTCCGGTCAGATGCGCGGCTCCACCGGCCGCACCTCGATGGTCCCGCCGACGCGCAGCGTCGGGATCCGCTCCGCGAGCGCGAGCGCTTCCTCCACGTCGCGGCACTCGACGATGTGGAAGCCGCCGAACTGCTCCTTGGTCTCCGCGTACGGGCCGTCGGTCACGACGCGCCGGCCGCGCTGGACCCTGAGCGTCTTCGCGGCCCCGGTCCAGGCCAGCTTCTCGGTCGCGCGGTGCTTGCCCTCGCGCTCGACGTCCGCGACCCACGCGCCGTAGTCCTTCATGACGGCGTCACGCTCAGGCTGAGGCAGCGCGAGCCAGTGGCTCTCGTCGATGCAGCACAGGAGCATGTATTGCACGTCAGAGCTCGACGATCGGCTTGAAGCCGCCCCAGAACATGCGCTTGCCGTCGAACGGCATGTTCTTCGGGTCCATGTACTTCTTCCACTTGGGGTCCGACATGAAGTACTTCATGACCTTCTTGTTGATGCGGTCGCGCTGGCCGCGCGAGCGGTAGACGATGAATGAGAAGACGACCACTTCGCCGCGCTTCTGCTTCACGCTCCGCGGAAACGAGGTCCGCTTGCCGACGTCGACGTCGTCGGCCACGGTTTCGACGTACTGCAGGGCGCCATTCTTCATCCAGACCTTGCCGGCGTCGCTCGCCATGCGCCGGTAAGCCGCCAGGTTCCTGCGCGGCACCGGCAGCACGTATCCATCCACGTAACTCATGTCGTTCTCCTATTGCTTCTTCAATATCGGGTGCTGGGCCATGAAGGCCTCGTCCGCGGGCCGCACCTCGAAGGGCCCGATGCGGATGCCCGGATGGCGGCTGATGATCGCGACCGCCTCGGCCTTGTCCTTTGCCTCGAGCACCAGGATGCCGCCCAGCATTTCCTTGGTCTCGGCAAATGGGCCGTCGACCCGCGACGCCATTCCGTCCGCCCAGCGCACGGTGGTCGCCCTGGCCGAATCCTGCAGGGCGTAGCCCGCCGCGAAATGGCCCTTGGCCGCGAGTTCCTGGTCGAAGTTGGTGCACTCGACGACGAGCGCCGCCTGCTCGCCGACGCTCAGCCGGCCCCAGGCCTCCTTGTCGAGGCATCCCAGGCAGATGAACTTCATCACGGCATCTCCATTACCGGGCGCACCTCGACGCTGCCGAAGCGCGCGCCGGGGATGCGGGCGGCGAGATGGATCGCCTCGTTGAGGTCGCGCGCATTCAGCAGATAGTAGCCGCCGAGCTGTTCCTTCGTTTCCGCGAAGGGTCCGTCGGTCGTCGCGACCTTGCCCTGGCGCACGCGCACCGTCGTCGCGGTATGCGTGGGGGCAAGCGCGTTGCCGCCCACGTAGTGGCCGCTCTTCTTCATCGCCTCGGTGTAGTCGGTGAACTCGCCGATGATCTTGGCCGACTCGGCCGGCGGGAGCTTCTCCCAGGCCTTCTCGTCGTCGTAAATCAGGCACAGGTACTGCATCGAATCCTCCTCGACGGCGCGCCGCCGCCCGGCCCCGACGGCCGAGATCACGGTAGCGACCATATATGCTGGGTTCATGACAACCAATAGTCGGTCGGAGGGCGCCCCAATCGACATCCGCTAGAAAAATCCCTGGCGGAGGTTGATGCGGTGCTCGACCCAGGCCTTGAGGCAGCAAAGCATCTGCGACCACCCGAAGCAGTTCCCGTACGAGCTCTTCTGACCTTTTGGCGTGTCGTGCCAGCCGGATTCGGCGATACGGACGAGCGTCGTAGCCGGGTCAACCGCCTCGAAGGTCATCACGACCTGGGTGTCGTAGCCATGCTCGGACGCTTCCCAGGAGAGCTCGATCCGCTCGTTCTCGACGACCTTCGTCACCTTCACCGGGAAGGCGCCGGGGAAATCCGCGAAGTCCCAGGTCACCGTCGTGCCTTCCCGCAACGGGCCGCTGGCGCCGCCGGTCGTGAAATACGAAGACAGTTCCGCGGGATTCACGACCGCGTTGAAGACAACCTCGACCGGCCGCGAGATCTTCCCGTACACCTGGAACTCGAATGACATGGCAACCTCCCGTTGACGCCGATTTGATATGTTATATTTATATAACATGATCAGGACCCTCGACAAGCAGGACCGGGTGTTCCGCGCCCTCGGCCATGCGACGCGCCGCGAGATCCTCGACCTGCTGCGCGCAGGGCCGCGGACGACCGGAGATGTCTGCGCCGCATTCCCGCGCCTCGACCGCTGCACCGTGATGCAGCACCTCGGCGTGCTCGAGCGCGCGGACCTCGTCGTGGCGCGCACGGAGGGCCGTGTCCGCTGGAACGTGCTGAACGTCGTGCCGATCATGGACATTCACGACCGCTGGATCGTTCCTTACGCCGCCAATGCCGCGGGCCTCCTCGCCAGGATGAAGCGCGATCTCGAACGCGCGCCCCCGGCGCATGTCGAACGCGGCTCGCGCCGTACGACCAGTCGATAGGAAGCCGCGGAGGACGCATGAAGGCCGGACGCAAGGAATGGATAGGGCTTGCAGTGCTGGCGCTGCCTTGCGTCCTCTACTCAATGGACCTGACAGTCCTGAACCTGGCAGTCCCCTCGCTTTCGGCTGCTCTCCAGCCCGGTGGCGCCGAGCTCCTGTGGATCGTCGACATCTACGGATTTTTGGTCGCCGGCTCGCTGATCACCATGGGCACGCTCGGTGACCGCATCGGCCGGCGCAGGCTCCTGCTCATCGGCGCCACCGTGTTCGGCCTTTCCTCGGCATTGGCCGCATTCGCGGCGACCCCGGCCATGATGATCGCGACGCGCGCCCTGATGGGCGTCGCGGCTGCGACGCTCGCGCCGTCTACCCTTTCCCTGATCCGGAACATGTTCCATGACCCGCACGAGCGTACGGTCGCGATCAGCGTGTGGATCATGAGCTACTCGGCCGGCGCCGCGATCGGTCCCGTCATCGGCGGCTTGTTGCTCGCGCACTTCTGGTGGGGCTCGGTGTTCCTGATCAACGTGCCGGTCATGTTCCTGCTGCTTGCGATCGGGCCGACGCTGCTGCCGGAGTCCCGCGACCCGGGCGCGGGACGGATGGACCTCCCGAGCGCCGCGCTTTCGCTTGCCGGCATCCTGCTCGTGATCTACGGACTCAAGCACCTGGCGGAAGGCGGCGAATTCTGGATTGCGGCGGCCACCATCAGCGGTGGAATCGCGATTGCCGTCGCCTTCGTCCGGCGCCAGGCGCGGCTCCCGGATGCGCTGCTCGACCTGCGGCTGTTCCGCAGCCACGCCTTCTCGGCGGCGCTCGCCGTGAACCTGCTCGGCTTCATGACCGCGTTTGCCACCTTCCTGTTCGTCGCGCAGTACCTGCAATCGGTGCTCGGCCTGACTCCGATGCAGGCGGGGCTCTGGGGATTGCCGGCGGCTCTCGCGTTCATCGCGGGCTCGATGGTCACGCCGCACATCGTGCGACGCTACGCCGCGACCCAGGTCATCGCCGGCGGCATGCTGGTCTCCGCCGCGGGATTCCTGATCCTCGCGCAGGTCGGTGGCTCGCATTCGCCACTCGCGCTGCTCGTCGCGGGCCAGATCGTCTTCTCGCTCGGCCTGACGCCGGTCGCGGCGCTGACGACCGACATCGTGCTGGCGTCCGCGCCTCCCGAGCGCGCAGGTTCCGCGGCGGCCCTTTCGGAGACGAGCGCCGAACTCGGCGGAGCGCTCGGCATCGCGCTCATGGGCAGCCTCGTGACCGCCGTGTACCGCGTCAATTTCTCGGGAGCGACGCTGACCGGGATTCCGGGCGCCGCGATCGAGACGGCGCGTGCGACCATCGGCGGCGCCGTGAACGTCGCCGGCGAGCTCGCAGGCGAGCCCGGCGCGCGCCTCCTCGAGACTTCGCGGCTTGCCTTTGCGGAGGCTTTCGACACGGCCGCCTGGGTCAGCGCCGTGATCGCGGTCGCCGTCGCCGCGCTTGCAATGCGACTGCTGCGCCAACGTACCTGACCCGTGCGACACTACGCGATGCACAGGATCGCCGTCGCGATCGCGCTCGCGTGCATGGCCGCGGGTGCAGCCGCCGAGAGCCGGGTGAGCATCACTGCCGGCCAGGCCGAGTTCGGCGACCTGCAAGTCGAGGGCCTCGAGGCGGCTTGGACGCCGTCCGCGGCGAACGGCTCGGTGAGGCTGCGGGCGGCCCGGGTCCGGGGAATCGCAGCGACGGGTCCGCTTTCATCCTTTGCGCTCGATTGCGCGACGTTGCGGATTGCGGGCGACACGCTCGCCTGCGAGGGCGGACAGCTTTCGGGGTCGCTGGGCTCGCTCGGCGTCCAGGACACGCGGATGACGGCGCGACGCGGCGCGGACGGAAGCCTGTCTCTCACGTTCGATGCGTTTGCCATCGCCGGCGGCCGCGGGCGGGTCGACGCCAAAATCACGGGCTCGCGGTGGCAAGCGAAGGCGCAGCTCGCGGGCCTGGACGTCGCCGAGGCCGCGGAGATCCTGAAAGCCTGGGCCCCGCTGCCCGAAGGCTTCGGCGTCTCGGGTACGGCCGCGGGCGAGTTCCGCGGCGCGGGCGCCGGGGACGCTCTCGAGTCCGCGGGCGCAGACCTGACGTTCGACGCGCTCGGATTCGCGGACGAGTCCGGCGCGCTCGCCGGCGAAAAGATCTCGGGCTCGTTCATGGTCGAAGCGGACGCCACCGGACCGGACAGGCTCGCGGCTCGCGGGAAGCTGACGCTGGCGAGTGGACAGGCCTACAGCGACCCGGTGTTCCTGGATTTCGGCGCACATGGCGCCGGAATCCTTTTCGACGGGGTCCTCGACACCGCGACTTCAAGCTTCGTCGCCAGCGATTTCGCGGTGGATCACGAGGGCGTGCTGCGCGCGCGCGGATCCGCCACCCTGAACCTCGGCGACGGCGCGCTCCTGCCCGAGGCGCGAGTGCGGATCGAGTCGCTCGACGTCGCGGACGCATTGCCTGCCTACGCCCAACCATTCCTGATCGCCGGCGCGTTCCGCGACGTGGCAGGCAGCGGCGTCATCCGCGGCGACGTCGACGTCGACGGCGGCCTGCCGGTGCGAGCGACCCTCGAGTTCGAGGACGTCACGATCGAGGGGCCGACGGCCGCCGTGTCGCTCGCCGGGCTGCGCGGCCGCTTCAACTGGTTCGACGACGCCTCACGCAGCGAGCTCGCGGGAAACATCGACGACACGCTGTTCGAGTCGCGGCTCGAATGGGACTCCGGCCGGCTCTGGGGGCTCGAGCTCGGCGCCGCCAGCCTGCCGTTCTCGACGACCGGCAGGCATTTCCGCCTGCTCGAGGCCGTGACGATCCCGGTCTTCGACGGCGGACTCGCGATCGACACGCTGCGCGTGCGCCACGCCGGGACCGACGGGATGTACGTGCGCTTCGACGCGGCGATCCAGCCGATCAGCGTCGCCCTCCTGTCGCGCGCCTTCGGCTGGCCGGAGTTCCAGGGAACGCTCGAGGGCGACATACCGGGACTGCAGTTGCGCGAAGGCGTCGTCACCCTGGACGGCGCGTTCGAGGCGCGCGTTTTCGACGGGCGCGTCGCGGTGCGCGATCTCCGCCTGCGTGAGCCGCTCGGCAAGTACCCACGGCTGTTCGCGAACGTCGGCGTCGAGAACCTGGACCTCGAGCTCGTCACGCGCACCTTCGAGTTCGGCTCGATCACCGGCCGGCTCTCCGGCTACATCTCGGACCTCGAGATGTTCGACTGGATGCCGGAGGCTTTCGACGCCTTCCTCTACACGCCGCCGGACGACCGCTCGAAGCATCGCATCAGCCAGCGCGCCGTGACGAACCTGTCCTCGATCGGCGGCGGCAGCGGCGGCGGCGTCGCGGCCGCGCTGCAGGGCGGGTTCCTCGGGTTTTTCGACGACTTCGGCTACGACCGGCTCGGCCTCAGCTGCCGGCTCGCAAACGACGTCTGCGTGATGGGCGGCGTGATGCCGGCGCCAGGCGGCTACTACATCGTGAAAGGCGCGGGCCTGCCCCGCATCAACGTGATCGGGAGCCAGACGCGGGTTGCCTGGACTACGCTGGTCCGCCAGCTCGGCGCGGTCATGGAGTCCGAAATCGTCGTCGAGTAGTGCGAAACCCTGCGCTAGAATTGGTTCAGGAACCGTTCAGCCGGGGAGCCCAAGATGACGCCCACGATGCGCTGGATCACTGCCGGGATCGCCACCACCTGCGTCGCGCTGGCCGCCTGCGTGACGATCAACGTCTATTTCCCGGCAGCGGCCGCGGAGAAAGCGGCCGATCGCATCATCGAGGACATCTGGGGACCGGGGCAGGAGCCGAAGCCGCCGGGCAACGAACAGTCCTCGATCGGGCACGCCGCGGGCGACATCCTCGTCGCCGCGCTCGACTTCGTGATTCCCGCTGCACATGCGCAGGCCGACATCGACGTCTCGAGCCCGGCGATCCGTGCGCTCACCGCTTCGATGAAGGGCCGCGCGGGCCAGCTCGACCCGTACTTCGACTCCGGCGCGATCGGCCTGACCGCCGACGGCCTGGTCGAGATCCGCGATGCGAACGCCGTCGCCCTCGCCGACCGCAACAAGCTCCGCAAGCTCGTGGCCGACGACAACGCCGACCGCAACTCGCTCTACCGCGAGATCGCGACCGCCAACGGCCACCCAGAGTGGGAGGCGGACATCCGCAGCACGTTCGCCGAGCGCTGGATCGCGAAAGCGGGCGCGGGCTGGTACCACAAGTCGAAGTCCGGGGACTGGAAGAAGAAGTAGCCTACCCGGCTCTCGCGATCAGCTCCGGGCCCTGGTTCTTCGGCGCGTTGACGTCGCGGCTGATCGGCCACGCCTCGAGCGCATCCGACGTGTAGGGCTTCAGCAACTCCGACAACTTGTCCGTGTCCGAGAACGCGGTGTCGAGCCACCGGTCCCAGTCTGCGGCGGCGAGCACGACCGGCATGCGCTCGTGGATCTTGCGGATCGAGGGCTCGGCATCGGTCGTGACGATGGTGCAGGACTCGAGGGTCGCGCCAGCCGGGTCCTTCCAGCGCTCCCACAACCCCGCGAATGCGAGAGGCTCGGCCGCCTTGCGCCGGATGAACCAGGGCTGCTTGCCCGCCGGCGTGACCTGCCACTCGTACCAGCCGTCCGCGAGCACGAGGCAGCGGCGCTTCCGGAACGCTTCGCGGAACGACGGCTTCCCGGCGAGCGTCTCGGCGCGCGCGTTGATCATGCGGTTGCCGATCGCCCGCTCCTTGGCCCACTTGGGCACGAGCCCCCAGTGCAGCATCGTGAAGGCGCGCGCGCCCTCCTCCCCCGCGCGGACGGCCGGGACGTCCTGCGTCGGCGCGATGTTGTAGCGCGGCTCGAGCGCGGGCACGTCGTCGAGCGCGAAAGTGCGCCTGACGGCCTCGGTTGGGGAGAAGAATGCGTACCGGCCGCACATGACTGCCTATTCCCGGATGCCGACGCCGCGATTCATGAGCATGACGACGATCGCATACATCGCGACGGCGAACGCGCCCATGATCACGAAGGCGATTGCCGGGTCGACGTCGCTGGTCCCGAGGAACCCGTGGCGGAACGCGTTCACCATGTAGAGGATCGGGTTGCCGTACGAGAGCCTCTCCGCCCAGGCCGGCAGCAGCGTCACCGAGTAGAACACGCCGCCGAGATAGATGAGCGGCGTCAGCACGAAGGTCGGGAACCAGGAGATCTGGTCGAAGTTCTTCGCGAAGATCGCATTGAAGAACCCGCCGAGCGCGAAGACGACGGAGGTGAGGACCACGGACCCGGCGACGATGAGCGGGTGCGCGACGGGCACGTGCGTGAAGAAGAGCGCGACCGCCGTGACCACCACGCCGACGAGGAGCCCGCGCATCAGGCCGCCGGCCACGTAGCCGAGCACGATCAGCCAGTTCGGCAGCGGCGCGACCATGAGCTCCTCGATGTGCTTGCCGAACTTCGCGCCGAAGAAGCTCGAGACGACGTTCGCGTACGAGTTGCTGATGACCGCCATCATGATGAGGCCCGGGGCGATGTACTGCGTGTAGTCGAAGCCGTCCATCTGCCCGATGCGCCGGCCGATGAGGCTGCCGAAGATCACGAAATAAAGCGCCGCGGTGACCGCAGGCGGCACGAGCGTCTGGCCCCAGATGCGCAAGATGCGGCTGAACTCGCGCCGCATGACGGTCTGGAAGCCGATGCGCCGTATGCGCCCGAGGGAGACTTCAGCCGACCTCGGCGCTCCACGAGCCGCATGAAGAGCTCCTCGAGCCGGTTCACCTTGTTGCGCATGCTGTCGACCTCGAACCCCTGCTGCGACAGCCGCGCGAAGATGTCGTTGAGTCCCTGTTCCTTCCTGACGTCGATCTCGAGCGTGTGGTCGTCGGTCATCCGGAACGCGTAACCGGGCAACTGTGGGGCCGTCGCGGCTGCGGTCCTGAAGTTCAGCACGAACGTCTCCTGGTTGAGCTTGCGGATCACGCCCGACATCGTGCCGTGCTCGATGATCCGGCCGCCGTCGATGATCGCGATGTGGCGGCACAGGCTCTCGGCCTCCTCCAGGTAGTGCGTCGTCAGGATGATCGTCGTGCCCTGCGCGTTGATGCCGCGCAGGAAGCTCCACATGCTGCGCCGGATCTCGATGTCGACTCCGGCCGTCGGCTCGTCGAGGATCAGGAGCCGCGGCTCGTGCACCAGCGCGCGCGCGATCATGAGCCGGCGCTTCATGCCGCCCGAGAGCGAGCGCGCGATGGTGTCGCGCTTGTCCCAGAGCTGGAGCTGCTTCAGGTACTTCTCGGAGCGCTCGACGGCGAGCGCGCGCGGAATCCCGTAGAAGCCCGCCTGGTTCGAGATGATGGTGAACACCTTCTCGAACTGGTTGAAGTTGATCTCCTGCGGCACCAGGCCGATGCAGGACTTGGCCCGGTCGAGCGCGCGGTCGATGTCGTGGCCGAAGACGGAGACAGTCCCGCCCGACTTCTCGACCAGCGAGACGATGATCCCGATGGTGGTCGTCTTGCCTGCGCCGTTCGGGCCGAGCAGCGCGAAGAAATCGCCTTCCGCGACGTCGAGGTCGATGCCGCGCAGCGCCTGCACGCCGTTGGCATAGGTCTTCGTGAGCCCGCGGATGGAGAGCGCCTGCATGAGGCGCGGGATTATCTCACGCGACGTTCCGCCGGTGGCGCCGCTGCAGGGACTGGCCGCGCGCGCTCTCCGCACCCTGGATCTGCATCCCGAGCTGGCGCAGGACGTCGACGGAGCGCGGGTCGGGCCGCGCCGCGCATCCCTCGAACTGCAGCCAGAACCTCGCGCGCGACCCGAAACGCGCCGAGAGCGCGGCCGCGACACGGCGCGCGAGACGCTCGACGGCGGCGACCGGCATGCCCGCGATGGCGACGACGGTCGCGGGCGACGCCCCGAACACGAGCCGGGCGACCGGCGCGCGCGCCTGCGAGAGGTGCCACACGATCATGATCGCCGCGCGGGTGAATGCGACGATGCGCTCGTCCATCGCCGCCGGTGTCGCGGCGTCCTGGACTCCGCCCGCTGCGGCAACCTCGGCCGACCAGAATCCGCCATCCGCGAACCGCAGGTCGAAAAGCGCGAACGGCAGCCGCTCGCAAAGGCGGGGACCCGCCTCGAGGCCAATCAGCGAATCCACCGCACGCGGCGGCAATCCCGGGATCTGCTTGAGCCGCCCTTCGTCGGCGAGCTCGCCCGCGAGGTCGAGGAAGGCAAGGTTGATCGACGCGAGCGCGCGGCGGGTGGCGCCGTCGAGCAGGCTCTGCTCCGACCAGTCGGCGTCGCCCGCGGGTGGCGCGAGCGCAAGAGGCTGCTGGCGATTCATGGCATTTCTCCCCGTAGACGCGCCATTTAGCGTTTTGCCGGCTCTGGGGCCGGCTTAGGATTGACTGGTACGAAACTACCAGTACCATCATGGAGCGTCAAGGCGACATACATGCGCATCACCGACGACCGATACACGCGCGACCGGCTGCGTCTCGACCTGGCCCTGCGGCTCATCCGCCACGAGGCGCGCACGCGCACCATCCGCAGCTGGACCGGCCTCACCGACGACCGCATCCGCAAGCTCTACCGCTCCTATGTCGCCGATGCCGGGCGGCGCGACGTGCGCCGCCACCGCGGCAAGAGCCCGCGGCAGAGCGCGTTTTTCATGCGCAACCCCGGGATCCGTCGCGAGGCCGCCGGGCTCGCCACCCTGCTCTGCATCCTGGGGCTCCTGCGGCGCGAGGGCGCCGCGGTTCCCGGCGGCGTCGAGCACCTGCGCTGGGGCGAGTGCTTCTGCGAGGCTTACGAAACTTTCGCGAGCCTCTTCGCGGAGCCGCAGATCTCCTTCGAGCATGCCTGTCATCTCCTGCGCTCGCTCGAGAAGCAGAACGAGATCTGCCTCGACGACTGCGAGGGCTGCGGGAGCCTGCTCGTCGTCATGCGCTATGCCGAGCGGCCAAAGGCCTGCGAGTTCTGCGCCGCCAGCCGGCCGCCGGCGCGCCCCGGGCTCTCGGTAGGCGACTGCTAGAATGCCGAGGTCGCCTGCCAGGAACTGGAATCAATGCGCCCCAACGTCTTCGCCGGGCCGCATGTCGATCGACTCAAGCTCGCCCATGCCGATGCCGAATCCGTCGCGCGCGCGATCGCGGAGGGTTCCGCACGCCTGATTCCGGTGTGGAAGTCGCGCTGCCCGGTCGTGCGCCTGCCCTCGCCCTCCGCCTGCCTCCTGCCCGTCGACAGCGGCCCGTTCGCCGGCATCGACGTCAACGAGCTGATCCTCCTCGGCGACTACCACGGGCTCGCGGTCTTCACGACGGAGATCGAGGCCGAAACCCCGCCCGAGCTCGGGGGCGGCGCCGAGTTCGCGGACCTCCGGCTCGCCGCGTCGCTGCTGCCGCACGAGGAGGCGGGGCTGCTCGCCTATGCCCGCGCGATGATCTCCTTTCGCCATCGCCACCGCTTCTGCGGCAGCTGCGGTGCGCCGACTCATCCACAGAAGAACGGGCGCGTCATGACCTGCGCGCGCAAGGGTTGCGAGACCGAGTTCTTCCCGCGCGTCGACCCCGCCGTCATCGTCCTCGTCACCGACGGTGACCACGCCCTGCTGGGGCGCCAGCCCGGCTGGCCCGCGGGCCGCTATTCGACGATCGCCGGATTCGTCGAGCCCGGCGAGAGCCTCGAGGACGCCGTGCGCCGCGAGGTGCTCGAGGAGACCGGCATCGAAACCGGCGCGATGATCTACCAGTCCTCGCAGCCCTGGCCGTTTCCACGCTCGCTGATGCTCGGGTTTCGCGCGGTGGCCACGACGACCGACGTGCGCCTCGGTGACCGCGAGCTCGAGGACGCCCGCTGGTTCCACCGCGACGAGCTGCAGGGAGGCTCGATGATGCCGTTCTCCCAGTCGATCGCGTACCGGCTGATCCACGAATGGCTGAACCCCTGAGCATCGCCCTGTCGGTGGCAGCCGGGCTCGCGCTCGCGGCGGCCGCGGGCTTTCGTGCCTTCGTGCCGCTGCTCGCCGCGGGGCTCGCGATTCATTTCGGTCACGTCGAGCCTGCGCGCGGTTTCGACTGGCTGGGCGAGCCCGTCGTCCTCGTGGCGCTGTCCGTCGCGACCGCGGCGGAGATCGCGGCCTATTACGTGCCCGGCGTCGATCACGTGCTCGACCTGATCGGCGCACCAGTCGCCGTGGCGGCGGGCATCGTGGCCGCGGCCGGCGTGATGGTCGGCCTGCCCGAATGGCTGCACTGGTTGACTGCCATCGGCGCCGGTGGCGCGGTTGCGACGGCGGGCCACGCCTTGAACGCGGTCGGCCGCGCGAAATCGGGCGCCGCATCCGGCGGCCTCGGCAACCCCGTCTACGCGACCGCGGAGCTCGGCGGGTCCGTCCTGATCGCGGCACTCGCGATCCTCGTGCCGGTCATTGCCCTCGTCGCGCTCGTCGCGCTCTTCGCCTGGGCGCTGAAACGCCGTCGCCGGCGCCCGGTCTGAATTTTCATGCCGCGCCTTGCCGTTGCCGCCCTGTGCCTGGCGATCCTTGCGCCGTCGGCGGCAACGGCCGCGCTTCCGTCGCTGCCGTCGTTCGGCAAGGACAAGGAGGACGAGAAGAAAGTCGCGGTCGAGTTCGTGGGCGTCGAGGACCCCCTGCTCGCGAACGTGCGGGCGCTGTCCAGCCTGCATCGGCTCGCAGCGTCGCCCGAGCTCGACGCCGAGATGATCGGCCGCCTCGTGCAGCGCGCGCCCGCGGAGGCGCGCGACGCGCTCAGGCCCTACGGGTACTACGATCCGGAAGTCACCACGGGCCTCACGGAGCGCGAGGGCCGCTGGTACGCGGTCGTGAAAATCGAGCCCGGTACGCCCGTGATGCTGGTCGGCCAGTCAGTGGAGGTCACGGGCCCGGGCCGCGACGAGCCTTTCATGAAGCGGGCGCTCGCGCGTTCCACCCTGCGCACGAACGGGCAGCTGAGCCATCCCGCCTATGACCAGCTGAAAGGCGAGCTGCTGCGCGCGGCGCTCGGCAACGGCTACCTGGACGCCGAGTTCACGACGAGCGAGCTCGCGGTCGATCCCGCCGCACGCACCGCGCGCGCTCGGATCTCGCTCGCGACTGGCGAGCGCTACCGCTTCGGCCCGACGACCATCGAGCAGAACGTCGTGCGCGACAGCCTGATGCGCCGCTACCTGCGGTATCGCGAGGGAGACTGGTACAGCGCGGAGGCGCTGTTGCGAACGCAGTTCGCGCTAGACGACTCGCAGTATTTTTCGCTGGCCGAGGTCCTTCCCGCGGAGCGCGACCGGCGCTCGCGCGTCGTGCCGATCCGCATCACCTCGGAAAAGAACCGGCGCCACGTCTACACGATCTCTGCGGGATACGGCACGGACACCGGGGCGCGCGCGAAGCTCGGGTGGGAAGACCGGCGCTACAACGACCGCGGCCACCGGCTGCGGGCCCAGGTGCTCACCTCCAGCATCGAGGACTCGGTGAGCCTGACCTACGCCATTCCCTGGGAGGACCCGGCGCTCGAGAAGCTGTCTTTCGAGCTGCGCGGATTCACCGAGCAGAACGCGGACGTCGAGACGAGCGGCGGCACGTTCAAGGTGGGCCTGACGCAGGTCCGCGGCCGCTGGCAGCGCGTGCTGTCAGTCACGCTCGATTCGACCGAGGACAAGCTGTCGACGACGTCGGGCGGGTCTCCGAGCATTAGCCGCAAGCGCAGCCAGTTGCTGGTCCCGGGCGTCACCTTCGCGAGGCTGCCGCCGGACTTCCTCGGCACCAACGCGCTGCCCACCGGGTTCCGGGCGGAAGTCCTCGCCTCGACGAGCGCACTGGGCTCGGACACCAACTTCACGCGCGTCGACCTGCGCGACGATCGCCGCTTCAGGTTGAACGCCGACTGGCAGATCTATGTGCGCGCCGAGATCGGGGCGAGCGTGGTCGGTGACTTCGAGGAGCTGCCGGCCCAGTACCGGTTCTTCGCCGGCGGCGACCAGAGCGTGCGCGGCTACGGCTACGAGGAACTGTCGCCGGTCGACGCCGACGGCAACAAGGTCGGCGGCCGGCACCTGTTCACCGCGACGCTCGAGCTGCAGCGGAACCTGCCGAAGAACCTGGTCGGCGCCGTGTTCGTGGATGCCGGCAACGCCTTCGACAAATTCGGCGACCCGCTCGAGTACTCGGCCGGCATCGGCCTGCGCTACCGGCTGCCGTTCCTGAGCGTCGGCATCGACGTGGCGCAGTCGATCTCGGACACGAGCCGCAGCCCGCGCTTCCACATCAATTTCACGCCGGAGTTCTGAAATGACCTGGCCGGCGCGGAAGTGGGTCAAGTGGGTGCTCGCGGGACTTGCGGCGCTGCTGCTCGTCGTCGCGCTCGCCGTGACCTGGCTCGTGACCACCGAGGCGGGGCTCCGCCGCGCCGTCGCGCTCGTCGAGTCGGTTGGCGCCGTGAGTATCCGCGTCGAGGGCGCGAGCGGCCGGCTGATTGGTCCGCTCATCGTGGACGCGGTCGAGATCGAGCATCCGCGCGCGTCGATCCGGATCGCGGGCCTGGCGGCGGACTACGAGCCGCTCGAGATCCTGGCCGGCCGAATCTCCGCCGAAGGCACGAAGATCGGCGAAGCGGCCATCAGGCTCCGGCCCGCGACCGGCCCGTCGCGCCCGCCGTCTTTCATGCCCGGATGGCTCACCGTTGCCATCGACGATGCGGCCGTCGAAAGCCTGCTCGTCGTCGCGCCGAATGGCACCGAAACGCGGTTTCGCGGCATCCGGGGCTCCGCGCGGATCACGCGCTCGCGCCTCGAGTTCAAGGGCGTGCACGTACGCTCGTCCGGCTGGGCCGTCGCCGGCGCGAGTGGGACGCTGTTCGCTCGCCAGCCGCTCGCGCTCGACGTCACGACCGCGTGGTCGCTCGCCGACGACGACGCCGTCGCCGGGATCGCGCGCGCAACCGGCGACCTCGAGCGACTCCTGGTCGACGCCCGGGTCGCGGCCCCGGCCGAGGCACGCGTGCGGGCCGAGGTCCGGGACCTTGCAACGAAGTTGTCATTCCGCGGGGAGGCCGCGATCGAATCCCTCGACCTCGCGCAGTGGGTCGCCAATCCCCCCGCGGGGCCGCTCGCGGCGTCGCTCGAGTTCGAGGGCGACCGCCGGCGCTATTCGGCGCGCGGGACCGTGCGCGGCCCGGGACTGCCCGGGCAAGGCATCCGGGTCGACGCGCGCGCGAGTCATGCTAGCCCGGTCGTGACACTGGAATCGCTCACCCTCGAAGCCGCGCCGGTCCTTTCACTGCGCGCCTCGGGGACGCTCCGCACCGGGGATGCGCCGGCATTCGACGTGACCGCGTCCTGGAATGCATTCCGCTGGCCGCTCGCGGGCGCGCCGCTCATTGCGTCGCGGCGCGGCACGCTCGAGGCCGAGGGCTGGACCGAGTTCAGCTATCGCGTGAGCGGTGACTTCACGCCCGCCCAGGGGCCGCCGGTCGCCGGCGAGGCCTCGGGTCGCCTGACCACCGCGGCCCTCGTCGTCGACGCGTCGTCCTGGCGCGTGCTCGGGGGCCGTGTGTCGCTCGCGGGAATGCTGGAGCGCGGCGACACGAAGGCGTGGTCGGTCGCGGGACGCGCCGCCGGCATCGATCCTTCGAAGCTGCGCCCGGAGCTGCCGGGGCGGTTGACGTTCGGGTTCCAGGGGGCCGGCGCGGGATTCGCCGCGGACAGCTCCTGGTCGGCACGGATCCGCGAACTCGACGGCACGTTCCGTGGCCAGCCGGCGCGCGGCAGTGGCGGAATTCGGCGAGGGCCAGGCCAATACGAATTCGAGGACCTCACGCTGTCGCTCGGGCCCGCGCGGTTGCAGGCGGATGGCGTGATCGGCCGCGGGGCCAACCTCGATGCCCGCTTCGTCTCAGGCGACCTGTCCGCGATCCTGCCCGAGCTCGGCGGCCGCGTGGACGCGATGGTGGGCCTGCGCGGGCGCTCGCTCGCAATCGGCTTCACCGGCCACGACCTCGCCTTCGGGTCGCACCGCGCAGTCGTGCTGTCGGTCGACGCGCGCATCGACCGGGAAGGACGCGAGCACTCCTGGCTGCGCCTGCGCTCCAACGGCATCACGCTCGCCGGCTTCGCGATCTCGGACACCCGGCTCTCGCTCGATGGCCTGATGCAGGACCACGCGCTGACCTTTCGAGTCGGCGCTGGCCAGGATGCCGTCTCCCTTCGGGGTCGCGGCGGTTGGGCGGACGAACGTTACACGCTCGCGCTCGAGAACATCGCGGCCAGCGGGCCGCGGATCGTGCCCTGGAAGCTCGCGTCCCCGAGCCGCTTCACCGCAAGTGGCAAGGACGCCGCGCTCGATCCGGTCTGCCTCGCCTACGAGGCGCGGAAGTTCTGCTTCGAGGGCCGCTGGACTGGCGGTGGCGAATGGTCGCTGGCCGCAAAGAGCGACGCATTCCCGCTCGAGGCGCTCGACCCCAAGCGCCGTGGCGCGCCCGGCTACCGCGGGCAGCTCACCATCGACGCCAAGGCCTCCGGCCGCGAAGGCGAGCCGTGGATCGCTGACCTCGAGGCCGAGATCCGCGACGCGTCGCTCACCTACCAGTCCGCGAGCGGGGCCGATCGCACCGTCGAACTCGGGTTGACGCGGCTCGCGCTCGACTCCGACGCAAGCCGGCACCGCCTCGACCTGCGCGTGTCCGATGCCGCCGCGCTCGACCTGGCGGTGAAGCTGGACGCGACGCGCCTGCCGGGCGCCGCGATCGCCGAGCTGCCGCTCACCGGCAGCGTGCGGGGCCGCACGCGCCAGCTCAGCCTGCTGCCCTTGCTGGTCGACGCCATTGACAACGCATCGGGCGAGGCCGACCTCGACTTCACGGTCGCCGGCCGCGTGGGCGCGCCGATGCTCGCGGGCGAGGCGCGGCTCGCCGACGGCACGCTCGACTTCTACCTGACGAACCTGCGCCTGCGCGAGCTGCAGGCGACACTGCGCCTCGAAGACACGTCACTCACGCTCGACGCCGCCGGCAAGGCGGGCGAAGGGACGCTCGGGATCGACGGCCGCCTCGGGTGGCGCGAGCGGCGCCTGAACGGCGAGCTGACGCTCACCGGCGAGCGGCTCCTCGTCGCGGACGTGCCGGAAGCACGCGTCTTCGCCTCGCCGGACCTGCGATTCCGGCTTGACGACCGCCGCGTCGCCGTCACCGGAGAGGTCGTGATCCCCGAGGCGCGGATCCGCCCGGCCGACACGGCCGGGGCCGTGCTCGCGTCCTCGGACGAGCGCATCGTGACGCCGAATGCCCCCGGCGAGGACGGCGATCCGTTCGCCGTCACGAGCGACGTGCTGCTCACGCTCGGCGACAAGGTGGCGGTGAAGGCATACGGGCTTTCCGCGACGATCACGGGCGGCGTGCGCACCCGCATGCAGCCCGAGGAAAGCACCGTCGCCTCCGGCGAGCTGGAGGTGAAGGAAGGCGAATACAGCGCCTACGGCCGCGAGCTCGAGATCGAGCGCGGACGCCTGCTCTTCACTGGCGGACCCGTGAACGACCCGGGTGTCGACCTGCGCGCGTCGCGTGAGCTGCCGGGCTATACGGTCGGCGTCATCGCGCGCGGGCCGCTGCGCCGGCCGCAGCTGACGCTGTTCTCGGAGCCGAGCCTGCCGCAGTCACAGATCGCCTCGATGCTCATCGTCGGCCGCTCGAACATCCAGGGCGATCCGGGCGCGGCGGACGGCGGCCCGAGCGCGTCGGAACAGGGCGGCGCGTTCCTCGCGGGACAACTCGGCCGCTACGTCGGCCTCGACGACGTCGGGCTCACGCAGGACGCCGATGAAGGCAGCCAGCTCGTGCTCGGGAAGTATCTTTCGCCGCGGCTCTACGTCAGTTACGGTATCTCGCTCGTAGACGCGATCAACACGCTGAAGCTGCGCTACACGATCGGCGACCGCTGGGTGATATCGGCCGAGTCCGGCCAGGAGTCGGCCGCCGACATCGAGTACCGCATCGAGGACTAGGACCGGATGAAGACGATCATCGTCGACAAGATCGCCTCCGTCGCGCAGGCCTGCGGCCTGTCGCACGAGCTTCGCGTCTCCAGCGAGATCCCCTGCGAGGAAGGCATCGTGCTCGCGGTCGAGATCCTGACCGACAAGTCGCAGTACAACACGCTCGAGCTGACGAGCGGCCGCATGGCCAAGGTCGCGCGCGGCAACGTCGTGGTCGGCGCGCTCGGCCACCGTAAGGCGCTGTTCGGCTATTCCGGCCACCTGCCCGCGAAGCTCGCACCGGGCGACGTGATCCAGATGCTGAACATCGGCGGGGTGCTCGGCGTCTGCGATTCGGTGAACCCCGAGAAGGGCCGGCCATTCGACTGCCGCGTGCTCGGCACCGTGCTGCACTTTCCATATCTCGGCGAGCGCATCGGCGTGCCCGCGCGCGTCGGCCTGCGCAAGCTCGACTACGGCGCCGCGCTCGATGCGAATGGCGTGCCGGTCGTCGCGCTCGCAGGTACCTGCATGGAAGCGGGCAAGACCGCGGCCGCCTGCGCGATGATCTCGCGCATGCGCCATCGCGGCCTCGTCGTCGACGGCTTCAAGGCGACGGGCGTTTCGCTCCGCCGCGACATCCTGGCGTTCGAGGACTCCGGCGCGCGCCGCTCGATGATCTTCACCGACTTCGGCATCGTGACCACGACGCCGAGGTCGGGCCCGGCGCTCACGCGCACGATGCTGACTGAGATGGCGGCGGGCAAGCCGGACGTCATCGTGTTCGAGCTCGGCGACGGCATCCTCGGCGCCTACGGCGTCGAGGCGATCCTCGACGCGCCGGACATCCGCGAGTCGCTGACGGCCGTGGTGCTCTCCGCCAACGACCCGGTCGCAGCCTGGGGCGGCGTCAAGCTCCTGCGCGAGCGCTTCGGCATCGAGCCCGCCGCCGTCACCGGGCCCTCCACCGACAACTCGGTCGGCGTCGACATCATCCGCGAGCAGCTGAACGTGCCGGCCTTCAACGCGATGACGAGCGGCGCCGCGCTCGGCGACCACGTGATTTCCTGCGCGGGGCTGGGACATGTCGCCCGTTCCGGCGAGAACGGGGACGAGGCATGAGCGCACGCGTCCCGGCGGTCATCCTGGGCGGCACGGGTTACGTCGCAGGCGAGCTCCTGCGGCTCACGCTCGCCCACCCGCGCCTCGCGCTCGCCGCAATCGCTTCCGACAGCCAGCCCGGCGAGCCGGTGGCCCGCGCCTTCCCGCACCTCGCCGCGGCCTGCGGCGACCTGCGCTACGTCTCGATCGCGGATGCAAGCGCGACCGCAGCACGTCATGCGAGGAGCGCCGTGCTCGCCGCCGCTCCGCACGGCGTCTCGCACGTGCTGATCGACGGGCTGCTCACGGCCGCGTCCGCCGCGGGCGCCAAGCCGTCGGTCGTCGACATCTCCGCCGACTACCGCTTCGCCGACCTGACTGAATACGAGCGCGTCTACAAACACCCGCACGGCGCTCCCGCGCGGGCGCAGGAGTTCACCTGCGCCGTCCCTGAGCACCTCGATCGCGCGCCGACGCCCCACGTCGCCCATCCCGGCTGCTTCGTCACCGCATCGCTTCTCGCCGTCGTTCCGCTCTTGAAGCTCGGCCTGGCGGAGGGGCCCGTGTTCGTCTCGGCGGTGACCGGCAGCACCGGCGCAGGTCGCAGCGCGGTTTCCGGCACGCACCATCCGCTGCGCCACTCCGACCTCTACTCGTACAACGCGCTCGCCCACCGCCACGGCGCGGAGCTCAGCGCGCTCGCGCGCGCGGCCGCTGGCCGCGACGGCCAGGTCGCATTCGTGCCGCACTCGGGCCCCTTTGCGCGCGGGATCCACGCGACTGTGCAGGCACGGCTCGCGGCACCGCTCGACTCGGCGGCGGCGATCGCCGCGCTGCGCGGGTTCTATGCCGGGCGCCCCTTCGTCCGCGTGCTCGACGAGCCGCCGCGCATGAAGGACGTGGTCGCGAGCAACTATGCCCACCTGTCGGCAGCGGCCGACGGGCGGACGATTGCGGTGATGTCGGTCGTCGACAACCTGGTGAAGGGCGCCGCGGGCGGCGCCATGCAGTGGATGAACCGGCTGCTGGGGTTCGACGAAACCGACGGATTGACAGCAACAGCTCCGGGGTGGACATGATCCATCGGATCGACCAGGGCGCGGCCATCGCGGCGCTTCGCGGCGCGGCGCCGTACATCCGCCTCTACAAGGGCAAGGTATTCGTGATCAAGGCCGGCGGCGCGATCTTCGGCGACGTCGCCGGGACGCGCTCGCTGGTCGAGCAGATCTCGATCCTGCACCACCTCGGCATCCGCGTCGTGCTGGTGCACGGCGGCGGCCCGCAGCTCGACGAGATGCAGCGCTCGCTCGGCATCGTGCCGCGCATGGTGCGCGGCCGCCGCGTCACCGACGAGCGTTCGATCGACGCGACGACCATGGTGCTGAACGGCCTCATCAACACGCGCATCCTCGCGGCCTGCCGCGAGCTCGGCATCGACGCCGTGGGACTCTCGGGCGTGGACGCGGGCCTCGTGCGCGCCAACCGCCGCCCGCCGGTCCAGGTCGACGGCGAATCGGTGGACTACGGGTTCGTCGGCGACATCGTCTCGATCGACCCGACCGTGCTCCGCAAGGAGCTGGACGCCGGCCTGATGCCGGTGGTCAGCCCGGTCTCGGCGGACGACGCCGGCGTCGTCCTCAACATCAATGCGGATACCGTGGCGGCCGCGGTGGGCGCGGCGCTCGGCGCCGAGAAGCTGATCCTCTGCACCGGCGCGCCGGGCATCCTCGAGCGCCGCGACGACCCGCGCTCGCTGGTTTCGTACACCGACCTCGCCGGGCTCGAGCGCCTGGAGCAATCGGGCAGCCTCCAGGACGGCATGCTGCCGAAGTCCTCGGCCATCGAATCGGCGATCCGCGGCGGCGTGCGGCGCGTCCACGTCATTTCCTACAATGCCCGCGACAGCGTGCTCGCCGAGGTGTTCACGAACGAGGGCACCGGCACGATGATCGTCGCCGACGTCAAGGCGCTCACGCCCGCCGAACAGCTTCCCCAAGGAGACAGCAGGCCATGAACAGCAAGGCACTCTCGATCGTCGCCATCGTCCTGATCGCGCTCGGCGCCTTCGGGCTCGCCCGCGGCAAGTTCAGCTACACCGAGGAGACGCACGAGGCCGAGGTCGCCGGCATCGAGCTGTCGGTCAAGGACAAGGAGACGGTTTCCGTGCCGCAGTGGCTGTCGATCGGCGCGATCGCCCTCGGCGTGGTCCTGCTCGTCGCCGGGCGCCGGAAGTCCTGATGCCAGGGCCGCGCGCGGCCGACGTCATCCTGGGTGGCGGCCTCGCGGCGGGCCTTCTCGACATCGTCAATGCGATCGTGTTCTGGCGCCTGTACAACGGGGCGAGCGCGACCGTCATCCTCCAGTCGGTCGCGGCGGGCCTCCTGGGCAAGGCCGCCTTTGCCGGCGGCGCCGCCACCGCCGCCCTCGGGCTCTTCCTCCATCTCCTCATCATGTGTGCCATGGGGGCCGTGTTCTGGCTGGCCTGCCGGCGCTGGCCCTGGATGCTGCAACGGCCGGTCGCCACCGGCGTCTCCTATGGCCTCGTGACCTGGGCGGCCATGAACTACGTGGTGTTGTCGCTCTCGCGCGCGGCACCCCCGTCCTTCGTCCCGGTGGTCGGCGCGCCGGGCAAAGTCGTATTCTTAGGCCTCGATCCCCCGCCTCACTCCCCGGAGACGACATGAACGAGAGCACCGGCAAGCTGATCCTCCGAGTCACGCTTGGAATCCTGATCCTCCTTCATGGCATCTCGAAGCTCACGGGCGGCATCGACTGGCTCGACGGCGCGCTCGCGGACGCCGGCCTGCCGGTGTTCTTCAAGTACGGCGTGTACGTCGGCGAGGTGCTCGCGCCGCTCGCGGTCATCGCCGGCTTCTACGCGCGCATCGGCGCCTGGCTGATGGCCGTGAACATGCTGTTCGCCTTCGGCCTCGCGCATGGCGCCGAGCTGTTCGTGATCGACCCGCAGTCCGGCGGGCTCGCGCTCGAGTTGCAGTACCTGTACTTCTTCTCGGCGATCGCCGTTGCGCTGATCGGCCCGGGCCGGTATGCCTTCAACCAGAAATGAGAGAGCCGCACGGCACGCGCCAGACCGGCTGGCTGCGCGCCGCCGTCCTCGGCGCGAATGACGGAATCGTCTCGACCGCGAGCCTCGTGATCGGCGTCGCGGCGGCCGGCGCCGGACGTGGCGCCGTGCTGACCGCCGGCGTCGCCGGCCTCGTCGGGGGCGCGATGTCCATGGCTGCGGGCGAGTACGTCTCCGTCAGCTCGCAGGCCGACAGCGAGCATTCCGACCTCGCGCGCGAACGCCGCGAGCTCGCGGAGGATCCCGAAGCCGAGCACCGGGAGCTCGCCGCGATCTACGTCGGACGCGGCCTCGATCCCCGGCTCGCCTCCGAGGTCGCGAGGCAGCTCGCCGCGAAGGACGCACTCGCCGCACATGCGCGCGACGAGCTCGGGCTGACCGAAGCGCATCGCGCCCGCCCCACGCAGGCGGCGCTCGCGTCGGCGGCCGCGTTCGCCGGCGGCGCAGCCCTGCCGCTCGCGACGGCGCTCCTCGCGCCGGCGGCGCTCGTGATGCCGGCCGTTGCCGCGCTCTGCCTCGTGTTCCTCGCCGGGCTCGGCGCCTTCGCGGCGCGTGCCGGCGGCGCGAACGTCGCGAGGGGCGCGCTTCGCGTCACTTTCTGGAGCGCCATTGCCATGGCGATCACGGCGGCGATCGGCCGCGCCTTCGGCGTCGCGACCTGAGGGTATCGCGGTGGCTGCACATCCGCTGGACAACCCGGTCTGGCATTCGCTGACGACCGAGCACGCAGGGCTCGCGATCACCTCGGACGGCGCCGCGCGCTATCCGGCTGCGATCGTGCCATTCGCGGGGGTCGGCGAACCCACGCCGCGGGCCGCTCGCCAGCTGACGAGCCTCATCGAGGACGCGGAGTCCGTCTTCGTCGTCGGCGTCGCGCCCGTGCCGCCTCCCGGCTGGCAGCTCGAGCCAAGGAAGCCCGTGCTGCAGATGGTCTGCACGGCGCGCGCCACGGAAGTGCCTGGCCCCGCGCTGACCGCCATGGGCGCGGACCAGGTCGCGGACATGGTCGAACTGACGGACCTCGTGTTCCCCGGCTTCTTCCGGCCGCGCACGCTCGAGATGGGCAGCTACTTCGGCATCTACGACGGGCGGCGCCTCGCGGCCATGGCCGGCGAGCGCATGCGCCTCGACGGCTACCAGGAGCTGTCCGCGGTCTGCACCCACCCGGGCTACACCGGCCGCGGCTACGCGCAGCGACTGCTCGGCGTGCTCTGCAACTCCGCCATCGACCGCGGCTTCACGCCCTTCCTGCACGTGTATGCCGACAATGCACGCGCGATCGGCGTCTATCGCAAGATGTCCTTCGTCGACCGGACGGTGCTGCCGTTCTGGGCGCTGCACCAGTGAACCGTCTGGACACCGGGCGGCTTGAGCTCCACCCGTTCACGGAGGACGACGCGGACTTCGTGCTGCGGCTCCTGAACGAGCCGTCGTTCCTGCGTTACATCGGCGACCGCGGCGTTCACGACCTCGATTCCGCGCGGCGCTACATCGAGGACGGCCCCGTGGCCGGCTATGCGCGCCACGGCCACGGGCTCATGCGCGTCGTGCGCAGGACCGACGGAGAGACCCTCGGCATGTGCGGCGTGCTGAAGCGGGACTCCCTGGACGACCCGGACATCGGCTTTTCCTTCTTCCCGGCGTACTGGTCACAGGGCTACGCCTTCGAATCCGCGCAGGCCGTGATGCAGCATGCGCGCCACGCGCTCGGGCTCGGCCGCATACTCGCGATCACGACCACGGACAACGAAGCTTCGATGCGACTCCTCGGCAAGCTCGGCTTCCGCTTCGACAAGCTGGTCCGGATGGGCGGGGAGGACCTGCGCCTGTTCGTGAGCGATCCATGAAGCGTTGCGCCTGGGCCCGCTCGCCCGCGATGATCGAATACCACGACCGCGAGTGGGGCGTGCCCGTGCACGACGACCACGTGCTGTTCGAGTTCATCACGCTCGAGGGCGCGCAGGCCGGCCTCAGCTGGGAGACGATCCTCAACAAGCGCGAGGCGTACAGGCGCGCGTTCGCCGGCTTCGATCCGGCGAAGGTCGCGCGCTTCACGGCCGCGCGCCGCGCGAAGCTCATGCAGGACGCGGGGATCGTGCGCAACCGGCTCAAAATCGACAGCACCGTCACGAACGCCGCCGCATTCCTGAAGGTCCAGCGCGAGTTCGGCAGCTTCGACCGGTTCCTGTGGGCGTTCGTCAAGACGTCGCCGGGCGCGGACGCGCTCAGCAGGGAACTCAAGCGCCGTGGATTCCGCTTCGTCGGCACGACGATCTGCTACGCCTTCATGCAGGCCGTCGGCATCGTGGACGACCACGCCGCAGGCTGCTTCCGCGGCGGAAGGCGATGAGCGTCCTCGACCCGCAGGTCGTCGCGTTCGCGCTGGTCGCCGCGCTCATGACGATATCGCCCGGCGCCGACACTTTCCTCGTCGTACGCAATACCCTGCGCGGGGGCCGCGACGACGGCTGGTTGACCGTCGCGGGAATCTGCTCGGGCCTGTTCGTGCACGCGCTGCTGTCGGCGCTCGGCGTGTCCGCACTCCTTGCGCATTCCGCGACGGCCTTCATGGTCCTCAAGATCGCGGGCGCCGGCTACCTCGCCTGGCTCGGCATCCAGTCGCTGCGCTCGGCCGCGCGCGGTGACGCGGCGACGGCGCCGGTGGAAGTGGCCCCGTCCCGCGTGCCGGCCGCTCGGTCGTTCCGCGAGGGATTCCTCACGAACCTGCTGAACCCGAAGGTGATCGTGTTCTACCTCGCGTTGCTGCCGCAGTTCCTGTCACCCGGCGACGCGGTTCTGCCGAAGTCGCTGCTGCTGACCGCGATTCATTTCGCCGAGGGGATCCTGTGGCTCGGTTTCGTCGCCTGGGGCGTCGACCGGTCGCGCCGGTTCTTCCTGCGGCCGGTGCTGCGGCGCTGGATGGATGCGCTCTGCGGCACGATCCTCGTCGCGCTCGGCCTGCGGCTCGCCTTCGCGCAGCGATGAGCCGCTTCATCTCGCAGGTCGCATTGCTCGTCCGCGATTACGACGAGGCGATCGAGTTCTTCACGCGCGCGCTCCGGTTCGAGCTGCTCGAGGACAGCCCGCTTGCCGACGGCAAGCGCTGGGTCCGCGTGGCGCCCGCAGGCAAGGCCGGCGGCGCGCTGCTCCTCGCCCGGGCCGCGACTCCCGAGCAGGAGGCGTTCGTCGGCAACCAGTCCGGCGGGCGCGTCTTCATGTTCCTCGAGACCGGCGATTTCGCGCGCGACCATGCGCACATGCGCTCGCAGGGGGTGCGCTTCCTCGAGGAACCGCGCCACGAGGATTACGGGACGGTCGCCGTGTTCCTCGACCTCTATGGAAACAAGTGGGACCTGATCGGGCGGAGGCGTAAGATCCGCGCCAAGGAGGGGACCCAATGAACAAGAAATTCCTGGTGGCGTGGCTGCTCGTGTTCGCCCTGTACATGGCAGGCGGGATGCTGGTCCACGGCGTGATCCTCGGCGACGACTACATGGCAACCGGCCTGATGCGGCCGGAGGCGGAAGCGCAGAAGCTGATGCACTGGATGATCCTCGCGCACGTGCTGATGGCGGGCGCGTTCACCTGGATCTACGTGCGCGGCGTCGAGAACAAGCCCTGGCTGGGCCAGGGACTGCGCTACGGGCTCGCGGTCGCGGTCCTCTTCGTGCCGATCTACATGATCTACTACGTCGTGCAGCCGACGCCCGGCGCGCTCGCCGCCAAGCAGATCGTCCTCGACACGATCCTGACGCTCGTCCTCGGCGCCGTCGTCGCCTTCCTGTACCGCGGCCAGGGGCGTTGACCGGCGGCGACTGGATCGACGTCGGCTCGAGCGCCGAGCTGTCACGGCAGCCGGTGCAGGAAGTGCGCGCCGGCGCCAAGCGCGTCGCGCTGACTTTCCGCGACGGCGAGTTCGGCGCGATCTCCGGTACCTGCAACCACGTGGGCGGCCCGCTGGGGCACGGCACCCTCGACGGCGAGTTCGTCGTCTGCCCGTGGCACTACTACAAGTTCCACTGGCGGACCGGCGAAGGCGAGCCTGGCTACGAGGCGGACCGCGTGCCCTCGCACGCCGTCAAGGTCGAGGACGGCCGCGTGCTCGTCTCCGCGGCGGCCGTCACGAAGCGCGGCCGGCTGCCGCACGCGCCGCATCCGCTCGCACGCACGCCCCGGCGCGAGCCAGGGCCGATACGCATCCTCGGGCTTTCGACAACGGTGATGACGAAGGACCACCCGCGATACAGCACGTCGGAGGACCTGCTGGTGCGACGCGCTCGCGGATGCGCGCGAGCGCGGCGAATCCGGGTGCGACACGCAGCTCATCCGCATCCGCGACCTCGCAGTTTCGCGCCTGCGAGGGTTTCTACTCGAAGTCGTCGCGCGCCTGCACCTGGCCCTGCTCGATCACGGAAATGGACTCGAAGGACCAGATGGACCGGGTGTACGAGGGCGTCGTGCACTGGGCCGACGTCATCGTGATCGCGACGCCGATCCGCTGGGGCGGCGCGAGCAGCCTCTACTACAAGATGATCGAGCGCATGAACTGCATCCAGAACCAGGAGACGGTCGCGAACCGGCACCTGCTGCGCGACAAGGTCGCCTCGCTCATCGTCACCGGGGGGCAGGACAACGTGCAGGCGGTGGTCGGGCAGATGTTGACCTTCTTCGCGGAGCTCGGCTGCCAGTTCCCGCAGTTCCCGTTCATCGCCCACACGCGCGGCTGGAGCGCGGAGGACATGGAGAACAACGAGCAGCACGTGCGCGGATCGAAGCTCCTCCACGACGGCGCCGTCGCGCTCGTCGGCCGCTCCGCGGACATGGCCCGCGTGATGATCGAAAGCTCGCTCGGCGAGGCCGCCCTTGTCCGCGGCGGGCGCAAGGGCCACCATCTCGACACGCAAGGGAGTCACCCATGACCGCCATCGCTGCGCTCTGGCTGCCGATCATCCTGTCGGCCGTGATCGTGTTCATCGCGAGCTCCGTCATCCACATGATGAAGCTCTGGCATCGCAACGAACTCCCGGCCCCGCCCGATGCCGACCGGCTGCAGGATGCCATGCGCCCTTTCCAGCTGCAGCCGGGCGAATACATGCTGCCGCGGCCGAAAGACATGAAGGATTGCAACACGCCGGAATTCATCGAGAAGCTGAAGCGCGGGCCGAACCTCGTCATGACCGTGATGCCGAACGGACCGATGTCGATGTCGCGGCCGCTCGTGCAGTGGTTCATCTTCGTCGTCGTCGTCTCGGTGCTGACCGCCTACCTTGCCGGCGCGACGCTTCCCGCGGACGCGCCCTACCTCGCCGTTTTCCGAGTCGCGGGCACGACCGCGTTCATCGCCTACGCCGCGGGCGTCTGGCCCCAGTCGATCTGGTACCACCGTCCCTGGTCGACGACGTTGAAGTTCACGCTCGACGGGCTGATCTACGGCCTGCTGACGGGCGGCGTCTTCGCGTGGCTGTGGCAAGTGGGATAGCCGTCGCCATCGTGCCGACTGCGCACGAGGACTACCTGCGCCTCGAGTGCAGCGGGACGTTCACCCAGGAAAGCGCGCTAGAAGCCTTCGAGCGCGCGTTCACGCTGGCGGCCGAGGCCGGCCGGCCGGCGGTGCTGGTGGACTTCCGCGCCGTGACCGGCCGCGAGCCGACACTGGCCGAACGCTACCAGCTGGCCGTGCGCGTCGCCGACGTGCAGGCCGCGACGAAGCCGCGCATCTACTTCGCCCTGCTCGGCCACGAGCCCATGATCCACCCCGAGCGCTTCGGCGAGATCGTCGCGAGGACGCGGGGCGCCGACGGTGGCGTGTTCACCGACGAGGCGCAGGCCCTCGACTGGCTGCTGGCGCGGAACCGCGCGCCATGATCTTCTTCCGCATCAAGAAAACCGTCCGCGTCCACCCCGGTTACCTCGAGGTCGGCTGTACGGGCACGTATTCCCGCGTGGAAGCGCTGCGCGTCGGCCAGGAGTCCTACGCCGAGGCGGCGCGCTTGAATCGCGACGCGCTCCTCGTCGACGTGCGCGGGGTCTCCGGCCGCGTGCCGACGATTCTCGACCGCTTCGAGTTCGGCACGCACATCGCGAAGCACTACCTCGAGTTCGACCCTCGCATCCGGCTCGCCGTGCTCGGCCACGAACCGATGATCCACGCGGAGCGCTTCGGCGAACTGGTCGCGCGAAATCGCGGCGCCGACGCACGGGTGTTCACCGACGAGGCCGAGGCGCTCGGCTGGCTGCTGGAGCGCGGCAACGGCCGCTGATTTTGCATTGCGGCAAGGCGAGGATACGATAGACTTCGATCGACTCTGCGGGGGACAGGATGAAGTGTCTCTACTACGTCGCGCCCGAGCTCGACAGCACCTCTCGGATCGCCGATGACCTGCACGACGTGGGCATCGACGACTTCTTCGTCCATGTGATCGCCAAGGACGAATCCGGCCTCAAGAAGCGCCACATCCACGCAGGCAACTACCTCGAAACCCTCGACTTCATCCGCGAGGGATTCCTCGGCGCCGCGATCGGGCTGTTCGCCGGGGTCGTCGGCTGCATCCTGCTCGACCAGTTCGGCCCGTTCCAGGGCATCCCGTGGTACGTCTACGTCGCCCTGTGCGGCGTCGCGACCCTGTTCGGCGCCTGGGAGGGCGGGCTGATCGGGGTCGAGAAAGAGAACAAGAAGCTCGAGCGCTTCCATGACGACATCGAGGCCGGCCGGTTCCTCATCCTGATCTACGCGCGCCGCGACCAGGAGTCGGTGGTGCGGCACATGATGACCAAGCGCCATCCGGAGGCCGAGTTCGCGGGCGTCGACAGCCATTTCGTAAACCCGTTCACGACCGTCAGGCGGCGGCGGACATCGGGCGATCGGGTGCGCGCTTAACACAGACAGGGGATTCCCCGATGGCGATCGCAGTAGTCCTGGTCCTCCTCGTCATCGGCTCCCTGATCTTCCACTTCGCGAGCCCCTGGTGGTTCACGCCCATCGCGTCGAACTGGACCACCATGGACGACACCGTGGTCCTCACGTTCTGGGTCACGGGTGTCGTCTTCGTCGCGGTCAACCTCTTCCTGGCCTGGGTCGTTTGGAAATACCGGCACAAGCGCGGCCAGAAGGCGACGTACGACCCGGAAAACAAGAAGCTCGAGTGGTGGCTCACGATCGTGACCTCGATCGGCGTCGCGGCGATGCTGGCCCCGGGACTCTTCGTCTGGGGCAAGTTCGTCAACGTTCCCGAGGACGCGGCCATCGTCGAGGCCGTCGGCCAGCAGTGGCACTGGTCTTTCCGATTCCCCGGCGCGGATGGCGCGATGGGCCACAGCGACGCGGCCTTGGTCTCCCCCGACAATCCCTTCGGCCTCGACCCGGAGGATCCCGCGGGCCGCGACGACGTGCTCGTCGCGAACCCCGAGCTCCGCCTGCCCGTCGACCAGCCGGTCAAGGTGCTGCTGCGCTCGAAGGACGTGCTGCACAACTTCACCGTCACGCAGTTCCGCGTGAAGATGGACCTCGTCCCCGGAATGATCACGCACCTGTGGCTCACGCCGACGGTGCCGGGCTCCTACGAGATCCTCTGCGAGGAGCTCTGCGGCGTCGGCCACTTCGCGATGCGCGGCCGCGTCGTCGTGACGCCTCGCGAGGAGTTCGACACCTGGCTCGCGGCCATGCCGACGTTCAGCCAGACACAGGCGCTGGCTGCGGCCGACCCCGCGGCGGGCGCGGCACAGTACGCCGTGTGCACGGCCTGCCACGGGCCGTCGGGCGAGGGAAATCCCGCCCTCAACGCGCCGCGGATCGCGGGCCAGGACGCCTGGTACGTCCAGCGGCAGCTGCACGCGTTCCGCGACGGCCGGCGCGGCGCGCACGAGGGCGACATCTTCGGCGCGCAGATGCGCGCGTTCGCGGCGATGCTGCCGGACGACACGGCGATCCGGAACATCTCCGCCTACGTCGAGTCGTTATCGGGTGGCGCCGGGCCGGAGAGCGTGACCGGAAACGTGGACCGCGGGCGGCGCCTGTACGTGACCTGCGGGAACTGCCACGGCCGGGAGGGCCAGGGCATCTGGGCGCTCAATGCGCCGCGCCTCGCCGACATGTCCGACTGGTACATGGTGCGGCAGTTGCAGAACTTCCAGCACGGCATCCGCGGCGCGCAAGCCGGCGATCACTACGGATGGCAGATGGCGACGATGGCGGACTCGCTCAAGAACGAGCGCTCCATCAACGACGTCGTCGCCTACATCAACGGTCTCGAACGCGAGGAAAGACTGATGGCCTACGTCGCAATCGCGGACCGTGATGCACCCATCCACGATCCGCACACCTTCATCGAGAAGTACATCTGGAGCCAGGACCACAAGGTCATCGCGATCCAGTACGCCATCGTCGCGATCTTCGTCGGGCTCATCGCGCTCGTGTTGTCGGCGATGATGCGCCTGCAGCTCGGATTCCCGGACCAGTTCCACTTCGTCGACCCGAACCGGTACTACCAGTTCATCACCATGCACGGGATGATCATGGTGATCTACCTGCTGACCGCCCTCTTCCTCGGCGGCTTCGGCAACTACCTGATCCCGCTCATGTGCGGCGCCCGGGACATGGTGTTCCCGTACATGAACATGCTGAGCTTCTGGGTGTATTTCCTCTCGGTCCTCGTGCTGCTGGCGAGCTTCTTCGTGCCGGGCGGACCGACCGGGGCCGGCTGGACGCTCTACCCGCCGCAGGCGGTGCTGCCGGGAACGCCGGGCGCAGGATGGGGCATCATCCTGATGCTCGTCTCGCTCGGCATCTTCATCGTCGCCTTCACCATGGGCGGCCTGAACTACGTGACGACCGTGCTGCAGGCCCGCTGCAAGGGCATGACGCTGATGCGCATGCCGCTCTCGGTCTGGGGCATCTTCATGGCGACGATCCTCGGCCTGCTCGCGTTTCCCGCCCTGTTCGTCTCCGCGATCATGATGACGCTCGACGGCACGCTCGGCACCAGCTTCTTCATGCCGGCGGTCAGCTCGATGGGAGAGAACCCCGGCCACGCCGGCGGCAGCCCGCTGTTGTTCCAGCACTTGTTCTGGTTCTTCGGGCACCCGGAGGTGTACATCGTCGCCCTGCCCGCCTTCGGGATCGTGTCGGACCTGCTCGCGACCCACGCGCGCAAGAACATCTTCGGCTACCGTATGATGGTCTGGGCGATCCTCGCGATCGGCGGCCTGTCGTTCGTCGTCTGGGCGCACCACATGTACGTGTCGGGCATGAACCCCTACTTCGGGTTCTTCTTCGCGACCACGACGCTGATCATCGCGGTGCCGACGGCGATCAAGGTCTACAACTGGGTGCTGACGCTGTGGAAGGGCGACATCCACCTGACCGTGCCGATGCTGTTCGCGATCGGGTTCATATTCACGTTCGTGCACGGCGGCCTGACCGGCCTCTTCCTCGGCAACGTCACCGTGGACCTGCCGCTATCCGACACCTACTTCGTGGTCGGGCACTTCCACATGGTGATGGGCGTCTCGCCGATCCTCGTGGTGTTTGGCGCGATCTACCACTGGTACCCCAAGATCACGGGCCGAATGTTCAGCGACAGGCTCGGGAAGATCCATTTCTGGCTGACCTTCCTCGGCACCTACGCGATTTATCTCCCGATGCACTACCTGGGCATCCTCGGCGTGCCGCGGCGCTATTACGCCCTCGGCGAGACCGAGTTCCTCCCGCAGTCGGTGCACACGGTCAACATGGCGATCACGATCGCCGCGCTCGTCGTCGCGTGCTCGGTGGTGGTGTTCCTCTACAACATGATCGTGAGCCTCTGGAAGGGTGAGAAGGCGTCGTCAAACCCGTGGAAGGCGACGACACTCGAATGGCAGACGCCCGAGACGCCGCCGACGCACGGCAACTGGGGGCCGCGGTTGCCCGTCGCCCATCGCTGGGCCTACGACTACAGCGTGCCCGGCGCGCCCGACGACTTCGTCCCGCAGAACGTGCCCATCGACGATCGTCATCCCAGCGGCTTCGGTCACGGCGAAGACAAGGCGCGCCGTTGAGCAATACGGCCATCGTCGTCGCGCTCCTGGTCGGCATCGCGGTCTGGTTCGCGGTCGCGAGCCGGCTCACGGCCAAGCCCTGGGAGAACCGCGGGGAAGAAGGTGACGTCGGCGAGATCCGGTTCGCGCCGGCGCGCATCGGCCTGTGGGTGTTCATGGCGGTCGTGACCTCGCTATTCGCGCTGTTCCTGACGGCGTACGCGATGCGCATGCACCACAGCGTCGGCTGGTGCCACCTCACGATGCCGCGCATCGCCTGGTGGAACACGCTGGTGCTCGTCGGCGCGAGCGCCGCCATGCAGTTCGCCTCGTCCTCGGTCGCCGGGGGACGCCGGCAGTTCGCGCAGGTGGCGCTCATCGCAGGCGGCGTGCTCTCGATCGCGTTCCTCGCCGGCCAGGTGGCCGCATGGCAGGCGATCGGCCCGTCGCTCTACTACGTGCAGGGCAGCCCCGCGATCGCGTTTTTCTACGTGCTGACGATCGTGCACGGCCTGCACCTCGTCGGCGGCCTGTACGTCCTCGGCCGCGCGGCGCACCGTTTCGCCGGCGGCGCGGAGCTCATCGACCTCCGCCAGAGCCTGTCGCTCTGCGCGACCTACTGGCATTTCCTGCTGCTCGTGTGGCTCGCCGTGTTCGGCGTGCTGCTGGTTCTCTGAGAGGAATCCCTGCCAATGGCCCATCACGACCACGCCGCCGCCTTGCCCCCGCTGAAGCAGGTCGCGTCGGATTACGCCGCCGACAAGCAGGCGTTCTCGGTGCCCTGGGGCAAGGCGATGATGTGGATCTTCCTGGTCTCGGACACCTTCATCTTCACCTGCTTCCTGACGGGCTACATGAACGTCAGGATCTCGACGATGGACTCATGGCCGAACCCGAGCCAGGTATTCGAGCTTCACATGTTCGGCCAGGCAGTCCCGCTGCTCCTGATCGCGATCATGACGTTCGTGCTGATCACCTCGAGCGGCACGATGGCGCTCGCCGTGAACTACGGCTACCGCCGCGACCGCAAGAACACCGTCCTGCTCCTCTGCGCGACCGCCGCGCTCGGCGCGACCTTCGTCGGCATGCAGGCCTTCGAGTGGACCAAGCTCATCATGGAAGGCGTCCGGCCCTGGGAGAATCCCTGGGGCGCGCCGCAGTTCGGTTCCGCCTTCTTCATGATCACGGGGTTTCACGGCTGCCACGTGACGGGTGGAGTGATTTACCTGCTCGTCACTGCGAAGCGCGTGGCGTCCGGCTTCTACGACCGCAAGGGCACGTACGAGACTGTCGAGGTCGCGGGCCTGTACTGGCACTTCGTCGACCTCGTCTGGGTTTTCATCTTCGCTTTCTTCTACCTGTGGTGACACCCGATGTCTGATGCGAAAGAAGGCCAGCAACACCCGCTCACGGTCTATTTGTGGATCTGGCTGCTCCTGTTCGTCCTCTCCGCCTTCTCGTACATGGTGGACTACTTCCACCTGCAGGGCATGCTGCGCTGGACATTGATCATCCTGTTCATGCTGCTGAAGGCCGGCCTGATCGTCGCGATTTTCATGCACATGGCCTGGGAACGGCTCGCGCTCAAGTTCGCGATCCTGCTGCCGCCGCTGTGCCTGTTGGTGCTGATCGGCTTCATGGCGATCGAGGGCGACTACACGTTTCTCACGAGGGGCGCAGCATTCGTGCGGTGATCCGTGAAGCCGACTTCGTGCAGAGCGTCGCGGACGCGCTGCAATTCATCTCCTACTACCATCCCGCCGACTACATCGCGCACCTCGCACGCGCGTACGCGCGCGAGCAGTCGCCGGCGGCGAAGGACGCCATCGCGCAGATCCTGACCAACTCGCGCATGTGCGCCGAGGGCCATCGCCCGATCTGCCAGGACACCGGCATCGTCAACGTGTTCGTGAAGGCGGGCCTCGATGTGCGCTGGGGCACGCAGCGCTCGCTGCAGGAGATGGTTGACGAAGGCGTGCGGCAAGGCTATGGCCTCGTCGAGAATCGCCTGCGCGCCTCGATCGTCGCGGATCCCCTCTTCGTCCGGAAGAACACCGGCGACAACACGCCGGCCGTAGTGCACGCGGAGCTGGTCGCGGGCGACACGGTCGAGGTCATCGTCGCCGCCAAGGGCGGGGGCTCCGAGAACAAGTCGACGCTCGCGATGCTGAACCCGTCCGACTCGCTGGTCGACTGGGTGCTCGCGACCGTGCCCGGCATGGGCGCCGGCTGGTGTCCGCCCGGCATGCTCGGCATCGGCGTCGGCGGCACGGCCGACAAGGCCATGGTCCTCGCGAAGGAATCGCTGATGGACGCGATCGACATGCACGAGCTGCTCGCGCGCGGGCCGTCGTCGAAGCTCGAGGAGCTGCGCGTCGAGATCTACGAGAAGGTGAACGCCTTGGGGATCGGCGCCCAGGGACTCGGCGGGCTCACGACCGTGCTCGACGTGAAGATACGCACGTTCCCGACGCACGCGGCGTCCAAGCCCATCGCGATGATCCCGAACTGCGCGGCGACTCGGCACGCGCACTTCGTCCTGGACGGCAGCGGGCCGGTCGCGCTCGACCCCCCTTCCTTGGACTTGTGGCCGGACGTGCACTGGAAGCCGTCTGCGGAGTCGCGGCGCGTGAACCTGGATGCGTTGACGCGCGAAGAAGTCGCGTCGTGGAAACCCGGACAGACGCTGTTGCTGTCGGGCAAGGTGCTCACGGGGCGCGACGCCGCGCACAAGCGGCTCGCCGAAATGCTGAACTCGGGGCGCGGGCTACCGCCCGGCGTGGACCTTCGCGGGCGGGTGATTTACTACGTCGGCCCCGTGGATGCGGTGCGTGATGAGGCCGTCGGGCCCGCGGGACCGACGACCGCGACGCGCATGGACAAGTTCACGGACCAGATGCTCGAGAAGACGGGGCTGTTCGCGATGGTCGGCAAGGCCGAGCGCGGGCCGGTCGCGGTCGAGGCGATCCGCAAGCACGGCGCGGCTTACCTGATTGCGGTCGGCGGCGCGGCATACCTGGTGTCGAAAGCTATCCGGAAGGCCCGGGTGGTCGCGTTCGAGGACATGGGCATGGAGGCGATCTACGAGTTCGAGGTCGAGGACATGCCGGTCACGGTCGCGGTGGATGCGCGGGGGGAGTCGGTGCATGAGACGGGGCCAAGGGAATGGGGGCAGAAGATCAGGTTGCTAAAGATTCCGGTGAAAGTCGCCTAGCTTCGGGGCCCGCTGCCAATTCCAGTTGAGCCAGTGGGCGCAGGACTTCACGCCCCATTCGGCCCAGCCCCCGCGCCGGTCGAGCTCTGCGATCAAGGACAGGAACCGGGCATTCGCCGCATTCAAATGGCCGGCCAGAGTCGTGATCTCATCCAGCAACTCGGGCGTGGAAACCGCGGAAAAATCGCTGTCCATGGGTCGCTCCATGAGCCTGTTATTTTATACAGTACCCTACCGAGACAGCGGAAAACACAAGGTTTTCAGGAGCAGCCAAATGAGCTTGTTTGATGGATCATATGAGCCGATAATGTCCGCAGGAGGCAACCCAGACATGGCCATTCCTGCCGACCGCGTCGCCCGCATCCTTGGACTCCGGGCCAACGTCCGCTCCGTCGCGGACATCGCCGAAGCCGTCGAATCGGGCCTGCCCAAGCACAGCCTCGAGCGCGTCGTGGAGCGCGCCGGCATCGAGGGCCCTGCCCGCGTAAAGCTCATGCAGCGCGTCGTGCCCGCCGCGACGTACAAGCGCCGCCAGCGCCTGAAGCTCGTCGAAGGCGAGCGCACCGAGCGGCTCGCCCGCGTAATTGCGCTCGCTGAGATGCTTTGGGACGACGAGGCCGAAGCGCAGCGCTTCCTGAAGACGCCGCACCCGGAGCTCGGCCGCAGGAAGCCGATCGAAGCGGCGCTCACCGAGCTCGGCGCGCGCCAGGTCGAGGACGTCGTCATGCGCGCGCTCTACGGCCTCCCCGCCTGAGCTGAGCCATGCGCTTCTACCGCATCGCGGACTCTCGCCATTCGCCCGAGAGCGGCGAAGGCGCGCGCCTTCACGGCGGGCGCTGGAACTCGCCGGGGCGAGCGGTCATCTACGCCTGCGAAACGCAAACCGGCGCCATCCTGGAAAAGCTCGTGCACACGAACGGACGCATGCCGAAGCACCAGGTCTGCCTGACGTTCGAGGCGACGGATTCCATCAAGGTCAGCTCGCTGGAAACCAAGGACATCCCGGACTGGCACGAGGCAGACATGATCTCGAGCCGGAAAGCCGGCGACGCGTGGCTCGAGAAAGCATCGACCGCGGTCCTGCGCGTCCCGAGCGTCGTCTTCGACGTCGAGCGCAACGTCCTCATCAATCCCGCGCACGCCGACTTCAAGCGCATCAAGCTCGTCGCCACCGAGCCCGTGCGCTGGGATGAGCGCCTGTTCACGGAAAAGCCGCGTTCCTAGCATCCCGGTGGCCGCATCGTCTATCATTGCGGCCCTTCGAAAACCGGGCTGCCGATGATCCCGCTGATCCTGGGCTGGCTGCTGAGCGCAGCTCCCCATTCCCCACCCCTGCCGGCGCCGTCGAGCGCGGTCTCCATCGCGAGTCTCGCGCCGCAGGCCAATCGCGACGCGCTCGAGCTCGCGCTCGCCGCCATGCGTTGCGCCCAGGGTTCGGGCGTTGGCGTCGACGCCTCGCGCCTTGCGTTCATCGACTACAGCCGCCCGTCGACCGAGCCGCGCCTGTGGGTATTCGACATCGAGCGTAACCGGCTCCTCTATGAAGAGGTCGTCGCGCATGGGCAGCGGATCCGGCGAGAACCTCGCCAAGGTTTTCTCGAACGTGAGCGGCAGCCACGCGTCGAGCCTCGGTCTCTTCCTGACGCGCGACACCTATCACGGCCGCAATGGCTACTCGCTGCGCATGGACGGCCTCGAGCCCGGCGTGAACGATGCCGCGATGGAGCGCGCGATCGTCATGCACGGCGCGCCTTACGTGGATCCGCTCGCGGCAGAAAAGCAGGGCCGACTCGGCCGGAGCCACGGCTGCCCAGCGGTCCGCGAAGCCGTCGCTCGCGGCATGATCGACGTGCTGAAGGACGGGCAGTTCGTGTTCGCGTACTACCCGGACGCGCAGTGGCTGGACCGGTCTAGATGGAAGTGCGCAGGCTGATCAGCTCGGGAAAGAACCCGCGCTTCAGCACGTGCTCGAGATAGCCGACGCCGCTCGAGCCGCCCGTCCCCCGCTTGAACCCGATGATCCGCTCCACCGTCTTCAGGTGAGCGAAGCGCCACTGCTGCAGCTTGTATTCGAGGTCGACGAGCTTCTCGGCGAGCTCGTACAGGTCCCAGTGCCCGTTCGCGTCGCGATACACCGCGAGCCACGCCGCCTCGACCGCAGCGATGCGGCATGTAGGGCTGCGTCCAGTCCCGGTCCGTGCACTCCGCCGGGATGTCGAAACCGCGACGGGCCAGCAGGCGGATCGACTCGTCGTAGAGCGAAGCCGTCGCCAGCTCCCGCTTCAGGAGCGCGTGCGCCTGCTTGTCGCGCGCGTGCACCTCGATGAGGCGCGCTTCCTTGTTGCCGAGCACGAATTCGAGCAGGCGGTACTGCCAGGACTGGAAACCGGAGCTCTGGCCGAGCGAGTCGCGGAACTTCGTGTAGTCCGAGGGCGTCATCGTCGAGAGGACGTCCCAGGACTGGATCAGCTGCGTCTGGATGCGCGCGACGCGCGAGAGCATCTTGAACGCGGGCTCGAGGTCGTCCGAGCGGATCTGCGCGCGCGTCGCGGAGAGCTCGTGCAGGCAGAGCTTGATCCACAGCTCGCTCGCCTGGTGGATGACGATGAACAGCATCTCGTCGTGCTGGCCGGAGAGCGGCTTCTGCGCGTCGAGCACCTTGTCGAGCTGCAGGTACTGGCTGTAGCTGATGGACTTGTCGAGATCCCAGTGGATCCCGGCCATCGGGTCGTCGGGCTTCCTGTCGCGTGCGTGTCGCTCATTCGGCGTCCGGCTGGGCCTCGGGGCGCGTGGTCGAGAACGCGGGCAGCGTCATCAGGTGCGCAGTCGATCGCGGCCAGCGCCGGGTACGGCTTCAGGTCCAGATGATAACGCCGCGCGTTGTACATCATGCGGCACGAGGCACAGGTCCGCCATCGTGACCGCGCCGCCATATAAATGGTGTACGCCGTCCCCGTGCCGGCGCGCGAGCTCCTCGAGCGGCGGTGAATCCCTGGCCGATCCAGTGGCGCACCCATTCCGCCACCGGGGCGTCGCCCTGGCCGAGCGGCCCGCGCAGGTAGTCCAGCACGCGGATGTTCTGCAACGGATGCATCTCGCAGGCGACGAGCGAGCGCCATCTGCCGCACGATCGCGCGGCCGGCGAAGTCCACCGGCAGGAGCGGCGGCTCCGGGTGCGTCTCCTCGAGGTACTCGATGATCGCGAGCGACTGCGCGAACACCCGGCCCTCGTCCTCGAGCGCGGGCACCCGTTCCTGCGGGTTCACCTCGTGGTAGGACTCGCTGTGCTGCTGGCCGCCGTCGCGCACGAGGTGCACGGGCACGGTGCCGTGCGGGATGCCCTTGTGGGAGAGCGCGATGCGCACGCGCCAGGCCGCGGAACTGCGCCAGTAGGAAAAGAGCTTCATGCCGCCGCCATCGTATGCTCGAGGAGCGCCGACGCCGTCCACGCCGCCGCGCACGCGGTCGCCGGGCTCGAGGCGGCCGACGCCCGCGGGCGTGCCGGTGAAGACGAGGTCGCCGGGCTCGAGCTCGAACCAGGTGGCGAGCTCCGCGATGATCTCCGGGCACGCTCCAGATCATGTCCGCGATGTCGCCCTCCTGGCGCGAGCGCGCCGTTGACCTCGAGCCAGATGCGGCCGCGCGCCGGATGACCGATGTCGGCGAGCGGCGAGATCGGCGTCACCGGCGCGGAATGGTCGAAGCCCTTGGCCGTGTCCCAGGGCTTGCCCTGCTTCCTTCATCGCGGCCTGCACGTCGCGGCGCGTCAGGTCGTTGCCGACGGCGTAGCCGAAGACCTCCCGATCCGCGCCGAGCGCGACCACCAGCTCGATCTCGTGGTGCAGGTCCGCGGTGCGCGGCGGAAACGGCACGAGCGCTGCCCTTCGACATCACGGCATCGGCGGGCTTGGTGAAGAAGAACGGCGGCGCCCGCAGGTCGCGGGCGCCCATTTCGCGCGCGTGCTCGGGGTAGTTGCGGCCGACGCAGAAGATGCGCCGCACCGGGAAGCGCAAGTTGCGGAGCCCGCGACCGCGACGGTCGGGCCGGGGAGCGGCGGGAACGCGCATGTTGATGCGGCCACGCGGCGGTTACACTAACCCAAAACGGGTAAGTGCAGCCATGAGTATCTGGTTCCGCCAATTCACGCGTCGAAGAGCTGGGCAAGTTCCAGCACGACACCATGGGCGAGCACCTCGGCATCGAGGTCTCCGACATCGGCGACGACTACCTCGAGGCGCGCATGCCGGTGGACGGGCGCACGATGCAGCCGGACCGCATCCTGCACGGCGGCGCTTCGGTCGCCCTCGCGGAAACGCTCGGCAGCGTCGGCGGCTCGATGTGCGTCGACCGCGAGCGCTTCCAGATCGTGGGCGTCGGAGATCAATGCGAACCACCTGCGGCCCGCGATGAGCGGCCACGTCACCGGCCGCGCGAGCCCGATCCACCTCGGCCGGCGCACGCAGGTGTGGAACATCGAGATCCGCGACGACCGCAAGCGCCTGGTCTGCGTCTCGCGACTCACCATCGCGGTCATCGAGCGCCAGCCGCGGTGAATGCTCGCGGCGCTATACTCCGGGCGATGCGCGCCGTACTCTCGATGCGCTTGCCGCTCGCTCTCGACGGCGACTCGCCGCCTGCGGCCAGACCGGCTCGCTGTACCTGCCCGACGAAGGCGTCGAGTCGCCGGTCGAGATCCGCACGACCGGCCCACGCCGCCCGCCTCGCCCGTGCGCGCCGCGCCGAGGCCGAGAACGAACGAAGACGAAGACAAAGCCGACAGAGCCGCCGGGTCGCTGATCGCATGGCCAAGCCCCGCAAGCTCTGGCTGGTGGACGGCTCGTCCTACCTGTACCGCGCATTCTTCGCGCTGCCTCCGCTCACGACGCTCGACGGGCGTGCCGACCGGCGCCCTGCTCGGCGTGCTCAACATGCTGAACAAGCTGCTGAAGGAGGAGGATCCCGGAACTCGATCGCCGATCGTGATGGACGCGCCCGGCCGCACCTTCCGCGACGAGCTGTTCGAGCAATACAAGGCGCATCGGCCGCCGATGCCGGACGACCTGCGCGCGCAGGTCGGACCCGCTGCTCGAGGCGATCCCCGCGCTCGGCCTGCCGCTGCTGCGCATCGCCGGCGTCGAGGCCGACGACGTCATCGGCACGCTCGCCGAGCGCGCGGCGCGCGACGGGCTCGAGGTCGTCATCTCGACCGGCGACAAGGACATGGCCCAGCTCGTCAACGACCGGATCACGCTGGTCAACACGATGTTCGACACGAAGCTCGACCGCGCGGGCGTCAAGGCGAAGTTCGACGTGATGCCGGAGCAGATCGTCGACTACCTCGCGCTGGTCGGCGACAACATCGGACAACATCCCGGGCGTGCCGAAGGTCGGCCCGAAGACCGCGGCAAAATGGCTGAACGAGTACGGCAGCGCGGACGCGCATCGTCGCGCGCGCCGCACGACATCGCCGGCAAGGTCGGCGAGAGCCTGCGCGAGAACCTCGCGCACGCTCGAGCTCTCGCGCAAGCTCGCGACCATCCGCCGCGACCTCGAGCTGCCGCTCGCCCCTGCCGAACTCGCGCCGCAAGCCGCCCGACGTCGCCGCGCTGACGACGCTCTACAAGCGCTTCGAACTGAATTCACTGCTGCGCCAACTGACTGCGCACCGCCGCGCCGGCTGCGGGCGGGCGGGATGCGGTGAGCGAGCGCATCAGTTCCGGCGGCGCGAGCGAGCCGGAGTCCCGGCCGCCCGCGCCTGCGCGTCAGTACGAGACAATTTCGACGCAGGAGCAGCTTGGACGTTGGATCGGACGCGCTGAGAGACCGCCGATCTCTTCGCGTTCGACACCGAAACGACCAGCCTCGACTACATGCAGGCCTGAGATCGTCGGGCTGTCTTTCTGCATCGAGCCCGGCAAGGCCGCCTACCTGCCGCTCGCGCACGACTATCGCCGGCGCGCCGGAGCAGCTCGATCGCGCAGACGACGCTCGCGCGGCTGAAGCCGCTGCTCGAGGACACGACGCGCAGGAAGGTCGGCCATCACCTCAAGTACGACGCGCACGTGCTGAAGGGCTGCGGCATCGACCTTGCCGGCATGCGCTACGACTCGATGCTCGAGTCCTACGTGCTGAACTCGACCGCGACGCGCCACGACATGGACTCCTGCGCCAAGCTCTATCTCGGCGTCGACACCATCAAGTACGAGGACGTCGCCGGCAAGGGCGCGAAGCAGCTCACCTTCAACCAGGTGCCGGTCGATCGGGCCGCCGAGTACGCGGCCGAGGACGCGGACGTCACGCTGCAGCTGCACCGCGTCCTCCATGCCGCGCTGGAGAAGGAACCGGGGCTGCTACGGGTCTACGAGGAGATCGAGCAGCCGCTCGTGCCGGTGCTGCTCGGGATGGAGCACCACGGCGTGCTCGTGGACCGCGATCTCCTGAGGAAGCAGAGCGGCGAGATCGCGAAGCGCCTCGCAGAGCTCGAAATCGAGGCCCACGGCTCGGCCGGCCAGCCGTTCAACCTCGACTCGCCGAAGCAGCTCCAGGAGATCCTGTTCAACAAGCAGGGGCTGCCGGTGCGGCAGAAGACGCGCACCGGGCAGCCCTCCACCGCCGAGGACGTGCTCGAGGAGCTCGCCGAGCGCTATCCCGCTGCCGCGGATCATCCTCGAGTACCGCGGCCTCGCGAAGCTGCGCTCGACCTACACCGAGAAGCTGCCCGAGCAGATCGACCCGAAGACCGGGCGCGTGCACACCTCCTATCACCAGGCCGTCGCGGTGACGGGACGGCTGTCATCGAGCGACCCGAACCTGCAGAACATCCCGATCCGCACGCTGGAAGGCCGCCGCATCCGCCAGGCGTTCGTCGCGCCGCCGGGCCACGTGCTGCTGTCGGCCGACTATTCGCAGATCGAGCTGCGGATCATGGCGCACCTCTCGGGCGACGAGGGCCTCCAGCGCGCTTTCGCGGACGACGGCGACATCCACCGCGCGACCGCGGCGGAAGTGTTCGGCCTGGCGACGGACCAGGTCACGACCGACCAGCGCCGCGCCGCCAAGGCGATCAACTTCGGCCTCATCTACGGCATGTCGGCATTCGGCCTCGCCCGGCAGCTCGGCATCGAGCGCCACGCCGCGCAGGACTACGTCGGGCGCTACTTCGGGCGCTATCCGGGCGTGCGCGACTACATGGAGCGCACCCGCGCGTCCGCGCGCGAGCGCGGCTACGTCGAGACGGTCTTCGGCCGGCGGCTGTACCTGCCCGACATCCGCTCGCGCGACCGCAACCTGCAGCAGTACGCGGAGCGCAGCGCGATCAACGCGCCGATGCAGGGCACGGCGGCCGACATCATCAAGCGGGCCATGATCCGCGTGCAGGCCTGGCTCGACGAATCGCAGGCACGAAGCCCAGCTCGTCATGCAGGTGCACGACGAGCTGGTGCTGGAAGTCGCAGATTCGGCAATCGAAAAAGTGCGCGGCAAGGTCGTCGAGCTGATGTGCGGCGCCGGAGAACTCTCGGTCGCGCTCAAGGTCGACACGGGCGTAGGACTGAACTGGGACGCCGCCCACTAGCTTGAACTTTCGCGGAAGCCCCCCATCTAACTTTTCGAGCGCCGTGAGACGCTCCCCGCTTCCCTCCCTGAGCGGGTTGCCCGGATTGCATCCCCAAGCCGGGTATCGGCCCGGCGGTCTTCACGGATCGCCGGGCATTTTTTACGTGTCCCGCCAGCATCGCCTCGAGCGCGCCCTCCGCCGCCCTGACGCCATCTCCCGATTCCGCCGAGAAAATCTGCACGCTCGCCCGCCCGCCTAGCGCCTTGCGCGCCGTCGCGAGCGCCTTCGCCGACTCGTTACGGCCGAGCTTGTCGGACTTGCTGAGTAGGACGTGCGAGGGAATGGCGCGGGATTGCGCATAGGCGAGCATCGCCTCGTCGCTCGGCGCCGAAGCCCCGGCGCGAGTCCACGATGAGGAGCAGCCCCGCCAGGGAGCGGCGTTCCGCGAAGTATGCGTCCATCAGCCGCGCCCATTCGGCGCGGACGGCGGCCGGGACGTTCGCATGGCCATAGCCAGGCAGGTCCACGATCCGGCGCCCGGGCTCGAGCTCGAACAGGTTGACCGCCTGCGTGCGTCCGGGGGTCCGGCTGGTGCGGGCGAGCCCCTGATTGCGGACGATGGCGTTGAGCGCGGTCGATTTCCCGCTGTTGGAGCGTCCCGCGATCGCGACCTCGTACCCGGAATCGTCGCCGAATGTCCCCGCGGCCATGGCGCTTTTGAGGAACCGGGCCTTGGAATATCGGGACATATATAATTCTCGCATGAACAAAACCCGGGCCGGACTGCTGCTTGCCTGCGCGATTGCCGCGGGTTCCGCCCACGCCGGCGACGCCGCGCAGGGCGCACAGAAAGCCGCCGTCTGCGTCGCCTGCCACGGCGTCGCGGGCAACAGCGTCAATCCGGAATGGCCGAGCCTCGCCGGCCAGCCGGAGGCGTACGTCGTCACGCAGCTCGAGGCCTTCAAGGGGGGCCAGCGCGTCGACCCGCTCATGACCCCGATGGCCGCCGCGCTGTCGGAGCAGGACATGCAGGATCTCGGCGCTTATTTCGCGCAGCAGACGCCGACCGGGCTCGAGGCTGACCCCTCGACCTGGCAAGCGGGCGAGAAGCTCTATCGCGGGGGCGACGCGGACCGCGGAATCCCGGCCTGCATCGCCTGCCACGGGCCCCAGGGGCGCGGCAACGGCCCGGCCGGCTACCCGGCACTTCGGGGCCAGCACGGGGTCTATGCCTACGGCCAGCTCAAGGCTTTCAAGGACGGAACCCGCAGCTCCCCCGGGAGCGACATCATGGCTTCCGTGACCGACCGCATGACCGACCAGGAAATGCGAGCGCTCGCCTCATACCTACAGGGATTGCGATGAACAAGCTGAACGTCTGGATGCTCGCCGCCCTCGTCATTGTCGCGGGCTGCGGCAAGGAAGCGCCGCCCGCGGCAAGCACGGAAGCCGAAGCCCCGGCGCCCGAGACCGCGGCCGTTGCAGAGCCGCCACCCGCCGCCGCCCCGGCTCCGGCACCCGAAGCAGGCAGCCGCGACGGCGAGAAGATCGAAGCGGCCGTGAGCGCGACGAGCCCGATCGCCGCGGCGGTCGCTGCGGCGACGCCCGCGCCGCCGCAGGGCGACCTCGGGCGCTGGAAGCAGGGCGAGAACTTCACCGCCTACCCGGTCGCGCTGCCGGTCGGCACCCCCCCGGGCAAGGTCGAGGTCGTCGAGGGCTTCTGGTACGGATGCGGCCACTGCTATTCGCTGGAACCGCGCGTCGCCGCGTGGGAGAAGTCGAAGCCGGACTGGGTCGTGCTGCGCCGGTTGCCGGTGATCTGGAACGAGGTGACGCGCGAGGACGCGCGGCTCTTCTACACGATCGAGGGCCTCGGGCTCACCGACAAGCTGCACGCCGAGGTCTTCCGCGAGATCCACGCGCGCCACCGTCCGATCACGGTCATCAAGGGCGGCCGCGTCGACAAGGACGCGACGGAAAAGGCCGCTCGCGAGTTCCTGGTGTCGAACGGCGTGTCCGCCGAGGACTTCGCGAAGCAGTACCGCACGTTTTCCACGGAGAACAAGCTGCGCCAGGCCGAGAACTCGTCGCGCCGCTACCTGCTCGACCACACGCCGATGTTCGTCGTGCACGGCAAGTACCTGACGGACGCCGACATGGCCGGCGGCATCGACCAGCTGTTCCAGCTGGTGAGCGACCTCGCCGCACGCGAGCACGCCGGCACCTGACCCGGAACCGGACCAGGCCCGCGTGCTGAACTGCTTCGTGCCGGGCAGCCAGGGCCTCAATCGGCTCGACCCGCCGCCGGCGGACATCCCCGAGGAGTGCGTCTGGGTCGACCTCCTCGAGCCGACGGTCGCCGAGGAGCGCGCCGTCGAGCGACTGCTCGCGATCGACGTGCCATCGCGCGAGGAGATGCGCGAGATCGAGACCTCGAGCCGCCTCTACGAGGAGAACGGCGCGCTGTACATGACGGCGACGGTGGTGACGAAGATCGACACCGACCGCCCCGAGTCCGCCGCGATCACCTTCATCCTGTCGCACAACCGGCTGATCACGAACCGTTACGTCGACCCGTTGCCGTTCCGGCGCTTCGTCGCCTACTCGGAACGGCACCCCTCCGCGGCGACCAACGCGCCGGCCATCCTCGCGGGCCTCCTGGAAGCCGTCATCGAGCGCACCGCCGACGTGCTCGAGCGCGTGGGCGTCGGGCTCGACGAGCTCTCGGCGAGCGTGTTCGCCGTGCCGACCGCTAAAAATGCGCCGCGCGCCGCGCGACTTGCGCGGCGTGATGGAGCGCATCGGCCGCGACGGCGACCTGACCAGCAAGGCGCGTGAAAGCCTCGTCACCCTCGGGCGCCAGCTGACGTTCCTGCAGCAATCCACGACCGTGCAGCTGCCGAAGGAGCTGCTGGCCCGCTACCGCAGCATGGCGCGCGACGTGCTCGCGCTCTCGGACCACGCCTCGTTCCTCGCGAACAAGTCGAGCTTCATGCTGCAGGCGACGCTCGGCCTGATCAACATCGAGCAGAACAACATCATCAAGATCTTCTCGGTCGCCGCGACCATGCTGCTGCCGCCGACCCTGATCGCGAGCATCTACGGAATGAACTTTCAATTCATGCCGGGACTCGATACCCACTATGGCTACCCGCTCGCGATCCTCGCGATGGTGGTCTCGGCGGTCGTTCCGTACGTCTACTTCCGCCGCCGGGGCTGGATCTAGCAAACACGAAAAATCGGAATTGCCAGCTATACAGAACGTTCTGTACAGTTAAAACATGGTCCGTCCGCCGCTCACCCGCGACAAGATCCTTGCCGCCGCCCGCCAAATCGTGGAGCGGCGACGGGGCCGGCGCGCTCACGTTCGAGGAGCTCGTCAGGGAGAGCGGCTTCACCCGCGGCGGCATCACCTACCACTTCCCCACCAAGGAAGACCTCCTGCGCGAGCTGCTCGAGGCCGATTTTCTCAAGTGGGACGAGTCCGAGGCGGCGCTGACGCCCGGCGACTGCGACCCCGAGACGGCTCGCCTCCTCGGCTTCATCCGTACCCTGACCGCCACAGGACGAGTCCCACCGCCGCTTCCTCTGCGGGATGCTGTCGGCCGCTACCCTCGACCCGCAGCTGATGGATCCCTGCCGGAAGGAACTGCGCGAACGGCTCGGCCGCAAGCAGTGGACGGACCGGGACCTTCGCCTGCACCTCTCCATCTCGCTGCCGAGGGCCTGATGTGGCAGGAAATGTTCCAGATGTATTCGATGCCCGGACCCGCCCGCACGCGTCTCGTCGCCCTCATGGAGGCACTCGCGCGCCAGTGGGGCACCGGGCAATCACCCAACAAGATCGCGAAGGAAGCCTGAGTCATGCGCCTCAACACCGCCGCCGCAATCGTCGTACTGCTCCCCCTCGCCGCCTGCGGCGGAAACGGCCAGCAACAGATGCCCCCGCCCGACGTCAACGTCGCCGCGGTCGTGAAGAAATCCGTCACGGAGTGGGACGAGTACAGCGGCCACGTCGAGGCGATCGAGTGGGCCGAGATACGCCCGCGCGTCGCCGGCCACCTCCGGGGCGTGCACTACCAGGAAGGCGAGATGGTCGAAAAGGGCCAGCTCCTCTTCACGATCGACAGCCGCGAGTACAAGGCGGCCGCGGACGCGGCGGCAGCGGACGCGAGCCGCGCCGAGGCGCGCGTCGCGCTGGCGCAGCAGGAGCTCAAGCGCGCCGAGACGCTGATCAGCGAGCGCGCGATCTCGCAGGGCGAGCTCGACCAGCGGCGCATGGAAGCGCAGCAGGCGGAAGCGGACGTCCTGGCCGCGCGCGCGAACGTCGCGCAGGCGCGCCTGAACAGCGAGTTCACGCGCATCAACGCGCCGTTCGCGGGCCGCGCGGGCGAAGCGCTCGTCAAGCCCGGCAACCTCGTGGCCCCCAACGAGACCCTGCTGACGACGCTCGCTTCCGTGGATCCCGTCTACGTCTCGTTCGTCGGCGACGAGCGCGCCTACCTGCGCTACCAGGACCTCGTCCGCTCGGGCAACCGCGAGAGCCCGCGCACGTCGCCGACGCCGGTCCTGGTCGGGCTCGCGAACGAGGAAGGCTTCCCGCACGAGGGCGAGATGGACTTCGTCGACAACGCGTTGAACCCGGAGACCGGCACGATCCGCGCCCGCGCGATCGTGCCGAACCCCGACGGCCGGTTCACGCCGGGCCTCTTCGCGCGCGTCAGGCTGCTCGGCGAGTCGAAGGACAACGCCCTCCTGATCCACGAGCAGGCCGTGCTCACCGACCAGGACCGCAGGTACGTCTACATCGTCGGCGAGAAAAACTCGGCCGAGCGGCGTGACGTCTCGCTCGGGCCCGTCGTCGAGGGTCTTCGCGTCGTCGAAGCCGGGCTCAAGCCCGGCGACAAGGTCATCATCAACGGCATGCGCAAGATCTTCTTCCCGGGCCAGCCGGTGAACCCGCACGTCGTGCCGATGGACCAGCCGAACCTGCAGCCGCCGCAGGAGCAGCAGAAGCAGGCTGCCCAGTAATGGCGAACCACACCGACTTCTCGCGGATCTTCATCGACCGCCCGATCCTCGCGACGGTACTGTCGGCGCTGATCCTGGTCTCGGGGATCATGGCGATCCCGAGCCTGCCGATCAGCGAGTATCCGGACGTCGTGCCCCCGTCGGTGCAGGTCACGGCGAACTACCCGGGCGCGAATCCCCGCACGATCGCCGAAACCGTCGCCGGCCCGATCGAGGAGGCGGTCAACGGCGTCGAGAACATGATCTACATGAAGTCGACGTCGAGCTCCGACGGCCAGATGGCGCTGACCGTGACGTTCAAGCAGGGCACGGACGTCGACCTCGCCGCGATGCAGGTGCAGAACCGCGTCCAGCAGGCCGTGCCGCGCCTGCCGGAGGCGGTTCGCCGGCTCGGCGTCACCACCATCAAGGCGTCGCCGACCTTGACGATGGTCGTGCACCTCGACTCGCCCAACAAGACCTACGACGCGCTGTACCTGTCGAACTTCGCCAACCTGCGCGTGCGCGACGAGCTGGCGCGCCTGCCAGGCGTCGGCCAGGCGCTGGCCTTCGGCGCCGGCAACTATTCCATGCGCGTCTGGATCGACCCCGACAAGGCTGCCGCGCGCTCGCTCTCCGCGAGCGACATCGTCGGCGCGATCCGCGAGCAGAACGTCGAAGTCTCGGCTGGCAGCATCGGCAGCCCGCCGACGCCCGAGGGCACGGTCACGCAGATCTCGGTCAACGCGCAGGGCCGCCTCAACTCCCCGGAGGCTTTCGGCGAGATCGTGCTGAAGGCGGAGGGCGACCAGCTCACCCGCCTGAAGGACGTCGCCCGCATCGAGCTCGGCGCAAGCACCTACGCGATCAGGTCGCTGCTCAACAACGAGGATGCGGCGGCGATCGTGATCTTCGAGGCGCCCGGCGCCAACACGATCGAGCTGTCGCAGGCGATCCGCGACAAGATGCTCGAGCTCGAGGGCAGGTTCCCAGAGGACCTGCACTGGTCGGTCGTCTACGACCCGACGGTATACGTGCAGCACTCGATCGACTCGGTCGTCGAGACGCTGCTCGAGGCCATCCTGCTCGTGGTCATCGTGGTGGTGCTGTTCCTGCAGACCTGGCGCGCGTCGCTGATCCCGCTGATCGCGGTGCCGGTGTCGATCGTCGGCTCGTTCGCCGTCCTGTGGCTGCTCGGCTTCTCGATCAACGTGCTGACGCTGTTCGGCCTGGTGCTCGCGATCGGCATCGTGGTGGACGACGCGATCGTCGTCGTCGAGAACGTCGAGCGCCACATCGAGAACGGCATGACGCCGCGCCAGGCGGCGCACAAGGCGATGAGCGAGGTCTCGGGCCCGATCGTCGCGATCACGCTCGTGCTCTCGTCCGTGTTCGTGCCGCTCGCCTTCCTCGGCGGCGTCACCGGGCAGTTCTACAAGCAGTTCGCCGTGACCATCGCGGCCACCGTCATCATCTCCGGCTTCAACTCGCTGACGCTCTCGCCGGCGCTCGCGGCGCTCCTGCTGCAGCCCCATGGCGCGAAGAAGGACGCGCTCGGGCGCTGGATCGAGCGCGTCTTCGGCCGGCCCTTCGGCGCCTTCAACCGCCTGTTCAAGCGCTCGGCCGACCGCTACTCCAGCAGCATCGGCGGAACCATCGCGCGGGCGCCGCGGCTGCTCGCGATCTACGCGGTCCTGGTCGTCGTCACGATCCTCGCGTTCCGCGGCGTGCAGGGCGGCTACATCCCCAACCAGGACAAGCAGTACCTGTTCGCGATCGTGCAGCTTCCCGAGGCTGCGACGATCGACCGCACCGACGCCGTGATGCGGCGCATGGGCGAGATCGCGCTCGAGGTTCCCGGCGTCGCGAACGTCGTGCAGTTCCCGGGACTGAACGCCGTGCACTTCGTCGCGACGCCGAACGCCGGCGTCATGTTCGTCGGGCTGGAGGAGCCCGGCGCGCGCGAGCTCGCGGCCGGCGAGATCGCGATGCGCATCAACATGGGCTTCGGCCGGATCCAGGAGGGCCTGGCCTTCGCGCTGCTGCCGCCGCCCGTGCTCGGCCTCGGTAACGCCACCGGCCTCGAGATGTACGTCGAGGACCGCGGCGGGCTCGGCTACGGCGAGCTGTACTCGCAGACGACCGGGTTCATCGGGGCGCTGGGCCAGACGCCGGGCTTCGACCCGATGGCGACGTTCACGTCCTACCAGTCGAACGTCCCGCAGCTCGACGCGAGCGTCGATCGCACCAAGGTCAAGGAGCTCGGGCTCGCGCTGACCGACGTCTTCGACACGCTCCAGGTCTACCTCGGGTCCGCTTACGTCAACGACTTCAACCTGTTCGGCAGGACCTACCAGGTCTACGCCCAGGCCGACGCGCCTTACCGCTCGAACGTCGAGGACATCGAGCGGCTCCGAGGTGCGCAACGAGCGCGGCGAGATGGTCCCGCTCGGCAGCGTCGTCGACATCGAGCCGAGCTACGGGCCGGACCCGGTGATCCGCTACAACGCCTACCCGTCCGCGGACATGTCGGCCGGCCTCAACCCGGCGGTGCTGTCCTCGACCGACGGGCTCGCGAAGCTCACCGCGATGGCGGAGCAGATCCTGCCGCGCGGCATGGAGATCGAGTGGACGGGCCTCACCTACCAGCAGGTCACGCAGGGCAACACCGCGCTGTTCGTTTTCCCGCTGTGCGTGCTGCTCGTCTACCTGGTGCTCTCGGCGCTCTACGAGAGCTGGTCGCTGCCGCTCGCGATCATCCTGATCGTGCCGCTGTGCCTGCTGTCCGCGATCGGCGGCATCTGGCTCGTCAACATGGTCCACGGGCTGTGGCTCGCGGTGTCGCCGCCCGCATTCGCGCCGACTTTCCTCGACAACAACATCTTCACGAAGATCGGGCTCGCCGTGCTGATCGGCCTCGCCTGCAAGAACGCGATCCTGATCGTCGAGTTCGCGCGCGACCTCGAGGAAGCCGGCAGCGGTATCGTCGATGCGGCAATCGAGGCCTGCCGCCTGCGGCTGCGCCCGATCCTGATGACGAGCTTCGCCTTCATCGCCGGCGTGCTGCCGCTGGTGTTCGCCTCGGGCGCAGGTGCCGAAGTGCGCTACGTGATGGGCATCACCGTGGTGGCGGGCATGCTCGGCGTGACCTTCTTCGGGCTCTTCTTCACGCCGGTGTTCTACGTCGTGCTGCGCAAGATGGTCGTGCGCCAGCAGGAGAGGCGCCGCGCATGCGTCGAAGACTCCATGCCGACCGCGTTTCTTGCGCTTCTCGCTGACTGCCTGCACGGTCGGGCCACGCTACGAGGAGCCGCCGGACATGGCGACTGCCGGCGCGCTTCGACCAGGCGACCGCCGAGGCGACCGCGGAGCCCGCAGGTTCGGAGCTCTGGCGTGGGTTCGGCAGCGCGGAGCTCGACACGCTCATCACGCGCGCGCTGGCTGCGAACACGACCATCGCGCAGGCCTCGGCCCGGCTTGCCGAGACCCGGGCGCTGTCGGGCCTCTCCATCTACTCCTGGTTCCCGACGGTCACGGCGGCGCGGCGACCGGCAGAAGGCGCAGTATCAGCTCGGGCGACCCGCTCGCGCCCGGCGGCATCCGCACCGACACCTGGCGCGCGGGATTCGACGCGCTGTGGGAGATCGACCTGTTCGGTTCGCTCCGCAACGAGTTCCACGCGATCGACCGGCGCACCGAGCGGGACGTGGCTGCCCTCGGCGCCGCGCAGCTGTCGATCGTCGCGGAGACGGCGCAGGCCTGGTTCTCGATGATCGGCGCGCGCGAACGCCTCGCGCTGCGACGGCAGCAGCTCGCAAACCAGGAGGAGAACATCCGGATCCTGACGGCGCGCGTGAACGCGGGCGGCTCGAGCGGACTCGACCTCGCGCAGGCGGAGGCGCAGCGGCGGGGCGTCGCCGCCTCGCTGCCGCTCGCCGAGGCCGACCTGGTCCGCGAGGAACAGCGGCTCGCGGTCCTGACCGCCTGGCCCATCGAGACGCTGCGCGCGAACACCTCGCCTGCCACGACGATTCCCGGGATGCCGGAAATCGTGGCAACCGGGACGCCCGAGGAGTGGATGAGGCGCCGGCCGGACATCCGTTCCGCCGAGCGCGAGCTGGCCGCAACCTACGCCGACGTCGGCGACGAGGTCGCGGAGTATCTTCCCGAAAGTCACGCTGCTCGGCAGCTTCGGCTGGACGAGCGGCGACCGCGAAGAGATCGGCGAGCCGGAGTCCGAGCGCTGGTTCTACGGGCCGTCGATCACCTGGAGCTTCCTCGACTTCGGCCGCGTGCGCCAGCGCGTGAAAGCCGCGGAAGCGCGGCGCGACGGCGCCATCGCCGTCTACCAGGAAACCGTCCTGGTGGCGCTCGAGGAAACGGAAAACGCCCTCGCCGGCTTCCGGGCCGCGAACCAGGCCGAAGACGAACTGCGCCTCGGCCTCGAAGCCGCGACGGAGGCGTCGCGTCTGGCGCGCCTGCGTTACGAGGTTGGTGCCGGCGACTACCTCGCCGTGCTGGTCGCCGATCGGCAGAAGCTCGATTTCGAGGACCAGCACGTCCAGTCCGAGTCGCGGCGCGCAACGGCCCTGGCCGCGCTTTACAAGGCTCTCGCCGGCGCTCCCTGAAACGCGCGCAGGATCCACCACGCGGCCAGCGCCGCGAACAGGTGCTTCAGCGCGTGACCGCCAAAGCCGGTCGCCGCGAAGAGCGCCACATCGAAGTGCTCGGCGAGCTTGGCGAGGACATAGGCGCCGAGGGCCATCCACAGCCGGCGTGACGACAATCCCTCACCGCGCCACGTCAGCAGCATGAGCGGGATCAGGAGCATCGGCAGGAACTGCACCAGCGCATAGGGCCGCAGGTCCCCGGCGCCCGCGCTTTCCGTCCGCACCCACCAGGCGATGCTCGCGATGCCGGCCACGACCAGCGGCCATAGCAGCGCGCGCCCCGCAAGCCACGAAATGCGGTCGGCAATCACCGCCGACAGCAGCGCCATGAAGGCGACGGTCATCGGCAGACGGTCCCACACCAATGCGGGAATCGACGGCGACAGGTGATACCAGCCCGAGCCGAAGGCGACGAGCGCGACCACGACGCAGAGCACGCGGTAATGCGTCGCGAGGTCAGCCGACGAGATCCGGCGCGACTGCAGGAGACCCAGCGCTCCCGCCAGCAGGAAAGGCAGGTTGCTGGCCACGTTCCAGAAATTCGGGATGCCGAAGATCGTGCGGGTATCGGCGAACCGGTGGTAGGCGGGGTCTTGCGGGATCGGGTCGACCAGGAGCAAGCCGCCGATCGCGGCGACAACGACGGCGACCAGCAGCAGGACCTTTTGCGCCGGCGTCAGGATTTCCCGACCACCTCGTAGTGAACGACGCGCGGCTCGAACTCGAGCAGGAATTCGTCGTCTTCCGGGTAGTACTTCGCCTTCTCGAGGTCATCGCCGGCGAACGCGCGAATCGCGTCGAGGCTTTCCCAGAAAGTGAGCGTGATGAAATGCGTGACTTCGTCCTCGCGGCGCTCCAGGACGTGCACGCTGACGTTGCCGGGCACGGACCGATAGTCCGGAATCGCGCGGCCATTGGTGAAGGCGCGATAAGCGTCGGCCTTCGAAGTCGGGACACGGCCGTGCCACATGCGGACGATCATGGCGACCGTACCGTCACTCCGCGCGCTCCATTTTCCTGATCGTGCCGTCCTCGATCCTGACGACCATCGCGGAGGCCTGCGACCCGCGGTCGTAGGTCCAGGTCTCGACCGTCACGGTGCCGCGCTTGATGTTGCCGGCGCCCTGCGTGTTCGGCCCGTACACGTCGACGATCTCCACGTTCTTCGTCGTCGGCTCGCCGCAGGCCTCGAGCAGCTCCGCCACGGTCATGTCGGGCGTCGCAATGCGCTGGCCGCAGCGGAATCCTTCCGCCGGCACGGGCTGGGCGATTGCCAGGGCCGCCGCGGCCGCAAGTGACACGACTTGAGTCTTCATCAGGCCTCCCGGCGCGCGAGCGCCCTTTCGATGCGCCGGTCGGGCACGAGCCACATCAGCGCGACGCAGACGTAAATGGCCTTGGACGTCCAGTGCGAGGTGAACGCAACGGGAATCGCGACCGCGTAAAGGAGTGGCGAGACGATCGCTTTCCAGTCCCGGCCCACGGCCTTCTTCAGCACCGATTCGCCGCCCTGCGAGGCGATGATCGTCTGTTCCAGCCAGTAGTAGGCGATGGCCGCCATCAGCAGGACAAAGCCATAGAGCGCGGTCGGCATCTCGGCGAAGTGGTTTTCTCCCATCCACCCGGTCGTGAACGGGATGAGCGACAGCCAGAACAGCAGGTGCAGGTTGGCCCACAGCATGCGCCCCGTCACCGTGCGGGTCGCGTGCAGCATGTGATGGTGGTTGTTCCAGTAGATGGCAAGGTAGATGAAGCTCAGCACGTAGCTGAGGAACACTGGCACGAGCGGGTTCAGCGTGGCGAGCTCGGTGCCATGCGGCACCTTCAACTCCAGCACCATGATCGTGATGATGATGGCGATGACGCCGTCGCTGAACGCCTCGAGCCGGGTCTTGTTCATGGAGGTTGCCGCGATCCTGCGGAATGGAAAATGGCGCGCCCGGCGGGAGTCGAACCCACGACCTACGGCTTCGGAGACCGTCACTCTATCCAGCTGAGCTACGGGCGCGTTTTGAACCACCGATTTTAGTGGTCCGGGCGCCCAGACGCTATAATTCGCGGATGGCCAAGCCGGACCGGCATTTCGTCAACGTTTTCAGCGCGGTGATCGGCGTGCTCGTCGCCATCGCGCTGGTCCTCATCGGGATCTCGCGCCTCGTCGATAGCGGACCGAAAGGGGCCCGGGACACGGAAGACCCGCTCATGCAGGCGTCCGCGCACGAGCGCATCAAGCCATTCGGGCAGGTCGCCGTCGCGGGCGAAGACAACAGCGCACTGGCGATCAAGGAGACGGCGGTCCCGGTCTCCACCGGGTCCGCGGGGGCAAGCGCCGCAGCCGCTCCGACGGACGGCAAGTCTGCGTTCGATGCCGCCTGCAGCGCCTGCCATGGCACCGGCATCGCCGGCGCTCCCCGGATCGGCGACAAGGCGGCGTGGGCGTCGCGCATCGCGAAGGGTACTGCGACCCTCGAGAAGCACGCCATCGAGGGATTCCAGGGCGAAACCGGCCTGATGCCCGCGAAGGGCGGCCGCACCGACCTTTCGGACGACATCGTGCGCGAGGCGGTCGATTACATGGCGTCGCAGAGCAGCTAGCCCGCCTCCGCCTGCGGCTCCCGGTCGAGCCGCCGGTAGCCGATCGCCTCCGACAACTCCGCCGTTTCGACCCGCTCGAGGCCGGCCAGGTCCGCGATCGTGCGCGCGACGCGCAGGATCCGGTGGCAGGCGCGCGCCGACAGCCCGAGCCGGCGCATCGCCGCGTCGAGCAGGCCGTGCTCGCGCAGGCCGAGCCCGCAGGCGTCGCCGAGGCGCCGCGCGTCAAGGAACGCGTTCAGCCCGCCGCGCGCCGACTGGCGGGAACGGGCCTCCAGCACCCGGGCCGCGACGACCGCACTCGTCTCCGCGGCCGCAGCCGCGGGCGCGAGCGCCGCGTAGTCGAGCCGCGGCACGTCGACGTGCAGGTCGATGCGATCGATCAGAGGACCGGAGATCCGCGCGACGTAGCGCCGAACGGCGGCCTGCGTGCAGCGGCAGCGTCCGTTCGAGTCGCCCGCGTAGCCGCAATGGCAGGGATTCATGGCGGCGACCAGCTGGAATCGCGCGGGAAACTGCCCATGCCAGGCGGCCCGCGCGATGCTGACCGTCCCGGTTTCCAGGGGTTCGCGCAGCGCCTCCAGCACGTCGCGCCGATATTCGGGCAGCTCGTCGAGGAACAGCACGCCGCCGTGCGCGAGCGTGATCTCGCCCGGCCGCAGGCGCCCGCCTCCGCCGATGATTGCGGTCGCCGAAGCACCATGATGCGGCGCGCGGAACGGCGGGCGCCGCCACTCCGCGACCGGCGGGAGCGGACGAACCAGGGAATGCAGCATCGCGCACTCGAGCGCGTGATCCTCGTCGAGCGGCGGCAGCAGCCCCGGCAGGCGCTGCGCCATCATGCTCTTGCCGGCGCCGGGCGGGCCGACCAGAAGCAGGCTGTGCGAGCCCGCGGCCGCGATCTCGAGCGCGCGCTTTGCGGCGGCCTGGCCGCGCACGTCGGCAAGGTCCGGCACCGCGGCCGTGCACGCCGGCAAGGCGTCGCTCCCGGCGAACCCGAGCGCCGCGCCGCCACTGAATGCGTTCAGCACTTCGGCAAGCGTCGATGCACCGGCGACCAGGGCGCCGCGCGCGACGCGCGCTTCCTCGGCATTGGCGAGCGGCACGACGATCCGCCGGCTGGCGCGCGCGGCGTGCGCCGATGCCGCAAGCAGCCCGCGCACGGGACGCAGCTCCCCGGAGAGCGATAACTCGCCGTAGAACTCGACACCCTGGAGCCGCGAGGCGCGCAGCTGGCCGGAAGCCGCGAGAATGCCGAGCGCCACCGCGAGGTCGTAACGGCCGCCTTCCTTGGGCAGGTCCGCTGGCGCGAGGTTGACCGTGACGCGGCCGTCGGGAAACCTGAATCCACCGTGCGCGAGGGCGGCTCGCACGCGTTCCCGGCTTTCGCGTACCGCGGTCTCCGGCAGGCCCACGATGAAGAACTGCGGCAGCCCGTCGCCGCAATGCACCTCGACGCGCACGAGCGGGGCGTCGAGGCCGAACTGGGCGCGGGTCAGCGCCGTCGCGAGCGTCACGGGCCGAAGCCCGAGGCCGCTACTTCCCGGGCGGGGCCTTTTCCAGCGCGGCGATGCGTTTCTCGAGCTCTTCGAGCCGCTCGCGGCTGCGGCGCAGCACCGCGGCCTGGATGTCGAATTCCTGGCGCGTCACCAGGTCGAGTTTCGCGAGGCCGCCCTGCAGGACCGCCTTGAAGTTCCGTTCGAGGTCGTTGCCGAGCGCGGCGAGCCCCGGAGGCACGGCTTCCGCCAGCTTGCGCGCGAGTTCGTCGAGGGATTTCGGGTCGAAGGCCAAGTGTCCGCTCCGTGACGCCGACAGCATACATGCGAGAACGGTAACCGGCCCAGATCGCGCCCGATTGCGCGCAATCTGGCGCATCCCGGGCGTTTCACCGCGTGCGCGCCTGTGACCGCCGACCCCGGTTTTGGCTACACTCGGTCGGGCCGGGTCCCAGTGTGACGGACTTCAAGGGTTTTCCGGGCCCGAGACCCCACACTGTGCTGCCGACCGGGGGTGGAACTTATGTCGCGGATTGCCAGTGTTCTCGCAGCGCTCGTCATGGCGGGCATCGGCGCGGTTGCCGCGGCCGAGACCGTCTACAAGTGGGTGGACGGCTCCGGCCAGGTCCATTACACCGACCTGCCGCCACGCCAGTCCGACGCGAAGATCCTCGGCGTGTACCAGCAGGAATCCGGCGACGTGGACGAAGGCGACTACGGCGACGACGACCCGGAGGAAGGCGGCGACGACGGCGCCGCGCCGAACGTCCCGACCAGCGCTCCGGATACGGACGAGCCGCCGGTTTCGGATGCGGCGATGGCGGCTGCGGAATCCGATGCGCTCAAGGCCAAGGTCGAGCAGTGCAAGGCCGCGCAGGACCGGTACCAGCGTTACATCGACTCGCGGCGCCTGTTCCGCGAAACGCCGGACGGCAAGCGCGTGTACCTGACCGACAAGGAGCTCTCCGAAGCTCGCGGCCGCGCCAAGCAGGCCGTCGACGACTACTGCAGCTAGTCCCGCGCAGCGGGCACAATGGAGCCCGCCATGAAAGCCGGATTCATCGGTCTCGGTGCCATGGGCCTGCCCATGGCCCGGAACCTGCATGGCGCCGGCCTCCTCGCCGGCGCCTGGAATCGCACGGCGTCGAAGGCCACCGCCCTCGCCTCTGAGACCACTTGCCGCGCGTTTGCCACACCGGCCGAGCTCGCCGCGGCCTGTGACGTCGTCGTCACCTGCGTCTCCGCCGACGCGGACCTGCTCGCCGTCGTCGATGCCATTCGTCCCACGCTGAAAGCCGGCGCCATCGTCATCGACTGCTCGACGGTAGCGGCCGACACGGCGCGCGAAGCGGCGACCCGGCTCGCCGCCATCGGCGCCGGCTTCCTCGACTGCCCGGTGAGTGGCGGCGTCGAGGGGGCGAAGAACGCCACGCTCGCCATCATGTGCGGCGGGGACGCGGCGACATTCGAGCGCGCGAAACCCGTGCTCGAGGCGCTCGGCAAGACGATCGTGCTGATGGGACCGAGCGGTGCCGGCCAGGCGACCAAGGCGACGAACCAGATCCTTTGCGCGGGAGCGATCCAGGTCGCGGCCGAGGCCATGGCGTTTGCGCAGGCCGAGGGGCTGCCGCTCGAGCGCGTGATCGAGATCCTCGGCAAGGGTGCAGGCGCATCCTGGTACTTCGTCCACCGCGCGCCGTTCATGGCGCGCGGCGAATACCCGGCGGGCTTTCGCGTGCGCCTGCACGACAAGGACCTGCGCATCTGCCGCGAGATGGCCGCGCGCCACGGCGCGGCCCTGCCGGTGATCGAGGCGACGCTCGAGGATTACGCGAAGCTGCTCGCCGCCGGCCACGGCGACGAGGACATCTCGTCGATCTTCCGGCTCAAGGCTGTCATGTTCAGTCCCAAGAAAGAACGAGATGGCTGAGCGGCCGGCATTCTACCTTCCCGATTTCTGCCGCGCGCAAAGCGTGCTCGCGGTGATCCTGATCGCGGCGCTGGTCGCGATCCTCTTCACGCTCGCGCGCCACGGCATCACGACCGGGTTCTGGAGCGAGCTTGCGCGCGCCTCGCTGTTCCTGCTGTGGGCCGCGCTCGGCACCGCGGCTGCCTGGTGCGCGGCCCGCGGCGCCCTGTCGAAGCTCGACGTGCGCGTCGGCTCCGCGCTCGCGCTGGCGCTCGCGCTCGCGGTGACCGCGCTCGTCACCGAAGGCGCGTGGTGGGTCGAGGACTACGCCGCCCGCGCCACCGGCGGCGATGCCGGCGCAGGCGGCGCCGAGCACCTGCGCATGCAGCTCCGGAACCTGGCGGTGTGCGCGATCGCCTGCGGCCTGGCGCTGCGCTATTTCTATGTCTCCCACCAGTGGCAGGCCAACGTCGTGGCGGAAGCGCAAAGCCGCGTGCGCGCGCTGCAGGCGCGGATCCGCCCGCACTTCCTGTTCAACAGCATGAACACCATCGCCTCCCTCACGCGCAGCAACCCGCAGGCGGCGGAACAGGCGATCGCCGACCTCTCGGACCTGTTCCGCGCGTCGCTGCGCGAGCACCGTGAGCGCATCCCGCTGGCGCACGAGATCGAGATCGCCCGCGCGTACGAGCGCGTCGAGCGGTTGCGCCTCGGCGAGCGGCTGCAGGTCGACTGGCAGGTCGACGGGCTGCCGATGGACGCGAACGTCCCGGCACTCATGCTGCAGCCCCTGCTCGAGAACGCCGTCTACCACGGCATCGAGCCGCTCGACAAGGGCGGCACCATCCGCGTCAGCGGCAGACGCGACGGCAAGAGCGCCGTCCTCACCATCGACAATCCCGTTTCGCCCCGGGTCGTCGGCCGCCGGCCCGGCCATCGCATCGGGCTCGACAACGTGCGCCAGCGGCTCGAGCTCATGTTCCACGGCGAAGCCGAAGTCGAGGTGATCGAGGCGCCCGAGCGATTCGTCGTGACGCTGCGCTTTCCTGCCGGCGGTGCGGGCACGTGAACCTGCGCGTGCTGGTCGTCGACGACGAGCCGCTCGCGCGCGAGCGGCTCTCGCACCTTGTCGAGGAACTGCCGTCGGTGGAGCTCGCCGGCGTCGCCTCGAGCGGCGAAGAGGCTCTGCTGCTCGCCGGGCGCCTGCGGCCCGACGTCGTGCTGCTGGACATCCGCATGCCGGGCATGGACGGGCTCGAGGCCGCGCACCACCTCGCGCGCATGCCCGAGCCGCCCGCGGTCATCTTCACCACCGCGTTCGAGCAGCACGCGCTCGCGGCCTTCGACGCACAGGCGGCCGGATACCTCCTGAAGCCGGTGCGGCCCGACAAGCTGAAGGAAGCCCTCGAGCGCGCGCGGCGCCCGACGCGCGCGCAGCTCGCGCGGATCGCCGAGGGCACCGGCGGCGCGCGCACGCGCATCGCCGTGCGCATGCGCGACCAGCTACGGCTCATACCGGTCGAGGACATCACCTGCTTCATCGCCGAGCAGAAGTACACGACGCTGCGCCACGCCGGCGGCGAGGAACTCATCGAGGAGCCGTTGAAGGCGCTCGAGGAGGAGTTCGCCGCAGGCTTCGTGCGCATCCATCGCAACTCACTCGTCGCGATCGCGCACGTCGTGGCGCTCGAGCGAAACGCCGCGGGTCATCACGTCGTGCGCCTGCGCGGCGGCGCGGCGCTGCCGGTCAGCAGGCGCCTCGCTGCGGAGGTGACGCGGCGGGTCTCACGGTAGGGCGAGGTGCACGGCGCTCCAGAGCTGCGCCGCGTTGGATTCCGTCTCGTGGCCCTCCTGCGCGCCAAACGGCACCGCCCGCCAGGCGCCGTCTTCTTCGGCCCATGACCACAGCTCCGAACCGCGCAACTCCTCTGCAGCGCTGATGGCAGTACGCAGCCGGGATCGGGCGGCCTCGAGCAGCCTGCGCTCGGGCATCCCGAGGTCGCGGCGCGCGAGCTGGCGGTCAATGCCCGCAGCCAGGAGCGCCTGCTGCCAGGACCAGATCACGGCGCCGTGGTAGTGGTTGCGGTCGAACGCCGGCTCGTGCGACTCCGCGGCATAGGCGGGATTCGCGACGACGAGGCCGGCGCCGGTCAGGAGGCCGGCGGGAAACGGCTGCGTCAGCGTAGCCGCGACGCGCGCTGCTTCCGGCGGAGGCGGATCGAGAAAGAACAGCGCCATCGCCTCGTCCGAGTTCTGCACCACGATCGGCCTGCCGCCCGCATCGAGAGCCACGGCGCGGAAGCGGACGCCGCCGCCGTCGAGCGCCGCGAGCGCATCCGCTGAGTCGATGCCGACGCGGCCCGCGTAACCCGCAACCTCGCTTCTTGCGGCAGCGGCATCGAGCGCGACGTCGAACATGGCCGGCGCCTCGCGGAGCCAGGTTTCCGCCATCGCTGCGGCCCGGGTGAGCTCGGCATCGCCGGCTTCGTCGAGATACGGCTCCAGGAGCCCGCTCGCCCGCAGCGCGGCAGCGGCGGCCAGCGCCGCAGGCACGAGCACGCCGTTGACGTCATACGGGTAGCGGCCGCCGCCGAGCCCCAGGTTGCTGTCGCGCCAGTTGCCGACGCTCTCCCCGCCCTTCAGCGGTATCAACTGGCGCCAGCCGGGCGTGCGCGCGAACGGCGCGGCAGCGGCGACCACGAACCGGAGGTTGCGCACGAGACCGCCGCCCATCGTGCCGCCGTTTCCGGCCTTGCGCGCCAGGAAGCCCGCCGCGCGCGCCCGGTTCGCGCCCGGCGCGAGCAACAGCCGCGCAGCGACCGCTGCGAGCATGAAGTCGTCGTCGATCATCTTGTAGTCGAGCGCAGGGCCGCGGCCAAGCAGCGCGAACTCGCCGACCGCCTCCTCGTGCGCGACCTCGCCCGCGGCGTTCAGACGCTCGAGCACCGCGCCGAGCCCGGCCTCGACCAGCCCGGGCTCAGCCGCCGGCGCGAGCAGCGCGAGCGACATCAGTGTGTCTCGGCCAAAATAAGTGGCGAATTGCCAGGAGCCCGCGAGCAGTTTCTCGCGATAGCTCAGGTAGGCGAGGATCCGCCGAAGGCGCGCGTCCGGCGCCGCGCGCTCGCTGACCTGCTCCTCCGCCGGAAGCGCAGTCAGCGGCGGATCGCCCGTCAGCGCAGTCACGCGAAGCTCGATTTCTCCCCGCGCGTCCGGATGCAGCGTGATCGCTTCGCCGTCGCCGCCCGTCATGCGCCCACGCCGGACGTCGATCGAGAGCTGGTAGCCCGGCGCCCCGTCGACTCGCCGGCGCAGCCAGGTGACCCCGCGATCGTTGCGGCGCGGCTCAGCCGAAGTCGCCGGCGGCGGCTCCAGGCCGTCATCGGCCTCGCGGATCACGCGGATGCTGCCCGTGACCACGTCGCGGACCCTGACGGCACCGCCCGATGCGCGCAGCACCGCGCTGACTCCGCGCAAGGTCCCGCCCTCCACTGCGCGCGACGCGGACTCGATCGCAACTTCGGGTTTCCACGCAAGCGTTCCGCCCTCCGCGTCGAACCAGACCGCTGCGCCGCTGTTGCCCGCGGGGAAGGCGACGACGACGCGGGGTTCCGGCCCCGGCCGCAGCACGACGTGCGCGGCGACGGGACCGTCGCGGTAGAACTCGTTCTGCATGCCGCCTTCCGGCAGGGAAAACCGGAGCGGCTCGGCGACCGCGGCTGCCGTCGCGAGATGTAGCACGAGTGCGAGTCGGGAGAGGATCACAGGCGGGGAATGATAGCGCCCTGTTGCAGCGCACCCAACTGCCCCGTTTGACAGCAAACATGGCAAGGTGGTACAGACCATCGCAGTCAACGGATTCCGTGCAAGATTTTCGAGAAGGGGGGGCCCAATCGAGAAAGGGGAATTCAATGAAGATGCGAGACATTCCTGCCCACGCGATCGGCGTCGCCGCCCTGATATCCGCGCCGGCTTCGGCGCAGCAGGCTGCGACCGGGCAAGGCACCCAGCTTGAGGAAGTCGTCGTAACCGGCACGGCCGCCGGTACCGAGGTCCGCAAGCTCGAGGCGAGCTTCGCGATCACTACCCTGGACGACACCGCCATCACGGAGTACGCGCCGCAAAGCACCGCGGACCTGCTGAGGCTCGTGCCGGGCGTCTGGTCGGAAAGCACCGGCGGCGTCTCCGGCGCGAACGTCATGGTGCGTGGATTCCCGGGCGGCGGCGACGCGCCTTACCTGACGGTCCAGTTGAACGGGGCCCCGGTCTATGCGATCTCGACCCTGTCGTTCCTCGAAAACACGACGATGTTCCGCATCGACGAGACGATTGAACGGGTCGAGGCGCTGCGCGGCGGACCGAACCCGGTGTTTTCGAACGGGCAGTCGGGCCTGACGACGAACTTCATCCTGCGCGAGGGCGGCGAGGAAACCGAGGGCGTGGTCAAGTACACGACTTCGGACTACGACCTTCGGCGATTCGACGGGTACATCAGCGGCGAGATCGCCGACGACTTCTACTACATGGCCGGCGGCTACATCTCGAGCTCACCGGGCCTGCGCGACGCCGGCTACAACTCGGACGAGGGCAACCAGTTCACGATCAACCTGACGCGTGTGCTCGACAGGGGCAAGCTCAACGTCTTTTACCGGCAGACCGACGACTACGGCCAGTGGTATTTGCCCGTGGCACTCAACGTGCCGGGCGTGGACGCCGGGTACAACCAGCTCGGCAGCCGGAACCGGATTCAGGAGATCGTTACGACCAATTCGGGTCCGGACTTCGCGAACGGCGGCGATCCGGCGGCGGCAAACCCGACGATCAAGCGGCTCGATCTCGACGAGGGCCGCGGGTGGAAGGGCACCGTGACGGGCGGCTCCGTCGTGCTGGAAGTCTCCGATGCCTGGACCCTCACGGATCGATTCAGCTTGACGACCGGAGACGCCAATACGACCGGCCTCGTTCCGGACGGCGGCGCCGTGCAGGTCGGCGCGCTGCTCGCCGATCCGGCCGTCGATGCGCGCGCTGTGGTCACCGGTCCGATCACCGGCGCCGTGACGGGGCGCGCGATCGGCAGCGACGAGTTCATCCAGCAGTTCGGCGCCTGGGAAGTCCTCAAGGATGTCGATGCCTTCACGAATGACGTCAGCCTGACCTGGGACTTCGACCGGGGGTCGGCGACGTTCGGCTACTACGCGTCGAGCGTCTCGAGCAACGACCTCTGGGCGCTGGGCAATTCCGAGTACCAGGTCGTCGAGCAGGGAGGCGAAATCGTCACCGGCATCGCTTGCAACGATCCGGCGGTCGACAGCTGCGGCTTCAACTACGACATCGACGGGCGCGGCGACGCCACGACGAACGCGTTGTACGCGGCGACCACCTTTGACATCACCGAAGCGCTGCGGGCGGACGTCGGGGTGCGCTACGAGGAATACGAGGTCGACTACACGCTCGACGAAGGGAGGGCCGGCACGATCGATTTTGCCGCGTCGACAGACCTTTCCGAGACCTCGTGGACGGCGGCCCTCAACTACCAGTTCACGGACCAGATGGGCGTCTTCGGGCGCATCAACCAGGGTCACCTGATGCCGCAGTTCGACACCTACCGGGACAGCCGCGCCGCGTTCGCCAGCGGCAATGACCTGGTCCAGGACATCGAACAGTACGAGGCCGGCTTCAAATGGGCGTCGGGCAACCTGAGCCTGTTTGCCACGGCCTTCTTCACCGACGTCGATCCGAGGGCCGTCAACTTCGTGTTCGGCGGCGAGGCTATCATTACGACCCAGGAATCCCAGGGCGTGGAGCTCGACGGAATCTGGCGGACCGACGGCGGCTTCTCGGTGGGGATCAACGCGACCTGGCTGGAATCCGACATCAATAGCGATGACCCGACCATCGACGGTAACGAGACGGAGCGGCAGCCCGGCTGGCAGGTGCGCCTGACGCCGGCCTACGACTTCAACTTCGGCAACACGGATGGCAGCGTCTACGCCACTTACACGTCGGTGGACGACCGCTGGGGCGAGGCGCTGAACATCAATGTCCTGGAGGGCTACGACGAGCTGGATCTCGGCGTCATCTTGCGCCTCAACGAGTCGTTCATCGTGCAGGTCGCGGCCGACAACATCACGGACGAGGAGGCGCTGACCGAGAGCGACCCGCGCACGTTCACGGCGCCGAACGGCCGCTTCATCATGCCGCGCAATATCCGGTTCAGCGTGGGCTACGAGTTCTGATCCGGGCGCTGCTGCTCTGGCTGGTCGCCGGCGCGGCGGGCGCATCCGGCGCCGCTGCGCCGCCGACGCCCATCGAGCTGTATCCCGGCCTCTTCGAGCGGGTGCAGCTCGGAGCAGGTCTACGAGGACGGCAAGACCTTCGTCGACGCACTGCCGCGAAAACCGCCCGCCGAGATCATGCGCGATTACGAATCGCAGCGCAGCACGCCGGGCTTCGACCTGCGCGCCTTCGTGGCCGGGCGTTTTACAGCACCCGCAACGGCGGCGGGCGAATTCCGCGCGCAACCCGGCCGGAGCGTCACGGAGCACATCGACGCGCTCTGGCCGGTGCTCGCGCGTGCGCCCGACACCGCCGTCGCCGGTTCCTCGCTGCTGCCCCTGCCGAACCCTTACGTCGTGCCGGGGGGCCGCTTCCGCGAGATCTACTACTGGGACTCGTACTTCACGATGCTGGGGCTCCTGGAGAGCGGCCGCCACGAGTTCGTCGCCGACATGGTGAAGAACTTCGCCTGGCTCATCGACCAATACGGCCATGTGCCAAACGGCAACCGCAGTTACTACCTCAGCCGCTCGCAACCGCCCTTCTTTTCGTTGATGGTGGAGTTGCTCGTGGCGCGCGAGGGCGCTGCCGCGTACGGCAGGTTCCTGCCGCAGCTTCGCCGCGAGTACGAATTCTGGATGGACGGATCGGAGTCGCTCGCTCCGGGTGAAGCGCATCGGCGCGTCGTGCGCCTGCCCGACGGGACGCTGCTGAACCGCTACTGGGACGACCGGGACACGCCGCGTGAGGAGTCGTACCGCCAGGATGTGGAAACCGCCCGGCTATCGGGCCGCCCGGCTGGGGAGGTGTATCGCAACCTTCGCGCAGCCGCCGAGAGCGGCTGGGACTTCAGCTCGCGCTGGCTCGACGACGGGGGGGATCTCGCCACGATCCGCACTGCCGAGATCCTTCCCGTCGACCTCAATTGCCTGCTCCACGCGCTGGAACAGACGCTCGTCCGCGCATACCGCGCCAACGCCGAGCCTGCGGAAGTCTCGAGGTTCACCGAGCGGGCCGCGACGCGGCGCCGCGCGATCCTCGACACTTTCTGGAATGCGCGTTCCGGGACCTTCGAGGACTACGACTGGCGCAGGCGGGACCGCACCGGCGTCCTCTCCGCGGCGACGCTGTATCCGCTGTTCGTCGGCGTCGCGAGCAACCGCCAGGGCGGCGACGTCGCGGCGGTCGTCGAGCGCCGGTTGCTGGCACCCGACGGGCTCGCGACCACGACGGAACGGACGGGCCAGCAGTGGGACGCGCCCAACGGCTGGGCCCCGCTGCAATGGATCGCGATCGAGGGCCTGAACCGCTACGGGCACCAGCGGCTGGCGCGGCGGATCGCGCACCGCTGGATACGAGACAACGTCGCGTACTACCAGGCGCACGGCAAGCTGGTCGAGAAGTACGACGTGAGCGGCGACGATGCCGCGCGCGGCGGGGAATACCCGCTCCAGGACGGCTTCGGCTGGACCAACGGCGTGCTGCGCAGGCTCATGGCGCTGTATCCTGACGCGCCGCTGCGCGAGGCCGCATCCACCGAAAGGGAGGCCGTCCGATGACGACGCTGGACTGGGTGGTGGTGGTGCTCTATTTCGCGCTCACGTTCGTGGTCGCGATCGTGGTCACGCGGCGCGCCGGTACCCGCGAGAGCGCGGGCGGCTATTTCCTCGCCGGACGCAACACCGGCTGGTTCATCGTCGGCGCGTCGCTGTTCGCGTCGAACATCGGCGCGGAGCACCTTGTCGGGCTCGCGGGAACAGGCGCCGCTTCCGGCGTCGCGGTCGCCCAGTTCGAGATCATGGCCGGGCTCGTGCTGCTGCTGCTCGGCTGGTTCTTCGTGCCCTTCTACCTCCGGAGCGGCGTGTTCACGATGCCGGAGTTCCTCGAGCGGCGATACTCGTCGGGGCCTCGCATGTACCTCGCGATCGTCTCGGTCGTGAGCTACGTGCTGACGAAGATATCGGTCACGATCGCGGCGGGCGGCATCGTGTTCGAGGCCCTCATGGGCATCAACTTCTGGACCGGCGCCACGATCGTGGTGCTCACGACCGGCGTGTACACGCTTTTCGGCGGGCTGAAGGCCGTGCTCTACACAGACGCGATGCAGATGTTCGTGCTGCTCATCGGCGCCATCGTCGTGACGATCCTCGGCCTGCAGGCGATCGGCGGCTGGGACGCGCTGGTCGCGGCCGTCGGGCCCGAGCGCTTCGACCTGTGGCAGCCGTCGTCGCACCCCGATTTTCCATGGACGGGCATCCTGTTCGGCGCGCCGATCCTCGGCGTCTGGTACTGGTGCACGGACCAGTTCATCGTCCAGCGTGTGCTGGCGGCCAAGGACCAGGTCGAGGCGCGCCGCGGCGCCATCTTCGCCGGTTTCGCGAAGCAGCTGCCGCTCTTCATCTTCGTGCTGCCGGGAATCATCGCCTACGCGCTTGCCGAGTCCGGCCAGCTCCACCTCGAGAGCCCCGACCAGGCGCTGACCGCCCTCACGGCCCAGCTGCTGCCCGCGGGACTTCGCGGCATCGTGATCGCGGGCCTGCTCGCGGCCCTCATGAGCTCGCTGTCGTCGGTTTTCAACTCCAGCGCCACGCTCGTGACGATGGACCTCTACAAGCGCTGGCGGCCGGCCGCGAGCGAGAGGCAGCTCGTCGCCACCGGGCAGTTGGCCACGATCGTACTGGTGCTGTTCGGGCTCGCGTGGATCCCGTTCATGAAGCTCATCTCCGACCAGCTCTACACCTACCTGCAGAGCGTGCAGGCCTACATCTCGCCGCCGATCGCCGCGATCTTCCTGGTGGGAATCCTATGGCCGCGGGCCAATGCGAAAGGCGCGATCGCCGCGCTCGCCGTCGGCTTCGTGCTCGGGTTCGGGCGCCTTTTCCTGGAGCTCAATGCGCCGGTCGCCTGGGCGCCGGCGGCCGGGTTCGCCGAGATCAACTTCCTGCACTTCGCGGTGCTGCTGTTCGGGATCTCGATCGTCGCGATGGTCGTCGTGAGCCTCGCGACGGCCCCGCCTGACCCGGCGCGGCTCACGGACCTCACGATCGCGACTCTGAAGCCGGCGCCCGCGGCCGAAGAGACGCGCGAGCGCGACGCCAGGCGGGGGGACATCGCGCTGAGCGCGCTGCTGCTCCTCGTCATCGCCGCCATCTGGACGATCTTCAGCCACTGACGCCCGGGGCGGCCGACCAGGTCGCTGAGCATCGCGGTTTGGGCCTGCATGGCAAAATGGCACATGTCCAGGCAGGTCCGAATCGCGACACGCAGGAGCCGGCTCGCGCTGTGGCAGGCGGAGCACGTGGCTGCCCGCCTCGCCGCCTGCCATCCCGGGCTCGCCGTTCACTTGGTCCCGATCGTGACGGAGGGGGACCGGATCCAGGACCGGAGCCTCGCCACCGCCGGCGGCAAGGGGCTCTTCATCAAGGAGCTCGAGAACGCGCTCCAGGACGGGCGGGCCGACATCGCGGTCCATTCGATGAAGGACATGCCCGCCGCGCTGCCGGCCGGCTTCACCATCGCGGCGGCGCTCGAGCGCGGCGATCCCCGCGATGCCTTCGTCTCGCCGCGCCACGCGATCACTGGCCGCGCTGCCGCGACGGCGCGCGGATCGGCACTTCGAGCCTGCGCCGCCAGTGCCAGCTCCGCCATCGCGCGGCCCGACCTCGAGATCGTGGTACTGCGCGGCAACGTCGACACGCGCCTCGCGAAGCTGGATGCGGGCGCCTGCGACGCGACCGTGCTCGCGGCGGCGGGCCTCGAGCGGCTCGGCCTCGAGTCGCGGATCCGCGCGCGCCTCGCGCCCGCGGACATGCTGCCCGCGATCGGCCAGGGCATCATCGGCATCGAGTGCGTGCTGGAACGCGAGGACGTCGCTGCCCTCGTGCGTGCCCTCGAGCACGGCCCGACGCGCTCGATGCTCGACGCCGAGCGCGCGCTCGCAGCGGGTATCGGCGCGAGCTGCCAATCGCCCATCGCGGGCCACGCGACGCTCGACGACGGAACACTCCGGCTCGACGGCCTCGTCGGCTCGCCCGACGGGCGCTCGATCATCGTCGATGCGGTGTCAGGCGCGGTACGCGATGCCGCCGCGATCGGCGCCGAGCTCGCGAAGCGGCTGCTGGCCGCCGGCGCCGGCAAGTTCCTGTGAAGCTGCTCACCGGCATCGGGGTGCTGGTGACGCGGCCGGAACACCAGGCAGAGCACCTGTGCCACCTCATCGAGGCCGAAGGCGGCGCAGCCGTGCGCTATCCGGCGCTCTCGATCCTGGCACGGCCAGACCGCGCGGCCGTGCGCGCCGCGATCGGGCCCGCGGACCGCTACGACCTCGTGGTTTTCGTCAGTGCGAACGCCGTTCGCTTCGGCGCGGACATCATCGGCGAGCGCCGTGACCTGCCGGTCGCCGCAATCGGGCAGGCGACGGCGGCTGCGCTGAATGCTGCGGGCTACCGCGTCTCGCTGCTGCCCTCCGAGGGTGCCGACAGCGAGTCGCTCCTCGCCCTGCCCCAGCTCGCCGACCTGCACGGCAAGCGCGTGCTGATCGTGCGTGGCTCGGGAGGCCGCGACCTGCTCCTGCGGGAGATGGCGGGGCGCGGGGCGCACGTGCAATATGCGGAGGTGTACACGCGCGAGCCGGCGCATCCGTCCGCCGATCTCCAGGCAGCGGTCGAGCAGTTGTGGCGCCAGGGCGGCGTTGCCGCCTACACCGCGACCAGCGTCGAGCTGCTCGAGGCGCTGGTCGGCATCGTAACGCTGCGCTGCCGCGAACTGATGGATTCGACGCTTCTCGTGACGGGCTCCCGGCGCGTGGCGGATGCCGCCGGCCGGCTGGGCCTCGGTTCGCTGATCGTAGTTGCAGATTCGCCGGAAGACACCGCGCTCGTCGGCGCGCTGGTCCGCTGGCGGGAACAGGTGAAACCATGACTCGCATCGCCCACGCGATCGCGCTCGCCGCCCTGCTGGTGCCGGCGGCACTTTCCGCGGCTCCCGACCGGCCGCGCATCGGGCTCGTGCTCGCCGGCGGCGGAGCGAAAGGCGGCGCCCACGTTGGCGCCCTGAAGGTGCTCGAGGAGATGCGGGTGCCCATCGACTGCATCGCCGGCACGAGCATCGGCGCGCTCGTCGGCGCGGGCTATGCGACCGGCCAGCCTGCGGCGGAGATCGAGAAGTTCGTCACCGGCATCGACTGGGCGGCCGTCATCGGCGGCGCCGGCCGCCGCACGCTCGAGCCCATCGAGCAGAAGCGCCTCGCGCTCGAGGCCGGCTCCAAGCTGCAGATGGGCCTGATCGACGGCAAGATCGTCACGCCGAGCGGGCTCGCCGACGCGAGCTCGATCGACGACCTGCTCCGGGCATACGTCGCGCGGGCCCGCACCGTGTCCGACTTCGACAAGCTGCCGATTCCATTTCGCGCCGTCGCGACCGACATGATGTCCGGCGACATGGTCGTGCTCGACCACGGCGACATCGCAACCGCGATGCGGGCGAGCATGGCGATCCCGGGCGCGTTCTCGCCGGTCGTGCTGGACCCCTGGATCCTTTCCGACGGCGGCATGGTGCGCAACATCCCGATCGACGTCGCCCGCGAGACCTGCGCCGACATCGTGATCGTCGTCAACCTCGTGGAACCTCCGCCGACGCGCGAAAAGCTGGTGCAGGCGCAGCAACTGCTGTCGCGCAGCATGGACGTGATGTTCGAGGTCAACGAGAAGGCGCAGCTCGCGACGCTCACGGACCGCGACATCCTCATCAACGTCCCCATGGGCGACATCACGACGGCCGACTTCGACCGCCTTCCGGAGACGATTCCGCTCGGCGAGGTCGCGGCGCGCAAGGTCGCGGACCGCCTCGCGACACTCGCGGTGCCGGCGCCGGAGTACGCCGCCTGGCGCAGCTCCGTGACGACGTCCCAGGTCATCGAAGCGAAGGTCGCCGACGTGCGTGTCGAAGGCCTCGAGTACGTGAATCCCGATTACCTGCGCACGATGACCGCCGTCGAGGCCGGCGACGTCGTGGCCGTCGGCGACATCAGCGACGACGCGCGGCGCATGGCGGCGCTCGACGAGCTCGATACCGTGGCCTATCGCCTCGACGGCGACCCGCAGGCGTCGACCCTCGTATGGCTGCCGAAGGAGATCTCGCTCGGGCAGAGCGTGCTGAGGCCCGCCCTCGGGCTGTTCGCGGACGGCGGCGGCGACTTCAAGTTCCTGATGGGCGTGCAGCACGTCCGGCACTGGATCAACCCGCTCGGCGCGCAGTGGCGGAACCAGCTCCAGATCGGCGACGAGTCGTCCCTGACGACGAGCTTCTACCAGCCGCTCGACGTCGGCCAGCGCCTGTTCGTCGAGCCCGGCCTCTTCGCGGACCGCATCGTGGAGGACCTCTACAACCGCGGCGAGCGAGTCGCCACCTACGAGTTCGTCGACGTCGGCGGCCGCATCGACCTCGGCTGGAACACGTCGCGGTATGCGCAGATGCGCCTCGGCTACCTGTTCGACCAGCGCAAGACGCGCGTCGACACGGGCCTCCAGATCCTGCCGCAAGTCGACGCCGACGACGCGGGCCTGGAGTTCTCGGCCCGTTTCGACTCGCGCGACACGCCCACCTTCGCGACCAGGGGCCTTGCGGCGGCCATGCGGTACGAGATACCTGGACGACTCCTTCGGGTCGGACCGCGACTGGGAACGGCTGGAAGCCGGTGTCCGCAAGGCCATTTCGATCGGCAAGTATGTCACCTGGCTCAGCCTGGCCGGCGGCACCGACTTCGACAGTCACCTCCCGCAGGATCGCTACTTTTCGCTGGGCGGATCGCGAGTCCTGCCCGGCTACCAGTACGACGAGCTGCGCGTCAGCGACTACTGGGTCGCCGAGTCGAGTTTCCTGCGGCGCCTGAAAGTGCTCTCGCCGATCAAGAACCAGGCGATCTATGCCGGCCTCGGATTCCAGGCGGCCGGCCTGTATGACCGCATCGACGTCGAAGGAAGCGACGACGAGGAAGTCGTATACGGCGGTTACCTTTTCATGGCGGGCCCGACCGCGCTCGGGACCTTCACGCTCGGCGTGGGCTTTGCCGAGGGCGAGGCCAACGTGTGGCTGTCGATCGGCAAGCCGATCACCAGCGGCACGATCCTGGACGACGGGCTGTTCCGCTAGCGGTACATCAGGCCGGCGCCCAGTCGAAGGAGTCGAAGAAGATGCGCGCGGGATCCGCGCCCTGGCGCGGCAGCGCCGCGCGCACGGCGTCGATCATCGCCGGAGGCCCCGCTGCGTAGACATCGTAGCCGGCGAGGCCCGCGACGCCCTTCAGCACGGCTTCGTGAACGAAGCCGTCCGTCACGCCCGTGTAGTGAAAGCGCGGGTGCTTCGCCGAGAGCTCGCGGAGCCACGCGTCATCGTAGAGGTCTGCCGGGGCACGCACGCCCCAGTACAGGACGACGTCCCGGCGCGAACCGGACTCGATCACCTCGCGCAGGATCGCCTTGAGCGGCGCGTAGCCCGTGCCGCCTCCGATCGCGAGCAGCGGACGCTCGCCAGGGCGATAGACGAACTGGCCGAGCGGGCCTTCGATCCGCAGCAGGCTGCCGGCCGTCATGCCGCCGAAGACCTGCCCGCTGAAAGCGCCGCCCGGCGTGTGCCGCACGTGCAGCTCGAGCAGCGCCGCGTCGTGCGGCGGGTTCGCCAGCGAGAAGCTGCGACGCCTTTCGCCCGGCAGCATCACGTCCACGTACTGGCCCGATTGCCACGTGAACGGCTCGATCGCCGGAAGCCGAAGCCACAATCCCATGACGTCCGGCGCGAGCAGGCGAATGCGCTCGACGCGCGCGGGCAGCTCGCGGATCTCCACGTCGGTGACGTGGCGGATCTCGCGGGTCTCGATGACAAGGTCCTGCTCCGCCCGGGCCTGGCAGATGAGCGCGAAGCCCGCGGCCGCCTCCGCCGCGTCGATGCCCGCCGGCCGCCCGTGCGGATAACTCACGGCGCCCCGCAGGACGCGCACGCGGCAGGTGCCGCAGGTCCCGCCCTTGCAGCTGTGCGGAAGGTTGAGGTGCTGGCGCAGCGCGGCGGTCAGCACCGGCTCGTCCGGGCGCGCGTCGAATTCGCGGTCTGCGGGCAGGATGCGGACCTTCATCCGCCCATTATCGCCGCGGAAAAGAAAGGCCCCGCATCTTTCGATGCGGGGCCGGCAACACGACCGCTCGACTAGTTCGCGGTCGGCAGGAGGTAGTGATCGTGGACGTACTTTGCAACCTGCTGTCCGTGGGTGCGCGCTGCGGTGTCGGCGAAGCGGAAGTGGATGCCGAGGTATATCCTCGCATTCACCACCTGCGCCGCCACGGCGGAGAAGCTCGGGTAGGTGCGCGTCTTCTTGATGGCAGCCGGAGAATTGCTGGTTACCTCGATGCTGACGTCGTTCCGCCCGTAGAACAGCGCGAACGCGCGCACCGCGGAGGCCACGACGGCATTCGCGCCCGACGCGTAGTCCGGGTAGTTCGGGTTGTTGATCAGTGACTGCCAGGCCGGATCGCCCGCGGTATTCGGGTTGCCGTCGAAGTCTCCCTCGCGAATCGCCGTCACCGGACGCCAGACGTTGTAGTGCAGCTTGCTGTCCCAGCTGGTGATCAGCGCATCGGCCATTGAGATGTTCAACAGGGCAAGAAGCCGGGCTCGGTTACCCATGTTCGGCGTGCGCTTGGCAAGGATTGCGCGCGCCGCGCGGTTCATCTGCGCGAAGAAGTTGTCGGTCCAGAAATAGCCGATGTCGGTCTGCTCCGGGGTGCGGGTGCTGCCCGTGAGCGCGCCCTTGGCTTTCACCTCATTGTAGTCCGCCGTGTAACGGGCGCTCGTCAGCTCGGGCGGTGGCGGCGCGCGGTAGCGGGCGGGGCCCGTGAGCGCGAAGGGATCGAAGCTTCCCATCCAGGGTGCGAACATCGCAGCAAAGCTCGCCGGAGGTCCGGGCGGGGGGCCGCCGAGAAAGGACTCGGTCGGCCGCCACTGGCCGGGTTCCGTACCGCCCGTAAACGGCAGCGGCAGCGGGTTAGGATCGAGACGCCGGAGTGTCGCGGACTTCGCGGCCACGGCCTCTCCGACCGCGATGCCTTCATCGCCCGTCAGTCCGTTGTTCGCCAGCCAGGTCGCGTACGTGGCGTCGAGAGCCCCCGCCTGCGCGGGATAGAAGGTTACGAGGACCCCGTGGGCGGCGGCGGCTACCGCCGCGGACTTCGAACCCTTTGCGCCCGCTATCTCGACGTAGTAGGGCTCGAACCGCCCCTCGTAGGCCTGCACGGCATCGTGCATTGCAACGGCCACGACGGCCATATCCACCTGGCCGATCGGTCCGGGACGGCCCGCCGGGATCGCTCCCGCTGCTATTTCGTTCCAATCAGTTACAGCGTCGGCGCTTGCAGTGCCCGCCCAGGCGAGTGCCGTGAGCACGGTGACTCGCGTCAAGTCTCTGAATCCAGTCATGGCTTTAACCCCTTATGTGCTTGATTGAATGACAGAACCGTTACAGACCCTCAGGGTCTTTCACGTGTGGAGTTAAGGCGCGAGACGCAGCTAAAGTACTGATGAATGCCTGATATCTTGGTGATATTCCGATGAGCGCGCTCACGCAGGGGTTCGACCTCGAGGGTCTGCAAGTCTCGCCGCTCACCGGAGAGGTATCCGGGCCCGGCGGCATCGCACATCTCGAGCCGAAGGTCATGGACGTGCTCGTGCTGATGGCCGAACACCCGGGCGAAGTCATGGTCCGGGAAGACCTCGTCACTCACCTCTGGGGCTCCGCCTTTGTCACTGACGACGCCCTGACCCGTTGCTTCTACGAGCTGCGCCGCCATCTCAGCGAGGCCGGTGGCGATAACCGATACCGGGACCTGATCGAAACCCTGCCGAAACGCGGCTATCGACTCAAAGCGGCCATCAGGCCGATGGCCGCCAGCCCGAATGTGGTTCCGGGCGACGAACCGGCGCCGCCGGCCATCCGCTCCTCCCGTCCATGGATCCTTGCGGTCGCCGCCGCCCTCCTGGCGGCGATCGGCGTCGCGGCCTACCTATCGCGTTTACCACCAGCCGCCGGGCCGTCCCCGGATGAAGCTGGCGACCATTCAATCGTCGTACTCCCGTTCCTGGACATGAGCGCCGAAAAGGACCAGGGCTACTTCGCGGACGGGATGGCCGAGGAAATCCTCAACCGGCTGGCGCAATCGAGGGACCTGCGCGTGATCGCGCGCACGTCCTCGTTCGCGCTTCGCGACAAGACCCTCAACGTGCCCCAGATCGCTGCCAGGCTCGACGTCGGCTACGTGCTCGAGGGCAGCGTCAGGCGATCGGGTGAGCGCGTACGGGTCACGGCACAGCTCATCGATGCCTCGACAAACGCGCACGTCTGGTCGGAGACCTACGACCGGAATCTCGGCGATGTCCTGGCCGTGCAGGACAGTATCGCCGTGGCAGTGGCCGCGGCGCTCAACGCAAGCCTGGCCGGATCGAAGGCGGCGGTCGCGCCACCCAAGGCGGCGGCCTACGAGCGCTACCTCCATGCCCGGTTCTTCTACAACCGTCGCGGCCCCGGCGACCTCGAACTCATGGCTGAGTACCTGGAGGAGGCGGTGGCCATTGATCCTCGATTCGCGAAGGCATGGGCGGAACTCGCGGGCGCCTACTACCTGCTCGGCTACGAGAATCCGGACGCCCAAGCGGCCTGGTTCTCGAAACGAGGGCGGGCGGCACTCAAGGCTGTAGAGCTCGATTCCGGGCTGGCCACGGCGCACGTGCGTCTCGCCCAACACTACTGGCAGACCGGGGACCCTGCGCGGGGAGATACGCACTGGGAGAAAGCGGTCGAGCTCGACTCCAATGACATGCTGCTCCTGTCCATGAGAGCCGGTGACGCTCTCTCGAATGGCGACCCGGAGCAGGCCGTGCGGCTCCAGCGCCAGGCGGTGGCCCGCGACCCCCTGTCAGCGGTTGCACACAACAACCTCGGGTCCTTTCTTGCGGCCACGGGCGACTACGAGGGAGCCCTTGCAGAGCTTCGCATGCGTTACGAGTTGAATCCGGCGAAGGATCCTGAACACGACGCCGCTATAGCGCGGCTCCTGGTCCTCCTGGAGCGCTTCGAGGAAGCGTCCACGCTCATCGCCGGCATGCCGGAAGGAGAAAACCGGGACTTCGCGCTCGCGCTCCTGTACCAGGCGCCAGGCCGGCAGGCGGAAGCCGAGACGGCTCTTCGGCGGCTCTCAACCAGGCCGTCGATCACCAGCAAGCTCCTTCTGAGCGAGGCTTATGCGCAGCGCGGCATGAACGACAGGGCGGTCGAACTGCTGCGGAGCGTCCGTGAAACCATCGGCACGGATTCGGTCAACGATTATGCGCAGAGGTATGACTTGCGCCAGTTGCTGCAAGCCTCGCCTTTCATGCGGCAGTTGAGGTCCGATTCGCGGTTGGTCGCGGACCTAAGGTAGCAACACCAGGCTTCCGGTCGTCCGCCGCGCCTCGAGGTCGCGGTGCGCCTCGGCCGCATCCTCGAGCGGGTACGTCCGACCGACGCGGACCTTCACGCGGCCACTGCCCACGACCTCGAACAGCTCGCGCGCGCCGCGCGCAAGCTCCGAGGCTTTCGCCGTGTAGTGAAACAACGTCGGGCGCGTGAGGAACAGCGAACCGCGCTTCGTCAGCTCGAGCGGCGAGATCGGCGGCACGGCGCCCGAGGCGTTGCCGAAGCTCACCATGAGGCCGAGCGGCGCGAGGCAGTCGAGCGAGGTGGTGAACGTGTCCTTGCCGACGCCGTCGTAGACGACCGGGACGCCGCGTTTGCGCGTGATCGCGCGCACGCGCTCGACGACGTTCTCGCGCGTGCTGACGATCACCTCGGCCGCGCCGTGTGCGGCGACGAGAGCCGCCTTCTCGTCGCTGCCGACGACTGCGATGACCCTCGCGCCGAGGGCCGCCGCCCACTGCAGCGCGATCAGCCCGACGCCTCCCGCGGCCGCGTGGAGCAGGACCTGCTCGTTCCGGCGCACGCGATGGCAGCGGCGCAGCAGGAACCACGCGGTGAGCCCCTTCAGCATGATCGCGGCGGCCTCCCGATCGGAAACGGCCTCCGGCAGTTTCACCACGCGCGCCGCATCCATGACCCGCTCGTCGCAATAGGCACCGGGTGTTTGTCCGGCATACGCGACACGGTCACCTGGCTTCAGTTTCGTGACGCCCTTGCCGGCTTCGGTGACGATACCTGCGGCCTCCCGGCCGAGACCGCTCGGCATTGAAACCGGATAGAGCCCGGAGCGGTCGTACGTATCGATGAAGTTGACGCCGACCGCGGACTGGCGGATGCGCACCTGGCGCGCGCCGAGCGGCTCGCGGTCGACGGTCTCGAGCCGCAGGACCTCGGGCCCGCCGTTTTCGTGGATGCGGATCGCGCGCGGCATGTTGATACTATTCCCCAATTGGCGTGGAGGCTCAAATGACGGGAATCGTCGTCGCTATTGCTGCTTCATTCATCACCCTCGCGGCCTGCGCGCAGGACGTCCGCTTCGTGCCGGGCCAGGGTTCGGCCGAGAAGCTGTCGGATGCGGAACGCGGCGCGGCCGTGCTGGCAATCGACACGCTCGCGGCGAAGCTGAAGATTCCCCGTGAGCAGATCGAGGTTGATACGGTCCGCGCCATGGAATGGCGTGACAGCAGCATCGGCTGCCCCAAGCCGGGCGTGGCGTATCTCGACGTCATCACGCCCGGCTACAAGGTCACCCTGCGCGTCGGCAAGGCGATTCACGTCGTGCATGAAGCCGGCAATCGCGCTCTCGTGTGCCGACAGGACAAGGCCCTCGGCGGCATCACGCCGGAGCGCGAGCTGACATTCGGTCCGCAGCTCGTGGCCGCCCGGCGCGACCTCGCGGGACGGATCGGGGTCACGGAGCGCGAGATCCTGTTCGTCTCGGCCGACAGCAAGACCTGGAGCGACGCGTCGCTCGGATGTCCGGAGCCCGGCATGCAATACGCGCAGGCCCAGGTTCCGGGTTGGGTGTTGACCTTCCGCCAGGGCGAACGCCTCTTCACCTACCACACCGACCTCGACCGCACGATACCCTGCCCGCCCATCACATCGGACTGAGGCTCGCCGACCCATGAAAAAGGCCGCCCGGCGTGAACCGGGCGGCCTGCAAGGCCATTCAGCGGCCTGCGTTCAGGTGCAGTCGATGAGGTCGCAGAATCCGCCGCCCTCGTCGTTGTCGATCGCGACGACGGTCAGGTCCTGGATGCCCGCCGGGTCGCTGTGCGATACCGCGCCGAAGTACTTCGCGGCCGCACCCGTCAGCAGGCCGGACCAGTTGACGGTCACCGTGCCGGTCTCGCCGATCACGGCGGTCGAGGGTCCGCTGGCCGTCATGTTCCCCGTCGGACCCTGGACGGTCCAGTCGAAGAAGATGCCGGCCGCCGGCGCGGCATTCACCGTATCGAAGCCGTGCACGAACACCGCGTACGGGTCGTCGATGGCCGGGTCGTTCACCGGGAACGGCACCGTCACTTCCTCGTTCGAGGTGACGTTGAAGCTTCCGCCGATCTGCGTGCACGCGAAGTCCGGGCAATAGAAGACATAGAGATCCATGTCGTGCGCCGGATTGTCGTTGTACGCGTCGAACGTCGCGAACTTCAGCGCGACCGCGTCGGGCGGCGATTCGAACAGGTAGACGAGCGCCTCGTCGTCCCCGAAATCGAAGCCGAACGTGTTGTCCGGGTCGTCCGTGACCTCGAACAGGGTCAGGAACGGTTCGACCAGGCCGTGCGCGCCGGGGGTATATGCGCCGTTGTAGCCGAAGGTAACGTCGAACGCGGTCGAGCCCGACTCACCGGTGCCACTGATGGCGTCCGGTGCGATGACCGCCACGCCCTTCACGGCGATCGGGCTGCGCACGAGGTGACCCTGGTCGTCCGCCCACCACATGCGACCGAAGCGCCATTCGCCGGCGGGCGCCCCGATATTGGTGATGGTCACCTCGAAGCTGCCGGTCTGTCCGCGCTTCAGGTAGAGCTCCTCGGGGGACACGCGCACCGAGTAGCCCGGCGGCGCCCTGACACCTGCACGGTAAGTGCTCGGCGTGGCACCGACGTTGGTGACACGGCGGCGCACTGTCTGCGAGCCGGGCAGCTCGGCGATGCCAATCGACGGCAGGTTGAGGTCGGACGCATCGAGCGAAAAGCCGAAGCTCGCCAGTTGCGCGCACGTCGCGTCCGGGTCCGCGAACACGAATTCCTTTTCGCCCGTGCCGCAGATGCCGGCCAGGTAGTCGAGGAAGCCCGCGTCGTATGCAAGGCCCGGGTCCAGCGCATTGTTGGGGACGACGTGGCCGGCGCCGAAATCGAAGGGATCGGCCCGAGTCACCCCGTCCTCCTTGTAGAGGTTGCGGCGCGCAGTCGTCATGATCGCCGACTTGACCATGGCAGGCGTCCACTTCGGGCGCGCCTCGAGCAGCAGCGCCGCGATGCCCGCGATGTGCGGGGTCGACATCGAGGTGCCCGACAGGTACTGGAAGTACCCGCCGAACGAGCCGTCAGCCGGCTCCGGCGTTGCGCCCGCCAGGATGTTGACGCCCGGGGCGGAGACGTCCGGCTTGATCCAGTCCGGGACGGTGGGGAACGGGCCGCGAGAGGAGAATGCCGCCATGATGTTGCCCTGCATCTGCTCCTCGATGAGATTGGCCGCGGACAGCGTCGCGTTGACGGTCGCGCCACTCTCGAGCTCCGCCAGGATCGCGAGGCCCGGGGCGTTGTCGATCATGACCGCCGGGATGCTGAGCGACTCCGGCGTGGCGTCTCCGCCCATGACGGTCTTCGGGTTCTCGTTCGTATACATCAACACGGCAATGGCGCCGGCGTTGGCTGCGTTCGTCAGCTTGACCGAGAAATCGCAGTCGCCGCGAGCGATGAGCCCGATGCTACCCGACAGCGAGTTTTCCAGCGGTACGCAGGCGTCGATCGGATCCGCCGCGAGCACGTCGTCCGTGATCGGGCCGGTTTCCTGCAGCGACTTCGAGATGCCGCTCTCGAGCGAGGGATAATCGCCCGCCACCGAGGCCGGCGAATTGATGCGCGTCGCCAGCGAGTACAGGATGCCCCGGTGCGTCGAGGCTGCGACGCTCGTGACCCACGGCTCGCCGGCGGCGGTCGTCTCGGGCGCCGGGCCTTCGTTGCCCGCCGACCGCGACACGAAGACGCCTGCGTCGACCGCAAACAGGAACGCGATGTCCTGCGGGTCCGCAATCGTCGCGGCCGTGCCGATCGAGTGCGTCAGGATGTCGACGCCGTCGGCCACCGCCTGGTCGGTCGCGGCGGCGGTGTCGGAGAAGAAGCAACCGTCTGCCCAGCACGCCTTGTAGACGGCGATGCGCGCCTTCGGCGCGATGCCGGAGACCGTCGCCACCGGCACGCCGTTCAGCACTGCCTGCACGCCCGAATTGCCCGCGGCGGTCGTCGCCGTGTGCGTGCCGTGGCCGTCGGAATCGCGCGGCGACAGGAAATCGTCTTCGTCGAGGTTCTCGACGCCGTGGCCCTCGACGTAGTAGCGCGCGCCGATCAGCTTTCTGTTGCAGTCCGTTGCCGCGAAGCCTTCGCCGGCCTGGCAGATACCGGTCCAGCCGCTAGGCGGCGAGCCGTAGTTGGTGTCGTCCAGCGACGGATGCTCCTGAACGATGCCGGTGTCGATGACGCCGATGATGATCTTCTTGCCGGTCAGGCCGTGCGCGGCGCGCAGGCCACTCTCGGGGTTCAACAGGCCGAGCCACTGCGGAGTATTGTCCGTGTCGAGGGGCATCGCGCGGTCTTCCCACACGCTCAGGACCGACTTGTCCTTGCGCAGCTTGGCCGCCTGGGCAGCGCTCATGCGTGCCGCGAATCCGTTCAGAGCGTGGCGATAGCTGTAGATCTTGCCGCCGCTGGCGCCGACACGCGCCAGCACTGCGTCCTGCTGCGCACCGAGGCGCGAAGCGTACATCTGGGCCTGGCTCGAGCCTGCGTCGTAGCGCTGTCCCTTTTCGGGCGCGGTCTTGGCAAAACCCGCGACGCCACCTTGGTAGCGGATCACCGGGTCAGCGGCCATCTGGACGATGTAAACCTTGTTGCCGCGACTTTCCGGCCTGGCGCCCGGCGCAAGGTGCAGCTTCGCAGCCTGTTGGGCCGCGGGCGCCTTGCGAAACTTGGATTCTGCCGCGGCTGCCGGGCCACCGGCTACGACGGACGCCGCGATCGCGGCCAGGACGACGAAGGCTGAACGCATGTCGGACTCTCCCCTGTTTTCTGTTCGGGGGAGCCGGGAAAAGGGCCGAAAAACACCGGAAAAACCGCGTCCTTGCTCGCAGGCGAGAGTGGCTACGGCGTTTGAGGTTGTGCTTCTACCGTTTCCTCGAATCCCCGCATGTTGTTTACAAGAGAACCCGGTCGTTTACAACGGCCGATCGCAACATTAAGTTCAATCGGCGCGAAAAAATTACAGGCGAGCGAGTGCGCTGCAAAAGACGATGGATCGAAGACAGCCAGGTTACGGAGCCGAATTGACGCTCTTTACCACGACATTGTCGATGAAAACGCCGCAACCGGAACTCCCGGGGCGGACGTCGAGACAGGTGAACGACGAGTCCTGGGTAAACTCGAAGCGCAACTGGGCAACGCTGCCCCGCATGCCCGGCAACCGCATGCGCACCCGCTTGACGCCTCCGGAATCGCCCGCCCACACCGACATATCCTCGAAATAGTCGGGGTCTCCGCTGCGCGGCAGGTGCTTCGGGTAGTGGAAGATGTCACCAGTCTCGAAGCGATCGGCAAACGCTTCGGCCAGCACGGAACGCAGCGTCCGGCCTGTCGTCAGGTCCGCCACGCGCAGGAACAATCCGTCGTATGCCGTGACCGGCAGGACAGGATCGTCCTCCGTGTCGTAGCACACGTCGAACTCCACCAACACGAAGTCCGAATCGGAAGGCACGGAGAACTCCGGGCTCAGCAGACGCTCCCAGCGCGTCGTCGATGTCTCGCCGACATCGTCATTCGCGTGGAAGGCTCCGTTCGAAGACCCGCAGAACGAATTCGACGTCGTCCAGGGGACTTCCGTGGCTCCGGCGCCATGGACGGATGCCCACCCGGCGGGCAACGTGCCGGGCGGCACGCCATTGAACCTCTGCGTCAGAAGCGTCGTGGCCACCGGCGTGCCCGTATCGAGCGTCGTGCGGAGGGTCGCCGCGCCATCCGGCGACGTCACGACCAGCCGCAGGTTGATCGGCGTCCCCGGCTCGACTGAATTGGCGACGCGGATCCTGAACGGGTCCGGGTTGGTGCGCGATCCTCCGGCCGGGATCGACGAGTAGACATCACGATCGTCGAGCACGGTGACACCCGGCGTCAGGCTAGTCAGCACGGCGGTCGGCGACCGCAGGCTGCCGCCATTGAGGGGGTTGGTCACGTAATTGAACAGGCGCACGCGAATGTCGGCGGTTTCGCCCGGATTGATGGCGCCGTCGCCGCCACTGTCGGTGAAGCTCACCGACCTGACATTGACCGCAGCGTACGGCTTCGCGTGCGCGGCAGCGCCGACGCGCCGGAAGGTCGCGTCGATGCCGGTCAGCGTCACGTCCGGCTGGCCGTCCGCAAAACCGCGCGGCGGGCGCTTCGCCAGCGCATAGGCTGCCAAGAATTCGCCGCGCTGCGAGACGCCCTGGTTGTAGTCGCCGAGGTTCGGCTGACCGGTGTCGTTGTTGTGTCCGGCATTGAAAGGCTTCACGGTCAGGGGCCGGGGCTTGCTCCAGCTGTCGCCGCCGTCGAGCGAGAACGTATAGGTCACTTCCGACAGGTCGCCGCTGGTTGCGATGCCCTGGTCGTAATAGAAAACCGATATGCGCCCGGAGACGTCGTCCACCGCCATCGTCGGGAACCACTGCGCGCGGTCCTCTCCCGGACGGCTGTTGATCAGGAGCGGCGTGGACCATGTCCGGCCACGATCCGTGCTGCGCTGGAAGACGATGTCGGACCCGTCGAGGCTGTTGTTGTTCGGGTAGACCAGGTAGACGTTACCCTTGTACGGGCCCTTCGAATTGTCCACCGCGAGGCTCGGCGACGTGTTCGACCGGTCGTTTCCGAGGATCTGGTCCTGGGTCAGGAATTCGGCCGAAGTACTGATCGGCGTGCGCCAGACGTTGCCGTTGTCGGGCGAGCGGGCGAAGCCGACCGTATTTCCATACCCGAACAAATCGCCGGGGAACGGGAATTTGCGCCAGGCGGCGTACACGTTGTTGCTTCCGTTGCCGGCAAAGCGCGGAACCGAAGACTGACCGTCCTCGAAGTCGTCCGCGATGATCCTGCGCGAGCTGGCAGGCCAGTTCCTGCCGCCGTTATCCGAGAAAGCCGAGAGGATGGAAACGATCCCGTCGGCGCCGAAATTGGTCCAGGTCATCATGAGACGTCCCGTGTCCGGATCGACGTCCATGAACTCCTTGTCCGCCGCATCGAACAGGTTGAAGGGATTCGTGGCGGCCCTCACTTCGAACGGCCCCGTCCAGGTGTGGCCGCAATCGGTGGAACGGTGCACGCCCATGGTCTGTGCCGCCACCGTATCCGGATTTGCCGCGATCAGGATCGATGAATAGACGAACGTGCAGCCACCGAGGTACTTGATCTCCGGATCGCCGAAGACTTGCGGGAGAAGGGTTCCGCCGATGTCGGTGTCGCCCGGCGACGGCAACTGTCCACCGTCGACGAATGTTGCGCCGCCGTCATCCGAGTACATGTAACCGGAAACACTGATCGGATTCAGCGCAAACCCGCGCTGGTCGTTGAATCCGATGACGATGTGCTGGCCGCTGCTGTCAACGGCTATGGAAAGCTCGGCCTGTCCGCCGCGCGGACCGTCGCGGAAGCCGCGGCCGCAGCGGGGATTGTTCTGGCATTCGTCGTCGTCCCGCGGGTCGCGAACGGCCGCATCGTCCGGCGCAGCGCCCGTCAACGCCGCCAGGCGTGCCGCGCCCTCGCCGCTCTTGCCCGTCCGCACGCGCTCGAGGCGGGCAAGCTCCGCCAACGCATGCGCGCCCATCTCCGAAATACGTGCTGCGCGTGGACTCGCCCGTTCAGAACTCTGAAGCAAGGCGTCGCGCGGAAGTGATGTTTCACCTGGTGAGCTCGCCGCCAATACTGCGGACCCGGCGGTCACCGCCACGAGGATCGAAAGGCTGCGCAATGAGTGGAGCATTGGCTCATCCCCCGATTTTGTTCTGGTGCCCGTTATGCGCCTCGCTTCCGGCTTTGGCAATACCCTCTTTGGTGCCGGATCAAAGTGGGTGCGAGGCGAACGCGAGGTCGGCGACCGGTTGCCCGCCGAGCAGGTGCTCCTGGATGATTCTCTCGATATTTTCCGGCGTTGCATGCCGGTACCAGGTGCCCTCCGGGTACACGAGCATGATCGGTCCTTCGCGGCAGATGCGCAGGCAATCGACGCGCGAACGTAGGACGCCGCCTACTGCGTCCGACAAGCCGACTTCACGCAGGCGCTTCTTCAAATACTTCCACGAGGCTTCGCTGACCTCTTTCGGCGCGCAGTCGCCGTGCATGCAGAAGAAAACATGCCGCGTGCTGCCGGCGAGACCGATCTTCGCGACCGCGGCCTCGACCGTCGGTGACTTCGGGTTTTCGCCGATGCCGCTCACAGCGCCGCCTCGTCCATCTCGCCGGTGCGGATGCGGATCACGCGCTCGATGGCGGTGACGAAGATCTTGCCGTCGCCGACCTTGCCGGTCTTGGCGGCATTGATGATCGCCTCGGTCACCTGCTCGACCAGGTCGTCACGCACCGCAACCTCGATGCGCGTCTTCGGCACGAAGTCGACGACGTACTCGGCGCCGCGGTAGAGCTCGGTGTGGCCGCGCTGGCGGCCGAAGCCCTTCACCTCGGTCACGGTCATGCCGGAGATGCCGATCTCGGAGAGCGCCGCGCGAACGTCGTCGAGCTTGAAGGGCTTGATGATGGCGGTGACGAGTTTCATCGCGGCTCCTGGGGCGGCACGCAAAGCGGGCCCCGGTTCCTGATTCTACGGATTTGCCCTCGATAAGTGGCGGGCCCGGCGCGGGCCGGCTGGCTAGCGTGTGCGCAACCGGCCTGACGCCGGTTTCGAGGGAGGCTGCAATGGAACTGCCCGCCACGCCGCGCCGGAATTGCGCGATTCCCGCTCTCGCCGCAATGCTGCTGGCCACGCCCGCTGCCGATGCCGCGGTCGGCCGCACGCCCGGCATTGCCTCCGTCTCCGACGATGGCGAGGCCGTTTACTCCATCCCGCTCGACCTGCCGCCGGGCACGAACGGGTTGACGCCCACGCTCTCGCTCGACTACCGGCATCGCGCGCGTGGAGGCCTGCTCGGCGTCGGCTGGTCCGTCAGCGGCCTGTCGCAGATCACGCGCTGCGCCAAGACAATTGCCCAGGACGGCATCGCGGCGCCGGCGTCTCGCTCTCCCGACACGCGCTTCTGCCTCGACGGCCAGCGGCTCGTCATCGTCAGCGGAGGCTCCTACACCCAGCCGACGGAGTACCGCACGGAGATCGAGTCCTTCGCGCGGATCCGCGGCGTCGCCGGCACAACCGGCAATGGTCCGGCGCACTTCGTCGTCGAGGGGCTCGACGGCCGAATCTATGAGTACGGCGCGACCGCCGATTCGAGCATCGACGGCCTCTCGACCGCGCCGGCCGGCGGCGCGCGGACCTGGGCGCTAAGCCGGATGCGCGACCGCTCCGGCAACGTCGTCGATTACCGCTACACGGAAGAGTCCGCGAGCACCGCGTTCCGAATCGCATCGATACGTTACAACGCCAACCCATCGCGGGGCGTCACGGCCTCGCACGAGATCGCGTTCGCATACGAGACGCGTCCCAGCACGGAGGTCGACGCCGGGTATCACGCCGGCATGCCCGTGCGCCAGGTGATGCGGCTCACGCGCATCGACGTGCTCCACGGCGGCCAGGTGCTTCGCCGCTACGCCCTCGCGTACGAGCCCGCGCTCTCCTCCGGCGGGCGCAGCCGCCTCGCCTCGGTCAAGGAATGTGGCGCTGGCGGCAGCGACTGCTTTGCGCCGACGGTTTTCAAGTGGCAGGACGGCGAAGCCGGCATGTCGCCCGCGGCGGCTTTCACGGCGTCCATGCCGGCGACGACGCCGTACCCGTTGGCGGTCCGCTGGAATCTCGCGGACATCGACGGCGACGGCCGCAACGACTACGTTTTTGCCGGCGGCACGCAGATGTCCTCCGCCACGATTCAGTATCGGCTGAGCCTGGCGGACGGCGCCTTCGGCCCGGCTGTGAACACGGGCATTCCCTGCCCGACCGGCATCGGCGTGCCGTTCGACGCGAACGGCGACGGGCGGATGGATTTCCTGATGGGCGCGAACGGCCGCTGGGCGATCGTGCGCGGAAGCGCAACGGGTCTCGGCGCGTTGGTCGATACGGGAATCGCATTGCCAGCAGGAACGCGCGACTTCCGGGGCGCCGACATCAACGGTGACGGCCTCGGGGACATCGTTTGGTCCCAGGTGCCCGTGAACGACACCCTGCGGGTCCGCGCGCAGATCGCGAAGCCGGCGGGCGGATATGGCGCTCCCGTCACGCTCTATTCGCAGTGGGACGCCGTCGGGTACGAACAGCCGGAGGGCGGGGACTTCATCGGATATCCCGGCCGCCACGTGGACCTCGACGGCGACGGCGACGAAGAGTTGCTCATGCACGAGAACTACACGGTCGCGCGAATCTCGGCGTCAGGGTTCGCGACGGATCGCCCGGACAACGTGTTCCGCGGCGGCGTTCCTCTCGACTTCAACGACGATGGCTGCGCCGACCTCGCGTACAAGCACTTGTCGAGCCAGACGCTGCGCGTCCGCCTCAGTGCCTGCACGGTCAATGCGCCCACCTCGGAGTTGCTGGGGCCGGCCTGGATGAGTGGCTTCGAGCCCGAGGCGCTCGACTGGAACGGAGACGGACGCGACGACGTCCTGGTGCGCGGGACCACGAATTGGCTGGTGGCCCTGTCGCTGGGAGACGCCGTGGCTCCGTTCCTGGACACCGGGACCCCGCACGAGGGCGCCGCGGTGATCGCGGGTCGCGACCTCGATGGCGACGGCCTCGACGACATCGCACTGAAGACTTCGGCGCAGATACGCGCGCGTTTCCGCACCGGTCCCATGCCTGACTTGCTCGCATCGGCAACCGACGGCTTCGGCGTCACCGCGATCTTTGCGTTCCGGCCGTTGACGGACGCCGCCGTCCACGCAGCGGGCGCATCGGCCGGCTGGCCGGATCCGCACCTGCAGACCAACGAACTTGTCGTGTCCCAGCTCACTGCGACCGACGGAACCGGCAAGGGATACCGGTCCACGACCGAGTTTCGTTACGAGGGATTGCGCGGCAACGTGCAGGGTCGGGGTTCGCTGGGCTTCGGGAAGGTCATCCGCGCGGAATCCCGTGGTGAGGGGTTGCACTCGGTGCTCACGCGACGCCAGGACTATCCGTTCACCGGGCTGCCGCAATCCCTGGTCGTCCAGCAACCGAACGGACGGCAGATCGCTTCGACCGGGTATTCCTGGTCGAAGCTCGAAATTGGTCCCACGCTGCAGCGGCGCCTCTACCCCTTCCCGTCCAGCATCACGACGCGGCGCTTCGAGGCCGGCGGCAGCCTCGACGGCGCCGAAATCGCGCGCAGCGTGCGCACGATCGCCGCAATCGACGTCACGTCGGGCCTCGTCACGGACGAGACGAGGACGACCACCGAGATGGCTGGTGGCGCGAACACGGGCTCGTCCTCGAGCCTGCGCATCCAGAGTTCGGACCTCCTCAACGACACCGCGAACTGGTGTCTCGGCCGCTCGCAGGCGGTGGAAATTACGGCGAGCCACACGCTGCCGGGCGGCGCGCCGATCGTCCGCACCGCGGACCAGACCTGGGACGGCGCGAAATGCCGCCGCACCCGCATCCGGCTGTTTCCAGGTGACAGCCATTGGCAGGTGACACACGACCTCGGCTACGACGGATTCGGCAATGTCACGAGCGAGAAGGTGACCGGTGCCGGCATGGCCGCGCGGACGGTTACGACGCAATGGGACGCGCGCGGGAGGTTGCCCGTGCAGGTGGCGAATCCGCTGTCGCAGGCAACGCGCTATGCCTGGGACGACGCCAGCGGCCAGCCTCTCGCGTTCACCGATCCGAACGGCCTGGCGATGGTGTGGGCGTATGACGCGTTCGGCCAGCTGGTGCGCGCGACGCAGCCGGACGGAACCGCCACGCGCTGGTCGCGCGAGGCCTGCAAGGCTCCCTGCAATGCGCAAGTGAAATACCGCCTGCGACAGGACGACGTCGACAGCACGGGTGCCGTGAAGCTAACCACATGGTTCGACGTCGACCAGCACGACCGCGGTTTTAGTGTCCAGTCGATGCAGCCCGGCGGCGCCTACGCCGTATCCACCGTGGACTTCGACCCAAAAGGCCGCATCGCGCGGCACGAGCTGCCGCATTGGACCAGCGGCCAGCCGCCCGGCATCCGGTCGTTCGAGTACGACATTCTAGGCCGCCTGATCGCGGATCGGCTGGCGGCTGTCGGCGGACCCGTAAGCCGGTCCGTGAGCTTGAGCCACGATGGCCTCGCGGTCATGCAGACGGACTCGCGCGGCCGCGTGACGACCGGGACGCGCAGCGCCTGGGGCCCGCAGACCGAGGTGGTCGACGCGCTCGGCGAGCGCACGCGCTACGAGTACGACGCCTTCGGCGGGCTGCTGCAGGTGCGCGATGCGCTGGACAACACCGTCTCATCCATCTCTTACAACCCGCGCGGATTCAAGCTTGCAGTCGATGACAGCGATCGCGGAGCCTGGACCTGGACTCGCAACGCGCTCGGCGAGGTCACCGCGTTGCGCGACGCCAAGGGCACGGTCTCGCAGTTCACCTACGACGCGCTCGGCCGGATCACCCAGCGGACGAATGCCGGCGGCATCGCGAAGTGGACCTGGGGCGCTTCGGCGGCAGGCAGGAACATTGGGCGCCTGGCTGCGCTGTCGGGGCCCGGATACTCCGAGTCCGTCGCCTATGACGGCGTGGGCAGGCCGGCAACGCACACGATCACGAGCGACGCGCCGTACCGGTTCGACTTCAGCTACAACGCGCTCGGCCTGCTCGAGATCCTGACGTATCCGTCGGCCGGAGCGGGCGAGCGATTCTGGATCGCACACTTTTACGACGCCGGCCGCGTCACGCAGATCCAGAGTGCTAACAGCGAGGCAGGAACGCTCTGGACGCTCAACACGCAGGATGCCGCAGGCAATGTTCTGGATGAGACGTTGGGCGCGTCGGTACGGGTCGTCAGCGGCTTTTCGCCGCTCACTGGCGACCTCGAGTACCGCCAGGCGGGCGACGGCGGCAGCGTGGCTATCCAGGACCTTGCGTACGACTGGGATGCTGCCGGAAACCTGTCGGCGCGCCGCGACCTGATCCAAGGCCTGCGCGAAGATTTCCGGTACGACGCGCTCGACCGCCTCGTCCAGTCTCGCCGCAACGGCGCCGTCAATCTCGAGCTCGACTACGACCCCATCGGCAATATCCGGCGCAAGTCCGACGTCTGCAGCGGGACTGGGTCCTGCTACACCTACCACGCTGCGCGCAAGCACGCGGTCATCTCCGTCGGCGGGCGCAACTACGCCTACGACGCCAACGGGAACATGACAAAGCGCATGGACAAGGCCATCGCGTGGAGCGCCGACAACCTGCCGCTCTCGATCGTGGGCAGCGGCGGCAGTCGCAGCGATTTTTCCTATGGACCCGAGGGCAACAGGTGGCGGCAGACCGCGCGTTACGGGACCGCGACCGAAACGACGACCTATGCGGGCGGCCTGTTCGAAAAGGTGACGAGTGCAGGGCAGACGACGTGGCGGCACTATGTCCCGGCGCCCGGCGGGACGGCGGTGCACCTTCGTCACGGCAACGGCGCGGCCGCAGAAACGCGCTTCCTCACGCTCGATCACCTCGGCAGCACCGACCGCGTCGTCGACGCGGACGGAAACGCCATCGTTTCGGCAAGCTTCGGGGCCCTCGGCGCCAGGCGTCGCCCGACGTGGACGGGCATTCCGACTGCGGCCGACCTCGCGAAGATCGCAGCGGCAACGCGCGACGGTTTCACCGGCCACGAGATGCTCGACAACCTCGGCCTCGTCCACATGAATGGGCGCGTCTATGACCCGGAGATCGGGCGATTCCTCAGCGCCGATCCGTACGTGACGCTGCCGTACGACGGCCAGGGCCTGAACCGCTACGCCTATACGCTGAACAACCCGCTTGCGTTCACCGACCCGAGCGGCTTCGACCCCGTGCCCTGCCTCGCCACGCAGTCCGGCAACTGCGTGCAGATCACGGTCATCGGCGTGTCCTGGCCCGATTACATGCGCTCCGCCGGCGGCGCGCACGCGAGCGAAGTCGCGAGCGCGCTCGAGCGCGACCCCTGCGGCTACAACGGCAGCGGCGCCTGCTATGTGCCGTCATTCGCCTATGACGCGCCGTCGAGCATCGTGCTCACCGTCGGGAAGCATCCCGACCCGACGCTTTCGACCGGCAGCCGGCTCGACGCCGTGCAGGGATTCGCGGCGCGCATCGCCAATCTCGCAATCAGCTCGTCGCCGATCGCGATGCTGTTCGGGGCTGACCCGGACTTCCAGTACTTCCGCGAGCCGGCGAGCAACGCCGGGCGGATGGGTTCCGGTGCCGGGAACGTCGGCTACCTTCTCGGCGGCGCGGCGGGGATCATTCGGAAGGGCGGCACGGAGCTCATCCGCTCGCCGAGCCAGTTGGCGCGGTCGTTTCAAGGGCACGACTGAGTATCCGCACATCGACCGATTCAAGGACATCACGTTCTGAAGAAGGGCACTATCGATCTAGGCGGTTATCCAGGTCAAGGAGCCTTTTACACAACGCGCAGCGCGATTCGACGGGCGGCAACAGCGCGTCAGGGTTCAATAAAGGCCTTCAGATTGCGCCACACGGACTCGACCGCCACGTACTCGCTACGCTGCGTTTGAAGTCATCGATGACACGCCCGCTGCCTTTGGTTTACCATCGCTAATCCCGACACATGGCCCTGGTCGGATTGCCGCAAGTCGTAGTACCTTCATACGCAATCGACTCTCCGTTGCTGACTGATTTTCCGCTGGGCCCTTGACGTGAGAATCAGCATCTTCGACGGGACGATTTCGAATTCGAGCGCGGTAGCATTCGAAGCGCTCGATTGGCATGGCGGCAATTCCTCGAATCGCCGATTGGGCGATCGAAGCCGAAGAGGAGCCTCGTCAATGAAAGTGGAGGCATGCTATCGAATTGAACCGGAAGCAGGAATCGTTGCGAGCACTGATCCTATTGAATGGCGATGAAATAGCTCGAATCGTTCTGGTCACTGATGGATGGATTCCGACGATTCGGGCGAATGGACTAGTGGAGCTGCGAGTTTGAGAGCGAAAGACGAAACATGAGCACGTGGCTGCGCAGCGAGCTTGGTCAAGCCTCCATACCGCTATTCTTGTGGGGCACAGTCGCATCCGAACTTGATCAGAAAGGCGTCGCGAGTGAGATAATTGTCGCCTATGGGCGCTGACAAGGACCGCGCCGTCTCCCACGACGGCGACATCGTCAAGATCGACGGCAAGCCGTTTCGAATGGAATACATGGTCCGCGACGCTTTCTGGGCGGGCGGCCACGCCATCGTGCTGCTCGATCCGCACGCTTTCCTGGACGACCCGGCTTACGGCGGCCGCAAGGCGCCGCGCGATCCGGTCAAGAACCTGCGCGCCTACTCTCCGGCGGGCGAGCTGAATTGGGAAGCCCAGCAGCCCGAGTTCCAGGACCACTACTACATCATCGAGAGCCACGACCCGCTCGTCGCGCTTTCCTTCTCGGCCTACCGCTGCGATATCGAGCTCGCGAGCGGGCGCATCCTCTCCAAGAAGAGCCTGAAGTAGTCAGGCGATCAGCGGGATCACGACGAGCGACACCGCGGTCACGATGACGATCGAGGCGAGGTTCACGCGCCAGCCGGCGCGGATCATGTCCTGCATCGCGAGCCGCCCGCTGCCGAACACGATGGCGTTCGGCGGCGTGCCGACCGGCAGCATGAACCCGCAGGACGAGGCGATCGCGACCGGCGCCACGAGCTGCAGCACCGGGTAGTCCGAGGTCGCCGCGATCGCGGCGAGGATCGGCATGAAGGTCGCCGCCGTCGCGACGTTCGAGTTGAGCTCGGTCCAGAACACGAGCAGCGTCACCATCGTGCCGATCAGGAGGACGAGCGGCCAGGCGCCAATGCCCGCGAGCACGTCGCCGATGAACGACGACAGCCCGCTGCCCTGGATCGCCTCGGCCAGCGCGAGCCCGCCGCCGAAGAGCAGCAGCACGTCCCAGGGCACGCGCCTCAGGTCCGGCCCGGTCAGCAGCGCGCCGCCGCCCGGTGCCGCGCTCGGCGTCAGGAACAGTGCGAATCCCGCCAGGAGGCCAATGGTCGTGTCGTTGAAGTCCGCGAATCCCGGGAGCTTCCTGATCAGCGGGCCCGCGATCCAGGCGAGTGCCGTCACGATGAACACGGCGGTCACGCGCCGCTCGGCGCGCGACATCGGCCCGAGCGCCTGGCGCGCCTCGATCAGCGCGTCACGCGCCGTCGCCTGCGATCCCATGCGGAACGGGAACGCCAGCTTCGACCAGCACAGCCCAGGCGAGCGGCATCAGCAGCAGCACCGTCGGGATGCCGAACGCGAGCCACTCGGTGAAGCTGATGGTCTCGCCGTAGTTCTGCTGCATGAAACCGACGACCAGCGCGTTGGTCGCCGTGCCGACGATCGTGCCGAGGCCGCCGATGGTCGCGGCGTAGGCGACGCCGAGCACGATCGCCTTGCCGAAGTTCGTGGCGTCGCGGTCGGCGGCATCCGCGTCCGGCGAGACGATGGTCGCGACGGACAGCGCGACCGGCAGCATCATCAGGGTGGTCGAGGTGTTCTGCACCCACATGCTCACGAAGCCGGTCGCGCACATCATCCCGAGCACGAGGCCCTCGGGATGGCCGCCCGCGCGCGCGACGATCGCATAGGCGATGCGCCGGTGCAGGTTGCAGCGCTCCATCGCGAGCCCGAGCAGGAAGCCGCCGAGGATCAGGAACAGCGTGGTGTTGCCGTAGCCGCCGGCGAGATCGGCCGCCGAAGCCGCGCCAAGCGGCGGCAGGATGCAGAGCGGGACGAGCGCCGTCGCCGCGAAAGGGATCGCCCCGGTCGCCCACCAGATGGCCATCAGCGCCATCGTGCCGGCGACGTGCCACGCCGCTACCGAGATACTGGCAGGCGGCGCGGCGACGAACGTCGCGACGAGTGCGGCAAGACCCAGCAAGAGCCCGACGTTCTGCACCCTCGTCCTGCCGCTCGCCGCCGCCATCGACACTCCCTGCCGCACAGCGGCGCGCCAGTATAAAGTGCGCCGCTAGCGGGAGTACTTCGCATGCAGGACACCATCGTGGTCGCCGGAGGCGGGCATGCCGCCGCGCAGGTCGTCGACAGCCTGCGCCGCGACGGCTACTCGGGCCGCCTCGTGATGGCCTGCGGCGAGCCCGCACTGCCTTACCAGCGCCCGCCGCTGTCGAAGAAGTTCCTCGGCGGCGAGATGGACGTCGAGCGCCTGCCGATCCGGCACGGCGCGTTCTACGAGAGCATCCACTGCGAGCTCGTGCTCGGCAACCCGGTGGTCTCCATCGACGCCGGCGCGCACACCGTGAAGCTCGCAGACGGCGGCAGCCTACCCTACGACAAGCTCGTGCTCGCGATCGGCGGCCACGCGCGCCCGCTACAGTGCGGCGGCGCGGACCTGCCCGGCGTGCACGTTCTGCGCACGATGGCGGACGTGCAGGCGATCCGCGCCCGCGTGCAGCCGGGGGTCCGCGTCGCGGTCGTGGGCGCCGGCTATATCGGCCTCGAGTGCGCGGCGACGTTCCGCAAGCTCGGGCTCGACGTCACCGTCATCGAGATGACGGACCGCGTGATGAACCGCGTGGTCGCGCCGGAGATGAGCGGCTTCTACCAGGCCGAGCACGCGGGCCATGGCGTCAACGTGCTGACGGAACGCAAGGTGCAGGGCTTCCTCGGCGACGACAGCGTTCACACTGTCGAGTGCACCGATGGCACGCATGTGCCTGCGGACCTAGTCATCGTCGGCGTCGGCCTCGTCCCGAACTGCGCGCTCGCCGCCGCCGCGGGAATCAAGTGCGACGACGGCATCGCGGTGGACGAGCACTGCCGTACGAGCAACCCGGACATCTACGCGATCGGCGACTGCTGCAGCCACCCGAGCCCGCGCTACGGCCGGCGCATCCGCCTCGAGTCGGTGGACAACGCCTTCGAGCAGGCCAAGACCGCCGCCGCGAACCTCTGCGGAAAAGCCGTGGCGCACGACAAGACGCCGTGGTTCTGGTCGGACCAGTACGAGCTGAAGCTGCAGATCGTCGGGCTCTCGCAGCACTATGACAGGGTGATCCTGCGCGGCGATCCCGCCACGCGCTCCTTCAGCTGCTGCTACCTGCGGGACGGCGAGCTGATCGCGCTCGACGCCGTGAACCATGCGAAGGACTTCATGGCCGCGCGCAAGCTGATCGGCGAGCGCGCGCGCCCGGACCCGGCGAAGCTCGCCGATGACACCGTACGCACTGAAAGAAACGCTTAGCTGATCTACTGGTTCCGCGAACTCTGGGTTCCTCGAGCATCTGCTGAGCCGCTTCACGGACGCTATCATCGGAATCCAGTAGCGACTGTCGCAGCAGGATTTCCGCGGTGTCGCCGCCGATCTCCCCGAGTGCTTCGACCGCGGTCCGGCGGATCTGCGGGTCTGGATCGCCGAGCGCCACCAGCATCCAGTCGGCGGAGGATTCGCCGCCGATGCCAGTGAGGGCTTCAATTGCCGACTCCCGCACCCGGCTGTCCGGATCGTAGAGCGCCTGGCCGACGAGCGCAGCGTCTTCCGCCTCGCCCGCGTCGGCCACCAGGTAAACCGCTTCGCGGCGAACTTCCGGATCAGGCGCTGCAACCAGCAGCGTCTCGAGCGGCGGTACACTCGCTGGCTGTTCCTCGACTGGCTTCTTAGTTGGATGCTGCGCCGGGATGCGCTGAGCCACATGAGTTACCGGCGCGGGCTTGAGCGTTGCATGCCGGGGTGCCCCCTCCTGGGAGCACCCCGACACGAGCCACAGACCGGCCAGGACCGCCGCGCAACCGGCGTGTCTCATCTTTCGATCTCGAAGCAGCTCTCGACCGCAGTCTTGTTGCCGTTGTTGAGCACGATAATGAGCTCCCACTTCATTTCGTCTTCCGCCAGGCTCGTGAAGTCCACTGGAAACTCGAACTTGGTCCTGCTGCGCGGCAGGATGGCCGAGAAAACGAGTTCCTCAGGTACCGTCTCGCGCTCGATTTCGCCCACCACCTCGTAGTGGTGCACGGTGACCGCAACACCCGGCGTGCCGATCGTCGGATGTGACTGCGTTACCGGATTCCAGTCGAGCGTCACCGGTTCGGTCACGACTGGCAGGTTGGGGGCATCGCAGTTTGCGGGTGAGTTCTGGCCGTTGATCTTGACCCTGCCCGGCGGCGGACCGGCCATGACGTGCGACAGGAACACCTCGGACTCGAGTTCCTCGTCTTCGAGCGTGATGGCCTCTATATCGTAGACACCCTGCGGGAAACGCCTGAAAAACGCCGCGGGCGACAATTCATCGAAGCCTGGCTCGTCGCTCTCGAAGAAGAACTCGCTCAACCCCTGCCTGCGCAGGCTGCTACGGAGCCAGATGTTCATCAGCTCTATTTCATTCTCTTCGCCCGGTGCGTCGATCGTCAGACTCTTCCAGGCGTCGCCTTCGACAAAGCCCTGAAGGCCGAGATCGCCGTCCGTGTTATTCAGTTCAAAGAAGAGGTCGGCCTCCTCGAATTCCAGTTCCTCTTCCTCGTCATCCCCATTGTCCTGGCCCAAGCTGACCTGCGTCACTGCCAGCGCCAATGCTGCGCCGATTGCGACAGGGACCAGCCTGCGCCTGTTAGCTGCATTCATGATTGATTTCTCCTTGAGCGGCCCCCTCCTCAGCCACTTAGACGCACGACGAGGCTAAATCCTTCGCGGGGCATTGCAGCGGCGTAAGTCGCTGAAATTGCCCCGCTTGAGACGACGGATTACTCGATCTCGAAGCAGCTCTCGACCGCGGTCTGGTTGCCGTTGGTGAGCTTGGTGACGATCTCGAACTTCATCTCGCCATCGGCGAGGCCCGTGAAGGTTTCCGGGAACTCGAACGCGGTGACGTTGCGCGGCAACGTCGCGCTGAATACGAGCACGTCGGGATTCTGGCCCTCGCGCTCGATTTCACCGACGACTTCATAGGTCAGGACCGTCACGTTGACGTTCGGCGTGCCGACAGACGGGTGCGACTTCGTCACCGCGTTCCAGTCAAGGGTCACGGGCTCGCTCACGACCGGCAGCGCCACATCGCAGTTCGCAGCCGAATTCTTGCCGTTGATCTTGATGCCGCCAGGCGGTCCCGGCATCACGTGCGAAACGCGGATCTCGGCCTCCAGCTCGTCGTCCTCGAGCGTGATGCCCTCCACCTCGTACACCCCCGCTGGGAAGCGGTTGAAGAACTGGGCCGGCGACAGCTCGTCGAAGGAAGGCTCGTCGCTTTCGAAGAAGATCTCGGTCATCCCTTGCCTGCGCAGGCTGCTGCGGACCCACACGTTCATGAGGAGCGTCTCGCTGGGCGATTCAATCTCGAGGCTCTTCCAGGCCTCGCCGTCGATGAGGCCGTGGAAGCCCAGGTCGCCATCCGTGTGATTCAGCTCGAAATACAGCTGGGCAGCCAGGTATCGCGGGGCGCATCGTGGAACGCTTCGGGCTGGAAACAATCGACGTACTGGATGAAGACCCCACGCGGCTGTATGAGGTCGAAGGTGTGGGCAAGCACCGCGTGAAGCTGATCACGAAAGGCTGGGAAGAGCAGCAGCAGATCAAAGAAGTGATGCTGTTCTTGCAGGGACACGGCATCACGAACTCGCTGGCGGTGAAAATCTATAAGACTTATGGCGATGACTCGATCAAGCAGGTTGAGGCGGACCCATACCGGCTGGCGCGTGATATTCACGGGGTGGGCTTCAAGACTGCCGATAAGATTGCGCGCGATCTGGGCCTCGCCGTAAACCACCCGGCGCGCATCGAGGCGGGGGTTGTGTATGCGCTCAATGAGGCTACAGGTGAAGGCCATGTGTATCTGCCTGAAGACGTGCTGATCGAGACCGCGACTGAGCTTCTGGAAGTCACGCCTGAGGAAGTGCGCGACGCCATCGACCGTGCGGCGCAGTCAGATTTAGTGAAGGTTGACGCTGTTTCTAGCGATGAGGGCGAGGTGCGTGCAGTCTATTTGCCGCCCTACTACTTCTCGGAGGTGGGCGCGGCACGGCGATTGAAGAAGATGGCGGAGAACCCCGGCTCGCACCTCGATAACATTGATCACGCGCACGTGCCTGCGTTGATTGCCAGTATCGCGTCCGATTTCAGCGTCGAGTTATCGCCGCGCCAGCAGGATGCGATCAAAGCCGCGCTGACGAATAAGATCAGTATCCTGACCGGGGGGCCCGGCACGGGCAAGACAACGGCGCTGCGGGCAGTCATCGAGGCGCTGAGGCGCAGTGGACGCTCATTTGCGCTGGCATCGCCAACCGGGCGCGCTGCCAAGCGTCTTGCAGAGGCGACGGGCCAACCTGCACGCACGAACCACCGCATGCTGGGCTTCAATCCGGCACAGGGATTTCTGCACAACGAAGACGATCCGCTGCCGGTCGATATGGTGATTGTCGATGATCTTCGATGCTGGACGAGGTGCTGGCGTATGCGCTGTTTCGTGCCGTCGATCCGCGTTCGCACCTGCTGCTGGTGGGCGATGTCGATCAGCTTCCCAGCGTTGGCGCGGGTGATGTGCTGCGCGACCTGATCGCGTCAGACCAGTTCGCCGTGACGCGCCTTGACGTGATTTTCCGCCAGGCGCAGGACAGCGCCATTATTGGCAATGCGCACCGCGTTAATCAGGGCAACATGCCTGTCTTCCCCGAAAATACCTCGGATTTCTTCCTGTTCAACGTGGGGGATGAGCCGGAGCGCGCCGCCGATATGGTTGTCGATGTGGTGCTGAATCGTCTACCGAAGCGCTTCGGGAATAACCCATTCGAGGACGTGCAGGTAATCGCGCCGATGTATCGTGGTCCGGCAGGGGTCGCGACACTGAACATTAAGCTACAACAGGCGCTCAATCCGCCGGGCCGCCCCGCTGAACGCGTTCTGGGCGGGCGTATGCTGCGTGTGGGCGATAAAGTGATACAGACGGTCAACAATTACGATAAAGAGGTCTTTAACGGCGATGTAGGGCAGATCAAGCAGTTCGACTTTTGCGCCAGTCCCTGAACTGTCGCTTTTGATGATCGCCTTGTCGCCTATGATTTCTCTGATGCGACGGATTTGATGCACGCCTATGCGATCAGTGTACATCGCTCGCAGGGCAGCGAGTATCCCGTCGTGGTAATGCCGCTGGTGGCACAGCACTATATGCTTCTACAGCGTAATTTGCTATACACAGCAATCACGCGCGCAAAGAGGATCGTGGTGCTGGTGGGTTCGAAAAGGCTATTGCGATGGCTGTGCGCAACGATACGGTGTCGCAGCGTTATACAGCACTCGCGGAGCGGCTGCGGGAGTAAATAAAAACGAGGCTGCCTCAGAATGAGCAGCCTCATATAAAAGGTAAAAACAAAACGAAGTCCAGAGAGGTCTGCTGGCGATGACCTACGTTCCCACATGCCTACGCATGCAGTATCATCGGTGCTGGCAGGCTTAACGACCGGGTTCGAGAAGGGACCGGGTGGGACCCTACCGCTCCAATCACCAGCAGATCTCCGCAGACTTCGGTGAACGTCGATGCTCTTAGAAGTCACAGTGTGAATAGCAAATGGTTAAGCGCGATGACGAGGTGTTGGAAAACGATCAAGCCGTTTTCATGTTATTCAGGACGTGCGGGGTCTCCGCAGGACAGAGAAAGCGTTGGACCATTAGTACGGCTCGGCTGCAGACATTGCTGCCCTTCCACCTCCGGCCTATCCAACTGGTCGTCTGCCAGCGGTCTTACTCTCTTTCGAGATGGGGAGTCTCATCTTGAGGTCGGTTTCCCACTTAGATGCTTTCAGCGGTTATCCGCTCCGGAGGTCGCTACTCGGCCATGCCATTGGCAGCGACAACCGACACACCAGCGCTCCGTCCACCCCGGTCCTCTCGTACTAGGGGCAGCGCCTCGCAAACTCCCTACGCCCACAGCGGATAGAGACCGACCTGTCTCACGACGGTCTGAACCCAGCTCACGTACCGCTTTAATGGGCGAACAGCCCAACCCTTGGGACCTTATCCAGCCCCAGGATGCGATGAGCCGACATCGAGGTGCCGAGCCTTGTCGTCGATGTGAACTCTTGGACAAGACTAGCCTGTTATCCCCGGGGTAGCTTTTATCCGGTAAGCTACGGCCCTTCCACTCAGCGCCGTAGGATCACTAAGTCCGACTTTCGTCTCTGCTCGGCGCGTTGGCCTTGCAGTCAAGCTGGCTTGTGCCTTTACACTCTGCGGCTGGTTTCCATTCAGCCTGAGCCAACCTTTGAGCGCCTCCGTTACTCTTTTCGGAGGCGACCGCCCCAGTCAAACTGCCCACCTGCCACGGTCCCGCATCGGCTTCACAGTCGCGGTTAGGGTCAAAGCACTGCCAGGCTGGTATTTCACCGTTGGCTCCACCGAGGCTAGCGCCCAGGCTTCCCTGCCTCCCAGCTATCCTACACAAGCACAGCCCTAACGCAATGACAGGCTACAGTAAAGCTCCACGGGGTCTTTTTGTCCTGCTGCGGGTAACGCGCATCTTCACACGTACTTCAATTTCGCCGGGTCCCTCGTTGAGACAGTGCTCCACTCGTTACACCTTTCGTGCGGGTCGGAACTTACCCGACAAGGAATTTCGCTACCTTAGGACCGTTATAGTTACGGCCGCCGTTCACCGGGGCTTCAATTCAAAGCTTCGCTTGCGCTAACCTCTCCTCTTAACCTTCCGGCACTGGGCAGGTGTCAGCCCCTATACGTCCGCTTGCGCGTTTGCAGAGACCTGTGTTTTTGGTAAACAGTCGGTAGAGCCTTTTCACTGCGACCACGCTTGCGCGTGGCGCCCCTTCTCCCGAAGTTACGGGGCCATTTTGCCTAGTTCCTTAACGAGGGTTCTCCCGTTCGCCTTGGTATCCTCTACCCGTCTACCTGTGTCGGTTTGCGGTACGGGCGGCGTGCTTCATCGCTGTAGCAGGCTTTTCTTGCCCCCGGTGTCACCGTCACTTCTGGGCTTGCGCCCCGGCATCACGGTCGTTAACCGCTTGCCACCGCAATCCACTCAGCGGCTGACCTTCCCCAGCGCGTCTCCGCACTCACTCCACACTCCGGTACCGGAATATTAACCGGTTGTCCATCACCTACGCCTTCTCGGCCTCGGCTTAGGCCCGACTAACCCGACGCGGACTGACCTTCCGTCGGAAACCTTAGACTTTCGGCGAACATGGTTCTCACATGTTTTACGCTACTCATGCCAGCATTCTCACTTCCTGCCGCTCCAACAGCCCTTGCCAGTACTGCCTTCGCCGCCTGCAGAACGCTCCCCTACCACTAAGCCTTGCGTGCTAATCCCAAGCTTCGGTGACCGGCTTGAGCCCCGTTACATTTTCCGCGCAGTCGCGTTCGACCAGTGAGCTGTTACGCACTCTTTCAAGGGTGGCTGCTTCTAAGCCAACCTCCTGGCTGTCTCGACACGGCCACATCGTTTCCCACTTAGCACGGTACTTCAGGACCTTAGCTGTGGGTCTGGGTTCTTTCCCTCTCGACGACGAAACTCATCTCCCGCCGTCCGACTGCCGCGCTTACCGTGACGGCATTCGGAGTTTGGTTGGGTTCGGTAAGCTTGACGGCCCCCTAGCCCATCCAGTGCTCTACCTCCAGCACCTCATCACGCGACGCTAGCCCTAAAGCTATTTCGGGGAGAACAAGCTATCTCCAAGTTCGTTTGGCATATCACCCCTACCCACAAGTCATCCCCTACTTTTGCAACAGTAGTGGGTTCGGGCCTCCCGTCGCGTGTTACCGCGACTTTCACCCTGCCCATGGGTAGCTCACCAGGTTTCGTGTCTAATCACTGCGACTTCGCGCCCTATTCAGACTCGCTTTCGCTGCGCCTCCGGGTGTCTCTCCCTTAGGCTTGCCACAGACATTAACTCGCTGGCTCATTCTCCAAAAGGCACGCCATCAGCGCCGCTTGACGGACGCCCTCTGACCGGTTGTAAGCACACGGTTTCAGATTCTATTTCACTCCCCTCGCCGGGGTTCTTTTCACCTTTCCCTCACGGTACTGTTGCACTATCGGTCGTCAAGTGTATTTAGCCTTGGAAGTGGTCCTCCCAGCTTCCCACCGGATTAGCGTGCCCTGTGGTACTCAGGATCTCCGGCCAGCTCGTTCACCTGTCGCCTACGGGACTCTCACCCTCTCTGGTCGGCCTTCCCAGGCCGTTCGGCTTCAGTCACTTGACGCTTGCTGCGCAGGTCCTACAACCCCGACGCACCGTAGCTGCCGGTTTGGGCTGCTCCGCTTTCGCTCGCCACTACTCGCGGAATCGTTCTCTTTTCCTCGGGCTACTGAGATGTTTCAGTTCCCCCGGTTCCCTCTGCCTCTACAGCGAGTGACGCGGTATGACTCCCGCCGGGTTTCCCCATTCGGACATCTCCGGCTCGTAGCGCCTGCACACGGCTCACCGGGCTTTTCGCAGTGTACCACGTCCTTCTTCGGCACTTGACGCCAAGGCATCCCCCGTATGCCCTTATTCGCTTCGCTCATGTGATACGGAGAAATTGATACTCTCGCGTTACGATCGTTGCTTCGATACTGTTGCTACGTCACCTGACTTGCTTCTGTTGGCACGTTGCGTCACCTGCAGCTTGCTCGCGATTCCGCGTCATGTGCTCACTGTCACCACCGCACTACGCTCGCTCACAGACTACGCCGGGTGTCACGCTGCAGCATCCATCACGTACGCTTGACTGTTCGTGCTGACTCAAACACGTTCTGTCACATCACGTTGTTAACGTTGCTGTGCATCAACCTTCGTTAGTATGCGCTATACCGCTGACACAGCGTCAGACGTTTGCATGGCTGATGAGCGACTCGACCCTGACCTACGCCTTGCAAGGCGCTGCTCTTCCAAGCTGAGCTACATCCCCATGCGTCAAGTGGGTCTGCGGACTCGAACCTGTGACCTCACGCTTATCAGAGCGTGTGCTCTAACCAACTGAGCTACAGACCCGTGCAATCTGTGCCAACTGGCATGCGCGCTTAACAACGGTGATAGTGAGATGGATGGAGAGCAGATCACTGTGCAGTGTGTGGTTCATGTCTTGCAGACTCTCGCCAGCTGCTTCTCTAGAAAGGAGGTGATCCAGCCGCAGCTTCCGCTACAGCTACCTTGTTACGACTTCGTCCCAGTCACCAGCCCTGCCTTCGGCGGTTGCCTCCTTGCGGTTCGCTCCCCGACTTCAGGCGTGACCAGCTCCCATGACGTGACGGGCGGTGTGTACAAGGCCCGGGAACGTATTCACCGCAGTATGGCTGACCGCGGTTACTAGCAACTCCGACTTCATGCAGGCGGGTTGCAGCCTGCAATCCGAACTACGAACGGCTTTGTGGATTGGCTCCGCCTCGCGGCTTCGCAACCCATTGTACCGCCATTGTAGCGTGTGTGTCGCCCTGGATATAAAGGCCATGCTGACTTGACGTCATCCCCACCTTCCTCCCGTTTCTCACGGGCAGTCGCGCTAGACACTTGTAACTAGCACCGAGGGTTGCGCTCGTTTGCGGACTTAACCGAACACCTCACGGCACGAGCTGACGACAGCCATGCAGCACCTGTACAGGCTCCCGAAGGTCGGTCCCCTTTCGGTTCCCTACCACCTGTATGTCAAGCCCAGGTAAGGTTCTTCGCGTAGCCTCGAATTAAACCACACGCTCCGCTGCTTGTGCGGGCCCCCGTCAATTCCTTTGAGTTTTAGCCTTGCGACCGTACTCCCCAGGCGGTGCGACTTATCGCGTTAGCTTCGGCACCGCAGCTGCTTGCGCACCCCGAACACCTAGTCGCACATCGTTTACGGCATGGACTACCGGGGTTTCTAATCCCGTTCGCTCCCCATGCTTTCGCGTCTCAGCGTCAGGTACGGCCCAGGAGGCCGCCTTCGCCACTGGTGTTCCTCCGGATCTCTACGCATTTCACCACTACACCCGGAATTCCACCTCCCTCTACCGCCCTCCAGTCTGTCAGTATCCGACGACCTCTCCCGGTTAAGCCGGGAGCTTTCACGCCAGACTTATCAGACCGCCTGCACGCCCTTTACGCCCAGTAACTCCGGATAACGCTCGCGTCCTACGTTTTACCGCGGCTGCTGGCACGTAGTTAGCCGAGACTTATTCCTGCGCTACCGTCCTTGCTCGTCACGCCAGAAAAGGGCTTTACGACCCGAAGGCCTTCATCGCCCACGCGGCGTCGCTGCATCAGGCTTGCGCCCATTGTGCAATATTCCTCACTGCTGCCTCCCGTAGGAGTTGGGCCGTGTCTCAGTCCCAGTGTGGGGGGTCACCCTCTCAGGCCCCCTACCCGTCGTTGCCTTGGTAGGCCGTTACCCCACCAACTACCTGATGGGCCGCAGCCCCCTCCTGAAGCGACTTACGTCTTTTCTCACAGGCCTCTAAACCCCGTGAGCTTATGCGGTATTAGCAGCCTTTCGGACCGTTATCCCCCGCTTCGGGCAGGTCAGCTACGTGTTACTCACCCGTGCGCCACTGCACCAATCGATTGCTGATTCTCCGTTCGACTTGCATGTGTTAGGCACGCCGCCAGCGTTCATCCTGAGCCAGGATCAAACTCTCCGTTAAGAATTTGTCTGTTCCATGCCCGAAAGCATGGCTCAAAGTTCTTTCTTGGGTTTTGGTCAAAGCACTATCCCGTTTAGGCATTCCCCGCCCGCACGTTCTGTCACTTCTGCGATTGTTAAGGTGCTGCCCAACACACTATGAGACACTCAATCACACCACGCTGTTACTAGCCGCAGCCGATCTTGCTTCGATTAAGTTGTGTCTAGAGTGTGTCGAAAATCCGGCGGAGCCATTTACCCGCGCGGACTATTGATGGTGGGAGGGTTGTTGTTCTTACCGACCCTTCTGGAGAAACAAAACCGCCGATATAGTCATCATCGGCGGTGGAAGGCGCAGCATCACAATTGTTGTGAGCCTGTTGCTAGTCGCCATCCACATCCAGAATTCTAACCATGCACATACCTCTGAGGAATTTTCCTCAACGCCCATCAGTATATCACCCCCTGGAACACATTGCAATACCTTTTTCGACCAATTTCCGAATTTCATCGCGCCTGCGCCGATTCAGGCTGGAATAGCCTCTGTAGCTGACCAGGAAATAAGCCCACATTCCACTATAAATGTACCTGGCGTGCACGTCAGCGCGATCAATCCAGCGCAGGCGCTGGACAGGCTTGATCCGGCTCTCCAAATCGATAGCGCACACATTTTCCAACGTCTGGGTCTCAAGTCCTTCGACAAGAAAACGACAATTCAATTCTGTAGTTTGATTTATCCCGATTTGATCGAGCCAGGTTAGCATTGCAGCAGGGCAGGTGCAACAATGATGCCCTCAAAGGCCTCGAAAGTCAGGTCGCGGATGTGCAAATCCATCGCCCCGACAACATTCGCAAAACTGTATCCGCACGTCAGCCCATCTGCCCAAGACCAAGCTCCCCCACCCGCGCGCGAATTGCATCAGCCGCCCCCTCGATCTCCAGAAACCAGCCATAGGGCATCTCGTCAATCATCACTTCGCAGCCGCGCAGGTCAAAAGTCTCGCGCCGCTTCTCATAGATAAAGTAAGGTGTGTATCCCAGCACCATCAGCCCCGACCATCATGTTCCCATCTGCAATTTCAAGCTCGATCTCGCGGCGGCTGCTCAAATCACTCATAGTATTCTCATGGCTTTGACCGTGAGCAGCCAGGTCGCGCTGCCATTCGTGGTCATGCGCCGGATGCGCAGCACCATCTGCCCTGCCGTGCCTCAATGCTGCCCGCCGCATCATCCAGCCGGATGTTGTACTCGTCGTGCCTCCCATGGCACACCGCGCCCATCGCCAGAAGTTTCTCCCGCATCCCCTGCGGATAGGCAGATAGAACTTGATTTCCGTCTCAAGATCGACCATAATCCCCTGTATTACCCATCTGAGGGATTGACAGAAGATGTCATCCCCTGTATGATGCTTGCCAATGTTAAACGGAACCTCAGTCCACTACACTAATACTGATAATGATACTACCCGTCCGGCATTTGCCTGGAGCGGTGGTGCGGGCTGCGTGCGCAACTGAGCTTAATCTCAGGCGCAAAAACACGAAAGTCCGAAAGCCCTCCAGGTAACTGGGGGGCTTTCTTTATGTCAGTATACCTACAGGAGTTCACATGGTTAATCAGCCAGCAGTCGCACAGGATACACCCGTCTTCGTAACATCGGAAGACACCCTGATCCCCGTAGCGATCACCTGCGCCGGATGGAATTTATCCGCCATCGCGCATGTTCCTAATCAAGAAGGGGTTGAATGCTTATAAGGAAAAGAACCCCGACAGCCCAATCTTTGACGCGTCACAGGGCGATGGCGGCGCTAGCCTGCCCGGCGTGCCCCGCCACATCATGGATCGCGCCCCCATGAGCTTCAATTGGAGCACGGCACCAGTAGATGCCATACGGCACGGACCGCTTCCGCAAAGCCGTCATCGAGAATTACTGGCAATCCGACTCCAACAGCGGCATCGGCCCCGCCAATGTTTAGGACTGTCGGCGGACGTGATGCACTGTCAAAGCTTATGACGCTATGTTGTCGCTGGGACATGGGCGCATTGGCGATGTGATTGCCGTCAGCCGTGTCCCGTCGATCAGCTACAACTGGGGTCCGTATTGTCGCATCGCCGCGAACGTGGTTCTCACCCCTGGCGAGGCAAGCGAAGGCTGGGCCTACTCGCCAGAGTTCTATTCGTGCGACCGTTGAATTCGCGGGAGAAGGCCGGGCGCAAGGTCGCCGGGCTGATCATAACCTCCCCCGATAACCCTACAGCAGCACCATCTCGATAGAACGCCAGGCCGAGCTTACCCACGCTGCCCTCGAAGCGGGTGTCGCCTTTGTCCTGTTCGACTGGATGTACGACTTCGTTACTGACGAAAGACCAATAATCTCAACGCCTTCCTTAAGCTGTTCAGCGCCGATGAGATCAGCCGCCTGATGTTCCTCGACGGTATCACCAAGTCGGGCGGTTCAAACATCCGCAACTCGCACCTGATCGCGTCTAAGGAAGTAATCGAGTTCACGCAGGCGCGTGCCTCGCACGAAATCATTCCGAGCTTCCACTCGCAGGCTGTCGCAATTGCCGCCTACGAGATGGGTTTAAAGAAGCCGCTGCCACCATCATCGAGCCTACCAACGAGAGCCGCCGCGCTCTGAAAGCGTTGCTCGACCAGTTCAGGCATGACGCACATACTCGGCAAGGGCTATTACGCCTTCATCGAAGTGGGTCAGTGGCTGCGCTCCGCCGATATGGCAGACAGCGCCGAATTAGGTGAATACCTCGCGCGCGACTGGGGTGTCGCGATTGTGCCCGGCGCGTACTTCTCGCGCTTTGGTAAATGGGTGCGCTTCTCTACGCTACCCTGCCGACCGCAGCACTGGCGCATTCGAGCGTTTGATTGCAGGATTAAAGGCGCTCAAATCGTAAGTTCTCAGGAGGCACATGGCTGCGACAGTATCGTGGATCGATGATGACCAGACAATCCTGTCAATTCGTTATGACAATCCCATTCAGGTAGAAGATATTTTGCGGGCACTGGATCAATTGACTGCACAGGTAGAGACAGCACCTGCCCCGGTTGATCTGATAGTGGATATCACGGCGGCGCGGGGGATCCCGCCACATGATTTCGTCACCCGCGCCTATCGCAGCATCCAGGGATCAGTCATCCCAATGTTCATCGCAGCTATGTAGTGCTCGAAAACCAGGCGCTTACCAGCGTGATCGGTATCTTTGACAAACTATTCGCGAAGTTCCAGATCGTGCGCACTGTCGAGGAAGCACTGCGGCTAATCCACGAGGAACGCGCGTCACAATCGGAAGCACCAGAGGAGTAGAAGAGAGCGGATTATGGCATCGGAACTGAGCAGCTTCATTGATAAGTACAGCTAGCGCTGGAGCAGGAGCACAAATCAAACCCCGGCGGCGTCGACAACGGCCTTGAGTTGGAGTGGAACATCTACGACGCGGATTTTCAGCCTGTGTGGTTCACCGGGCCTGCCACCGCGCCCGGAGCTCTGTGAATCATCTGCGCGCGCAGTTTCTGCCCGCCTGGATGGAAGACCATAATAAGCTGAAGTCTTCCACTGGATGACCGAATGGATTACCAGCCCGCACTACTCCGCGCGCCATACCATATATGAAGGCTGGCTGCTCGAAGCGTGTCTGCTCAACGGACTCGCCGCGATAATGCTGAAGGCGGACGCTACCACATCATGAACGGCAACCTGCTCTCGCCCGTCTCAGTGGGGCATGATGCCATTCCCGGTAGCTGGAACATCGCCAAGCGCCGCTATCTCGAACGCTGCGTCGATCTGTATGGCCCCGGCCTCGCGACGGCGGGATTGCATGTCAACCTATCGCTGCCTGAAACGCTTCTAAGCTGGGATTTCATGCACCTGTCGCCCTCCGAGCGCGGTAATCGACGCTTCGATGCCTACAAGAGCGAGGTTTAGTGAAGACGCGCCTGATGCGCGCCTTCGCCTCGCTGTCGATAGCTGTCACCGCCAGCACGCCAATGCGCCCCGAAGTGCGCGATGGTCAGCCCCGTGGCGCTTCTCACCAAGTTGATCGAATCGCATGATCTTCCCCAATGATCGCAACCTCGACGTACCGTACCTGTATCGCAGCTACGACGATTATGTGCGCCTGTCCTATATTTGATCAATCCGGGGTACCTTCGGCAATAACAACTGGACACCGCGCGCCCGTTCCTCCGCCGATCCCGTCGAGCGCATCATCTCAATCACAGGCGATCAACTTGGCAGCCTCTACGATAAGGGCGTCTACAACGGCACCAGTATCGAAGAGATGGCTCGCCAAGGATCGAGCAGGAGAATCTGCGCGCCCGAATTGATCTGCCATGAGCCGCGTCGAGCTTCGCACAGACGAAGGCGGGCGACGACATTCGCCTTGATTTAGCACATCTCAGCCTGGTCGAGCTCTGCTACTCCAGTTCTATGCCGAATCCTGTTTCGCCCGTGCCTTCCGCTATATTAGAAGATATTCCCCGCGCCCGTCGCAACGAGTCCGCCGCTGCAACCCATGGCCTACGCGCCGAAATCGAAGACCCGTTCACGGGGAAGCCCATCCAGATGCGCGAGTTCCTCGGCTGGACGCTTGAACAGGTGCGCCCTATGCCGAAGCGTGGGACGCTGGGACGACCTCGATCCGCTGGTAGAGATGGTGCATGGCGCCCAAATGCCGCCGAAATTCTCCGCACCAACCTGCGGGACCTCTGGACGAAACCGATATTGTCTCTGCTGAACTTCTATCAGCCGCGCCCAGGAGCGCGAGCGTGAAGTCCAGTCGCAGGTCGAAGCGATATGGCGGACCTCGAAGCCAATCCTCCCAGAGCCCCAAACTCAAGCACCCTGATCGACGCAGAGTGCGATGAGACACATCATGCGCCGAGTGTGCGCATCGACTTCCACCCCGCGCAGCCTGTGATCATCGAAGCCAGCTACCCCAACAAGACCAGCGAGATTGTCGCGCTGTCCCAGTCAGGATCCGTATTCCCTCGGTCACCAACTGCCCCGATGAGCGTATTGACGAAGTGAACCACGCTGCGCGTTTCATCCGCCGCTACCTCGAATTGCTGGACTGACGGTTCGAGTATTCGACGAGGGTAAGTATCCTGCCATCCTTGCCCACTTTCCAGATCAACTTCCCGCGCCGGTAATGCTGTCCGGTCACTTCGATGTCGTAGAGCCCATGCCCGACCACTCTGAGTTTGTGCCGCGCATCGACGGCGATTATCTGTGGGGTCGCGGAAGCGCCGATATGAAAACCGTCGTCGCCTCGTACATGGTGTGGATGAAAGATCTGATGAAGGCAAGCGGTGTACTGCCAGCAATCAACCTGCTGCTGGTCGGCAATGAGGAAAACGGCGAAATGGAGCCTTTGGCACTCCACATGTCCTCGATGTACTCAAGCGAGAGTACAGCTACACGCCGCAGTTGTTCATTGCGGGTGAGCGTACAGGTGAAAAGGAATCGAGCTATTCGGTGAAGTCTGCGTGGAGAATCCCGGGGTGTGCCGCTTCCGCCTGATTGCATCCGGTAAAGCGGGTCATACAGGCACCGCCAGCGCCCATGCCGACTCGATCTAGCGCCTGATCGCCGCTTCCAACGAGTTGAACACGATCCTCGCAAACCACCTGATCTCGCCTCGACGGATGGCTGGGCCACCGGAGCGCGCTTCCCCTTCCTGAATGTCGGGCAGCCTGGCGTGTACAACATCACCGCCACGCGCGGCGAGCTTGGCGTCGAAGTCCGCCCATCCCGCAGGATGATCTCGGCGCGATGTCGATACATACGCCAGTACGCCAATACGAGGCAGGCATGGAGCTCAAGTCGAAGTGCGGGACCCTGGTATCGTCTGCGCACCCATAACCCGCACCTTATCAATCTGCTGACTGCGGTGCGTGAAGCTTCTGGCGAGGAACCGCGCATCGGGCGTAAGCTGCCGGGGACCAGCGCGCGTTTTGCCCCGGTGGGCAGGGTATCGTATGGGGGCAGTCGGGTTTGCGCCCCACGCCCTTGATGAGCGCCATTATATCCCCAGCATCAGCCGTATTATCGCGCCCTCAATGCCCTGGCGGAGAAGTACCGCGTCGAAGCGCCCGCCCGCGCCGAAGCGAAGTAACAGAAGATGAACAGGGCAGCGATAATCTAATCGCCGCCCTCTTGCTTCTAATTGATCTCAATCGCCTTTCGCATGTTTGCTTCGTAGTGCCCCGCGATGTGGCAAGCGAATTCTAGCTCCTCACCCGCTGCCGCCTGTGGAAAGGTCACACTGACCGTCACCGTCTCACCAGGTGGTAGCTCATCTTCCCCGACTGCCAGCAGCGCCTCAGCTTCGTGCCCCATATCATGCCCGCTGTCTTCACCCTCGTGCAGAGGCGGCATTACGACAAACTCATGCGGCAGTGCCCCCTCATTCGTGATCACGAATTCATAGGGTTGGCCTGCTTCGAATGCCTGTTCGATCAACCTCAATCGTGAAGTCAGTGAGTGTTACTTCCACGATTTGAGGCTCTTTTGGCGCACAACCGCTGATCGCAAGCAGTGAAACCAGAAGCGCAAAAAGTCCTGTAAACCTTCTGCTCATATAATCCTCCACGGTGATTGAAATGCATGCCACCAGTTTATAGATCGGATGAGCGCCCTTCGCCCTGCGCATCTTTGCGCAAAGGCTGTACGCTTTTTGTCACCCTGATTTCAAGTAAAATGAATGTCACGCTAGAGGAGAGACAGATAACGAGATATACGTGCGATCCCACTCCTGAGCTGAACGGGCATTCCGCCACCGCCCTAAGAAATTGTCAGCATCACCCGCGAGAAGTGCTGGCGCTGCCTCCCGCAGAAGCTGCTTGAGCAGTACACAGCAGTCTTCCCGACACGTCATCGCAGCGGCAATCCGGGCTGGATTGCGGTCGAGCACCTTGATGCATCTACAACTCGCATCACGTCCAACACCGTTTATCCCGACAATCTATTTTACGGTCTGATGTATGGTCTGCTGCACTATGGCGATCAGAAAGACAGGGGCGCGCCAGCCACCAGCTTCGACGTGGAATGGAAGTCTCAGGGCTGAGTAGAGGATGCCACACATCGCAACACCTACCATCAGCATGGACAAAAACGTGCCGCCAACAATTAGCAGCGAAGTTCCGTCTCGGACATTCCATAAGTCGTTCGATACAGATCAATCCCATTGGCCGGGATAGACCGATCAAGCGCGCGTTCGCGGATGTTTCGCATGAATACCAGCCTGTTTTTGTCGAGTTTTTTTGCCGGTCTCCAACTCGCGCGTGCTTCCTCCCCGGTGACGCGCTGCACGGGTCGTAGCTATCCCCAAAAGCCCCAATCGCAGAGCGCAGAATTTTGAATCTGAAATCCCCCCCCGCGCGCTTGTGCAGCATCGCCAGCACCTTCTTTTTCGTGCGCCCGCTGCTGCTTTCTCCGCCGCGCAGCAGCCAGCTTGCCATCATCAAACTTACTGCTGCACCCGCGCCCATCATTGACACACTCTCACCTTCAAACGCCTGAGTTATCACAGCATGTCCTGAAGATTGCAGGCCAGCGCACTGATTTGATAGGGGTCGATGCCCTCGCGCCCGCCGACTTTCATCCAGTGCCACACCAGCCCCTTAGCCGCTCAATACGCTCATCAAAATGGCAAACCCGGCAAACAGCACCATAATGCTGCCGACAATCAGGAACACCACCATCCCTTCGCTGATGCCAAAGGCAGTGCGATAGGGGTCGACGCCTTCAGGCAGCGCCACGTCCTTCTCCCGCGGCGCGCCGATCGGCGTTCACGCAGCCGGCTGTTGCTCAACTTCTCCAGCAGCGTCCAGCCAGCGCGCGCTTCTTCGACCACCTGCCGCATCGTCTCCGGCTTCTTGAAAGCCCCGATTGCCGAGCGCGCATATCTTTAATTCGTAGCCCTTTTCCAGTTCATCAAGCGTATAGTCGGTCATTCCCCTTCCTCCTCCTGTTCCTTTACGCTGTGCCGCAGCGGCAGCAATTGCGCCTCCACCTATCGAGACCCCCATCAAAAGTTCGCCAATGTAATGCTGGAGTTTAGCATTGAGCGCAATGCCATGCAGCCCCAAAACGAAGGGCATCGTCCGATTGTTTTTTCCCCACAATCCTCGCTATAACTGTGTGGCAGTGAACCATCCTATCCACACTTCGGAACCTATGCACAAGATCATCATACCCGTTATGCTTGCAGTGATGTTGCTTGCCGCCTGCGCTGGCGAATCCACAGCCACCCCCACCCCGACCATTGACCCCGCCAGCGATGCAGGTCGGGGCCGGACATTGTTTTCAGGCCAGCTGCGGCACCTGCCACGCCACCGCCGAGGGGGTACAACTCGTCGGCCCTTCGCTGGCCCACATCGCCACCATCTCACAGACTCTGCATCGAAGGTCTGGGCGCTGAAGACTACCTCCGTGAAAGCATCGTCAACCCGAATGTCTATGTCGTTGATGGCTTTCTCGAAGGCACTATGCAGCAGAACTTCGGCCAGGTGTTCTCCACCTCACAGGAGGTCGATCAAATCATCACCTACCTGATGACCCTTGAATAACCGTCGTTGCAGTTTGCAGTTGAACTTATGACTTACAACCATAAACTTAAAAATTTTCCCTTGAGGAGTTCACTATGACCGCTGGCATTGCCACCCCGCACGCAGAATGCCGAGATGGGCGGTTTCTCGTTGTTCCGGTCGGGCTGATCCTGCTGTTTTTGATAGGGCTGCTGCTGCTGCCCACATCCAGCGTGACACCCCGCTCCCCGAAGCACATTGGTGTCGGCGCAGAGAACATCGAGCCATCCGATACAGGTCTGCTGCGCGAATGGCCTGAGCTTGATCAACCCTACAGCGATGAGCTTGCCAGCCTGGGCTACCAGCTATTTTTCGACCCGGTGCTGTCGGGTAACAATGATCGCTCGTGTGCGTCATGCCACCACCCCGACTGGGGCTTCTCGGAGCCGAACGCCCTTGCCTTTGGGCCTGATGGGGAAGAAACGGCGCTGCGCCACACTCCCACCCTGTGGAATAATGCCGCACAAAGCAATTCTAGCTTTTCTGGGGATGGGCGCGCCACAACCCTCGAAGAGCAGGCGACGGAGTCCCTGACCTCCGACATGGAGATGGTCCAGGACCCCGCCGAGTTGATCAACGAGATTGCCGCCATCCCTGAATACAATGAGCAGTTCAAAGACCGACGATGACGGTGTGACCGAGGACAACATCTACAATGCCATTGCCGTCTTCCAGCGCACCCTCATCAGCGATGGTTCTCCCTTCGACGAATATGCGAATGGCAATTTTGATGCGCTGACCACCCAGCAGCGGCGCGGTCTGGGCATTTTCCGCTCGGCGGGCACGCGCTGCTTCGAGTGCCACAGTTCACCCCTTTTCACCAAATACACTGAGCGTCATCGGTGTCGATGATCAGGGCCTGGAGGATGTCGGCGCAGGAGAATACGGTGGGCTGGATTACTCGTTCACAATCCGACTCTGCGACGTTGTCCTGCGCGGACCGTACATGCACAATGGCTCTGAAGAGACACTCGAAGATGTGATCGACCTCTACCACACAGGCGGCGACGACTTTACCCTCGCCGAGGAGATTGCCGTGTCAGCGGCTTTGATCTCAGCGAGCAGGAGACGCAGGACCTGATCGCCTTTGTACGCAAACGCGCTTACCGACCAAGCCATTCCAGAGCAGTACTGGACGGCGGGTTATGTCGATGAGGAGGCCACGCAATCGATCCCCGACGGCGTGCCATCAGGCCTGCCCGTTGTGGAGAGCATCGACAACCCCGGACGTGAGAAGCTGGCAGTTCAGCGCCGCGCCAGATGATCGCCCTGAGTGCCGCAGCGCAGCTACTTAGGCGAGTTGATTGTGCACAAAGGCGAAAGCATTCAGGGCGCGATTGACTGCGCCGAACCGGCGATACCATCCTTGTCGAAGCAGGCATCTATCACGAGCGTCGTCATTGACCTCAACGATATCACCCTGAAAGGCCTGGGTGATGAACCTGCCATGTGCCCGATGAGGGGCGACGACATGTATCGCTTCCCCACCGGCGCTGAAGCCCCAGCCTTGCCGATCCTCGACGGCGATATTGATGCTGATGGCGAGTTCGACCTGACTGATGGCGTAATCGCTTCGGGCAACAACTTCACGATGGAGCAGTTCGTGGTCCGTAACTACAGAGGCAACGGCATCCTCGTCGAAGGTGTGAACAGGGTTTCACCCTCCGCCATCTCATACAGTGGATACAGGTCTATATGGTGTGTATCCTCTGTACACAGTAACGATGTGTACCGGTCGAATGCACTGTTGCCGAGAAAATACACGACGCGGCGGTCTATGTCGGCCAGTCACGCGATATTGTTGTGCGTAACAACCTGGCTTATGACAGTGTAACGGGCATGAGTATAGGTACTTCGTCAACGCCGATGTCTACGACAATGAGGCGTGGGGCAATACGGGCGGTATCCTGATCTTCCTGCTGCCAAACCTGAGCAGCAAGGTGTCGATGGATGTGCGTGTGCATGAAAACTATGTCCACGACAACAATCGCCCCGAAAGCCGATGCGCGTCCCGGCTCGGTGGTGGCCCTGGTCCCCGTCGGCACAGGCATCTTCGTGATGGCGACCGACTACTTCCAGATATACAACAACACCATCGAGAATAACAACAGCTTTGGGCGTCGCGATGGCCTCGCTCTATCAGGCTCTATGAACCGGGTGAGATCACAAATGGGGTCGGTCCCCTCTCTGAGCGCAACCGTATCTACGACAATACCTATATCAACAATGGAACTGAGCCCGATCAGGGCGTGGTCGATGGGGGGCTTCCTGGCGCGGATGTCCTGTGGGATACCACAGGTTACGGCAACACCGTCAATGAGCCGGGCGCGAACATGTTCCCTCCGCTCATGCCAGGCCAGAACTCACCTGGCTTCGTGAAGCGCATCCTGTATCAGCTGTGGGGCCTCGCCGCCAAGCTCCTGTAGCGCCTCTCAGCGGAGGGCGGCCTGATTGGCCGCCCTCCTGCTTACTGCGCCCCACCCGGCATCATGCTTATGCAATCAGGCATGACTGGTTCGGTATTCGTCACAAATCGGCTCCAGGCATGGGCCATCTTCCAGCGCCTGATCGGGCTGCTGCTGACGATCACCCTGGTCGCCGCCGTGACGGCGGGATCGGTGCTGCTTGGCGGCTGGCTGACCACGCCCACCATTGCCCTGATCTACCTGCTGGTCGTGCTCCTGAGTACCACTCTCTGGGGGCTGACAGCGGGCATCACTGCCTCGATAAGCGTGTTTCTGGCCTTCAACTATCTGTTCATTGAACCCTGACTACACGCTGATTGTCCATCAGGCGCAGGACATTATTGTCCTCTTCGTCTTCCTGATTATCGCTGTT